>NZ_JACHJR010000001.1:2737361-4106041 GCF_014203705.1 Kitasatospora gansuensis
CGCGGTCGGCGAACGCTTCCGGGTCACCGCCACCGTCTTCCGCGAGGGCCACGAGGCGGTCAACGCCAACCTGGTGCTCCGCGACCCGCGCGGCCGCAGCGGCCCGTGGACCCCGATGCGCGAGCTGGAGCCGGGCACCGACCGCTGGGGGGCGTACGTCACGCCGACCGCGCCCGGCCGCTGGTCGTACCTGGTGGAGGCCTGGGGCGACCCGGTGGCGAGCTGGCGCAAGGTCGCCGCCGTCAAGCTGCCGGCCGGGATCGACACCGCGCTGGTGCTGGAGGAGGGTGCCGGGCTGCTGGAGCGGGCCGCCGCCGGGGTGCCGAAGAAGGAGGGCCGGGCGCACGTGCTGGCCGCCGTGGACGCGCTGCGCGACCCGGGGCTGCCCCCGCTCAGCCGGCTCGCCGCCGCGCTGGCCCCCGAGGTGACCGAGCTGCTGGCCCGCTACCCGCTGCGCGAGCTGGTCAGCTCCTCCCGGCCGCTGCCGCTCCAGGTGGACCGGCAGCGGGCGCTGTTCGGCTCCTGGTACGAGTTCTTCCCACGCTCCGAGGGCGCCGTGATCGACCCGGACGGCAACCTGCCGCCGGTCTCCGGCACCTTCAGGACCGCCGCCGAACGCCTGCCCGCGGTCGCCGCGATGGGCTTCGACGTGCTCTACCTCCCCCCGATCCACCCGATCGGCCGAGCCTTCCGCAAGGGCCCCGACAACTCCCTGACGGCCGGTCAGCACGACGTCGGCTCGCCCTGGGCGATCGGCTCCCCCGAGGGCGGCCACGACGCCGTCCACCCCGATCTGGGCACCATCGAGGACTTCGACCACTTCGTCGCCGAGGCCACCGCCCTGGGCATCGAGGTCGCCCTGGACTTCGCCCTGCAGTGCTCCCCGGACCACCCCTGGGTCAACAAGCACCCCGAGTGGTTCACCCACCGCCCCGACGGCACCATCGCCTACGCCGAGAACCCGCCGAAGAAGTACCAGGACATCTACCCCGTCAACTTCGACCAGGACTTCGACGGCCTGGTCAAGGAGACCCTGCGGGTGCTGCGGTACTGGATGGCGCACGGCGTGCGGATCTTCCGGGTCGACAACCCGCACACCAAGCCGGTGCTGTTCTGGGAGAAGGTGCTCGGCGACATCGCCCGCACCGACCCGGACGTGCTCTTCCTGGCCGAGGCCTTCACCCGTCCGGCGATGATGCACACGCTCGGCAGGATCGGCTTCCACCAGTCCTACACCTACTTCACCTGGCGCGAGACCAAGGCCGAGCTCACCGAGTACCTGACCGAGCTGAGCGGCGACGCCGCCGCCTACATGCGGCCCAACTTCTTCGCCAACACCCCGGACATCCTGCCCGGGCACCTGGCCGGGGCCGGTCCCGCCGCCTTCGCCGTCCGGGCCGTGCTGGCCGCCACGCTGGCCCCGAGCTGGGGCGTCTACGCGGGCTTCGAGCTGGCCGAGAACGAGCCGACCCGGCCGGGCTCCGAGGAGTACGCCCACTCGGAGAAGTACGAGCTGCGGCCCCGCGACTGGACCAGCCCCGACACCCTCGCGCCGCTGATCACGGTGCTCAACCGGCTGCGCCGCCGGCACCCCGCGCTGCAGCAGCTGCGCGACCTCACCTTCCACCCCACCGACAACGACCAAATCCTGGCCTACTCGAAGACCGCCACCACCGAGGACGGTCTCACCGACCACGTCATCACCGTGGTCAACCTCGACCCCCAGCACCCGCAGGAGACCACCGTCACCCTGCCCTGGGACGGTCCGCTACAGGTCCACGACGAGCTCACCGGAGCCTCCTGGACCTGGCACCGCCACAACTATGTCCGGCTCGATCCCACCACCGGGCCGGCCCACCTCCTCACCGTTCGGAGGAACCCTCAGTGACAGTCAACGAGCCCGTGCCCGACACCTTCGCCGAGACCTCGCCGGGAAAGCTCGACCCGGAGTGGTTCAAGCGGGCGGTGTTCTACGAGGTGCTGGTGCGATCGTTCCAGGACAGCAACGGGGACGGGGTGGGAGACCTCAAGGGCCTCACCTCGAAGTTGGACTACCTGCAGTGGCTCGGGGTGGACTGCCTCTGGCTGCCGCCGTTCTTCGCCTCGCCGCTGCGGGACGGCGGGTACGACGTGGCGGACTACAAGTCGGTGCTGCCGGAGTTCGGCGACCTGGCGGACTTCATGGAGTTCACCGACGCCGCGCACAAGCGCGGCATGCGGGTGGTGATCGACTTCGTGATGAACCACACCAGCGACCAGCACCCGTGGTTCCAGGAGTCCCGCCGCGACCCGGACGGGCCGTACGGCGACTTCTACATGTGGGCCGACGACGACAAGCAGTACCCGGACGCCCGGATCATCTTCGTCGACACCGAGACCAGCAACTGGACCTACGACCCGGTCCGCAAGCAGTACTACTGGCACCGGTTCTTCTCCCACCAGCCCGACCTGAACTACGACAACCCCCGGGTCCAGGAAGAGATGATCGCGGGGCTGCGGTTCTGGCTGGACCTGGGCATCGACGGGTTCCGGCTGGACGCGGTGCCGTACCTGTTCGCCCGGGAGGGGACGAACTGCGAGAACCTGCCGGAGACCCACGAGTTCCTCCGCCGGGTCCGCAAGGAGATCGACGCGGACTACCCGGACACCGTGCTGCTGGCCGAGGCCAACCAGTGGCCGGAGGACGTGGTCGACTACTTCGGCGACTTCGCCTCCGGCGGCGACGAATGCCACATGGCGTTCCACTTCCCGGTGATGCCGCGGATCTTCATGGCGGTCCGCCGGGAATCCCGCTACCCGGTCTCCGAGATCCTGGCCAAGACGCCGACCATTCCCGGCAATTGCCAGTGGGGTATTTTCCTCCGCAACCACGACGAGCTGACCCTGGAAATGGTCACCGACGAGGAACGCGACTACATGTACGCGGAGTACGCCAAAGATCCGCGGATGCGGGCCAACGTCGGTATCCGCCGCCGGCTGGCACCGCTGCTGGAGAACGACCGGAACCAGATCGAGCTGTTCACCGCCCTGCTGCTCTCGCTGCCGGGCTCGCCGGTCCTCTACTACGGGGACGAGATCGGCATGGGCGACAACATCTGGCTCGGCGACCGGGACGGCGTCCGGACCCCGATGCAGTGGACGCCCGACCGCAACGCGGGTTTCTCCTCCGCCGACCCGGGCAGGCTCAGTCTGCCGCCCATCATGGACCCGGTGTACGGCTATCAGGTGACCAACGTCGAGGCGCAGCAAAGCAGTTCGAGTTCGCTGCTGCACTGGACGCGTCGCATGATCGAGATTCGCAAGCTCAATCCGGCCTTCGGCCTCGGCAGCTACACCGAACTGCCCTCCAGTAACCCCGCGGTGCTGGCCTTCGTGCGCGAACACGAAGGCGACCTGGTCATGTGCGTGAACAACTTCTCCCGCTTCGCACAGCCGACCGAGTTGGATCTGCGACGGTACGGGGGACGCTATCCGGTGGAGCTGATCGGAGGCGTCCGCTTCCCGTCGATCGGCGAGTGGCCCTACCTGCTGACCCTGGCCGGGCACGGTTTCTACTGGTTCCAGCTGCGCAACCCTCACAAGCAGTGAAGTAACGATCAGTCAGTTCACTTCCCTCGGGGGCGCGAAGAGAATTCACGCGCCCCCGAGCGATCTCTGCACCACCGCGTACGGAGAACAGCCCAACGGCCACCCACACTAAGGCGTGACACCCGAGCCCTGCTCGCGTGCCGTCGCCGTCGCGCCGCCGAAATCCGGAAGACTGACGGGCCCGGCCAGACCCGTCGGGCACTCGGCCCGCTTCCGGGGAAAGGGAGTCATGTCCGAAACCTCCCGTTCTCAAGCCCATCTGCGCCAGGATGCCCCGAGACCTCTCGGGGCACGTGACGCGGGGGCTCGGAGGACCACCGCCGGGGTCAGTGAGCTGGTCCAGGCCGCGCTGCCGTTGATCATCGGCTGGCTGCCGAGCCAGCGCTGGTACGCGGGCAAGGGCCGCGCGATCACCAGGATCACCCCGGTGGTCGGCACCCCGCTCCAGGTCGGCGACCCCGCCCTGCTGCACCTGCTGCTCCAGGTCGAGTACGCGGGCGACGGCGGCTCGTCCCAGCGCGACATCTACCAGCTGCTGCTCGGCATCCGCTCCCAGGAGCCGCCCGGGATCGGCCCCGGAGCCGTGCTCGGGCGGCTCAGCGGCGGCCCGTACGACGGCGCGGCGCTCTACGACGCGGTGCACGACCCGGAGCTGACCGGCCGTCTGCTGGAGCACCTGGCCACCGGCGACCGGTTCGGCGCGCTGTCGTTCCGCCGTACGCCGGGCCCCGGGCTGCCGGGCAACCTGCCGGGCCGGGCCTCCACCGCCGAGCAGTCCAACAGCTCGGTGATCTACGGGACGGCCTTCATCCTCAAGCTGTTCCGCCGGATCAGCCCGGGCACCAACCCCGACCTGGAGCTCACGCTGGCGCTCTCCCGGGCCGGTTCGACCCGGATCCCCCGGGTGGCCGCCTGGTTCGAGAGCCGGATGGAGGGTGCCGAACCGGCCACCCTCGGGCTGCTCCAGCGCTACCTGCCGGACGCGGAGGACGGCTGGGAACTGGCGCTCGACCAGGTCGGACGACTGAAGGGCGACCCGTCCCCGGGCAACTTCGCGATCGAGGCGCACCGGCTCGGCCGGGCCACCGCCGAGGTGCACCGGGTGCTCGCCCGGACCATGCCGGTGGCCCGGCTGGACCGGACCCAGACCCACCAGCTGGCCGCCGCGATGACCGAGCGGCTGGACCAGGCGGTCGCCGCCGTCCCCGGGCTGACCAGGTATCGGTCCGCGCTGCGGGCCGCGTTCCAGGCTCTGACGGCCGATCACCTGGACGGTCTGCCGGTCCAGCGGATCCACGGCGACCTGCACCTCGGGCAGGCCATGCGCACCCCGCACGGCTGGGTGCTGCTGGACTTCGAGGGCGAGCCGGCCAAGCCGCTGGCCGAGCGCAGGCTCCCGCAGCCCGCCCTGCGGGACGTCGCGGCGATGCTGCGCTCCTTCGACTACGCCGCCGCCCACCTGCTGGCCGGTACCCCCTCGGACCCGGAGCTGGCCCATCTGGCGGCCTCCTGGGCGGGGCGGAACCGGACGGCGTACTGCGCGGGTTACGCCGCGGGCGGCGGCATGGAGCCGTCCTCGGCGCCCGAACTGATGCGGGCGCTGGAGATCGACAAGGCGGTCTACGAGGTGGTCTACGAAGCCCGGCACCGGCCGAGCTGGCTCCCCATCCCGCTGGCCGCGATCAACCGCCTGGCCCTGACCGTCTGACCACCCACTCCGCAGGAGGACTCCGCCGTGACCCCGCTCGGCCCGAAGCGCGACCGCAGCACGCCCGTGCCCGCCACCTTCCTGCCCGAGCGGCCGGGCAAGCCCGGCCGGCGGCGCGCCGAAGCGGCCCCGGCGGCCCCCCGGCCCGCCCAACCGGAGCGGGCCGCGGCGAAGCGCCGGGTCCGGGAACCCGAGCCGGTGCCGCACGCCGCGCTCCGGCTGCCGGAGGCGACCCTGCCGCCCAGCGAGATCGACCGGCTGCTGTCCGGCGAGCACCACGACCCGCACGGCCTGCTCGGCGCGCACCTGACCTCCGAGGGGGTCTCGATCCGGGTGCTGCGCCCGTTCGCCGAGCGGGTGGTGGTGCACACCGAGCAGGGTCCGGTGGAGCTGACCCACCTTCGGTCCGGCCTGTTCACCGGCCTGCTGCCCGGTGCCGACGAGATCCCGGCGTACCACCTGCGGGTGAGCTACGCCGGGGTGGAGCACGTCCAGCAGGACGGCTACCGGCTGCCGCCCACCCTCGGCGAGCTGGACCTGCACCTGATCGCCGAGGGCCGGCACGAGCAGCTCTGGCAGGCGCTCGGCTCGCACCTGCGCACCGTCGAGGGCATCCCCGGCACCGCCTTCGCGGTCTGGGCGCCGAACGCCGCCGGGGTCCGGCTGATCGGCGACTTCAACCACTGGGACGGCACCGGCCACCCGATGCGCTCGCTCGGCTCCTCCGGCGTCTGGGAGCTCTTCGTCCCCGGCCTCGGGGCGGGCACCCAGTACAAGTACGAGATCCACACCCGGCAGGGCTGGGTGCTCAAGAAGGCCGACCCGCTGGCCCGGGCCACCCAGTGCCCGCCGGAGACCGCCTCGGTGGTCACCGAGTCGGCGTACGAGTGGGGCGACGCCGACTGGCTGGCCCGCCGGGCCCGTACCGTGCACCACCGGGCGCCGATGTCGGTGTACGAGCTGCACCTCGCCTCCTGGCGCCCCGACCTCACCTCGTACCGCCAGATCGCCGCCGAACTCCCGGCCTATCTCCAGGAGTTGAACTTCACCCACGTGGAGTTCATGCCGGTGATGGAGCACCCGTTCGGTGGCTCCTGGGGCTACCAGGTGTCCGGCTTCTACGCCCCGACCGCCCGGCTCGGCACCCCGGACGACTTCCGCTTCCTGGTCGACACCCTGCACCAACACGGCATCGGGGTGATCGTCGACTGGGTGCCCGCGCACTTCCCCAAGGACGACTTCGCGCTGGCCAGGTTCGACGGCGAGCCGCTGTACGAGCCCGCCGACCCGCTGCGCGCCGAGCACCCGGACTGGGGGACGCTGGAGTTCGACTACGGCCGCACCGAGGTCCGCAACTTCCTGGTGGCCAACGCGGTCTACTGGTGCGAGGAGTTCCACATCGACGGCCTGCGGGTGGACGCGGTCGCCTCGATGCTCTACCTCGACTACTCCCGCGAGGGCGGCGACTGGACCCCGAACCAGTTCGGCGGCCGGGAGAACCTGGACGCCGCCGCCTTCCTGCAGGAGATGAACGCCACCGTCTACCGACGCTGCCCCGGCGTGGTCACCATCGCCGAGGAGTCCACCGCCTGGGCGGGCGTCACCCGGCCGACCGACACCGGCGGTCTCGGCTTCGGCCTGAAGTGGAACATGGGCTGGATGCACGACTCGCTGGTCTACATGTCCAAGGAGCCGGTGCACCGCAAGCACCACCACAACGAGATCACCTTCTCGATGGTCTACGCGTACTCCGAGAACTACGTGCTGCCGATCTCGCACGACGAGGTGGTGCACGGCAAGCAGGCGCTGGTCTCCAAGATGCCCGGCGACTGGTGGCAGCAGCGGGCCAACCACCGGGCCTACCTGGGCTTCATGTGGGCCCACCCGGGCAAGCAACTCCTGTTCATGGGGCAGGAGTTCGCCCAGGGCGCGGAGTGGGACCACGAGCAGGGCCCGCAGTGGTGGGTGCTGGCCGAGGACTGGCCGGCCGCCGCCGACCACCGGGGCGTGCAGCGTCTGGTCGGCGACCTGAACGGCCGATACCTGGCCACCCCGGCGCTCTGGGAGCAGGACACCACCCCGGACGGCTTCCGCTGGCTGGACGGCGGCGCGGCCGAGGACAACGTGCTCTCCTTCGTCCGGTTCGCCGCCGACGGCAGCCCGCTGGTCGCGGTCTCGAACTTCTCCCCCGTGGTCCGGCACTGCTTCCGGGTCGGCCTGCCCGCCCTGGGCACCCCCGACCAGCTCTGGGAGGAGGCGCTGAACACCGACGCCACCGAGTACGGCGGCAGCGGCGTCGCCAACTCCCACCCGGTCAAGGCCGAGGCCACCCCCTGGAACGACCAGCCCCGCAGCGCCCAGCTGGTCCTGCCGCCGCTGGCCACGGTCTGGCTCCGCCCGGCGAACTGAGGCACCGTCCGTTCCCGGCGACCGGCCGTAGGGCCCGGCCGCCGGGGACGTTCGTCCCTTGCCCCCTTCGGCCGGTCGCGCATGCGGACAGCCGTTCCCGGTGCGAATGTATGGTCAATATGACCGCTGACTGAGGGACGACCGAAACGGAGCTTCCACGTGGCGCGCAGCGTGTACGTGACCGGGATCGACCGGGGGGACGGCCGGCAGGCCGTCGAACTCGGGGTCATGGAACTGCTCACCCGTCAGGTGGACCGGGTCGGTGTGTTCCGCCCGCTGGTCCACGCCCACGCCCCCGGCGAGCCGGGCTCGGACCACGTGGTGGAGCTGCTCCGCAACCGCTACCGGCTGGACCTGCCGACCACCGAGCTGTACGGCCTCACCTACGAGGAGGCGGCCGCCCTGCAGGCGGCGCAGGGGCAGGACGAGCTGGTCTCCACCCTGGTCGACCGGTTCCGCGCGCTGGAGCGCCGGTGCCAGGCGGTGCTGGTGCTCGGCACCGACTTCGCCGACACCAACATCCCGGACGAGCTGGCCTTCAACGCCCGGCTGGCGAACGAGTTCGGCGCCTGGGTGCTGCCGGTGGTCGGCGGCCACGACGAGGACCCGCTGGCGGTGATCGCCGAGGTCCGCAACGCCCACCGGGCCTACCGCGACCTGGGCTGCTCGATGCTGGCGATGATCGCCAACCGGGTCGCCCCCGGCGCCAAGCAGCAGATCCAGCGCACCCTGGCCGAGAAGCTGGCCATCCCCGCGTACGTCCTGCCGGAGGAGCCCGCGCTGGCCGCGCCGACGGTGGCCCAGCTGGTCGAGGCGACCGGCGCCGAGCTGCTGCTCGGCGACGCGGCGGGCCTGGCCAGGGACGTCCGGGGGTTCGTGTTCGGCGGCGCGATGCTGCCGACCTTCCTGACCGCGCTGACCGAGGGCGCCCTGGTGGTCACCCCCGGGGACCGGGCCGACCTGGTGATCGGCTCGCTGGCCGCGCACGCCGCCGGGGCCCCGCCGATCGCCGGCGTCCTGCTGACGCTCGGTCAGCACCCGGGCCCGAACGTGATGGCGCTGGCCGCCCGGCTGGCCCCCGGCACCCCGGTGGCCGTCGTCCCGGAGGGCAGCTGGCTGACCGCCGCCGCGCTCACCCATCTGGAGGGCAAGCTCACCCAGGCCAGCCCCCGGAAGGCCGAGATCGCCCTCGGCCTGTTCGAACTGCACGTCGACACCGTCGAGTTGACCAGCCGGATCGAGCTGAGCCGGTCCGACCGGGTCACCCCGATGATGTTCGAGCACGAGCTGCTGGAGCGGGCCAGGGGCGACCGTCGGCACGTGGTGCTGCCGGAGGGGGCCGAGGAGCGGGTGCTGCGCGCGGCCGAGATCCTGCTGCGCCGCAACATCTGCGACCTGACCCTGCTGGGCGAGCCGGACGCGATCCGCCGCAAGGCCGCCGCGCTCGGCATCACCCTGCCCGGCGAGGGTGACGGCGGGACCGACGACCGGGCCAGGGCCCGGCTGGTCGACCCGGCCACCAGCCCGCTGCGCCAGCAGTTCGCCGAGCTGTACGCCAAGCTGCGCGCGCACAAGGGCATGACGGTCGAGCTCGCGCTCGACGTGGTCACCGACGTCTCCTACTTCGGCACCCTGATGGTCCAGGAGGGCATCGCCGACGGCATGGTCTCCGGCGCGGTGCACTCCACCGCCGCGACCATCCGCCCCGCCTTCGAGGTGATCAAGACCGCGCCGGGCGCGGCGATCGTCTCCTCGGTCTTCTTCATGTGCCTGGCCGACAAGGTGCTGGTCTACGGCGACTGCGCGGTCAACCCCGACCCGGACGCCCAGCAGCTGGCCGACATCGCCATCCAGTCGGCCGAGACCGCCGCCCAGTTCGGCGTCGAGCCCCGGGTCGCGATGCTCTCCTATTCCACCGGCACCTCCGGCTCCGGCGCGGACGTGGACAAGGTCCGCAAGGCCACCGAGCTGGTCCGCGAGCTGCGCCCGGACCTGCTGGTGGAGGGGCCGATCCAGTACGACGCGGCGGTCGACGCGCACGTCGCGGCCACCAAGCTGCCCGGCTCCGAGGTGGCGGGCCGGGCCACCGTGCTGATCTTCCCGGACCTCAACACCGGCAACAACACCTACAAGGCGGTGCAGCGCTCGGCCGGTGCGGTGGCCGTCGGCCCGGTGCTGCAGGGCCTGCGCAAGCCCGTCAACGACCTGTCCAGGGGCGCGCTGGTCCAGGACATCGTCAACACCGTCGCGATCACCGCCATCCAGGCCCAGAACGAAGGAGCGGCCTCGTGAGCGACGCCACCCGGGTCCTCGTCCTCAACGCCGGCTCCTCCTCGGTCAAGTACCAGCTGATCGACATGGTGGACGGCGCCCGGCTGGCCGCCGGCCTGGTCGAGCGGATCGGCGAGAGCAATGGCCGGCTCGCGCACACCCCGCCCGGCGGCGACCGCCGGGAGACCGTCCAGGTCTTCCCCGACCACGGCGCCGCGCTCAAGGCGGTGGCCGAGGAGCTGGCCGCCGACGGCCTCGGCCTGGACTCCCCCGAGCTGGCCGCGATCGGCCACCGGGTGGTGCACGGCGGCCTGCGGTTCACCGCGCCGACCCTGGTCACCGACGAGGTGCTGACCGAGATCCGCCGCCTCATCCCGGTCGCCCCGCTGCACAACCCGGCCAACATCACCGGCATCGAGGTGGCCCGCGCACTGCGCCCCGACCTGCCGCAGGTGGCCGTCTTCGACACCGCCTTCCACGCCACCATGCCGGAGTACGCGGCCAGGTACGCGATCGACAAGGCGGTGGCGGACGAGCACCGGGTGCGCCGCTACGGCTTCCACGGCACCTCGCACCAGTACGTCTCGCGGGCCACCGCCCGGTTGCTCGGCAAGGACCCGGCCGAGGTGAACGTGATCGTGCTGCACCTGGGCAACGGCGGCTCGGCCTCGGCGGTCGCGGGCGGGGTCTGCGTGGACACCTCGATGGGCCTCACCCCCCTGGAGGGCCTGGTGATGGGCACTCGTTCGGGTGATGTCGACCCGGGCGTGGTCTTCCATCTGCACCGGGTGGGCGGCCTGACGATCGATGAGATCGACGAGCTGCTGAACCGCCGTAGCGGCCTGCTCGGCCTGTGCGGCGACAACGACATGCGCGAGATCATGCGACGCGCGGACCAGGGCGACGCCGATGCGAAGCTGGCCTTCGACACCTACGTCCACCGGCTGCGCAAGTACCTCGGCGGCTACTACGCGGTGCTCGGCCGGGTGGACGCGATCGCGTTCACCGCGGGTGTCGGCGAGAACGCCGCGCCGGTCCGCGCGGCCGCCTGCGCCGGTCTGGAGGAGCTGGGCATCACGGTGGACCCGGAGCTGAACGCGGTCCGCTCCGGCGAGGCCCGGGTGATCTCCCCCGAGTACGGACGGGTGACCGTCGCGGTGGTACCCACGGACGAGGAGCTGGAGATCGCGCAGCAGTCCTTCGCCCTGGTGCACGGCGCCTGACGACCCGTCAGCATCCCACGCTTCGGGACGGTTCGTCGGCGATCTCTCATCATTCGAGCGGAATGCACCCATAACACGAACGGATAGACTGACCGATATGCGCCGAGCGAAAATTGTCTGCACCCTGGGTCCTGCCACGGACTCCTACGAACAGCTGAAGGCCATCGTCGAGGCGGGCATGAACGTCGCCCGACTGAACATGAGCCACGGCTCCCACGCGGAGCACGAGGAGCGGTACCGCAAGGTCCGCCAGGTGTCCCAGGACACCGGCCGCACCATCGGCATCCTGGCCGACCTCCAGGGCCCGAAGATCCGTCTGGCGACCTTCGCCAACGGCCCGGTGACGGTCGACAACGGTGACGAGTTCACCATCACCACCGAGGACGTGCCCGGGGACCAGCACGTCTGCGGTACCACCTACAAGGGCCTGCCCGGCGACGTGAAGCCCGGCGACCCGATCCTGATCAACGATGGGGTCATCGCCCTGGAGGTCGTCAGCGTCGACGGCCCGCGGGTGAAGACCGTGGTGATCGAGGGCGGCGTGCTCTCGAACAACAAGGGCATCAACCTGCCCGGCGCGGCCGTGAACGTGCCCGCGCTGTCCGAGAAGGACAAGGACGACCTGCGGTTCGCGCTGGAGCTGGGCGTCGACATGGTCGCGCTCTCCTTCGTCCGGAACGCGGGCGACATCCACGACGTGCACAAGGTGATGGACGAGGTCGGCATCCGCGTCCCGGTCATCGCCAAGATCGAGAAGCCGCAGGCCGTCGAGGCGATGGAGGAGATCGTCCTCGCCTTCGACGCGATCATGGTGGCCCGTGGTGACCTCGCGGTGGAGTACCCGCTGGAGAAGGTGCCGCTGGTCCAGAAGCAGCTGATCACGCTGGCCCGCCGGAACGCCAAGCCGGTCATCGTCGCCACCCAGATGATGGAGTCGATGATCCACGCCTCGCGGCCGACCCGCGCCGAGGTCTCGGACGTCGCCAACGCGATCCTGGACGGGGCGGACGCGATCATGCTCTCCGCCGAGTCCAGCGTCGGCAAGTACCCGGTCGAGACGGTCAAGACCATGAGCCGGATCGCCGAGACGGCCGAGGAGGAGCTGCTCTCGCAGGGCCTCCAGCCGCTCAACCCGGGCCGCAAGCCGCGCACCCAGAGCGGCTCGATCGCCCGCGCCGCCTGCGAGCTGGGCGACTTCCTGAACGCCGAGGCGCTGGTGGCCTTCACCAAGTCCGGCGACACCGCTCGCCGGCTGTCCCGCTACCGCTCGCCGATCCCGGTGATCGCGTTCACCCCGGACGCCTCCACCCGCGCCCAGCTCTCGCTGAGCTGGGGCGTCGAGGCGTACGTGACCGAGCAGGTCGAGACCACCGACGCGATGGTGGCCCAGGTCGACCAGGAGCTGCTGGCCCTGCGCCGCCTGAACGAGGGCGACACCGTCATCGTGACGGCCGGCTCCCCGCCCGGCATCCCCGGCAACACCAACATGGTCCAGGTCCACCACCTGGGCACCCGCGCGGCTCTCTGAGCCCCGCCCGCCACAACGCCCGTGGGGCGCCCCGGAGTTCGGGGCGCCCCACGGGCGTTTTTCAGCTGCTTCTAGTACGGCGTGGTGTCGTTGAAGAGGTGCATGCCGGGGATCTTCAGGGTGCCGCCGAACTGGCCGGCCTGGACGGCCTTGGCCTGGGTCAGCGTCAGGTCGAGCGGGATCGGGACGGTGCTGAGCATGTCCCAGAGCCACTTCGGCAGGGTGTTCGGGGTGAGCGTGATCTCGCCCAGGTCGATCGGGATCGGCAGGCCGATCACCTCGGCCAGGTGGCCGGAGAGGCTCTCCACGTACATCGTGACCGGGCCCTGACGCATGGTCGAGGTCGACCCGGGGCGGCTCTTCACGTGAAAGGTCTTGCCGGTGATCTGGATCGTCGACATGTCGAGGTTCTCGATGTCCACGCTCGCTGTGGTGAACTTCAGCACCCGCTTGGTGCCGCTCGGCGTCTTCACGTCGTAGACGCCGTTGAAGACCGAGCCGTGCAGGGCCAGCCGGGTGGAACGGAGCGTCCAGTTCTGCTCCGGCACCACGTGCCCGGGGGCGGCCTGACGGGCCTTCACCGAGCGGGTGTCCACCGCGCAGTTCGGGTCGGCCGAGGGCGAGGCGGCGGCGGCGGCCGAACTGCCCAGCTTGGGCTTGGCCGGGACGCCCGACTTGGTGCCGCCGACCGGCCGCGAGGTCGGGGACGGGACGGCGGTCGGCGTCGCGGCCCGGGGGGCCACCGTGGCGGTCGGGACCGGCGCCGGGGTCGCCGGCGTCGCCGGGGCCGAACTGGGGCTCGGGCTCGGGCTCGGCTTCGACGTCGGGGACGGGCTCGGCTTCGGCGGCAGGAAGACGCCCACGATGTCGTCGATGATGCCGTTCGGGGCGACCTCGCCCTGGGCGGTGCGCGGCTGGGCCGCACCGGACGGGCTCGGCGTGCCCAGCGGCGCGGCGGCGCTCGCGGAGCCGCTCGGCGCGGTGCTCGGCGTGCTCGGCACGCTCGGCGCACTCGGCGCGTCCGTCGGTACCAGCGTCGGCACCGAGGTGGGCAGCCCGGGGCTACCCGGCAGCGGGGTCAGCTCGCTCTTCGGGACCGGGATCTCCTCCAGCACCGTGTCCGGGGCGCTGGCGCAGTTCTTCGGGGTCTCGGCGGAGGCCAGCGTCGGGATCGCGCCCATCAGCAGCGCGGTCGGCACCGCGGCCAGCGCGAACGCCCGGCCGCGCAGCCGGGAGCCGCGCCTCGGTGCGGCGTGCCGCGGGCCCGGCAGCGGGGTCCCGGTCGGCTCGTCTCGGTCGGTCACCGTTGCCCCTCCGGATCGGCGGCCTGCGGCTGGGCGGGCAGCAGCTGGGTGTCGGCGGCCTGCTCCGGCTGCTCACCGGTGAACTCGGCGCCCTCGACGGCCGGTTCCTCCTTCAGCGGGGCCCACGAGACCAGCAGACCGCCGGCCACCAGGCCGAGCAGGAAGCCGAGCAGGAAGCCGCCGAAGTTGGAGACCGGGATGGAAATCAGGCTGAGGATGGTGGTGGCCACCCCGCAGAACACCCGGACCACCGGCTGGAACCACGCGGTCAGCCCGAGCGCGATCAGCAGCACGCCGATCACCAGCGAGCCCGCGCCGGCCGTGGTCGACATGGCCATCGTGAGCTGACCGAGCTTCAGGTGGAAGTACGGGAAGTACAGGATCGGCCCGCCCGCCAGGATGGCCAGCAGCCCGCCCCAGAACGGTCGGGTGTGCCGCCAGGTACGGAACCTCTCCCAGGGGGTCGCCTGGCTCTCCTGCTGGGGCCACGGGGGGACGGTAGCGCTGGACACGAGGCAGCTCCTCGGTGGTACTCGCAGGCGGGAAAGTCGGAGAGGGTACGGCCGGGACGGGGCGGTGGCCCCGCCCCGGCCGTGACGAGCGGTCAGTCAGGTCGTCCGGAGACGGACTGTCAGCTCTCGGGCATGTAGCACTCGATGCCCTCGCCCGAGCCCTTCTTGATGTTGAGCTTCAGACCGTTGAGCGAGAAGGTGCCCGCCGTGGTGGCCCACGCGGTCTGCTTGACGTCGGTCAGCACGGCCTTGTCGGCGGCCTGGGCGAAGCCCTGGGCGCCGGTGGGCAGCTTGCCCTGCTTGCGGACGACGTCGATCGCGTCGCCCTCCTTGTGACCGAGGGTGGAGGCGTCCTGGCCGATGTTGATGTTGGTGAACTCGGCGTCCGCCTTGAGCTCGGCCACGTCCAGGATCAGGTTCTTGGCGGTGACCGGCTTCTTCGGGTCGCCACCGGCGTTCAGCACCAGGGTCCAGTTGCCGAGCGGACCGAGGTTGGTCTTCACCGACTGGCACATGTTGCTGATGGTCGCCGTGTCGAAGGTCGAGATGGCGATCGGGTGCGGCGTGCCGTTCACCTCGAAGTCGACCCCGCCGAACTGGGCGAAGTTGGTGCCCTCCAGGCGCGAGGTGGTGACCTTGAAGTCCTGGCCGGAGACGCTGAACGAGGCGGCCAGCGCGTTGCTCGCGAGGCTCACACCGATGGCCGCGGTGGCGGCGAGGCTGGGGACCATCACGAGCGCGAAGCGCTTCCAGCGGGTCTTGCCGAAAGTCTGGGACATGCGAGTCCTCCTTCTGGGACGTACATCTCCGGCCGTCCCCGGCGCGTCCCGCGCCGGCCCCGGCTGGGATGGGAGAGAGCCACGTCCTCAATAGCGGCGACAACCTACGGCCGCGCAGGGGTGCGCGGCCGGAAAGGACAGGAACCGCTTTCTGGGATCTGCGGATACCCCCCTGCCCTCAGCCGCCGACCGGAGTCGGCGGCCACCCGGTGGGGACCTCTGGGGAGAGGACCGGGCGTCGCCGATCGTGCTTGAATCCCAGGCGAAGTACAAGAGGTTCGTTACTGACGGGTAATCCAACATCAGTAACCGTCGATCATGAAATCCGGCCAATTCTCACGGAGCGTGACGATCTGGCGGGGCGTCAGCTCGGAAACGGCTTGGAAACACCAGTGAAACACCCTCCCCCCGTCACCGATGGTGATGAGGAGAGGGTGTGGTCAAGATTTGATAAAGGCCCACGAATCCGTGCGCATTGTCGCCAAATCACCCACGGCACCGCAGGTCACCGGCCGTGCCAGCATTGGCCGTTCAGAACAGCACGCGGGCCAGTGCGGCGCGCGCGGCGCCGACCCTCGGGTCCTCCGCGCCGATCACCTCGAACAGCTCCAGCAGCCGCAGCCGGGCGGTGTCCCGGTCCTCGCCGAACGTCCGGCCGACGGTGTCGACCAGCCGCCCGAAAGCGTCCTCGACATGACCGCCCACCAGATCGAGATCGGCCGCGTCCAGCTGGGCCGCCACGTCCTTCGGATCGCCGGCCGCCGCCGCCCGGACCGCCTGCGGGTCGAACTTCTCCACCCGCTGCAGCAGTTGGGCCTGCGCCAGGCCGAGCTTGGCCTCGGTGTTGCCGGGCTGGTCGGCCAGCACGTTGCGGTACGCCTGGACGGCGCCGCCCAGGTCGCCCCGGTCCAGCGCGTCGTGCGCGGCCGCCAGCGCCGGGTCCTCCGGCGGCAGCGTGGCGGCCGGGGCCTGGCCCTCGGGCGCGCCGGTGCCGCCGACGATGCCGAAGCGCTGCTCGGCCACCGCGATCAACTGGTCAATGATCTTGCGGACGTTGGCCTCGTTTTCGGCCCCCTGGAACAGCGGGACGAGCTGGCCGGCCACCACGGCCATCACGGCCGGGATGCCCTGGATGCCGAACTGCTGGGCGATCAGCTGGTTGGCGTCGACGTCGATCTTGGCGAGCACGATCCGGCCCGCGTACTCCTCGGCGAGACGCTCCAGGATCGGGCTGAGCTGCTTGCACGGCCCGCACCACTCGGCCCAGAAATCGACCACGACCGGGACCTCGGCCGAGCGTTGGACGACCTCGGTCTCGAAGGTGTCCTCGCTGACGTCGATCACCAGCGGGTAGGCGGCGGCGGGCGGGGCGATGCCGTCCGCCTCTGCGGCGGCGGCCTGGCGGGCCCGCTCGGCCCTGGCCTGCTCGGCCTTCTGGGCGGCCTCTCCGGCCGCCTTCACTGCGGCGAGATCGACCGCACCGCGCAGGGCGGAGCTGTTGAGACCTGAATTCCGTGGCTGCATGGCACTATCCTCCCCCGTCCGCGCCAGTGACGTGTGCCAACCGCCGGGAATGTCCTGAAGGCTCTCCGGCCCGGCGTCGGCGGGAGTCGCCTCCCCGGTAGTCGAAGGAGTCCGGCGCGGATCCCCATCCGCGCCCCGCGCCCACCCGATCCCTGGGGCCGGCGCGTGGTTGTCGCTCTATTCGCTACGAGTCGTAGCGTATCTGCATCCGGGGCCGGTGCCGCAAGCCCTTCCGGGCAACCGGGGACGTGAGCTGCCCCACTTTCCGGCACCTCCCGGGTCCCGCTACCGCCGGTATGTCGCTACCGTGTGGAGCTCAAGTTACTCGCAGGTAAACCGCAAGGAGGCTCGGTGGCCCCCACCACCCGGCAGCCCACCGCCCCGGCCGAGGCCCCCACCCCGGCCGCGACCCCGGCCGCGCCCGCGCGCGGCAAGGGACGGCCCCGCAGTGCTGCCGCCGACCTCGCGATCCTGGACGCCACCCGCGCCGCACTGGCCGAACTCGGCTGGGGCGGACTGACCATGGGTCACGTCGCGGCCCGGGCCGGCGTCGCCAAGACCACCCTCTACCGCCGCTGGCCGTCCAAGAACGAGCTGGTGGTGGACGCGGTGGCCAGCCTGTTCGACGACCTCGAGGTCGCCGACCTCGGCAGCCTGCGCGCCGACATCGAGGCCGTGGTGTTCCGCTTCGCCGAACTGCTGGCCCGCCCCGAGACCCAGGCCGCCCTGCTCGCCCTGTTCGCCGAGGGCACCCGGGACCCGCTGCTCCGGCAACGGATCAGGGAACGGATCGTCGACCCGCAGAAGCACCTGGTCCAGCAGGGCCGGGCGAACGCCCAGCGCCGCGGCGAACTCGGCCCCGACCGGGACGAGGCGACCGCCTGCGAGGAGATCTCGATCATCTTCGACACCATCGCCGGCACCGTCGAACACCGCATGCTGGTCAGCGGCGAACCGGTCACCCCGGAGTGGATCCACCGCTTCACCACCCTCCTCCTCAGCCCCCTCCCGGGCCTCTTCCTGTAGCCCAAACCACCAGGGGCTCGGGGAACTGCGACGGTTCGTGGCTGGCGGGTATCACTGCGAAAGTGCCTGACCACCTACGCACGGATCACCTTGCACGAGGTCGGCGTCGCAGTTCCCCGAGCCCCTGGCGTGTGCCACCTGGCGAAACGTCAGACCTGGTAGCGGTCCGGCGCGAACGCGTCCAGGTTCGCCGCGACCCACGCGGAGGTGTGCCGCAGTCCCTCCGCCAGCGTCACCCGGGGCTGCCAGCCGGCCAGTTCGCGGACCCGGCTGTTGTCGGCCAGCAGCCGCTCCACCTCGCTGCCGCTGGGCCGCAGCCGCGACGGGTCGACCACCACCTCGGCGTCCCGCCCGGATGCGGCGATCAACTGCCCGGCCAGCTCGCCGATCGAGATCTCGCTGCCCGTCCCCAGGTTGAGCACCTGGCCGACCGCCCGGTCGGCCACCGCGACGGCCAGGAAGCCCTCGGCGGTGTCGGTGACGTACGTGAAGTCCCGGGTCGGGGTGACCGAGCCGAGCTTGATCTGCCGGGCGCCGGAGTGCAGTTGGGCCAGGATGGCGGGGATCACCGCGCGGGCCGACTGCCGGGGACCGTAGGTGTTGAACGGGCGGACCACCGAGACCGGCAGCTCGAAGGCGTGCCAGTAGGAGAGCGCCGTCATGTCGGCGCCGATCTTCGAGGCCGAGTACGGCGACTGCGGCTGGAGCGGGTGCTCCTCGGTGATCGGTGCGGTGATCGCGGTGCCGTAGACCTCGCTGGTGGAGGTGTGCACCAGCCGGGCGCCGTGCCGCAGGCAGGCTGCGGCGACGTTCTGGGTGCCGACCACGTTGGTCTGCACGTACGCCTCGGGCGACTGGTAGCTGTACGGGATGCCGATCAGCGCGGCCAGGTGGAAGACCGTGTCGCAGCCCGCCACCGCGTCCTGCACCCGGCCCGCGTCCCGGACGTCGCCCGCGAGCATCTCGACCTGACCGCTCCTCAGATGACCGGCGAGATATCCCCGCTCGGCGTACGGCTTGTAGTGCACCAGGGCGCGCACCTCGGCGCCGCGCTCCACCAGCAGGTCGACCAGGGTCGAGCCGATGAAGCCCTCCCCGCCGGTCACCAGTACGCGCTTGCCGGTCCAGTCGTTCATGCGGTCCTCCTCGTTGAGTACTCGTGCTGACGGACCGTCCGCAGCACCTTGGCCGCCAGCAGGTCCGCCGCCTCGGCGTGCGTCCCCGGGTCGGCGGCCTTGCCCATCACGGCGAGCCGTACCGGGTCCGCCAGCAGCGGTCCGACCAGCGCGGCCAGCCGGTCGGCGGTGCACTCGGCGTCGGGCAGCAGCAGCCCGGCCCCGGCGTCGGTGAGCACCCGGGCGTTGTGGGTCTGGTGGTCGTGCGGCGCGTGCGGGTACGGGACCAGCACGGCCGGTACGCCGACGCTGGCCAGCTCCGCCACGGTGGCCGAACCGGCCCGGCAGACCACCAGGTCGGCGGCGGCGTACGCGAGGTCCATCCGGTCCAGGTAGGGGACGGCCTCGGCCACCGGGTTGCCGCCGAGCCGCTCCCGGGCGGCCTCCAGAGCGGCCGGGCCGGTCTTGACGAGCAGTCGGACGTCGGCCCTGCCCCGCCACCGCTCGGCCAGCCCGAGGGCCGCCTCGGTGAGCCGGGCCGCGCCCAGGCTGCCGCCGTTGAAGAGCAGCAGCCTGGCGCCCGGCGGCACCCCGAGCCTGACCCGGGCCTCGGCCCGCAGTGCCGCCCGGTCGAGCCCGGCCACCGCGCCGACCAGCGGCATGCCGACCGTCTCGGTGTCCGCGCCGGACGGCAGGTGGTCCCTGGTCCGGTCGAAGGCCAGCGCCAGGTGCGGGGTGAGCCGGGCGGCGAACCGGTTGGCCCGGCCCGGCACCGCGTTGGACTCGTGTACCACGCTGGGCAGCCCGGCCAGCCGGGCCCCGACGATCACCGGCGCGCTCGGGTAGCCGCCCATCCCGACCGCGACCTGGGCCCGCTGCGCCCGGAGGATCTCCCGGCACTGGGCCCCGGACTTCAGCAGCGCGGCCGGCAGCAGGTAGCGGCGCAGGCCGAGCGAGGCGTCGAACGGGATCATGTCCACGGTGTGCAGCCGGTACCCGGCGGCCGGGATCAGCTCGGTCTCCAGGCCCCGTTCGGTACCGACGAAGGAGATCTCCGCCCCCGGGTCGGCCCGGCGGAGCGCCTCGGCCAGCGCGAGGCCGGGATAGATGTGGCCGCCCGTGCCGCCGGCACCTATCACCACCGACAAGCTGTGTTCTGTCATGACACCGGAGCCTGCCGAGGCGGAGTAAGAGAGTTCTAATAGCCCGGTTTGCGATGCTTGTCCGCATGAGCAGCCCGCAGAAGGTCCTGGTGGTGGACGACGATCCGGAGGTCCGCGCCGCCGTCGAGGACGGCCTCGCGGTGGCCGGGTACGCGGTCCGCGGCGCCGCCGACGGACTGGCGGGGCTGGCCGAACTGACGGCCTGGCAGCCGGACGCCCTGGTGCTGGACGTGATGATGCCCGTCCTGGACGGACTGGCGGTCTGCCGCCGGCTGCGGGCGCTCGGCGACCGCACCCCGATCCTGGTGCTGACCGCCCGGGACTCGGTCAGCGACCGGGTGGACGGCCTGGACGCGGGCGCCGACGACTACCTGGTCAAGCCGTTCGCGCTGGACGAGCTGACCGCCCGACTACGCGCCCTGCTCCGCCGGGCCGCCCCGGCCGAGCCCGAACGGGCCTACACCTTCGCCGACCTGACGGTCGATCCGGTCAGCCGGACCGGCCACCGGGCGGGCCGGGCGGTGGAGTTCAGCCGGACCGAGTTCGCCCTGCTGGAGCTGCTGCTGCTACACCCGGGCCAGGTGCTGCCGCGCGAGCTGATCATGGACCGGGTCTGGGGAGCCGACTTCGGCCCCGACTCCAACTCGCTTGCGGTGTACGTCGGTTACCTGCGCCGGAAGCTGGAGGCCGGCGGCGGATCCCGGCTGGTGCACACCGTACACGGCATCGGCTACCGGCTGGACACCGCATGAGCACCCACGCCCGCTGGCGCCGCCGCCGACCGCTGCGGACCCGGCTGGCGCTGGCCACCTCGGCGGCCGTCGCCCTGGTCACCCTCGGGGTCTGCGCCGCCGCCTTCACCATCATCCGGTACGAGCTGGTGCACCAGCTCGACCTGACCCTCACCCAGCACGCCACCCTGGTCCAGCAGCAGTACCGGGGCCAGGGCCCGCAGACCGTCTACGGCGAGTGCGGCTACCTGGCCGCGCCGCCCTGCACCCAGATCGTCCCGGCCCGGCCCGCCGCCGACCCGGCCACGCCGTACCTGCTGCCGGTCACCCCCGCCACCCGGCAGGTCGCGGCCGGGCAGCGGGCCGCGTACTACGCCGACATCACGGTCAGCGGCCACCCGGCCCGGATGCTCACCACCCGGTTCGGCTCCGCGCAGGCCGTACAGGTCGCGCTGCGCTCCGACACCGTGCAGCAAGGGGTCCGGCAGGTCGGGGAGTTGATGGCGGTGGTGGCCGGCGCGGGCATCCTGCTGGCGGGCGGGCTCGGCTACGCGGTGGCCCGTACCGGCCTGGCCCCGGTGGCCCGGCTGACCGCGACCGCCGAACGGATCGCCACCACCCGGGACGCCACCGTCCGGATCGACCTTCCGGCAGGCCGGGGCGAGGACGAAGTGACCCGGCTGGCCGGGGCGTTCAACACCATGCTCGGCGAACTGGAGCAGTCCGTCACCGCCCGGCGGCGACTGGTCGCCGACGCCTCCCACGAACTGCGGACCCCGCTGACCGCCCTCCGTACCAACGCGGAACTCCTGGGCCGGGTGGACCAGTTGACGCCGGAGCAGCGGGCCCGCGCGACCGCGGGACTGCAACGGCAGCTGCGCGCGGTGACCGGCCTGGTGAACGACCTGATCGAACTGGCCCGGGACGAGGAGCCCCAGGCCCTGGTCGAGACGGTCCGGCTCGGGCCGCTGGTGACCCACTGCGTCGACACCGCACGCGGGCACTGGCCCGGCATCCGCTTCGACCTGACCACCACCGACGTCACCCTGGACGGCGTCCCGGCCCGGCTGGCCCGCCTGGTGGCCAACCTGCTCGACAACGCCGCCAAGTTCAGCCCACCCGGCGGCCCCGTCGAAGTCACCCTCACCGCCCACGAGTTGACCGTCCGCGACCACGGCCCGGGCATCGCCCCCGAAGACCTCCCACACGTCTTCGACCGCTTCTACCGCGCCCCGTCCGCCCGCCCCCTCCCGGGCTCCGGCCTCGGCCTCGCCATGGCCCACCAGATCGCCCAAGCCCACGGCGCAATTCTCACGGCCGAAGCAGCACCCGGCGGCGGAGCACTTTTCCGCCTCACCTTTACTTGCAGGACCTAGGGGCTCGGGGAACTGCGACGCCGACCCCAGAAGCGTTCAACACGCTTATGCGGTCAGGCACTTTCGCAGTGACCCGAGCCCCTGGTGATACCTCTAGAACATCGCAGTTTCCCGGTAGATCCCCCACTCGTCGCGGAGCGCGTTACAGATCTCCCCGAGCGTGGCCTCCGCCCGGACCGCGGTGAGCATCGGCGGGATCATGTTGTCCCCCGACCGCGCAGCGGCCAGCAGCTCCGCGAGAGCGCCCTGCACCGCCGCTTCGTCCCGCGCCGCCTTCCGCGCCGCGAGCACCCGCACCTGCTCCCGCTCGACCTCGTGGCTGACCCGGAGGATCTCCAACTCGGGGGTGACGCTGCGCGGGTGGCAGTTGACGCCGACCACGCGCTTCTCGCCCTTCTCCACACCCTGTTGGTACGCGAAGGCGGCCTCCGCGATCTCCCCGGTGAACCAGCCCTCCTCGATGCCGCGCAGGATGCCCGAGGTCATCGGCCCGATGGGGTGGTCCGCCGAAGCCTTGTCCAAAATCCGCTGGAAGATCGCCTCGGCCTGCTCCTCGATCCGGTCGGTCAGCGCCTCGACATACCAGGAACCGCCCAGCGGGTCGGCCACGTTGGCGACGCCGGTCTCCTCCATCAGCACCTGCTGGGTGCGCAGCGCGATCTCCGCCGCCTGCTCACTCGGCAGCGCGAGCGTCTCGTCCAGCGCGTTGGTGTGCAGCGACTGCGTGCCGCCGAGCACCGCCGACAGCGCCTCGACGGCCGTCCGCACCACGTTGTTGTACGGCTGCTGCGCCGTCAGCGAGACACCCGCGGTCTGGGTGTGGAACCGCAGCCACTGCGCCTTGTCGGTCTTCGCGCCGTACCGCTCCTTCATCCAGCGGGCCCAGATCCGGCGCGCGGCACGGAACTTGGCGATCTCCTCGAAGAAGTCCAGGTGCGCGTCGAAGAAGAACGACAGACCGGGCGCGAAGACGTCCACGTCGAGACCGCGCGACAGCCCCAGCTCGACGTACCCGAAGCCGTCCGCCAGGGTGTAGGCGAGCTCCTGGGCGGCCGTGGCCCCGGCCTCCCGGATGTGGTAGCCGGAGACCGAGAGCGGCTTGTACGCGGGGATGCCCGCCGCGCAGTACTCCATCAGGTCGCCGATCAGGCGCAGGTGCGGCTCGGGAGCGAACAGCCACTCCTTCTGCGCGATGTACTCCTTGAAGATGTCGGTCTGCAGGGTGCCGTTGAGCGCCGCCGGGTCGACGCCCTGGCGCTCGGCGGCCACCAGGTACATGCAGAAGACCGGCACGGCCGGGCCGCTGATGGTCATCGAGGTGGTCACCTCGCCGAGCGGGATGCCCTGGAACAGCACCTCCATGTCGGCGGCGGAGTCGATCGCCACCCCGCAGTGGCCGACCTCGCCGAGCGACTTGGCGTCGTCGGAGTCGTAGCCCATCAGGGTCGGCATGTCGAAGGCGACCGAGAGGCCGCCGCCGCCGGAGTCCAGGATCATCTTGTAGCGCTCGTTGGTCTGCTCGGCGTTGCCGAAGCCGGCGAACTGGCGGATGGTCCACGTCCGCCCCCGGTAGCCGGTGGCGTGCAGGCCGCGGGTGAAGGGGTACTCCCCCGGCCAGCCGATCCGCTCGAAGCCCTCGACGGGCTGACCGGCGGCCGGGCCGTACACCGGCTCCACCTCGTCGCCGCTCAGGGTGGTGAAGTCGGCCTCACGCTTCCGGGCCTTGTCGTACCGCTGCTGCCAGCGGTTACGACCGGCCTCGATCTCCTCGGCGTCCATCAGACTCCGACTCCACTCCGTTGCGGCCGCTGCCTTGTGGGTGCGGGACCAGTTACTTGGATGTCCTAGTAATTTACTCGGACGTCCTAGTATCTGTCGATGGGCCCCCGACGACAGAGAGGCGCCACTCCCGTTTTCGGAAGTGGCGCCTCTCTCGGTGTAACGCGTGACGACGGGTCAGGCCCGGACGGGCTCCGCCTCGACGATCAGCGGGGCCACCTCGCGGGAGACCCGGCGCTCGACGAAGAACGCGGCGGTCGGCACGGTGCCGGCCAGCAGCACCCAGGCCAGCTTGCGCATCGGCCACTTCGCCTTGGTGCCGAGGTCGAAGGCGAACACCAGGTAGAGCACGTAGAGCCAGCCGTGCGCGATACCGACCGCGGTGGTGAACGCGGGCGCGCCCGACAGGTCCAGCACGTACTTGGCGATCATGCCCAGGACCAGCAGGACCAGCAGGACACCCGTCACATACGCCAGGACCCGGTAGCGGGTCAGCACACTCTGCTTCATGCCATCGAGGGTAACCGCCCTTATCGGACGCCCCGACCACAGGGCGGTCACTGCCGGAAGTCGCCCGCCGCCACCCGGAGCGGCCGCAGCACGTCGAAGATCTGCCGGCACTGCTCCGCGTCGTAACCCTCCAGCCCGAAGTCCATCGCCATCAGGTCCTGGGTGGCCTGCTCGACCGCCTCGCGACCCCGGTCGGTGATGGCCGCGAGCACGCCCCGGCCGTCCAGCGGATTGGGACGGCGGGCCACCAGGCCGGAGCGCTCCAGCCGGTCGACGGTGTTGGTGACGCTGGTCGGGTGCACCATCAGCCGCTCGCCGATCTTGGAGAGCGAGAGCTCGCCGGTCCGGCTGAAGGTGAGCAGCACCAGGGCCTCGTACCGGGCGAAGGTCAGCCCGTACGGCTTGACCACGGCGTCCACCCGGCCGAGCAGGATCTGATGGGCGCGCATCACCGAGGTGATGGCCGACATCGAGGGAACGCCGCCCCAGCGGCTGGTCCAGAGTTCATCGGCGCGGGCGATCGGGTCGAATTCGAGAGCGAGGGGCTTGGCCACCCCTCCACCGTACCGGCGGCCCCCTCGGCGGGTAGCAGGTGTCCACGATGACGGACAAGGGGGTGCCCTGGCGAAGTCCCGCCAGGCCACCCCCGGAGTCGCCGAAACTACCCGCGAGTCACCAACATCCCTACCGCGCAAGGCAGTTACCGAATCTCGACCCTGGCCCGTCGAATCCCGTCGAAGCCTGTCGCATCTGCCCGTTTCGCCCGTGATGCCACCCGGCCGATCCAGCCACCGCCGCACCCGGTCCGATTGGCGGGAGCTGGCCAACTCCGGGCCGAGACCTGTCATTTCATCATGTGCATTGTCATGCTTCTGGCCAGTCCCGTCACGGCACCGGCCGCCCCACCCACATCCGGCCGGATGTCGTCAGCCGCACGGGCAGCACGGCAGCACGTCAGCATCCGCTCCGCCCCGCTGGCACTAACCCCTGGTGCCCCGGAGTGAGGTGCGACCGCGCACACGCGGTTGATTCCCGGAAGGAACCCGTACGTGAAGCGAAAGCTGACAGTCGGAGCCGCACTCTCCGCCACGGTGATCCTCGCCAGCGCCGTCCAGTTCGGCGCCGGGACCGCCCAGGCCGCACCGGCCCCGGTGAGCGGCAAGGGCTCCACCTTCCAGCGCGCCGAACTCAAGGCGCTGGCCCAGTCGTACGCCCCCGTGGTGGCCAAGGCCCTCGGCCTCGGCTCCGCAGAGGCGCTGGTCGCCAAGGACGCCGTGATCGACGCGTCCGGCGCCAAGCACCTGCGCTTCGAGCGCACCTACTCCGGCCTCTCCGTGATCGGTGGCGACCTGGTCGCGCACCTGACCCTGAACGGCAAGGTCAGTTCGGTCGACCGGGCCGTCGAGACCACCGTCGCGCTGGCCGACCTGACCCCGGCCGTGCCGGCCGAGAAGGCCGCCAAGCAGGCCACCGGCGCCGTGCAGGCCACCGTCGGCCAGACCATCGACAAGGACGAGTCGCCGCTGAAGGCGATCACCGGCACCGGCAGCCCGACCCTGGTGGTCTGGGCCCAGTCCGGCGCACCGCGCCTGGCCTACCAGACCGTCGTCGAGGGTGTCCGGGAGGACGGCGCCCCCAGTGCCCAGAACCTGGTCACCGACGCGGCCACCGGCGAGGTGCTCGCCAGTCACGAGCAGTACCTCGCGAGCGCGGCCACCGGCAGTGGCAAGGGCGTGCACGTCGGTTCGGTCACCCTGACCACCAACTACACGGGCTCCACCTACGAGTTGAAGGACCCGACCCGGGGCAACACCCGCACCGCCGGCCTGGGCGGCGGCACCTCGGGCAACGGCACGCTGTTCACCGACGCCGACAACGTCTGGGGCAACGGCCTGGCCTCCAACAGCCAGTCGGCCGCCGTGGACGCCCAGTACGGCGCGGTGGCGACCTGGGACTACTACAAGAACAGCTTCAACCGCCTGGGCATCCGCAACGACGGTGTCGGCGCGCTCAGCCGGGTGCACTACGGCAGCAACTACGTCAACGCGTTCTGGAGCGACTCCTGCTTCTGCATGACGTACGGCGACGGCTCGGGCAACAGCAAGCCGCTCACCGCGATCGACGTGTCCGGTCACGAGATGACCCACGGCGTCACCGCCAACACCGCCGGCCTGGTCTACTCCGGCGAGTCCGGCGGTCTCAACGAGGCCACCTCGGACATCTTCGGCACCATGGTCGAGTGGTCCGCCAACCTGGCCGCCGACCCGGGTGACTACCTGATCGGCGAGAAGATCAACATCAACGGGAACGGCACGCCGCTCCGTTACATGGACAAGCCCTCCAAGGACGGCGCGTCCAAGGACTCCTGGTACTCCGGGGTCGGCAACGTGGACGTGCACTACTCCTCGGGCGTGGCGAACCACTTCTTCTACCTGCTCTCCGAGGGCAGTGGTGCCAAGGTCATCAACGGGGTCAGCTACAACAGCCCGACCTCCAACGGCTCGACCGTGGTGGGCATCGGCCGCACCAAGGCCGCGGCGATCTGGTACCGCGCGCTGACCGTGTACTTCACCTCCACCACCAACTACAAGGCCGCGCGCACCGCCACCCTGAAGGCGGCGTCCGACCTGTACGGCGCCACCAGCACCGAGTACAAGACGGTCGCGGCCGCCTGGTCCGCGGTCAACGTCTGATCCACCCGCAGCAGCGCGCCGCAGCCGGGTCTCCCGTTCGGGAGGCCCGGCTGCGGCGTTTTTGCTAGCAGTTGCCCGGACGGGTGATCAAGAGGCCAGGTCTGGCGAGGTCCCGCCACTGTCGTTTCTGGTACATACCAGGACAGCAATCCGCCGAAACATTGCCGCAATCTTCGTATTGGTCTGGACAGTTACCGATTTTCGACGGTTGTTCAGGTTCCGTTCGCGTCGAAACTCCGTTCCAGCGCCGGTATTTGACCCATTTGTCGGGTATGCCGCGCAGTCGATCAGGCCATCACGCAGCGTGCCGAGCTGGCGGGACATGGCCAACTCTGAGCCGAGACCTGTCATTTCACCAGGTGCATTGTCATGCTTCTGGCCAGCCCCGTTACGGCGTCCGTCCGCCCCACCACTCCGGCCGGATGCCGCTTGACCGCACGGAGCAGCACGTCAGCATCCGCTCCGCCCCGACGGCACTAACCCCTGGTGCCCCGGAGCGAGGTGCGACCGCGCACAAGCGGTTGATCTTCGGAAGGAACCCGTCCGTGAAGCGAAAGCTGACTGTCGGAGCCGCACTCTCGGCCACGCTGATCCTCGCCAGCGCCATCCAGGTCAGTGCCGGTACGGCGCAGGCCGCCCCCGTCACCGCGAGCAGCAAGGGCTCCACCTTGCGGAGCGCCGAGCTGAAGTCGCTGGCCCAGTCGTACGCCCCCGCCGTGGCCCAGGCCGCCGGCCTCGGCGCCTCGGAGGCGCTGGTCGCCAAGGACGCCGTACTCGACGCCAACGGCGCCAAGCACCTGCGCTTCGAGCGCACCTTCGCCGGTCTGCCGGTGGTCGGTGGCGACCTGGTCGCGCACCTGAACCCGGCCGGCAAGGTCAAGTCGGTGGACAAGGCCGCCGAGGCCACCATCGCACTGCCCACCCTCACCCCCGCCGTGCCCGCCGAGAAGGCCGCCAAGCAGGCCACCGGCGCCGTGCAGGCCACCGTCGGTGTGACCATCGACGAGGACGAGAGCCCGATGAAGGAGGTCACCGGCTCCTCCGAGCCGAAGCTGGTGATCTGGGCCACCACCGGCACCCCCCGCCTGGCCTACGAGACCGTGGTCGAGGGCGTCCGCGAGAGCGGCATACCCAGCGCCCAGAAGCTGGTCACCGACGCCGCCACCGGCGAGGTGCTCTCCACCCACGAGCAGTACCTCGCGGCCGCCGCCTCCGGCACCGGCAAGGGCGTGTTCGTCGGTTCGGTCCCGCTGACCACCAACTCCGCCAGCGGCACGTTCCAGCTGAAGGACCCCAGCCGGGGCAACATGTACACCACCACGCTCGCCAACAAGACCTCGGGCAACGGCACCCTGCTGACCGACACCGACAACGTCTGGGGCACCGGCCTGGTCTCCAGCAGCCAGTCGGCCGCCGTGGACGCCCAGTTCGGCGCCGCGGCCACCTGGGACTTCTACAAGAACTCGTTCGGCCGCCTCGGCATCCGCAACGACGGTGTCGGCGCCTACAGCCGGGTGCACTACGGCCGCAACTACGTCAACGCGTTCTGGAGCGACACCTGCTTCTGCATGACGTACGGCGACGGTGCCTCCAACACCCACCCGCTCACCGAGCTGGACGTCGCGGGCCACGAGATGACCCACGGCGTCACCGCCAACACGGCCGGCCTGAACTACTCGGGCGAGTCCGGCGGCCTCAACGAGGCCACCTCGGACATCTTCGGCACCATGGTCGAGTTCTCGGCGAACCTGGCGGCCGACAAGGGCGACTACCTGATCGGCGAGCTGATCAACATCAACGGTGACGGCACGCCGCTCCGTTACATGGACAAGCCCTCCAAGGACGGTGGCTCGGCGGACGCCTGGTCCTCCGGCGTCGGCTCGCTCGACGTGCACTACTCCTCGGGCCCGGCGAACCACTTCTTCTACCTGCTCTCCGAGGGCAGCGGCGCCAAGACCGTCAACGGCGTCAGCTACAACAGCCCGACCAGCAACGGCTCGACCCTGACCGGCATCGGCCGGGACAAGGCCGCGGCGATCTGGTACCGCGCGCTGACCGTGTACTGGACCTCCACCACCAACTACGCGGGCGCCCGTACCGGCACCCTCAAGGCGGCGGCGGACCTGTACGGCACCGGCAGCGCCGAGTACAACGCGGTCGCGGCCACCTGGTCCGGGGTCAACGTCAACTGACGCCCCGTCACTGAACGCGCGACAGCCCGGGCCCCTCGGAGGGGAGGCCCGGGCTGTCGTGTCGGTGCGTCAGGCGGTGGCGGGCTCCCCGGCGGCCGGGTACTCGCCGCGCTCCTCCTTGGCGAGCATCCGCTCGGCCACGAAGCCGCCGAACGGCAGCACCGAGAGCACGAACAGGATCGCGCCGCGCTTGGCGTCCCAGCGCTGCTTCTGCCAGGCCAGCGCGAGGAAGACCACGTACAGCACGAAGAGCGCACCGTGCACCGAGCCCATCACCGGCACGGCGTTGAAGTCCGTCGTGCGCTTGAGCACCGAGCAGACCAGCAGCAGCAGGAAGGACAGGCCCTCGGGGGCGGAGACAAGGCGCAGACGGTGGACGGCGCTGCTCTTCACGGCGGGTACCTCGCTACAGGGGATCGACCGGTTTGTGAACCAGTGCACAAACCGCCACCCATTATGACCGGTCCTTTACCTGTCACCGGCGGCCGGGGCCGTGTACCGGATCTGTACCAGTGAGCGCCGCCCTCTCCCGGTGGCCCGGCGGGGGCCGCTATGGTCACCGCGTGGCACAGTTTCGACTCCAGGGATCAAAGGTGCTCGCCGTCGACATGACGGGCGACGCGGTCAAGGCCCGCAACGGATGCATGGTTGCGTACACGGGCCAGATGAACTTCAAGAAGCTCAGCGGCGGTGGCAACGGCCTTCGAGGCATGGTCACCCGCCGGCTGACGGGTGAGCAGATGGAGGTCATGGAGGTCCAGGGGCAGGGCACCTGCTTCTTCGCCGACCGGGCCACCGAGGTCAACCTCGTGCGGCTGAACGGCGAGACGCTGTTCGTCGAGGCGGACAACCTGCTCTGCACCGAGGGCAGCCTGCACACCGGCACCAGCTTCACCGGCCTGAACGGGATGGCCTCCGGCACCGGCCTGTTCACCACCAAGGTGGACGGGCACGGCTGGGCCGCGCTCACCTCCAAGGGTCCGGCGATCATCCTCCGGGTCTCCCAGGGGCAGCCGCTGCGGGTGGACCCGGGCGCGTACGTCGCGCACACCGGCAACCTCAACCGCGCGCTGAAGTCCGGCGGCGGCTGGACCACGCTGATCGGCGAGGGCGGTGGCGAGGCGATGCAGGTGGAGTTCACCGGCGAGGGCCTGGTCTACGTCCAGCCGTCCGAGCGGCTCACCTTCGGGGGCGACGTCTGATGCCGTTCACCAAGATCAACAGCAAGCTGATCGAGGCCAAGGTCTTCCCCGGCCAGCGGATCTTCAGCCAGCGCGGTTCGATGATCGCGTACACCGGCGAGGTCGGCTTCACCCCCAACCTGACCGGTGGTCAGGGCGGCGTGATGGGCATGATCGGCCGCCGGGTGGCCAACGAGGACGTCCCGCTGATGACCGTCGAGGGCCAGGGCAGCGTGCTGTTCGGCCACGGCGGCCACCACATCCAGATCATCGAGCTCAACGGCGACACCCTGAACGTCGAGGCGGACCGACTGCTCGCCTTCGACGGCACGCTCCGGCAGACCACCGTCTTCCTCGGCTCGCAGGGCGGCGTGATGGGCATGGTGCGCGGCCAGGTCAGCGGGCAGGGCCTGTTCACCACCCAGCTGAGCGGCCAGGGTTCGGTCGCGGTGATGGCGCACGGCGGCTTCGTCGAGCTGCCGATCACCCCGAACCAGCCGGTGCACGTCGACCCGCAGGCGTACGTCGCCCACCGCGGCCAGGTCCAGAACAAGCTGTCCACCTCGGTGGGCTGGCGTGACATGGTCGGCCGCGGCTCCGGCGAGGCCTTCCAGCTGGAGCTGTCCGGCAACGGTGTGGTGTACGTCCAGGCGAGCGAGGAGAAGCTCTGATGTCCTACCCGCCCCAGTACCCGCCGCAGCAGCCCGGCTATCCGCAGCAGCAGCCGGGGTACCCGCAGCAGCAGCAGCCCGGCTACCCCCCGCCGCCGCAGCCCGGGTACGGCGCCCCCGAGGCCCCGCCGGTGCACGACGCGAACAGCCTGCCGGTCAACGACAACGTCAACCCGTACGCCTTCTCGGTGGACCTGAACGGCCCGTACTACCTGCAGAAGGGGAAGATGATCGCCTACTACGGCGACGTCCGCTTCTCCGGGATCGGCCGCGGCTCGATCGACCGCGCGCTCGGCCGCAACTTCAACTCCCCGCTGCACGCGACCGACTGGGTGGTGGCCGAGGGCCGGGGCAAGCTGCTGCTCGCCGACCGGGCCTTCGACCTCAACTCGTACGACCTGGAGAACGGCAACCTGACGGTCCGTTCGGGCAACCTGCTGGCCTTCGAACCGACCCTGGCGCTCAAGCAGTCGATCATCCCGGGCTTCCTCACCCTGATCGGCACCGGCAAGTTCGTGGCCGCCTCGAACGGCCCGGTGCACTTCGTCGAGCCGCCGATCCGGGTCGACCCGCAGGCCCTGGTCGGCTGGGCCGACTGCCCCGCACCCTGCCACCACTACGACCACGGCTACATGCACGGCGTGCTCGGCGGGCTCCGCCAGCTGACCGGTCTCGGCGGGGCCTCCGGCGAGGAGCACCAGTTCGAGTTCATCGGGGCCGGTACGGTGCTGATCCAGTCCAGCGAGACCCTGATGGCCGAGCGCTCGGTCGGCGTCGTGCACCAGGAGGCCGGCGTCCCCGGCGGCGGCTACGGCGTACCGCCGCAGCAGGGCCACGGCCAGAGCCAGTTGCCGAACGTGAACGTCCCCGGTCTGGGGAATCTCGGCGACCTCGGACGGCGCTTCGGTCTGTAGGTTCTGCAGTTGGTCTAATTGTATAACTTTTAACAACCTCGGCTATAGTGTTTGCCATGGACACCCCCGCCGACACCCCCGCAGCGGTCTCCTCCCCGTCGTCCTCGGCGGAGGAGGAGACCCCCTGGCTCTCCGCCAAGGAGCAGCAGTTCTGGCGTGCCCACCTGGAGGTCAGCCACCTGCTGGACTACCAGCTCGGCCGGGAGCTCCAGCCGCACGGTCTCGCCAACAACGACTACGAGATCCTGGTCGTGCTCTCCGAATCCCCCGACCGCCGGATGCGGATGACCGACCTGGCCACCGCCACCCTGCAGTCCAAGAGCCGGCTCTCGCACCAGATCACCCGGATGGAGAACGCCGGCCTGGTACTCCGTCAGGAGTGTCCGGGCGACCGCCGCGGCCTCTACGCCCACCTCACCGAACACGGCTGGGACATCCTGCAGAAGGTCGCCCCCGACCACGTCCGCTCGGTGCGCCACCACTTCATCGACCGCTTCACCCCCGAGCAGATCGACAAGCTCTACGCCGCCCTCGCCCCGGTCGCCGACCACCTGCGCAGCCTGCGGGGAAGAAGCTAGCGAAGCATCTACGGTCAGGGGCTCGGGGAACTGCGAGGAGATCTGGCGTTCGGGTCACTGCGAAAGTACCTGACCACACACGCACGTTGAACGCTCCTGAGGTCGGCGCCGCCGTTCCCCGGGCCCCTGGTGGCTCAGGCGCGTGTCAGGCCCGCGACCAGCGTGTCCGCCGCCCCGTACGGATCCAACGTCCCGTCAGCGACGCGTTCCGCCAGGGCGGACAGCCGCCGGTCGCCGTGCAGGTCGCCGATCCGGGCCCGGAGCGTGGAGAGGGCGATCGCCTCGATCTCGTCCGCCGCCCGCCGCCGCCTGCGGACCGCGAGTTCGCCGGTCTCGGCCAGCCAGGCCCGGTGCTTCTCCAGGGCCTCGACCACCTCGTCGATGCCCTCGCCCCGGGCGGCCACGGTCTTCACGATCGGCGGCCGCCAGTCCCCCGCACCGCGCGACTCCCCCAGCCCGAGCATGTGGTTGAGCTCGCGCGCGGTGGCGTCGGCACCGTCCCGGTCGGCCTTGTTGACCACGAAGACGTCGCCGATCTCCAGGATGCCGGCCTTGGCCGCCTGGATCCCGTCGCCCATGCCGGGGGCGAGCAGCACCACGGTGGTGTCGGCCTGGGCGGCCACCTCCACCTCGGACTGGCCGACCCCGACGGTCTCCACCAGGATCACCTCACAGCCCGCCCCGTCCAGCACCCGCAGGGCCTGCGGCGCCGTCCAGGACAGCCCGCCGAGGTGCCCACGGGTGGCCATCGAGCGGATGAACACCTCCGGATCGGTGGCGTGCTCCTGCATCCGGACCCGGTCACCGAGCAGCGCCCCGCCGGAGAACGGCGAGGAGGGGTCGACCGCCAGCACGCCGACCCGCTTGCCGAGCCGCCGGTACGCGGAGACCAGCGCGGAGGTCGAGGTCGACTTGCCGACCCCGGGCGAACCGGTCAGCCCGACCGTGTAGGCCTGCCCGGTGTACGGCGCCAGCGCGGCCATCGCCTCCCGCAGTTGCGGGGCGGCGTTCTCCACCAGCGAGATCAGCCGTGCCACGGCGCGCGGGCGCCCCTCCCGGGCCTGCTCGACCAGCGTGGGGACGTCGATCATGCGCGAGCTCCTCGGTCATTGACAAAGCTAAGGAAGGGGCCGCCGGACGGCATCGTCCGGCGGCCCCGACAGTACGTCAGCCGGTCAGGCCTTGGGCACCCGGACGATCAGTGCGTCGCCCTGGCCGCCACCGCCGCAGAGCGCGGCCGCGCCGACCCCGCCGCCGCGGCGCTGGAGCTCCAGCGCCAGGTGCAGCACCACGCGGGCGCCGGACATCCCGATCGGGTGGCCGAGCGCGATCGCGCCGCCGTTCACGTTGACCTTGTCCTCGGTGACGCCGAGGTCCTTCATCGACTGGTGCGAGACGGCCGCGAAGGCCTCGTTGATCTCGATCAGGTCGAGGTCCTCGACGCCGATGCCCTCCTTGGAGAGCGCGTGCTTGATGGCGTTGGACGGCTGCGACTGGAGCGAGTTGTCCGGGCCCGCGACGTTGCCGTGCGCGCCGATCTCGGCGATCCAGGTCAGGCCCAGCTCCTCGGCCTTGGCCTTGCTCATCACGATCACCGCGGCGGCGCCGTCGGAGATCTGCGAGGCGGTGCCGGCCGTGATGGTGCCGTCCTTGGTGAACGCGGGGCGCAGCTTGGCCAGCGTCTCCACGGTGGTCTCGGCGCGGATGCCCTCGTCCTGGCTGAAGACGACCGGGTCGCCCTTCCGCTGCGGGATCTCGACCGGCACGATCTCGGCGTCGAAGACGCCGTTCTTCTGCGCGGCGGCGGCGCGCTGGTGCGAGAGCGCGGCCAGCTGGTCCTGGATCTCGCGGCCGATGCCGAGCCGGGCGTTGTGCTTCTCGGTCGACTCGCCCATCGGGATGGACTCGTAGGCGTCGGTCAGACCGTCGTGGGCCATCGAGTCGAGCATCTCGATCGCGCCGTACTTGAAGCCCTCGCGGGACTTCGGCAGCAGGTGCGGGGCGTTGGTCATCGACTCCTGGCCGCCCGCGACCACGATGTCGAACTCGCCCGCGCGGATCAGCTGGTCGGCCAGCGCGATCGCGTCCAGACCGGAGAGGCAGACCTTGTTGATGGTCAGCGCCGGGACGTTCAGCGGGATGCCGGCCTTGACCGCGGCCTGGCGGGCGGGGATCTGGCCGGCGCCGGCCTGCAGCACCTGACCCATGATCACGTACTGGATCTGATCGGGGGTCAGACCGGCCCGCTCGACCGCGGCCTTGATCGCGAAGCCGCCGAGCTCGGCGCCGGAGAAGCCCTTGAGCGAGCCGAGCAGCCGGCCCATCGGGGTTCGGGCACCTGCGACGATCACTGAAGTAGTCATGAGACGAGCCCCTTCGCGCGTCAAGGCCATGAGGGTGTGGGGACGCGGCTCAATGTACTGACCCGTAACCCGTGCGTCACCGGAGCCGAGGTGTGATCAGCGGCACGTGTCACTGCCCGGTCAACACCGTGTCAGCACAGCTTGGGTGAATTGTGAGCAGGCTCGCACGCGGCATGCTGGCGCTGCCTCAACTCCGTGCGCTGCACTGGTACCCACCCTTCAAACCCCTCACTCCTCCCGGAGGCCAGCCGTGCTGACCCGCATCGACCACATCGGGATCGCCTGCTTCGACCTGGACAAGACCGTCGAGTTCTACCGCGCCACGTACGGCTTCGAGGTCTTCCACAGCGAGGTGAACGAGGAGCAGGGCGTCCGCGAGGCGATGCTGAAGATCAACGACACCGGCGACGGCGGCGCCTCCTACCTCCAGCTGCTGGAGCCGACCCGGGAGGACTCCACGGTCGCCAAGTGGCTGGCGAAGAACGGCGAGGGCGTGCACCACATCGCCTTCGGCACCGCCGACGTGGACGGCGACGCGGCCGACATCAAGGCCAAGGGCGTCCGGGTGCTGTACGACGAGCCCCGGATCGGCTCGATGGGCTCCCGGATCACCTTCCTGCACCCGAAGGACTGCGGCGGCGTGCTGACCGAGCTGGTCACCTCGGCGGGCACCGGGCACTGACGGTTCGGAAGGCGCAGAGCGGGGTCGTACACCTGCGACCCCGCTCACGACCCGTCGGTAACCTTGGAAAACCCCCACTCGCCCATTCCCCTGCGGGCCGCGCACACTACAATGCCGAAGTGCGCAAAGCTCCGGGGAGGACCGGTCCGGCGGGCACGGCCGGTGGCGGGGGCAGCGAGGCTGATCCCGGCACAAGGGGAGTCCACCAACCGGGCGCGGCGACGAGGCCGCCGTTCGGATCTGTCACCATTCTCCAGAGGCAAGAGTTCGCTCAGGAGTCCACCCGGACGGCGGAGCGCGACATCGTCGCGCGCCGGTGACCGACGGCTCCGACCGTGGCACCCGTCACGGCTGCAAGGACCAGCTGATCCGGCCCCACGGTGGGGATACCGGCCGGCCGGGTCGAGGACGCGACCAGGAGATGGATGGGACCGCGGAGTGCGGGGCTACGACCGCTACGAGGCTGACGATCACCTCTCCAAGTTCGAGGCCGAGATGGATCGGACTCGCAAGGAGCGGGACAAGACCGTCCAGCATGCCGAGGACCTCGCCTACCAGGTGGAGGTGCTCCGGGCCAAGCTGCACGAATCCCGTCGGCAGCTCTCCCAGCCGCGCGCCTTCGACTCCGTCTCCGGGCAGGCCGAGCAGCTCCTGCACAACGCCGAGATGCAGGCCCAGCAGCTGCGTGCCGAGGCCGAACGGCAGCTCCGCGACTCCCAGGCGGCCACCCAGCGGCTGATGGCCGAGGCCGCCGAGCGCACCGCCCGGCTCGAGGCCGAGCTGGCCGCCCGCCGCCGCCAGCTGGACGAGGAGCTCAGCGAGCTGCGCCGCAGCGCCGAGCGCCACGTCAACGAGAACGTCTCCTGGGCCGAGCAGACCAGGGCCGGCACCGAGCAGGAGTCCCAGCGGGTGCTCCAGGAAGCCCAGGCCGAGGCCGAGCGGATGATCGCCGCAGCCAGGGCCGAGGCCGCCGCGCTGGCCGACCACGCCCGCGCGCAGACCGCCGCCGACGTGGACGCCGCCCGCGGTGAGGCGCAGGCCGCCGTGGAAGCCGCGCTGGTCCGCGCCCAGAACGACGCCGAGCGACTGCTCAGGGCCGCCTCCGAGCAGGCCCAGCAGGCCAACGCGCAGGCCGAGGCGGTCACCGGCGAGGCCCAGCAGCAGCTGGCCGGGGCGCAGGCCGCCGCCGAGCAGCAGCTCGCGGTGGCTCAGGCCGAGATCGGCCGGCTCAAGCAGCAGGCCGCCGAGGACCAGCAGCGCGCCACCGAGGCGCTGGACCAGGCCCAGGCGGAGATAGAGCGGCTGCGTACCGAGGCGCTGGCCGAGGCCGAGCGGGCCCGGCAGGAGGCCGCCGAGCTGCGCGCCCGCGCCGAGGCCGCCGCCGAACAGCTGCAGATCGAGGCGGAGGCCGCGGTGCAGCGGCTGGTCGCCGACGGCGAGGCCGCCAGCGACCAGCGTTCGCAGACCGCCAAGGCCGAGATCGCCCGGATGGTGGCCACCGCCACCAAGGAGACCGACCGGATCAAGGCCGAGGCCGCCAACGCCAAGGCCGAGGCGGAGGCCGCCCGGGCCGCCGCCGCCGAGGAGAGCGAGCGGCTGCGCGGCGCGGCCGAGAGCGTCGCGACCCAACTGCGGACCGAGGCCGAGACGGCCATCGCCGCCCTGCGCGCCGAGGCCGAGCAGGAGGCCGCCGCGCTGCGGGCCGAGGCACGGGCCGCCGCCGAGCAGCTGGCCGCCGAGGCGCGGGAGACCGGCCGGGCCGAGGGGGCCAAGGACGCCACCGTGCACCTGGCCAAGGCGGCCAAGCAGGCCGACGAGGCGGTGTCCCGGGCCAGGGCCGAGGCCGAGGCCACCGTGGCGGCGGCCGGCACCGAGGCCGAGCGGCTGCTGGCCGAGGCGGGCGCCGAGGCCGAGCAGCTCCGCGACGAGGCCAGGGCCGCGATGGAGCAGGCCCAGAACGCCGCCCTGGAGGACGCCGCCGCGCTCCGCGAGCAGATCCGCCAGGCGCACGACGAGGCTGCCCAACTCCGGGCCGAGGCCGAGGAGTTGCGCAGCCAGGCGGCCGCCGAGGCGGAGCGTCTGGAGAGCGAGGCCCGGCGGCAGGCGGTGCTCCGGATGGAGGAGTCCGCGAAGACCGCCGAGGAGCTGCTCACCAAGGCCAAGGCCGACGCGGACGAGCTGCGCGCGGGCGCGGGCGCCGAGGTCGAGCGGCTGCGCGAGCAGACCGAGGCGCAGGCGGTGGAGACCCAGGGCCGGGCCGAGCAGACGCTCGCGCGGGCCAGGGCCGAGGCCGAGAAGCTGGTCGCCGCGGCCGAGCAGCAGGGCCAGGACGCGATCACCGCGGCCAAGGCCGCCGCCGCCGAGAACCGGGGCGCCGCCGAGCGGGAGACCGCCGAACTCCGGCGCGAGGCAACCGAGTTCGACCAGCGGGTACGGGCCGAGGCGCAGGCCGCCGCCGAGCAGCTGGCCGCCGAGAGCCGCGCCGCCGCCGAGGCGGCCCGGGCCGAGGCCGCCGAGTGGGCCGACAACCACCGTGCGGCAACCGAGAGTTGGGCCCTCCAGCAGCGCGGTGAGGCGGAGGCCGACGCCAACGCACTGCGCGAGGAGAGCCGCCGCGAGCGGGCCGAGGCGAGCGCCGCGCTGGAGCGGGAGCAGCGCGAGACCGCCGAACTGCTGGCCGCCGCCCAGGCCGAGCGCACCGAGGCCGGCACCGCCGCCGCCGAACTGCGCGCCACCGCCGAGCGGGAGACCGCCGAGCTGCGCGCGCAGGTCACCGCGGAAACCACCGAGCTGACGGAGCGTACGGCGGCCGAGACCGCCGAACTCCGCGCCGCCGCCGAGGCCGAGGCCGCCGCGCTGCGCGCGCGGGTCACCGCCGAGACCACCGAGCTGGCCGAGCGTACGGCGGCCGAGACCGCCGAACTCCGCGCCGCCGCCGAGGCGGAGGCCGCCGAGCTGCGGGCCGAGGGTGCCCGGGAGCTGGCCGAGGCGCAGGAGCGGGCCGCCACCGCCGTCGCCGAGGTCGGCGAGCTGCGTGCCGAGGCCACCGCCGAGATCGCCGAGCTGCGGGCCGCAGCCGAGCGCAAGGCGGCCGAGCTGGTCTCGGTCGCCGAGGACGAGGCCGCCGAGACCCGGCAGTCGGTGGCCGGTCTGTACGAGACCGCCTCCCAGCAGATCGCCGAGCTGCGCGCCACCGCCGAGCGGGAGACCACCGAGACCCGCGAGCTGGCCGAGCTGGAAGCGGCCGAGCTGCGCGAGATCGCCGAGCGGGAGACCGCCGAACTCCGGGCCGCCGCCGAGGCGGAGGCCGCCGCGCTGCACGAGCGGACGGCCGCCGAGCTGACCGCCGACCGGGAGCACGCCGCCGCCGAGATCGGGCAGCAGCGGGCCGAGGCGCAGGCGTACGACGAGCGGCTGCGGGCCGAGGCGGAGGCCGAGCGGGCGGACGCCCTGGCGTTCGCCGGGCAGTGCCGGGCCGAGGCCGAGGCGCAGGCCAGGCAGACCACCCACGAGGCGGAGGAGCGGGCCGCGGCCGCCGTGGCCGAGGCGGAGGACTTCGCCGCCGCGCTGCGGGCCGAGGCCGAGGAGTACGCGCTGGCCACCCGCACCCTGGCGGAGGACTACGAGAACGCCGCCCGGAACCGGGCCGACGCGTACGACCGGGAGACCCGGGAGGCGGCCGAGCAGTTCGACCTGGCCACCCGGGAGCAGGCCAAGTCGGTGCTGGAGAAGGCGTTCGCGGACGCCGAGTCGCTGGGCGAGGACGCCCAGGCCACCGCGCTGGCCACCACCGCCGCCGCCGAGGAGCAGGCCGACGCGATGGTGGCGGCCGCCCGCAAGGAGGCCGAGCGGCTCACCGCCGCCGGCGAGGCGGCCGGGCAGACCGAGGTGGAGCGCGCCAGGGCGGACGCCGACGCGCTGCTCTCCGAGGCCCGCCGGGACGCCACCGCGGTCCGCGAACGGGCGGAGGAGCTGCGCGAGCGCACCGACGCCGAGATCGAGGCGCTGCACGAGCGGGCCCGCAAGGAGAACGCGCAGGCCATGAAGTCGGCCGGCGAGCGGGTGGACACCCTGGTGACGGCGGCTCAGGAACAGCTCACCGAGGCGGAGGAGCAGGCCGCCAAGGCGGTCGCCGACGCCGAGGAGAAAGCAGCGAAGCTGGTCGCCGAGGCCGAGGAGAAGGCTTCCGAGCTCACCTCCGAGGCATCCGCGGAGGCCGGCAAGGTCCGGATCTCCGCGGTCCGCAAGGCCGAGGGCCTGCTCAAGGAGGCGGACCAGAAGCTCGCCGACTCCACGGCGCGCGCCGACAAGCTGCGCACCGAGGCGGAGGAGCGGCTGAAGTCCGCCCAGGAGGAGGCCGAGCAGCAGCTCGAAACCGCCTCCGAGCAGGCCGAGAAGCGACTGCGGCGGGCCGACGAGAGCGCGGAGGAACAGCTCTCGCTGGCGGCCGAGGAGGCCGAGCGGCTGCTCGCCGAGGCGAAGGCCGAGGCGCAGCGCGTGACCGACGAGGGCCGCCGGGAGTTGGACGAGCTGGTACGCCGGCGCAAGGACATCAACACCGAGATCTCTCGGGTTCAGGATGTGCTCTCCGCGCTGGAGGCCTTTGAGGCACCGTCACCGGTCGCGCAGGGCAACGGGGGAAGCAGTGGCAAGAAGGACGGGGCGCCGAAGGCCGGTGCCGGAGTGGGTGCGCCCCGTTCGGGTGGCAATCGCTCCGGCGGCGCACCACCCGATTGAGCGGACATTGTCCGTGAAGCAACGGCGTTTCGCCTTCGACACTCCGATAACGTGTCAGGATTCCCTCAACCACCTCAGCGGTTAACGACAGGAAGCCCAGAACCCCATGAGCGACAGTCACTCCCCTCACGGCTTCGACCTGGTGCGCCGTGGGTACGAGCGCGCCCAGGTCGACGAGCGGATCACCAAGCTGGTGGCCGACCGCGACTCCGCGCTGACCAGGATCGGCGCGCTGGAGAAGCGCATCGAGGAGCTCCACCTGGAGACCCAGAGCGCCCAGGCCGCGGTCACCGACGCCGAGCCTTCGTACGCCGGGCTCGGTGCCCGGGTCGAGAAGATCCTCCGCCTCGCCGAGGAGGAGGCGAAGGACCTGCGCGACGAGGCGCACCGCGCCGCCGAGCAGCACCGCGAGCTGGCCGAGGCCGCCGCGCAGCAGGTCCGGACCGAGGCGGAGAACTACGCCAAGGACCGCAAGGCCAAGGCCGAGGACGAGGGTCTGCGGATCGTCGACAAGGCCAAGAGCGACAGCGCCCAGCTGCGCGCCGAGGCCAACAAGGACGCGCAGAACAAGCGTGAGGAGGCGGACGCCCTCTTCGAGGAGACCCGCACCAAGGCCGCCCAGGCCGCGCTGGAGTTCGAGACCAACCTGGCCAAGCGCCGCGAGCAGTCCGAGCGTGACCTGGCGGCCCGTCAGGCCAAGGCCGAGAAGCGCCTCGCGGAGATCGAGCACCGCGCCGAGCAGCTCCGCCTGGAGGCCGAGAAGCTCCGCACCGACGCCGAGCGCCGCGCCCGCCAGACGGTGGAGACGGCCCAGCGCCAGTCCGAGGACATCGTGGCCGACGCGAACGCCAAGGCCGACCGGATCCGCAGCGAGTCCGAGCGCGAGCTGGCGGCGCTCACCAACCGCCGCGACTCGATCAACGCCCAGCTCACCAACGTGCGCGAGATGCTCGCCACGCTGACCGGCGCGGCCGTGGCCGCCGCCACCCTGCCGACGGACGACGCCCTCGGCGTCCCCGCCCAGCAGTCCCGCTGACGCCTGATCAGCCGGGCCCGTACCCCTCCGGGGGTGCGGGCCCTTCTGCGTGCGAGGGCCGTTCATCCGACGGTCGTACGGGGTTCAGTCCGAATCCGCACCCCGCTGGGGTACCGGCCCGAGGCTGTCCAGTCATGCGACTCTCCCGTCTGACCCCGCTCGCCGCGGCCACCGCCGCGCTGGCCCTGTTCGCCCCGACCGCGCAGGCCGCCACCGCCCCGCAGCACGACGGCAGTTGGACCTACCGCGACCCGGCCCCGCTTGGCGGCGGCTTCGACCTCGGCGGGTTCAGCGACCTGTTCCCGGCCGACGACTCCGGCGAGGTGTTCTGGACCCTCACCGACCGCGGCCCGAACGCGGACGCGCCGGCCGACACCGACAAGATCTTCCTCAAGCCCGACTACACCCCGCAGATCCTCAAGATCCGCCTCGGCCGGGGCGGCGAGGTCCGGGTGCTCAAGCGCATCCCGCTCCAGGTCCCGAAGGGCCAGTCCGACCCGGTCACCGGCACCCGCTTCCTGACCGGCCTGCCGCCCGCCGCACTCACCGCCGAGCGGCCGGTCGACAGCACGGGCAAGGTGCTCCCGAACGACCCGTACGGCGTGGACAGCGAGGGCCTGGTGCTGGCGCACGACGGCTCGTTCTGGGTGAGCAGCGAGTACGGCTCCTCGATCCTGCACTTCTCCCGCCAGGGCGTGCTGGACACCGTGCTGGTGCCGGCCGGTTCGTCCTACCAGGCGCCGGGCGTGCGGGTGTTGAAGATCCTGCCCGCGATCGAGGCCAAGCAGAAGAACAACAAGGGCCTGGAGGGCCTGACCGTCTCCGCCGACGGCCGCACGCTGTACGCGGCGCAGCAGGAGAAGCTCGCCAACCCGGACCCCAAGACCAGCAAGAAGTCCCGGGTCCAGCGGATCTTCCGGATCGACATCGGCGGCCGCACCCCGTCCGTCACCGGCGAGTTCGCCTTCCTCCGCGAGGCCGACAGCACCACCGACGGCAACTGGACCACCTCCGCGGTGACCTGGCTCGGCACCGACCGGCTCGCGGTCGAGGAGCGCGACGGGGCCCGCCCGACCGCCCACACCCAGATCTTCGAGGTGGACTTCCGCAAGGCCACCAACCTCCTCGGCACCAAGTGGGACGACCCGGCCACCACCCCGACCCTGGAGCAGGACCCCTCCGGCGTGGTGACCGGTACCAAGAAGCCGCTCTTCGACGCGGTCACCGCCGGAGTGGCGAACGGCAAGATCGAGGGCATGGTCCTGCGCCCCACCCACCACGGCCGGGCCGAGCTCTACCTGGTCAACGACAACGACTTCGGCGTCGACGCCTTCAAGGACGGCGCGGTGGTCTGGAACAAGGCCGTCACCAAGGTCGACCGCTACATCCTCCCGGCAGGGACGGTCACCTTCTCCCGCTGACGCAAGGTTGCACCCTCAGGGGCTCGGGGAACTGCGACGCCAACCTCGTAAAAGGTGATCCGTACGTAGGCGGTCAGGCACTTTCGCAGTGATACCCGCCAGCCACGAACCGTCGCCGTTCCCCGAGCCCCTGTCTGCCGAAGCATGTGCCCTAGCAGCGCCGCAAAAGCGCCCTGACCACCGCATTGAAGCTCTCCGGAGCCTCCAGTGAACTCAAGTGCCCCACCCCCGGAATGACGGTCAGTTCGGCATCGGGAAGCGTCTCCGCCATCACCCGAGCCTCCGCCAGCGGCGTCAGTGCGTCGTGCTCGCCGACCACCACCGCCGCCGGAACCGCCAGCGTGGCCAGCGTCGGCAGCGAGTCCGGCCGCGCGGCCATAGCGCGCTGCGCCCAGGCGACCGCCTGCGGAGACGCTTCGGCGATCATCGCCCGGACCCGGTCGGCCAGTTCGGGGTCGACGGCCGGGCCGAGCAGGCCGTCCTCGATCTTCTCCTCCGCCAGGATCCGGACGCTGTTCCGGGCCAGCACCGCTGCGGCGATCCGCTCCCGGTTGGCCCGGGCGGCGTCGCCGTCCACGACCGCCTTGGTGTCGGCGAGCAGCAGTCCGGCGACCCGTTCGGCGTGCCGGCGGGCGAAGGCCATCGCCACGTACCCGCCCATCGACAGGCCGCCGATCACCGCCCGCTCGATTCCCAGCTCGTCCAGCACCGTCGCGATGTCGTCCGCGACCAGTTCGAGCAAGGGCGCCCCCTCGGCCGGGGCCGAGCCGCCGAAGCCGCGCTGGTCCGGTGTGATCACCAGGGCGACGTCCGCGAGCGATTCGGTCTGGGCCTGCCACATCCGGGCGGCCAGCGGGAAGGCGTGCAGCAGCACCAGTGGGGTACCTGTGCCGTGCGCGGTGAAGGCGGGGAGAGTCATGACTCCACCGTAGAGCGGCTCGCCGATCGGCCGAGGCAGCGCGCTGGCCTGTCCGAATTGTCATAGCCTGACGGAGAGTAAGGAGCGCAGATGATCGAGCTGCACGAACTGACGAAACGTTACGGCGACACTCTCGCGGTGGACGGCCTGAACTTCCAGGTGCCGCAGGGCGTGGTCACCGGGTTCCTCGGCCCGAACGGCGCCGGCAAGTCCACCACCATGCGGATGATCCTCGACCTGGACCGGCCGACCAGCGGCAAGGTCACCATCGACGGCAAGCGGTACGGGCAGCTGAACGAACCGCTGAAGTACATCGGCGCCCTGCTGGAGGCGAAGGCCGTGCACCCCGGCCGGACCGCCTACGACCATCTGCTCTGGCTCGCCCAGAGCAACCGCATCCCGCGCAAGCGGGTGGACGAGGTGCTCGCCCTGGTCGGGCTGAGCTCGGTGGCGAGGAAGCGCTCCCGGGGCTTCTCGCTCGGCATGGGCCAGCGGCTCGGCATCGCCTCCGCGCTGCTCGGCGACCCGGAGATCCTGATGTTCGACGAGCCGGTGAACGGGCTCGACCCCGAGGGCATCCTGTGGATCCGCAACCTGATGAAGGGTCTGGCCACCGAGGGCCGCACGGTCTTCGTCTCCTCGCACCTGATGAGCGAGATGGCGCTGACCGCCGACCACCTGGTGGTGATCGGCCGGGGCAAGCTGCTGGCCAACCTCTCGATGGCGGACTTCATCAAGCAGAACTCCCGCTCGGCGGTCCGGGTCCGCACCCCGCACGTGGAGCAGCTGCTGACCGCCCTGCACGGCGCCGGTCTGAACGCCGAGGCCGGCCCCGACGGCTCGTACGAGATCGAGGACGGCGACCTCGCGCACATCGGCGAGCTGGCCGCCTCGCACGGCGTGACCCTGCACGAGCTGAGCCCGCAGCAGGCGTCCCTGGAGGAGGCGTTCATGCAGATGACGGCGGACTCCGTGGAGTACCACGCGGGCGACGGCGAGGGCCGGGACGCCGCAGGCGCCTGGGGCGCCGCCTGGCAGCCCCGGGACGCGGCCGCACCGGCCACGGGCAAGGAGAACTGAGATGGCGTCATTCCCCGCGGTCCTGCAGTCCGAGTGGACCAAGATCCGCAGTGTCCGCTCCACCGTCTGGACGCTCCTCCTCACCTTCGTGATCACGCTGCTCGTCGGGGGGCTGGCCTCGCTGATCACCAAGCTCAACTTCAACGAGTTCAACGAGAAGGCCACCAGCACCTTCGACGCCACCGGGACGGCCTTCTCCGGCATCCTGCTGGGCGAGTTGGCCATCATCGTGTTCGGGGTACTGGCGATCGGCAACGAGTACAGCAGCGGCATGATCCGGGTCAGCCTTGCCGCGGTGCCCCAGCGAGGCACGCTGCTAGTCGGCAAAGCCGCCGTTCTCGGCGCGCTGGCGCTGGTCGTGTCGGTGGCCACCGCCTTCGTCACGTTCTTCGTCGGCCAGGCACTACTCGGCGACCACTCCACCACGATCGGCTCGCCGGGCGTCCTGCGGGCGGTCTGCGGGGCGGCCCTGTACCTGACCATGCTCTGCCTGTTCTCGGCGGGCGTGACGACGATGCTGCACAACCAGACCCTCGCACTCGGCGTGCTGGTGCCGTTCTTCTTCCTGCTCTCACCGATCCTCTCGATCGTGCCGTGGGTGAGGACAGGCGCCCACTACTTCCCCGACTACGCGGGCTCCCGGATGCTGCTCGTCTACGAGCAGCACGACCAGCCGTACGGGCCCTGGACCGGCTTCTTCATCTGCCTCGCCTGGACGGCGGCCGCCATCCTCGGCGGCATCCTGGTCCTGAAGAAGCGCGACGCCTGACCCCCCGTTCTCGCGAGGCCGGGTCTTGCCCGGTCACCGACACCCCTGCCAGGGTGACCCGGTGACCGAGCAACCCCGGCCTCGCGTGCTGATCGCCGCCGCCGCGCCCGACGACCTGCTGCCCCTGGAGCTGGACCGCTACCTGGCCGCCGGTCTCGACCTCACCGTGAACCTCTGGCGGCTGACCGACCCGGCCGCGGTCCGGCGGGACTGGGGCGGCCGGGTCACCCTCACCGACTTCGACGGCTTCGACCCGGCCGCCCTGCTGGGTGCCCAGCTGGCCGACGGTCTCGGGTACGACGCGGTGAAGACCCGGGCGGCGGTGCCGATCCGGGCCGAGTTCTTCGCCGCCGCCACCGACCCGGCACTGCCCCACCCGCTCCGGGTGGTCGGCCAGTCCGGGGCCGGGGTGAACCACATCGACGGCGAGGCGGCGGCCCGGCACGGCGTACGGGTCGTCAACACCCCGGGCACCACCTCGGTGGCGGTGGCCGAGTTCGCGCTGGCCCAACTGCTGGCGCTGCTGCGCGGCCTGACGGAGCACAACACCGCCGCGCACCGGGGCGCCTGGCCGAAGACCGTGCAGCGCCCACGACAGCTCTCCGAACTCCGGCTCGGCATCCTGGGCTTCGGACTGATCGGGCGGGCGCTGGCGGCCCGCGCAACGGCCCTGGGGATGCCGGTGAGCGCGCACAGCCGGTCGCTGACCGCCGAGGACGCGGAGCGGCTGGGCGTCCGCCGGGCCGGTTCGCTGCCGGCGCTGCTGGCCGAGGCGGACGTGCTCTCGCTGCACCTGCCGCTCACCCCGGCCAGCCGGGGCCTGCTCGGCGCCCGGGAGCTGGCCGCGATGCGGCCGGGGTCGCTGCTGCTCAACACCGCCCGGGGCGGCATCGTGGACGAGGCCGCGCTGGCCGCCGCGCTGCGTGATCCGGCCCACCCGCTGGCCGGGGCCGCCGTGGACACCTTCGAGTACGAGCACACGGCGTTCACCTCACCGCTGTTCGGCCTGCCCAACGCGCTGCTGACCCCGCACGTGGCGGGCATGACCCGGACCGCGATGGCCGACTCCGCCGTGCTCTGCGCGGACCGGATCGCCGCCGTACTGACCTAGTACCGCGGTGCGCCCCGCCCGCGCTGCAGGTTGGAGGTGCGGCGCTCGCGGGCCGTCCAGCAGGCCCGGTGCCAGTGCCGGCGGTCGTCCACGCCGCCGCCGTGGGCGGGCCAGGCGACCACGTGGCCGACACCCGGCGGGATCTCCTGGTCGCAGCCCGGGCACCGGTAGTGCCGCCCGGCGGTGCCCGCCACGGTCTGCACCACCCAGTCCTCGCCGCGGTAGTCCTCGGTCCGGCGGAGCGAGCCGCCGAGCGGGGTACCGGTGGGCTCGTCGGCGGCAGTGGCGGTGATCCACTTCCGCTGCTGATTACGACGGGGCGACACGTCTGCACCTCTCGGTGGGCTCTGACTGGTCGTTCCAGGGTAAGGGTGCCCGGCAGCGGAATCCGGTACTACCACGGGAGCCGGTGGACCTTCACGGTTTCCCCGGAGATCCACCCGATCTTCGGTCAATTGGGCCGATCCGCGTGCCATTGGCACATGACATCGGTTAGTCAACGAGGTGACAAGGCGGGGCTCGCAGACCCTGCGGCACCCGAGGAGGCCACCCGATGACCAAGACCAGTCCGCTGACCGGTAGTCAGGTCCACAGCTCACCCACCGCTGCCCCGGCCCGCAGAACCGTACCGCTGCCGAGCGTCCGGCAGCCCCCGGCCACCGACTCGATCCGGGTCGGCGCGTTCCTGCTGTCCGCCCAGTTCCCCGGCCAGAGCCACGCCGACGCGCTCGAACGGACCGTCAGCGCCGCGGTCGTGGCGGAACGTTCCGGCCTGGACTCGGTGTGGCTCGCCGAGCACCACTTCGTCCCGTACGGAGTCTGCCCGAACGCGGCCACCCTGGCCGCCCTGCTGCTCGGCCGGACCCGGCGGATCGGCGTGGGCACCGCCGTCAGCGTGCTCTCCACCGCCCACCCGGTCTCGCTCGGCGAGCAGGCCGCGCTGCTGCACCTGACCTCGGGCGGGCGGTTCACCCTCGGGGTGGGGCGCGGCGGCCCGTGGATCGACCTGGACGTCTTCGGCACCGGGGTGGCCGCCTACGAGGAGGGCTTCAGCGAGCGGCTCGACCTGCTGCTGCGCTGGCTGCGCGGCTCCCGGGTGGGCGCGGACGGACCGCAGTTCAACTTCCCCGAGGTCGCGGTGGTGCCCCGGGCCGACAGCCGGCGGGAGGCGCCCAGGCCCGAGCTGGCGGGCTGGCTGGACGGCCGATCCGGCACGCTGCACCGGTTCCCCCGACAGCGACTGGACGGCGCGCCCAGGCCCGAGTCGGCCGGGCCACCGGTGGTGATGGCCTGCACCTCCCCCGGCGGGGTCCGCACGGCCGCCGAGCGCGGACTGCCGATGCTGCTCGGCATGCACTCCGGCGACGAGGACAAGGTCCAGATGCTGGCCGCCTACCGGACCGCCTGGCGGGCCTGCGGCCGCGGCGAGGAGCAGCTCGCCCGGATCGAGCGCGAGCACCTGGCGGCGGGGGTGGTGCAGGTCGCCGACCGGACCTCGGAGGCCAGGTCCAGGCTGCTCGGCGCGATGCCGGGCTGGTTCGAGTACGGGCTCGGCGCGCACCGCACGGTGGACGGCCGGGAGCGCCGGATGCGCGACCCGCGCGAGTACACCGAACTGCTCTGCGACCTGCACGCGGTGGGCACGCCCCGGCAGTGCGCGGACCGGCTGCTGGCCACCGCCGAACGGACCGGACTGCGCCGCTTCGCCCTGCTCGCGGAGGGGTCGGGCGAGCACACCGCGACCATGGACAACATCGCCCGGCTCGGCTCCGAAGTGCTCCCGCAGCTGGGCTGAGCGGCCCGAAGGGCCGCCCCCGGACCAGCCGGGGGCGGCCCTTCGACCTGCTCAGCAGTCGCGCAGCTCGTCCGACTGGTTGAGCAACTGGGCCCGGACCGAGGTGAACCGGGCGTACCGCTCCTCGGTCGAGTCGGCGGGTGCGAAGACCGCGACCCGGTGACAGTTCTGGAACGCCAACCGGACCCCGAAGTGCCGCTGCAGCGCACCCCGGATCGCGTCGCTGGCCATCGCGCGCAGCAGCTGGCCACGGGCCTGCTCGCTGGGCGGCGGTACCTGGTTGTCGGCGAAGTCGGTGCCGTCGACCTTGACCTGGGCGACCAGCGAACTGATCAGCTCCCAGGCGTACGGGAGGGAAGTGCGGACGCAGTCGACGAACTCCCTCTCGTCGACCTCTCCTCTCTCGGCCTTCTCCAGCAGGGCCGGTGAGACGTCGAGCGACATGGGTTCTCCTCTCGCGGTCCACCCGGCTCGGCCGCCGGGTGGTCTTGCCGTGGTCCTTGGTGCGGGTGGTGCCGTGTCGTAGGTGGTGCCGTGAGTGGTGCCGGTCCGGTCGTGCCGGTGTTCCGGTGCGTTGCCTGTCGTGAGGGTGGCGTACGGTGCAGTGGTGACCATGGGTTCGGCCTGGCTGACGCCGGCTCAGGGCATGCCTGATGCCCTCGCACCCGGCTCTGGGCAGCACGAAGCGCGGCACGCCGGTGCCGTGGCAGTGACGCGGGTGGAGCGACGACCGCTCACCACAGCGTGACAGCCCGGGTTCAGCGCGGCTGGCGAATCCGCCGAATTGTGTGGCAATCACCACGTGGTCGGCCAGATTGGCCGGATACCGCCGGATCGTTCATCGAAGTTCTCCGTCCCCGTTGAGTGGAACCCGACGCCCGGACAGTCAACTGCCGTACTGGGAAAGGCGCGGGCTGCCGACTCCATGGTTCGCCGTCTCCGCGAGTTCTTCACCCGGCTGTCGCGGTTTCGCATCAACTGGCCCCGCTGGGCTAGCGTGGTCGACCATGCGTCTTGTCATTGCCCGTTGCTCGGTCGACTATGCCGGTCGGCTCTCCGCCCACCTGCCGTCCGCCACCCGTCTGATCCTGGTGAAGGCCGACGGCAGCGTCAGCGTTCACGCCGACGACCGCGCCTACAAGCCCTTGAACTGGATGTCGCCGCCCTGCTCGCTGAAGCAGGCCGACGGCACCTGGACGGTGACCAACAAGGCCGGCGAGAAGCTGATCATCACGCTGGAGGAGGTGCTGCACGACTCCTCGCACGAGCTCGGGGTCGACCCCGGGCTGGTCAAGGACGGCGTGGAGGCCCACCTCCAGGAGCTGCTGGCGGACCGGATGGAGGTGCTCGGCGCCGGCTGGACGCTGATCCGCCGTGAGTACCCCACCGCGATCGGCCCGGTGGACATCCTGTGCCGCGACTCGGACGGCGCCACCGTGGCGATCGAGATCAAGCGGCGCGGCGAGATCGACGGCGTCGAGCAGCTCACCCGCTACCTTGAGCTGCTCAACCGCGACCCGCTGCTGGCGCCGGTGAAGGGCGTCTTCGCCGCGCAGGAGATCAAGCCGCAGGCCCGCGTCCTGGCCACCGACCGCGGCATCGGCTGCGTGGTGCTCGACTACGACGAGCTGCGCGGCATCGACGACGACAAGCTCAAGCTCTTCTGAGGCGACTGCGAGACCGTCGCGCTGCTCTCCGACGGTGACGGGCTGGCCGGCGGGGTCGTCGGCGGGCTGGGCGTCACCGGCGGCGCGGTGGTGGTGGGCGGCGCCGGCGGCGTGACCGGCTGGCTGGCCGGCGGCTGGACCGGCGGCCGCGAGGTGGTCGGCGCGGTCGGCGTCGGGGTGGCCGAGGGCTTGCGCGAGGTGCGTGAGCCGCTCGGCGACGGGCTGGCCGACTCCGAGGCCGTGCTGGTGGACGGGCTCGGAGTGGCGGACGGGCTCGGCGAGCCGCTGGCGGTCCCGAGGTTGAGGTCCCCGGCGTAGCCGCCCTCGTTCACCGGGCCGCTGTGGCCCGGGGTACTGGCGTCGGTCCTGACCAGGCTGTAGCCGACCGCGGTGCCGAGCACCCCGAGCGCCAGCACGGCGGCCGAGGCCGCCAGCACCGTCCTGCGGGTGCCACCGGTGGCACCCGGCGTGGTCCGGAACCGGAACGGCACCTGGGCCGCGATCGCCCGGATGACGGGCCGTCGGCCGGCCGGGGCCGCCTCGACCGCCGCCGTGGGCCGACCGGCCTCGGCGCGCAGCAGCTCCAGCATCCGGCGGGCGGCCGCGGTACCGCGCGGCTGGCCGAGCGCGGCCCGCAGCGCGACCGCCGCCTCCAGCTCCCCGGCGGCCTGCCGGCCCGAACCGGTGCAGAACGCCAGCACGCCCAACTCGTGGTGGAACCAGGCCTCCTCGGCCGTCGCCCCGAGCGCCCTGGCGGCCTCCAGACCGATCCGCAGCACCTGCTCCCAGGCGCCCCAGCGCAGCGACAGCGCCAGCGCGGGCGCGGCGGCCGTGGCCAGCTGGAGCACCTGCTCGGGCCGGTCCGCGGCCCGGTCGGCCCACAGCGCGCCGAGCACCACCTCGGCCTCGGCGGCGATCTGCGCCGGGCTGACCGAGCTGTGCCCGACCCACCAGGAGAAGTGCTGGGCGGCGCCGTACGCGATCTCGCCGGGCGGCCAGTGCTCGCCGAGCGCCTCCAGCACGCCCTCGGTGAGCCGGTGGTGGCCGCCGATCGAGACCGCGAGTCCACAGTCCGTCAGTTCGTGCAGGGCGCTCTCGCCCAGGCCGACGTCGATCAGGGCGGGCAGGTGCGGGGCGGTCGGGCACTCGCCGCCGAGCGCCAGCGCGAGCCGCAGCACCGCCCGGGCCGGTTCGGAGAGTCCGGCGGCCAGCCGGGCCGCCGGGGCGGCGGTCTCGGCCACCGAGGGCAGCGGCACCGAGCGGCGCAGCTCGGCCTCCAGCTCGGCCGGGTCCTCCGGCTCGCTGATCTCCTTGACCAGTCCGAAGACCCGGCCGCGGTCCTCGTGCGCGGCCACCAGGGTGTCCACCTGCGCGTCGCGCTGCCGGAGCAGCGCGGCCGCCTGGACGAAGCGCAGCGGCAGCCCCTCCGACTCGAACCAGAGGTCGACCGCCCAGGCCCGTTCGGTCTCGTCCAGCTGACGCCCCGCCAGCCGGCCGATCAGCGCCAGACAGGCGGGCCGGGACAGCCCGGCCACCGGGTGGTCCTCCAGCCGCGATCCCGGCTCCAGCAGCGGGCTGCCGGGGGCCACCGAGATCAGGAAGGCGCAGTCCGGCGCGGCGGACAGCAGCTGCTCCAGCTCGGGGCCGTGCAGCTCGACGTCGTCGATCGCCACCACGGCGCCCAACGGCGCCAGCAGGGCCCGCAGTTGGTGCTGGTCGGGGTGGAACGGCGGCGACCGGTGGGTGGCCGCGTAGAGGTCCTGCAGGAGGTCGGCGGCGGTCCTGCGGTGGCCGCTGAGGCGCACCACGCCGTCCGGCGCGAGCTCGCCCGCCGCGTCGGCCACCGCGGCCAGCAGCGCGCTGCGGCCGGCCCCGGCCTGGCCGACCAGCCGGATCGACCGGCCTTCGGCGAGCAGGCCGAGCAGTTGGGCGACGTCCGCCTCGCGGTCGAGCAGCGGCAGGTCGGCCGCCGCGCTGCCCAGCGCCAGCGGGCCGACGGCCGGGCTGGGGCCGAGCGCGGCCACCGTACGGCCGCCCTGGGCCACCGAGGTCCGGCGCGGCTCCGGCCGCCAGTCGTCCGGGCACGGCACCGCCTCGGATCCGTCCGGGCTGCCGACGGAGAGCAGCAGTTCACCGCTGACCAGGTCCCCGGTCCGGAGCCGCAGCGGCTCCTGCCCGAGCTCACCGGGTGGCTGTCCCACGATCTCGCTCCGCCCTCATTCGGCCGATTGTCTGACCGGAGACTAGAGCAGCGCGGCCCCGTTGCACTATCCAGGGCCCCGGCAGAGACGACTCAGCCGGTCACGCCGAGCGGGAGGGTGCTGCCGTACGGGTCGGGTACGGCGCCCTCGACCGCCAGGATGCGGTGCAGGCGGGTGGCCACCAGCAGGCGCTGGAGCTGGGCCGGGACGGAGCGCAGCACCAGCCGCCGCCCGAGCCGGCCCGCCCGGCGGTGGGTGCCCATGATGACGCCGAGCCCGGTGGCGTCCCAGAACTCGAGACCGGCGAGGTCGAGCACCAGGTCGCCCCGGCCGCCGTCCACCGCCTGGTGCAGCAGGGCCCGGGCGTCGGCGGCACTGCGCACGTCGAGGCGGCCCTGAATGGCCATGCCGCGATGGTCGCCGATGATGCGCACGCTCTCCTCCTTCGCCCTTCGCCGGTCGTGTCGATACGGCCGGAGCCGGTCTGCTCTCCATCATCTGACGGTGGATCAGCCGGTCAGGTTGCTGGCCGCCACCAGATCCGAGGCAACTTCACTCGTCCGATGGAATAGAGGGAATATACGCAGTCGGACTCCACACGCACGCTCGATTCCCACCCAAATCACCCGTCTGGAGCGGAGTCGTGAGCAAGCTCACCCACGACCCCGCTCCGACGACTACTTCTCGTACGGGTAGAAACCCTGGCCGCTCTTCCGGCCCAGGTCGCCGGCCGTGACCATGCGGGCCATGATCTCGGGCGCCGCGAACTTCTCGTCCTGGGTCTCGGCGTAGATGTTGCGCGCCGCGTGCAGCAGGATGTCCACGCCGGTCAGGTCGGCGGTCTGCAGCGGGCCCATCGGGTGCCCGAAGCCGAGCCGGCAGGCGGTGTCGATGTCCTCGGCGCTGGCCACGCCCGTCTCGTACAGCTTGGCCGCCTCGACCACCAGCGCGGTGATCAGACGGGTGGTCACGAAGCCGGCCACGTCGCGGTTGACCACCACGACCTCCTTGCCGACGCCCTCGGCGAAGGCCCGGGCGGTGGCCAGCGTGGCGTCACTGGTCTTGTAGCCGCGGACCAGCTCGACCAGCTTCATCAGCGGCACCGGCGAGAAGAAGTGCACGCCGACCACGGACTCCGGCCGCGCGGTGGCGGCGGCGATCCGGGTGATCGGGATGGCCGAGGTGTTGGAGGCCAGCACCGCGCCGTCCTTGGCCAGCTTGTCCAGCTCGCGGAAGACCGCTTCCTTGACGTCGAGCTGCTCGAAGACCGCCTCGACCACGATGTCCGCCTCCGCCACCGCACCCAGGTCGGTGGTGGTGGTGATCCGGCCGAGCGCCGCCTCGGCCTGGTCGGCCGTCAGCTTGCCCTTGGACACGAACTTCTCGTACGAGGCCCGGATGCCGTCCACCCCGCGCTGGAGCGCGGCGTCGGTGACGTCCCGCAGCACCACCTGGTGCCCGGCCTGCGCGGAGACCTGCGCGATGCCCGCGCCCATCAGCCCGGCACCGATCACGGCGATCCGCTGGCTGGCTACGTTGCTCATGGCTACCCCTAAGCTCCTGAAGGCGGCTCAGGGCAGGGATCACCCACCGGAGCCGCGCCGCTCACGCGCCGGACTCTAGTGCCAGCGGGCCGCCCGTGGTGCGATTGGCGGGTGTGACGCTGCTGACGTGCGCACACCCGCCCCCGCCGTCAGTGCGCCACCAGCCCCAAGTCCTGTGCCAGGATCGCCGCCTGGACCCGGCTGCGCAGCTCCAGCTTGGCCAGGATCCGGCTGACGTGGGTCTTGGTGGTCGCCTCCGCCATCGCCAGCCGCTCGGCGATCTCCCCGTTCGACAGCCCCGCGCCGAGGCAGGCCAGCACCTCCCGCTCGCGCGGGGTGAGCGCTTCCACCGCCTCCCTGGCCTGCGGCTGGTCGGGGCGGCCCGGCCGGGCGAAGGTGCCGATCAGACGGCGCGTCACCGACGGCGCCAGTATCCCGTCGCCCCGGGCCACCGTCTTGATGCCCTCGATCAGGGCGTCCGCGTCCACGTCCTTGAGCAGGAAGCCCGCCGCCCCGGCCCGCAGCGCCCCGTAGACGTAGTCGTCCAGGTCGAAGGTGGTCAGCACCAGCACCTGCCCGGCGTCCGCCTCGACCACCTGCCGGGTCGCCGACACCCCGTCCAGCCGGGGCATCTGAATGTCCATCAGCACCACGTCGGGCCGCAGCTCCAGCGCCAGCCGGACGGCCTGCGCACCGTCGGCCGCCTCGCCGACCACCTCCAGCTCCGGGTCGGAGCGCAGGATCAGCACCAGCGCGGCGCGTACCGCCGCCTGGTCCTCGGCCACCAGTACCCGGATCACGACGTCTCCTTCGTCCTCGGCTCGCGCGGCAGGACCGCCCGCACCCGCCAGCAGTCTTCCTCGGGCCCGGCCGTGAAGCTCCCGCCGAGCAACCCGGCCCGCTCCGCCATCCCGATCAGCCCGGCCCTGGCCCCGGGCAGCGACCGGCCCTCCCCCGGCCGGTACGGGCTGTCCACGGCGATCGCCAACTCCTGCTCCCCGTACGTCAGCGCGACCCGTACGCCGCCCGGGGCGGCGTGCTTGAGCGCGTTGGTGAGCGACTCCTGCACGATCCGGTAGGCGGCCAGTTCGACCGGCGCCGGCAGCTCGCCCGGCGGGCCGTCCTGGGTCAGCTCGAAGACCAGCCCGGTGCTCCGGCCACTGGTCGCCGCCTTGGCCAGCAGGCTGTCCAGCGCCTCCAGCCGGGGTGCCTCGAAGGGCTCCTGGTCACCGGCCCTGAGCAGCCCGATCATCCGCCGCATCTCGGTCAGCCCCTGCACGCTGTTCTCCCGGATCACCGCCATCGCGGCCAGCAGCGGGTCGTCCTGGTCCCGCTGCTGCCGACGCGCCAGCGACTGCGCGCCGGTGGCGTGGATGGCGATCGCGGACAGGTGGTTGGCCACCACGTCGTGCAGCTCCCGGGCCATCCTGGCCCGTTCGGCGACCACCGCGCCGCGCCGGTCGAACTCGGCCAGCAGCGCGGTCTGCTCGGCCCGCAGCCGCTCGGTCTCCGCCTGGTCCCGGTGCTTGCGGACCAGGTCGGCGGTCCACACCGGGCCGAGGAAGATCAGGCCGCACAGCACCGCCACCAACAGCCCGCCGGCCACCGAGCCGTAGAGCACCGCCAGGCTGCTCAGCACCACCGTGCAGCCGATCCCGGTCAGGTGCAGCACCTTGGACATCCGGGGCAGGCCGTAGAGCACCGCCGCGTACAGCAGATCGGTGTACATCAGCATCGAGGCGACCAGCGAGCCGGCGAGGACCGTGCCGATGAAGACCAGCCCGCCGAGCGACGCGGTCCACACCGGGTGGGTCCGGCGGAACAGCTCCAGCACCGCCGTGGCCAGTAGGGGCAGCGCCACCAGCCAGCCGGGCAGGTGGTCGGAGCGGTCGTAGGCGCCGAAGGCGATCAGCACCAGCCCACCGAGCAGACCGCAGACGGCGATCGCCCGGTCCTCCTGGCGCGGACTGAGATCGAAGGGGAGCACGCCCCATCTCACCACCCCGCCGGCGTTCCCGGCGCGGGCCGTGCGGAGGAGGGCCCTACATCGAAAGATGCACGGCCGGGTCGGCCGCCACGACGACGCCCCGGCCGGCCGGTTGCGGAAGCCTGGAGACCGTCACCGAGCCGGAGGGAATCCCATGATCGTCACACTCATCGTCGCCGGTGAGGTCGGCTTCTGGGTCGTCCTCGCCCTCGCCCTGGCCGCCCGCTACCTGCTCGGGTGGCGCACCGTCAGCACCGTCCTGCTGCTCGGCCTGCCACTGATCGACCTGGTCATCCTCGTCCTCACCGTCCTCGACCTCCGGCACGGCACGGTGGCGAGCTGGACGCACGGCCTGGCCGCTTCGTACGTCGGCTTCTCCGTCGCGTACGGGCACTACCTGGTCGGCTGGGCCGACGCGCACGTCCAGCACCGCTTCGCGGGCGGCCCGAAGCCGGCCGGCGCGCCGAAGTACGGCTCCGCCCGGGCCGTGCACGAGTGGAAGATCTTCGCCCGCACCACCCTCGCGGCGGCGATCACCGTGACCCTGATCGCCGCCATGACCTGGCTGGTCGACGACCCGGCGCAGACCGCGGCGCTCGGTGTCTGGTACCAGCGGATGGGCTTGGTGCTGGCGATCAGCCTGGTGATCGCCGGCAGCTACACCGTCTTCCCGAAGAAGGCCCGGGTGGACCGCTGACCTTCCGTCAGCGGTTCTCGCCCGGGACCCAGAGGACATCGCCGCGCTCCTTGTTGGCCGCCCTGGCCAGGATGAAGAGCAGGTCGGAGAGCCGGTTGAGGTACTTCGCGGTGAGCGGGTTGACGCTGTCGCCGTGCTCCTCGATCGCCGCCCAGGTGGCCCGCTCGGCGCGGCGGACCACGGTGCAGGCCAGGTGCAGGTAGGCGGCGCCGGGGGTGCCGCCGGGGAGGATGAAGCTGCGCAGCTTCTCCAGCTGCTCCAGGTAGTGGTCGCAGTCGGCCTCCAGCCGGTCCACGTAGGACTGCAGCACCCGCAGCGGCGGGTACTTCGGGTCCTCCACCACGGGGGTGGCCAGGTCGGCGCCGACGTCGAACAGGTCGTTCTGGATCCGCACCAGCACCGTGGCGACGTCCTCGTCCAGGGCACCGGCGGCCAGCGCCACGCCGATCGCGGCGTTGGCCTCGTTGGTGTCGGCGTAGGCGACCAGCCGGGGATCGGTCTTGGTCGTGCGGCTCATGTCACCGAGCGCGGTGGTGCCGTCATCGCCGGTACGGGTGTAGATGCGCGTGAGGTTGACCATGCGCCGCAGCCTAACGGCTGGGGTTAGCGGGCGTTAATGGTCCTGGTGCATGATGCAGAGCACGTTGCCCTCGCAGTCCTTGAACCACGCGGCGGCACCGTTCGGCCACTCGGCCACGCCGTCGGTGGTCTTGATGCCGGGCAGGTCGTACTCCTCGAACACCACGCCGTGCGAGCGGAGCTCCGCCATCTCGGCCTTGAGGTCACCGACCTCGAAGTCCATCTGGGTGTGCCCGGCCCGCCCGCTGACCGCGGTCTCGAACAGGCCGAACTTGCCGCCGGCCGTCTCGTACATGACGCCGCCCTCGAACTCGTTGACCGGGTCCATGCCGAGCTTGTCGTGGTACCAGCGCTTGGCCCGGTCCATGTCGGCGACCGGCAGGGTGGTGTGGGTTGTCGCTTCGGCCAACATCGGTGGCCTCCTTCTCGGAGCGATCCCCCCTAAAGGAGCGGTCCCCCTGGAACCAGTGTGGCGCGCTCAGGCGACGTTCACTCGCTGGCCGGGCGGGGCCGCCTCGAGCCAGGCCAGGAAGCCGGTCAACGCGTCGTCGCTCATGGCCAGTTCGAGCGGGACACCGTTGTGCAGGCAGCGCAGCACCACCGAGCCGGAGAGCAGGGCGAGCTCCTCCTGGCCCTCGGGGTAGCGGCGGCCGAGCACCTCGATCTCCCGGCGCGGCAGCACCTTGCGCGGGCGCGGGGCGTAGGAGAAGACCCGGAACCACTCGATCGAGTCACCGCTGTAGCGGCCGATACCAAAAACCCACCCCTTGCCGTCGGTCACCGGGACCGGGGCGGAGGTGGGCTCGCCGTTGCTGTCGAGATCGGGCTGCGTGGAGGCGTCGGCCGGCATTTTGAGCCGGTAGCTGCAGTCGAACGTGCCGCCTACTCGCTGGATCACCCGGCGGCGTACCGCGAAGGCCACCAGACCCAGTACACAGAGCGCCACGACCGCCGCGCACACCACAAGGGCGAGGACCATGCTCACCGACCTCCTCGCTACCCGCATCCCCGTTGCCGGTCGTATCAACGACGGCGGCACTGTCCTACCAACTGATACGACAGTCCCGGGGTCACGCTCTCGCGTCCCCGGGACCGTCGCTGTTACTGACGTACGTTCAGGCGGCCTTGCGGCGGCCGGCCGCGAACAGCCGGACCTCGGCACGACGCTCGGCGTGCACGTCGAGCTCGCTCTTGGCGACCTCGAGCGCGCGCTCTGCGCGGGCGATGTCGATCTCGTCGGCCAGCTCGGCGATCTCCGCGAGCAGAGACAGCTTGTTGTCGGCGAACGAGATGAAGCCACCGTGCACGGCGGCCACGACGGTGCCACCGTCGGTGGTGCGGATGGTGACCGGACCGGTCTCCAGCACGCTCAGCACCGGGGTGTGACCCGGCATGATGCCGGTGTCACCGGAGGCCGTACGGGCGACAACGATGGTGGCCGCACCGGACCACACCTTGCGGTCGGCTGCGACCAGCTCGACGTGCAGCTCAGCCAACGTGGGCTCCTAGGCTCTTGCGACCGCCGAATGCCTCGGCGATTGCGGTAAGAATAACGGGCCCGCGCCCCCGGCATGAAACCAAGGACACGGAGATGACCGGGATCACAACGAATCCTCCGGTCTAGCCGTGAGGGGCGGCCCCCAGGGACGGGGACCACCCCTCACGGTCAGTCAGGCAGTCGAACGGGCCGGAATTACTTCTTGGCCAGCTCGGCGGCGTTGCGCTCGAGGTCCTCGATGCCACCGCACATGAAGAACGCCTGCTCCGGCGTCGCGTCGTACTTGCCGTCCGCGATCGCGTTGAAGGCCTCGATGGTCTCCGACAGCGGCACGGTCGAACCGTCGACACCGGTGAACTGCTTCGCCACGTAGGTGTTCTGCGAGAGGAAGCGCTCGATCCGACGTGCGCGGTGCACGGTGATCTTGTCGTCCTCGGACAGCTCGTCGATACCGAGGATCGCGATGATGTCCTGGAGGTCCTTGTACTTCTGCAGGATCCCCTTGACGCGGATGGCCGTGTCGTAGTGGTCCTGCGCGATGTAGCGCGGGTCCAGGATGCGGGACGTGGAGTCCAGCGGGTCGACGGCCGGGTAGATGCCCTTCTCGGAGATCGGACGGGAGAGAACCGTCGTCGCGTCGAGGTGGGCGAAGGTGGTGGCCGGCGCCGGGTCGGTCAGGTCGTCCGCGGGGACGTAGATCGCCTGCATCGAGGTGATCGAGTGACCGCGGGTCGAGGTGATGCGCTCCTGCAGGAGGCCCATCTCGTCGGCCAGGTTCGGCTGGTAACCCACCGCGGAGGGCATCCGGCCGAGCAGGGTCGACACCTCGGAACCGGCCTGGGTGAACCGGAAGATGTTGTCGATGAAGAGGAGCACGTCCTGCTTCTCGACGTCACGGAAGTACTCCGCCATGGTCAGCGCGGAGAGCGCGACCCGCAGACGGGTGCCCGGCGGCTCGTCCATCTGGCCGAAGACCAGCGCGGTCTTGTCCAGAACGCCCGAGTCGACCATCTCGTGGATGAGGTCGTTGCCCTCACGGGTGCGCTCGCCGACACCGGCGAAGACCGACACACCACCGAAGTTCTCGGCGACGCGGTAGATCATCTCCTGGATGAGGACGGTCTTACCGACACCGGCACCACCGAACAGACCGATCTTGCCACCGGTCACGTACGGGGTGAGCAGGTCGATGACCTTGATGCCGGTCTCGAACATCTCGGTCTTCGACTCGAGCTCGGAGAAGTTCGGGGCCTTGCGGTGGATGGGCCACCGGACCTCGACCTGCTTCTCGAACTCGGCCTTGTCGACGTTCAGCACCTCACCGAGGGCGTTGAAGACCTTGCCCTTGGTGATCTGGCCGACCGGGACGGAGATCGCCGAACCGGTGTCGGTGACGGTCGCGCCACGGACCAGGCCATCGGTCGGCTGCATCGAGATGCCGCGGATCAGGCCGTCGCCGAGGTGCTGCGCAACCTCGAGGGTCAGGGTCTTGATGCCGGTGCCGTCGGGGTTGTCCACCTCGACGTGCAGGGCGTTGTACATGCCGGGAATCGCGTCGACGGGGAACTCCACGTCGACGACCGGGCCGATGACCCGCGCGACGCGGCCCGTCGCCGTGGTCGGCTCAACTGTGGTGGTCATTCTCATTCGCTCCCGCGGCTAGCGTCGGCGAGCGCGTTGGCACCGCCGACGATCTCGCTGATTTCCTGGGTGATCTCGGCCTGACGGGCCGAGTTGGCAAGCCGCGTGAGCGACTTGATGAGCTCTCCCGCATTGTCGGTCGCGGACTTCATCGCGCGCCGGCGAGCGGCGTGCTCCGAAGCGGCCGACTGCAGCAGCGCGTTGTAGATCCGGCTCTCGACGTACCGCGGCAGCAGGGCGTCGAGGACGCCCTCGGCCGACGGCTCGAAGTCGTACAGCGGGAAGATCTCGGCCTTCGCCGGCTTGTCGTCGCTGAGCTGGACCTCGTCCAGCTTCAGCGGCAGCAGCCGGACGTCCACGGCGGTCTGAGTCAGCATCGACTCGAACTTGGTGGACACCAGGTGGAGCTCGTCCACCCCACCGGTCTCGGCGGTGAACGCCTCGATCAGATCGGCCGCGACCCGCTTGGCGTCCCCGTAGGTCGGCTTGTCGGAGAAGCCCGTCCACGATCCCGCGACCTCAAGGTTGCGGAAGTTGTAGTACGAGACGCTCTTCCGACCGACCAGGTAGGTCACCACGTCCTTGCCCTCGGCACGGAGCTTGGCGCTGAGCGCCACGCCCTGCTTGATGGCGTTGGTCGAGTAACCACCGGCGAGACCACGGTCCGCCGCGATCACCAGCACCGCGGCGCGCGAGGCGTCGGGGTTCTCGGTGGTCAGCGGGTGCTTGGCGTTGGACCGGGTGGCCACCGCCGTCACCGCGCGGGTGAGCTCATCGGCGTACGGAGTGGAGGCGGCCACCGCGCGCTGCGCCTTGACGATGCGCGACGCGGAGATCATCTCCATCGCCTTGGTGATCTTCTTCGTCGCGGTGACAGAGCGGATCCGGCGCTTGTAGACCCGAAGCTGTGCTCCCATGGGTCGTTACGTCCTTTCCCTCGCTACCGGACTCAGGCCTGCTCGCCGAGGAGCTTGCCGTCGGCGGTGGTGAAACCGAGCTTGAACGCCGCGATCGCCTCGGTGAGCGCGTCGATCGTGCCGTCCTCGAGCTTGCTGGTCTCGACGATGCCCGCGAGCAGGTCCTTCTTCGAGGTCCGCAGGTGGTCGAGGAACTCGCGCTCGAAGCGGCGGATGTCGGCGACCGGGACGTCGTCCAGCTTGCCCGTGGTGCCGGCCCAGATCGAGACGACCTGCTCCTCGACCGGGAACGGCTGGTACTGACCCTGCTTCAGCAGCTCGATCATGCGCGCACCGCGCTCCAGCTGGGCCTTGGAGGCCGGGTCCAGGTCGGAACCGAAGGCGGCGAACGCCTCCAGCTCGCGGTACTGGGCCAGGTCCAGACGCAGACGGCCGGCGACCGACTTCATCGCCTTGATCTGGGCCGAGCCACCGACGCGGGAGACCGAGATACCGACGTTCACGGCCGGGCGGATGCCGGCGTTGAACAGGTCGGACTCCAGGAAGATCTGGCCGTCGGTGATCGAGATGACGTTGGTCGGGATGTACGCCGACACGTCGTTGGCCTTGGTCTCGATGATCGGCAGACCGGTCATCGAGCCCGCGCCCAGCGCGTCGCCGAGCTTCGCGCAACGCTCCAGCAGACGGGAGTGCAGGTAGAAGACGTCACCCGGGTAGGCCTCGCGGCCCGGCGGACGACGGAGCAGCAGCGACACGGAGCGGTACGCCTCGGCCTGCTTCGACAGGTCGTCGAAGATGATGAGGACGTGCTTGCCGTCGTACATCCACTCCTGGCCGATGGCCGAACCGGTGTACGGGGCGAGGTACTTGAAGCCGGCCGGGTCCGAGGCGGGAGCAGCCACGATGGTGGTGTACTCCAGCGCGCCGGCCTCCTCCAGGGCGCCACGGACGGACGCGATGGTGGAGCCCTTCTGGCCCACGGCGACGTAGATGCAGCGGACCTGCTTCTTCGGGTCGCCCGAGTTCCAGTTGTCACGCTGGTTGATGATCGTGTCGATCGCCACCGCGGTCTTGCCGGTCTGGCGGTCGCCGATGATCAGCTGGCGCTGGCCGCGGCCGATCGGGGTCATCGCGTCGATGGCCTTGATGCCGGTCTGCATCGGCTCGTGCACCGACTTGCGGACCATGACACCCGGAGCCTGCAGCTCCAGCGCACGACGGCCGGAGGAGGCGATGTCGCCCAGGCCGTCGATCGGGTTGCCCAGCGGGTCCACGACACGGCCGAGGTAGCCCTCGCCGACCGGAACGGAGAGGACCTCGCCGGTGCGGTGCACCGTCTGACCCTCTTCGATGCCGCTGAACTCGCCGAGGACGACGACACCGATCTCGCGGGTGTCGAGGTTCAGCGCGAGGCCGAGGGTGCCGTCCTCGAACTTCAGCAGCTCGTTGGCCATGACCGAGGGAAGGCCCTCGACCTTGGCAATACCGTCCATGGCCTCGGTGACCGTACCGACCTCTTCACGCGAGGCGGCGTCCGGCTGGTACGACTGGACAAAGTCGGCCAGCGCGTCCCGGATCTCCTCCGGACGGATCGTAAGCTCCGCCATCAGGCTTCCCTGCTCTCCTAGTTTGCGATCCTCGGCCCGCCATTGAGGGCCGCAAGTATTCGACTCTCGGCCGGGTCATCCGAACCGGCCGTACGATTTGCCGGCTCCTGGGAGCCGGTTGTGCCAACTCCCGGCAGAGCCGGTGCCCGACCGAGGGTCGGATGGTGCTGGTGGGTCGTCAGCCTTCGAGGGCCTGGCGAGCGCCTTCGAGGCGGCTCGACACGGTGCCGTCGATGATCTCGTCACCGATCTGCACCCGGACACCACCCTGGACCGTGGGGTCCACGTCGATGTTCAGGTGCACCTGGCGGCCGTAGAGCCGGCCCAGCGCACTGCCCAGGCGGTCCTTCTGACCGTCCGACAGCGGAACGGCGGAGGTGACCAGGGCCACCACGCGGCCGCGCCGGGCAGCGGCGAGCTTGGAGTAGGACTCCAGGCCGTGCTCCAGGCTACGTCCACGCGGGTTGGTGACCAGGGTGCTGACCAGGCGGACGGTGCCCGCGTTGGCGCGGCCACCGAGCAGCTTCTTGATCAGCTCCGCCTTGGCGGCGGGGCCGGCCTTCGGCTCGGTGAGAGCGCTGCGCAGCTCGTTCGAGCCGCTGACGATCCGTCCGAAACGGAACAGCTCGTCCTCGACGTCGTCCAGCTGACCGGCCTTCTCGGCCGCGATGATCTCGGCGTACGCGGCGAGTTCCTCGACCGAGTCCGCGAAGTCACGGCCACCCGACCAGCGGGACCGGACCAGGCCGGAGACCAGGTCCACCGTCTCGCCGGAGACCTGACCGGCCAGCAGCGTGCCGACGAACGTGGCCTTGTCCTGACCGGACCGCGAGGGGTCGGTCAGCACCCGGCGCAGCGAGACCTCGCGGTCCAGCAGCGCCGTCACGGCGGTGAGTTCCCGGGCGAGCTTGGCGACGTCCACCGAGGTGTTGTCGGTCAGGCTCTCGAGGTTCTCCCGGCCGGCGGCCAGGGCCTCACGGCTGGCGCCGATCACTTGGACGCACCCTGGGCCGCAGAGGCCTTGGCCTCCAGGTCGTCCAGGAAGCGGTCGATCACGCCGCTCTGCCGGGCGGAGTCCTCGAGGGACTCGCCGACAATGCGGGAGGCGAGCTGCGAGGCGAGCGAACCGACGTCCTGACGCAGGACGGCAGTCGCCTGCTTCTTGTCGGCCTCGATCTGCGCGTGACCGGCGGCGACGATGGCCTCGCGCTGACGCTGGCCCTCCTCGCGCATCTCGGCGATCAGGGCAGCGCCCTGCTCACGAGCCTGCTCGTTGATACGAGCGGCCTCGTGACGCGCCTCGGAGAGCTCGGCACGGTACTGCTCAAGCAGGGCCTGGGCCTCGGCCTGAGCGGCTTCCGCACGCTCCATGCCGCCCTCGATCGCGTCCCGGCGTTCCGCCAGCACGTTCTCGATGCTGGGCAGGAGCTTCTTGCCGAGGATGCCGAAGACGATGAAGAAGCAGAGCAGGCCGATGACGATCTCGGGCCACGCGGGCAGAAGGGGGTTCATCTTCTCCCCCTCCTCCGCGAGGAGGAGAGCCACGGAGGCGCTCATATCTGAACCTTTCGTCGAAAGGGGCTACGACAGGTAATTGCGGTGAATTACTTGCCGGTGCCGAAGACGAACGGCATGACGATGCCGATGAGGGCGAGCGCCTCAGTCAGCGCGAAGCCGATGAACATGTTGGAACGGATCAGGCCGGCAGCCTCGGGCTGGCGGGCCATGGCCTGGACACCGTTGCCGAAGATGAGACCAACACCGATGCCGGGGCCGATCGCGGCGAGACCGTAACCGACGGAGGCGATGGAACCGACGACCTCAGCGAGCTGTGCCATTTCAGCTTGTCCTTTTCAGGGGTGTGAACCGGCGGTGGTTGGCCACCGGGAGTACTGGGGGATCTGGCGGGTACTACAGCGGGTCAGTGCGCTTCTTCGAGCGCACCGGCGATGTAGCTGCTGGCCAGCATCACGAAGATGTAGGCCTGCAGGAACTGGACCAGCAGCTCGAAGGCGGTCAGGCCGAGGGTCACCACGAAGGAGACCGAGCCGTACAGCGCGCCGATGCTCGGGCTGAGCAGGTACCAGGAAGCGATGGAGAACATCACGATCAGCAGGTGGCCCGCGAACATGTTCGCGAAGGCTCGGACCGCGAGCGTGAACGGGCGCACGAAGATGTTCGAGAAGAACTCGATCGGCACCAGGATGAACATGACCCAGCCGGGGATGCCCGACGGCCAGCAGAGGTTCTTCAGACCACCGACGAAGCCGTGGTTCTTGAAGGTCAGGAACATGTAGGTGAACCAGACCACTGCCGCGAGGCCGGCCGGGAACGCGATCGCCGCCATCACAGGGAACTGTGCGAACGGAATGATCGACATGATGTTCATGATCCAGATGAAGAAGAACATCGAGACCAGCATCGGGACGTACTTCTCGCCCTTTTTGCCGATCGTCTCCAGCACGATGGACCGCTTGACGAAGTCGTAGCCGATCTCACCGACCAGCTGCAGCTTGCCGGGAAGCAGCTTCGGCTTCGAGAAGGCCGCCCAGAAGAAGGCCACCACCAGGAAGGCGCAGAGGAACGCCAGCAGCATCGGCTTGTTGAACTCGATGCTGCCGATGGTGAAGATCGGCTTGAACTCGAACTCGTTCAGGCCAGGGGCGGGGAAGCCGCAGCCGGAGGGGGACAGGTGGCACCCGGCCTCAGAGGCGAGCTGCGTTACGTCAGCACCCACCACAGACTCCTTCGTCATGACGCATGGTTACGGCAACCTCGGTGTGTCGGCGCGGCCTGCGGCCACGGTGCGGCACTGGAACTTGTTGGGTATCTCGCCGACCCTGCGCGGCGTCGTCCGACGCCGCGGGATCCTTGAAGACTCGGTGAGTGCGGGGGGCGATCCGTCCGCCGTGCGGAGAGACCTGGCCACGTCCCGTACTCGTTCGTCGCGACGGACGATAGCAGTCCGTCAGGACGGCATAAACACCGCCCCCCTCGTGCGAGGGACAGCCGGCGCCGGTCACGGCTTGCTGTCCTTCTGGTCCGAGGAGTCGTTCTGCACGTAGTACAGCTTGGCCTTCATGCCCGCGCGGACCTGGAATCCGGTCCAGATCAGAACGCAGCCGAGCAGCGTGAAGGCGAACGCCTTGGTGTTGAAGAGTGAGGTGTCCTTGAACACCGCGAGCACGATGCCCACCAGCAGGATCTGGGTGGTGTAGACCAGCAGTGCGCCGGCCATCAGCATGTGCGGGTTGTTCCTGGTCAGCCGGTCGAGCGCGATCTGACCGAAGATGAAGAAGGCCAGCACCAGCAGCGTCGCAGCGAGAGCACCGATCAGGCCCTTCGTCCCCACGACGGCGGTGGAGATCGCAGTGGCGACAACTCCGGCGACCGCAGTGGAGATTGCGGCGCCGCGGAACGGGATCCGGGCGTCGTGGGACGGCATGTCGGCAGCTCCGGCGGCATGTCGAGAAACGGGGGGACGGCGCTTGGGACGCGGTGATGGCACCGCACCGAGGACGTCCGCCGTGGGCAGGCCACTCGACGGCGAGCCCGTCGAGGGAGACCGACCGGGGACGGAAGTCCTCCACCTGTCAGGTCTTTCGGCGTGTTCTCGGTACTCGTGAACGGTATCACAAACTATTTGATTAGAGCTTTACCATCCAGGTGTGGCACCTGTCACACCGACGGCCCAACCGTGCCGCCGTACGGGTGAAGGGAGTTGACGGCCAGTCAGCCGCGCTGCTCGCCCCGGCCGCCGACCGCAGTGGCCCCGGTGCCGAGCCGGCCGAGCAGCTCCTTGTCGTCGGCCGAGAGCTCCGCCATCGCCGGTGCCCCGGCGGTCACCTCGACCGGAGCTGCGGTCTCCTTGCGGTAGCGCGGCGGCACGAAGGCCTGCACCGCACGGGGGGCGCGCGGGCGGAACCGCGGCATCATCAGCACCACGATGCCGAGCAGGCAGAGCCCGGCCAGGCCGAGCACCAGCGCCCGGCCCCGGCCCGGCACCGAGAAGGCCACCGTGCCGAAGGCGATCAGCGCGGCCCAGAAGTACATGATCAGCACGGCCCGGCTGTGCGAGTGCCCGACCTCCAACAGCCGGTGGTGCAGGTGCTGCTTGTCCGCCGCGAACGGCGACTTGCCCGCCCAGGTCCGGCGGACCACCGCGAGCAGCAGGTCGGCCAGCGGCAGCGCGATCACGGTCAGCGGCAGCAGCAGCGGGATGTAGATCGGCACCAACTCGTGCACGGTGGCGGTCTGCGACAGGGTCTGAGCGGTGATCAGGTCCGGGTCCACCCGGCCGGTGATCGAGATCGCGGAGACCGCGAGCATCAGACCGAGCATCATCGAGCCCGAGTCGCCCATGAAGATCCGGGCCGGGTGCAGGTTGTGCGGCAGGAAGCCCAGGCACATCCCGATCAGCACCGCGCTGAACAGCACGGCGGGGGCCGCGTCGTTGATGCCGTAGCCGTACCAGAGCCGGTACGAGTACAGGAAGAACGCCATCGCGGCGATGCAGACCATGCCGCCGGCCAGCCCGTCCAGGCCGTCGATGAAGTTCACCGCGTTGACCATGACGACCACCAGGGTGACCGAGATGACCATGCCCATGGTCGGGGTGACCGAGACCGGGCCGACGCCGGGCACCGGGATCGAGATCACCGTGACGCCCTGCCAGACCATCACACCGGCGGCGATCATCTGCCCGCCGAGTTTCACCAGGGCGTCCACGCCCCACTTGTCGTCCAGCACGCCGAGCAGCCACATGATCCCGGCCCCGGCCAGCAGGGCCCGGATGTCCGCGCTCTGGATGAACAGGTTGCCCAGGTGGGTCAGCTGCGAGGCGACCATCAGACCGGCGCACAGACCGCCGAACATCGCGATCCCACCCAGCCGGGGCGTCGGCTCCCGGTGCACGTCCCGGGCCCGGACCGGCGGCATCGCGCCGGCCACGATCGCGAACTTCCGGACCGGCCCGGTCAACAGGTAGGTGACCGCCGCCGTCACGAACAGGACCAGCAGATACTCACGCACCACTGACCTCCTGCGTGACGGTCCGACGGATGGGTACCGAAGGTACCCCCGTGATTGCCCGGGATTCGAGGTGCGTCGCCACGGAGCACACCTTATTGAGTCGGACGCGCCGCGTGTGCATCGCGGTTCGCCTTCCCGGGTGTTCCGGACCGTCAGTTTTCGCCGAGCGCGGCCGCCAGCTCCCTGACCCGGGCCCCGATCTCGGCCCCCGGACCCCCTCTGAGCAGGCGTCCGATCAGTTCACCGAGCTCCGCCATCCCCTCGACGGCCATCCCCTGGGCCGCCACCGCACCTGTGCCCAAACGGATACCCGAGGTCTCGGCGGGCGGGGCCGGATCGTACGGGAGTGCGCACTTGCCGAGCATCAGTCCGGCCGCCGCGCAGCGACGCTCGGCCTCGAGCCCGGTCAGCCCGAGCGCCCCGACGTCCGCCGTCACCAGTTGGGTGTCGGTGCCGCCGGTCAGCGGGGGCGCGCCCGCCCCGTCGAGCGCCCCGGCCAGGGAGCGTGCACCGTCCACCGCGCGCTGGAGGTACGCGCCGAACTCCGGCGTACCCGCCTGCGCGAACGCCACCGCCTTCCCCGCCACCTCGTTCATCGCCGCCCCGCCCTGGCTGAACGGGAACACCGCCCGGTCCACCCGCCCCGCCAGCTGCTCCGAACAGAGCAGCAGCCCGCCCCGCGGCCCGCGCAGCAGCTTGTGGGTGGCCGCCACCGTGACGTCCGCGTACGGCACCGGGCTCGGCGCCAGGCCCGCCGCGACCAGCCCGGTGGTCTGCGCCGTGTCCGCGATCAGATAGGCGTCCACCTCGTCGGCGATCTCCCGGAAGGCGGCCCAGTCCAGGTGCCTGGGGTAGGAGATCCCGCCCGCGACGATCGCCTTCGGCCGGTGCAGCCTGGCCAGTTCGCGGACCTGGTCGTAGTCGAGCAGGTGGTCCTGCTCGCGCACCCCGTAGCCGATGAAGTCGAACCACCGGCCGGAGAAGTTCGCCCGCGAGCCGCAGCTCAGGTGACCGCCGTGCTCCAGCGACATCGCCAGCACCAGGTCACCCGGCCGCAGCAGCGCCGCGTACGCCGCCAGCATCGCCGAAGTCCCGGACCGGGGCTGGACGTTGGCGTGTTCGGCGGCGAACAACCGCTTCGCCCGGTCGACCGCGAGCAGCTCGGCGGCATCCGCCAGGGCGCAGCCGCTGTGGTGCCGGTGCCCCGGGTAGCCCTCGGCGTACTTGTCCACCAGCGGGCCGCTCAGCGCGGCCAGCACCGCCGGGCTGGTGACGTTCTCCCCCGCCAGCAGCTGGAGGCTCTCGGCGCGGCGGCCGGCCTCGGCGGAGAGCAGGTCGGCGAGTTGCGGATCCGCCTCCCGCAGCACGGCGGGGGCGGTCCAGGAGAGCTGCACATCATGGGTGACGGTCATGGCAAAGCTCCCGGGCAGCGGACATTTCGGGCGGCATCACCCAGCGTAGGCCGCACCCTGCCCGACGGCCCGTCAACGCACACCACGTTGCCCCATCAGGGGGCTCGGGGCTCTAGTTACCGCCGCGCACACCCGTCAGGGCCGTCACCACGGGGTCGAGGGCGTCGAATATCTCCTCGCCGCAGTTGCGGAACATGCCGATCGGGGCGCCGTACGGGTCGTCCACCTCGTCGGACTCCGGGGTCGCGGCGAGCAGCCAGCCGCGCAGCGCGGCGGCCGCCCGGACCAGCGCGCGGGCCCGCTCGGTGACCTCGGCGCCGCCCCGCGGGTCGGGCAGGGTGGAGGGGTCGATCCGCCGGACCAGCCGGGTGAACTCCTTGAGCGTGAAGGTCCGCAGGCCGGCCGCGTGGCCCATCGAGATGACCTGCGCCCGGTGGTCGAGCGTCGCGGTGAGCACCAGGTCGGCGTCGATCACGTGCTCGTCGAGCAGCTCGCGCCCGGCGAAGCCGTCCGCGCCGACGCCGTACTCACCGAGCACGGTGGCCGCGTGCGCCTCCATCGGGGCGCCCTCGTGGCCCCAGGTGCCGGCGCTCTCCACCACGATCCGGCCGGCGAAGTCCGCCAGCCGGGTGTCCAGCTCGTGCCGGGTCAGCCGCTCCGCGATCGGCGACCGGCAGACGTTGCCGGTGCAGACGAAGAGGATGCGGAACGAGTCGAGCGGCCGGGGCGAGACCGTGACGTACCCAGGTATGCCGAGGCCGGAGGAGGCGCCGTGCAGCGAGGCCGCTGTCAACTGCCGGCCTCCAGGTCCGGTACGACCTCCCTCAGCTGCTCGGCGCTGATCGCGCCGGCCCGCAGCAGGACCGGGACCTTGCCCGTGACGTCGACGATGGACGAGGCCATCCCGAAGTCGGCGTTGCCGCCGTCCAGGTAGACCGAGACCGAGTCGCCGAGCTGGGAGAAGGCGTCGTCGCAGGTGGACGGCGAGGGCCCGCCGGTGCGGTTGGCGCTGGAGACCGCCATCGGGCCGACGTTGTTGAGCAGTTCGAGCGCGACGGGGTGCAGCGGCATCCGGACCGCGACGGTGCCCCGAGTGTCGCCGAGGTCCCAGCGCAGCGACGGCTGGTGCTTGGCGACCAGGGTCAGCCCGCCCGGCCAGAACGCGTCCACCAGCTCCCAGGCCTGCTCGGAGAAGTCGGTGACCAGCCCGTGCAGCGTGGTGGGCGAGCCGACCAGCACCGGGGAGGGCATGTTGCGGCCACGGCCCTTGGCGTCCAGCAGGGCGCCGACCGCCTCGGGGCTGAACGCGTCCGCACCGATCCCGTACAGGGTGTCGGTCGGCAGTACGACCAGCTCGCCCCGGCGGATCGCCGAGGCGGCCTCGCGCAGCCCGGTCTCACGGTCGCCTGCGTCGGCGCAGTCGTAGCGGCGGCTCATCGGTGCGGTCCCCTCTCGCAAAACTGACTGGTCATCACGGACGCGTTCACAGCGAAGCCTTCCGCGCGGTGGTGCTGTGCTTGACGTTCACAACGACGCCCTTCGGGCTGTTGTGAAGCGCGGCCGGTTGTTCAGGTCCCGGTGGTCGGCGGCGTCCGTCCAGCCGCTCTCCTCGCGGAACACCCACGGCACCTGCCCGCCCTGGGTGTCGGCGTGCTCGATCACGACCACTCCCCCGGGCCGGAGCAGCCGGGCGGCGACCCGCTCGATGCCGCGGATCGCGTCCAGGCCGTCCTCGCCGGAGAACAGCGACATCTGCGGGTCGTGGTCGCGGGCCTCGGGTGCGACGTACTCCCACTCGGTGAGCGGGATGTACGGCGGGTTGCTGATCACCAGGTCGAAGCGGCCGTCCCAGGAGCGGTCGTCCTCGAAGGCCCGGGTGGCGTCGCCCGCGTGCAGGGTGACCCGGGCCCGGTCGGTGCTGGCGGCGATGTTGCGCCGGGTGTACTTCATCGCGCCCTCGTCCAGCTCGAAGGCGTGCACGGTGGACCGCGGCAGCTCCTGGGCCAGCGCCAGCGCGATCGCGCCGGAGCCGGTGCACAGGTCGACCACCAGCGGCTCGGCGACGTCCATGTCCCGGACGGCGTCTATGGCCCACTCGACCACCGACTCGGTCTCCGGGCGGGGCACGAAGACGCCCGGGCCGACCTCCAGCTCCAGATAGCGGAAGAAGGCCCGGCCGGTGATGTGCTGCAGTGGCTCGCGCGCCTCGCGCCGGGAGATGGCCTCCCAGTACCGGGCGTCGAAGTCGCTGTCCTTCACCGTGTGCAGCTGGCTGCGCTTGACGTTGTGGACGTGTGCGGCGAGTTCCTCCGCGTCGAAGCGCGGCGACGGCACCCCGGCCGCGGCCAACCGCTGGGTGGCCTGGGCCACCTCGGCGAGCAGCAGGTTCATCCGTACACCCCTTGTCCGGGTCAGTTCTCCTGGGCGGCGGCGGCCAGCTTGGCCGCCGCGTCGGCGTCCACGCAGGACTGGATCACCGCGTTGAGCTCGCCGTCCAGCACCTGGTCCAGGTTGTACGACTTGAACCCGGTGCGGTGGTCCGAGATGCGGTTCTCCGGGAAGTTGTACGTCCGGATGCGCTCGGAGCGGTCCACGGTGCGGACCTGGCTGCGCCGGGCGTCCGAGGCCTCCAGGTCGGCCGCCTCCTGCGCGGCGGCGAGCAGCCGCGAACGCAGGATGCGCATCGCCTGCTCCTTGTTCTGGAGCTGGCTCTTCTCGTTCTGGCAGGACGCCACGATACCGGTCGGCAGGTGGGTGATCCGGACCGCCGAGTCGGTGGTGTTGACGGACTGCCCGCCCGGGCCCGAGGAGCGGTAGACGTCGATCCGCAGCTCGTTGGCGACGATCTCGACCTCGACCTCCTCGGCCTCCGGCGTGACCAGCACGCCGGCCGCCGAGGTGTGGATCCGGCCCTGCGACTCGGTCGCCGGGACGCGCTGCACGCGGTGCACGCCGCCCTCGTACTTGAGCCGGGCCCAGACGCCGAGGCCGGGCTCGGGGGTGCCCTTGGTCTTCACGGCGACCGAGACGTCCTTGTAGCCGCCGAGGTCGGACTCGTTGGCGTCGATGATCTCGGTCTTCCAGCCCACCCGCTCGGCGAAGCGCAGGTACATCCGGAGCAGGTCACCGGCGAACAGGGCCGACTCCTCGCCGCCCTCACCCGCCTTGACCTCCAGGATGACGTCCTTCTCGTCGTTGGGGTCACGCGGCACCAGCAGGATCCGCAGCTCCTCGGTCAGCTCGTCGCGACGGGCCTCCGAGGACTTCATCTCGGCGATGAAGTCCGAGTCCTCGAGCGCGAGTTCACGAGCCGCCTCGATGTCCTCACCGGCCTGCTTCCAGGCCCGGTAGGTACGGGTGATCGGGGTCAGCTCGGCATAGCGCTTGGAGAGCTTGCGAGCGTTCGCCTGGTCGGCGTGGACCGAGGGGTCGGCCAGCCTCGTCTCGAGGGCGGCGTGCTCGGTGAGGAGCTCTTCGACTGCCTCGAACATCGGGTGGGCCTACTTCCGCTGAGAAGAACTGAGTGGGGGGAGACGCGAACGGCGCCGGTCCGTACGCACCCACGAGTACATGGGTACGCCCGAACCGGCGCCGTACGGACGCTAGTCCTGCTTCGCGGAGAGCTTCTTGCCGAAGCGGGCCTCGAAGCGGGCGACGCGGCCACCGGTGTCCAGGATCTTCTGCTTGCCGGTGTAGAACGGGTGGCACTGCGAGCAGACCTCGGCGCGAATGACGCCACTGGTCTCGGTCGAGCGAGTCTGGAACTCGGCGCCGCAGGTGCAGGTCACGTTGGTGACCACGTACTCGGGGTGAACGTTGGGCTTCAAGGGGTTCTCCTAGTGATCGGGAGGGCACCGGGTCGGCAGCTGACAGCCGCACGTGAACCGGGACCGACGGACCAGTCTGCCAGGACTGACCGCTTCTTCCCAAACCGAGCGCGACCCCCAGGTATTCCGGCTACCGGTGGGTGGCCCCCGCCGCCCCGCTCCTGGTGGATCCCGCCTTCGCCGACGGCGTCGCCTCGGCCGGATTGGCGGGCTGGCTGCTGAGCACCGACTCGGGCACCGCCCGGTCGGCGGCCAGCGCCTGCCACAGCTCGGCGGCCCGGGGTTCGGCCGGGATCACCCGGTTCGGGTCGCTCGGGGCGGTGACCACCGGCAGGGTGACCATGTCGAGGTTCTCCGGGCCGATCGGCTTGAGGGTGTCGGCGAGCCCGGCCAGGGCGCTCACCGAGGCCAGCTCGGAGTCGGTGGTGACGCTCTTGGTCAGCTTGTCCGCCACCGACCAGAGCTTGGCCGGGTTGGAGGTCAGCCCCATGCCCTTGATCTGCGTCAGGATCGACTTGACCATCTGCTTCTGCAGCTCGATCCGGCCCAGGTCGCTGCCGTCGCCGACGCCGTGCCTGGTCCGGACGAAGGCCAGCGCCTGGTCGCCGTTCAACTGGTGCGTGCCGGCTGCCAGGTGGAGCCCGCTGTCCTTGTCGTCGATGGCCACCGTGGTGGTCACGGTGACCCCGCCGATGGAGTTCACCAGGTCCGCGAAGCCGGCGAAGTCGATCTCGACGTAGTGGTCCATCCGCAGCCCGGTGAGCTGCTCGGTGGTCTTCACCGCACAGGCCGGGCCGCCGACCTCGTACGCGGTGTTGAACATCACGCTCTTCGCGGCGGGCACCGCCTTGCCGGTGCCTACGGCGCTGCAGGCGGGCCGGGCGACCAGGGTGTCCCGGGGTATCGAGACCACGTCGGCCCGGGTGTGGGCCTGGTTGACGTGCACCACCATCGCGGTGTCCGAGCGGGCCGTGCCGTCGGTCTCGCCGCCCGCCAGGTCGCCGTTCTTGCCGTTGCGCGAGTCCGAGCCGAGCACCAGCACGTTGAACGAGCCGTTGGTCGAGGCGGGCGGCCTGGCGGTGCCCAGCTGGGCGTTGATGTCGACGCTCTTGATGTTCCCGTTGAGCTTCCAGTACGCGTACCCGGCCGCGCCGCCGCCGATCACCAGCAGCCCGGCCACCGTGCACGCGATGGTCCTGCGCAGGCGGACCCGCCGGCTCAGGGTCTTGCGTCGGTGTTCGGCCATAGCGTCTCGTCCTCAGCTCTCTGGGGGCTTGGTCGGTATGACCTTCATTCTGAGCATAAGGGAATCAGATACCGATAAGTCCGTTTCTTAAGTCGTGCTTGGAAGACGCGAAAGCCCCGGACCGCGGTTGCGGTCCGGGGCTTCGAGTCCTGCCGGGAGGTCAGTCCTGGCCGGGGGTGTTCTTGGCGATCACCATCAGGAACTCGGCGTTGCTCTTGGTCTGCTTCATCTTGTCCAGCAGCAGCTCGATCGCCTGCTGCGAGTCGAGCGCGTGCAGCACCCGGCGGAGCTTCCAGGTGATGGCCAACTCCTCGCTGCCCAGCAGGATCTCCTCCTTGCGGGTGCTCGAGGCGTCGACGTCGACGGCCGGGAAGATCCGCTTGTCGGAGAGCTTGCGGTCGAGCTTGAGCTCCATGTTGCCGGTGCCCTTGAACTCCTCGAAGACCACCTCGTCGGCCCGCGAGCCGGTCTCCACCAGCGCGGTGGCGAGGATGGTCAGCGAGCCGCCGTTCTCGATGTTGCGCGCGGCGCCGAAGAACTTCTTCGGCGGGTAGAGCGCGGTCGAGTCGACACCACCGGACAGGATGCGGCCGGAGGCCGGCGCCGCCAGGTTGTAGGCGCGGCCCAGGCGGGTGATCGAGTCCAGCAGGATGACCACGTCGTGGCCCAGCTCGACCAGGCGCTTGGCGCGCTCGATGGCCAGCTCGGCGACGACCGTGTGGTCCTCGGCCGGGCGGTCGAAGGTCGAGGAGATGACCTCGCCCTTGACCGACCGCTGCATGTCGGTGACCTCTTCCGGACGCTCGTCGACCAGGACGACCATCAGGTGGCACTCGGGGTTGTTGTGGGTGATCGCGTTGGCGATCGCCTGCATGATCATCGTCTTGCCGGTCTTCGGCGGGGCGACGATCAGACCACGCTGACCCTTACCGATCGGCGACACCAGGTCGATGATGCGGGTGGTCAGGATGCCCGGGTCGGTCTCGAGCCGCAGACGCTCCTGCGGGTAGAGCGGGGTCAGCTTGCCGAACTCGGGGCGGTTGCGGCCGCTCTCCGGGTCCATGCCGTTGACGGAGTCCAGCCGCACCATGGCGTTGAACTTCTCGCGGCGCTCGCCGTCCTTGGGCTGGCGCACCGCACCGGTGATCGCGTCACCCTTGCGCAGGCCGTTCTTGCGGACCTGGGCCAGCGAGACGTAGACGTCGTTCGAACCCGGCAGGTAGCCGGAGGTCCGGACGAAGGCGTAGTTGTCGAGGATGTCCAGGATGCCCGCGACCGGGATCAGCACATCGTCGTCGTTGACCTGCACCTCGGCGGGGCCGGCCTCGAAGCGCTCGCCCCGGGTGCCACGGCCCCGGCGGTCGCGGTAGCGACCCCGACGGCCACGGCGGCCGTCGCCGAACTCGTCGTCGTCGTAGCCGCCGACCGGCTGCTGCTGCTGGCCGCCGCTCTGCTGACGGTTCTGCTGCGGGGCGCTCTCCTGCTGGGTCTGCTGACCCTGCTGGCGCTCGCCGCGCTCCGGACGGTCGGTGCGGTCGCGGCGGTTGCGACGGTCCCGGCGGGACTCGCGGCTGTCGCCGTCCTGCCCGGCCTGGCTCTCGGTGGTCTCGGTGCGCTCGCCGCCCTCGCGGCGGTCGCGCCGGTCCCGGCGGTCCCGGCGGGTCTCGGTCCGGCCGTCGGCGTCCAGCGTGCGGGCGTCGGCACGGGCCTCGGCGACCACGGTGCCGGTCGACTCGGCGGCGGCCGCGGCAGCGGCCTCGGCGGTCGGCGCACCGGCGGCCGAGGTGGCCCGCCGGCGGGTGCGCTCGGCACGGGCCGGGGCGGCGGTCTCGGCGGCGGCCTGGACCGGGATCTCGATCTGGGCCTGCGGCTCGGCGGCCGGGGCGGCCGCGGTGGCGGCGGCCTTGGTCCGGCGGGCAGCCCGCGGCGGAGCCGCATCGTGTCCCTGCTCTTCGGCCACGGGAGCCGCGGGGGCCTCGGCGGCGGCCGGAGCCGCGGCCTTGGTGGCCCGCTTGGCGGGAGCGGCCGGGGCGGCGGCGCCGGCCAGCAGCGGGTCACCGCCGCTCTTCTCCTTGATGGCGTCAATCAGCTGGCTCTTGCGAAGGCGTCCGGTACCGCTGATCCCGAGGGTCGAGGCGAGCTTCTGCAGCTCGGCCAGGACCAGGCCGTCGAGGCCGGCGGCAGCGGTACGGCGGCGCTTGGCCGGAGCCGCCGGGGCGGCGGTGTCTGACGCGTCGGCGTCGGGGCGCGCGCCCATCAGATCGGTGGAGTCGCTCACTAAGGGTCCTTCCCTGGAGCGGACGTCGGCCTGTCTGGCTCGGCGACCGGTTGTGCTGTCCTGACCAACGCTTGACTGCGTCGGTCCGAGGCGGTGATCCCCCGAATGGCGCTGCCAGTCGGGGAAGAGCTGCGATGTGCACGGTGGTGCGATGTGGCGCGGATCGGTCTCGTGCCGACCCCGCTGCCTGCGATACCCGGGCCCCCGTCGCGTGACGGTGACCGGGCCCCATCCGGGCGTGCCTCTATGTGGGAGGCCGCGGGAGGGAGTCAGGTGCCGTCACGGCTTCGGGAAACGGCCGCCTTTGCGCAGGCAGGCTGCGTACGCGCTGCGGAGGGCTCCCGGAGAATCGTGGTCCCGTTCGTCCACGGCTCCACTCGTGCGGACTCGCCGCAACAGTGGAGGCTCGGGATCGGGACGTGGCGCACCGCACCCCGGAGGGCACCTGGTGCAGCAATGAGGTTAACACTACCGACCCCCTGAGACATTCCCCGGCCCCGTTCTCGTCAATCGTGTCCGTGCGACCGCTTTGGTCAGCCGTCCAGCGGCAGCACCGAGGCCCCGGTGCCGTCGAGCCGGAGCCGGTGCGCGGCGAAGCCCTGACCTGCGAAGGTGAGCAGCTTCTCGGCGTTCGCCTCGTCCGCGAGGGCCAGCACGGTGGGGCCCGCGCCGGAGATGACGGCCGGGATGCCCTCGGCCCGCAGGGCGCCCACCAGACCGGCGCTCTCGGGCATCGCGGAGGCGCGGTAGTCCTGGTGCAGTCGGTCCTCGGTGGCGGCCAGCAGCAGTTCGGGGCGGTTGGTCAGGGCCTCCACCAGCAGGGCGGCCCGACCGGCGTTGACGGCGGCGTCGGAGAGCGGCACGGTCTTCGGCAGCAGGCCGCGGGCGGTCTCGGTGAGCACCTCGGTGGACGGGATGAACACCACCGGGACGACCTGCTCGGACGGCTCGAGCCGGACCGCCTTGGCGGAGTCCTCGTCCGTCCAGGCGATGGTGAACCCGCCGCGCAGACAGGCGGCGACGTTGTCGGGGTGGCCCTCCAGCTCGGAGGCGAGGGCCAGCAGGGCGGCGTCGTCCAGCGCGCTCGGGCCGCCGATGGTGACGGCGCGGGCGGCGACGATGCCGGCGCAGATCGCGGCGGAGGAGGAGCCCAGGCCCCGGCCGTGCGGTATCCGGTTGGCGCAGACCACCTCCAGGCCGCGCGGCTGACCGCCGAGGCGGTCGAAGGCGGCCCGCATCGAACGGATCATCAGATGCCGTTCGTCGCGCGGCAGGGTGGCCGCCCCCTCGCCGGCGATGTCCACCGACAGACCGGAGTCGGCGACCCGGACCACCACGTCGTCGTACAGGCCCAGGGCGAGTCCGAAGGCGTCGAAGCCGGGGCCGAGGTTGGCACTGGTCGCGGGGACCCGGACCCGGACGGCGGCAGCACGGAACGCGGGACCAGCCATGGTGGTGGGACTCTCCTGGGAGGTGACGGCCCGGTTGGGGTCGGGCCTGCGGTGGTACGTGTGCGGGGTTTTCGCGACAGCTCCCCGGCGGGGTGGGTGCGGCGCACGGCGCGGCCCACTGCGGTCCAGACTATCGAAGAGAGGTTCCACAGCGGTACACCCCGCACCCCTCCGATCTGCCGTGTTGCCGATTCTGGCCGGAAATTGCGCGGAAGCGGGCACGGAATCCGCCCGGAAGTCGGCGCGGACGGGCAGAAATGAGTGCCCTCGCAAACAAGTCGGGCCGACCCCCGAAAGAGTCGGCCCGCTTGTTGACAGCTCGTCAGTCCGGCGGCTTCGTCAGTCCAGCAGCCCGAGGCGGCGGGCGGCCGCCTCCGGGTCGATCGGCACGATCTGCGGCTGCGGCGCACCGGCCACCGCCCAGTCCGGGTCCTTGAGGCCGTTGCCGGTCACGGTGCAGACGATCCGCTGGCCCGGGTCGACCAGACCGGCCTCCGCCTTGGCCAGCAGGCCGGCCACCGAGGCGGCCGAGGCGGGCTCCACGAAGACGCCCTCCTGCGCGGCCAGCAGGCGGTAGGCGGACAGGATCTGACGGTCCGTCACCTTGTCGATGAGGCCGCCCGACTCGTCCCGCGCGGCGATCGCGTAGTCCCAGGAGGCCGGGTTGCCGATCCGGATCGCGGTGGCGATGGTCTGCGGCTTGAGCACCGGGGCGCCGTCCACGATCGGGGCCGATCCGGAGGCCTGGAAGCCCCACATCCGCGGGGTGCGGTCGGCCAGACCGTCCTTCGCGTACTCGGTGTAGCCCTTCCAGTAGGCGGTGATGTTGCCCGCGTTGCCGACCGGGAGGACGTGGATGTCGGGGGCGTCGCCGAGCATGTCGACGATCTCGAAGGCGGCGGTCTTCTGGCCCTCGATCCGGACCGGGTTCACCGAGTTGACCAGCGCCACCGGGTACTTCTCGGAGAGTTCACGCGCAAGGGTGAGGCAGTCGTCGAAGTTCCCGTCCACCTGGAGGATCTTCGCGCCGTGCACCAGCGCCTGGCCCATCTTGCCGAGCGCGATCTTGCCCTGCGGGACCAGCACGGCGGAGACCATCCCGGCCCGCACCGCGTACGCCGCGGCGGAGGCCGAGGTGTTGCCGGTGGAGGCGCAGATGACGGCCTGGGCGCCGTCCTCCTTGGCCTTGGAGATCGCCATCGTCATACCGCGGTCCTTGAAGGACCCGGTCGGGTTGGCGCCCTCGACCTTGAGGTAGACCTCGCAGCCGAGCCGCTCGGAGAGCACCTGGGCCGGGACGAGCGGCGTGCCGCCCTCGAGCAGGGTGACCACGGGGGTGGAGGCGGAGACCGGCAGACGGTCGCGGTACTCCTCGATGAGGCCGCGCCACTGGTGGGTACGACCGCTCTGGGTAACGGCGTTCATGGTGCTTCCTACTCCCCTTCAACCCGCATGATGCTGGCCACGTCCCGCACGCTGTCCAGCGCACGGAGCTTGTCGACCGTCGCCGACAGCGCGGCGTCGGTGGCGCGGTGGGTGACCACGACGAGCGAGGCGTCGCCGTCGCGGCCCTGCTGGCGCACGGTGTCGATGGACACGCCGTGCTCGGCGAAGACGGAGGCCACCTGGGCCAGCACGCCCGCGCGGTCGTCCACGTCCAGGCTGACGTGGTACCGGGTGATCACCTGGTCCATCGGCTTGGCCGGGAGCTGGGTGTACACCGAATCGCCGGGCCCGGTGGTGCCGTTGACCTTGTTGCGGCAGACCGCGACCAGGTCGCCGAGCACCGCGGAGGCGGTCGGCGCGCCACCGGCGCCGGGGCCGTAGAACATCAGCCGGCCGGCTGCCTCGGCCTCCACGAAGACCGCGTTGTACGCCTCGCGGACCGAGGCCAGCGGGTGGGTCAGCGGCAGCATCGCGGGGTGCACCCGGGCGGTGACCGACTCGCCGTCGGCCGCGCGCTCGCAGATCGCCAGCAGCTTGACCACGCAGCCCATCTCCTTGGCGGAGGCGATGTCGGCGGCGGTCACCTCGGTGATGCCCTCGCGGTAGACGTCCGCGGCGGTGACCTTGGTGTGGAAGGCGATGCCGGCCAGGATGGCGGCCTTGGCGGCGGCGTCGAAGCCCTCCACGTCGGCGGTCGGGTCGGCCTCGGCGTAGCCCAGCGCGGTGGCCTCCTCCAGTGCCTCGGAGTACCCGGCACCGGTGGAGTCCATCTTGTCCATGATGAAGTTGGTGGTGCCGTTGACGATGCCGAGCACCCGGTTCACCTTGTCGCCCGCGAGCGACTCGCGAAGCGGGCGGAGCAGCGGGATGGCACCGGCGACGGCGGCCTCGTAGTAGAGGTCCACGCCCGCCTTGGCGGCGGCGGCGTGCAGCTCGGCACCGTCCTTGGCCAGCAGCGCCTTGTTGGCGGAGACCACCGAGGCGCCGTTCGCGAAGGCGCTCAGGATGAGGTGCTTGGACGGCTCGATGCCGCCGACGACCTCGATCACCACGTCGATGTCGCCGCGGTTCACCAGCGCCTCGGCGTCGGTGGTGATCAGGTGCTCGGGCACTCCGGCGCGGGCCCGGCCGGCCCGGCGGACCGCGACGCCGACGAGCTCGACCGGAGCGCCGATCCGCGCGGCGAGGTCGGCGGCGTCCGTCGTCATGATGCGCGCCACCTCGGAGCCCACCACACCACAGCCCAGCAACGCCACCTTCAGCGGGCGCGTACGCATCATCCGACTCCGCTCTGCTTTCTCGGGTTTTCCGGCGGGCTATTGGTTGGCGGTATTCGCCGCCCGCAGGGTATTCGGTCCGTACCAGTCTCCGGGACCAGCCGCGTGAATCTACGGCTGGTCCATCATCTGAGACGAGAATTTCCTCATCCGATATCGAGCCGCAGGAGATCCTCCTCCGTCTCGCGGCGGACGATCACCCGGGCCGCACCGTCCAGGACGGCGAGCACGGGGGGCTTGAGGGCGTGGTTGTAGTTGCTCGCCATCGAGCGGCAGTACGCCCCGGTCGCGGGGACCGCGATCAGGTCGCCCGGCGTCAGGTCGGCGGGCAGGAACGCGTCCCGGACCACGATGTCGCCAGACTCGCAGTGCTTGCCGACCACCCGGACCAGCATCGGCTCGGCCTCGCTGGTGCGCGAGACGAGGGCGACTGAGTACTCGGCGTCGTAGAGCGCGGTGCGGATGTTGTCCGACATACCGCCGTCCACGCTGACATAGGTGCGCAGTCCGTCGAGTGGCTTGATCGTACCGACCTCGTACAGCGTGAACGCGGTCGGGCCGACGATCGCCCGGCCCGGCTCGACGCTCAGGCGCGGCGCGTTCAGGCTGGCGGCGGCGCACTCCCGGCGGACGATCTCGGCCAGCGAGGCGGCGATCTCGGCGGGGGTGCGCGGGTCGTCCTCGCTGGTGTACGCGATGCCCAGACCGCCGCCGAGGTCGATCTCCGGCAGCTCGACCCCGTGCTCGTCCCTGACCTGCACCAGCAGGTTCACCACCCGGCGGGCGGCCACCTCGAAGCCGGCCGTGTCGAAGATCTGCGAGCCGATGTGCGAGTGGATGCCGCGCAGCTCCAGGCTCGGGTGGGCCAGCGTGCGGCGGACCGCCTCGGCCGCCCGGCCGCCGCTCAGCGACAGGCCGAACTTCTGGTCCTCGTGCGCCGTCGCGATGAACTCGTGGGTGTGCGCCTCGACGCCCACCGTCACCCGGATCAGGACCGGCTGCCTGACCCCCTGGGCCGCCGCGATCGCGGCCAGCCGGTCGATCTCCTGGTACGAGTCGACCACGATGTGCCCGACGCCCGCCTTGACCGCCTGCTCCAGCTCGTCCGGCGACTTGTTGTTGCCGTGCAGCGCGATCCGCTCCCCCGGCATCCCGGCCGCCAGCGCGACCCCCAACTCGCCCGCGCTGCACACGTCGAGGTTCAGCCCCTCCTCGTGCAGCCAGCGGACGATCGCCTTGGAGAGGAACGCCTTGCCCGCGTAGTAGACGTCGGCACCCTCGCCGAACGCGTCCCGCCAGGCCCGGGCGCGGGCCCGGAAGTCGGCCTCGTCCATGACGTACGCCGGGGTGCCGAACTCGGCGGCCAGCGCCTTGACGTCGATGCCGCCGACGGTGGCGACGCCCTCGGCGTCGCGGGCGACGGTGCTCGACCAGACCTTGGGATCGAGCGCGTTCAGGTCGCTCGGCGGGGCCAGGTAGTGGCCCTCGGGCAGCACGTCACCGTGGCGGGGGCCTGCGGGGTGGGCGGAGCGGCTCATCGTGGTGTCCTTACGAGTAGGGGCGGTGACGTGTCCTGACGGACCGTCACCGCCCCCGGGGCGCTTGGGGGTTGGCGACTACATCCGCTCGGGCGTGGATACGCCCAGGAGCGTGAGCCCGTTGGCGATGACCGTGCGCGTGGCGTCGGCCAGCCAGAGGCGGGCGTGCGTCAGGTCGGTGACGGGCTCGTCGCCCTTGGGCAGGATCTGGCACTTGTCGTAGAACTGGTGGTACTTGCGTGCCACCCGCTCCAGGTAGTGCGCGACGTGGTGCGGCTCGCGGTGCTCGCCGGCCTTCGCCAGGACCCGGGGGAACTCGCCCAGCTCGCCGAGCAGCGCGGACTCCCACTCGGTGCTCAGCAGCTCCGGCTTGAAGTCCTCGGACTTGGTGATGCCCAGCTCGGCCGCCTTGCGCTGCACGCCGCACATCCGGGTGTGCGCGTACTGCACGTAGAAGACCGGGTTCTCGTTGGTCTGGCTGGTCAGCACGTTGATGTCGAGCGTGATGGTGGAGTCGGTCGAGGACCGGGCCAGGGTGTACCGGGCCGCGTCCACGCCGATCCAGTCGACCACGTCGTCGATCGTGATGATGTTGCCGGCCCGCTTCGACAGCCGGACCTCCTCGCCGTCGCGAAGCATCTTCACGAACTGGCCGATCTTGACCTCGATATTGCGGTCCATGTCGTCGCCCGCGCAGGCCGCAATGGCCTTCAGCCGGTTGACGTAACCGTGGTGGTCCGCGCCGAGCATGTAGACCGAGACCTCGCTGCCCCGGTCCCGCTTGCTCAGGTAGTACGCGGCGTCGGCGGCGAAGTAGGTGGTCTCGCCGTCGGCCTTGATCAGGACGCGGTCCTTGTCGTCACCGAAGTCGGTGGTGCGCAGCCAGATCGCACCGTCCTGGTCGAAGACGTGGCCCTGCTCGCGCAGCCGCTCGATCGCCTTCTCGACGGCGCCCGAGTCGTGCAGCGTCTTCTCCGAGAACCAGACGTCGAAGTGGGTGCCGAACTCGTCCATCGACCGCTGGATCTCGGCGACCATCAGCTTGAGGCCCTCGGTGCGGAACACCTGGAGCTGCTCGTCCTCGGGCAGGTCGAGCACGCCGGGGACGCCGGCCACCAGCGCCTTGGCGATGTCGACGATGTACTCGCCCACGTAACCGTCGGCAGGCGCGGGCCGGCCGTTCGCGGCGGCCTGCAGCGAGGCGGCGAACTTGCCGATCTGCACGCCGGCGTCGTTCAGGTAGTACTCGGTGGTGACCTCGGCGCCCGAGGCCCGGAGCACCCGGGCGAGCGAGTCGCCGACGGCCGCCCAGCGGACGCCGCCGATGTGGATCGGTCCGGTCGGGTTGGCCGAGACGAACTCGAGGTTGATCCTCAGATCCTTGAGTTCCTCGTTCCGGCCGTACGCCTGGCCGGCCTTCACGATGGCGCGGGCCAGCTCACCCTGAGCTGCCGTGTCCAGCGTGATGTTGAGGAAGCCCGGACCGGCGATGTCCACCTTCGACACTCCGGCGATCTCTCGCAGGCGCGCGGCCAGGCTCTCCGCGACGGCTCGCGGCGGCTTGCCGGCCGCCTTCGCGAGCTGGAGGGCCACGTTGGTGGCGTAGTCGCCGTGGTCCCTGTTCTTGGGCCGCTCGATCGTCACGTGCTCGGGCACGGCGACGGTCAGCTCGCCCGCCTCTACGGCGGCGCTCACTGCGGCCTGGACTGCCTGGGAAAGCTCTGCGGGTGTCACGGGCCCAAGCCTAGGCGAGAGGCGGTACGCGGCCGCACCTGGTTTACCCGTTGAGACGGGCGTGCCGCGGCTTTCCGGTGGCAATGTTCGCTCTGGGCGAACGTCAGCCGCTCTCCCCCAGCTCCGAACCCAGCCCCTTGCCGTACCCGGAGCCGTACCCGCTGCCGTACCCACCGCCGCCGAAGCCGTAGACGAAACGCTGCCGCGGGGCGTCCCGCTCGCCGAGCAGCATCAGCCGCCGGACCAGCGCCACCAGATCCGCCGGGTCGAAGGGCTTCCCGAGGTAACCGTCCACGCCCACCGACTCGCCCTGCCGCAGCTCGGCCGGCGCGCACGCGCTCACGATCGCGATCGGCAGCCGCCTGGTCGCCGGGGCCGCCCGCAGCCGGGCCGCCGTCCGCAGCCCGTCCAGCCGGGGCATCCGCACGTCCAGCGTCACCACGTCGGGTGCCACCCGGCGGACCACCTCCAGGCACTCCGCGCCATCGGCAGCCGTCACCACCTCGAAGCCCTCGAGCTCCAGGTTGACTCTGATCAGCTGGCGGATCACCTCGCTGTCGTCCACCACGAGGACCCGCCCGGGCGCTCCGGACACCTCACCGAGGGTAGCCGCGCACCCACCCACCCGTCCGGCCTTTCCCGACTTCCGTCCGCACCGCCCCGAACCACCCCCGAAACCCGTGCACGGACCACTCCCCCGGCCTGGTAATGTTCTCCACGTCGCCGCCACGGGACACCACGCAGGCCCCCGTAGCTCAGGGGATAGAGCACCGCCCTCCGGAGGCGGGTGCGCAGGTTCGAATCCTGCCGGGGGCACTTCGCAAGAAGTGCCGCAAAGGCCCAAGTTGACCACTGGTCAGCTTGGGCCTTCGTCATGTCCGGCCCGGGGCCGGGGTGTTCAGCCGGTGGTCACGTCCGCGAAGAGGGCGGCGAGGGTGTCGTCGAGGTGGGCGGCGTACGAGATGTCCTCGGTGTCGCCGCCTTCCTCGAAGCCGCCGATCACGCCGATCAGGCTGCCGGTGGTGGTGTCGATGAAGGGGCCGCCGCTGGTGCCGCCCGGGTAGCCGGGGCAGTCGATCCGGCGTTGGGTCGGGGACTGGGCGGTGGTGGCGTTGGTGCAGAGCAGGGGGGCGTCGGTGCGGCTGGGGTAGCCGTACAGGCGGGCGGTGGCGGTGAGGGAGGCGTCGTAGGCGATCGGGGTGCCGCCGACCACGGACTGGACGGTGCGGCCGGCGGCGTCGGGGGCGGTCTCCAGCAGGGCGTAGTCCTCGTCCTGGTCCCGGTCGTCCTGCCAGGCCTCCGTGGTGTGGACTGCGGTGACCTTCCAACTTCCGTATGGGGAAGCCCCGTTGCGGTAGCCGGGGACGAAGGTGACCCCGTCGGCCGAGGACAGGCAGTGGGCGGCGGTGAGCAGCAGGGTGCCGCCGGGGCTGTCGACCACGCTCGCGCTGCAGAAGTGGTCACCGCCGGAGAAGAGCGCGCCGACCCGGGCCGACTCCTCGGTGACCGGGGCGGTGGCGGTGGTGCCGAGACCGGTCGGCGGCGGAGCCGTCCGGGCGGCGGCCGGGGTGATCGCGACCAGGATGCTGAGCAGGGCGCCCAACAGGATGCGGTGCCAGGTCGTCAAGGGTTCGGCTCCTGCTCACAGAGGGGGACGGAGGTGATTCCGACTATGAGCGGACGATCTGGGGATCAGGTGACCATCGCCTGGGAAGCCGCTGAGAATCCCTCCTCCGGCGGCGTCCCGGCGATCGGCGGGGGCATGGTAGCCGGGCCCGACCGGTCCCGGGGGCGCTTCCGGGAAAGACTTGTTCGAGCTGACGGAGGCACTGAGAGTGGGGTCAGTCGAGTATCTGTACGGATGCAGGAGGACCCCGGACCATGGGGCTGTGGGAGGCGTGCCTGTGCGGCACGGGCGGTGCGGCGCTGGTGGAAGCGGCCGGCCTGTACCTGGCGATCCACCGGGTCGGTGGGTATCCGTGGCAGGAGAACGGGCAGCTCCGGATCGGCCCCTACCTGCTGGCGGTGGCGATCCGCCTGGGGCTCGGCTGCGGTCTGGCCCTGCTGTTGACCACCACGGGGGCCGGGACACCGCTGCGGGCGGCCGTCGCCGGCATGGCATCGCCGGTCGCGGTCATCGCCCTCGCGCGGCGGGGGTCGGCCCTTCCCGAGGTGGCCGGGCCGACCAGGGCGGCCGGGGTGGGCCCGGAGTCCGCCCTGCCGCCGGCCGAATGGCGGTCCTCCGAGGTGGCCCGCCCGGGCGAGGAGGCCGGTGGCGATGTTCTCTGAGCTCGTGTCAGGACTGTTCGGGACCGGCGAAGGTGACAGCTCGGTACGGCCGACCGGGCGCGACGGGTCCGGGCTCGGCTTCCTGGGCTGGCTGCGGCTCGGGCTGGCGCTCCAGCCGGCCGTCTTCGTGCGGCACGCGCAGGATCTGGCGGGCGCCCGGTTGGCCGGGACCGACCTGCGGAACCACCATCTCGCCGACGCCGACCTGACCGAGGCGGACCTCGCGAACGCCGACCTGACCCGCTCCGACCTACGGGGGGCCGATCTGGTCCGGGCCGTGCTGTGCGCGTCCAACCTGCGCGGGACGGACCTGCGCGGCGCGGACCTGCGCGGCGCGGACCTCGCGGACGCGTTCCTGCGCGACGCCGACCTCACCGGGGCCGACCTGACCGAGGCCGACCTGACCGGGGCTCATCTGACCGGCGCCCGGCTGACCAGGGCGCGCCTGGGTCGCGCCCGGTTCGCCGGTGCCCACCTCGACGCCTCCGACCTGGCCGGAGCGGATCTGACCCGCGCCGTGCTGGTCGGCACCCAACTGCGCGGTGCCGACCTCAAGGGCGCGACGCTGGCGCACGCCGACCTGGCGCACGCCGACCTGCGGTACGCCGATCTGACCGGCGTCGACCTGCGGCACGCCCAACTCGGCTCCGCCCGGCTGACCGAGGCCCGGCTGAGCGGGGCCCACTGGTCGGTCGGGACCGCCTGGCCGGACGACCTGGCGGTGCAGATCCTGGTCCGTTCCGAGGAGGTCCTCCCCGGGATCTTCCTCGTCCAGGAGCGGCAGGAACTGCAGTACTGCTGACCGTCCGTCAGTCCACGATCTGCCCGTCGTGCAGCGAGACGACCCGGTCGGCCTGGGCCATCAGAGTCGGGTCGTGGGTGGCGACCAGGGCGGTGACGCCCTGCGAGTGGACCACGGCGCGGAGCAGTTCCATCACGGCGAGGCCGGTCTCGGAGTCGAGCTGGCCGGTGGGTTCGTCCGCGATGATCAGGGCGGGGTCGTTGGCCAGGGCGCGGGCGATCGCGACCCGCTGCTGCTGGCCGCCGGAGAGTTCGGCGGGCCGCTGGTCGGCGTGCTCGGCCAGGCCGACCAGGGCGAGCAGGGTGCGGACCCGCTCCTCGCGTTCGGCGGCGGGGAGCTTGCGCAGCCGCATCGGGACGCCGACGTTCTCGGCGGCGGTGAGCACCGGCAGCAGGCCGAAGGACTGGAAGACGAAGCCGATCCGGTCCCGGCGCAGGGCGAGCCGCCCGTCCTCGTCGAGCTCGGAGAGGTCGGTGCCGTCGAGCGAGATCCGGCCGCTGGTGGGTGCGTCGAGGCCGCCGACCAGGTTGAGCAGGGTGGTCTTGCCGGAGCCGGACCGGCCCTTGAGGGCGGTGAGTTCACCCCGGGCCGCCGTGAAGGAGACGCCGCGCAGGGCGTGCACCACGCGCGGTTCGGTGCCGAAGCTGCGCCGGAGATCCTCGACCACGACCATGGGCGAAGGTGTTTCGGTCATCAGGCTGTCCCCCGTGAACTGTCCGTTGAAGATGCTCGATTCTGCGCAGCTCGGACATGGTTCGCGCAAGGCCCTTCCACTTCCTGTTCGAATCTGACAGAGTCGTCCGCTATCCGGTACAGGGCGGCCGGAACGGGGGGAAATTCACATGCTCGGCTTTGTCCTGCGACGACTGCGCGGCCGGCTGCCACTGGCGGCTGCGGTGCTGTTCACCGTGCTGATCACCACCACCGTGCTGACCACCCTGGTGGCCTTCAACCGCACCGTGGCCGAGGCCGGGCTACGGCGAAATCTGGACGGCGGCAGCCGAGTCGACCTCCTGCTGAGCGCCGACCACGCGCTGGACACCCGGGCCGCGGACGACGCCGGGGTCACCGCCCTCGGCGCGCAGCTGTTCGCCGGACTGCCGGTCACCACGCAGAGTCTCGCCCGCAGCCGCTCGTACGGTCTGCCGGGTGCGCCGGGCCCCACCCGCGAGGTGGACCTGACCGTACTGGCCGCGCTGGACCGGAGCCGGCTGAAGCTGACGGCCGGTCAGTGGCCGGTCGCCGACGGGACGGTCCAGACCGCCGTACCGGCGAGCGCGCTGGCCCGGCTCGGCCTGACCGAGAACGCGCTGCCCGCCCAGGTCACCCTCTCCGACCGGTACGGCGGCCGCCCGCTCACCGTCCGGGTCACCGGTGTCTACCGGGCCGCCGACCGGGACGCGCCCTACTGGCGGCTGGACCCGCTCGGTGGCCGCGAGATCCAGGTCAGGGGCTTCACCACGTACGGGCCGATGCTGGTGGACGACGGCGTCTTCACCTCCGGCCTGCTGCCGCAGGGCAGTCGGGGCTCGCTGCTGACCGCCGACTTCGGCGCCGCCGATCCGGAACGGGTCGAGCAGCTCAGGGCCCGGACCGCCCAGTTGCCCGAACTGGTCAAGCAGCACCTCCCCGGCACCCAGTTGCAGACCGAACTGCCCGCCCTGCTGGCCGAGTTGCACTCGGCGACGCTGGTCACCAAGTCCACCCTGCTGATCGGGGCGCTCCAGCTGGCGGTGCTGGCCGGGGCCGCCCTGCTGCTGGTGGTGCACCTGGTGGCGGAGCGTCAGACCCGGGAGAACGCCCTGCTCACCGCCCGGGGCGCGACCCGGCGGAGGCTGTCGGCCTGGACGGCCGTCGAGGCGCTGCTGCTCGCGCTGCCGGCCGCCCTGCTCGCCCCGCTGCTGACCGGGCCGCTGCTGCGACTGCTGACCAGCTACGGCCCGCTGACCGGGATGGCTCTGGAGCACGCCGACACCGCCATCCGGTGGCCGGTGGCCGGGGCCTGCGCGCTGGCCTGTGTCGCGCTCACCGCGCTGCCCGCGATGCTCCGGGGCGACGGCGGCCGGGTGGTGTCCCGCCGACAGGCCGTGGTCAGCACCGTCGCCCGCTCCGGCGCCGACCTGGCGCTGGTCGCCCTGGCCGTGGTCGCGTACCAGCAGCTCGGCGCCCGCACCGGCGGCCTGTCGGTGGCCGCCGACGGGGAGTTGGGCATCGACCCGGTGCTGGTCGCGGCGCCCACCCTGGCGCTCTGTGCCGGGACCCTGCTGGTGCTCCGGCTGCTGCCGTTCGCGGCCCGGCTCGGGGCCCGGCTGGCCGCCCGGGGCCGTGGCCTCGGCCCGGCGTTGGGTGGCTGGCAGCTGGCCCGCCGCCCGGGCCGGGCGAACGGTCCGGTGCTGCTGCTGGTGCTCGCGGTCGCCACCGGCGTACTGGCCCTCGGCCAGCACGCCGCCTGGCGCGACTCGCAGCACGACCAGGCCGACTTCGCCACGGCGGGCGGTCTGCGGATCTGGGGCTCGGCGCTGCCCACGCTGGGCCAGGGCGGCCGGTACGCGGCGTTGCCCGGCGGCGACCGGCTGCTGCCGGTGGCCCGGATCGACCAGTCCCTGCCGGGCGACCTGCCCGGCCGGGTGCTGCTGACCGACACCGCCCGCGCGGCCACCGGACTGACCGTCAGGCCCGACCTGCTCGACGGCCGGTCGGCCGGGGAGCTGTTCGCGCCGCTGTCCGAACCGCAGCCGGCCGGACTCCGGCTGCCCGGGCGGCCGGCCCGGATCGACCTGACCGTGGCGGTCCACGTCGCCGACCACGCCGGCTTGGACTGGAACCGGTTCTTCCCCGACGCGCCGCCGGAGCCGTTGCAGGCGCCCGACCTCTGGCTCCGGCTGCGGGACGGCTTCGGGGCGTCCCACCGCATCCTGGTTTCGCAGCTGCCGCCGCGGAGCGAGCTGACCGTCTCGGTGGACCTGGGCGCGCTGACCGCCGCGCCGCTCGGCTCGGTCGCCGCGCCGCTCACCCTGACCGGCTTCGAGCTGACCCACCCCACCGGTTCACGGGAGGGCGGCGGCGAGCTGACGGTCCGTCGCCTCGCCGTCTCCGACACCGCGACCGGACCTGCCACCACCGTCCCGGCGCCCGTCGGCACCTGGACCGCGACGACCGAGGCCGGCACCCCGGCGGACGTGCGGAGCGGCGCCGCGGCGGACTCGATGCTGACCATCGCTTACCTCCAGTCCACCAGCCACCGCAGCACGGTGCTCGCTCCCGGCAGCACCCAGTCGGGCCCGGACGTCAACGGCCTGGCCACCCGCGCCTATCTGACGGCCGTCGGCGCCAAGGTCGGCGACCTGATCAGGGTTCAGGTCGGCAGCGCCAACCTGCCGGTCCGGATCACCGGCGCGGTCGAGGCGCTGCCGGTGTACGGCACCACCGCCCTGCTGCTCGACCTGCCCCGCGCCGACCGGTGGCTGAGCGACCGGGGCGCCGACACCCCGGCCGTCAACGAGTGGTGGCTGCCCGCCGCCGGCCCCGGTGACCGGACCCCGGCCGAGGCTGCCGCCGCCCTGCGGGCCGGGCCGACCGCCCAGCAGCTGACGCTCCGTGAGGAGGACGCCGCCGCCCGGATCGGTGACCCGCTGAGCGCCGCCCCGCAGAGTGCGCTGGCCGCGCTGGCGCTGGCCGCCGCCGTGCTGGCCGCCATCGGCTTCACCGCCGCCTCGGCCGCCTCGGCGAGCGAGCGGGCCGGCGAGTCGGCCGTACTGCTCGCGCTCGGCGCGTCCCGACGGCTGCTGAACCGGACCGCCGCCGCCGAGCAGGTGGTGCTGGTCACGATCGGCACCGCGGTCGGGCTGCTGCTCGGAGCCGTACTGGTCCACCTGGTGGTGCCCCTGCTGGTGCTCACCCCGGCGGCCCGTCCGCCGGTTCCCGAGGTCCTGGTCGGGCTGCCGCTCGGTCAGGTGCTGGCCCTGGCGGCCGGGACCGCCGCCCTGCCGTTGCTGTCCGCCTTCCTGGTCGGCGGCCGCCGCCGGGACGTGGCCGCCCGGCTCCGGTTCGTGGAGGAGAAATGAGCACCCCGGCCCCCTGGGTCCGTACCCGGCTGCGCACCGCGCCGCTGGCCGCCCTGCTCACCGCCGCCCTGGCCCTGGCCATGGTCTTCCTGGCCGCCGCCCTGCCCCGGGCGCTGGACCGGGGTGCGAACGACGCGCTGCACAGCTTCCTGGGCTCGTACGGTCCGCTCGCCACCAGCGTGCGGGCCGCCTCGAGCACGACCTCGGGCGGCGACCCGGCGGAGCAGCTGGACGCCACCCTGGCCGAACTCACCGGCGGCGTCAGCGCGGTGCTCCCGCTCGACCCGAGCGGTCCGGTGTACGGACGGCGGGCCAGCAGGCCGCGGGTACTGCCGGATCCCAAACTGGACCGCCCGGAGGGCATCCCGCCCGAGCTCGCCCTGCTGTACCTGCACGGGGCGCGGGACCACGTCCGGCTGACGGCCGGTCAGTGGCCGGGCGACGCCGCGGCCGGGGAGCCGGTCCAGATCGCGCTGGCGGCGGGCGCCGCCGAGGCGATCGGGATCAAGGTCGGCTCGGTGCTCGACGGCACCGCCCTGGGCGTGGGCCCGCAGCGGGCCCGGGTGGCCGGCCTGTACACGGCCGGAGACCCGTCCGACCCGTTCTGGGCCGGCGAGGGGTGCGCCCTCAAGGCCTGCAAGAACCAGAAGTTCATGGGCCCGTGGGAGCCCCCGCTGGCGTACTGGTACACCATCGCGCTGACCGGCCCCGAGGCGATGACCCGGATGGCCGAATGGGGCAACGGGGCCGAGGACTTCTGGCGGCTGCCGGTGCAGGTGGACGCGCTGCGGGCGGACCGGCTCAAGGAGACCTCCTTCGACCTCGCGGCGGTCACCGCGGGACCGATCGCCGCCCGGGTGACCACCGGAACCGGCCGGATCGGCCTGCGGATCAACTCCGACCTGCGGAACCTGATCGACACCGCCCGGATGAGGCAGTCCGCGATCAACTCGCTGACCGCGGTCGGCCCGGCCGGCGCCGCCGGGGTGGCCGCCGTGGTGCTCTGCCTGGCGGCGGCGCTGACCGCCGAACGGCGGACGGCGGAGCTGCGGCTGCTCCGGGCCCGTGGTGCCGGCAGCGCCGGGATCTGCCGACGGCTGCTCGGCGAGGGGGCGTTGACCGTGCTGCCCGCCGCCGGGCTCGGCGCGCTGCTCGCCTTCACCCTGCTGCCCACCGCGCGCTGGCTGACCGCCGCCGTCGCGGCAGGCTCGGTCACCCTGCTCGCCCTGCTGGCCTTCCCGGTCCGGACCGCCCTGCTGCTCCGCGACCCGGCCGGCGGAGCCCGGGCCGGACGCCGCCGCCTGATGGCCGAACTCGCCGTCCTGGCCGCCACGGTGACGGCCGCCACCCAGGTGGTCCGACGCGGGGTGGCCCCGCTCGGCGAAGGGGTGGACCCGCTGCTGGTCGCCGCCCCGCTGCTGCTCGCGCTGACCGGCGCGCTGCTGCTGGCCCGGCTCCAGCCCGCCCTGATCGGGCTGCTGGCCCGCTGGGCCAGGCCCCGGCCCGGCGCGATCGCCTTCCTCGGCCTGGCCAGGGCCGCCCGGGGCAGCGGCCCGCGCTCGCGGCCCTCGGTGCTGCCGCTGCTCGCCCTGGTGCTCGCGGTGACCTGCGGCGCGGTCGGCGCCACCGTGCTGAGCTCGGTCGCCGCCAACCGGACCGCGGTGGCCAGGTACACCATCGGCGGCGACGCCATGGTCAACGCCCAGCTGAACGGCTCGCTGCCGGAGGGCTTCGTCACGGCCGCCGGCCGGCTGCCCGGGGTGGAGACCGCACTGCCGGTCTGGATCGAGGAGGACGTCACCATGACGACCGGCACCGGCGGTTCGGTCCGGGTCAACGTGGTGCTGGCCGACCCGGTCGGGTACGCCAGGCTGGCCGAGGTCGCCGGGCGGGGCCGGTTCGACCCGGCCCTGCTCACCGCGGTACCGGGCCGGCCGCTGCCCGCGCTGGTCAGCAGTGACCTGCCGGAGGGCGAGTACAGCCTCCGGCTGGCGGGCGGCGAGGCGGTCCCGATCCGAAGCGTCGCCGTCGTCGACGGCACCCCCGCCCTGCACGGGACGGCCGCCACCAACGTGGTGCTGCCGATCGGCCCGGCCACCGAACTGCTGCCTCGACTCGGCGGCCCGGACCGGTGGCTGGCCGACGGGCGCCTCGACGACGCCGAACTACGCGCGCTGGCCGAGAAGTTCCTCGGACCCCCGACCGCCGGCGAGCGGCCGGGCCACCTGGTGCGGACCAGCTCCGGGGCGGTCGCGGAGCTCGGCAGGGACCCGCTGCAGAACTCGGCCGAGCGGCTGTTCTGGGTCACGGTCGGCGCCACCGCGCTGTTCGCCCTGCTCTCCGTCCTGCTGACGCTGCTCCGGGCCGGGCCCGAGCGGGCCGCGATGCTGGCCCGGCTGCGCACCATGGGCCTGCGGCCCCGGCAGGGGCTGGCGCTGATCCTGGCCGAGGCACTGCCGCAGGCGCTGTTCGCCGCCCTCGGCGGGGCGCTGACGGCGGTCGGCTGCGTCCTGCTGCTCGGCCCCGCCGTCGACCTCTCCCCCCTGGTCGGCGCCGAGGTCCCCACCGGGCTTCGGCTCACCGCCGCACCGATCGTCGAACAGACCGTCGGGCTGGCGCTGCTGGCCTGCCTCGCGGTGTTGGCCGAGGCTGCCGTCACCGCCCGTCGGCAGATCACCACCGAGCTACGAGCGGGAGACACCCGATGAGCACTCCGCCCCCGAGCCTGGCCGAGCTCCAGCGCAAGGCGCTGGCCGCCGCCGCACCCCGGACCGTCCGGGCCGACGTGGCGATCAGCTGTGAACGGCTGGTCCGGATCTTCAGTACGGACGGGATCGAGGTCCAGGCGCTCCAGGGGCTCGACCTGACGGTGGACCAGGGCGACCTGGTGGCCCTGGTCGGCGCCTCCGGCAGCGGCAAGTCCACCCTGCTGAACGTGCTGGCCGGGCTGGACACCCCGACCGCGGGCACCGCCACCGTGGCGGGCTGCGACCTGCTGGCCATGACCGCCAAGGACCGGCTGCGCTACCGGCGCGAGGTGGTCGGCTTCATCTGGCAGCAGACCGCGCGCAACCTGCTGCCGTTCCTGACGGCCGCTCAGAACGTCGCGCTGCCGATGCAGCTGCGCTCGGGCCACCGGGCCGCCACCCGGCAGCGCGCCCGGGTGACCGAGCTCCTGGAGGCCCTGGACATCGGCGAGTTGGGCCACCGCCGCCCCGCCGAGCTGTCCGGCGGCCAGCAGCAGCGGGTGGCGATCGCGGTCGCGCTGGCCAACGACCCGGCGGTGCTGCTGGCCGACGAACCCACCGGCGAGCTGGACTCGGAGACCGCCACCGGCATCTTCGAAGCCTTCCGCACCGTCAACCGCGAGCTCGGCACCACCGTGGTGGTGGTCACCCACGACCCGATGGTGGCCGGCGAGGTCCGCCGTACGGTGGCGATCCGGGACGGCCGCACCAGCAGCGAGGTGCTCCGCCGCACCGTGACCGACGAGCACGGCCAGGAGACGGTCAGCGAGCGCGAGTACGTGATGCTGGACCGCACCGGCCGGGTCCAGCTGCCCGCCAAGTTCCTGGCCGCGCTGGGCATGCAGCACCGGGTGGCGGCCGATCTGGCGGCCGATCACATCGCGCTGCACCCGGACGACACCGACTGATCAGCCCAGGGCGGCGGCCAGCTGCTCCCGGGAGACGAAGTCGGTGTGGGTGCCCGCCGAGGTGCAGGCGTACGCCCCGGCGACCGCCCCGGCCCGGGCGCAGTCCAGCGCGGGCCGCCCGGCCAGCCGGCCGTACAGGAAGCCGGTCACGTAGGCGTCGCCCGCGCCGTTGGTGTCCACGACCGGCCGCCCCGGGTCCACCGCCGGCAGGTGGTGGACGGTGTCGGGCCGGTCCCGGGTGAGCAGGTAGCTGCCGTTGGCACCGTCGGTGGCGGAGACCAGGGCGGCCCGGCCCTCGGCGAGGATCTGCCGCATCACCTGCTCGTGCCGGCCCCGGCAGCCCGCCACCGACAGGAAGACCAGGTCGGAGTTGACCGCGTAGTGCCGGTGGTGCGGGTTGACGCCGTCCCAGTCGTGCAGGTCGGTGGAGCTGGTCAGGCCGAGCCGCCGGATGTCGGCGTACATGTCCCGGTTCACGCCGGTGATGGAGAGGTGCACGTGGCGGCTGCGCTCCAGGTACGGCAGGTAGCTCGCGGCGGGCAGCCGGAGCTCGGCCGGGTGGCGGCCGTCGTAGAAGGAGAACCGGCGGCCCTGCGCGTCCACCAGGTTGACCGAGCGCGGGGTGCCGGCCGGTGAGACCAGGTGGCTGAACGGCAGGCCCCGGCGCCGGTACTCGGCCAGGATCAGCTCGGCCTGCGGGTCCTCGCCGAGGAAGTCCAGGAAGTGGGTGCGCAGCCCGAGCAGGTGCGCGCCGAGCGCCACCCCGTTGCCGGTGTGCGCCACGTAGTCGCGGATCGGCGGGACGGACTGGGAGTCGGCGTCCGGCAGTTCGATGCGGTCCAGCCGGACGATGGTGTCCACGCCGGCGCCGCCGACCACCAGCAGGTCATAGTCGGTCATGGGCCGGAGTCAATCAGGGTGCCGGAACATGGGCAATCCCTTGCGGAAAGATTCCGCAAGGGATTGCAGTCCGATTCAGGCCAGCGCGTGCGCCGTCGACTCGCTGGACTCCGCCTCCCCCGGCTTCGGCTTGTGATCGATCATCAGGAAGGCGATCACCGCCGCCGCCAGCAGAATGCCCATCGCCACCACGGTCGCCACCACGTAGCCGTGCACCGCCCCGACCGACTGGACCGCCGGGCTGCCGGCGTCCCGGGTCACCAGGTAGCTGGCCGTGGCGCTGGCCGCGATGGTGTTCAGCAGCGCGGTACCGATCGAACCACCCACCTGCTGCGCGGTGTTGATGATGGCGGAGGCCGCGCCGGTCTCGTACGGCGGCACCCCGAGGGTGGCCAGGCTCATGGTCGGCATGAAGACCAGGCCCATGCCGAGGCCGAGCAGGATCTCACTGGGCAGCACCACGGTCGCGTAGGAGCTGTCCACCTTCATCTGGATCAGCCAGGCCATCCCGCCGGCCGCCAGCAGCAGGCCGGGAACCACCAGGTTGCGGGACGGCAGCCTGGTCATCAGCCGGGCCGCGATGCCGGTCGCGCTGAAGATGATCGCGGCCGTCATCGGCAGGAAGGCGATGCCCGCCATCACCGGTGAGTAGCCCTTGATCGCCTGCAGGTAGTAGGTGAGGAACAGGAACAGGCCGTACATCCCGATCATCGCCATGCCGACCGCGATCGCGGCGCCGCCCCGGTTCCGGTCGCCGACGATGTGCATCGGCAGCAGCGGGTGGGTGGTCCGGCGCTCGAACAGGGCGAAGGCCGCCAGCAGGGCCACCCCGAGCAGCAGACAGCCGATCACCAGCCAGTCGCCCCAGCCCCGGCCGGTCGCCTGCGAGGTGCCGTACACGATGGCGAGCAGGCCGCCGCAGCCGAGCAGCGCACCCGGCAGGTCCAGCCTGACCCGGTGGCCCTTCTCGATGTGGTCGCGCTTGAGCAGGTAGAACGCGCCGGTCGCGGCGCCGAGGGCGATCGGGATGTTGACGAACAGGCACCAGCGCCAGTTCAGGTACTCGGTGAGCAGCCCGCCGGAGATCAGCCCGATCGCGGCACCGCCGCCCGCGATGGCGCCGAAGATGCCGAAGGCGGTGGCCCGCTCCTTGGCGTCGGTGAAGGTGTTGGAGAGCAGCGACAGGGCCGAGGGGGCGAGCACCGCGCCGAACGCGCCCTGGAGCGCGCGGGCCGCGAACAGCATCCAGCCCTCGGTGGCGAACCCGCCGATCGCGGAGGCGACCGCGAAGCCGAGCAGGCCGACGGTGAAGGTGCGCTTGCGGCCGAACAGGTCGCCGATCCGGCCGCCGAGCAGCAGCAGGCCGCCGAAGGCCAGCAGGTAGGCGGTGATCACCCACTGCCGGTTGGCGTCCGAGATCCCCAGGTCCTTCTGGGCGGACGGGAGGGCGATGTTCACGATGGTGGCGTCCAGCACGATCATCAGCTGGGCGATGGCGATCACGGCCAGCGCCCACCAACGCCGTGGATCCACCGTCTGGTCTGCGGGAACAGCTTGCTGGGACACCGTTTTGCCGCCTTCCGAGAGATCTCCGGGAGAGCCGTTTGGGGCAACACTCTCTCCAGGAGATCCCTCGGAAGGGCGACAAGCAAGACGATTTAAGGGTTTATGTCCAGATTTGGACGAATCAGAGCGCGGCCAGCACCTCGACCAGGTCGTCCAGGCCCAGCGACCCCTGCGAGAGCGCCGCCATGTGCCACGCCTTCTGGTCGAACGCCTCGCCCCTGGCCTCGGCTGCCGCCCGGGCCGCCGCCCGGCCGCGCAGCCAGGCCCGCTCGCCGAGCTTGTAGCCGATCGCCTGGCCGGGCAGCCCGAGGTAGCGGATCAGCTCGCTGTCCAGGAAGTCGACCGAGAGCCCGCAGTACCGGCCGAAGAACTCCCGGGCGTCGTCCGGCCGCATCGCCTCGCCGGGCTTGTACGGGGAGTCGGCCGGGAACTCCAGGCCGACGTGCATGCCGATGTCCACGATCACCCGCAGCGCCCGCATCATCTGGGCGTTCAGGTAGCCGAGCCGGTGCCCGGGGTCGGTCAGGTAGCCCAGCTCGTCCATCAGGCGCTCGGCGTACAGCGCCCAGCCCTCCAGGTTGGCGCTGACCCCGCCGAGGGTGACCTGGTAGGTGGAGAGCTTGTCCGCCACGTACGTCCACTGCGCCAGCTGGAGGTGGTGGCCGGGGACGCCCTCGTGGTACCAGGTGGAGACCAGGTCCCAGACCGGGAAGCTGTCCCGGCCGAGCAGCGGCAGCCAGGTCCGGCCCGGGCGGGAGAAGTCCAGCGAGGGGGCGGTGTAGTAGGGGGCCGCGGCGCTGCCGCTCGGGGCGATCCTGGACTCCACCCGGAGCAGCGGCTCGGCCAGGTCGAAGTGCACGCCCTGCAGGTCGGCCATCGCGGTGTCCATCAGGCCCTGCAGATAGGTGCGGACGTTCTCCTCACCCTTGATCGCCGGGCCGTCGCTCTCCAGCCAGGCCATCGCCGCCATCGGCGTGCTGCCCGGGAGCACCTTCTCGGCCTCGGCCCGCATCTGCGCGTCCAGCTCGTGGAACTGCTCCCACGCCCACCCGTACGCCTCGTCCAGGTCCAGGTCGGAGCCGGTCCAGTAGCGCACCCAGCGGGCGTACCGCTCCCGGCCGGTGGTGTCGGGGCGGCCGGCGGCGGCCGCCCCGTAGACGTCCCGCAGCCAGTCCCGCAGCTCGGCGAAGGACTCGGCCGCCGTGACCGCGATCGCGGTCAGCTCGGCGCGCTGCTCCACCGGCGCGTCCTGGACGAACTCGCCGAACCAGCCCCCCGGCTGATCGCCCGTCAGCCACTCCTCGATCTGGCCGACCACGGTGACCACCTGGCGCGGGCCCGAGAGCAGGCCGCGCTCGACGCCCTCGGTGAGCAGCTCGCGGTACTGGGCCACCGCGACCGGCAGCCGGCCCATCCGGCGGCCGATCAGGGCCCAGTGCTCCGGCGTCTCGGTGGGCAGCATGGTGAAGACCTCGCGCACACCGTGCAGCGGCGAGCCGAGGTTGCGGACCGCCCGGAAGTTCTCGCCCGCGTCGTGCACGGCGAGTTCGGCGGTCAGCCGCTCGCGGAGCAGCCGGGCGCAGCGGCGCTCGGCGTCGTCCGTCACGCCCCCGGCGGCCTCCACCGCGTCCAGCTCCGCCAGGGTGCGGCGGGCCAGCTCGGCCACCGCCTCCTGGCCGGCCGGCGAGAGGTCGGGCAGGCGGTCGTCGTCCTCGGGACCGAGGCCCAGGTAGACCGCGGTCAGCGGGTCGAGCTCGGCCAGCGAGTGGACGTACGCGTCGGCGATACGGCGGGGGGTGGTGCCGTCGGCAGGGGAGTTGATCAGTGCTTCAACCATTCGGCCATCCTTCCGCAGGTGGCCGGGTTTGCAAGCCCCTTTGCCTAGGCTTGTGCCGATGTACCGTCAGCCGACGCGCTCAGCCGGCGCACTCAGCCGGCGCGCCGCCACGGCCTGCTCCGCCAGGCGGCCAGCGGGTCCCAGGTCGGACGCCCCCGGGCGAAGCGGTAGAAGCTCAGGCCGATCAGCACCGAGCAGAAGTGCCCGAGGTCGGTGAAGGTGTGCGAGGTGATCAGCGGCAGCAGGTAGAAGAACAGCAGCCCGCCGCCGTAGAGCCAGCGCCAGCGCCCGGCGAACCGGTAGGTCAGCACCCCCTCGACCCCGGCCAGCGCGTAGCTGACGCCGACGTCCACGGTGTTCGCCAGGTTCTCCGGCAGCCGCCCCGCGTCCACTCCCCAGGCGACGATGCCCTCGCTGACGAAGGTGGCCAGCACGTGGGCGGTGAGCGCGACCGTGAGCCAGCGCCAGGTGCCCAGCCAGCGTTCGACCGGGACGTGGAAGATGTTGAAGATCACGAAGTAGAACAGGAACGCCGACTGCTCGGTCCAGATCGCGCTGGCCAGCAGCGCGTGCACGGGGTGCTCCCGGAGCTGGTCGATGTTGGTGCTGCGCTTGGCCAGGAACCAGTCCAGGTTGGCCGGGTCGATCCTGGCCACCACGAAGCTGGTGAAGGCCAGCAACAGCAGCCAGCAGTACGTGCCCGGCGCCGCCCGTACGTAGTCCCGGACCGCGCGCCACGCCCTGACCGCCGGGCTCGGGCCGGCCGGCTCCTGCACGGTCTCCTGCATCTGCGCTCCCGGGTGCCTGCTGACATCTGGTCACATGATGGTCCGATATGTCCGTTTCAATGGGCGGACCCGCCGAGCACGGCGGCAATCGGCGACCGGACGGCTACCCTGGCCGCCATGGCAGTCAGCGCAACGACCTCGTCCGAACCGGCCGCCCGGCGCCCCGGCTACCGGCGGCTTCCGGTGCAACAGCGGCGCGAGCAGCTGATCGCCGTCGCCCTGGAGCTATTCGCCTCCCGCCCGCCGGAGGAGGTGAGCCTGGACGACGTGGCCGAGGCGGCCGGCGCCTCCCGCCCGCTGGTCTACCGCTACTTCGCCGGCAAGCAGCAGCTGTACGAGGCCGCCCTGCGCAGCGCCGCCGAGGAGCTCGCCGGCCGGTTCACCGTCCCGCCGGACGGCACCCCCACCGAACAGCTCTCGGCCGTCCTGGACCGCTACTTCGACTTCGTCTCCGAGCACCACACCGGCTACGGCGCACTGCTCCGCGGCGGCTCGGTGGTCGAGACCGCCCGGACCGGCGCGATCGTGGACGAGGTCCGGCGGGCCGCGCTCCGCCGGACGGTCCGTCACCTCGGCGTCCGGGAGGCCGCCGGGCCCCGACTGACGCTGCTGGTCCGGTCCTGGATCTCGGTGGTCGAGGCCTCCGCCCTCAGCTGGCTCGACGAGGGCCGGCAGATCCCGCCCGAGTCGCTGCGCGACTGGCTGCTCGACGAGTTCGTGGTGATGACCGCCGCCACCGCCCTGCACGACCCCCAGACGGCGGAGGTCCTCACCCGCCTGCTCCGGCAGGAGGGGCCCGACGGGCGGGCCGCCGCGCTGGCGGCGCGGCTCCAGGGACTGCTGACGCAGTAGCGGAAGCACCACCAGGGGCTCGGGGAACGGCGACGGTTCGTGGCTGGCGGGTATCACTGCGAAAGTGCCTGACCAGCTACGTACGGATCATCTTTTACGAGGTCGGCGTCGCCGTTCCCCGAGCCCCTGGTGACTGATGCCCGGAGGTGAGGTCAGGCCTTGCCGAGGACCTGCCGCTGGCGGCCGAGCCCCTCGACCTCGAGTTCGACCACGTCGTTGGGTCGCAGGAAGGGGGTGCCCGGGCGGCCGAGGGTGACGCCGGCGGGGGTGCCGGTGACGATCACGTCGCCCGGTTCGAGGACCATGAACTGGCTGAGGTAGCGGACCACTTCGTACACCGGGAAGATCATCTCCGCGGTGTGCCCGTCCTGCCGGAGTTCGCCGTTGACCCAGAGCCGGAGCTCCAGCCGCTGCGGGTCGCCCGCCTCGTCCGGGGTCACCAGCCAGGGCCCGAGCGGGGTGAAGGTCTCCGCGGACTTGCCCTTGTCCCACTGCCCGCCGCGCTCGAACTGGAACGCCCGCTCGGTCACGTCGTTGACCGTGGCGTACCCGGCGATCACCGCCACCGCCTCGGCCTCGCTCTCCAGGTAGCGGGCGGTCCGCCCGATCACGATGGCCAGCTCGACCTCGTAGTCGGTCTTCTCACCGCCGCGCGGGATCAGCACCTCGTCGTACGGGCCGACCACGGTGTTGCTCGGCTTCAGGAAGACCACCGGCTCGGCCGGGATCGCGGCGCCCGCCTCCTCGGCGTGGTCCCGGTAGTTGAGACCGATCCCGACCACCTTGCCCGGTCGCACCACCGGCGCGCCGATCCGCTCCCCGGCGATGTCGGTCACCGGGAGTTCACCGGCCGCCACCGCCCGGGCCAGCTCGGCCGGGTCGAGCCCGGCCAGGAAGGCCCCGTCGATGTCCGGGGTCCGGCCGGAGAGGTCGAAAGCGGTGCCGTCCTGACCCAGCACCACGGGGCGTTCGGCGCCCTGAGGGCCGACACGGAGGAGCTTCACTGCCCATCACCACCTGGTTCGTCGCATGCCATCGAGGAGGCCGCACACCTCTCCCGTCCTATGCATCCGAGGTATATCAACGGCTCGGGCCTGCCAACCAGGGGTTACCGCTCGGCCAGTTCCTATCAATTCATCCAAGTCACCGGAGGCCCGAATCAGCGTCCCGCACTGTTGACACCCCGGCTGTCAGCTGTTGTCGGGTCGGACTGATAGACAGATCGCCATGGCGATCAGCGAGCACATCGAGGAATTCCACGGTCTTCCCGTCTTCGACTTCCCGGGCGCGGAGGGCACCGAGCTGCCCGCGCCGGAGTCGGTGGCCTGGCGGGTGCAGGTCGAGTACGACGGCGGCAGCGACTTCGCCGCAGTCTGGGCGTCGTTCCTGGCGGCCGTGCCGGTCGAGCGGGTCCGGGCGCTGGTGATCGGGCCGTGGTGGGAGGACGAGTACGAGCTGGTCGAGCCCGTCATCGCCGCGCTGACCGGCAGTGCCGACCGGCTCGGCGGGCTGCGGGCGCTGTTCCTCGGTGAGGTCACCTTCGAGGAGTGCGAGATCTCCTGGCTCCAGCTCGCCGACGTGACCCCCTTGCTGGAGTCCTTCCCCGCGCTGGAGGAGCTGGTGGTGCGCGGTGCCTCCGCCGACTACGACGGCAAGGGCGGGCTCGCCCTGCGGGCCCTGCGCCACGAGAACCTGCGCGCACTGCGGTTCGAGGCCGGCGGCCTGCCGGTCGCGGTGGTCCGGGCCGTCGGCGAGTCCGACTTCCCGGCGCTGGAGAGCCTGGAGCTGTGGCTCGGCGTGGACGAGTACGGCGGCGACGCCGGGGTGGCCGACCTGGCGCCTGTACTGAGCGGCGAGCGGCTGCCCGCGCTGCGCCGGCTCGGCCTGGAGAACAGCGCGCTGCAGGACGAGCTGGCCGCCGCGGTGGCCGGATCAGCCGTGGTCAGGCAGCTGGAGAGCGTCAGCCTGGCCCTCGGCACCCTCACCGACACCGGGGCGGAGGCCCTGCTCGGCCTGACCCACCTGCGCCGACTCGACCTGCACCACCACTACCTCACCGAGGGGATGCAGCAGCGCCTGCGCGACACCCTGGGCGCGGCCGGGGTCGAGCTGGACCTCTCGGACCAGGAGAAGCCCGACGACGACTGGCGTTACGTGGCGAACGGCGAGTGATCGCCGTCGTCGGCCACCCGGGCCACCGCCGGGTCGAGCTGTTCGCGGCGGCGGTCCGGTCGTTCGGGCTGCCGTCGCCCGCCGTACTGCCCTGGGTGGACGTCCTGCGCGGCGAGGTCACCGTCCCGGCCGGTGCCCTGGTCCGGGTGGACTCCCCCGGCGAGGACCCGGCCGTGGACGCGATGCTGCGCGGGCCCGGCTGCCTGCCGACCCGGGTGGAGGGCTCGGCCGCCTGGTACGCCGGGCTGCTCGGCGGGCTGGCCACCCTGACGGCGGCGGCCGAACGGGCCCCCGGCGCCCGGCTGTTGGCCGATCCGGCGGAGACCGCGGTGCTGTTCGACAAACGCCGGACCCACGCCCGGCTGGCCGCCGCCGGTCTCCCCGTACCGCGGGCGCTCGGCCAACCGGTGGGCGACTGGGCGGAGTTGCGGGCACAGCTGGCCGGGGCCGGGCTCCGGCGGGTGTTCGTGAAGCCCGCCCACGCCTCCTCCGCCGCCGGGGTGCTGGCGCTGGAGTTCGGCCCGGGCGGCAGGCTCAGGGCGACCACGTCGGTCGAGCTGACCCCCACCGGCCTGCACAACTCGCTCCGGGTCCGCAGCTACACCACCGAGCCGGAGATCGCCGCCGTCGTGGACGCGCTGGCCCCCGACGGGCTGCACGTCGAGCAGTGGATACCGAAGGCGTCCCAGCGCGGCCGGTCGGCCGACCTGCGGGTGGTCGCGGTGCACGGCCGGGTCACCCACGCGGTGGTCCGGACCAGCGCCGGGCCGCTGACCAATCTTCACCTCGGAGGCGCCAGAGGCGAGTTGGCCCTGGTCAGGGCGGCGGCCGGCCCGCACTGGGCCGGGCTGCTGGAGCTGGGCGAGCGGGTCGCCGCCTGCTTCCCCGGCTCCCCGATGGTGGGCATCGACGTGCTGCCCGGTGCCAACTGGCGCCGCTGGTACGTGGGCGAGGTGAACGCCTTCGGCGACCTGCTCCCCAACCTCCCCGGCCTGCCCGAGGGCCCGGCCGCCGGCCTGGACACCTACGGCGCACAGGTCCAAGCCCTGCTCGGAACGGAACGATGACCGCGATCCCCGACATGCGTCAGATAGTCGGCAGCCACGACCTGCTGCTGGTCACCCTGGACACCCTCCGCTTCGACGTGGCCGAGGAGTTGGCGGCAGCCGGGCGGCTGCCCAACCTCGCCGCCGTCCTGCCGGGCGGCCGATGGGAGCGCCGGCACTCCCCCGGCAGCTTCACGTACGCCGCTCACCAGGCGATCCTGGCCGGGTTCCTGCCCACCCCGGCCACGCCGGACGGGCCGCACCCGAGGCTGTTCGCGGCCCGGTTCGGCGGCTCGGAGACCACCGAGGCGCGGACCTGGGTCTTCGACACCCCCGATCTGCCCTCCGCCCTGGCGGCGGCCGGGTACCGGACGGTCTGCGTCGGCGGGGTGGGGTTCTTCAACAAGCAGGGCCCGCTCGGCTCGGTGCTGCCCGGGATGTTCCAGCAGAGCTACTGGGAGCCGGAGTTCGGCGTCCCCTCGCCGACCTCCTTCGAGGCGCAGGTGGCCTGCGTCGAGCAGGTGACGGCCGAACAGCCGCCCGGGCAGCCGCTGTTCCTGCTGCTGAACGTCTCCGCGCTGCACCAGCCGAACTGGTTCCACCTGCCGGGCGCCACCCGGGCCGACGGGGACACCCGGGCCAGTCACGCCGCCGCGCTGGAGTACGTGGACGCGCACATCGGGCGGCTGTTCGCGGCGATGAGCCGCCGTCGGCCCTGCTTCGCGATCGTCTGCTCCGACCACGGCACCGCCTACGGCGAGGACGGCTACACCGGGCACCGGATCGGCCACGAGGTGGTCTGGACGGTCCCGTACGCGCACTTCACCCTGCCGACCGGCAGCCACCAGAGCCATCGGAGCCCCGCATGAGGCCCTATCAGTCCTACGTCTACGCCTACCCGCACAAGACCGCGTACCGGCCGCTGGCACCCCGGCCGCCGCTGCGCGAGCTCTGGGCGGGCGAGCCGCAGGACGCGCTCTCGCTCTATCTGCACATCCCGTTCTGCGAGGTGCGCTGCGGTTTCTGCAACCTGTTCACCCGGATCGGCAGCCCGGACGGGCTGACCACCGCCTACCTGGACGCGCTGGAGCGGCAGGCCGTCGCCGTCCGGGCGGCGCTGGACGAGGGGGCCAGGTTCGCGGTGGCGGCGTTCGGCGGTGGCACGCCGACCTATCTGACGGCGCGGGAGCTGGAGCGGCTCTGCGATCTGACGGAGCAGCGGATGGGGGTGGACCTGCGGGCCGTGCCGCTCTCGGTCGAGGCCTCCCCGGACACCGCCACCGCCGACCGGCTCGAGGTGCTGGCGGACCGGGGCACCACCCGGCTCAGCCTCGGGGTGCAGTCCTTCCTGGACGAGGAGGCCAAGTCGGCTGTCCGCCCGCAGAAGCGGGGGGCGGTGGAGGCGGCGCTCGGCCGGATCAGGGCGGCCGGGTTCCCGGTGCTGAACATCGACCTGATCTACGGCATCGACGGGCAGACCGGGGTCAGCTGGCTGCGCTCGCTCGACGCGGCGCTCGCCTGGCGGCCCGAGGAGCTCTACCTCTACCCGCTCTACGTCCGGCCGTTGACCGGGCTGGCCCGCCGGTCCACACCCCAGGACTGGGACGCCCAGCGGCTGGCGCTGTACCGCTCGGGTCGGGACCACCTGCTGGCGAACGGGTACCGGCAGGTGTCGATGCGGATGTTCCGCCGGGCCGACGCGACCGCCGAGGTGGCGGGCGAGTACAGCTGCCAGACCGACGGCATGGTCGGCCTGGGCTGCGGCGCCCGCTCGTACACCGCCGGGCTGCACTACTCCTTCGACTACGCGGTGAACGCCACCGAGGTGCGCGGCATCATCGACGACTACGTGGCCACCACCGACTTCGGGCATGCCGAGCGGGGCTGGCCGATGGACCGGGACGAGGCCCGCCGACGGCACCTGCTGCAGTCCCTGCTCCAGGCCGACGGGCTCGAACTCGCCGACTACCGGCGCCGGTTCGACTCCACTCCGGCCGAGGACTTCCCCGCCGAGCTGACCGGCTTCGCCGAGCGCGGCTGGCTGGCCGACGACCCCGGCAGGCTGGCGCTGTCGGCCGAGGGGCTGGCGTGGTCGGACGCGGTCGGCCCGGCACTGTTCTCCGCCGCCGTGCGGGACCGGATGGCCGGACACCAGGCCCGATGAGCACCTTCCTCGGCCTCCCCGGCGCCGGAGCCCCGGAGTTGACCGTCCTCTACCGGGGTCCGCTGGCCTCCTGCGACTACGACTGCCCGTACTGCCCGTTCGCCAAGCGCCGGGACAGCCCGGCCACCCTGCGGGAGGACCGCGCCGCGCTGGAGCGGTTCTGCGACTGGGTGGCCGAACAGCCCGCCGTCTCGGTGCTGTTCACGCCCTGGGGCGAGGGGCTGGTGCGGTCCTGGTACCGCCGGGCGATGGTGCGCCTCAGCCTGCTGCCGAACGTCCGCCGGGTGGCGATCCAGACCAACCTGAGCTGCCGCACCGGCTGGCTGGCCGAGGGCGACCCGGCGAGCCTGGCGCTCTGGGTGACCTACCACCCGGGCCAGGTCGCCCAGGACCGGCTGCTGACCAAGTGCCGGGAGCTGGACGCGCTCGGCGTCCGGTACAGCGTCGGCGTGGTCGGGCAGCCCGAACACCTGGCGGCGGCACGGGAGTTCCGCGCCGCGCTGCGCCCCGAGGTCTACCTCTGGATCAACGCCGCCGAGGGCCGCAGCTACACCGACGCCGAGGCCGCCGACTGGACGGCGCTGGACCCGCTGTTCGGCTGGAGCCGCGAGCCGCACCCGAGCGAGGGCCGCCGCTGCCGGACGGGCTCCTCGGTGATCTCGGTCTTCGGCGACGGCTCGGTCCAGCGCTGCCACTTCGTCCGGGCCCCGCTCGGCAACATCTACGACGGCTCCTACCGAGCCGGGCTGGCCGAGCGGCCCTGTCCGCTGCCGGTCTGCGACTGCCACATCGGGTACGTGCACCTGGAGACGCTGCCGCTGTACGAGGTCTTCACGGACGGCGTGCTGGAGCGCATCCCGTACGGACTGGACGGCATCAGCCGACCAGCAGCGCCAGCTGGCCGGTGACCGGGGCGGTCCTGGGCGGCAGCTGCGCGGTCAGCCGGGCCAGGTCACGGGCGGCGTCCTCGGCCTGCCGGCCGCCGAGGCCGGTGGCGAGCAGCTCACCGAGCAGGCCGACCGCCTCGGGCACCCGTCCGTCGGCGGCGAACCAGAGCGCCAGGTCGTGGCAGGTCCGCAGGGTGCGCGGGTCGTCGGGGCCGCACTCGCGGGCGAACTCGCCGATCAGCGACCAGAGTCGGCGGGCCGCCTCGGCGGGTGAGCCGGCCGCGCCGAGGGCCCAGGCGTTGTCGGCCAGGGCCCGGAGTTCGGCGGCCCGGCCGGGCCGGACCTCGGCCAGCCGACGGGCCACCTCGAGCCCGTCGGCGGGGCGGTCGGCCGGGTCCTTGGCGAGCAGGTCGAGGATCAGCCGCTCCAGCAGCAGCGGCAGCTCCGGGGCGAGCTGACGGGGTCTCGGGGGTTCGACGTCGACGTGCTGGCGCATCAGGCCGACCACCGTCCCGGCGTTGAACGGCCGCTGCCCGACGGCCAGTTCGTACAGCATGCAGCCGACCGCGTACAGGTCGACCCGGCCGTCCAGCGGCCCGTCCGCCCAGCGCTCGGGTGCCAGGTAGATCGGGCTGCCGATCACCGTCCCGATGGTGGTCAGGCCGCCCGGGCGGCCGTCCAGCCGGGCGATGCCGAAGTCCAGCACCTTGGCGCTGCCGGTGTCGGTGATCATGATGTTCTCGGGCTTGATGTCCCGGTGCACCACGTCGGCCCGGTGGGCGGCGGCCAGCGCCACGCAGACCTGGCCCATCCAGTCCAGCACCTGCGGCAGTCCGGGCCTGGCCTGCTTGACCACGGCCGCCAGCGAGCGGCCCTGCACCAGCTCCATCACCAGGTACGGGCTGCCGGTCGCGGTCTCGCCGATGTCGTGCAGGGTGACGATGTGCGGGTGGTTCAGCTTGGCCACCGCGCGCGCCTCGTGTCTGAACCGGGCGATGTCCCCGGCGCCGAGCTCGGCCGAGTCGGAGATCACCTTGACCGCGATCTCCCGGCCGAGCCGGGTGTCGACGGATCGCCAGACCACCCCGAAGCCACCCCGGCCGATCTCCGCGACCAACTCGTACTTGCCGTCCAGTATGTCCCCGGCCCGCATCCGCCCCGCTCCCCCCAAGTCGCCCCGTGTCGGTGAGAGTTCACCACACGGCGGCGACCTGGAGGGGAACGGCGGGCTACGCCTTGGGCTTCGGCAGGCCGGGCGGGTTCAGCTCGGAGGTCTGGACGGCCTCGTTCTCCAGCCCCCAGCGCTTGAGCACCTGACCGTACGTCCCGTTCTTGACGATCGTGTTGAGCGCCTCGTTCAGCGCCTTGACCAGGCCGTTGTCCTTCTTGGTGGTGGCCGCGATCTTGCCGAGCACCTCCGCGCCGGCGCCCGAGTAGGTGCCGATGATCTCGGTCTCGCCGGTCTGCGCGGCGTGGAAGGCGGCGGTCGGGTTGGGGCCGAGGTGGGCGTCGATCCGGCCCGAGCCGAGCGCCAGGTAGTAGTCCGAGGAGTTCTGGAAGTACTTGATGTCGACCGGCTTCAGACCGTTCTTCAGGTTCTCCTCGTTCCAGGCGATCAGCAGCTTCTCCTGGTTGGTGCCGGAGGCGACCGAGATGGTGTGCCCGGCCACGTCCTTGGGTCCGGCGACCTTCCAGCTGCCGCCCTTCTTCGCCTCGAAGCCGAGGATGTCCAGCCGGTAGGTGGCGAAGTCGTACTTCTCCTTGCGGGCCTCGGTCACGGTGATGTTGGAGAACCCCACGTCGTACTTGCCGGCGTCGAGACCGACGAAGATGTTCTCCCAGGAGACCGGGTTGAGCTCGACCTTGAGGCCGAGCACGTCGCCGACCAGGTAGGCGATGTCCGGCTCGGCGCCGATGATCGTCCTGTTGTCGTCGGCGTAGAAGTCCAGCGGCGGGACGGTGCCGAGCGAGTCGACCACCCGCAGCGTGCCGCGCTTGCGGACCTCCTCCGGGACCAGGGCGGCGAGCGCGTCCACCTTGGCGGTGGTCACCCGCTTCTGATCGGGCGTCAGGTTCACCTTGGTCCCGTCCGGCGCGGTGTTGCCCTTCCCCGCGCTCAGGTCGGCGGCGGCCTCCCCGCCGCAGGCGGTGAGCAGCAGGGTGGCGGTCAGACCGGCAGCGGCGGCGACCAGGGCACGACGGGGTAGGGACATGGCGTTGCTCCAGTGGTGAGGAGGGTCAGAGAACTTTGGAGAGGAAGGCGCGGGTGCGCTCGTGCCGCGGCGCGTCCAGCACGGCGTTCGGCGGCCCCTGTTCGACCACCACGCCGTCGTCCATGAAGACCACCGTGTCGGCCACCTCGCGGGCGAAGCCGATCTCGTGGGTGACCACGATCATCGTGGTGCCGGAGCGGGCCAGGTCCTTGATGACGTCCAGGACCTCGCCGACCAGCTCCGGGTCGAGCGCCGAGGTCGGCTCGTCGAACAGCAGCACCTTGGGCTCCAGCGCCAGCGCCCGGGCGATCGCCACCCGCTGCTGCTGGCCGCCGGAGAGCTGCCTCGGGTAGACCTCCGCCTTGTCCGCCAGGCCGACCCTGGCCAGCAGGTCCAGTGCCTGCGCCCTGGCCTGCGCCTTCGGGCGGCGCAGGGCGCTGATCGGCGCCTCGGTGACGTTCTCCAGCACGGTCAGGTGCGGGAACAGGTTGAAGTTCTGGAAGACGAAGCCGATGTGGGTGCGCTGGCGCAGCACCTCACGCTCCTTCAGCTCGTACAGCTTGCCGCCGGAGCGGCGGTAGCCGATCAGCTCGCCGTCGATCGAGACGTAGCCCCGGTCGAGCTTCTCCAGGTGGTTGATGGCCCGCAGCAGGGTGGACTTGCCGGAGCCGGACGGGCCGAGCACCACCGTCACCGAGCCGGCGGCGACTTGGAGGTCCACTCCGCGCAGCACCTCCAGCTTGCCGAAGCTCTTGTGCAGACCCCGGACGTCCACCATCGTCGTGCCGGTCAACTGGTGCCTCCTGTGGGCGCGGTGAGTCGGGTGTCCTGGATCTGCCGGACGAAGGCGCGGGCCCGCTGCAACGGGGTCGGCGGCGGGGTGCGCTGCGAGCCGCGGGCGAAGTACCGCTCCAGGTAGTACTGGCCGAACGAGAGCAGCGTGGTCAGCACCACGTACCAGACGGTGGCCACCATGAGCAGCGGCACCACCCGGCCGGTCCGGCCGTAGATCACTTGGACCTGGTAGAAGAGTTCGCCGATCGCCATCACGTAGACGATCGAGGAGCCCTTGAACAGCGAGATCACCTCGTTGCCCGCGTTCGGCAGGATCGAGCGCATCGCCTGCGGCAGCACGATCCGGCGGATCTGCCGCAGCCGGGGGATGCCGAGCGCGGCGGCGGCCTCCAGCTGACCGGCGTCCACCGAGATCACCCCGGCCCGGATGATCTCGGCGGCGTACGCGGCCTGGTGCAGCGCCAGCCCGATCACGGCGGCGCCGAGCGCGCCGAGCAGGTCCATGGTCTCGAAGCTCAGCACCGTCGGACCGAACGGGATGCCGATGCCGAAGCGCTTGTAGAGGTAGGACAGGTTGAACCAGAAGACCAGCTGGACGATCAGCGGGATCGACCGGAAGGCCCAGACGTAGACCCAGGCGATGGTCTGCAGGATCGGGCTCCTGGAGAGCCGCAGGAAGGCCACCACCGCACCGACCGCGAAGCCCAGCACCGTTCCGTACAGCGTGAGTTGGAGGGTGACCCCGACCGAGCGCAGGATGGTCTCGGTGGTCAGGAAGGCCCGGAAGGTGGCCCAGTCCCAGCCCGGGTTGGTGGCCAGCCCGTGCACGAACTGGGCGACCACCACGACCGCGGCCGCCCCGGCCAGCCAGCGCCAGGGGTGCCGGGCCGGGACCACCGGCAGCGTGGACGGGTCCGGCTCGGTGACTGTGGGTCTCTCGGTGGCGAGGGTAGTCATGGCGGACCTCACGGACGCTCGGGCGGGCTGATCTCGGAGGTGCTGATGGCGGACTGCTCGGTGCCCCACTTCTGCAGGATCTTCCGGTAAGTGCCGTCCTGGATCAGCTGGTTGACCGCCGCCTGGAACGCCGGGGCGAGCGGTGAGCCCTTCTTGAACGCGAAGCCCACGTCGAGCCGGCGGAACTCGCTCAGGAAGCGGGTGCCGGAGGCCGGCTGGGACTCCTGGTACCGCAGGCCGTTGATGGTGGACATCACCAGGTCGACCTTGCCCTGCTGAAGGCTGGTCAGGGTGGCACCGGTGTCGGAGAAGGCCCGCACCTCGTACGCCTTCTTCCCGGCGTCGGTGCAGACGTTCTTCTTGGAGTTCAGGGTGGTCTCGAAGGTGGTGCCGACGCCGGTGCCGATGGTCAGGCCGCAGAGCTGGCCGATCTCCTTGACCGGCTGCTGGGCGGTGTTGTCCTTCTTCACCGAGAAGCCCTGGCCGTCGTTGATGTAGGTGACGAAGTCGATGGTCTTCAACCGGGCCGTGGTGACGCCGAAGTTGCCGGTGCCGAGGTCGTACTTCCCACTGCCCAGCGCGGGCAGGATGGTCTCGAAGGCGGCCTCCTCGCGCTCGATGGTGAGGCCGAGCACCTTGGCCACCGCGTCGGTGAAGTCCACGTCGATCCCGGCCGCCTTCTTCACCGCCGGGTCCGGGTAGAACGCGGACGGCGGGGTGCCGGAGGAGCCGCCGAGCTTGAGCTTGCCGGCCTTCCGGGTCTCCTCGGGCAGCAGCGCGGCCGCCTTCTCCGACTTCGGCACGGTCGAGACCACGTCCTGGGCCGCCGCCGCGAGCGCGGAACTCCCGGCGGGGGCAGGAGACTTGCCGACGCCGGAGCCGCATGCGGCGAGCAGCAGCAGGGCAGCGGCGGCGGTCAGCGTTGCGGGTGCGCGTCTCACGGGGTCGGGGCCTTTCGGGGGAGCTGACGGAGCGGGAGGTGCTTCTCGAACGGAAGGGGCGCGAAGACCGTCGGGTCACGGTCCAGGTCGAACAGCGGGGTGTAGCCGGTCGCCAGGTAGAGGCCCTTCGCCTCGGGCTGGCGCGGTCCGGTGGTGAGGAAGATCCGCCGGTAGCCGGCCGCCTCGGCGGCGAGCTCCAGCTCGGCCAGCACCCGGCGGGCCAGGCCGCGCCGACGGTGGGCCGAGTGCGTCCACATCCGCTTGAGCTCGGCGGTCCGCTCGTCGTAGCGGCGGTACGCACCGCCCGCCACCGGTTCGCCGTCCGCCAGCAGGAGCAGCAGCACCCCGTCGGGAGCCTCGAACTCGCTGTCCGGGAACCGGCTCATCTCCTGGTGGCCGCCCGGGCCGTAGCGGGTGACGTACTCGTGCGTGAGCTCCCGGACCAGCGGCCCGGTGAGCGGGTCGGCCAGGGTGACCCGGCGGACCTCCAGCAGCGCGCTCATGCCTGGAGCGCGATGAGCTGGTGCCGGTCCCGCTCCCGGGCGGCGGCCTTGGCGGCGTCCCGCTTGGCGACCTCCTCGCGGACGATCGGGATCACGTAGCGCCCGAAGTCGATGGCGTCGTCCAGCAGGTGGTAGCCCCGGGCGGAGAGGATGTCCACGCCGAGGTCGTAGTAGTCCAGCAGTGCCTGGGCCACCGTCTCCGGCGTCCCGACCAGCGCGTTGGAGTTTCCCGCGCCGCCGGTCGCGGCGGCGGTCGGGGTCCACAGCGCGCGGTCGTAGCGCTCACCGGCGGCGGCGATCTCCAGCAGCCGCTGCGAGCCGGTGTTCTGCGGCGCCCAGCCGCCGTCCGCGCCCTTCGCCCGGGGCAGCAGCTCGCCGCCCCCGATCCGGGCCTTGATCAGGTCGACGGTGCGGTGCGCCTTCTCCCAGGCCAGCTCCTCGGTCGGCGCGATGATCGGCCGGAACGCCACCTGGATCCGCGGGGTGTCGGTCCGCCCGGCGTCCTTGGCCGCCTGCCGGACCCGCTCGATCTGCTCGGCGGTCCTGGCCAGCGGCTCGCCCCAGAGGCAGTAGATGTCCGCCTCGGCCCCGCCGGCCGCGTAGGCGGCGTCCGAGGAGCCGCCGAACGAGACGTCGGGGCGCGGCTGCTGGACCGGGAAGACGTCCGAGACGAAGTCCTGGAAGCGGTAGTACTCGCCCTCGTGGTCGAACCGCTCCCGCGTCGTCCAGATCTTCTTCACCAGCGCGATGTACTCCCGGGTACGGGCGTAGCGCTGGTCCTTGGTCAGGAAGTCGCCCTCCCGGCCCTGCTCCTGGTCGCTGCCGCCGGTGATGAAGTGCACGGTCAGCCGGCCGTCGCTGATCTGGTCCAGGGTGGCGAAGGTCTTGGCGGCGAAGGTCGGGTAGGACACGTTCGGCCGGTGCGCCAGCAGGATCTGCAGCGTGTCGAGCTTGCTCGCGAGGAAGGCGGCGGCGGGGGCCGGGTCGGGCGAGCCGGAGCCGTACGCGAACAGCACCCGGTCCCAGCCGTGTTCCTCGTGGGCGCGGGCCAGCCGCAGGGTGTAGTCGCGGTCGAAGGCGGCGGTGGTCCGGGGGCTGGTCTCCGAGCCGTCACCGGTGGCGGCGATACCGAGGAACTCGACGGGCATGGCGAAGGTCCTTCTCTCGTGCGGATGTGCAGGGGGTGGCGGCACCCGGGCACGCCGGGGTACGGCGGCGGGGCGCAGGGGTGAAGGGTGTGCGCGAGGGGCGCTGGGCGCGTGACGGCGCGAAGGGGGAGGAACAGCAGGACGGGGGCCGGTCGAACGGCCGCGACTACCGGGTCAGGCGCAACACGCCGCCGACCACACCCGACCGAAGTCGATGTGGCCGCGCGTCACCAGGCGCTGCTGCTCGGGGTCCATGGAGGAAGTTGAACAGTGGATCAGACGGGACGTCAACCTTCCCGGGATTCCTTCATGTTCTGTTATCAGTAGGAACGGACCGCCCTTGACAGGCCCTGTTCGTCCACGCCTACGATCGGGGGCCGGGTGCGTTGAGGGGCGCCGCCCGGCGTGACGGCCCAGCCATGTCTGGAGCCCGGCCGATGGCCACTGCCCTGTCCGCCCCCGTACTCCCCCAGGCCGACGAAGCACCGATCGTGGCCCGCCGCCGGCCCGGCCGGGTGGTCGCCTCGGTGCTCGCCCTGCTGGTCCTGGCGCTGGTGTTCAACTCCGTCCTGCGCAACCGGGCCTTCGAGTGGGACGTGGTCGCCCAGTACTTCACCACCACCGCGATCGTGCAGGGCCTGCTGCTCACGCTCTGGCTGACCGCCGCCGTGATGGTGCTCGGCTTCGCGCTCGGCACGGCCTTCGCGGTGTGCCGGCTCTCCGACAACCCGGTGCTGCGGAGCATCAGTTGGGGTTTCGTCTGGATCTTCCGGTCCACCCCGCTGCTGGTCCAGCTGCTGTTCTGGTTCAACATCGGCGCGCTCTACCCGACCCTCGGTCTGGGCCTCCCGTTCGGCCCGGAGTTCCTCACCGTCAAGACGGTCGACCTGTTCGGGCCGACCCTGACCGCCGTGATCGGCCTCACCCTGCACGAGGCCGCGTACGCCGCCGAGGTGGTGCGCGGCGGCATCCTCTCGGTGGACCACGGCCAGCTGGAGGCGGCCCAGTCGCTCGGCCTCGGCCGGGCCAGGGTGCTGCGCCGGATCGTGGTCCCGCAGGCGATGCGCTCGATCGTGCCGACCGCCGGGAACATGCTGATCGGCACCCTCAAGGGCACCAGCATCGTCAGCGTGCTGGCCGTCCAGGACCTGCTCTACTCGGCCCAGTTGATCTACAACCAGACCTACCAGGTGATCCCGCTGCTGCTGGTCGCCACCGTCTGGTACATCGCGGTGACCAGCGTGCTCTCGGTCGGCCAGTACTACCTGGAGCGGCACTACGCCCGCGGCACCACCCGGGGCGATCTGCCGCCCACCCCGCTGCAGCGCGCCCGGGCCTTCTTCTCCCGGACGGAGGTGGCGAGTTGAGCACCCTGGCGATCATCGGAGCGGGGCCGCGCGGCACCGGACTGCTGGAGCGGATCGCCGCCAACGCGGCCGAACTGCTTCCCCCCGACCGACCCTTGGAGATCCACCTGGTCGACCCGTACCCGCCCGGCGCCGGCCGGATCTGGCGGCACGACCAGTCACCCCTGCTGCGGATGAACTCGATGGCGGAGGACGTGACGATGTTCACCGACGCCTCCAGCACCATCGAGGGCCCGGTCCGCCCCGGCCCCTCACTCGCCGAATGGGCCGCCCGGGCCGAGGAGTTCGCCCCGTACCAGCCGGTCGCCGATCCCGCCGTCCGGGCCGAGCTGCGCTCGCTGGCGCCGACCGACTTCCCCACCCGCCGGGCCCAGAGCGCCTACCTGGACTGGGTGTTCCGCCGAGCGGTGGCCGAGCTGCCGCCGCACGTCACGGTCACCGTGCACCGGGACACCGCCCAGTCGGTCGGCGGCCCGCCGGACGGGGCGCAGCTGGTCCAGCTCTCCGACGGCGTGCTGATCGCCGATCAGGTGGTGCTGACCCTCGGTCACCTCGGCTCCTCCCCCGACCCCGGGCAGCGCGAACTGGCCGGCTTCGCCGCCCGGCACGGCCGGTTCCACCTACCGCCCGCCTTCTCCTCGGACGCCGATCTCTCCGGCGTCGCCCCGGGGGAACACCTGATCCTGCGCGGCTTCGGGCTGGCCTTCGTCGACCTGCTCGCGATGCTCACCGAGGGGCGGGGCGGCCGGTTCGTCCCGGCACCGGACGGGCTCGCCTACCTGCCGTCCGGCCGCGAACCGGTGATCCACGTCGGCTCCCGCCGGGGCGTGCCGTACCACTCGAAGACCGGCTACCGCCTCCAGGGGCCGCCCGCCCCACTGCCCCGGTACTTCGACGCCGCCGCCGTCGACCGGGTGCTGGCCCGCCCCGGGCCGCTCGAACTGCGCCGGGACTTCTGGCCGTTGATGGCCAAGGAGATCGGCTTCGGGCATTACCACGAACTGTTCCACGCGCACCGCGAGCGGGTCCGACTGCCCTGGACGGACTTCCTGGACCGGTACGACCGGCTGGACTGGTACGCACCAGAGCTGACCGCCCTGGTGGAGCAGGCCGTCCCCGACCCGGCCGACCGGCTCGACTTCGAAGCGCTCGACCACCCGCTGACCGGCCTCCGGCTCACCCCCGACGGTCTCCAGCAGCACCTGCGCGACCACATCAGGACCGACGCCGACCGCCGCGCCGACCCGGCGCACAGCGCCGACCTGGGCGCCTTCCTCGCCCTGCTCTCGCTCTTCGGCCAGCTCCCCCGGATCATGGCCGCCGACCGGCTCACCGCCCGCTCGGCCGCCACCGAACTCGACGGCTGGTGGTCCGGGTTCTTCAACTTCCTCGCCTCAGGCCCGCCCGGCTTCCGGCTCCGCCAGCTGCTCGCCCTCTCCGAGGCGGGGATCGTGCGGTTCCTCGGCGCCGACCTGCGGGTCGCCCCGGACGAGCGCACCGGCACCTTCGTCGCCACCAGCCCCACCACCCCCGGCCACCCGGTGCACGCCACCGCCCTGATCGAGGGCTACCTCCCCAAACACGTGCTCTCCCGGACCGAGAACCCCGTCCTGCGCACCCTCGCCCTCGGCGGCGAGCTCCTGGAGGAGGCCGGCCTGCTGACGGTCTCGCTGCCCGACGGCCGACTGCTCGACCCGACCCTGGACAACACCCCACACCCCCGCCGCACCGCCCTCGGCCCGCACACCAACGGCCGCGCCTACACCGCCTTCGCCCGGCCCCGCACCAACGCACCGGGCTTCCGCCAGAACGACGCAGCGGCCCGCAGCCTGCTCACCGAGCTCGCGCTCACCACAGGGGCTCGGGGAACTGCGACGCCGACCTCGGAAAAGGTGATCCGTACGTAGCTGGTCAGGCACTTTCGTATGTGACCCCGGCGCCAGATCTCCTCGCAGTTCCCCGAGCCCCTGGACCGTAGACAGTCGACCCCCTGCGTAAGGTGAAGCGTGTCACCCGTACAAGGAAGTAGGGCTGTCATGCCGAAGCAGGCGCCGAAAACCGACCCCGCACAGGACCGGGCGAAGGTCACCGATCCGCAGCACGCGGCGGCCGGCCTCCCGGCCGTGGCCCACAGCCTGCGGATGGCGAACGACCAGATGAGCCCCGGCCGGACCCTGGCCACCCTGCGGAAGGTGAACCAGCCCGACGGCTTCGACTGCCCCGGCTGCGCCTGGCCCGAGCCGGGCAAGACGCACACCGCCGAGTTCTGCGAGAACGGCGCCAAGGCGGTCGCCGAGGAGGCCACCGAACGGCGGATCACCACCGCGTTCTTCGCCGAGCACCCGGTCGCCGAACTGGCCGAGCGGTCCGGCTACTGGCTGGGCCAGCAGGGCCGCCTCACCGAGCCGATGCTGCTCGAAGAGGGCGCCACCCACTACACCCCGGTCTCCTGGGAGCGCGCCTTCGCGATCGTCGCCGAGGAGCTGAAGCAGCTCCCCTCCCCCGACGCCGCCGCCTTCTACACCTCGGGCCGGACCAGCAACGAGGCGGCCTTCGCCTACCAGTTGTTCGCCCGTCAGCTCGGCACCAACAACCTGCCGGACTGCTCCAACATGTGCCACGAGTCCTCCGGTTCGGCGCTGGTGGAGACCCTCGGGGTGGGCAAGGGCAGCGTCAGCCTGAAGGACCTGTACCAGGCCGACCTGATCATCGTGGCCGGGCAGAACCCGGGCACCAACCACCCCCGGATGCTCTCCGCGCTGGAGCGGGCCAAGCGGGCGGGCGCGAAGATCGTCAGCGTCAACCCGCTGCCCGAGGCCGGTCTCGAACGCTTCAAGAACCCGCAGAACGCGCGCGGCCTGGCCGGTGCCGGCACCAAGCTGACCGACCTGTTCCTGCAGATCCGGCTCGGTGGCGACCTCGCGCTGTTCCGGGCGCTGAACCAGCTGATCCTGAAGGCCGAGAACGGCGTCGACCACGCCTTCGTCGCCGAACACTGCCTGGGCTTCGAGGAGTTCGCCGCCGAGGCGGCCGCCACCGACCGGGACGAGGTGCTCGCCGCCACCGGTCTGCCCTGGGAGCAGATCGAGCAGCTGGCCGAGCTCACCCTCAACTCGCAGAAGGTGATCGTCTGCTGGGCGATGGGCCTGACCCAGCACAAGCACTCGGTACCGACCATCCGCGAGGTGGTCAACTTCCTGCTGCTGCGCGGCAACGTCGGCCGCCCGGGTGCCGGCGTCTGCCCGGTGCGCGGGCACAGCAACGTGCAGGGCGACCGCACGATGGGCATCTTCGAACGCCCCGCCCCGGCCTTCCTGGACGCGCTGGGCAAGGAGTTCGGCTTCGAACCGCCGCGCGACCACGGTCTGGACTCGGTCGACACCATCCGGGCGATGCGCGACGGCAAGGTGAAGGTCTTCTTCGCGATGGGCGGCAACTTCGTCGCGGCCACCCCGGACACCGAGGTGACCGAGGCCGCGATGCGCCGCTGCGCGCTGACCGTGCACGTCTCCACCAAGCTCAACCGCTCGCACGTGATCACCGGCGCCCGGGCCCTGATCCTGCCCACCCTCGGCCGGACCGACCGGGACTGGACCGCCGCCGGCGCCCAGTTCGTCAGCGTCGAGGACTCGATGGGCATGGTGCACTCCTCGCGCGGCGGCCTCCAGCCCCCGTCCGAGCAGCTGCTCTCCGAGGTGGCCATCGTCTGCCGGCTGGCCCGCGCCGCCCTCGGCGAGGCGAACGACGTGCCGTGGGAGCAGTTCGCCGAGTCGTACGACACCATCCGCGACCGGATCTCCCGGGTGGTGCCGGGCTTCGACGACTTCAACACCAAGGTCCGCCGCCCCGGCGGCTTCGCCCTCCCGCACGGCCCGCGCGACAGCCGGACCTTCCCGACCACCACCGGCAAGGCCAACTTCACGGTCAACCCGCTGACCGCCCCCGAGGTCCCCGCCGGGCGGCTGCTACTCCAGACCCTGCGCTCGCACGACCAGTACAACACCACCATCTACGGCCTCGACGACCGCTACCGCGGCATCACCGGCGGCCGCCGGGTGGTCATGGTCAACCCCGCCGACGCCGCCGAACTCGGCCTGACCGAGGGCGGCTACGTCGACCTGGTCAGCGAGTGGGTGGACGGCACCGAACGCCGCGCCCCGCACTTCCAGGTGGTGCACTACCCCGTCGCCCAGGGCGGGGCGGCCGCGTACTACCCGGAGACCAACGTGCTGGTGCCGCTGGACTCCACCGCCGAGATCAGCAACACCCCGACCTCCAAGGCGGTAGTGATCCGGTTCGAGCCGGACAGCACCGACTGATCGTCGGATCCTGACAGAACCTCCCCGGGCACGGCACAATGCCGATAAGTGCCATGCAATCAGGGGGAGTTGAATCATGGTCATCCGCAAGTTCACCGGACTGGCGGCCGTCGGCGCCGTCATCCTGGGGCTGCTGCTGCCGACCTCGGCGGCAGCAGCCGACTACCGGCCCGGGGCGTTCGAACCACTGAGCACCCGAGTGCTCGACACCCGCTCCGAGGAGGCACTCGCCCCGGGCGACGTGCTGAACGGAACCGTCTGGCTCGGCCACTCGGTGCCGGCCCGGCCGGTCGCCGCGGTGCTCAACATCACCGCCGTCGGGGCGACCGGCTCAGGCTTCCTGACCGCCGGGGCCGGCGATTCACCGCAGCCGGCCACCTCCAACCTCAACTACAAGGGGCCCGGGGCGGTGTCCAACCTGACCACCGTCCGGGTGAACACGGCCGGCTGGTTCCGGATCTGGAACGCGGCCGGCGGCACACCGGTGCACGTGGTGGTGGACCTGGTCGGCTACTACGACGAACACTCGGGCCGGCGGTACGCGGCGATCGACCCGCTCCGGGTGCTCGACACCCGTTCCACGCCCGGCGGCCCGCCCGCGGCGGGCTGCGCGACCAAGGTGCCCGTCCCGCACGGCTGGGTGCCGTCGGACGCCACCCACCTGGCGCTCAACGTCACCGCGACCGCGCCCCGAGGCCCCGGCTACCTGACCGTGGACACCGGCCTGCGGACCTCCAACCTCAACTTCACCACCGGGCAGACCATCGCCAACCAGGTGATCGCCCCGATCGGTGCCGACGGGATGGTGACCATCTGCAACAGCACTCCGGTGCACGTGGTGGCCGACCTGGTGGGCTACTACGGGCGCTACGCCGGCAGCCTGCTGTACCCGCAGGATCCCACCCGGCTGTACGACACCCGGACCGCCGGCAACGGTCCGATCGCCGCCGGCGGCACGCTGTCCCTCGGCCCGGCCGCCCCGGCCGGGGCCACCGCGGCGCTGCTCAACGTGACCGCCGTCCAGCCCACCGCCACCGGGTACCTGACGGTCTGGGGGCACACCTACCAGCGCCCGGGCACCAGCACCCTGAACTTCACGCCGGGCGCGGTGGTGCCGAACCACGTGCAAACGCCGGTCGACTCCGCCCGGACCGTCTTCGTCTACAACTCCGGCGGGTCGACCCACGTCGTGGTGGATTCGTTCGGCTACTTCGCCCCGACCCCGGCGGACTGGCCACCGGCCGACTGACGGACCGACACTCCGAGGTCCGGATGACCAATATGTCTGATTTGCCACTAATCTGACAGAAGCTCACCCGGACCTCGGAGGTACCTCGCATGGCCGACGCCACCCCCCAGGACACCGCCGAACCGGGTGACCTCACCTCGGGACCGCCCACACCCGCCACCCGGCTGATCCCGCTGATCGCTCCGGCGATCCTCACCGGGATCGGCGCCAGCCTCACCCTGATCGCGATCAGCTCGGTGGCCGGACGGCTGGAGAACCTGCTCTGGGAGATCATCCCGGACGGCCTGGACATCGACGGGTTCAACCCCTGGTGGATCCTGCTGATCCTCACCGTCACCGGCGTCGCCGTCGGTCTGACGGTGTGGCAGGCGCCCGGCCACGCCGGGCCCGACCCGGCCACCACCGGCCTGGTCGACCCGCCGGTGTCGCCGTACGTGCTGCCCGGGCTGATCGTGGCCACCGTCCTGGCCCTGGCCGGGGGCGTCAGCCTGGGTCCGGAGAACCCGATCACGATGATCAACATCGCGCTGGCGTACTGGATCGGCCGGCGTTTCCTGCCCTCGACCGGCCCGGTGCTCTGGGTCGGACTGGCCGCCGCCGGCACCATCGGTGCCCTCTTCGGCACCCCACTCGCCGCGGCGCTGATCCTCTCCGAGATGCCCGGGCCCGGGGCGCTCTGGGACCGGCTGTTCGCCCCGCTGATCTCCGCCGTCACCGGCTCGGTCACCACGCTGCTGCTGGTCGGCAACGACTTCGTGATCAAGGTGCCGGGCTACCCGGGCACCCGGACGGTCGACCTGTTCTGGGCCCTGCTGGTCGGTGCGGTCGGCGCCACGATCGGGCTGGCGGCGGTGTACCTCTTCCCCCTGGTGTACCGGGCGTTCCAGCAGATCCCGCACCCGGTCACGATGCTCACCGTCGGCGGCCTGACGCTCGGTGCGCTGGGCGCCCTGGGCGGCGAGCTCACCCTGTTCAAGGGCCTGGACCAGGTCAAGGAACTGGCCCTGGACTACTCGCACTACGGCTTCTGGCAGCTGCTCGGGATGGCGGTGCTGAAGCTGGTCGCGCTGGTGATCGCGTCCTGCGCCGGCTTCCGCGGCGGCCGGATCTTCCCGGCCGTCTTCGCCGCGGCCGCCCTCGGCTTCGCGGTCAGCGCGCTGATCCCCTCGGTGCCGCCGGCGCTCTCGGTGTCCTGCGCCGTCCTCGGCGTGCTGCTCGCGGTCACCCGGCAGGGCTGGCTCAGCCTGTTCACCGCCGCGGTCATCGTGCCCGACCTGACGCTGCTTCCGCTGCTCTGCGTCGCGGCCCTGCCGGCCTGGCTGATCGTCACCGGCCGCCCCGAGATGCTGATCGAACGCGCCGAGCCCGAGGCCGCACCGGCGTAACGGACGGTCAGCCCGCCGTGCTCGGCGAGGCCGCGGAGTCCTTCTTCGACCCGGCCACGGATGCGGACGCGGAGGAGGAAGTGGAGGCGGACGCCGAGGCCGACTCCGAGCCGGTCGGCGTCCCGGTCGGCGAGGTGGAGCCCGAGGGCGAGCCCGTCCCCGTGCTCGGCGAGGACGTGCCGGTCGGCGAGTCGGTGGGCGTGGCGGAGACCGGCGGCGTGGTCGGCGCAGTCGGCGAGGTGGTGACCGGCGGCGTGGTCGGCGCAGTCGGAGTGGTCGGCGGGGCGGTGACCGGTGGCGTCGGCAGGTTCTCCGGCTTGGCCGGCTGAATCGGCGTCACCGCGTCCGCCCCCTTGGGCAGCTCGGGCACCTTCCAGCTGCCGCCGGGCTCGTCCGACACCGACTGCGGGTCGGGACGGACCGCGCCGAGGATCGGCATCGCGCCGATCGGCGAGACCTTGATCACCGCACCGGTGCGCGGCGCCTGCACCACCAGGCCGCCGCCGATGTACATCGCGATGTGGGTCGCGCCGCCGTAGTAGACCACCAGGTCACCGGGGCGGATCTGGTTCAGCGGCACCTTGGTCAGCTCGGACCACTGGTCCTGGCTGACCCGCGGGATGTTCACGCCGGCAGCCAGCCAGGCCTGCGAGGTGAGCCCGGAGCAGTCGAACTTGTCCGGCCCGGTGCCGCCCCAGAGGTAGTCCTTGCCGAGCTGAGCCAGCGCGAAGGCGACCGCCTTGCGCCCGGCCTGCGAGGGCGTGCGCTCTCCCTTGCCCAGCGCGCCCGAGGCGAGGAAGGCGAGCTGCGCCTCGTCCGCCCGGGTCTTCTCCAGCTGCTCGAGCTCGCTGCGCTGGGCCCCGGTGAGCGAGCTGACCATCTGCTCGACCTCGGCCAGCCGCCGCGCCACGTCGGCCTTGCCGGCCTCCTGCTGGACGGCCAGCGCCTGGGCCTGGGCGAGGGTCGCCTCGGCGAGCTGCTGAAGCACCGTCAGGGTGGCCCGGTCGCCCTTCAGCCGGTCCAGGAACTCGGTCTGCGAACGCCCGGCGGCGTTCAGCAGCTCCGCCACCACCACCGCCTCGTACGGGGAGTCGGTGAGCAGCAGCTCGGCGAGGTCGGACGAGTTGCCGTTCCGGTACTGGGCGGCGGCCAGCTGGGAGGCCAGGTCGCTGCCGGCGTCCACGGCGGCTTGCTGGTGCTCCAGCCGGACCTTCAGGTCGGCGACGGTGGCCTGCTGGGTGGCGAGCTTGGCGACCGTCCCGTTGTACTGCTCGGTGGCCGCCTCGGCCTCCCGGTACAGCTCGTGCAGGCGGTCCAGCATCGGGCCGAGGGTGGCCTTGGCCTGGGCCAGCGGGTCCGCCCCGGGGGCGACCGAGACGGGCGGCGTGGGCGCGGCGAACGCCGTCCCGGCTGTGCCGAACGCGAGCGAGGCCAGTGCCAGCACCGCACCGCAGCGCAGGGCGGCTCGCACCCAGGGCCGCACGCCGTTCTCCGTCGTCCGAACCCCAGCGCGCATCAGCTCGCCCCTCCCCGTAGTCCCCGACCCTGACCAGGCCGTCCCGCCTGGCAATTCGCCCTCGATCCTGCCATGCGCCCCCCGGATCCAGACAGGGGGTTACCGGGCAGTCGGATGAATTCTCAGCTCAGCTTCAGGTTGGATGTGAGACAGCTCTCAACAAACCATCACCAAACCGGACCTTGCCCACCAAAACGCCTGGCCAGCAGCCCTGCCTCCACGATTCGGAAGCGTTCCGGCAACCTCGGCGACACTCTCGGAACCACAGCTCCCGCCTCAGTTCACCTTCCGTTCACCAACCCTCCCTACCGTCGCCGGTGACATCAGCGTCAGTCCGACAACTACGACGATTGTTTGGGTCCATGGAACACATCACGTTCCTGGTGGCCGTTGTGATCATCACAGCGCTCGCCTTCGACTTCACCAACGGCTTCCACGACACCGCCAACGCGATGGCCACCTCCATCGCCACGGGAGCCCTCCGCCCGAAGGTCGCGGTCACCATCGCTGCGGTCCTCAACTTCGCCGGCGCCTTCCTCTCGGTGAAGGTCGCCACCACGATCTCGGGCGGCATCGTCAGCGAGAAGGCCGGCATCCAGCCGGCCATCATCTTCGCCGCCCTGGTCGGCGCGATCCTGTGGAACCTGCTGACCTGGCTGAAGGGCCTGCCCTCCAGCTCCTCGCACGCGCTGTACGGCGGCCTGATCGGCGCCACCGTGGTCGGGGTCGGGCTGAACGGCGTGAACTTCGGCGTCGTCGTCTCCAAGATCCTGATCCCCGCCGTGGCCTCCCCGATCGTGGCCGGGCTGGCCTCCTGGGGCGCCACCAAGCTGGCGTACCGGATCACCCGGAACGGCCGCGAGGCCAGTACCAACAAGGGCTTCAAGACCGGCCAGGTCTTCTCCGCCTCGCTGATCTCGCTCGCCCACGGCACCAACGACGCCCAGAAGACGATGGGCATCATCACCCTGACCCTGGTCTCGGTCGGCGCCCTGCCGAAGGGCGCGCTGCCGCCCACCTGGGTCATCGTCAGCGCCGGTGCGGCGATCGCGATCGGCACCTACATGGGTGGCTGGCGGATCATCCGCTCGATGGGCAAGGGCCTCGCCGACATCCAGCCCCCGCAGGGATTCTCCTCCGAGGCCGCGGCTGCCACCGTGATCCTCACCTCCTCGCACATGGGCTACGGCCTCTCCACCACCCAGGTCTGCTCGGGCGGCGTCATGGGCGCCGGTCTCGGCGGCCCGAAGGCCCAGGTGCACTGGAGCATGGCCCGCCGGATGCTCTACACCTGGGGCCTGACGCTGCCCGCCGCCGCCACCGTGGCCGGTCTGGCCGCCTTCGTCGCGGACAAGGGCACCTGGGGCGTGCTGCTGGTCGGCGCCGCGCTGGTGATCGGCTCCGGTGCGATGTGGGTGCTCTCCCGCCGCCAGCCGGTGCACGCCGACAACGTCAACGACACCGACGTCACCCCGGTCGAGGTCCCGCAGGCCCCGGTCCCCACCCCCGCCACGACCACCGTCGCGGCCTGAGCCCGGAAGGCTTCCTCTCATGAGCATGAGCATCAAGTGGGCCGCCCTGGCCGAGACCGCCGGCGTCAGCTTCGTGGTCACCGTCGCCACCGTCGCCGTCTTCGCCCTCGGCATCATGGCCCTGTCCCGCCGCGAGACGGCCCAGGAGACCGGGAACGGGTCGGGCACCGCCAACCTGGCGCTGGCCGGAGCCTCGGTCTGCTTCGCCGCCTGCGCCTCGGTGGTCGGCTACGGCCTCTACCTGATCGCCGGCTAGCACCGCCACGTACGTACGCCGCTGCCCTCCTCGTCCGCAAACGAGGAGGGCAGCGGCGTATCCGTCCCTAGTCCAGCGCGAGTTCGCGCGGCCGGTCGGCCGGGGCCTCGTCCTGGGTGGTGCGCAGCGGCACCTCGCGGATCAGCAGCACCACCAGGAAGGCCAGCAGGGCGAGCGGCGCGGCGATCAGGAAGACCGTGGCGATGCCGTGCCCGAAGGCGTCGGTGACCAGCGGGACCACCGGGGCGGGCAGCGTCCCGAGGTCCGGGATGCCGCCACCGGCGGCTGCGGTCGGCAGGTGGGCGGCGGCCAGACTGTCCGTCAGGTGCCGGGTGACCTGGTGCGAGAGCAGCGCGCCGAGCGCGGAGACGCCCATCGCGCCGCCCATGGTCCGGAAGAAGGTGACCGTCGAGCTGGCGGTGCCGAGTTCGTGCCGGGGCACGGTGTTCTGCACGGCCAGCACCAGGTTCTGCATGGTCAGCCCGAGGCCGACGCCGGTGATCGCCATGGCGACCGCCAGCAGCGCGTACGGGGTGTCGTCCCGGACCGTGCCGAGCAGCGCGAAGCCGACCGCGAGCAGGCCCGTACCGGCCACCAGGTACGCCTTCCAGCGGCCGTACCGGGTGATCAGCTTGCCCGCGACGGTCGAGGAGACCGCGAGGCCGAGGATCATCGGCAGGGTGAGCAGCCCGGCCATGGTCGGCGACTCCCGCCTGGCCAGCTGGAAGTACTGGCTGAGGAAGGTGGTCGCGCCGTACATCCCGACCCCGACCAGCACACTGGCGATCGCGGCCAGCGTGACCGTGCGGTGGCGGAACAGGTCGAGCGGGATGATCGGCTCGGCGGCCCGGCGCTCTGCCAGTACGAACAGCGCGGCCAGCGCGAGCCCGCCGCCGACCATCGCCGCCGTCTGCCAGGAGAGCCAGGGGTAGCTGTCACCGGCCAGCGAGATCCAGATCATCAGCAGGCTGACCGAGGCGGTGATCAGCGTCGCGCCGAGGTAGTCGATCTTCGCCTTGCGGCGGACCACCGGCAGCCGCAGGGTCCGCTGCAGCACCACGATGGCGACCAGCGAGAACGGGATGCCCAGGTAGAAGCACCACCGCCAGCCGAGCCAGCTGGTGTCCACCACCACCCCGCCGATCAGCGGCCCGCCGATGGTGGCCAGCGCGAAGACCGCGCCGAAGTAGCCGCTGTACCTGCCGCGTTCGCGGGGCGGCACCATGGCGGCCAGGCAGATCTGGGCCAGCGCGGTGACGCCGCCCGCCCCGATGCCCTGGAGCACCCGGCAGGCGATCAGCTGGCCGGTGTTCTGGGACAGCCCGGCCAGCGCGGAGGAGACGATGTAGATCACCAGCGCGATCTGCACCAGCAGCTTCCGGCTGACCAGGTCGGAGAGCTTGCCCCAGATCGGGGTGGCGGCGGTGAGCGAGAGCAGCGCGGCGGTGACCACCCAGGTGTACGCGGTCTGGCCGCCGTGCAGGTCGGTCAGGATGTGCGGCAGCGCGTTGGCGACGACGGTCGAGGAGAGCACCGCCACGAAGAGGCCGAGGAGGAGCCCGGAGAGGGCTTCGAGGACCTGACGGTGGGTCATCGGGGCTGGGTCTGAAGTTGTGGTCATGCGGGTCCTTCGGCCTGGATTTTTGTTGCCTTTGGCAACCATAAGACGAGATGGTTGACATAGGCAACAATCAGGGAAGGGCCCTCAGCCGAGCTTGGGCTCGCCGATCGCGTCGTTGAACCGCTGGAGAAGATCGGCGAGTTGGGCCACGTCAGCGCTCTCCCAGTCGCCCAGCATGTCCCGGAACCGGCCCAGCCGGCCGCTCCGGGCCGCCAGATAACGGGCCTCGCCGTCCGGGGTGAGCGAGACCAGTGAGGAGCGCCGGTCCAGTGGATCGGTCTCCCGGGTGACCAGCTCCAGCTCCTCCAGCACCTTGACCTGCCGGCTGATGGTGGCCTTGCCCACACCGAAGTGCAGCCCGATGTCGGTCAGCCTGACCTGCCCGCGCTCCTGAATGAAGCCGAGCATGCTGTACGCCACGCCCTCCAGCGCCGGGTGCACCTGCCGGGACATCTCGGCCGCCCTCGCCCTGCCCCGCCGGAACAGCACGGCGACCTCGCGCTCCACGGCGATCAGCGCCTGCTCGGCGCTCCGGTGGTCAGCTGCCCGCTCAGTCATGGCGCCAGTATCCCGCAGTCGAGCCTCCGTTGATCGACAACTGTTTCATGATATGAAGTATCCGTTTTGCCCTTGCTTGCGTTCTAAGGAGAGGTTCGATGGCCGACCCGGGCCGCCAGGGATTCCTCGCGGAACTCAAGGACGCGGTCACCCCGCGCGCCGCCCTGCTGGTGATCGCGGTGCTGCTGCTGCAGCTCGGGTTCATCACCTCGTACGTCGGGGCCCTGCACCACCCGACCCCGCACGAGCTGTCGATCGCGGTGGTCGCCCCGCCGCAGGTCAGCCCGAAGCTGGTCGGCGCGCTGGAGTCGGTGCCGGACAGCGCGGTCCGCGCCACCACCGCGACCGACCGGGACGACGCCGTCGCCCGGATCAAGGACCAGAAGATCTACGCCGCCTGGCTCTTCGACCCGACGACCACGCAGGACACCCTGCTGGTCGCCGACGCCCGCGGCCCGGCCGCCGCCACGGCCGCCGAGACCATCGTCACCGCCGTCGACAAGAGCCAGGGCCGGACGGTCGTGGTGGAGGACGTCCTGCCGCTCGCCAAGGGCGACGCGGAGGGCCTGTCCTCGTTCTACCTGGTGGTCGGCTGGTGCGTCGGCGGCTACCTGGTCGCCTCCATCCTCGGCATCAGCGCGGGCTCCCGGCCCGCCAACCCGAGCCGCGCCGTGATCCGGCTCGGCGCGCTGGCGCTGTACTCCGTCGCGGCCGGCATCGGCGGGGCGGTCATCATCGGGCCCGCCCTGAACGCCCTGCCCGGCTCCAGCTGGGGGCTGATCGGGCTCGGCAGCCTGGTGGTGTTCGCGGTCGGGGCGATCACCATGGCACTGGAGTGCCTGTTCGACGTGGTCGGCATCGGGCTGGCGGTGCTGATCTTCGTGGTGCTCGGCAACCCGAGTGCGGGTGGGGTGTTCCCGCCGCCGATGATGCCCGCGTTCTGGCGGGCGATCGGCGCCTGGATCCCGAACGGGGCCGGCACCGACGTGGCCCGCTCGATCGCGTACTTCGGGGGGACCAACATCCTCGTACCGCTGCTGGTCCTGGTCGCCTGGGCGGTGGTCGGCGTCGGCGTCACCATGGCGGCGGTGATCCGGCGGCCGCGGTACGGGCGGGAGCACATTTCTACGCACGGTTGAGTTGCACTGCCCAGGGGCTCGGGGAACTGCGACGGTTCGTGGCTGGCGGGTATCACTGCGAAAGTGCCTGACCGCCTACGCACGATCACCTTTTACGAGGTCGGCGTCGCAGTTCCCCGAGCCCCTGGTGGTGCAACCTTGCGCGGCGTCATGGGCCCGCGTATGCGCCGGGGTTGGCGATGATGTTGCGGACGACGCCGACCGCGGCGCCGAGGAGGGGGCCGCGGCGGCCGAGGGGGGAGACGGAGAGCCAGGTCTCGTTCCAGGGGCGGACGGTGACCCGGGCGGTGAGTTCGGCCCGCATGGTGGGGAGCAGCCAGTCGCCCAGCTCGGCGTAGCCGCCGCCGAGCACGACGGCCTGCGGGTCGAGCAGGTTCACCGCCCCGGCCGCCGCGATGCCGAGGGCCGTTCCGGCGCCCGCGAGGGCGGTCAGCACCGCCGGGTCGCCGGCGGCGGCCCGGGCGGCGAGCAGGGCGACCCAGTCGCCGCCGACGCCCTCCAGGCCCGCCGCCCGCAGGACGGCGGTCTCCCCGGCGTACTGCTCCAGGCAGCCGCGGGCACCGCAGGCGCAGGGCGGGCCGTCCGGCCAGACCGTCAGGTGGCCCAGTTCGCCCGCGAAGCCCCGGGCGCCGCGCAGCAGTTGACCGCCGATCACGATCGCCGAGCCGATCCCGGCCTCGGCCGAGAGGTGGCAGAAGTCGTCGGGGCGGCCGGCCAGCCAGAGTTCGGCCAGGCCGCCCAGGTTGGCCTCGTTGTCGACCTCGATCGGCAGGGCGGCCAGGTCGGTGGCCCCGGCGGCCCGGAGGGCGGAGCGCAGTTCGGCGGCGGCGGGCACATCGCTCCACCCCAGGTTGGCCGCACCCGCGATCACCCCGCTCGCCGCGCCGACCAGGCCGGGCACGGCCAGGGTCAGCCCGGCGGGCCGGAGTCCGGCCTCGGCGGCGGCCCGGTGGAGCAGTTCGGCCAGGTCGGCCAGGACGGCGGCCGGGGTGCGGCCCCGGTTGCCGATCTCCAGCCGGTGCCAACTCCGCACCTCGCCCCGGAGATCGACCACGCAGGCGGCCAGGTGCTCGACCCCGATCTCGCCGCCGAGCCCGGCCGGCCCGTCCGGACTGAGCGCCAGCTCGCTGCCGGGCCGCCCGACCCGGCCGCTCGGCGCGGTCGGCCCGGCCTCGGTCAGCAGCCCGGCGGCCATCAGCTCCTCGACCAGCGAGGAGACCGCCGCCCTGGTCAGCCCGGTCGCCCCGGCCACCGCCGCGCGCGAGCACGGCCGGGCCGCGATCTCCCCGAGCACCAGGGCCAGGTTGGCCCACCGCATCCCCTGCTGACTCGCCGGTCCGGCCCGCACCGGCTCACCCCCTGTTTCGTCCTGGCGCCGCGCCAGTCGGTGCAGCGTAACGGCCCGTGCGGTCACACCCCGAGCAACCCCCCGGCGGCCGCCAGGGTGGCACCGATCCGGTCCAGTGCGGCCTTGTCGCGGGGGACGGGGTCGAGCACCGGACCGGCCGAGGTCTGCCAGCGGCGGGCCACGGCGGCCGGGGCCTCGCCGGTCAGCAGCGCGGCGGCCTGGGCGGCAGCGCCGAGGGCCACCAGTTCGGTGGCGGTGGGGAGTTGGACCGGGCGGCCGGAGAGGCGGAGTACGGTCTGCTGCCAGGCCCGACCCTTGGCCCCGCCGCCGATCAGCAGCAGGGGCGCGTCGGACTCCGGTTCGGCACCGGCCGCCAGGACCTGGTCGAGTGCGGTCAGCAGGGCGTACGCGGCGCCGTCGTACCCGGCCTGGAGCAGTTGCCCCCCGGTGGTCTCGTGACGCAGGCCGTGCAGCAGGCCGGAGGCGTACGGCAGGTCCGGCGTGCGCTCACCGTCCAGGAACGGCAGCACGACGGCGCTGCCGCCGGGCTCGACGGCCTCCCGGTCCCGGCCGAGCAGGGCGGCCAGGCGGTCCACGGCGAGGGTGCAGTTGAGCGTGCAGGCGAGCGGGAGCCAGTGGACGCCGTCAGCCGCCGCAAAACCCGCCACCACGCCGGTCGGATCAGCCGGCCGCCCCCGCGTGAGCGCATACGCGGTCCCGGACGTCCCGAGCGACACCACCGCCTGCCCGGGCATCAGCCCGAGCCCCAGCGCCGCCGCGGCGTTATCCCCCGCCCCGGCCGCTACCAACACACCCTCAGCCATCAGGGGCTCGGGGAGCTGCGACGCCGACCCTTGGAGCGTTGCACCTGCGTAAATGGCGGGGGACTTTGCATTTGGTGCACCCGAGCCAGGCGCCTCAGCCGAAGGCGGAAGCAACTCGACCGGCAGCCCCACGAGTTCAAGAATCTCCGCGTCGTACCCCCCAGGCCCCCACCACCCCGTCCCGGAAGCGTCGGAGGGCTCCGCGACCACCTGCCCGGTGAGCCGTTCGGTCAGGTACTCGTGCGGCAGCCGCACCGCGGCCACCCCCGAGGTCAGCCCCTGCGCCCGCAGCCAGGCCCACTTGCTGACCGTGAACGACGCGCCGGGCACACTGCCGACCCGCCGCGCCCACTCCTCCCGCCCCAACTCCCGTACCAGCGCGGCCGCTTCGGGCGCCGACCGGGTGTCGTTCCAGAGCAGAGCGGGATGCACCGCAACCCCCGCCGCGTCCAGCGCGACCAGCCCGTGCTGCTGGCCCGCCACCGAGACGGCGGCGGCCCGGTCGGCGTGACCGGTGGCGGCCACGGCCGTGCACAGGGCCTGCCACCACTGCTCCGGGTCGCTCTCCCGGGCGCCGCCGGTGCCCCGGACGGTGTGCGGGGCCCGCCCCTCCCCCAGCACCTCGCCGGTCGCGACGTCCACGGCCAGTGCCTTGGTCGCCTGGGTGGAACTGTCGATCCCGATCACGATCTGCCGTGCCGCCACATCGCCCGCCCTTCTCCGCCATCCGCCACGTTTTCGTCCGCCGCCTCTTCCCGGGGACGCGTCCGGATACTAGTTTGTTTTCTGCCATGACGAATAGAGGAGAGGCGCCCGTGAGCACTCTGACCCCCACCCCCTCGGACAAGTTCACCTTCGGTCTGTGGACCGTCGGCTGGCAGGGCCGCGACCCGTTCGGCGACGCCACCCGCCCGGCCCTGGACCCGGTGGAGACGGTCACCCGGCTGGCGGAGCTGGGCGCGCACGGCGTGACCTTCCACGACGACGACCTGATCCCGTTCGGCGCGGGCGAGGGCGAGCGCGACCAGGCCGTGAAGCGGTTCCGGCAGGCGCTGGACGCCACCGGCCTGCAGGTCCCGATGGCCACCACCAACCTGTTCTCGCACCCGGTCTTCAAGGACGGCGCGTTCACCGCCAACGACCGCGACGTACGCCGGTACGCGCTGCGCAAGACCATCCGCAACATCGACCTCGCGGCCGAACTGGGCGCCACCACGTACGTCGCCTGGGGCGGCCGGGAGGGCGCCGAGCACGGTGCGTCCAAGGACGTCCGAGTGGCGCTGGACCGGCTGAAGGAGGCGTTCGACCTGCTCGGCGAGTACGTCACCGAGCAGGGCTACGACCTGCGGTTCGCGATCGAGCCCAAGCCGAACGAGCCGCGCGGCGACATCCTGCTGCCGACCATCGGCCACGCCCTCGCCTTCATCAACCAGCTGGAGCGGCCCGAGCTGGTCGGCCTCAACCCGGAGGTCGGCCACGAGCAGATGGCGGGCCTGAACTTCGCGCACGGCATCGCGCAGACGCTCTGGGCGGGCAAGCTCTTCCACATCGACCTGAACGGCCAGTCCGGGCCGAAGTACGACCAGGACCTGCGGTTCGGCGCGGGTGACCTGCGCGGCGCGTTCTGGCTGGTCGACCTGCTGGAGAGCGCGGGTTACGACGGCCCCCGGCACTTCGACTTCAAGCCCTCCCGGACGGAGGACCTGGACGGCGTCTGGGTCTCGGCCGCCGCCTGCATGCGCAACTACCTGGCGCTCAAGCAGAAGGCGCTGGCCTTCCGGGCCGACCCCGCCGTCCAGGCCGCCCTGACGGCGGCCCGGCTGGACCAGCTGGCCCGGCCGACCGCCGAGGACGGCCTGACCGCACTGCTCGCCGACCGGACCGCCTTCGAGGACTTCGACCCGGCCGCGGCCGGCGCCCGGGGCATGGGCTTCGAACTGCTCGACCAGCTCGCCATGGACCACCTGCTCGGCCTCTGACCGACCGTCACCGTCGACCGGCCGTCACCGCTGTCCGCCCGTCACCGGCCGGCCCCCGCCCGGGGCCGGTCGGCGGGCAGCGGATCGGCCCGGCGGGTGAAGACCCACCGCTGCATCGCCCAGTACCGGAACAGCATCGCCAGGAACGTCCCGACGATCATCCCGCTGAGGAAGTCGGCGGCCTCCTCGGCGAACGCGGTGACATGCGGCTCCCGCAGGTCCAGCAGGTACCGGGAGACCACCAGCGGCGCGTCGTTCACCAGCACCGCCAGCCCGCTGACCACCAGGTACAGCACCGCCTCGCGCTGCCGCCCGTGCGCCCGGAACGACCACTGCCGGTTCAGCACGTAGGAGACGACCGTCGCGACCACGGTCGCGACGGTCAGCGCGACCACCGGCTTCTCCTCGAACACGGTGTGCCGCAGCCCGAAGTTCAGCACCATCGTGAGCAGGAAGCAGCTCCCGCCCACCAGCAGGAACTTCACCAGCCTGCGGTGCCGGACCAGGAACGGCCGGAGCCGAAGCGGGACTCGGGACAGCACCCGTTGAGTAGGTGACGGCATTTCGGCAGTTTCGCACGGGTCTGTCCCGTTCGACGGCCGAACGACACGTCCTAGCCGGCCGTGATCCGCAGCACGCCCGTGGTGGTGCCCTGCAACACCACCCGGCCGGGCGCGATGCTGCCCACCATCTGCAGCGTGTCGAAGATGAAGCCCGCCCCGAGGTAGGCCGTCCGCACCGTCCGCCCGGTGGCCGGGTCGATCTCGGCGTACGAGTACGGGTCCACCGCCGAGGTCGCGTCGGTGCCCGGGATCACCGGGTTGCGCAGCACCGTACGGAGCAGCCCGTCCGCGGTGGACAGCCTCGGCACCGCGGCCGACCTGGTCCGGTTGTCCCAGGTCAGGTCGCAGCCGGAGCCGTCGGCCCGGACGTCCACCCGGCTCAGCCCGCCCCGGAAGGCGGCCGAGGAGGGCACGCTCGGCCCCGCGTCCTCCGGCAGCTTCGGGTACGGGTAGCCGTACGTGCTGGCCACGAAGACCGCGTTGCCGACCGCCACCGGCGAGTTCTCGCTGCCGCTGCCGCCCGCCTTGAGCACCGGCACCGAGCAGACCTGCTCACCGCTGCCGGCCCGGTAGACCAGCAGGTTCACCGTGGGCGCGGCGTTGTCCACCACGGTCAGGTAGTCGGTGCCGGTGCCCGGCCCGAAGAAGGTCGGGGTGGAACCGGTCCCCCAGCTCAGCTGCCCCGGCTTCCGCCCCGGGCCCCGGTCGTACGGCTGACGCCAGCTCACCTGCGGGGTGCCGTCGGCGGACGCGGTCAGCAGGTAGGTGGCGTGCGTGGTGGCCACCGCCGTCCCGGCCGGGGCGGTGGAGATCGAGTTGGCCACCCGCTCACCGGCCGGCAGCGCGAGGGTGCGGACCACGCCGGTCCGGTCGTCGGCGGTGCCGACCACCCCGGCGCCGGTGACGAACCAGACCCGCCCCTGCCAGTCCGGCGAGAGCCCGGTGACGGCGTCCCCGTCCGGGACCGCCCCCGCGAGCGGCAGCCGGGAGTCGACGTACAGCTCCCAGCCGCCGGCCGCCGTACGGCGGTGCCCGATCCGCAGCAGCTCCCGGTTGCCGTCCACCGCGACCAGCCGGTCCCGGTGGTCCAGATAGGCGTATACCCCGCCGAGCAACGAGCCCTTGGCCAGGGTCAGTTCGGCCACCGACCCACCGGTCGCCGGGTCGAGCAGATGAACGGTCGGCGCCAGCCCGAAGATCTCCGTGCAGAGCGCGACCGGATAGCCGTCGGCCCCGACCAGCACGGTCGGGCAGGCGGACTGCAACGCCGTCCGGTGCGAACGGACACTGCCCGCCCCCGGCCCCGGCAGCGGGGTCGCGTCGGAGGAACCGGTGTCCCTGTGCATGGTGGCCGTGCCGGCCGGGCCCGCGAACGGGTTGGCCGGCGGCAGCGGGCCGTACGGGTCGGCAGCGTGCGCCGGGGTCTGACTGGTCAGCAGGAGGGCGGCCGTGGCGAGCACGGCGGCGCGAGTGCGCAGACGCATGGAAGTCCCGTCGAAGGAGTGTGGACACAGAGGTGCACTCCGCCCGGCAGGACGAGAAACAGCCCGGCGAACACCCGGGCAGGAGGCACCGCGCTCAGCAGGCGCGGCAACAGATCGCCGAACACGCACGGGCCAGGTCGACATCAAGCCGACGGCTCAGGTGTGCGTGACGGGTCATGGCCCCATGCTCCCGTGCTGACACACCGTCACACAACCACCGTCTCACGGTACGGAAGGTAGGGGCTCGGGGCTCTGCTGATGTGCGGCTCCGCCGCGTGGGCGACGCCGACCTTTTGGCAGGTGCTCAACCGTCTACGGCCAGGGGCTCGGGGAACTGCGACGCCAACCTCGTAAAAGGTGATCCGTCCGTAAATGGTCAGGCACTTTCGCAGTGATACCCGCCAGCCACGAACCGTCGCCGTTCCCCGAGCCCCTACCTTCCGAACCACCTGCCTAGGCGGCAGCCACGAGCACCTCCGCCGGCTCCAGCGCCAGCCGCAGCACCTCCCGGACGTCCGCGACGGGGTGCACGGTGAGCCGCTCCAGCACCTCCGCCGGCACGTCGTCCAGGTCGGGTTCGTTGCGCTTGGGGATGATCACCGTGGTGACCCCGGCCCGGTCGGCCGCGAGCAGCTTCTGCTTCACGCCACCGATCGGCAGCACCCGCCCGGTCAACGACACCTCACCGGTCATCGCGACGTCCGTCCGCACCTTGCGGCCGGAGAGCAGCGAGGCCAGTGCGGTGGTCATCGTGATGCCCGCGCTCGGCCCGTCCTTGGGGACGGCCCCGGCCGGGACGTGCAGGTGGATGCCGCGCTCGCGCAGCCCGGTCACCGGCAGCTCCAGCTCGGCGCCGCGCGACCGCAGGTAGGAGAGCGCGATGTGCGCGGACTCCTTCATCACGTCACCCAGCTGCCCGGTCAGCGTCAGCCCGGTGGAACCGGTCTCCGCGTCCGCCAGCGAGGCCTCGATGTAGAGCACGTCACCACCGGCACCCGTGACGGCCAGCCCGGTCGCCACACCCGGCACCGCGGTGCGCCGCTCCGCCGGCTCCTGCGCGGCCTCGGGCGTGTGGTGCGGGCGCCCGATCAGCGCGCGCAGCTCGTCCGGGCCGATCGCCGAAGGAAGCTCGCGCTCCCCGAGCTCGCTCTGCGCCGCCACCTTCCGCAGCACCCGGGCGATCGAACGCTCCAGGTTCCGGACGCCGGCCTCCCTGGTGTACTCCCCGGCCAGCTTCCGCAGCGCGGCCTCGTCGACCGTCACCTCACCGGTCGTCAGCCCGGCCCGCTCCAGCTGACGGGGCAGCAGGTGGTCCCGGGCGATGACGACCTTCTCGTCCTCGGTGTAGCCGTCCAGCCGGACCAGCTCCATCCGGTCGAGCAGCGGCTCGGGGATGGACTCCAGCACGTTGGCGGTGGCGAGGAAGACCACGTCGGAGAGGTCGAGCTCGACCTCCAGGTAGTGGTCCCGGAAGGTGTGGTTCTGCGCCGGGTCGAGCACCTCGAGCAGGGCGGCCGCCGGGTCGCCCCGGTAGTCGGAGCCGACCTTGTCGATCTCGTCCAGCAGCACCACCGGGTTCATCGAACCGGCTTCCTTGATCGCCCGCACGATGCGCCCGGGGAGCGCGCCGACGTACGTGCGCCGGTGCCCGCGGATCTCCGCCTCGTCCCGTACGCCGCCGAGCGCCACCCGGACGAACTCGCGCCCCATCGCCCGCGCCACCGACTCGCCCAGCGAGGTCTTGCCCACCCCGGGCGGACCGACCAGCGCCAGCACCGCGCCGCCACGGCGCCCGCCGACCGAGCCGAGCCCCTGGTCGGCCCGGCGCTTGCGGACCGCCAGGTACTCGACGATCCGGTCCTTCACATCGCCCAGCCCCGCGTGGTCGGCGTCCAGCACCGCCCGCGCGCCCGCGATGTCGTACGCGTCCTCGGTCCGCTCGTTCCACGGCAGCTCGAGCACGGTGTCCAGCCAGGTGCGGATCCAGGAGCCCTCGGGCGACTGGTCGGAGGACCGCTCCAGCTTGTCGACCTCCTTGAGCGCCGCCTCGCGGACCTTCTCGGGCAGCTCGGCCGCCTCGACCCGGGCCCGGTAGTCGCCCTCCTCGTCGGCCGGGTCGCCGTTCAGCTCGGCCAGCTCCTTGCGGACGGCGTCCAGCTGACGGCGCAGCAGGAACTCCTTCTGCTGCTTGGCCACGCCCTCCTCGACGTCCTTGCGGATGGTGTCGTTGACCTCCTCCTCGGCGAGGTGGTCGCGGAGCAGGGTGAGTGCGTACTCGAGCCGGGCCAGCTGGTCGGCCTCCAGCAGCACCTTGAGCTTCTGCTCGGCGGTGGCGAACGGGGCGTAGCCGATGTTGTCGGCCAGCTCGCCGACTCCCTCGATCTGGGCCACCCGGTCGACGATCTGCCAGGCGCCACGCTTGCGCAGCCACTGGGTGGACAGCGCCTTGTACTCCTTCACCAGCTCCGCGGCCCGCCCGGCCACCGGCAGCCCGGGGTCGGACTCGCGGAACGGTCCGGTCTCCACCCAGAGCGCCGCACCGGGACCGGTCGTCCCGGCGCCGATCCGCACCCGGCGGACGGCCCGGACCAGCGCGGCCGGGTCGCCGTCGGCCAGCCGGCCGACCTGTTCGACGGTGGCCAGCGTGCCGACGGCGGCGTACGAGCCGTCCAGCCTCGGCACCAGCAGGACCTGGGGCTTCGCCCCGCCGCCGACACCGGCCCGGGCTGCCTCGACGGCGGCTCGCACCTCCGTGTCCGACAGGTCCAGCGGGACCACCATGCCGGGCAGGACCACCTCGTCGTCGAGCGGCAGCACGGGCAGAGTGAGCGGTGTGGACGTCGATGCCATGATCTCTCCCCAGTCAGTGAAGTTGAGTTGACCTGACTAAGGTTTGGCGGACGCCGATTGTTCCCCGGCCGCTGTTCGCCCTGAGCGATCACCTGCGAGGCCGGTGGGGCCAGGGCTCTGACCTGCGATCAGGCCCGCGAGGGGACCAGCCTGCGGACCAGGCGCCGCACCGGCAGCCCCCGCTCGGAGCCCCCGCGCAGCCAGTGGCCGACGGCCACCCCGATCAGCAGCGCGGACGGGTGGCCGACCCGGCTGACGAGCTCGGACTCGGAGAGGAACTGATAGCCCGTCATGGTGACCGCGCCGACCAGCAGAACCGGCCGCCCGCGCCCCGGGAGCAGCGCCGCCAGCGCGCCCAAACTGGCCAGTACGCCGTAGCTGACACCGATGTCCACGCTGTCCAGCGCGTCGGGGGCGAGCCGTCCGGCGGAGACCGCGAGCCCGACCGCCGCCTGCGAGAGCAGGGTGGCCAGCACGTGCCCGGCGGCCAGCACGCCGACCGTGCGCGCGGCGCCGATCCGGCGCTCCAGCGGCGCGACGGTGAGGGCGAAGGCCCAGAAGTACGGCATCCAGACCGGCCCGGCCACCCAGAGCCCGCTCAGCACCAGCGCCCGGACGGGATGGTCGAGCAGGTTGTGGCCGTCCGAACTGGAGAACGCCTGGAGGCGGTCGACCAACTCGGCGTCGCCGAACCGGGCGAACAGGGTGGTGGCCAGCAGCACGGCGAGATACCCGAGTGCGAGGGGGTTGCGGCGGGGCGTGGGCACGAACCTCCGCAACCGCGACCGGAGATCAGCCATTCCACCCACCACCCGATTCGTGCCACCATGTGACTTGTCGTGCTCACGGTACTTCTCGGTCCTGGGAGCGCGCTGTGAATCCGCTGTGAACATGGTTCGAGCCAGCACACCCGTTGGTCCGGACCATCCCTTTGTTTACGGACAAGTAGCCGCTGTCCTGAGGAGTCTGCCATCCCTTCGACGGCATACGCACCGTTACGGGCGATATTTTCGCCGGGTAAGGTATCGCCCCGTGCCTCAACCCCGGCAGGGTCGGCACCGGCCCACAGGCCGGTTGTGTCCGGTTCACCTGCCGGGATGCTCGCGGTGTCCGTACGCTGCGAACAGTGCCGAGCGGTGCGCGGACCACACCCGCGCACCCCTTCGCAGCCCGAGACCTCGGCGGACGGTCCGGGTGACCTTGACGGGCCTGACACAGGTCTGTCACGACGGAAACAAGACGACTACGAGCGGACCCCGCTGTCCCCACAGGCAGCCGGGCCGCAGCCCTGGGGGCGGTGGCGTGACCGTGACTGAAATTCAGCAAGAGACCATCAACAGCAGCACTGCGGTGAGCACTCAGCGACGAGTGCTCGTCGTCGAGGACGAACCCACCATCGCGGAGTCCATCGCGGCCCGGCTCGGTGCCGAGGGATTCAAGGTCGCGGTGGCGCACGACGGCCCCGGCGCGGTCGACGGCTTCCACACCTGGCAGCCCGACCTGGTGGTGCTGGACGTGATGCTGCCCGGCTTCGACGGCCTGGAGGTCTGTCGCCGGATCCAGGCCCAGCGCCCGGTGCCGGTGCTGATGCTGACGGCCCGCGACGACGAGACCGACCTGCTGGTCGGCCTCGGGGTCGGCGCCGACGACTACATGACCAAGCCGTTCTCGATGCGCGAGCTCGCGGCGAGAGTGAACGTACTGCTGCGCCGGGTCGAGCGGGCCCAGCAGGCCGCCCGTACGCCCGCCCTGGGCAGCCTGCGGTTCGGCGAGCTGGAGATCGACCACGTGCAGCGCCGGGTCCGGATCGGCAGTGGCGACGTCCACCTGACGCCGACCGAGTTCGACCTGCTCGCCTGCCTGGCCGCCCAGCCGCGCGCGGTGCTCACCCGTGAGCAGCTGCTCGCCGAGGTCTGGGACTGGACCGACGCCTCGGGCACCCGCACGGTGGACAGCCACGTGAAGGCGCTGCGCCGGAAGATCGGCGCCAGCTGGATCCGCACCGTCCACGGCGTCGGGTACGCCCTGGAAGCACCGCTCTCCTAGTAGGGCACGGAGCCGGGCCACCGGGGGGCCCACGCTTCGTCAGCTCGACCGGCGAGTCTCGCGGGGGGACGACGCAGAGGCGACATGACCTTTCCACAGCAACGCAACGGTGCACCGCGCGGTGCGGGCGATCCGGCCCGCCGCGGCCTGGCCAGCCGGGCCGCCAGTCGGCTCTGGGCCGACGTCAGACCGCTGGACCCGGTCCGGTCGATCAAGGGCAAGCTGACCCTGCTGGTGATCGTCTCGGTCTTCCTGGCCAGCCTGATGGTGGTGGTCGCGATCCGGTCCGAGACCCAGATCCGGATCATCATGATCTTCTCGATGATCGCCTCCCTGCTCTTCATGCAGTTCCTCGCCCACGGCCTGACCGCGCCCCTGCGCGACATGACCGCCGCCGCCAGGGCGATGGCCGAGGGCGACTACAGCAGCCGGGTGGAGGTCAACTCCCGGGACGAGATCGGCGAGCTGGCCGCCACCTTCAACAAGATGGCCGGCGACCTGGAGGCCGCCGACCGGCACCGCCGGGAGCTGATCGCCAACGTCTCGCACGAACTGCGGACGCCGATCGCCGCGCTGCGCGCCGTCCTGGAGAACGTGGTGGACGGGGTGGTCCAGCCCAATCCGAAGACCCTCGGCGCCGCGCTGGAGCAGACCGAGCGGCTCGGCCGCCTGGTCAGCCACCTGCTCGACCTGTCCAAGCTGGACGACGGCGTGGTGCCGCTGGACGCCCGCCGGTTCGAGGTCAGGCCGTTCCTGGACGGCGTGCTGCGCGGGCTCACCGTGGACGGCGCGACGGCCGGCGGCGCGTACGGCCGGCGGGAGGACGTCCGACTGGCGCTGGAGGTCCGCCCGCCCGCGCTGGCCGCGGTGGCCGACCCCGAGCGGCTGCACCAGGTGGTGGCCAATCTGGTCGACAACGCCTGCAAGCACTCCCCCACCGGCGGCACGGTGACCGTCCGGGCGACGGCGGGCGAGGGCCCGGGCGCCCTGCTGCTCGAGGTCGAGGACGAGGGCCCCGGCATCCCCGAGCAGGACCGCGGCCGGGTCTTCGAGCGGTTCGGCCGCAGCGGCACCGCCACCGCGCTGGGCCCGGGCAGCGACGGCGGCACCGGCCTGGGGCTGGCCATCGCCCGCTGGGCGGTGGATCTGCACGGCGGCCGGATCGGGGTGGCCGAGACCGCCCGGGGCTGCCGGATCGTGGTCGCGCTCCCCGGCGGGGTACCGTCCGACCAGGAGTTGTCACCGAACTGGGACATTCCCGCGGCGGGGACTCCAGCAGATCCGGCGCGCCTGCACTGACCTGCGCTAATGTCCTTTTATGAGGGGATTTCCACCGTCTTGGGAGGCGATCGCTTCCCCGCCGTTGGAACTTTCTAACGCACAGTTTCGGCCAAATTACGGGTCGGCACTGTGATCTGGGTGACGCCTGGCCCAGGGGGACTGCGCGATCAGTGATCGTAGGCGTAGCCTTAATCCCCGCTGTCCACCATCCCAAAAGGAAGCGGAAGAGGGCGGTTGCCCCGTGTCGCCACACCCTGAAACCCCCGTCAGCTCGGCAAGCTCCACTGGCTTCGGCCCCAACGAGTGGCTCGTCGACGAGATCTACCAGCAGTACCTCCAGGATCCGAACTCGGTTGACCGAGCCTGGTGGGACTTTTTCGCCGACTACAAGCCCGGTACCGAGGTGACTCCAGTGACCCAGGCCGCGACCCAGGTCGGCCCCACGCCGACCGCCGTTGCCGCCCCTGCCCCTGCTGCTGTTCAGGCGGCGCCCGCCCCCGCTGCACCGGCCGCTGCCCCTGTGGCCGCGCCGGTCCAGCCGGCGCCTGCGCCACTGGCCGCAGCTCCGGCCGCGCCGCCCGCGCCGAAGGCGGCCCCCGCGGCCGCTGCCGCGCCGGCCGCGGGTTCGGGCCCCGAGCTGATCCCGCTGCGTGGCCCCTCCAAGGCCGTGGCGACCAACATGGACGCCTCGCTGGAGGTGCCGACCGCGACGTCGGTGCGTGCCGTGCCGGCCAAGCTGTTGATCGACAACCGCATCGTCATCAACAACCACCTGCAGCGCGCCCGTGGCGGCAAGGTCTCCTTCACCCACCTGATCGGTTACGCCCTGGTCCAGGCCATCAAGGCCAGCCCGGGCATGAACCACAGCTACAAGGTGGAGGACGGCAAGTCCTACCTGGTCAAGCCCGAGCACGTGAACCTCGGCCTCGCCATCGACCTGGTGAAGCCGAACGGCGACCGCCAGCTGGTCGTCGCGGCCATCAAGAAGGCCGAGACGCTCGACTTCCTCGGTTTCTGGCAGGCCTACGAGGACATCGTCCGCCGGGCCCGCGCCAACAAGCTGACGATGGACGACTTCACCGGCGTCACCGTCTCGCTGACCAACCCGGGCGGCATCGGCACCGTGCACTCCGTGCCGCGCCTGATGCAGAACCAGGGCACCATCGTCGGCGTCGGCGCGATGGAGTACCCGGCCGAGTTCCAGGGCTCGTCCCCGGACACCCTGGCCAAGCTGGGCATCTCCAAGATCATGACCCTGACCTCGACCTATGACCACCGGGTCATCCAGGGCGCGGCCTCGGGCGAGTTCCTGCGGACGATCCACCAGCTGCTGCTCGGCGAGCACAACTTCTACGACGACGTCTTCGAGTCGCTGCGGATCCCGTACGAGCCGGTCCGCTGGGCCACCGACGTCGCCACCACCCACGACGACGAGGTCAACAAGACCGCGCGCGTCATGGAGCTGATCCACTCCTACCGGGTCCGCGGTCACCTGATGGCCGACACCGACCCGCTGGAGTACAAGCAGCGCAAGCACCCCGACCTGGACGTGGTCCAGCACGGGCTGACGCTGTGGGACCTGGAGCGCGAGTTCGCGGTCGGCGGCTTCGGCGGCCAGAAGATGATGAAGCTCCGCGACATCCTCGGCCTGCTGCGCAACACGTACTGCCGCACCGTCGGCATCGAGTACATGCACATCCAGGACCCGAAGCAGCGCAAGTGGCTGCAGGAGCGCCTGGAGAAGCCGTACACCAAGCCGGAGCGCGAGGAGCAGCTGCGCATCCTGCGCCGGCTGAACTCGGCCGAGGCCTTCGAGACCTTCCTGCAGACCAAGTACGTCGGGCAGAAGCGCTTCTCGCTGGAGGGCGGCGAGTCGCTCATCCCGCTGCTGGACGCCACCATCGACGCGGCGGCCGAGCACCGTCTCGACGAGGCCGTCATCGGCATGGCCCACCGCGGCCGGCTGAACGTGCTGGCGAACATCGTCGGCAAGCCGTACGGCAAGATCTTCGGCGAGTTCGAGGGCAACCTCGACCCGAAGTCGATGCACGGCTCCGGCGACGTGAAGTACCACCTGGGCTCCGAGGGCACCTTCACCGGTCTGGACGGGGAGACCATCAAGGTCTCGCTGGCCGCCAACCCCTCGCACCTGGAGGCCGTCGACCCGGTGGTCGAGGGCATCGTCCGCGCCAAGCAGGACGTGCTGGACCAGGGCGGCACCACCTTCCCGGTGCTGCCGATCCAGATCCACGGTGACGCGGCCTTCGCCGGCCAGGGTGTCGTCGCGGAGACCCTGAACATGTCGCAGCTGCGCGGCTACCGCACCGGTGGCACCATCCACCTGGTGGTCAACAACCAGGTCGGCTTCACCGCCGCCCCGGCCAGCAGCCGCTCGTCGATGTACTGCACCGACGTGGCGCGGATGATCGAGGCGCCGATCTTCCACGTGAACGGCGACGACCCGGAGGCCGTGGTCCGCGTCGCGCGGCTGGCCTTCGAGTTCCGTCAGGAGTTCCACAAGGACGTCGTGATCGACCTCATCTGCTACCGCCGTCGCGGTCACAACGAGGCCGACAACCCGTCGTTCACCCAGCCGCTGATGTACGACCTGATCGACAAGAAGCGCTCGGTGCGCAAGCTCTACACCGAGGGTCTGATCGGTCGCGGCGACATCACCATGGAAGAGGCGGAGCAGGCGCTCCAGGACTTCCAGGGTCAGCTGGAGAAGGTCTTCTCCGAGGTCCGCGACGCGGCCTCGGCGCAGGCCCCGGCCGCCAACGGCAAGCCGCAGGCCGACTTCCCGGTCAACATCCAGACCGGCATCTCCGCCGAGATGGTCAAGCGGATCGCCGCCTCGCAGAGCAACCTGCCGGAGTGGCTGACGGTGCACCCGCGCCTGCTGCCGCAGCTGCAGCGCCGCACCGCCTCGGTCGAGGACAACACCATCGACTGGGCGATGGGCGAGACGCTCGCCATCGGCTCGCTGCTGATGGAGGGTCACCCGGTCCGGCTGGCCGGCCAGGACAGCCGTCGTGGCACCTTCGGCCAGCGCCACGCGGTGCTGATCGACCGGGTCACCGGCGAGGACTACACCCCGCTGCTGTACCTGACCGAGGACCAGGCCCGCTACACCGTCTACGACTCGCTGCTCAGCGAGTACGCGGCGATGGGCTTCGAGTACGGCTACTCGCTGACCCGCCCGAACGCGCTGGTCATGTGGGAGGCGCAGTTCGGCGACTTCGTCAACGGCGCGCAGACCATGGTGGACGAGTACATCGCCTCCGCCGAGCAGAAGTGGGGCCAGCACTCCGGCGTCACCCTGCTGCTGCCGCACGGCTACGAGGGCCAGGGCCCGGACCACTCGTCCGCGCGTCCGGAGCGTTTCCTGCAGATGTGCGCGCAGGACAACATGACGGTCGCGATGCCGACCCTGCCGTCGAACTACTTCCACCTGCTGCGCTGGCAGGCGCACAACCCGCACCACAAGCCGCTGATCGTCTTCACCCCGAAGTCGATGCTGCGTCTGAAGGCGGCGGCGAGTGCGGCGGCGGAGTTCACCTCGGGCTCGTTCCGTCCGGTCATCGGTGACACCACCGTCGACCCGGCGAACGTGCGCAAGGTGGTCATCACCGCGGGCAAGTTCTACTACGACGTCGAGGCGGCCCGTACCGAGCGCGGGGTCACCGACACCGCGATCGTCCGGGTCGAGCGGCTCTACCCGCTGCCGGTGGCCGAGCTCCAGGAGGAGCTGGCCAAGTACGGCGACAACGTCCAGTTCGTCTGGGCGCAGGAGGAGCCGGCCAACCAGGGTGCCTGGCCGTTCATCGCGATGAACCTGGTGGACCACCTCCAGGTCGTGATCGGCCGCAGCGCCAACGGCGGCGCCCGGCTCCGTCGGGTCGCCCGCAACGCCTCGTCCGCCCCGGCGGTCGGCTCGGCCAAGCGGCACGCCGCCGAGCAGCAGGGCCTGCTCGAGGAGATCTTCACCATCTGACGCTCCGTCGGTGGCCGTGGGCCCCGTCCTCCGCTTCGGCGGCGGGCGGGGCCCATGGTCGTTCCGGTCCCAAGTCGCCTTCTGCTGCCGTATGTTCGTCCCACTGCTGAGCGATTCTTCGGGGGAGCCTTCGGATGACCACGGATTCGGTGTTCCAGCCGCTCTCCGCGGACGACCCGCACGAGGTCGGCGGGTACCGGCTGGCGGCCCGGCTCGGGGCCGGCGGGATGGGGCGGGTCTACCTGTCGTACACGCCGGGCGGGCGGCCGGTGGCGGTGAAGGTGGTCCGGCGGAAGTTCGCCGCCGACCCGGAGTTCCGCCGTCGGTTCCGGCACGAGGTGGCCAACGCCCGGCGGATCCACGGCCTGTACACCGCGCTGGTGATCGACGCGGGCCCGGACGACCCGACGCCCTGGCTGGCCACCGCGTACGTACCGGGGCCCTCGCTCCAGCAGGTGGTGCGGGAGTACGGGCCGCTGCCGGTGCGCACCGTGCTGCTGCTGATCGGCGGGATCGCCGAGGCGCTGCAGGCGATCCACGGGGTCGAGGTGGTGCACCGGGACCTCAAGCCGGCCAATGTGCTGATGGCCGCGGACGGGCCCCGGGTGATCGACTTCGGGATCGCCAGGGCCGCCGACTCCACCGTGCTGACCGACTCCGGCTCGATGATCGGCTCGCCGCCGTTCATGGCCCCGGAGCAGGTCCGCGGCCTGCCGGTGACGCCCGCCACCGACGTCTTCGCGCTGGGCGCGCTGGCCGCGTACGTGCTGACCGGCGCGCTGCCGTTCGGCGACGGTCCGGACACCGCGGTGCTCTACCGGGTGGTGCACGAGGAGCCCGAGCTCGGCCAACTGCCGGACACCCTGCGGCCGTTGCTGGCCGCCTGCCTGGCCAAGCGGCCGGACGACCGGCCCCGGCCGGCCGAGCTGATCCGGGCTGCCCGTGAACACCCGCTGATGGGCGGGGAGTTGAGGTTCACCGAGAACTGGCTGCCGGACCCGGTGACGCTGGAGATCGCCCGGCGGTCCGCGCTGCTGAAGCCCCCGCCGCCGACCGCCCCGCCCCGGCCGCAGGCCCCGCCGCCCGTGGCCGTGGCCGTGGCCGTGGCCGCCCCGGCGCCGACCGCTCCGGCCACGGCACCCGTCGCCGCCCCGCCGAGGCCGCTCGCGCCCCCGCCGCCGGGCGGGTACGGCCCGCCGCCCGCACCGCCTGCCGCCCGGCGGTGGAACCGGCCGCTGCTGACCGGCGGCCTGGCGCTGGCCGCCCTGGTCACGGCCGGCGTGGCGCTCTGGCCGGAGTCGACGGACGACGGCCCGTACGCCGCGGTCTACCGCGACCGGCAGCTGACCATCCCGCCCGCCGGGGACTACGAGTTCGACCTGGACGACGGCAAAGTGGTGCCGAGCGGCGAGTCCTCCTGGAACGTCACCACGCTGGGGCCCGAGTTCCGGGTGCACGGCGAATCGGACGTCTTCGTCGGCAACGGCACCGACCGGCTCGGCCCGCAGACCTGTGCGGTCGGGGTGGAGAGCGAGCCCGCCTCCGGCTCGATCAAGTTCGACCGGGTGCCGCCCGGGCGGTCGTTCTGCGTACGGTCCCGGGCGACCGGCTCGGTGGCGGTGCTGCGCGTGGTGAAGCTCGGCGACAGCGACGGCCGGGCAACCTGCTCGCTGAGCTACTACCGCTACCAGGGCTGATCACCGGGCCGGACTATCCTGGGCCGGTCACACCCCAACCGACCGGAGCACACCGTGTACTTCACCGACCGCGGCATCGAGGAGCTGGCGAGCCGGCGCGGCGACGAGGAGGTCACCTTCGAGTGGCTGGCCGAGCGCCTGCGCGAGTTCGTCGACCTGAACCCGGACTTCGAGATCCCGGTCGAGCGGCTGGCCACCTGGCTGGCCAGGCTCGACGACGAGGACGAGGACTGATTCACTCGGTTCCTGAGGGCCCGACGGCAGCTGCCGTCGGGCCCTCACGTTTCCCTGAGCCGACCCTGACGTTCCCCCGAGGGCGCCTTGACTTCGCCGTCACGCGATATATCGTGTTGTTCAGGGAGACGCGATACATCGCGATCCGACAACGGGAGGCGGACACAATCATGGGCAAGTGGACGGTCAACGAGCCGGACCGGATCATCCTGGACGAGCCGGTCGAGACCTTGCACGTACGGGTGGTCGCGGGTGCGGTGAACGTGGTCGCCACCGACGGCCCCGCCCGGCTGGAGGTCACCGAGCTGGAGGGCGAGCCGCTGCAGGTCACCCTGGAGAACGGCGTCCTGACGGTCACCTACCAGGACCTCGCCTGGAGCGAGCTGGCCGACTCGGTCAAGTCCGTGGAGACCGTGAAGAGCTTCTTCGGCGGGCTGCGCCGCAAGCGCCGCGCCGTGGTCTCGCTCTCCGTCCCGGCGGGCTCCGAGGTGCGGGTCGGCTCGGTCTCCGCCGACGCCACCGTCTCGGGCATCACCGGCAAGGTCGCGGTGCACGGCGCCAGCGGCGAGACCACCCTGGCCGGCCTGACCGGCCGTACCGACGTCAACACGGTGACCGGCGACGTGAACGCCGAGTCGGTGGCCGGCGAGCTCCGGGTCAACACCGTCTCCGGTCACCTCACCGTGGTCGCCGGGACGGCGGACCGCCTGCTCGCCAAGTCGGTCAGCGGCTCGGTCACCCTGGACGTGGACACCGCCACCCCGACCGACCTGCACGTCACCACGGTCAGCGGCGCGGTCGCCGTCCGGCTGCCCTCGCAGGCCGACACCAAGGTCGAGGCGGGCAGCACCGGCGGCGAACTCTCCAGCACCTTCGAGGAGTTGAAGGTCGGCGGCAGCTGGGGCACCAAGAAGCTCAGCGGCCAGCTCGGCTCCGGTACCGGCCGGCTCCAGGTCACCACCGTCTCCGGCGCCGTGACGGTGCTCCGCCGCCCGGACGCGGAGCCCGAGCACATCGACCTGGTCAAGGAACTCCCGGCCGCCGCCCCCACCGACACCACCTCCCAGGAGAGCTGACATGACCCCCGTCTTCGGCCACGGCCGACTCCGCCTGTACCTGCTCAAGCTGCTGGACGAGTCCCCGCGGCACGGCTACGAGGTGATCCGCCTGCTGGAGGAGCGGTTCGAGGGCCTGTACGCCCCGTCGGCCGGCACCGTGTACCCCCGGCTGGCCAAGCTGGAGCAGGAGGGCCTGGTCGCGCACAGCACCGAGGGCGGACGCAAGGTCTACCGGCTCACCGACGCCGGCCGCACCGAACTGGCGGCCCGTCAGAGCGAGTTGGCCGAGCTCGAGGTGGAGATCCGGGAGTCGGTGGCGCAGCTCGCCGGGGCGATCCGGGAGGACGTCCGGGACAGCGCCAAGGACCTGCGGGCCGAGCTCTGGGGCGCCGCCAAGGACGCCCCGCGCCCCAAGTCCGAGGACGGCGGCGACCCGTGGGCCGGGCCGTGGGGCGACAAGGAGTCCTGGCAGCGCGCCAAGGACGAGTTCGTCCAGTTCAAGGCGCAGGCCAAGGAGCAGGCCAAGCGGGCCAAGGAGCAGGAGCGGGCGGCCAAGCAGAAGGCCAAGGCCGCCGAGGACGAGGCCCGCCGGCTGCGCGCGGAGGCCAAGGCCTCCCGGACCGCCGCCCAGCAGGAGGCGCTGCGGATCAAGCGCCGGATCGAGCAGCAGATCAAGGACGCCGCGGCCGGCGGCGACTGGTCCGCCGGGCTCGCCGAGGGCATCTCCGAACTCACCCGCTCGCTGGCCGGCCTGGCCGACGCCGCCAAGTGGGGCCACAGCACGGACGCCCCGGCCGAGGAGATCACGCTCGACCGGATCGACCTCGACAAGATCGACCTGGACCGGATCGACTTCGACAAGCCCGCCGACCTCCCCGCCTGGGCCGCCGTCGACCCCGCCGCCGATCCGGCCCGCGAGCTGGAGCGGCTGCTCGACCGGCTCCGCGACCAGGCCCGCGACACCGCCCGGGACACCGGCGTGACGCCCGGTCAACTCGCCGCAGCCCAGCGGGTGCTGGCCGCGGCGGCCGAGCAGCTCGGCCGCGCGCTGGGCCGCTGACCGACCGAGGAGGGGCGGTACCGGAAGACCGGTACCGCCCCTCTTCGCGTGCGCCGATTTCCCGTTGTGACAAGTGAGGATCGTGTGAAAAGATCACGCGCGGATCGGGCGTGGTCGCACTTCTTGCGCCGCCCTCCCTCTCCTTCTCCTGCCCAGGGGGGCATCATCAAGACGCGTAGCGCGGCACTGGTTGCCGCCATCCTGCTCGGCGCACTGGCGGCCCCGGTCACCGCGACCGCCGCGCCGGCCCACCTCTATGTCGACAACAACGCCGGGGCGCACTGCACCGACGCGGGCACCGGCCTGCAGTCGGCGCCGTACTGCACCGTGCAGGCCGCTGCCGACCACGTGGTGGCCGGCCAGACCGTGCACATCGCGGAGGGCCACTACCCGGAGCAGGTCACCCTGACCCGCTCCGGCACCGCCGAGGCGCCGATCACCTTCCTCGGCGGCGAGGACCGACTCAGCCCGGACTGGAGCTTCGCCACCCTCGGCGGGACCCACGACAACGACACGCCGCACGCCATGGTGATCACCGGCGCCAGCCACCTGGTGCTGAACGGCCTGAACTTCCAGGGCAGTTCCGGTGAGAGCCTGCTGATCGACGGCGCCAGCGACGTCACGATCACCCGCAGCACGGCCGAGCGGTCCCGGCCGCGCACCCGCGCCATCCTGCTGACCAACGCGTCCGAGCAGATCACCTTCGCCCGTTCGCTGCTGGGCAGCCTGGTGCTCAACGGCGGCACCAGGAACACCACCGTGACCGGCAGCGAGATCAACTCGCTGGAGGCGTACGAGTCGCCGGGCACCGTCGTGGTCAACACGAACGTGAACAGCAGCTGCAACGAGGGCATCTCGCTGACCGGTGACTCCCGTGGGGCCACGATCAAGAACACCGTGATCGACACCGGCGACCACTGGTCCAACGAGGCGTGCTCCCCGTTCGCACCCACCACCGGTATCCGGGTGGTGCAGAACTCGACCTACGGCACCACCATCGACTACAACGTGATCAAGCCGGTCAACGGCGCGGGCACCGCGTACTACTGGGGCGAGGAGCGCTACCTCACCCAGCTCGCCCTGACCGACGGGACCGGCCAGGGCGCCCACGACTTCGTCGCCGACCCGGCCATCGGTGGCAGCTGGAGCGGCCCGCAGCTCAGCCCGGTGGTCGACTCGGCCGACGAGACCGCCCTCGGCATCCTCCCGGTGGACCGCGGCGGCCGCCCGGCCGGGGACGACCCGGTGATCCCGAACACCGGTACCGGCAGCGGCTTCCGTGACCGTGGTGCCTGGGAGTTCGCGGACTTCGGCAGCCTCTACACCCCGACCGGTCCGACCCGGATCCTGGACACCCGGGAAGGCATCGGCGGCCCGACCGCGACGGTGAAGCCGGGCACCAGCATCGACCTCCAGGTCGCCGGCGTCGCCGGGGTGCCCGCCCAGGGCGTCACCGCCGTCACCCTGAACGTCACCGTCGACCGGACCACCTCCGGCGGATATCTGACGGTCTATCCGCACGGCCAGAGCCGGCCGAGCTCGTCCAACCTCAACTGGACCGCCGGGACCACCATCCCGAACCTGGTCACCGTCCCGGTCATCGACGGCAAGGTCTCCTTCTACTCCGGCAGTGGCGGACCGATCGACGTGATCGCCGACCTGGCCGGCTACTACAGCAGCAAGGGCAGCGTCTTCACCCCGGCCGGCCCGACCCGGATGCTCGACACCCGGGAAGGCGTCGGCGGCCCCACCGCCCCGGTGAAGCCCGGCACCAGCGTCGACCTCCAGGTCGCCGGTGTCGCGGGCGTGCCCGCCAAGGGCGTCACCGCCGTGACCCTGAACGTCACCGTCGACCGCACCGCCGGCGGCGGCTACCTGACGGTCTTCCCGCACGGCAACGACCGCCCCACCGCCTCCAACCTCAACTGGACCGCCGGGACCACCATCCCGAACCTGGTCACCGTCCCGGTCATCGACGGCAAGATCTCGTTCTACTCCGGCAGCGGCGGGCAGATCGACGTGATCGCCGACCTCGCGGGCTACTACAGCGCCGAGGGCTACACCACCTACCGGCCGACCGGCCCGTGGCGCCTGCGGGACACCCGCCAGACGACCGAGACCGAGAGCGGTCCGATCCCGGCCGGCGCGGTGCCGCCGGGCGGCGAGATCACGGTCGACCTGGGCAGCTTCCCCGCTCCCCGGGGCGTCACGCTGAACGTGACGGTCACCGCGCCGACCGCCGGTGGGTACCTGACGGTCTATCCGTCCGGCGCCACCCGCCCGCTCGCCTCCAACCTCAACTGGGTGGCCGGCCAGACCATCGCCAACCAGGTCGTCGTACCGGTCCTGGAGGACCACAAGGTCCGCTTCTACAACGGCAGCGCGGGCACCGTCCACCTGGTGGTCGACGCCTTCGGCTACCAGTCCTGGTAACCCGGTCCTGACACGCTGAAGGGGCGGTACCCGCGCTGGGTACCGCCCCTTCGACGTGTCACGGCGTCAGGACCAGCTTGCCGAAGACGTCCCCCTTGGCCAGCCGGGCGAACGCGTCCCGGGCCTCGGTGAGCGGCTGGACGGTGTCGACCACCGGGCGGATCCCGGAGTTGGCGCAGAGCGCGAGCAGCGCGGCCAGCTCCTCCTTGGTGCCCATGGTGGAGCCCTGGACGTTGAGTTCGAGGAAGAAGATCCGGTTCAGCTCGGCCGCCTTCGGGCTCGGGCCCGAGGTGGCGCCGGAGATCACGATGGTGCCGCCGGGCTTCAGTGCCTTCACCGAGTGCGACCAGGTGGCGGCGCCGACCGTCTCCATGACCGCGTCGACCCGCTCGGGCAGCCGGGCGCCGCTCTCGAAGGCGGCGTCGGCGCCGAGCCCGAGGGCCCGGGCCCGCTTGGCCTCGTCCCGGCCGGTGACCCAGACCCGCAGGCCGGCCGCCTTGCCGAGGACGATCAGCGCGGTCGCCACACCGCCGCCCGCGCCCTGGATCAGGACGGTCTGCCCCGGCCGGGCGGCCGCCTTGGTGAACAGCATCCGATAGGCCGTCAGCCACGCGGTGGGCAGGCAGGCCGCTTCGGCGAAGGAGAGTTCGGCGGGCTTGGGCAGCAGGTTCCAGGTCGGGACGGCGACCCGCTCGGCGAAGGTCCCCTGGTAACGCTCGGTCAGGATCGACCGCGGCTCGTCCGGGCCGACCCCGTGCCCGCTCTGCCCGATCACCGAGTGGATGACCACCTCGTTGCCGTGCTCGTCGATGCCGGCCGCGTCGCAGCCCAGGATCATCGGCAGCCGCTCGGCGGGCAGCCCGACCCCGCGCAGTGACCACAGGTCATGGTGGTTGAGCGTGGCGGCCTTCACCGTCACCACGCTCCACCCGGGCCTGGCCTCCGGCTCGGGCAGCTCGCCCAACTCCAGTGCGCTGAGCGGGTCATCGGCGTCGATACGTGCTGCATAGGCGGCGAACATGCCCCGGACGATAGCGGTGAACGCCTACTAACCGGAACGGGACACGGGTGTGACGGCGGTAACCAACCCACCGTCACACCCGCGTCCCGAAGAGTCCGGGGTCCGAAGAAGCCCGCGAGGACTAGAGCCGCGCGACACCCTCACGGCGCGCCGCCTCCGCGACCGCCTTGGTGACCGCCGGCGCGACCCGCTCGTCGAACGGCGAGGGAATCACCTTCTGCGGCGTCAGTTCGTCGGCGACCACGGCGGCCAGCGCCTTCGCGGCGGCCAGCTTCATGCCCTCGGTGATCCGGGTGGCCCGGACCTGGAGCGCGCCCGCGAAGATCCCCGGGAAGGCCAGCACGTTGTTGATCTGGTTCGGGAAGTCGGAGCGCCCGGTGGCGACGACCGCGGCGTAGCGGTGCGCGACCTCGGGGTGGATCTCCGGGTTGGGGTTGGCCATCGCGAAGATGAAGCAGCCCTCGGCCATGGTGGCGACGACGTCCTCGGGGACGGTGCCGCCGGAGACGCCGATGAAGACGTCCGCCCCGGCCAGCGCGTCGGCCAGCGAGCCCTTGATCCCGGTCTTGTTGGTGACGGCGGCGATCTCGGCCTTGACGTCGGTCAGGTCGCCCCGGCCCTCGTACACCACGCCGCGGCGGTCACAGACGGCCACGTCGCCGATGCCGGCCGCGACCAGCATCTTGGCGATCGCGATGCCGGCCGCGCCCGCGCCGGAGATGACGGCCCGCAGCGAGCCGATCTCGCGGCCGGTCACCTTGGCGGCGTTCCACAGCGCGGCGGTGGAGACGATCGCGGTGCCGTGCTGGTCGTCGTGGAAGATCGGGATGTCCAGGGCTTCCTGGAGCCGACGCTCGATCTCGAAGCAGCGCGGGGCGGAGATGTCCTCCAGGTTGACGCCACCGAAGGAGGGCGCCAGCCGGACCACGGTCTCGACGATCTCGTCGACCCCGGTGCAGGCCAGCGCGATCGGCACCGCGTCCACGCCGCCGAACTGCTTGAACAGGATCGCCTTGCCCTCCATGACGGGCAGCGAGGCCTCCGGGCCGATGTCGCCGAGTCCGAGCACCGCGGTGCCGTCGGTGACGACCGCGACCACGTTGGACTTCCAGGTGTAGTCGTTGACCAGCTCGGGCTGCTCGGCGATGGCCGTGCAGACCTTGGCGACACCGGGGGTGTAGGCGAGGGACAGGTCGTCCGCATCGCGCACCGGCACCGTCGCCCGGATCTCCATCTTGCCGCCGCGGTGGAGCGCGAAAACGGCGTCGACCGGGTCGTCAGTGTCTTGAGTGCTGGTGTGGATGATCTCCGCTGCCACGATGACCTCTTCGTCATGATCAGCGAGAGCGTGTACCAACGGACGACCGACCCGCTCGGGGATGCCGAAAATCCCGGGACCCGCCGAAGCGGACCCGGAACGGGGTCGGGGCACTGCCGTCGGGCAACGCCCTCGATTGAGGGTTTTTGGGTGTCTCTGCGCTGTGCTTCCGGTCTGCCGAGGCGTCGTCCGGTCGGTACCGGATCATGAGCCTAGGTCGGACTCAGGCATCGCACCTATGCCTTCTTGTCCTTTTAACGCGCATGTCACTCGCCATTAGGGGCAGTTGACGACCCCTGAATTCGGAAGATCCGGGGCCCTGCACCGGCAACGGCGATCATGCACGCACACCCGCAGGAGTGAACACCAGACACGGAGGGGAGCTGGCGCCTCGAATCCGGAGTCGGCGTCTTCGACTTCCGGTTCTGCGCGCCCCAGGCCTGTCGCGACCTGGCGGTCTGAGTTCTGATCGGGGGTCACCCGATACCCGATTCTGACACACCTGAGACCCGATCCGGCAGGGCGGGATGGCAGGATCCCAGTTCCGGCCACCGACCAGGACCGTCCGCGCGCCACGTGAACGCGGTCCCTCCGGTCCGTCGCAGACCCGCGCTCGGCTCGGTGGTCCGGGCACCACCCTCTCCCACAGGAGGAGCTTCACCATGCAGCGAACCACCCTCATACCTCGTCAGATCGGCCGTTGCGGAGCGGCTGTGGCGGCGGGGGCGCTCCTGTTGACCGCGTGCGGCACCGAGCAGCAGAAGCACTCCGCCGACGACCTGCGCTCGCAGGTCCCGGCCGAGCTGAAGGCCGCCGGCGTGCTCCGGATCGGCTCCGACCTGAACTACGCGCCGGTCGAGTTCAAGGGCCCGGACCAGCAGGCGGTCGGCATCGACCCGGAGATCGCCGAGGCGGTCGGCCGGGAGCTCGGTCTGCGGGTCGAGTTCATCGACACCTCCTTCGAGAAGCTGATCCCCGGCCTGCACGCCAAGCAGTACGACGTGGTGATGTCCGCGCTGAGCGACAACCGCCAGCGCCGTGAGGGCACCGACGACTCGGGCGGCCCGGCCGGTCCCGGGCTGGACTTCGCGGACTACTTCATCGCCGGGACCTCGATCCTGGTCCGGGCCGGCAACCCGAAGAAGATCGGCAGCCTGGACGACCTGTGCGGGTACACCGTCGCCCTGCAGCGCGGCACCACCCAGGCGACCGTCATCGAGAGACAGACCGTCGCCTGCACCAAGGCCGGCAAGCCGCTCAAGGTGAAGCTCTTCGAGAACGACGACCTGGCCCTGGCCGAGCTGGCCGCCGGGCGGGCGGACGCGGACCTGAACGACTTCCCGGTGGCCGCGTACGTGGCGCAGCAGCGGGACGGCGGCAAGACCTTCCAGATCGCCGGCGCCCAGCTGCAGCCGGGCCCGTACGGGATCGCGCTGACCAAGGAGAGCACCGCGCTGCGGGAGGTCCTGCTGAAGGCGCTGAACCGGGTGATCCGCAGCGGCGAGTACGACAAGATCCTGGCGAAGTGGAACGTCACGGGGGGTGCGGTGCAGAACGCGGTCGCCAACGGCGGGTTCTGACCGGGTTCGGCCCTGCGGTCTGCATACTTATACGCGGAGTGACAGGGACGCGGAATTGGTCCGGATAGCGGACAGTCTGACCCCTCGTTATCCGATTTTGATCTGAATAGTGACCCGATCCCTGACCCCTGATGGCAGGATTCCCACCAACTCGGATCGCTTCAGCCCACCTCGGCGGAGGGTGGCGACAAGCCCCGGCACCCGTACGCCGCCCCCGCGGCGCGCTCCGCCCAGCCTCTCCCACAGGAGGAACCTCCCCCCATGACCGTCCGTAACCCGCGCACCCGCCTCTTCGCCGCCGGTGCCGTCCTCGCGACCGGTTCGCTGCTGCTCACCGCCTGCGGCAGCAGCGGCAGCTCCTCGCCGAGCGGCGCCGCGAGCCCGAGCGGATCCGTCCAGGCCGTCACCGCCGACGCCTCGCTGGCCGCGCTCGTCCCGGCCGACGTGAAGTCCTCCGGCAAGCTGGTGGTCGCGGTCGACGCGTCCTACGCGCCGAACGAGTTCAAGGACGACAAGGGCAACATCGTCGGCATGGACGTCGACCTGGCCAACGCCGTCGCGAAGAAGCTGGGCCTGACCGCCGACGTCCAGAACTCGCCGTTCACCGCGATCATCCCGGGCATCTCCGCGAAGAAGTTCCAGCTCGGCATGAGCTCCTTCACGGACACCAAGGAGCGCGAGCAGACCGTCGACATGGTCACCTACTTCACCGCGGGCACCTCGTCCGCCGTGAAGAAGGGCAACCCGGAGAAGGTCAGCGCCGACGACCTGTGCGGCAAGAAGATCGCCGTGCAGACCGGCACCACGCAGGCCGACGCGATCAAGGACACCATCAACCCGGCCTGCGCCAAGGCGGGCAAGGCCACCGTCCCGAACGACGGTGACAAGTTCGACCTGCAGACCGACGTGACCACCGCGCTGGTCTCCGGCCGCGACCAGGTCATGATGGCCGACTCGCCGGTCATCGACTACGCGATCAAGCAGACCAACGGCCAGCTGGAGAAGCTCGGCGGCACCACCGACAGCGCGCCGTACGGCGTCGTGGTGGCGAAGGGCTCCGACCTGACCAAGGCGGTGCAGGGTGCGATCCAGGCGCTGATCGCGGACGGCACCTACAAGTCGATCCTGTCGAAGTGGGGCGTCGAGGCCGGTGCGGTCGACAAGTCCGTGATCAACGGCGCCACCAGCTGACCCGTCGTCAGACCCCACCCACCGAAGGTCCCCTGTGAATTCTCCCGACCAAGGGGTGGCGAAGCAGCCGGCACGGCCCGAGAACGTCAAGGCCGTGCCGGTCCGTCACCCCGGACGCTGGGCCGGAGCAGTCGTCATCCTGGTACTCCTGGCGATGCTGCTCCACGCCCTGTTCTACAACAAGGCATTCCAATGGGATGTCGTCGGCAAGTACCTCTTCGACTCCAGCATCACGCACGGCCTGGTCGTGACGCTGGAGCTGACCGCGCTCTCCATGGTGATGGGCCTGGTCGGCGGGGTTCTGCTGGCCGTCATGCGGCTCTCGCCGAACCCGCTGCTCTCCGGCACCGCCTGGCTCTACATCTGGATCTTCCGGGGCACCCCGGTGCTGGTCCAGCTGGTGTTCTGGAACTTCCTCGGCGCGCTCTGGCCGACGCTGTCGATCGGCATCCCGTTCGGCCCGGAGTTCTGGTCCGAGTCGACCAACACGCTGATCCCGGTCTTCACCGCCGCCCTGCTCGGGCTCGGTCTGAACGAGGCCGCCTACATGGCGGAGATCGTCCGCGGCGGCATCCAGTCGGTGGACGAGGGCCAGTCCGAGGCCTCGCACGCGCTGGGCATGAGCCGGTTCACCACCATGCGCCGGATCGTGCTCCCGCAGGCGATGCGGGTGATCATCCCGCCCACCGGCAACGAGACCATCTCGATGCTCAAGACCACCTCGCTGGTCTCGGTGATCGCCCTGGAGGAGCTCTTCCGGGCCGGCCAGAACATCTACTCCCGGACCTTCGAGACCATCCCGCTGCTGATCACCGTCAGCCTCTGGTACCTCTTCCTGACCTCGGTGCTGACCGTCGGTCAGTACTACGTCGAGCGGTACTACGCGCGGGGCAGCAACCGAGCGCTGCCGCCCACCCCGCTGCAGCGGATAAGGGCGCTCGTCCAGGGTCGGCACACCCCGCCGGCCCCACCGGTGGTCAACTCCGGGGTGCACGGCGGAGGTAACTTCTCATGACCGAGCTGACCAAGCAGCAGGACCGGCCCGAGCACCCGATGGTCAAGGCCGAGGGCGTGCGGAAGTCGTACGGGCAGGTCGAGGTGCTCAAGGGCATCGACCTGGAGGTCCGGCAGGGCGAGGTGTTCTGCCTGATCGGTCCGTCCGGTTCGGGCAAGTCCACCTTCCTGCGCTGCATCAACCACCTGGAGAAGATCAACGGTGGCTTCCTGTCGGTGGACGGCGAACTCGTCGGCTACCGCCAGAAGGGCGACCGGCTCTACGAGCTGAAGGACCGTGAGGTCGCGGTCAAGCGCCGGGACATCGGCATGGTGTTCCAGCGCTTCAACCTCTTCCCGCACATGACCGCGCTGCAGAACATCATCGAGGCGCCGGTCCAGGTCAAGGGCGAGAGCCGGAACGAGGCGAAGCAGCGGGCGATGGCCCTGCTGGAGCGGGTGGGCCTGGCCGACAAGGCCGCCAACTACCCGTCGCAGCTCTCCGGCGGCCAGCAGCAGCGGGTGGCGATCGCCCGGGCGCTCGCCATGAAGCCCAAGCTGATGCTCTTCGACGAGCCCACCTCGGCGCTCGACCCGGAGCTGGTCGGCGACGTCCTCGACGTCATGCGCGACCTGGCCCGGGAGGGCATGACGATGATCGTGGTCACCCACGAGATGGGCTTCGCCCGCGAGGTCGGCGACGCGCTGGTCTTCATGGACGGCGGCGTGGTGGTCGAGTCCGGCCACCCGCGCGAGGTGCTCACCAACCCGCAGCACGAACGGACCAGGGCCTTCCTCTCCAAGGTGCTCTGACCCGGCGCGCAGGCGCCCGTACGATCCCCGGATCGCACGGGCGCCTGCCGCGTTTCCGCCGGAAGTAATACCCTGGGGGCAGCTCGCCCGTTACCGGCCCTGGAAGGACCCCCGTGGAGCTCGCCGCGTACGCCAACTTCGCCGTTCGGCTGGTGAACAGCGAGGAGCCCGAGCGGGGCACCGACTCGCTCACCTCGGTCGAGGCGGTACGGGCACTGTTCGGCCCCTCGGGCCGGGCCGCCGGGCTGGCCGACGAGGCCGACCTGCCCCGGCTGCGGGCGGTCAGGACCAGGCTGCGCGGGGTGTTCGAGGCGGCCGCCGAGGGCGACGAGGTCCGCGGGGTGGACCTGCTGAACAGCCTGATGATCGAGTACCCGGTCAGCCCGCTGGTCTCCGGCCACGACTACCTGGACGACGCCGGGCGGCCGCGCTGGCACCTGCACCTGGCCGACAACGCCCCCACCGCCGCCGCCAACTTCACCGCGGTGGCCTGCATGGGCCTGGCCATCCACCTCACCGAGCTCGGCGCCGACCGGCTCGGCATCTGCCAGGCCGCCCCCTGCCGGAACGCCTACCTGGACACCTCCACCAACCGCTCCCGCCGCTACTGCTCCGACCGCTGCGCCACCCGCGCCAACGTCGCGGCCTACCGCGCCCGCAAGCGCGAGGAGGCCCGCCGGGCCGCCCCGGCGGCCTGACCGACCGTCACAGCTCGAGATCGACCGGCCGGTACGGGCCGAGCCGCCCCGGCCGGGGCCACAGCCGCCCCACAACCCGACCGAGCACCAACTCCTCGGCCACCGGCCCGTACTCGCGGCTGTCGCTGCGCACGCCCTGGTTGTCGGAGAGCATCCACCACCCGTCCGGCCGCCGCTCGGCCGCCCGCTTGAGCACCAGCAGCTCCGGCCGGCGGGGGTGCCGGAACAGCGCCACCGCCCCCGGACGCACCCGCGCCCCGTAGCGGACCAGCACCAGGTCGCCGTCGCGCAGCCGGGGCCGCATCGAGGGCCCGGCCACCGTGACCACCCCGAACGGCAGTAGCGCACCGCCCTGCTGTCGCCCCGTCACCCCGACTCCCCCCTCCGCACACCCAAACCAATCCTCTGAGGGTAATCTCAGGCGCGGGAAGACGATCTAAGGAAGGACTCCCAATGCGTCTGTTTGCTTCGCGCGTCACCGCGCACGCTCACTGCGACCTGCCCTGCGGCGTGTACGACCCGGCCCAGGCCCGCATCGAGGCCGAGTCGGTGAAGGCCACTCAGGAGAAGTACCAGGCCAACGAGGACCCGGTCTTCCGGGCCCGGGCCATCGTCATCAAGGAGGAGCGGGCCGAGCTGGTCAAGCACCACCTCTCGGTGCTGCACACCGACTACTTCAAGGCCCCGCACTTCGAGAAGTACCCGCAGCTGCACGAGCTGTTCAACAACGCGGGCAAGGCGGCCTCGGCCGCCAAGGCGTCCACCGACCCGGCCTCCGGCCAGGCCCTGCTGGACCTGATCGCCGAGATCGACTCGATCTTCTGGGAGACCAAGAAGGCCGCCGCCTGATCCCGGAGCCCACGCTCCTGTGCCCGGCCGCTCACCGAGCGGCCGGGCACGCGTGCGTCCGGGCCCGCCCCGAAAACGTCTTTCCGGACCGTCCGGGGTCCCGAGTAGGCTCGCTCGTATGATCCGCACCGCCGTAGCCACCGACGTCCCCCTGATCCTCGACCTGATCCGCGAGCTGGCCGACTACGAGAAGGCCCCGCAGGAGGCCGTCGCCACCCAGGAACAGTTGACCGAGGCGCTGTTCGGGGCGAACCCGGCCATCTTCGGCCTGATCGCCGAGGACGACGAGAGCGGCGAGGCGGTCGGCTTCGCGCTCTGGTTCCGGAACTTCTCCACCTGGCGCGGCACCCACGGGGTGTACCTGGAGGACCTGTACGTCCGCCCGAGCGCGCGCGGCGGCGGCCACGGCAAGGCCCTGCTGACCGAGCTGGCCAGGATCTGCGTGCGCAACGGCTACTCCCGGATGGAGTGGTCGGTGCTGGACTGGAACGAGCCCTCGATCGGTTTCTACCGGTCGCTCGGCGCCGTCCCGATGGACGGCTGGTCGGTCTTCCGGCTGACCGACACGGCCCTGACCGCGCTCGGCGCGGAGTAGCGCACCCCCCACCGGAGTTCGAACAGGTTAGCTCGTTCCCGTGACGACGGTCCTGGATCGCGACAAGCGTCGGTCGATAGCGGTAACGTCACGGGCGGATGCGCGGCGTTCCGACCTCTCCGGTATGGGTATGACCGGTACGTACCGCACCACCCCTCTGGACAGTTGGGGCGAAGCAGTTGAACCGAGCAACAGGAAGTGCCGCGGCTCCCGAGCCGCAAGCACCTTGCGTCACCCAGGAGGTGAGGGTGTCCCAGATCGACGGCGATCCCGGAGTGAAGGACTTCGTCGAAGTCCGGCTGCCCGCGGCAGGGGCGTACCTCTCGGTACTGCGAACGGCGACCGCCGGTCTCGCGGCCCGGTTGGACTTCACCCTGGACGAGATCGAGGACCTGCGGATCGCGGTGGACGAGGCCTGCGCCATCCTGCTCCAGCAGGCGGTCCCGGGCTCCGTGCTGAGCTGCGAATTCCGGCTGGTGGGCGACTCGCTGCGGGTCACCGTCGCGGCCCCCACCACGGACGGCCGGGCCCCCGAGCGGGACACCTTCGCCTGGACGGTGCTCTCCGCGCTGGCCGGCGAGGTGGAGTCCTCGGTGGGTGCCGACAACACGGTGACCATCAGTCTGCACAAGAAGCGCGGCGGAGCACCGGCACCGGTGTGACAGCCGCCGCTGTGAGCCCCACTCGCGCAGCCGTACGCCCGGCACCCCAGGTGCCGCGCGTACGGCTCCCCCGTACCGCACCGCGGTACACCCCATGTGAAGTGCTCCCGGAACGGAACGGGTGACCGCCGTGAGTGATCTCGACCGCACAGGCGTTGCCGGAAGCCCGGCCGCCACCGCCGACCTGACGCTGCCGCCCCCCTTGAGTGGCGTCCCCCCGCAGCCTGCCCGACCCGACACCGCCGACGTGCACCCGAAGGACACCCATCGGATGAGCCAGCCGACCGATCCGCCGAACGATCCGTCGCCGACGCCGGAGCAGCCGCCGGCTGCGGCCGGTGCCGAGGAGGTGCGCCCCGTGGTTCCCGTCCAGGCGCACCGCTCCGGTGCGCCGGACCGGGAGGCCGCGCGGGCGCTGTTCGTCAAACTGGCCGGGCTGCCCGAGGGTTCACCGGAGCGGGTCGAGCTGCGCAACCAGCTGGTCCGGATGCACATCCCGCTGGTCGAGCACCTGGCCCGGCGGTTCCGCAACCGTGGTGAGCCGCTGGACGACCTGACCCAGGTCGCCACCATCGGCCTGATCAAGTCGGTGGACCGCTTCGACCACGAGCGCGGGGTCGAGTTCTCCACCTACGCGACCCCGACCATCGTCGGTGAGATCAAGCGGCACTTCCGCGACAAGGGCTGGGCGGTCCGGGTGCCCCGCCGCCTGCAGGAGCTGCGGCTCTCGCTCACCACGGCGACCAGTGAGCTCTCCCAGCGGCACGGCCGCTCCCCCACCGTGCACGAGCTGGCCGAGCACCTCGGCATCTCCGAGGAGGACGTGCTGGAGGGTCTGGAGTCGGCCAACGCCTACTCCACCCTGTCGCTGGACGTCCCGGACAGCGACGACGAGTCGCCCGCCGTCGCGGACACCCTGGGCGCCACCGACGAGGCGCTGGAGGGCGTCGAGTACCGGGAGTCGCTGAAGCCGCTGCTGGCCCAACTGCCGCCCCGGGAGCAGAAGATCCTGGTGCTCCGGTTCTTCCGGAACATGACCCAGTCGCAGATCGCGGCCGAGGTCGGCATCTCCCAGATGCACGTCTCCCGGCTGCTGGCCCGGACGCTGGCCCAGCTCCGGGAGAAGCTGCTGGTCGAGGAGTAGGAACGACCACGGCCCGGTCCGGCCCCCGTTTCGGCGGGGTGTCCGGACCGGGCCGTGCTGTGTTCTGCCGGGAGCTAGTCGGCGGCCGGCGCGTAGAGCACCTCGGTCACCTTCGGGTTCAGCAGCGAGCCGATCCCGACCAGGCCGAGCAGGCCGACGGCCACCCCGGCGGCCTGCATCGCGCCGCCGTTCTGCCACATGTAGTAGGCCACCGGCAGGCAGATCGAGTTGGTCAGGACGGCCGGGCTGCGCCCCCACCGGCGCGCCTTGAGCAGCGCGCGCCCCGCCAGCATCGGAAGCGCCCCCATCAGCAACAGGATCACGCCGCCGAGCTCGCTGCGGCCCTGCGCCGGGGCGTCCCAGAGGAAGCCGGCCACGATGTCGTAGAGACCCCAGCCGGCCAGCGCCGCGCCCTGCAGCGCGGTGATCGCGGCGCCGACGAGCAGCGCGGTGGGCCGGGCGGGGCTTGGGGTGATGGATTCAGCGGTCACTCCAGCAGGGTAGCCGCCGTGCTTGGATCATCGACCCGTAGGCTGAGCGCCATGCGCGCTCTCCTGGTCGTGAACCCGAAGGCGACCACCACGAGTGGACGCACCCGCGACGTGCTGACCCACGCCCTGCGCAGCGACCTGGCGCTGGAGGTCGCGCACACCGAGTACCGCGGGCACGCCCGTGACCTGGCCCGGGACGCCGCCGAGCGCGGGCTCGACCTGGTGGTCTCGCTCGGCGGCGACGGCACGGTGAACGAGATCGTCAACGGACTGCTCACGCACGGCCCGTCCGATCGGGTACCCCGGCTGGCCATCGTCCCGGGCGGCTCGACCAACGTGTTCGCCCGCACCCTCGGCCTGCCGAACGACCCGGTGGAGGCGACCGGCGCACTCCTGGACGCCTTGGAGCACCGGCGCGAGCGGGCGGTCAGCCTGGGCAAGGCGATGACCGAGGGCCTGCCGGACCGCTGGTTCACCTTCACGGCCGGCCTGGGCTTCGACGCGGGCGTGGTGGGCCGGGTGGAGGCCCAGCGGAAGGCCGGGCGGAAGTCCACCCACGGGCTCTACGTGAGCCAGGCGCTCCGGCACTACGTGACGGAGCGTGAGCACCGCAGAAACGGCCCCATCACGCTGGAGCTGAACGGCCAGGAATCCGTGCCGGGACTGGTGCTGGCAATAATCTCCAACACCTCGCCGTGGACCTTTCTGGGCAACCGGCCGGTCTTCCCGTCCCCCTCGGCGTCCTTCGACAGCGACCTCGACATCTTCGGCATCACTCGAATGACCGCGTTCGGCACGGCTCGAACGGTCCGTCAGATTCTGCGTTCGCACACGCCTGCGGACGGCGCCACAGGGCCGGTCGGCCCAACCGGGAAGCACCTCGTCTCCTATCACGACGTCCGGCACTTCACCTTGGTTTCACAGGAACCGGCCCCGTTTCAGGTCGACGGGGACCACCTTGGAGACAGGAGTCGCGTCAGTTTCACAGGCGTTCGGCGGGCACTGCGTGTGATTGTGTGACCAGAAGGGCCCCCCGCCCTTCTTCTCGAACGCACAAGCCCCCTTCACCCCATAGAAGTACGGGCTGTGAGCTAGGCGACACCGAAGAATCAAAAATTCCTCGCCGAAGGGGGTTGTATCCGAGCCTGAGGTTTGCGAACCTCTACATGGCGATCGGGACACGTCGCAGCGGGACATACCGCGACAGTTCCCTTGATCCGCCCGAACCCCACTTCTGCACAGACCACCCGGGCCCCATGGGCCTTTGGTCCCTTTTGCTGTTGTGGGATTCGTGAAAGCGTTCACATTCACAAGCCACCACGATTGCGTCGACCGGGCCACAGCCCGCCGACCGGAGGAGTTGGACGAACATGGACTGGCGCCACCGCGCTGTCTGTCGCGAAGAGGACCCGGAGCTGTTCTTCCCGATCGGGAACACCGGTCCTGCTCTGCTGCAGATCGAGGAAGCCAAGGCCGTGTGCCGCCGCTGCCCCGTCATGGAGCAGTGCCTGCAGTGGGCACTGGAGACCGGCCAGGACGCCGGCGTCTGGGGCGGCATGAGCGAGGACGAGCGTCGTGCGATGAAGCGCCGCGCCGCCCGCAACCGGGCCCGCACCGCCTGACGTTCCGTCAGCACCGCCTGATCAACACATGATCAAGGGCTTGGCCGCAGTTTCGGCCGAGCCTTCCACGGCACGGACACTTGCTAGTGTTCACTGAGAGCAATATCGTGGAGCTGTGACGCTCACCGTGTGCAAGCACGTGAGGCGAGCGTCCGAGCGACACCACAGAGCCCCCGTTCCGGCCGACTCCCCCCGACGGCCGGAACGGGTTGAGAGGCCCTGTCGACCCACCCCCCCGGTCGACAGGGCCTCGTTGCTTTCTCCCGCCGCCGCCCCCTACGGGACGGGGATCTCCAGGACCACCTTGGTGCCGCCCTCCGGGTTGGCCACCATGTCGAAGCTGCCACCGAGCTCGTTGGTGGCCAGGGTCCGGACGATCTGCAGCCCGAGGTTTCCCGCCGTCTGCGGGTCGAACCCCTCCGGCATGCCCTTGCCGTCGTCCTGCACCGTGATCAGCAGGTACTCCTCCGGCTTGGCCCCGCCGTTCCAGCTCTCCGACCAGCCGGTCCCGGTGGCGGGTGCCCGCCCGCGCAGGGCGCTGACCTCGACGCTTCCGCCGTCCTTCGGGTCGAAGGCATGCTCCAGCGCGTTCTGCAGCACCTCCGTCAGCACCATCGCCAGCGGGGTGGCCACCTCGGCCGACAGGATGCCGAAGCTGCCGGTCCGCCGAGTGGCGACCTTGCCGTCCTGGGACAGCTCCATCACCATCGCCAGCACCCGGTCGGCGATCTCGTCGAAGGCGACCTGCTCGTCCAGGGTCTGCGAGAGCGTCTCGTGCACGATCGCGATCGAGCCGACCCGGCGGACCGCCTCGTCCAGCGCCGCCCGGCCGGCCGCCGAGTCCATCCGGCGGGCCTGCAGCCGGAGCAGCGCGGCCACCGTCTGCAGATTGTTCTTCACCCGGTGGTGGATCTCCCGGATGGTCGCGTCCTTGGTCATCAACTCACGGTCACGACGGCGCAGTTCGGTGACGTCCCGGGCCAGCACCAGCGAACCGGTCAGGGTGCCCTTGGGCTTCAGCGGGATTGCCCGCAGGGTCACCACCCCGCCCTGCGCCTCCACCTCGGTCTGCCGGGGCGCCCAGCCGCTGGCCAGCTTGACCAGCCCCTCGTGCACCGCGGCCCGGGCCGGCGGCGCCAACTCGGCCGTGGTGCGCCCGAGGTGACTGCCCACCAGGTCGGTGGTCAGGCCGATCCGGTGGTACGCGGACAGCGCGTTCGGGCTGGCGTAGGTGACCACACCGTCCGCGTCCAGCCTGATCAGGCCGTCGCCGACCCGGGGAGCGGCGTCCATGTCGGTCTGCTCGACCCCGTGGTAGGGGAACGTTCCCGCAGCGATCATCTGGGCCAGGTCGGAGGCGCTCTGCAGGTACGTGAGCTCCAGCCGGCTCGGGGTCCGCACGGTGAGCAGGTTGGTGTTCCTGGCGATCACCCCGAGCACCTTGCCCTCGCGCCGGACCGGGATCGACTCGACCCGGACCGGCACCTCCTCCCGCCACTCCGGATCGCCCTCCCGGACGATCCGCCCCTCGTCGTAGGCCGCGTCCAACAGCGGCCGGCGGCCACGCGGCACCAGGTGGCCGACCATGTCGTCCTGGTACGACGTGGGCCCCGTATTGGGCCGCATCTGGGCCACCGAGACGTACCTGATGCCGTCCCAGGTGGGGATCCACAGCACCAGGTCGGCGAAGGACAGGTCGGAGAGCAGCTGCCATTCCGAGACCAGCATGTGCAGCCACTCCACATCGGCACCGGTCAGGGTGGTGTGGCGGCGGACGAGTTCGTTCAGCGAGGGCACAGGGCGAGCGTATCCGCAGCAGGCCCCGGACGGCTTCTCCACTGTGGACCAGACCAATCTCGGGAGCTCTCTGGACAACCCGGATTGGTCTAGTCCACAATGAAAGAGCACCAAGGAGCCGCCCCCCGCGCAACTGCCCTGACCGCGCGAGGCAGCTCCTCGGTCGGACGCCCCACACCCCGTCTGCCCCGCACAGCCGACGGCCGGTAGAGGCGCCCGACGACAGCTCCGGGCTGCGGTGCCGCACAGGTTGAGGGTCCTGTGTCGGCGCCGTGGCCCGTAGTGCTTTTCCGCACTCTGCGCAGATGCCCAGCCGGCTACGGTCCAGGGGCTCGGGGAACTGCGAGGAGATCTGGCGTTCGGGTCACTGCGAAAGTGCCTGACCACCTACGCGCGATCACCTTTCCGAGGTCGGCGCCGCCGTTCCCCGGGCCCCTGACGGTGCACCGTGTGCCTAGTGCGTCTCGGTGATCTTGGCGAGGGCGCGGGGGGCGTCGGGGTCCTGGCCGCGGGCGATGGCCACCTCGTAGGCGAGTTGCTGGAGCGGCAGGATCTCCAGGACGGGCTGGATCTCCTCGGGGACCCCGGGCGGGAGGGCGAAGCCCGCGGAGGCGGTGTCCACCTGGTCCTGCTGCCCGATCACCACCAGGTCCGCACCCCGGCCGCGCAGCCGGTCCAGCACCGGCTGCAGCGCTTCGCCGCCCTTGCCGTCCGGCACCACCGCGATCACCGGTGAGACGTTGTCGACCATCGCCAGCGGCCCGTGCAGCAGGTCCGCGCCGGAGAACGGGGAGGCGGGGATGTAGGTGGTCTCCATCAGCTTGAGCGCGCCCTCCCGCGCGGTCGGGTAGCCGTAGCCGCGCGAGGTGAGCACCAGCCGCTGGGCGAACCGGTACCGCTCCGCCAGCGCCTTGACCTCGGCCTGCCGTTCGAGCACCTGCCCGGCCAGCTCGGGCAGCACCTCGGCGGCCGCACCGTCCCCGCCGCGCAGGCCCTCGACCAGCAGGTAGAGGGCGAGCAGCTCGGCGGTGTAGGTCTTGGTGGCGGGCAGTGCCTTCTCCGGACCGGCCAGCAGGTCGATGTGGAACTCGGAGACGTCGGCCAGCGGCGAGTCGGCGTTGTTGGTGACCGCCAGGGTGATCGCGCCGGCCTCCCGGGCAGCCTTGGTGGAGGCCACCAGGTCGGGCGAGCCGCCGGACTGACTGATCGTGACCACCAGCACGTCGGTCAGGTCGGGCCTGGCCCCGTACGCGGTGGTGGTGGACATCGAGGTGAGGCCGGCCGGCTTGCCGAGCAGGATCTCGACCAGGTACTTGGCGTAGAGCGCCGCGTTGTCCGAGGTGCCGCGGGCGGTCAGCAGCACGAAGCGCGGCTTGCGGGCGGCGATCTCCGCCGCGATCTCGCGGATCTTCGGGCCGCCCTGGTCGAGGATCCGCCGCAGGACGGCGGGCTGCTCGGCCATCTCCGTCGCCATGATCCGGCCGGGTGCGGGCGGGTTCTGCGGGTCGGTCATCTGACGGTGCCTCCGCTCGGGACGGTCGCTCTCCAAGCGTGATGCTACGAGCGCGGCCGCCCCCGGGCACCCCGCGGTGCGCCGTCCGGGCAGGACGGGCGGCGCACCGGCGGGCGGCGGGCAGCGGGTCAGGACGGGTTGTTGATCAACTCGTCGATCTTCGCGTCCGCCTCCTGGGTGGCCTGGTCGACCGACTTGCCCTTGAGGATGTCGTTCAGCATGTTCACCAGGACGTTCTGCTTCTCGATCGCGCCCCAGCCGGGGGCGATCGGGGTGAACCAGGCGTCCGGCACCGCGTTGGCGGCGGCGGCGGTGGCGGGCTTGGACTTCAGCGGGCCGAGCTGGGTCAGGTTGTTCGGCAGGGTGTCCTTGTCGACCAGCACCTGCTGCGACTTGGCGCTGGTGAACATCCGGATCCAGTCCTTGGCCGCCTCCGGGGCCTGCGACTTGGCGGTCACCGCGAGGTCGGAGCCGCCGATGAAGGAGGGCAGCGGCTTGCCGTTCGGGCCCGGCATGCCGACCACCTTGAGGGCGTCCTTGAGCTTGGGTTCGCCGCCGACCGGCGCGGTCGCGGTGCCGATCTCCCAGCCGTTGCCGTAGAGCATCGCGGTCTTCGAACGGCCCAGCACGGCGGCCTGGTTGAGCTCGTTCACCGCCAGGTCGCCCTTGTTGTACGTCTTCACCAGCTCGACGAAGTGCTGGACGCCCTGCTGGGACTTGGCGTCGTGCAGCGTGCCGTGCCACTTGCCGGTGCTGTCGAACCGGGCGATGCTGCCGCCGTAGGCGGTCACGTAGGACATCGCGGCGTACCAGTACGGGCCGGGGAGGTAGAGCGCGGAGTAGCCCTTGTCGCCCTTGTGCTTGGCCGCCACCTTGTCGAGCGCGGCCCGGAGCTGCTCCTCGGTCTGCGGGAACTCGGCGCTGCCGGTGGCCTCCTGGAAGGCCGCGGCGTTGTAGATGCCGACCCGGGCGCCCGCGTAGTACGGCACGCAGTAGAGCTTCTCCTGGTACGTGCAGGTGTTGACCAGGCCCTGGATCCAGGTGTCGGAGTTCTCGAAGCTGGCTTTGTCGACCGGCGCCAGCGAACCGTTCAGGATGTACTTCATGGTCTCGGTGTTGCCGAGTTCGACCACGTCGGGTGCCGTGCCGGCGGTCAGCGCCGAATCCAGCTTGGCGATCTTGTCGGCCCAGGTCTGGTAGCTGAGCTTGAGATCGACCTTCGGGTACTTAGCGGCGAACTCGTCGTTGACCTGCTGGACCAGTTCGGGCCAGTTCGCCTGCGCCTCGTTCATCAGCCAGATGGTGACCGAGCCGGTGACCGTCTTGGGGTCGGTGCTGCTCGGGCCGCCGTTGGCTCCGGAACCGGCGCTGCCCCCGCAGGCCGCTGTGCTGGCGAGCAGTGCCGCGACGCCGAACGTCGCCATGAGCCGACGGTTCACGCCATCCTCCCGGTTGCTTGGTCCGGTCCAACTGTGGTTTAGACCGGATTGCCTGGAGACTGGCCTAGACCACAGCTGGTGTCAACGATTCGCGAAGCTCAAGTGTCGGACGTTGCAGACCTGTTGTGCATTGTGTGCACCCTGTGGCCATCCCGACACTAAGGGTTTCATTAAGGCTCCCTTAAGCTCCTCTTGAGGGAACATCGTCATTTCGGCCCGGCATTCTTCCGGCTCCGGAAAATGCGCCCGGAAACCCGAAAACCCGGAAACCCACCTACCGGCGTAGGTGGGTTTCCGGGTGGCTTTCCAGTACGGCCTACTGGCCGGTGAGCACCTCGACGGCGGCGAGCCCGAGGACCCGTGCGGCCCCGTGGGTGGCGATGTACAGGGCTCCGGCGGGCGCGGCCTGCGGGACCCCCATCTCGACCACGGCGCCGTCCGGACGGGCCGTCAGGACCCGCTCCAGCACTGCCGTCATCCACTCGTAGCGGTGCGCGTCGCGGACCACCAGGACCAGGCTGCGGCCCTCGGCCCCGGCCAGCAGCCGGGCCACCGTGGCGTCCAGCAGCTCGGGCGTCGCGTCCGCCGAGTCGACCTTGGCCGTCCGGGTGCCCGGGAAGCGGGCCGCCAGCAGGCCGGAGAGGCCCCAGGGGGTGTCGTCGCCGACCGCGAAGTTGGGCTGGTCGGAGAGCGAGACCACGTACGGGCGCTCGGTCACCGGCGGGAAGGCCCGGCCCGGGGCGCGGACCACGCGCAGCGCGCGGCGGGCGGCCCGCAGGCCGATCGCCAGGTCCGGCTCGCCCAGCTGGGCCTGCGACTCGATCCGGGCCCAGCTGCCGAGGGTGCGGACCCGCTGGGCCGCGTCGGCCAGCCGCTCCGCCGGGAGCGCGCCGGAGCGGACGCCCTCGACGATCGCGTCCCGGAGCTCCAGGACGGTCTCCTCCTCGGTGGAGCCGCCGCCGACGCAGATCGCGTCGGCCCCGGCGGCCAGCGCCATCACGGTGCCCGGGCCCATGCCGTAGGTGTCCGCGATGGCGCCCATCTCGATGCCGTCGGTGACGATCAGGCCCTGGTAGCCCAGCTGACCCCGGAGCAGGTCGGTGAGCACCGCGCGGCTGAGCGTCGCGGGCAGCTTCGGGTCCAGCGCCGGGACCATGATGTGAGCGGTCATCACGGCCTTGGCGCCAGCCTCGATCGCCGCCAGGAACGGCACCAGGTCGCGCGAGCGGAGCAGGTCCACGTCGACGTCCACCATCGGCAGGCCGAGGTGCGAGTCGACCGCGGTGTCGCCGTGGCCGGGGAAGTGCTTGGCGCAGGCGGCCACGCCGACCTGCTGCAGGCCCTCCACCCAGGCGGCGGTGTGCCGGGCGCACAGCTCGGGGTCGGCGCCGAACGAGCGGACGCCGATCACCGGGTTGCGCGGGTTGGAGTTGACGTCCGCCGCCGGCGCCCAGTTGTAGTTGATACCGCAGGTGGCCAGCGCCCGGCCGAGCTCGCGGGCCACGTCCCGGGTGAGCCCGGTGTCGTCCACCGCGCCGAGCGCCAGGTTGCCCGGCCAGGAGGAGCCGGAGCCGACCTCCAGGCGGGTGACGTCGCCGCCCTCCTCGTCGATCGCGATCAGCAGGTCCGGGTTCTCCGAACGCAGCTCGGCGGTGAGCGCCGCGAGCTGCTCCGGGTTCACCACGTTGCGGGCGAACAGGGCGACCGACCCGAGCCCGGCGGCCAGGTGACGGCGGACCCACTCCGGCATGGTGGTGCCGACGAACCCGGGCTGAAGGACCGTCAGCGCGTCGCGGTGCAGCTGGTCGCTGTCGGTCACGGCGGGGGTGAGGATGCTCATGATCGGGTCATCCCTTCACGGCACCGGCGGTGAGACCGGAGGCGATACGGCGCTGGACGAGCAGGAAGAAGATCACCACGGGGATGGCCATCATGGTCGAGCCGGCCATCATCGGCGCGTACTCGGTGCCGCGGGTGGTGGTGAAGTTGCCGAGCCACACGGTCGCGGTGGTGTTGGTCTGGCTGAGCAGCTGCAGCGCGTACAGGTACTCGTTCCAGGCCTGGATGAAGCCGTAGATCGCGGTGGCCACCATGCCGGGCGCGAGCAGCGGGAAGACCACCCGGACGAACGCCCCGGTCCTGGTGCAGCCGTCGACCATGGCCGACTCCTCGAGCTCCTTCGGGATGTTCACGATGAAGCCGCGCAGGGTCCACACCGTGAACGGCAGCACGAAGGTGAGGTAGGTCAGGATGATGCCGGAGAGCTTGTTGTACTGGCCCAGGTCGTTCAGCAGCAGGAAGACCGGGATGATCATCGCGACCAGCGGGACCATCTGCACCGCCAGGATGCCGACGATGACCACCTTGCGGCCGCGGAACGCGAACCGGGAGATCGCCAGCGCGGCCAGCAGGCCGACCACCAGGCCGATCGCCACCGTGGTGCTCGCGATGATCAGGCTGCGGAAGACCGGGCCCCAGAAGTCGGAGATCTCCAGCGCGCGCTTGAAGTTGTCCAGCGTGACCGGGAACGGCAGGAACTTCGGGTCGGTCGAGATCGCGTCCTTGTCGGACTTCAGCGCGGTGTTGACCATCCAGTACACCGGGAAGCCGAGGATCGTCGCGACCGCGACACCGATCAGGTTGTAGAGGCTGCGGCCCTTGGGGCGCGGCGCCTTCGTCCTGATCTTCGGAGCGGGGGCGGCCGGCGCGGGCGGTTCGGTCACGGCGGTCTCGCGAGGTGCGGCCGAGTCGGTCATCGTCACTCCACCTCTCCAATCTTCAGCATCTGGCGCATGTAGACGGCGATCACGCCGAGCAGCAGCAGAACGGTCAGCAGGGCGATGGCCGAACCCATGGAGTAGTCGTTCACCACGAACGCCTTGTCGTACGAGTACGTGGTGAGCAGCTGGTACTCGGGCTCGGGGTGGCCGCCGCGCATCAGGAAGACCTGGGCGAAGACACCCATGTCCCAGATCACGGAGAGGGTGGCCAGCATGACGATGATCGGCTTCAGCACCGGGATGGTGACGTAGCGGAAGACCTTGAAGGCGCCGGCGCCGTCCATCCGGGCCGCCTCCTCCAGCTCCTTCGGGACCTGGGTGAGACCGGCGTGCAGGGTGATCGCCACGAACGGGACCGCGCCCCAGACCACCAGCGCCATGATGATGGTGAAGCCCTGGGTGGAGTCGATGAACCAGTTGTGCCGGTCGAAGTCCAGACCGACCTTGGTCAGCAGCCAGTTGACGACGCCGTAGTCGGTGTCGAACATCCACTTGAAGACGGTGACGGCGACCACGATCGGCATCGCCCAGCTCGCCACCAGGGCGATGTTCATCAGCGTCTTCACCCAGCCGGAGACCCGGATCAGCAGCATCGCGATCAGCAGGCCGAACACCATGGTGAAGCCCACGGCGCCGACGGTGAAGACGATGGTGCGGACCACCACGTCCCAGAAGACGCTGTCGCTCAGCACCGTGGAGAAGTTGTCGAAGCCGAGCCACTCGGTGGGCTGGAAACCCCACAGCTGGGACTGGCCGAAGTTCTGGAACGACAGGACGGCCAGGCGGACCAGTGGGTAGCCGAGCACCACGGCCAGCACGGCCATGGTCGGCGCCAGCAGCAGCCACGGGGTGGCGGCACCGGAGAAGCGGCTGCCCAGCGAACGGGGCGCTCTCCCGGGGGCGGGGGCTGCCGCGGGTGATGAGGGCCGCTGCGGCGGCACCTTCGCGGTGGATGTGTCGGCACTCATCACGTGCTCCTCAGCTACGCCTGGCGCTTGCATACGTCAGTGGCCTCACGACCGGGGCCCGCCGGCCCCCTCTCACTGCGAGGGGGCCGGCGGGCTGACGGTGGATCAGGCCTTGTTGATCAGGCCGTCGATGGCGGTGTCGGCGTCCTTCGCGGCAGCCTCGACCGTCTTCTTGCCCTGGGCGATGTCCTGCAGGGCGTTCTGCAGGACGTTCGCCTTCTCGACCTGCAGCCAGCCCGGCGCGGTCGGGACGAACCAGCTGATCTCGGCCGCGGTCGCGGTGGGCGCGGTCTTCGGGTCCGCCTTGAGCGGGGCCAGCTGGGTCTTGTTGTTCGGCAGGTTGCCCGCCTTGATCAGGACCTCCTGCGCCTTGCTGTTGGTGAAGGCGTTGATCCACTCGGAGGCGGCGGTCTTGGCCTTCGACTTCACCGGCACGGCGAGGTCCGAGCCACCGAGGAAGGTGGAGAGGTTCTTGCCGGACGGGCCGGGCATCACGAAGGAGACGATGTTCTCCTTGAGCTTGCCACCGGTCTTGTCGAACTTCGGGTCGGCGGCGGAGCCACCCTCCCAGCCCGAGCCGTAGATCATGTTGGAGCTGCCCAGGCCGTAGACGATGTAGCGGTCCGCGTCGTCCTTGGTCAGGTCACCCTTCATGTACTTGCCGAGGGCGTCCTTCCAGGCGGTGAGGCCCTTGACGGACTCCGGGCTGGACAGGGTGGCCTTCCACTTGTCGCCGTCCTGCTTGGCGATCGAGCCGCCCGCGTCGGTGACGAAGGACATCGCGGTGTACCAGTCACGCGACGGCTGGTACCAGGCGGAGAACTTGTCGCCCTGCTTGGCCTGGATCTTGTCCAGGGCCGCGGTCAGGTCGGCGTAGGTGGTCGGCACGGCGGTGACGCCGGCGTCCGCGGCGATGTCCTTGCGCCAGGTGGCCACGCGGGCACCGGCGTAGTAGGGGACACCGTAGGTCTTGCCGTTGTAGGTGGCGGAGGCCTTGAGGCCGTCCAGCCACGCACCGCTGTTCTCGAACTTCGAGGCGTCCAGCGGGGCCAGCGCGCCCTTGATCATGTAGGGCAGCATCTCCGTGTTGCCCATCTCGACCACGTCCGGCACGGCGTCGGTGGCAAGAACGGAGTCGAGCTTGGTGTTCTTGTCCTTCCAGCCGTAGTACTCGTGGTTGATCTTGATGCCCGGGTACTTGGCGGTGATGGCGTCGTCCGCCGACTTCACCAGGTCCGGCCAGTTCTGCTGGGCGTCGACGGTCAGCCACACGGTGAGGGCGGTGGGGGCGGCCTCCTTCGCGTCACCGCCGCTCTTCGCGTCCGAACCACAAGCGGCAAGACCGACGACCATTGCTGCGACGCCGACCGCCGCGATGAGCTGACGCTTCACGCCATCCTCCTGAGGGATGCCCGGGTTGCCCCCACCTGGGCAGCGACGTACCGATACATATCGGTGGAAAGCCTGTCGCGAACCCTTGGAACGGGGTTGGGGAATTCATGTTTGGTCTGCAGTGGTGTAGACCAGATGCCTGGAGCTTGGCCTAGACCAATGGACGTGTCAACGGCTCCAGAACCAATCAGGACCACCCGTTATCAAGCCGACACCGCTCATCGTTCATCGCGTGATGAGGGCCCCGTTCACAGCCCATACGTGCAACGATGTGTGCCGTTGACGAGGAGCGTGGCCTGGGAAGGCTTCGCGAGCACCGGGAGATACGGCGGATGAGCAGCGACGGGGGCACCACTGCCCAGGTGAACCAACCCCAGGGCAAGAGCCTGCCGACGCAGAGCGCGGCCGACCCGACCGCTCGCGTCCCGAAGTACTACGGACTGAAGCGCCATCTGCTCCAGCTCACCGAGACCCAGCCGGCCGGCACCCCGGTGCCGCCGGAGCGCGCGCTGGCCGCGCAGTTCGACACCTCCAGGACCACCGTCCGGCAGGCCCTGCAGGAGCTGGTGGTCGAGGGCCGGCTGGAGCGGATCCAGGGCAAGGGCACCTTCGTGGCCAAGCCGAAGGTCGCCCAGGCGCTCCAACTCACCTCCTACACCGAGGACATGAGGGCGCAGGGCCTGGAGCCCACCTCCCGGCTGATCGAGGTCGGCTACATCACCGCCGACGACCGGCTGGCCCCGCTGCTGGACATCAAGCCCGGCGGCCGGGTACTCCGGATCGAGCGGCTGCGGCTCGCCAACGGTGACCCGATGGCGATCGAGGTCGCGCACCTCTCCGCCAAGCGCTTCCCGGCCCTGCGCCGCAACCTGGTCAAGCACAACTCCCTCTACACCGCGCTGCGCGAGGTGTACGGGGTGACCGTGGCGGAGGCCGAGGAGACCATCGAGACCACCCTGGCCAACCCGCGCGAGGCCGGCCTGCTCGGCTCCGACCTCGGCCTGCCGATGCTCCAGCTCTCCCGGCACTCCTTCGACGCCGACGGCGCACCGGTCGAGTGGGTCCGCTCCATCTACCGGGGCGACCGCTACAAGTTCATCACCCGCCTGCAGCGGCCGGCCTCCTGACCGACCGTCTCCTGACGTGGCGCGTTCCGCTATCCGGGAAGTTCTGCACGGAGTAGTGACACGCGTCACCCGGTGACCTAGATTTCGCTGCCGTAGTGACAAGTCGATCACCACGGGTGCTGCTCGGCGGACGCACGATCCTGTGCGTTGCGGCGCGTTGAGGTGAGCCCTCACCAGCGGAGCCGTTCACATGTCGTCAGAAACCCCGGCCGGAGCGCAGCTCCCGGTGGTCACCCCCGCGCGGGTGCTCGCCGGGCTGAGCCTGTTGCTCCCGGTCGTCGCGATGCTCTGGGTGTCCTCGTACACCAAGGCCACCCCCGAGCTCGGCGGACTGCCCTTCTTCTACTGGTACCAGCTGGCCTGGGTGCCGGCCTCGGCGATCTTCACGGTGGCCGCGTACCTGCTGCTGCGCCGGGACGAGCAGGCCCGCAAGGCCGCGGCGGGCGGTGCGTCCGCATGACCCACTCCGGCGTCAACTGGACCGCGCTGACGGTCTTTCTGATCTTCTTCGTCCTGGTCACCGTGATGGGCTTCCTGGCCTCGCGCTGGCGCAAGGCGGACAACGCGCAGCACCTGGACGAGTGGGGCCTGGGCGGCCGGAGCTTCGGCACCTGGGTCACCTGGTTCCTGCTCGGCGGCGACCTCTACACCGCGTACACCTTCGTCGCCGTCCCGGCGCTGGTCTACGGGGCGGGCGCGGCGGGCTTCTTCGCGGTGCCGTACACGATCATCGCGTACCCGCTGGTCTTCCTCTTCCTGCCCCGCCTGTGGTCGGTCTCCCGGGTGCACGGCTACGTCACCCCGGCCGACTTCGTCCGCGGGCGGTACGGCTCCAAGCCGCTCTCGCTGGTGGTCGCGCTCACCGGCATCCTGGCCACCATGCCGTACATCGCGCTCCAACTGGTCGGCATCCAGGCCGTGCTGGACGTGCTCGGGGTCGGCGGCAGCGCGGACAGCAACTGGTTCGTCAAGGACCTGCCGCTGTTCCTGGCCTTCGCGGTGCTGGCCGCCTACACCTACTCCTCGGGCCTGCGCGCCCCGGCGCTGATCGCCTTCGTCAAGGACACCCTGGTGTACCTGGTGATCATCGTCGCGGTGATCTACATCCCGATGCGGCTCGGCGGCTACGGCGCGATCTTCGACTCGGCCGCGCAGAAGTTCAGCGCGCCCGGCTCCAAGGGCGCGCTGATCACCGGCCCCAAGGCGCAGTGGGGGTACGCCACCCTGGCGTTCGGCTCGGCGCTCGCGCTCTTCATGTACCCGCACTCGGTGACCGGTGTGCTGGCCTCCCGGTCCCGCAACACGGTGCGCCGGAACATGGCCATCATGCCCGCGTACTCGCTGATGCTGGGTCTGCTGGCGCTGCTCGGCTTCATGGCCATCGCGGCCGGCGTCGGCAAGGGCGTGAAGGGCTTCAACCCGCAGCTCTCGGTGCCCCAGCTGTTCGAGAACATGTTCCCGGACTGGTTCACCGGGGTGGCCTTCGCCGCGATCGGGATCGGCGCGCTGGTGCCCGCCGCGATCATGTCGATCGCCGCGGCCAACCTGTTCACCCGGAACATCTACAAGGAGTTCCTGAAGCCGACCGCCACCCCGGCGGACGAGACCAAGGTCGCCAAGCTCGCCTCGCTGCTGGTCAAGGTCGGCGCGCTGGCCTTCGTCCTGCTGATGGACAAGCAGTTCGCGATCAACCTCCAGCTGCTCGGCGGGATCTGGATCCTGCAGACCTTCGTGTCGATCGTCGGCGGCCTGTTCACCCGGTGGTTCCACCGCTGGGCGCTGCTGGCCGGCTGGGCGGTCGGCATGACCTACGGCACCTGGAAGGCGTACGGGGTCTCCTCCCCCGCCACCAAGCACTTCGGCGGCAGCTCGGCCGAGATCCCCGGCATCGGCGAGATCGGCTACATCGGCCTGACCGCCTTCGTGCTCAACGTGCTGGTCACCGTGGTGCTCACGGTCGTCCTGCGGGCCGCCAAGGTGGCCGACAGCGTCGACGAGACCAGCCCGGCCGACTACACCGCCGAGGCCCCGGCCCGGACCGAGGTGGCCGACGCCCCGGAGGCTCCGGAGCCTGTCGCGGCGCACTGATTCACCCGGGCGCACCGGCCCGTACCGCGCGCGCCCTGTGATCGCGCCGTCCTCCCGGTCAACACTGGAAGGACGGCGCGATCATTCGTATGACCGGACCACGGGGAGAAGAACATGGCGGAACCCAGCGGCAACGTCCTGAACGGCCACCGCACCACCGTCGGCACCCGGGCCGCCCAGCCCTCGGTGCTGATCGCCACCAGACACGGCGAGAGCACCGCCAACGTCGAGTTCCGGCTCGCCGACGAGACCGGCGCGCTGACCGTCCCGATCACCAGCCGGGACGCCGACATCCCGCTCTCGCTGCACGGCCAGGCCCAGGCCCAGGCCCTCGGCCGCTGGTGGGCCGCCCTCCCCCCGGCCGACCGGCCGCGCTCGGTCTGGTGCTCGCCCTACCTGCGGACCACCGAGACGGCCCGGATCGCGCTGGCCCAGGCGAGCGGACTCGGGGCGGTGCCGGTCGGTCTGACCATCCGTCACGACGACCGGCTGCGGGACCGCGAGCTGGGCGTGCTGGAAATGCTCACCAAGGCCGCGATCGAGAAGGAGCACCCGGGCGAGGCGGCCCGGCGGCGCAAGATGGGCGAGCTGTACTACCGGCCGCCGGGCGGTGAATCGTTTCTGGACGTCGCCCTGCGGGTGCGGAGCCTGCTCCGCGACCTGCGGGAGGAGGAGGAAGGCCGGCCGGTGCTGGTGGTCGCGCACGACTGCCCGGTGCTGATGCTCCGTTACGTCCTCGACCGGCTGACCGAGCAGCAGTTGCTCACCCTCGACCCGGTCGCCAACTGCTCCACCAGCCTGTGGCGCGACCGGGCCGGCCGGCTGGAACCGGACGGCTGGAACCGGACAGATCACCTGTAAGCGCTCACCCGGCGGAGCCCTCGGCCCGTCCTCGAACACCTCGTCTAAACTGTCGGCCATGATGGGCTATTCGGGTGGGCGACAGCGGCTGGTGGTGGGGCTGGTCACGTTCGTCGTCGCCTTGGGCGCCACGGTTCTGACGGGTGGTGGGGGACCGGCTCCGGCCGCCGCCCCGACCGCCGCGGGCAGCCCGGCCGCGTCCGCCGCCGCCTCCCCGACGGCGACCCAGGCGAAGGGGCTGAACATCGGCATCGCCTACGGCGACACCCTCACCTGGGAGTCCGAGCCGAACCTCAAGCTCGGACTGGACGACGCGGTCAACACCGGCGCCAAGTGGGTCCGGGTGGACCTCTCCTGGTCCAACATCCAGCCGGAGAGCTCGAAGCGCTACGAGTGGCAGCGCTTCGACCGGGTGGTCAAGGCCGCCAGGGACCGCAAGCTCGAGGTGATCGCCACCATCGGCTACACCCCGGCCTGGGCCCGGAAGCCGGGGTGCGGAGACGACGTGTCCTGCGCTCCGGCCAGTCCCGACGCCTTCGCGGCCTTCGCGAAGAAGGCCGTCGAGCGGTACGCCCCGATGGGCGTGCACACCTGGGAGATCTGGAACGAGCCGAACATCCCGTTCTGGTTCCCCAAGCCGGACGCCCCCGCCTACACCAACCTGCTGCGCGCCACCACCAAGGCGATGCGCGCCGCCGACGCCAACGCCTACCTGGTGATGGGCGGGCTGGCGGCGGTCGGCACCTACCCGGCGAAGAACTACATCTCGCACAGCGAGTTCCTCACCGAGGTCTGCAAGCTGGGCGGCAACAAGCTGGTGGACGCGATCGCCTACCACCCCTACACCTATCCCCATCTGCCCAGCGCCAAGACCGACTTCGGCACCGCCTTCGAGGACATCAGCACCACCAAGAGCAACCTGATGGCCGTGCTGGAGACCTACGGCACGCCCAACCTGCCGATCTGGCTGACCGAGACCGGCGCGCCGACCAACGGCCCCGGCAGCGCCGCCGACGGCAAGACCATCCCGCCGGACGCCACCCACGTGACCGAGGCCTTCCAGGCCGACTTCGCCCTGGACACCATCCCGGCTGCGGCCGCCAACAAGCACATCGCGGCGGTGTTCTGGTTCGCCGACAAGGACGACGGCACCGAGAAGGACAAGGGCCAGCGCTCGAAGTTCTACGGCCTGCGCTACCACGATGGCTCGCCGAAGGCGGCGCTGAACGCCTGGAAGGCCGCGATCACCACCTACGAGCTGCACCGGCCGCAGTAGCGAGGTCTGCCGGTCAGAGCGAGCGGAACAGCTCCAGGTATCGCCGCATCAGACCGTCCCAGGCGTAGTGCTCCTCGACGTGCCGGCGGCCCGCCGCGCCCAGCCGGTCGGCGAGCTCGCCGTCGGTGAGCAGCCGGCGGCAGGCGGCGGCCAGCGCGGCGGTGTCCCCGGGCGGCACCAGCAGCCCGGTCTCACCGTCCGTCACCACGTACGGGATGCCACCGACGGCCGAGCCGACCACGGGGGTGCCGCAGGCCATCGCCTCGACCAGGGCCATCCCGAAGGACTCCGCCTCGGTCCGCGAGGGCAGCGCCAGCACGGCGGCGCCGCGTACCGCCTCGACCAGCTGATCGCCCGTCAGCTCGCCCATCGCCTCGACCCGTTCGGCCACTCCGAGCCGCCCGGCCAGGGCCAGCAGCTCCGGCACCGCGTCCCCGCCGCCGACCAGCCGCAGCCGGGCCTCCGGCAGGTCGGCCAGCTCGGCGAGCGCGCCGATCAGGACGTCCACGCCCTTCCAGGCCGAGGAGCGGTCCATCCGGCCGACGTAGACCACGGTGCGCGGCCGCTGCGAGGCCGGTACGCCGGGGGTGAAGCGGGCGGTGTCCACGCCCGGGGTGATCTGCACCGCGTGCGGGTGGCCCGCCGCCAGTGAGACCGGGGAGACCGCGACCAGCGCCCTGGCCCGCCGGAACACCCGCGGCAGCACGGCCCGTTCGTAGCCGCCGATCAGCCGGTCGGCCGCGCCGCTGCCCGGCTCGCCCTTGTGCATCGAACCGGCGTGGTAGGTCAGCACGGCGGGGCGGCGGCCGGAGACCGCGACGGCCAGGTCGGCCAGTCCCGGCACCGGTGCGTGCGCGTTCACCACCTCGGCGCCCGTCCGGCGCAGCCAGCGGCGCAGCTGGAACGGCCAGAGCGGGCTGAGCGGGGTGTTGGAGAGCCGCAGCCAGGCGCCCAGCCGGATCACCCGGACGCCCTGCTCGACGCTCTCGGTGGTCCGCAGCCCGGACAGCCGGGTGGTGATCACCACCGGCTCCAGGTCGGGCGCCTCGGCCAGCGCGGCGGCGATCCGGGCCGCGTAGTTCTCCACGCCGCCGATCTTGGGCGGGTAGTAGGGGGCGACCACCGCCACCGTACGGGGCGTCATCGGCGCACCGGCCCGGGGACGTCGGCGAGCAGCTGGCCGACGAACTCCTCAGCCCGGGCGGCGTAGGCCGGGATGACCTCGCACAGGTGCTCCCGGTACGCGGCGCCCTCGGTCAGCAGACGGTCCATCAGCGGGACCAGGGTGTCCGGCCGGGCCTCGGCCATCCGGACCACCCAGTGCCCCAGTCCGAGGTCGGCCATGATGCCCCGGGTCTTGTGGTCGTACTCGACGGCGGCGCACGGCACACCGGCGATCAGCCCGAATATCACCGAGTGGAAGCGGGTGCCGAGGATGAAGTCCGCGGCGCCGTACAGCGCGAAGATCTCGTGGTGGTCGATGGTCTCGTCGTCGACCACGTGCAGCCCGGGGGTGTCCAGCAGCGCGGCTATCCGGCGGTTGACGATCCGGTCGTCGTCCTCCTGGAAGGTGCAGGTCACCTGCGGGACGAGCACCACCTGGCAGCCCCGGTCGACCAGGTGCCGGACGGCCGCGGCCATCGCCGCCTCGTAGGCGGCCTGGGCCGCCCGGTCCAGGAACTGACGGGCCGTCACCAGGACCAGCTCGGCCTCCGGGGCGATCCCGAGCTCCTGCCGCCAGGGGCGTACGGAGTTGCCCTGGAAGGCGAAGGCGCTGTCCACACCGCGGATCAGGTTGGCACCCGGCACCCCGGCCTCGGTCAGTCGGGCGATGCTGATCTCCTCCCGGGCCACCACCCGGCGGCTGAAGGCCAGCACCCGGCGCATCAGCAGCCGCTGGGTCCTGGTCGGGAACGGTCCGCAGGACTGCGGGGCGAGCACCACCGGCACCCCGAAACGGCGGGCCAGCCAGAGCGGCAGCAGCAGGAAACCGATGCTCAGGTCCGAGGCGAAGTCGGCCTTCCCGTTGAGATAGCCACCACCCAGCGAGAGCACCAGGTCGGCCCCGGCGAGGGCCCGCAGCTCGGCCCGCATCTCCCGGGGCAGCAGGGGGGCGACCGCCTTCAGCAGCGGTCCGCCACCGGGCAGGGCGGCCAGCAGACCCAGCAGCGCGGCAACCGCCTTGCGGCTGATCCGGGTGATCCGGCGGGCCTGCTCGTCGCCCACGTAGCGGCGGATCGAACCGATGTTGGGGACGCCGTCGAAGCTCGGCCACTCCCCCGGTTCCTCGAAGCCGGCGATGCTGATCCTGGCCCCCGGGTACGCCCGCTCCAACTGCTGGAGCGCCACGCTCAGCAGGGCCGCGTCACCGCGGTTGCCCCGCGCGAACGCGTTGACGACGACTATCTTCACGGTCTGACAATCTCTGTGTAGTGGTGTTCCAGGTTGTCGAGGAACTCCTCGACGCCGTACCGGTCGGCCCGGGCCGCCGACCCCTTGCCGAGCAGGGCCAGCCGCTCCAGGTCACCGATCAGGCCGCCGAGCGCCCCGGCCAGCGCGGCGACGTCCCCGGCCTCGACCAGCGCCCCGTTGTCCGGACCGACCAGCTCGGGCAGGCCGCCGACCCGGGAGGCCACCATCGGGCGGCCGATCTGCAGCGCCTCCAGGGCCACGGTGGGGAAGTTCTCCGGCCAGAGCGAGGGCAGCACCACCACCGAGGCGGCGCGCAGCCGCTCGGCGACCTGATCCCCGGTCAGCCAGCCGTGGAAGACCACCCGGCCGTCGGCCACCAGGTCGGCGGCCGCCGCCTCCAGCCGGGCCCGCTCGGGACCGTCGCCGACGACGGCGAGCCGGGCCTCGGGGTGACGGGCGATCAGCTCCCGGAACGCCGCCAGCAGGACGTGCACGCCCTTGACCGGCTCCAGGCGGCCGACGAAGAGCAGTTGCTGTGCGTCCGTCACCGGCTCGGCACCGGCGGTGCGCGGGATGCCGTTCGGCAGCACGTGCACCGGCACCCGGCCGACATCGGGCCGGACCGCCTCGGCGAAGTACCGGCTGGGCGCCAGCACCCGCCGCACCCGTCGCAGCCTGAGCAGGTAGGCGGGCCGCTGGAGCAGCCGCAGATAGAGGTAGCGGCAGCTGTCGGCGGCGGAGAGCCGCCCGCCCGCACTCGCGCTGGCCAGGTTCCACCGCAGCAGCGCCTTGGTCCAGTCCTCGGGGCCGTGCACGGTCAGCAGCCGGGGCACCCCGCTGGTCGCGGCCAGCACCGCCGGGCTGAACTCACCGATGGTGTGCAGGTGGACGCAGTCGGGCCGGAACTCCAGCAGCTGCCGCCGCACCGCGCGGTACGCGGGCCGGTGCCAGAAGTACCCCAGCAGCCGGCGGGCCGGGCCGCCGCTGACCGCGGGCACCAGCTCGTCCGCGAACACCTGCTGACCCTCCGCCAGCAGGTCGGTGGCCACCACCCGGACCTGGTGACCCCGGGCGGTCAGCCCCTCCGCGATCAAGCGGACGCTCTTCTCCGCGCCGCCCGCCTCGAAGCCGAGGTTGACGATCTGCAGCACCCTCATGTCCAACTCTCCGTTGTCCGCTTCCGCCTGGCCTCCCAGGCGGGGCCGGGTCTCTCCCATCCCTGCAGGCCGTCGGGCTGCGGCCAGTCCTGGCCGACCGGCGGCCAGCCCACCGGCTGCTGCTGGTACGGCTCCTGGTCCGACGACCGCTGGTCCGGCAGCGCCGACGGCGCGGCCGGCTGCGGACGGCCGCGCCCGAGGGCCAACGCCGCCAGGGCCGCCACCCCGGCCGCGAGGTTGCCGCCGGCCCAGGCCCAGCCGAACCAGACCAGGCCGCGCGGCGCCCAGTACAGCGCAAGCCCGATGGACACCGTCGCGTAGATCAGGTTGCAGACCACCAGCGCCCGCAGCTGGCCGGTCAGCTTCAGGGCGAAGGTGGCCCAGGTGTTGAGCGCCACCGCGCCCGCCGCCACCGCCAGGGCGAACAGCAGCGGCTGGGCGTGCTCCGCGTACCCGTGGCCGAACAGCTTCAGCACCAGACCGCTGCCCAGCGCCACCGCCGCCGCAGCCGGGATCTGCACCGCCGCCATGATCGTGGCGGAGCGACGGAGCAGCACCCCGAACCGTGACGGTTCGTAGGACGCCTCGGCGAACACCGCCTCGCCGACCGAGAAGGAGATCGCGTACAGCAGGGTGGCTATCTGGTAGGCCACGTAGTAGTAGCCCGCCGACTCGGCCCCGAGGTGGTGCAGCACGATCAGCGGGGTGACCATCTGCGGCAGCAGGTTCAGCAGGCTGGCGGAGTAGCTGGCGACCGAGAACCGCAGCTGCTCCCGGAGCCGGGTGCCCCGGGTCCGGAAGTCGAACCGGAAGCCGAGCTTGCGGTGCAGCAGGAACTGCGCGGCCAGCGCGGCCACCACGTACCCCCCACCGGTCGAGCCGACGATCCCGGCCGTGCCGAAGCCGACCAGCGCGGCGGGCAGCGCCAGCTTGGCCAGGCCCTGCAGCAGGCCGTCCACCAGGACGTTGTACTGCGGCACCCGGGCCCCGACGAAGACCGACTTGGTCAGCAGGTTGACCGCGGCGCAGGAGCAGAGCAGCACGAAGGCGGCGGCCAGCAACGGCTGGTCCCGGATGAACAGCAGCTTCTCCCCGTAGACCGGCAGCCCGAGCAGGTAGCCGGAGGCGAGCAGGCAGGCGACCGCCGCGACCAGGGTCAGCGACATGGTCAGCTGACCGTTCCGGGAGGCCCGGGCCGCGGGGTAGCGGATCAGCGTGCTGTTCAGGCCGAACAGGCTCAGGTACGCGATCAGCGTGGTGGCCGAGATCAGCGAGGTGGCCAGGCCGACCTGCCGCGCGGGGTAGAAGTTGGCGACCACCACCCAGAACACGAAGCCGAGCCCGGCGGTGACGGCGGTGGAGGCCAGCAGGAAGAGCGAGCTGCGGTACATCTGGTCCGGGGGGCGGGCATGCCGGGCCGAGCCGCTGCCCGGCCGGCCCTGCCGCTCCCGGGTGCCGGGAGTGCCGCGATGTCTAGCCACGCCGCTCCTGGTGCCGCTCCTGGCAGTGCTCCTGGTACCGGCGGAGCAGCGAGGCGGCGTGCTCGTCCCAGTCGAAGGCCGCGGTGGCGTACTCGTGCGAGTAGCGGGCCATCCGGTCGCGCAGGTCCTGATCGGCCGTCAGTTCCGCGAGCGCGGTGCGCAGCGCCGCGGGCTCCCGCTCGATCAGCCGGACCAGGGTGCGGTCCAGCCGGTAGGGCGCGTAGCCGGGGTCGTCGGTGGTCAGCACCGGCAGCCCGGAGGCCATCGCCTCCTGCACCGTCAGCGGGAAGCCCTCGGCGGTCGAGGGCAGCGCGAACAGGTCGCAGGCCCGGTACAGCTCGGCCAACTGCTCCGGCGGCAGCGCGCCGAGGTGGTGCACACCGGAGCGGCCGGCCAGCGCCGCCGAGTCGCCGTCGCCCGCGAACACCAGGTCGTACCCGGCCGCCTCGTCGTGCGCGGCGAGCAGCAGGTCGTACCCCTTCTTCGGCACCAGGCGGCCGGCGAACAGCACCAGCGTCCGGTCCGCGGGCAGGCCGAAGCGCTTCCTGGCCAGGACGCGCTCCTCGGCGGAGCCGGCGGGCCGGAACAGCTCGGTGTCCACCCCGTTGGCCAGGTGTCCGGTCCGCTCCGGCCTGGCGCCGTGCCGGAGCACGAAGTCGGCGACCGAGGCGTTCAGGGTGAACACCTGGCGGGCCCGGCGGAGCAGCGCCCGGCCTGCCACCGCGTAGACCGCCCGCTGGACGCCGCGGACCACAGCGGACGGGTGCTGGACCATCGCCACGTGCTGGGTCAGCAGGTGCGGGGTCCGGGTCAGGGCGGCGGCCAGACCGGCGGCCCATGAGGTCAGGTAGAGGCAGTCGTGCAGGTGCACCACATCGGCCCGGCGGGCCAGCCGCAGCGCGGTGCCGAGCACGGTGGGCGCGAGCACCGGGAACGGCACCCCGGCCCGCTCGGCCCCGTTCCAGGCCGCGACCCGGACCACCCGGACACCGTCCTCGTACCGGACCGCGCTCCGCTCGCCGCTGGTGAGCACGGTGACCTCGGCGCCGCCCGCCGCGAGCCGGACGGCCTCGTGTCGGACCACGTTCTCCACCCCGCCGAGGTGCGGCGGGTAGTAGTGACTGACGAGCAGCACCCGGAACGGCCTGGTCGGTGTGCTCATCGGTAGATCTCCGCCCCTTCGCTGCTGTAGATCTGGTTCTTCGTCGAGTCCAGCAGGCCGACCGGGTAGCGGTAGGTGATCAGGTCGCCCTGGTAGGCGAAGGTCACCTGGCCGCTCCGCACCGTGGCCGTACCGAGGATGACATAGGTGTGCGCGCCGACGACCGTCGGGAACAGGTCGCCGACGGCCGGCCCCTCGATCAGGGTCTGCAGCCGCCGATAGGTGTAGCCCTCGGCCTGCACCAGCGGCTGCGGCTTCTGGCTCGCGGTGCTCTGCTCCAGCCAGTAGGCCGCCAGCCGCTCCTCGGTGCTCGGGTAGTAGATGTCGTACGACCGGCCCGCGTTGTTGAGCTGCAGCTGCGCCGGGTAGCCGCCGAGAGTCTGCGGCACCACGCCGGTGAGGTCGAGGAACAGTCCCGCGACGAGCACGCAGACCACCGGCACCGCACGGCGGCCGGCCCAGCGGGCCAGCCAGAGCGTCCCGGCGGCGACGAACGGCGCGAAGATGAACAGCCCCTGCTGGAAGGCGCGGAGCACGCCGTAGTCCACCGAGAGCTGGGGCACCACCGTGAGCAGCGCGATCATGGTGACGGCGCCCACAGTCAGCGTGAGCTGGTCCCGGACCGGCTGGAAGATCCGGCGCCGGGCCCGGAACGCCACCACCACCCCGACCAGCAGCAGCACCTGCAGCAGCTGCGCGGCGGCCTGCCGGAGCAGGCCGTTCAGTCCGGAGACGCTCAGCCCGGTCGCCTCCAGACCACGGCCGACCGCGGTGAGCGGCATGTCCTCGGCCGGGGCCAGCGGGACCTGGTAGGGGTCCACCGTGGTCAACGGCAGCAGCTCCCCGGCGGCCCGCTTGGCCGCGTTCTGCTCGATGCTGGCGGCCCGGTAGTCCTTGATCCGCTGTTCCGGGCTGGTCCGCGCGCCGCCGAACAGGCTGTACCCGGTGTCGGAGGACCCGGCCTTCGCCGTCCCCGGGTTGACCATGCCCTGCACCACGCCGGCCAGCGTGCTGCCCAGCTGCCCGTTGGTGTGCGTCACCGGGCCCGCCCAGACCAGCGCCAGCGCGGCGGCCACCACGACCATCCACCAGCTCACGAAGGACGGCGCGTGGTCCTGCCTGGGGCGGCGGCGGACCTTGCCGTTCTTCCGCCGGGCCAGCAGCCGCCAGCCCAGGTCCACCGCCACCGCGAGGCCGAGGATGGCCACCATCAGGTAGATGGTCGAGTAGTGCGACAGCACCACCCCGGCCAGCAGCCCCAGGAAGAGCAGCCGCCTGGCAAGCAGCGGCCGCCCGGTGTCGGTCAGCACCACCATCGCGCAGCCGATCAGCAGGAAGGCCACCTCCTGCCGGCCCAGGAAGGTCATGTCGGTGAAGAAGGTCGGGAAGACCATGAAGTACACGGCCGACAGCAGCGCCACGAACTGCGGGGCCACGTTGCGCACCGAGCGGTACACCAGCACCGGGGTGAGCGCGAACAGCAGCGGCAGCACCAGCTTGAAGACGTACACGTCGGGGAGCGCGGTGAGCCGGACCAGACTGACGGGCAGCAAGGTGATGCTCAGACAGGCGTTGTACGCGTCGGGGTAGGCGGAGACGTCCCAGTGGGAGCCGCCGAGGGCCAGCCGGAAGTACTCGTACTCCCGCTGGACGTCGTGCCCGACGATGTACCAGCCGCGCAGCGAGTTCAGCAGCAGCAGCGCGGCCGAGCCGGCGAACAGCCCGATCTCCACGACCGGGGCGGAGTACCGGCGCCGATGGACCATCAGCAGCACCAGCAGGGCCGCGATCACCACCAGCGCGACCATGCTGACCTTGCCGCTGAAGCCGTTGTTCAGGCGGATCGGACCGGCCACCGACAGCACCAGCGCCAGCGCCCCGAGTCCGGCCACCTGGGCCAGCCCGCGCGGCAGCCCGGCCCGGCGGGGCCGGTCGGGGCGCGGTTCCTCGGGCAGGAACAGTCCGAGCACCACCAGCGTCATGGCCGTCGCCCCGGACAGCAGCCGCTGGGTCAGCGGACGCTCCTCACCGAGCAGCGGGAGCACCGTGTTCACGGCGAGCGCGACCACCAGGTCGGTGATCACCGCCAGGCCGACCGACAGCATCAGTGCCGCGTCCCGGGTGGACACCGCCTTGGCCACGACACCGCGCCAGAGCAGGATCGGCGCCCCGAACAGCAGCCACAGGCCGGCCAGGGTGAGCAGCACCGCCGGCGCCGCCGACCACACCTCCACCACGGAGGCCAGCGCCACGCCCAGCAGGATCCCGCTGCGGGCCTGGATCTTCCCGATCAGCTTCATCGTCCTCATCCCCGGCCCGACAGGCTCGGGTAGACCTCTGCGTAGACCTGCTCGACCTGGGCGGCGACCGCCTCCCAGGAGTACGCGTGCGCGGCCTCGGAAGCACGCCGGGCCAGCCGCAGCCGCAGCTGCGGGTCGGTGGCCAGGGTCTCGACGGCGGCCGCCAGCGCGGCGGGCTCGGGTTCGGCCAGCAGGCCGACCCCGTCGAGCAGTTCGGTGTTGCCGGGCACGGCGGTGGCCAGTACCGGCAGCCCGGCGGCCATCGCCTCCAGCGCCACCAGCGGCATCCCCTCGCGGTCCGAGGGGAGCACCAGGGCGTCCGCGTCGGTGTACGCCCGGACCAGCTCCTCGCCGAGCAGCCCGCCGGAGAACTCGACCCCGGTCAGCCCCAGCCTGGCCGCCTTCTCCTCCAGGTGGGAGCGCAGTTCGCCGTCGCCGACCACCCGCAGCCGGACCGGCTCACGGACCAGCGCGAGCGCGTCCAGCAGCCGGTCCACGTTCTTCTGCGCGCTGAGCCGGCCCACGAAGAGCAGCTGCAGCGGGCGCCCTGGCCGTGCCTCGCCGGTCTCCCGGACCGGCAGGAAGTACTCGGGGCCGACCCCGTTCGGCACCACGAAGATCCGTTCGGCGGGCACCCGGTAGCTCTCCCGGACGAAGTCCGCCTGAGCCCGGGTCAGCACGATGACACCGGCGGCGGCCCGCAGCACCCGCCCGAACGAGTGCTTCTTGTACAGCGGCAGCAGCTTGCCGAGCGGCCCGGAGGCGTCCACGTCCAGGTGGAAGTGGAGCAGGAAGCGCTGGCGGCGCAGCAGCGCGGTGAGCGCGACCAGTTCGGGCAGCAGGGCGTGCGCGCAGTGCAGGTGCAGCACCGCCCGGCGCGGTGCGCGGAGCAGGGAGAGCGGCAGGCCCGGGGCGATCGCGGTGTGCGCGACCTCCACCGCGCGGTGCCGACGGACCGTCAGCCCGCTCCGACCTGGCTGCTCGTCACCGGACCGGGCCGGGGCCCCGTCGGCGCCGAGCGCGGTGGTGACCACCCGGACCCGGTGCCGCCCGGCCAGTTGCTTCGAGAGGTGCTCGACGACCCGTTCCAGCCCGCCCAGGTGGGGCGGGTAGTACGGGGTGACCTGCAGGATTGTGCGCATCTGGCTTCCAGGACGAGGGCTTTCGGGCGTTACGGCTTGCCGACGGGCTTGGGGTCCTCCGCCTTCCCGAACCGGAAGTGCAGGGTCTGCGGGTGCCCGACCAGGGCCACCCGGACCATCGCCACGTCCTTGGCGGCCGGCAGCCGCGCGACCAGCGGGACCGGGGTGCCGTCCTTGGGGGCGATGGGCAGCACGTTCTCGCTGACCGTCTTCCCGTCGGCCGCCAGCAGCGTCACCTTCAACTCGTACGCGTTGACGCCCGTGCCATGGGCGTTCAGCGCGAGCGGGACCACGGCCGTGGCGCCCTCGAAGCTCGGGTTGGTGGTGAAGTAGAGCTCGGTGAACGACGCGTTCTGCTGGGTGAAGGACTGGAGCAGCACGGTCCGTACCGGCTGCACCGACCAGGCCACCGTGGCCAGCACGACCGCCGCGACACCGATCAGCAGCCCGGTCACGGCCGGGCGCCGAGGAGCCGCCGCCGCCCGGCGGCGCCGACGGCCGCGCCGCGCCGCGGGCTGCTCGGGCTCCGGCTCGGTACGGTCCTCGGCCTCGGCCTCGACGTCGTCCTCGGCGCCGCCCTCGGCCAGGTCGTGCTGGGGGCTCATACCGCCTCGTACTGCTCGGATCGCCGGTCCGGCTTCGGCTGCGCGGGCTCGCCGCCCTGTGCGGGGACGGACAGCGGCGGGGCCGGCACGGCGGCCGCCTGCCGGGTCTCGGCCGCGGTCGGGACGACGGCCGGCTCGGCGGTACCGCGGCGGAAGCGGTGCTCGAAGAGCTGGCGCAGGTTGGCCATGCCGTCCGGCAGCGCGTTCAGCTTCACCTCACCGCCGCGCTTGCGGTACTCGATCGGCACCTCGAGGAAGCGGTAACCGGCCCTGGCCGCCTCGTTCTTGATCTCCTGTGAGAACGCCATGCCCGGCGAGCGGACGTCCAGACCGCTCCAGACATAGCGCTTGAAAATCCACATACCGGACTGCGAGTCCCGGAGACCGTTGCGGAACAGCCGGCGGCTCAGGGCGCTCAGCGCGTGGTTGGCCACCGTGTGCGAGCGCTTCATCGCGTCGCGGTTCTCCCGGCCGAGCCGGTTGGTGGTCATGAACTCCACGTCCCGCTCGGTCAGCGTCTCGAGCAGCTCGGGCAGCGCGTCGAACGGGTAGGTGCAGTCGGCGTCGCCGGTGGCTATCACGTCACCGGTCGCGGCGTCGAAACCCTGCTGGTACGCGTTCCCGTAGCCCCGCTGGGGCTGGAGCACCACCCTGGCGCCGAGCGACTTGGCGACCTCGGCGGTGTCGTCGGTCGAGGCGTTGTCGACGACGATCACCTCGGTCTCCCAGCCGGCCGCGGCCAGTTCGGCGACCGGGATGTTCGCCATGACGGTGGGCAGGTTCGGCGCTTCGTTCAGCGCGGGAATGACGACGGACAGACGTCGCACGCTTGAGTCCCCCTGGAAATTTTGTGGACAGCTCGCAAGCCCCCGGAGCCGCCGACCAGGCAGCCCTCCGAGCCGGCCTACCAACCGCCGCCCGAGGAGGTGCGGTATGGCAGAGCTCCGTCGCTCATCAGGACCTGTTCACCCATCAGAAGGCCGGTCCATGCCGCACTTTGCGGTGCGCGCTCGAACCGGCCCTATTCACTCCAGACCTTAGCGGATGCCTACGCACCACAGGCACCCCCGTGACTATCTTGTGATGATCACAAGGGTGCCGTTCTGGGTATGCTGCGAGGTTACGGATCGTCAGATCCGACCGGGCGTCAGCCGACCAGCCAGGAGGCCACCGGCTTCTCCTTGACGCCGTTCGTCTTGAGCGTCGCGACCTGCTCCGACGTCAGTGCCTGGTTCCAGACCTTGATGCTCCCCAGCACGCCGGCCCAGTGACCGGTCCACAGCTTGTGCTGCCTGGTCCGGCCGAGCTGCAGCGGGCCGGGACCGGCCCAGATGCCCGACACCTGCGCGGTGGAGTTCTTCCCGGCCGGCTGGCCGTTCACGTACAGCGCGATGGACTTGGCACTCGGGTCGTAGACCCCCGTGAGCAGGGCCCACTCCCCCACCGTGTTCAGGTTCTCGGAGGCGACCTGGACCACCGTGGCGTCCGCGCCGCCGTCCGCGGTCTGCACCCGGAACACCCAGGACTTCTTGCCGTCCGCGGCCACGTCCCGGCCGAGGTCGAAGGAGTACGAGGCCCCGTCGCCCTGGCTGACCGCCGTCCGCGGGCCCTCCGGCGCCTCGTTGTAGACCCAGGCGGAGATGGTGAAGCTGCCCGTCACGTCCACGACCTTGGTCGCCGACTGGGCGTTGGAGTTGTTGTTGCTGCGCAGCCGGAGCACGTGACCGTCCGGCACCTTGCTCACCTCGGCGTCCGGGGCGATGGCCAGGTTGGCCTGCCCGGAGGAGTCCGCCAGGCTGTTCGGGTCACCCGGCACGGTGGCTTCGACGTTCGGCGCGGCCGCACCCGAGCCGGACGGCTTGACGCTGGGCTTGCCGGTGGCCGACGGCGAACCGCTCGCCACCGGATCCGCCTTGCCCCCGGTCTTGTGGATGACGGCGAAGCCCGCCCCGACCCCGAGCACCACGGCCGCCACCGCCACCCCGGCGGTGATCATCCGCCGACGGCGGCGCCCGCGCTCCTCCTCCTGCTCCGCCAGCGACTCCCAGCTCGGCATGGCGTTCGCCGGCGGCTGCTGGTACTGGCTCTGCGGGTTCGGGTAGCCGTAGCCGTCCTGGGTCGGGTAACCACCCTGCTGCGGGTAGCCGCCCTGCTGCGGGTACCCGCTCTGCGGGTGCGGGTAGCCGTAGGCGGCCTGCCCCGGGAACTGGCCCGGCAGCGGCGGCGGATAGCCACCGGCGGGTGCCGCCTCGTTCGGATTCTGAGAGGGAACCTGGCCAGGAGTCGCAGCCACGTCCGGGCGTTCCGTACCGTCAGTCATAGTGCGGATGCTAGAACATGAGCCCGGTCCACCAGATCGCCTCCCCACCCAACCGATACCGAAGCGGAACATCGGCCTTACCCGACGACCACCCGACCGACACACCGCACGCACTCAGCCGAAGGTCCTCCGGTACGCCTGCGGGGTGGTGCCGAGCCAGCGGGTGAAGTGGTGCCTGAGGGTGGCGGCGTTGCCGAACCCGCAGGTGGCGGCCACGGATTCGACCGGTTCGTTGGTGCCCTCCAGCAGGCGCTGGGCCTGCAGCAGGCGCTGGTTGGTGAGCCAGCGGTGCGGAGTGGTGCCGGTCTCCTGCTGGAACCGGCGGGCGAAGGTGCGCGGCGACATGTGGGCCTTGGTGGCGAGCTGGTCCACCGTCAGCTCCTGGTGCAGGTGCCGGCGCAGCCAGTCCAGCAGCCCGCCCAGCGAGTCCTCGTCGGCCTCCGGCAGCGGCCGGGCGACGAACTGGGCCTGCCCGCCGTCCCGGTGCGGTGCCACCACCATCCGGCGGGCGATCCCACGGGCCACCTCGGCGCCCTGGAACTTGCGGACCAGGTACAGGCAGGCGTCGATCCCGGCGGCGGTGCCGGCCGAGGTGATCACCGGGTCCTCGTCCACGTAGAGCACGTCCGGTTCGACCCGGGTGAGCGGGAAACGGGCGGCCAGCCGGTCGGTGTGCCGCCAGTGGGTGGTGGAACGGCGGCCGTCCAACAGCCCGGCGGCGCCTAGCAGGAAGGCCCCGCTGCAGATCGAGAGCACCCTGGCGCCGCGCTCGGTCGCCGCCCGCAGCGCCTCGATCAGCGGCGCCGGGTACTCGTCCCGGATCGTGGTGGCGGCGGCGATCACCAGGTCGGCCTCGGCCAGCCGCTCGGCGCCGTGCTCGACGTCGATGCTGTAGCCGGCGTGGGTGCGCAGCTTCCCCGGCCGGTCGGAGGCCACCGCGAAGTCGTAGACCGGCAGGCCGTTGTCGCTCCGGTCGAGGCCGAACACCTCGCAGGCCAGACCGAGTTCGAAGGGGTGGACTTCTTCCATGACCACGGTGACGACGTTCTGCAGCATGCCGTCAGAATGCCCGATGGCAGGATATCGAGGCAAGAGGGCATTTCTGCCACTCGTGGCGCCGCCCGGCCCTCGCCAGACTCGAGACATGAACTCCGACACCCTCTCCAGCGCCCTCACCCTGCTCGGCTTCGTCTCCGCCTTCGGCCTGCTCGGCACCCTGGTCGGCCGGGACGTCGACCACAACTCCCGGCACGGACGGGACAACTGGCACCGCCCCGGCGGCTACCCGCTCCAGCCCTCCCCCGGCGACCGTTTGCTCGGCACCCTGCCCGCCGCCTCCGACCCCGCCCCGGGCAAACTGTCCGAATGGACATCGTCATCCGCCCGGCCGTCGAGTCGGACCTCGCAGCAGTCGGCGCCGTCACTCACGAGGCTTTCGTCGGTGACGGCCACAGCCCGGCCGACGGTCCGTACGCCGCTCAGCTCCTAGACGCCCGGCCGCGCTTCGACCAGGCCGAGCTCCTGGTCGCGGTCGATCCGGCCGACGGACAGCTGCTCGGCTGTGTGACCTTCGCGGTCGGCGGCACCCCGTTCGCCGACATCGCGGCGCCGCACGAGGGCGAGATCCGGATGCTCGCGGTCTCCGGCGCGGCCCGCGGCCGGGGCGTCGGCGAGGGCCTGGTCCGCGCCTCGATGGCCCGCAGCCGCGAACTGGGCCTGACCGGGATGGCCTTCTCCACCCGCCCGTCGATGACCAGCGCCCACCGGCTGTACGAGCGCCTCGGCTTCCTGCGCACCCCCGAGCGGGACTGGGACGTCCGCCCCGGAGTGCGCCTGCTGGTCTACACCCTGACCTTCTGACCGACCTTCTCAAACCGGCCCGCGCCGCTGCGCCAAGGGCCCTTCCGACCACGCACCGCTACCGGGCCCGTACGACACGCGGCACTACATCTGGTGTCGCATCGTCAGACCGCCACTACATGTATGCTCGCTCTCGCTGTCGAAGCAGGGGAACCCGGTGGAAGTCCGGGACTGCCCCGCAGCGGTGAGCGAGCGGCCCAGCAGGCGCCCGTGAGTCCGATGACCTGCCGACGGCGTGCGACACGGCTTCCCCGCAGACGCCATGCAGCACAGAAGTGACGTCCGGGCCTCGCGGGTGGGCCAGGGGGTGGTTCGCGCGCGCCGTGAGGTGTTCCGCGCTGCCTTCCCCTGCGCCCCGACGGTCCGGTGCCCCTCGCCGACCGCCGCCGCCAGGAGAGAAGCGCCTTGACCATCGCTGCCTCAGTTGCCCTGCCCTCCCAGGGTTCTGCCGACTCCGCCCACACCGACCCCGGTGCTGCGCTGCTTCGGCTGCTCACCGACCGCAGCATCGACCTGCCCCAGGTGGATCCTGGCCACGTCGCGGCCGCTGCGCTGCGCGGCCGGAACGCCAACTCGGACTTCGCCGAGCTGCGCGGACTGGCCGTGGAAGCTGCCGCCTCGATGATCGCCGAGGACCCGCAGTACTCGAAGCTCGCCGCCCGCCTGCTCGCCCTGGAGATCCAGGACGAGGCGATCGGCCAGGGCGCGCTCTCCTTCTCCGCCTCGATCGTGGTCGGCCACACCGAGGGCCTGATCGGCGACGTCACCGCGGCGTTCGTGGCCAAGCACGCCGACGCCTTCGACGCCCTGATCGACCAGCAGGGCGACGACCGCTTCGAGTACTTCGGCCTGCGCACCGTGCAGTCCCGGTACCTGCTGCGCCACCCGATCACCCGCAAGGTGATCGAGACCCCGCAGCACTTCCTGCTCCGGGTCGCGGCCGGTCTCGCCGTCGGCGACACCGAGCAGTCGGTGGCCGAGGTGGCCGAGCTCTACACCCTGATGAGCCGGCTGGAGTACCTGACCTCCTCGCCGACCCTCTTCAACTCCGGCACCAAGCACCCGCAGATGTCCTCCTGCTACCTGCTGGACTCGCCGCTGGACAACCTGGACTCGATCTACAGCCGCTACGCGCAGATCGCCCGGCTCTCCAAGCACGCCGGCGGCATCGGCCTCTCCTACAGCCGGATCCGTTCGCGCGGCAGCCTGATCCGCGGCACCAACGGCAAGTCCAACGGCATCGTCCCGTTCCTGCGCACCCTGGACTCCTCGGTCGCCGCGGTGAACCAGGGCGGCCGCCGCAAGGGCGCCGCCTGCGTGTACCTGGAGACCTGGCACGCCGACATCGAGGAGTTCCTGGAGCTCCGCGACAACACCGGCGAGGAGGCGCGGCGTACCCACAACCTCAACCTCGCGCACTGGATCCCGGACGAGTTCATGCGCCGGGTGAACGCCAACGCCGACTGGTCGCTGTTCTCCCCGGCCGACGTGCCCGAGCTGGTCGACCTGTGGGGCGCCGACTTCGACGCCGCGTACCTGAAGGCCGAGGCCGAGGGCAAGGCCGTCCGCACCATCCCGGCGCAGACCCTGTACGCCCGGATGATGCGCACCCTGGCCACCACCGGCAACGGCTGGATGACCTTCAAGGACGCCTCCAACCGGGCCGCCAACCAGACCGCGCTGCCCGGCCGGGTGGTGCACTCCTCGAACCTCTGCACCGAGATCATCGAGGTCACCGACGACTCCGAGACCGCGGTCTGCAACCTCGGCTCGGTCAACCTCGGCGCCCACGTGGCGGTCGGCGCCACCGCCGCCGACCTGCTCAACGCGATGGACTGGGACCGGCTGGACGCCACCGTGCGCACCGCCGTGACCTTCCTGGACCGGGTCATCGACATCAACTTCTACCCGACCACCGAGGCCGGCACCTCCAACTCCCGCTGGCGCCCGGTGGGTCTCGGTGTGATGGGCCTTCAGGACGTCTTCTTCCAGCTCCGGCTGGACTTCGACTCCGCCGAGGCCAAGCAGCTCTCCACCCTGATCGCCGAGCGGATCATGCTGGTCGCCTACGAGCGCTCCAGCGAGCTGGCCGTGCAGCTCGGCCGGCACGAAGCGTACGCGGAGACCCGCGCCGCCCGTGGCCAGCTGCACATCGACCACTTCGAGACCGCCCCGCAGTGGGCCGAGCGCTGGGACGCGCTGCGCGCCACCATCGCCGAGACCGGCCTGCGCAACTCGCTGCTGCTGGCGATCGCGCCGACCGCGACCATCGCCTCGATCGCCGGTGTGTACGAGTGCATCGAGCCGCAGGTGTCCAACCTGTTCAAGCGCGAGACCCTCTCCGGCGAGTTCCTCCAGGTCAACCCGTACCTGGTCCGCGAGCTCAAGGAGCTGGGCGTCTGGGACACGCAGACCCGGGACTCGCTGCGCGAGTCGAACGGCTCGGTGCAGGACCTCAAGTGGCTGCCCGCCGAGGTCCGTTCGCTCTACCGCACCGCCTGGGAGCTGCCGCAGCGCGCCCTGATCGACCTGGCCGCCGCCCGGCAGCCGTACATCGACCAGAGCCAGTCGCTGAACCTCTTCATGGCCGCGCCGACCATCGGCAAGCTGAGCTCGATGTACGCGTACGCCTGGAAGGTCGGTCTGAAGACCACCTACTACCTGCGTTCGCGCCCGGCCACCCGGATCGCCCAGGCCGCCTCCTCCTCCGGGACGAAGGCCGCCGTGCCGGCGCCGTCCGCCCCGGTCGCGGTGGCCGCCCCGACCACCCTCACTCCGGAGGAGGAGGCAGCGCTCGCCTGCTCCCTGGAGAACCCCGAGTCCTGCGAGGCCTGCCAGTGAGCACCACCCCCGAAACGCCCGCTCGCGAAAAGATGCTGCTCGACCCGGGCTTCGAGCTGACGCTGCGTCCGATGCGCTACCCGTCGTTCTACGACAAGTACCGCGACGCGATCAAGAACACCTGGACCGTGGAGGAGGTGGACCTGCACTCCGACGTCGCCGACCTCGCCAAGCTCAGCGAGGGCGAGCGGCACATGATCGGCCGGCTGGTCGCCTTCTTCGCCACCGGTGACTCGATCGTCTCCAACAACGTGGTGCTGAGCCTCTACAAGCACATCAACTCGCCCGAGGCGCGGCTCTACCTGTCCCGGCAGCTGTTCGAGGAGGCCGTGCACGTCCAGTTCTACCTGACGCTGCTCGACACCTACCTGCCCGATCCCGAGGACCGGTCGGCGGCCTTCGACGCGGTGGAGAACATCCCCTCCATCCACCAGAAGGCGCAGTTCTGCTTCAAGTACATGAACGCGGTCGACCACCTCGACTCGCTGCAGAGCAAGGACGACCGCCGGGCCTTCCTGCTCAACCTGATCTGCTTCGCGGCCTGCGTCGAGGGCCTGTTCTTCTACGGCGCCTTCGCGTACGTGTACTGGTTCCGGTCCCGGGGCCTGCTGCACGGTCTGGCCACCGGCACCAACTGGGTGTTCCGGGACGAGTCCATGCACATGGACTTCGCCTTCTCGGTGGTGGACACCGTCCGCGAGGAGGAGCCCGACCTCTTCGACGACGAGATGGCCAAGCAGGTCACCGCGATGCTGGAGGAGGCCGTCGAGGCCGAGCTCCAGTTCGCCGAGGACCTCTGCGGTGAGGGCCTGCCGGGGATGAACACCGCCTCGATGCGGGAGTACCTGCAGGCGGTCGCCGACCAGCGGCTGGCCCGTCTCGGCCTGCCGATCCGGTACGGCTCCAGCAACCCGTTCGGCTTCATGGAGCTGCAGAACGTGCAGGAGCTGACCAACTTCTTCGAGCGCCGGGTCAGCGCCTACCAGACCGCCGTCGAGGGCTCGGTCGCCTTCGACGACGACTTCTAGGCCGCAGCGGCAGTCACCGGAAGGGCGCGGGGTTCTCCCCGCGCCCTTCCGCGCTGTCAGGCCAGGTGCAGCGCGGCGTCCCCTGCCAGGATCCGCCGGTGCAGCTCGGTCACCGCCCGGCCCGGGTCGAGCCCCTGATCCTCGATCAGCCGTTCCCGCAGGTCCCCGTACGCCGCCAGCGCCTCGGCCTGCCGCCCGCCGCGCAGCAGCGCCAGCATCAGCTGGGCCCGCAGCCGCTCCCGGAGCGGGTGTTCCGCCACCAGCTCGCGCAGCGCGGGCACCACCTCCGCGTGCCGGCCGAGCGCCAGCTCCGCGTCGATCAGCCCCTCGACGGCCATCAGCCTGGCCTCCTCCAGCCGGCTCACGTACGCGAACACGCCGGGACCGAGCGGCACATCGGCCAGCGCCGGTCCCCGCCAGAGCTCCAGCGCACCCCGCAGCAGCCGGACCGCCTCCCCGGCGTCGCCGGTACGCAGCGCCGCCCGGCCGGCCTCGGCCAGCGTCTCGAACCGCGTCGCGTCGACCGAACCGGCCTCGGCCAGCAGCTCGTACCCGCTGCCGGTGGTCCGCACCGCCCGCTTGCCGAGCAGGCCGCGCAGCCGCCAGACGTACCCCTGCAGGGTCTTGCGGGCCGACTCGGGCTCGTCGGCCTGCCACAGCTCGGCGATGATCCGGTCCACCTGGACCGGCCGGTTGGCGTTGATCGCCAGCAGCGCGAGCAGCGCCCGGTGCTTGGCGGCCGGCAGGGCGATCTCGGTGCCGCCGCAGTGCAGTTGGAGCGGCCCGAGCAGGCCGAGCCGGGCACCGGCCGGCTCGGCGCCGACCGAGCCGAGCAGGGCGCCCCGAGGCGACGGCGGGGATATGACGGTCATTCAGCGAACCTCCACCGGAAGGTAGCGATGCCGGGCCGGGAGGGTGGGTCTCCCGGGCATGCTCGGCTCAGCACTACCCGCCTGCGGCAGGCTCGAACTCGGTATGTCACCTCCCGACGCCGGCTCAGCCGCCGACCGGCACCACCAGCCCGGCCGCGGCCAGCCCGGCGACCCCGAGCGCGAAGCGGTCGTCGGCCGCCCCGCCGCCCTGCCGGGCGTAGGCCGCCGCGATCTCCGCCGAGGTGCTGCCGTCGCACAGCGCGTAGATCAGCCAGGCGTGCTCGTTGAGCCAGTGGAACCGCGCCGACTCCGGTGCGTGGGCCAGCAGTTGGTGCTGCTCGGGCAGCGGGCAGACCGCCACCGGCTCGGCCTTGCGGTAGCCGCGCGGGTCGAGCTCGGGCACCGCGGCGGCAGCAACAGCAACAGGTTCGGTAGCCGGCCGGATACCGGGCGCGAGCGGCGCCACCGTCTCCAGCAGCCACCGGACGAATCGCCGCCCGGCCGGGGTGAGCGCCTCGCCGTGCACCTCCAGCGCCTGCCGCCCGAGGTAGCCGGCCCGCTCGGCGCTGGTGCCGAACCCGCCCTCGACGGCGGCCCGGCTGCCCGGGGTCGGCACCCCGACGCCCTCGGTGACCGGCGGTGCGCCGAAGCGCTCGCGCAGCTCGGCGGGGGCCGCAGCGGCGGCGGCGAAGAACAGCACCAGGTGGCTGTAGACGTGCAGCGCGGCCAGCACCCGGGTCAGCGTCCAGGGCGTCAACCGCCAGGGAATCTCCACCTGGTGGCCGGGGTCGGCGACCAGCGCGCCGGTCCGCAGCATGTCGAACTGCTTGAGGTGCAGCCCCTCGTGCAGCAGGATCTCGGCGGTCATCCACGGGTCGCCCAGGTGCTCGGGCGCGACGAACAGCGCCGAGGGCAGCGGGTCACCGCCGGAGAACGAGTGCAACTCGCCGTCGTCGGCCGCCCCTTGGGCCAGCCCGACCAGCGAGATGTGCGGGAAGACCCCGGCACCCGCCGACGGCAGCAGGGCGGCCAGCAGCTCGGCACCCCGGGCGAGCCCGGCCAGCTGGGCTTCGTCCGGGGTGACCCGGCGGGCGCCGCGCAGGTCGGTGAAGCTGCCCTGCTTGAGCTCCTCCAGCCGTGCGGCAAGCGGGAGTTCGGCGACCTCGGGACGGAGCTCGGTCCATACCCAGCCGACCCCGCGGCCGGGCCACGGACGGCAGCGCCGGTCCATCAGCCGCTCGGTCGGGCCGAGCCCGTCGGCGGCCTCCGGATCGACCCCGGCCAGCTGCCGGGCGAACTCGCTCGGGGCCTGCCGGTGGTTCTCCAGCGCGACCAGGTCGTTCTCGAAGGCGTTCCGCAGCACCGGGTCGTAGAGGAACGGCCGGAGTTCCGCGTCCGTCACCCCACCCAGCCGCTCGAACCGCCCGGCCGCCTCGGGAAAGTGCCGGGCGAGCACGGTCAGGCCCAGCCGGTAGCGGGCGACGTTCCGGGCCTCGATGGCCTCGGCGGACCCGAACTGCGGGTCGCTGCCGAGGAGTCGGTCGATCTGCTGGTGGGTCGACAACGTTCACCCCAGGGTGGTTCGGCGGGTCGGGAACTACGGCGGGCCGGTCACCGGGGTCTCCCCGGTGACCGGCCCGCGATCCGGCACTACTTCATCGGCGCGATGTCGGACGGCAGCCACTCACGCTCGTACTGCGCGTCGGTGGTGATGCTCGGCGCCGACTCGGCGGTCACCCGGATGTTCGGCAGTTCCACGGTCTGGGACGGCATTTCGTCTCCTTCCACTCAGCTGACGGGACGTCTCCGATTCTGCTCAACCCGGGTGTGGCGGCGGTGTGGTGGCGCTCTCCCAGGTCAGTCCTCCTCCGGCTCCGCCACCGTGACGCTGTACAGATCCAGCTCACGGAACGGGTTGGGCTGGACCGTCCGCAGCCGGGTCGACCAGGCCGACAGCGTGCTCTGGTACCAGATCGGGATGGTCGGCATGTCCTGCAGGATCGCCCGCTCCGCCTGCTGGTAGAGGTCCCAGGCCTGCTCGCTGGTCGGCGCGGTGTCGGCGGCGGAGAGCAGGGCGTCGACGGCCGGGTTGCTGTACTTGCCGACGTTGTCGGAGGCGCCGGTCCGGAACATCGGGCTGAGGAAGTTCTCGATCGACGGGTAGTCGGCGATCCAGCCGGAGCGGAACACCGCGGTGATCTCCTGGGCGTTCAGCTTGCGCCGGAACTCCCCGAGGGTCGGGATCGACACGAAGCGGCAGGGCACGCCCAGCGTCGCGGTGACCGAGGCGCAGACCTCCTCCATCCATGGCTGGTTCGGCGAGTCGATGTTGGAGGTCAGCTCGATGTCGCCCTGGAACCCGGACGCCTCGAACAACTCCCGGGCCCGCACCGGGGAGTAGCTGCACAGCTCGCCGCCCTGGTTCTCGGCCCGGCCCGAGACGGCCGGCGGGACCAGGCCGTCGGACGGCGCCTGGTGGCCCTGGAAGATCTTGTCGATCAGCTTGACCCGGTCGATCGCCATCGAGATCGCCTGCCGCACCCGCCGGTCGCTGTAGCGCGGGTCGTAGAGCGGGAAGGTGATGGTCTGGATCCCGAGGTAGGTCCGGTCGTAGGTGCGGTTCGGCAGGTCCTTCAGGTACCGGCTGCCCTCCAGCGCCCAGAACGGGGTGACGTCCAGGTAGTCGAGCCGGTCGTCCATCACGTCGTGGTAGGCGTCGCCCAGGTCCGCGTAGATCCGGAAGTCGACGCCGCCGATCTGCGGCTTGTCGTCCCCGGCGTAGTCGTCGTAGCGCTCGAGCAGGATGTTCTTCTCCAACTCCCGGGAGACGAACCGGAACGCGCCGTTGCCGATCGGGTGGGCCTCGAACGCGGCCCGGTCCTCGAAGAAGGCCTTCGGCAGCGGGAAGAACGCGCTGCACCCGAGCGTGACCAGGAACTCGGAGAACGGCGCCGACAGGGTCACCACGAAGGTGTGGTCGTCCAGCACCTTCAGGCCGGACAGCTCGGTGACCGTCGAGTCGGCGGCGTTCACCTCGTCGAAGCCCTCGATGTGCGCCAGGAAGCTGGCCGCCTGCATCTTGTTCGGGCCGTGCGCGGTGTAGTTCCAGGCGTCGACGAAGCTGCTCGCGGTGACCGGCGTGCCGTCGTGGAAGGTCCAGCCGCGTTTCAGCTCGATCATGAACACCGTGGAGTCGGTGGTGCTGATGGACTTCGCGACCGCGTACTTCGGGTGGGCGTCGACGGCGTCGTAGGAGATCAGTCCGCGGAACAGGGCCGCGATCACCTTGACCCCGCCGGACTCCGTCGTGTGACCGGGTATCAGCGCGTTCTCCGGCTCCGTGCCGTGGTAACTGATGACCGTGCGCTCGCCGGACAGTACCGCGGTCGGGGCAGCAAGGGTGGACAGCATGATTCCTCCGGGGGCTGAGCTGGCGGATTCGCACACAACTTGATGTGTACCAACCAGAGTTCAACAGCCCGCCGAATTGATCGCCAGCTTCGAGGGCCAAACCGATCAACCCCGGACAGCGGAAAGGGCCGGCCCCGGGCGACTGCCCGGAACCGGCCCCTGGCCATCCGTCAGTCGTTGGCGACGGTGGCGTAGCGCGGGGTGCCCTCGGCCATCTGCTTGAGCGCGTCCTTGCGCTCCCGCTTGGAGAGCCGGTCGATGTACAGGTACCCGTACAGGTGGTCGGTCTCGTGCTGGAGGCAGCGGGCGTAGAAGCCGGTGCCCTCGACCCGGATCGGGTTGCCGTGCTTGTCCTGGCCGGTGACGGCGGCGAAGTCCGGGCGGGCCAGCTCCATGTAGGCGGTGGGCACCGAGAGGCAGCCCTCCGCGGAGTCGTCCAGCTGGCGGCGGCCGGCCGGGAGCTCCTCCAGCACCGGGTTGATCACGTGGCCGACGTGCCGGACCCCGTCGTCGTCCGGGCAGTCGTAGACGAAGACCTTGGCGTCCACGCCGATCTGGTTGGCCGCCAGGCCGACGCCCTCGGCCGCGTACATCGAGACGAACATGTCGTCGATCAGCGTGGCCAGCTCCGCGTCGAACTCGGTGACCGTCTTGACCTCGCGGTGCAGCACGGGGTTGCCGAACACGGTGATCGGACGGGCGGTGCCCTTGGTGAGGTCGGGCAGCTCGCCGACCACCTTCGGCTCCGAGGTCTCCTCGTGCGCGTGATCGTGGTCGTGCGAGTGGTCGTGGTCGTGGTCGTGCTGGTCCGCCATCGTTGCTTCCGCTTTCTGGGTCTGCCGAAGATCTACCGGGTAAAGAGTACGGCGCCCGGGACCCAACAGGCCCTTACTCAGCAGACCTCAGCAGACCTCTTCGAGGTCCCGGTACGCCCGGGTGGCGGGTGAGGCGGCCACCCAGCCGTCCAGCAGGGCGCCGACCAGCTTGGCCGGGGCGGCGATCCCGCACTCGCGTTCGGTGAGCCAGGACAGGCCGGAGCCCGCCTGGCTCAGGTGGCTGAGGTGACCCGGGTGGGCCGCGTCGCCGTCGTCGTGCGGGTCGTGGTGCACGGTGCGGCCGTCGTCGGCCGCCATCCGGCTCTCCGAGCAGGCCCGGCAGAGCAGCCGGACCGAGGAGGTCCAGTCCTCGGCCGCGTACCCCGCGTCGGCGACCAGCCGCTCCAGCGCGTCCCGGTCAGCCGCGGTGGCCGCCTGCAGCAGCACCACGTAGGTCGGCACCGGGGAGGGCGCCCAGAGCTCGATCTCGTCGAAGACCGGGTACGCCACCCCGTCCGCGACCCGCTCGCCGTGCGGGGCGCCGTCGTGCAGCACCACCTCGCCCCAGCGGCGGCCCGAGGAGGGCAGCGGGATCGAGAGCACCTCGATCCGGGCCGGGTCGAGCCGCCGGCCCCAGACCACCTCGGCCTCGCCCTCCGGGGAGAGCCGGACCGGCGTGGTGCCCAGGTCGAGCTGGACGGTGCCGTCCTGGGCGCCGCCGGGCAGCCGCAGGCCGTACGCCTGCCAGGCCCGCCTGGCCAGCGGCCAGTCCTGCAGGGCGGTCGCGGTGATGCCGAGGTTCCACCAGTCGGGGGCGCCGTGCTCGCGGTCCAGCAGCGCCACCGCGCGCAGACCGGCCGCTCTGGCCTGGTCCCAGTCCCGGCGGAACTTGTGCAGCAGAGCGAGGTTGAACCAGGAGTCGGAGAGCCACGGCTCCAGGTCGGCGGCCATCACCAGCAGCGGCCCGGCGTCCTCGTAGCGGCCGTCACCGATCAGGGTGAAGGCGCGGTCGGTGGTCTGCCGCCAGGTCGCCGACGGGCGGTGTCGTGCGCGGTGGAAGATCCTCACGTTCCGTCCCTGCCCTAGTCGTCCGCCGGTGTGCCGTACCCGGTGTGCCGGGGGCCTCTTCCCCGGCTTTTCCACGCTATGACGGCATCCAACCACGCCGCCCGTCGGCCGCGCTCCTCGCACAGCGGTTCAGTCAGGTCGGACGACGACTGTGGCGGATCGGGCCAGCGCGTCGAGCACCCCGGGGTCGTAGAGCCGACCGCGCTCCGCGCGGAGCAGTTCGAACACCTCCTGCCGCCCGGCCTGCTCGGTCAGGCCCCGGCGGCGGGCGGCGGCCGACAGGTCGTCAAAAGCGTTCGCCACCCGGATGATCCGGGCCGCCAGTGGCAGGGTCCGGTCAGCGCAGCCGTCCGGACCGTGGCAGGGATCGGCCAGCCTGGCCACCTGTCCTGCCACCTGTCCCGGCACCCCGGTCCGGCTGATCACCTCGCTGCCGAGCCGGGCGATCCGCTGCTGCTCCGGCTGGGGCAACAGGGCGGTGGCCCCGTCCGGCACCGGCTCCACCAGCGAGAGCTGGCCGATGTCGTGCATCAGCGCGGCGTACTCCAGCAGGGCGAGGTCCCGGCTGCCCAGACCCAGCTCGCGGCCGAGCGCGCAGGCGGTGTCGGCCACCCGGCGGGCATGGCCCGGCGGGGTGTACCCGGCCACCTCGGTGGCCCTGGCCAGCGTCTCGATGGTCTGCCCGGTGGTGGCCCGGACGGCGGCCGCCCGCCGGAACGCGGCCTGGGCCAGCAGCAGCGGGGCGCAGAACAGCGGCAGCGCCCAGAGCCCCACCTCCCCCGCCAGCAGGCTGATCAGCATCCCGGTGGCGACGATCGCCGAGCCGATCCCGAGCAGCGAGCGCAGCTCGTCCTCCAGCGCGGCGGCGAACCGCAGCCCGTTCCTGGCCCGCCGCTGGACCGCCGCCAGGGTCGCGTCGCAGAGCGCGGCCAGCGCCGCCACCCCGGTCAGGAACACCCCGTACGCGGGCCCGGCCAGCGGCAGCTGGTCCAGCGCGCCGCTGTTGTACAGCGGCTGGAACAGCAGCGCCGCGAAACCCACCGTCAGCAGCCGCCGGACCGCCCCGTCCACCCGTCCCGGCTCCGGCCGGCACCGCCGGTGCCGACGGCGGCTGCGCAGCGGCGCGAGACCGGCCAGCGTGCCGATCCCGGCCACCGCCACCACCTGCGAGACACCGTGCGTGGTGGGCAGCCCGTGCAGCGGCCCGAGCAGCGCGTACGCCAGCGCGACGGCGGTGCCGATCGGGGCCTGCTCGCGGTCGCCCGGAAGGGTGACCCGGACCCGCTCGCCGACCGCGATCACCGCCGCGAAGGCCGCCGCCACCAGCGGGGCGGAGATGCCGTGGTGGAGCGCGTCGGCGCAGGTGAGCAGCAGGAGCAGGGCCGCGGTGCCCCGGAGCGCCTTAGGGCTCGTCTGACCAGCCCTGGTCACGGCGCACCGGGCAGCAGATCGCCGGCCGGGCGCCGGGCCGGTTCGGGCACGCCGAGCGGGATGTCCGGAACTTCCCCGGCCCAGCCACCGGGCGGCGGCAGCGCGGGCTCCCAGCCGTGCAGCCGGACCGCCTCGACCAGCGCCCGCACCATCGCCGGGTCGAACTGGCTGCCCGCGCAGCGCTGCAGCTCGGTCACCGCCTCGGCCACCGGCCGGCCGCGCCGGTAGGAGCGGGTGGTGGTCATCGAGTCGAAGGCGTCCGCGACCGAGATGATCCGGGCGAACTCCGGGATCCGCTCCCCCGCCAGCCCGCTCGGGTAGCCGCGGCCGTCCAGCCGCTCGTGGTGGTGCAGGATGCCGTCCCTGGCCTCGCCGAGGAAGTCGATCCCGCGGACCAGCTCGAAGCCGAACACCGGGTGCACCTCGACCGCCCGCCGCTCGGCCTCGGTCAGCGGCCCGTTCCGCCGCAGCAGCTCGGTGGCCACCCCGAGCTTGCCCACGTCGTGCAGGGTGCCCGCGAAGTGCAGGGTGCGCAGCCGGTCCTCGGCCATCCCGAGCTGACGGGCGATCAGCACGGCGGCCCGGCCGACCCGCTCGCTGTGGCCCCGGGTGTACGCGTCCTTGATCTCCACCGCCTGCACCAGCGCCTGGACGGTGGCCTGGTGGGCCGTCCGCTCCCGGTGCCCCTGGGCGGAGACCCAGACCGAGATGGAGAACGGCAGCAGCGCGAGCACCGCCGCGAAGGCGCCGTACGGGCCCTGCCAGAGCACCGCGACCATCAGCCCGCCGGCCCCGTGCAGCAGTGCGGGCAGCAGCACCGCACCGGTCGGCGGGGTGCTCGGCCGGCCGGGGTCGGCCAGCCGCCGCATCCCGCCCACCAGCGCGGAGTTGACCAGGCAGAACAGCAGCACGGCCGCCAGCGCGGGCAGCACCGCGACCGGGAACCGGGAGCCGAGCAGCAGCTCGGGCCCGGGCAGCAGCCGGAACAGCACGGCGGCGGCGAACGCGGACAGCGCCAGCTGGGCGGCGTTCCAGACCCGGCGGGCGGCCCGCGGCGCGGCGACCGGGGCGGTCAGAGCGGCGGGCAGCGCGACCAGCGCGGCGGCGGCCGGCGGGAGCATCAGCACCCCGGCGAACAGCACCGGCAGAAAGACCGGGCCGGCCCGTTCCGGGGCCGACGGCGGCGCGGCCGGCCGACGGCGGCCGAGCAGCGCGGCCCGGAGCAGCCGCAGGCAGGGGGTGGGCCCGCCCTGGGCGAGCGCACCCCAGCAGACGTTGAGCACCGCCAGCAGCCCGACCCGGGGCCAGTCCACCGGACCGGTCAGCCAGTCGGGGCCCGGCAGCACCAGCGGGAGCAGGGCGCCGACGGCGCCGAGCAGCACCACGGCGCCGTACCGCGACGCCGCTCCCGGCAGGGCCGGGCCCGGGTCCTCGTCAGCGATCTCCGCCTCCCCGCCACGGCCGCAGTTCCCTTGGGGCACCCAAGGGCTGAGTGCTCGTCAGGAGAATAGGGCCCGGCCCGGCGGAGTGGACGCCCGATCACGGAATGCCCCGGTCGGCGCAGTGTCAACTCACTCGAACGAGTGATGACCGACCTGCGCGCGAACCAGTACGGCGTACTACTCGGCGGCCTCGGCCACCGTCAGCGACTCGCCGGCCCGCTGCCCGGCCCGGATCGAGTCGATCCGGGCCAGTACCTTGCCGCGCAGGTCGGCCGGGGAGTGCTCGCTGCTGCAGGAGCGCTTCACCAGCGCCTTGATGGCCTGCTCCAGGCCGTACTCCGCCAGGCACGGGGAGCACTCCTCGAAGTGCACCTTCAGCTTGGCGCAGTCGCCCTCGGCCATCTCGTTGTCGAGCAGCTCGTAGAGGTGGTCGAGCACCTCTCCACAGTCGGTGTCGTGCGGATCGCCGCAGCTCATGAGCCCGAGCCCTTCGCTTCCTGCCCTGCCCCGCTGCCGGCCGGGACGAGCCCGCGCTCACGGGCGTAGTCCTCCAGCATGCCGCGCAGCTGACGGCGGCCACGGTGCAGACGGGACATCACCGTGCCGATGGGAGTACCCATGATGTCCGCGATCTCCTTGTAGGCAAAGCCCTCGACATCCGCGAGGTAGACCGCGATGCGGAACTCCTCCGGGATCGCCTGCAGGGCGTCCTTCACGTCGCTGTCCGGCAGGTGGTCGAGCGCCTGGGTCTCGGCCGACCGCAGACCGGTCGACATGTGCGACTCGGCGCGGGCCAGCTGCCAGTCCTCGATCTCCTCGGCGGCGGTGCGCTGGGGCTCCCGCTGCTTCTTCCGGTACGAGTTGATGAAGGTGTTGGTGAGAATCCGGTACAGCCAGGCCTTGAGGTTGGTGCCCTCGCGGAACTGGTGGAACGAGGCGTAGGCCTTGGCGAAGGCCTCCTGGAGCAGGTCCTCGGCATCGGCCGGGTTGCGGGTCATCCGCAGCGCGGCCGAGTACATCTGGTCCAGGTAGCCCAGGGCGTCCCGCTCGAAGCGCTCGCGTCTGGCGTCCTCGGTCTCGTCGACCGACACCCGGAAGGTGTCCTCACCGATCGCCTCGGCCAGCTCGTCACCGGTCAGCATCTCGCTGCCCGGCTCCGCCTCGACCGGCTCGGCCTCGTGCTCCGCTCCGACGACCGGACCCACCTCCTCGGCTTCACGGGGCGGCACCGGAATGGGCCGACCCGACAGCGAGGATATCGGGCTGACGGGCTTCTCGCCCGCGACCAGCCACTCGGACCAGTCGGGCACTGCGGCACTGGCCGCCGCCCGCTCGTCCGGCCGTTCGGGGCACGCGATCGAACCCATCTGCCCTGCCTTCCTACCGGGACACCTTGCTGACGTCAGGTGTAAACCCGGCCGGGTGTCAGGGAATTCCCGGTCCGCGCCCGAAGCTCCGGGACCCGGCGGTTCAGAGCTCCAGGATCCAGTCCCCGACCGCCTCGGTGATCAGCGCCAGCGCCTCGTCCTGCCCGAGCGGGGCCCGCTTGGGCACCGCGAAGCCGTGGCTGCCGTACGGGATCGCCACCAGCCGGTGGCCGGCCGGGAGTTCGGGGAACTCCTCGGGCGTGCCGAAGGTGTCCTGCCCGGCCTGCACCACCAGGGTCGGGCGGCCGCTGCCGAGCAGCTCCTCGACCCGGCTCCGCTCCGGCTTGCCCGGCGGGTGCAGCGGGAAGGCCAGCGCCAGTACGCCGACGGCGCCCGCCTGGGCGGCCGTCCGGCAGGCCACCCGGGCGCCCGCGCTGCGGCCGCCGACCACCAACGGGAGGCGCTGCGCCGCCAGTTCGGCCATCGCGGGCAGCCAGGCCGCGTCCAGGGTCTGCGGGGCCGGGCCGATCTTCTTCCCGGCCACCCGCCAGGGCTGCTCGACCAGCGCCACGGTGATCCCGCGCGCGGGCAGCGCGGCGGCCAGCGCCTGCAGGTCGCGGGCCTCCACCCCGCCGCCCGCCCCGTGGCCGAGCGCCAACAGCACCCGGGCCTTGCCGTCGGCGGGGTACAGGGTGATCCGGGCGTCGCCGACCGGGGTGGTGACAAGCATGGCGCTCCGTCAGAAGAGGGTGCTGTCGTCCGGCTCGATCTCGCTGAGCGGGCGCAGCAGTTCGGGGCTGTTGTTGCGGATGTTGCCGACCGCCGGGCCGATCGCCCGGGCCAGCAGCGCGCCGGGCGGCGGCGGGACCAGCAGGCCGCGCAGCTCGTCCGGGTCGTTCAGCGCCGGGTCGAGCCAGGCGTCGAAGGCCCCGGGGTCGAGGAAGAGCGGCATCCGGTGGTGGATCGGGGCCAGCGCGGGCTCGGCGTCGGTGGTGACCACCGAGCAGGTGACCAGCCACGCCTCCGGGTGGTCGTTGGGGAAGCGGCGGTCCCGCCAGAACTCGTACAGACCGGCCAGCGCCAGGATGGTGCCGTCGGCCCGGTGCACGAAGAACGGCTGCTTGCGCGGCTTGCCCTTCTCGCTGGGTATGGTCTCCCACTCGTAGTAGCCGTCCACCGGCAGCAGGCAGCGCCGGGACGCGAACGCCTGCCGGTAGGCGGGCTTCTCGTGCACGGTGTCCGCCCGGGCGTTGATCATCTTCACCGCCGTCTCCGGCGACTTCGACCAGGCCGGCACCAGACCCCAGCGCATCACCCGCAGCTGCCGGACCGGCGCCCCGCCGCCCTTCGGCACCCGGTCCAGCACCACGAAGGCCGGATCGGTCGGCGCCACGTTCCAGCTCGGCGCGATGGTCTCGGTCGGGTCCCACTGCTCGACCCCGAAGACCTCGACCAGGTCCTGGGGCGCGGTGGTGGAGGCGAAACGTCCACACATGGTGATCAGCTTGCCACGGCCTTCCCGCCCGGTCCGCAGAACCGGGCGGTTCCCTCCCGCCGTCCTGGCATGGGAGGGTGCTGGTCCGAACGCGCCAAGGAGGTACGGAATGGACTTCGCGGGACTGTGGAACACGCTCACCGCCACCCAGCCGGCCCCACCGCACTGGCTGGTGCTCGGCAGCGCGGCGGTCGCCCTGCTCACGATCCTCCCGCACCCGGTCTGGCGGCTCAGCCGCAACGTGGTGACCATCGCCCACGAGGGCGGCCACGGCCTGGCCGCCCTGCTGACCGACCGGGAGCTGGCCGGCATCCGGCTGCACTCCGACACCTCCGGCCTCACCATCTCCTCCGGCCCGCCCACCGGCCCCGGCGTGATCCTCACCGCGGCGGCCGGGTACACCGCTCCCCCGCTCCTCGGCCTCGGCGGCGCCGCCCTGCTGGCCGGTCAGCACGTCACCCAGCTGCTCTGGATCGCCATCGTCCTGCTGGCCGGCCTGCTCGTCATGATCCGGAACGCCTTCGGAGTGCTCTCCGTGGTGCTCACCGGAGCCGCCTTCTTCCTCATCTCCTGGTACGGCAGCAGCCAGCTCCAGGCCGCCTTCGCCTACGTCGGCGTCTGGTTCCTGCTCCTCGCGGGCGTCCGCCCGGTCCTGGAACTCCAGGGCAAGCGCCGCCACGAGGGCGCCCGCAACACCGACGCCGACCAACTGGCCCACCTCACCCACATCGGCCCCCTCTTCTGGGTGGCCCTCTTCCTCCTCACCGCCCTGGCCGCCCTCGCCCTCGGCGGCAGCTGGCTACTCGCTCTCTAGGCAGACGCCAAGCCAGGGGCTCGGGGAACGGCGACGCCAGCCTCGGGAAACGTGATCCGTACGTAAGTGGTCAGGCACTTTCGCAGTGATACCCACCCGCCACGAACCGTCGCCGTTCCCCGAGCCCCTGTCTTCCGAGCCGGGTGCGCATCGGCACCTAGACTGACCCCATGACCGAAGCCCTGTGGCCCGCCCCCGTTGCGACCGGCGCCGTCGATGCCGTCGTCACCATCCCCGGATCGAAGTCGGCGACCAACCGTGCGTTGGTGCTGGCCGCGCTGGCGGACGGACCGGGCTGGATCCGCCGGCCGCTCCGCAGCCGGGACTCCCAGCTGATGGCCGACGGCCTGCGCGCGCTGGGCGTCGGCATCGAGGAGACCGTCAACAACGCCAGCGGCGGCACCGGCGGCGGCGAGGCGTGGCGGGTCATCCCGGCCGGCCAGCTCCGCGGCCCGGCCCAGGTGGACGTCGGCAACGCGGGCACCGTGATGCGCTTCCTCCCCCCGCTGGCGGCCCTCGCCGACGGCCCGGTGCACTTCGACGGCGACCCGCGCAGCTACGAGCGGCCCCAGCACGGCGTGATCGACGCGCTGCGCGCGCTCGGCGCCCGGATCGACGACGGCGGTCGCGGCGGCTTCCCGCTCACGGTGCACGGCACCGGCGCGCTGGACGGCGGCCCGGTCGAGCTGGACGCGTCCTCCTCCTCACAGTTCGTCAGCGCCCTGCTGCTCTCCGGTGCCCGCTACAACAACGGCGTGGAGATCCGGAACACCGGCGGCACCGTCCCCTCCCTGCCGCACATCCGGATGACGGTCGACATGCTCCGCAAGGCCGGGGCCCAGGTGGACGCACCGGAGGACGGCGGTGAGAAGGACGTCTGGCGGGTCACCCCGGGGGCGCTGATCGGCCGTGACCTGGTGGTCGAGCCGGACCTCTCGAACGCCGCGCCGTTCTTCGCCGCCGCGCTGGTCACCGGCGGCCGGGTGACCGTCCGGGACTGGCCCAAGCACACCTACCAGCCGGGCGACCAGCTCCGCGACCTGTACACCCGGATGGGCGGCAGCTGCCAACTGACCGACGAGGGGCTGGAGTTCACCGGCACCGGCAAGATCCACGGGATCGACGCCGACCTGCACGACGTGGGCGAGCTGACCCCGGTGATCGCGGCGGTCGCCGCGCTCGCCGACTCCGAGTCGCACCTGTACGGCATCGCGCACCTGCGGCTGCACGAGACCGACCGGCTGGCCGCGCTGGTCAAGGAGATCAACGACCTGGGCGGCGACGCCGTCGAGACCGAGGACGGTCTGCGGATCAGGCCCCGCCCGCTGCACGGCGGTGTCTTCCACACCTACGAGGACCACCGGCTGGCCACCGCCGCCGCGGTGATCGGCCTGGCCGTCCCGGGCGTCCGGGTGGAGAACGTGGCGACCACCGCGAAGACCCTGCCGGACTTCCCGCAGATGTGGGCCGACCTGCTCGGCCAGGGCTGACGGGGAGTCGGAACAGATGCGCCGTTACGGCAAGGACGCCGACGAGGACGACATCCGCAACCGCCCGGGCCGCAAGGGCTCGAAGCCGCGGACCAGGATCAGGCCCAAGCACGAGGACGCCGCCGAGGCAATGATCCTGACCGTCGACCGCGGCCGGCTGACCTGCCTGGTCGAGGCGGGCACCAAGCAGGAGCGGCAGGTGATCGCGATGAAGTCGCGTGAGCTGGGCCGCAAGGGCGTGGTGGTCGGCGACATCGTCCACGTGATCGGCGACCTCTCCGGCGACGTGGACACGCTGGCCCGGATCGTCCGGGTCGAGGAGCGCAGCTCGGTGCTGCGCCGTACCGCCGACGACGACGACCCGTACGAGCGGATCGTGGTGGCCAACGCCCAGCAGCTGGCGATCGTCACCGCGCTGGCCGACCCGGAGCCCCGGCCCCGGCTGATCGACCGCTGCCTGGTGGCGGCGTACGACGCCGGGATGCGGCCGCTGCTGGTGCTGACCAAGGCGGACCTGGCCTCGGCCGCGCCGCTGCTGGAGGCGTACGCGCCGCTCGGCATCGACTACGTGGTGACCCGGCGGGACGAGCTGGAGACCGCCGGGGCGGAGGCGGTCCGCGACCACCTGCGCGGGCGGTCGACCGTCTTCATCGGGCACTCGGGGGTCGGCAAGACCACCCTGGTGAACGCGCTGGTGCCGCTGCACCAGCGGACCACCGGCGTGGTCAACTCGGTCACCGGCCGGGGGCGGCACACCACCGTCTCGGCGCTGGCGCTGCGGCTGCCGCCGCCGCCCGGGGTGAAGCCGGGCTCCAAGAAGGCGCTCGATCCCGGCTGGGTGATCGACACCCCCGGCTTCCGCTCGTTCGGGCTCTCCCACATCGACCCGTCCCGGGTCATCCTGGCCTTCCCGGACCTGGAGCCGGGCACCGAGGGCTGCCCGCGCGCCTGCAGCCACGACGAGCCGGACTGCGCGCTGGACGCCTGGGTCGCCGACGGCCACGCCGAGCAGGCCCGGCTGTACTCGCTCCGCCGTCTGCTCTCCTCCAAGGAGACCCGCGAAGGTGACTGACCCCCACCTTTCGGCCCGTCAGAGGTGTCGGATCAGCTCCGCCTGGCGATCATAGGAAGGTCGGACCAATCGGTCCGGCCTTTCGAGGGGAGTCGGCTCCGATGGCTTGGGCCCTGGTGATCATCGCCGGACTGCTGGAGACCGGCTTCGCGATCAACCTGAAACTCAGCGACGGCTTCACCAAGCTCTGGCCCACCGTCAGCTTCTGTGTGTTCGCCCTCAGCAGCTTCGGCCTGCTCACCCTCTCGCTCAAGACCCTGCCGGTCGGCCCGGCCTACGCGGTGTGGACCGGGCTCGGCGCCGCCGGGACGGCCGTCTACGGGATGATCTTCATGGACGAGACCACCTCCACCCTCAAGCTGGTCTCGATCTCGCTGGTGATCGCCGGGGTGATCGGCCTCCAGCTGAGCGGCTCGGGGCACTGAGAGCGTCCAGTTTTCGAGCCGAAGTGTCCAGATCCGTGGACGCTCGCCTAATGTTCTGGCATGGCCGACTACCACGACGATCTCCGACTCGCCCACGTCCTCGCCGACTCGGCCGACTCGATCACCATGGAGCGCTTCAAGGCGCTGGACCTCAAGGTCGAGACCAAGCCCGACCTGACCCCGGTGAGCGACGCGGACAAGGCCGCCGAGGAGCTGGTGCGCAGCGTGCTGCAGCGGGCCAGGCCGCGCGACGCGGTGCTCGGCGAGGAGTTCGGCCTCAAGGGCTCGGGCCCGCGCCGCTGGGTGATCGACCCGATCGACGGCACCAAGAACTACGTCCGGGGCGTCCCGGTCTGGGCCACCCTGATCTCGCTGCTCGAGGTCGGCCCGGACGGTGAGCAGCACCCGGTGGTCGGCATCGTCTCTGCCCCGGCCCTGCAGCGCCGCTGGTGGGCGGCCAAGGGCCTGGGCGCGTACGCCGGCCGCAGCCTGGCCAAGGCGAGCCGGATCCACGTCTCCTCGGTCTCCCGGCTCGAGGACGCCTCGCTCTCCTACTCCTCGCTCACCGGCTGGGAGGAGCGGGCCCGCCTGGACGCCTTCCTGGACCTCTCCCGGTCCTGCTGGCGCACCCGCGCGTACGGCGACTTCTGGTCGTACATGATGGTCGCCGAGGGCGCGGTGGACATCGCCGCCGAGCCTGAGCTGAGCCTGTGGGACATGGCCGCGCCGTGCATCGTGGTGCAGGAGGCCGGCGGCCGGTTCACCGGTCTGGACGGGATCGAAGGCCCGAACGGCGCCGACGCGGTGGCCTCGAACGGCCTGCTGCACGACGAGACGCTGCGGAAGCTGACGATCTGACACCTCGTGTGACCGATCGCGTTACCGACAGTGGTCCGCCCGGTTGCCGAGAACTCCCCGGCAGCCGGGCGGCGCCGCTGAGGGCGGCGCAACTCCCTTGCAACGGCGGCCCCTTACGCTCCCAGGGGTCAAGCCGACGGCCCGTCAGGGCCCGGCTCCGCTCCCCCGTGCGCCACCCCGCCGGGACGCCTGCCGAGGGGACACCCCGACGTGCGTACGCTCCGCAGCATCCGGCACCGACTGGCCCTGCTGCTCGCCCTCCCGACCGGTGCGCTGGTGCTGCTCGCCGCGTTCGGCACCGCCGCCGAGGCCGCCCGCTACCGGGCGGCGGACCGCACCGACCAGCAGGTGGCGCTGGCGGTCACCACCCAGGAACTGGTCCGGCAGCTCCAGCGCGAACGCGGCCTGACGGCCGGTCTGCTCGGCGGCGACGAGAGCTTCCGGGCCCGCCTCGGCGAGCAGCGGGCCGCCGCCGACCAGGCCAGGCAGCGACTGGACCAGGCACTCGCCGCCGAACCGCCCGGCACCCCCGGCGTCCGGACCGCCCTCGGCGGGCTAGGCACGCTGGCCGCGCTGCGCGGCCGGGCCGACACCGGCACCGCCTCCCGGGCCGAGGCACTGGACTTCTTCAGCCAGGCGATCGGCGGGCTCTCCACCGCCGCCTTCGCCGACGTCGCCGCCGAGGACCGCGAGCTGCAGGCCGCGCTGACCACCCTGCGGGTGCTCGGCGAGGCGGCCGAGGCGGCGGCGCTGGAACGCGGCACGCTGAACGGGGTGTTCGCGGCCGGGGCGTTCGGCGAAGGCGACTACCCCGCCTTCGCCCGGGTGCTGTCCGTGAAGAACACCGCGCTGGCCCAGGCCCCGCGCACCGCCACCGCCGCCCGGGGCGCCGCGCTGGCCGCGGCACTGCGCAGCCCGGCGGCGGTCGCGGTGGCCGGGATGGAGCAGCGGGCCCTGGCGGCGTACGGCGGTGGACGGCTGCCGGTGCGGGCGGCGGACTGGTGGCAGGCGGCCAGCACGCTGGTCGACGATCTGCACCGGGTGCAGGCCGAGGCGGCTGCGGAGAGCCGGGCCGGGGCGGCGGAGCTGCGGTCGGCCGCGCTCTGGTCGCTGGGGCGCGAACTGGCCCTGGCGCTGGGCGCGTTGGCCGGTGCGGCGGCGCTCGGGGTGCTGGCCGGCCGGTCGGTGACCAGGCCGCTGGCGGCCCTGGTCGAGCAGGCCAACCAGCTGGCCGACCGGGTGCTGCCGGAGGCGGTGGCCCGGATCAGGGACGGGGTCGGCACCCCCGAGTCGGCGGCCGCGCTGCCCGGTACGGCGCGCGACGCGCAGGCCGACGAACTGGCCGAGGTGGCGGCCGCGTTGGACCGGGTGGCGGCCACCACGCTGCGGCTGGCGGTCGAACAGGCGGTGCTGCGGCGCAACTCCACCGAGTCGCTGGCCAATCTGGGCCGCCGCAACCAGGCGCTGGTCACCCGTCAGCTCGGCTTCCTGTCCGGCCTGGAGCAGGTGGAGCACGACCCGGGCGTGCTGGCCAACCTGTTCGAACTGGACCACCTGGCCACCCGGATGCGGCGGAACGCCGAGAGCATCCTGGTGCTGGTCGGCGAGCCCAGCCCGCGCCGCTGGGAGCGGCCGGTGGCGATGGGCGACGTGGTGCGGGCCGCGCTCGGCGAGGTGGAGGACTACCGGCGGGTGGTGCTGCGGCAGCTGGACGAAGCCCGTCTTGACGGCGGCGCGGTGGCCGAAGTGGCGCACCTGCTGGCCGAGTTGATCGAGAACGCGCTGGCCGCCTCGGCGCCTGACACCGATGTGGAGGTGTTCGCCAGGATCAGCGCGGGCGGCTACCTGATCGCGGTGATGGACCAGGGACGGGGCCTGACCGAGGCCGAACTGACCCGCGCCAACGCCCGGTTGACCGGCCAGGAGAGCTTCCTGGTCGGCCGGGACGGACTGCTCGGCCACTACGTGGTCGGCCGGCTGGCCGAACGGCTCGGCGCCCGGGTCCGGCTCGCGCCCGCCCCGGTGCACGGGGTGACCGCCAGCGTGCTGCTGCCCGCCGGGCTGCTGACCGTCGACCGGATGGCGGTGGCACGGTGACCGGCGGCTTCGAACTCGGCGCGGTGGTCCGGCCGTTCGTCCTCACCGCGGGCCGGACCAGGCCGCTCCGCGACGAACTGCGACTGGAGACCCTGGTCTCCGCCCCGCCCGCCGCACTGGCCGCTCCGCTGAGCTTCGAGCGGCACCGGATCGTCGAGCTCTGCCAGTCCCCGCGCTCGGTGGCCGAGTTGGCCGCCCTGCTGCCCGTCCCGCTCGGGGTGGCCCGGGTGCTGGTGGCCGACTTGGCGGCGGAGCGGTACGTCCGGGTGCACGAAGTGGCCGCCGGGGACGCCTCGGTGGCACTGCTGGAGCGGATCAGGGACGGGCTGCTGCGACTCTGACCCCGGGCATGGTTGCGGGCCCCGGTGACGACCGAACGTCTCCGGGGCCCGCGGTCTGAGGTGCCGTTACTTCTGCTTGCGCAGCTCGCGGACGGCGTCCTCCAGGCGCTGACCGTAGTCGGCGTCGGCCTGGCGGAAGTTGTTGATCGCGCGCTCGACGATGTCCTCGCGGTCGGCCGAGACCTTGGCGATGAAGCCGGAGAGGTTGGCGATCAGGCGGGCCTTCTCGTCCTCGGAGAACAGCCGGTAGAGGTTGCCGGCCTGCACGAAGTCGTTGTCCTCGCTGTGCGAGGGCGCCTCGTGGTTGCCCGTCAGACCGTTCACCGGCACCGCGGCCCAGAGCGGGCGGCCGGTCTCGACGGCACCGCCGAAGCTGTTCGGCTCGTAGTTCTTCGAGCGGCCGTGGCGGCCGTCGTAGAGGTGGCCGTCGCGGCTGTTGGTGCGCGCCTCGGTGGCGTGCGGGCGGTTCACCGGCAGGTGGTCGGCGTTGATGCCGACCCGGTAGCGGTGCGCGTCCGCGTAGGCGAACAGGCGGCCCTGGAGCATCTTGTCCGGCGACGGGCCGATGCCCGGCACGAAGTGGCCCGGGGAGAAGATCGACTGCTCGACCTCGGCGAAGACGTTGTCGGGGTTGCGGTTGAGCTCCAGCTTGCCGATCTCGATCGGCGGGTAGTCCGCGTGCGGCCAGACCTTGGTCAGGTCGAACGGGTTGAAGCGGTAGTTCGCGGCGTCGGCGGCGGGCATGATCTGCACCTGCACCGTCCAGGTCGGGAAGTCGCCGTTCTCGATCGAGGTGCGCAGGTCCCGCTGGTGGCTGTCCGGGTCCTCGCCGGCGAGCTTGTTGGCCTCGTCCACCGGCAGGTTCTTGATGCCCTGGTCGGTCTTGAAGTGGTACTTCACCCAGAAGTACTCGCCGGCCTCGTTCTGCCACTGGTACGTGTGGCTGCCGTAGCCGTTCATGTGACGGTAGGACGCCGGGATGCCGCGGTCACCGAACAGCCAGGTCACCTGGTGGGTCGACTCGGGCGAGAGGCCCCAGAAGTCCCAGACGTTGTCCGCCTCCTGCGAGCCGGTGTACGGGTCGCGCTTCTGGGTGTGGATGAAGTCCGGGAACTTGATGGCGTCCTTGATGAAGAACACCGGGGTGTTGTTGCCGACGAGGTCGTAGTTCCCCTCCTCGGTGTAGAACTTCAGCGCCCAGCCGCGCGGGTCGCGCACCGCGTCGGCCGAACCCAGGTTGCCCGCCACGGTGGAGAACCGCAGGAAGGTCTCGGTCTGCTTGCCGACCTCGGAGAGGAACGCGGCCCGGGTGTACGCCGAGACGTCCGCCGTCAGCGTGAAGGTCCCGTACGCGGCGGCGCCACGGGCGTGCACCACGCGCTCCGGGATGCGCTCCCGGTTGAAGTGGGCGAGCTTCTCGAACAGCGTCTGGTCCTGGATCAGGGCCGGACCGCCGATGCCCGCGGTCTCGGTGTTCTGGTTGTCGGCGACCGGGGCGCCGGCCTCCGTCGTCAGCGTGGGCCGCAGCTCGTCCTGGGTGGTCATGTCGGGATGCCTCCGCGTATCCGGTCGTACCGTGCCTAAGTATTGGCATGATCCTAGCTTGGACTTTGTCTAAGTCAACACTGGAACCAAGTCGAGAACGTGGCTTACCCTGTCCCCATGAGTGACCTGCTGGAACGACTTCGCGGACGCGGCTGGCGTCTCACCTCGCAGCGTCGTGTCGTGGCCGAGGTCCTCGACGGCGACCACGTCCACCTCACCGCGGACGAGGTGCACGCCCGCGCGGTGTCGGTGCTGCCCGAGATCAGCCGCGCCACGGTCTACAACACGCTCGGCGAGATGGTCTCCCTCGGCGAGGTCATGGAGGTCGCCACCGACGGCCGCGCCAAGCGGTACGACCCCAACGCCCGCCACGCCCACCAGCACCTCATCTGCTCCGGCTGCGGCTCCATCCGCGACGTCCACCCCCAGGGTGACCTGATCGCGGCCCTCCCGGCAGGCGAACGCTTCGGCTTTGTCATCTCGGGCGCCGAAGTCACCTACCGGGGGCTCTGCCCGGACTGCTCCTAGGCAGACGCTTCGGCAGACAGGGGCCCGGGGAACGGCGGCGCCGACCTCGTACAAGGTGATCCGTGCGTAGCTGGTCAGGCACTTTCGCAGTGACCCGAACGCCAGATCTCCTCGCAGTTCCCCGAGCCCCTGGCGTGTGCCACCAACGCGTGTGCCTAAGCGCTGAGCTCCGAGTGCAGCGCCCCGAGCAGCCGCGAAGCCCGCTCGGTGACCTCGGCCGGCCCGTAGTCGGCGGCGCGGCGGCACCAGTTCTCCGCCTGCACCGGCTCCCCCCGCCGCAGGGCGAGCAGGGCGAGCCGCAGGGCGGCGCGCCCATGGCCGGCGTCGGCGGCGCGGGTGTACCAGACCATCGCCTCCGCCTCCTCGTCCTGACGGGCCAACAGCAGCCCGAGGTTGAACGCGGCGCTGCGGCTGCCCGCCTCCGCCGCCCGGCGGTACCAGCTCTCGGCGATCTCCAGCGCGCCCCGCTCCGCGGCCCGGACGCCCATCCGGACCTGGGCGCGGCGGTGCCCGGCGTCGGCCGCGACCGCGTACCAGTGCTCGGCCTCGTCGTCCGCGTCCCCGCGCCGGTCCAGCAGCGAGGCCAGCCGGAACGCGCCCTCGGCCGAGGAACCCGCCGCCGCCTGCCGGTAGCGCTCCAGCGCGCCGGTCAGCTGCCCACGCTGCTCCAGGGCCACGGCCAGCTGCAGTGCAGCCTCGCCGTGCCCCTCGGCCGCGGCGCGCGCGTACCACTCGTGCGCCTGCTGCTGCTCCCCGCGCCCGGCGTGCAGCACCCCGAGGTTGAAGGCGCCGTCGACGCTCCCCGCCTCGGCGGCCTTGGAGAACCACGGCTCGGCACCCGACTCGTCGCCGCGCTGGAGCAGCACGACGGCCAGCGCGTTGCAGGCCTCCCGGTGCCCGGCGTACGCCGCACGCCGGTACCACTGCTCGGCCTGCGCCTCGCGCCCGGCGCTCGCGCACAGCAGGCCCAGGTTGAAGGCGCCGTTCTGGTCCCCCGCCTCCAGGGCGGCCCGGTACCAGCGCTCGGCGTCGACCGCCTCGCCGCGCCCGGCGTGCAGCGCGCCGAGCGCGTTGGCGGCGTTGCCGTCGCCCGCCTCGGCGGCCTCCTGCCACCACTCGGCGGCGGCCGTCAGGTCGCCCGCGTCCCGGTGCAGGAAGCCCAGTGCGCACGCCGCCCGCGGCTCGCCGTTCTGCGCCGCCTGCCGGTACCAGCGCGCCGCCTCCTCGAGACAGGCCGGGTCCTCGGCGGCGCGCTCCTCCAGCAGCACGCCGAGCCGCAGCCCCGCGCGGGCGTGGCTGCGCGCGGCGGCGGTCCGGTACCAGGTCTCGGCGGTGTCCTTGTCGCCCGCCGCCTCGCGCATCCGGGCCAGCCGGTACGCGGCCTCCCGGTGCCCCGCGTCGGCGGACACCTTGAACCAGCGCTCGGCGCGCACGTCGCGCCGATGCTCCATCAGATCGCCCAGCGCGTACGCCCCGAGCGGGTGGCCGTGCTCGGCGGCGAAGTGCAGCCAGTACTCGGCGGCCTCCTCCTCGCCCTGGTCGCGCAGCTGCAGCCCGAGCGCGTGCGCGGCCGGGGCCGAGCCCGCGACCGCGGCATGCCGCCACCACTGGGCCGCCTCGGCCCGGTGGCCGCGCTGGTGCAGCAGGACGCCCAGGTTGTTGGCGGCGGCCCGCAGTCCGGCGGCCGCGGCGGTGCGCAGGTACGCTTCGGCGTCCGCCAGGTCACCCCGGCGGAGCAGCAGCGCGCCGAGCTGGCTGGCGGCGTTCGGGTCGCCCTGGTCGGCGGCCTGACGGTGCCTCGACTCCAGGGCGGCCTGCTCGCGGGCGGCCAGCGCGGTCTCGAAGCTGTCCCGGTCGGGCGTCGGCTCGACGGCGGACTGCGGGCCGTAGCTGCCGGCGGCGGGCGCGAACTGGCTTGCGGAGACCCGGACCAGGCTGTCGGGGCCGTACCCGGCGTCGGCGCGGCTGACGGTCAGTCCGCTGGTCCGCTGGGCGGGCAGTGCCGCCGCGGTCTCCTCGCTCTGCGCCCATGCCTCGGTGTCGGCCGCCCCCGCGGCCGCCTTGCCCCCACTGCCCGGATCGTTCCTGCCGATCAGCTTCATGCCGACTCCCGCTTCCCCCGAGTGCTGCGGCACCCGCCGGGGACGTGTCGGATTCGGCGCTGACGACGACTCCCCTTGGCCAAGGGAGTCAACTGCCGTACGGCGTCCCCCATGTGGTCCATCGTCGCATCACCCGCAACCCGCGTACACCTGCCCCGGCCAGGTTTTGGCGGGGCGGGCCGAAGCCCGGCGAGATTGCTTCAGCGCTTTGTCGATTTCCCGACACTTGACCCCCACAAACCCCGGGCACGCATCGTACCGGAGTGCACCACGGGTGAGCGCCCTCAATAAGGAAGCACCGAAGGCCCGGAGAAGAATCTCCGGGCCTTCGGTTCAGAGTAGCGGGGACAGGATTTGAACCTGCGACCTCTGGGTTATGAGCCCAGCGAGCTACCGAGCTGCTCCACCCCGCGTCGTTGTGTCCCAACCATAACACGGGGGTGGAGCGGTCCGTTAACCGCCGTACATCAGCCGGTCTTCTGCTGGCCCGCCGCGGCGGCGGCGTCCAGCGCGGCCTTGAGCGCCTTCTGGGCCTCGCCGTACTTGGCCCAGTCGCCGGCCTTCTGCGCGGCCTCGCCGTCGTTGAACGCCTTCTGGGCGTCCGCGATCGCCTTGGCCTGCTCGGCGTTGACCGTCCCCGGCGTGGTCGGGGTGGTGGGCGTGGTCGGCGTGGTGCCCGGGGTGGTGGGTGCCGTCGGGGTGGTCGGCGCGGTGGCGTTGCCGAGCACCTTCTTCAGCGCCTCCTCCAGGGTGTTCTCGAAGGCCACGTTGTCGTTGCCGTACACCGCGAGCACCTTCTGCAGCACCGGGTAGTCGGCGCCGCGCCCGCGCACGTAGACCGGCTCGACGTTGAGCAGGCCGCCGCCGACCGGGAGGGTCAGCAGGTTGCCGTACTCGATGTCCGAGTCGCCGCCGATCTTCAGCGTGTTGAGCTTGTTGGCCACGTCGGTGTTCGAGTTGAACTGCGACTGCACCAGCTTGGGCCCGAGGGTGTTGCTGTCCCCCGGCACCTTGAGGATCCGGATCTTCCCGTACTCGGGCCCCGGGTCCGCGCTGACCGCCATGAAGGCCGCCAGGTTGTCCCGCTTGCTGGGCACGAAGGTGGTGGTCAGCGAGAAGCTCGCCTGAGTCACCGCCGGGTCGGGCATCCGGACCGTCATGTAGTAAGGCGGCTGCACCGCACCGGTGTTGGTGGTCGGGTCGACCGGGACCTGCCAGATGTCGGTGCCGTTGAAGAAGGAGTTGGCGTCCGTCATGTGGTACTGGCCGAGCAGATCGCGCTGCACCTTGAACATGTCCTGCGGGTAGCGCAGGTGCGGCATCAGGGTGCTCGGGATGTCGCCCTTGGCCTTGACCGTGCCGGGGAAGGCCTTCATCCAGGTCTTCAGCACCGGGTCGGCGTCGTCCCACTGATAGAGCGTCACCTCACCGGTGTAGGCGTCCACGGTCGCCTTCACCGAGTTCCGGATGTAGTTGACCTTGTTGACCGTGGTGAGCGTGCGCCCGCGCTGGTCGGTCAGCGAGTCCTTGGTGACGTCGCCCAGGGTGGTCTTGGAGGCGAACGGGTAGCCGTCCGAGGTGGTGTAGCCGTCCAGCACCCAGACCAGCTTGCCGTCCTGCACCACCGGGTACGGGTCGGCGTCGATCGAGAGCCAGGGGGCGACCTTCTCCACCCGCTCCTTGGGCGTGCGGTCGTAGATCACCCTGGCGCCGTCGGTGATGGCACCCGCGTAGAGGATCTGCGGCTCGGCGAAGCGCACCGCGTAGGCGGCCCGGGTGAACGGGTTGTTGAGCGAGACGCCGCTGTCGCCGGTGTACTTGTACTGCTTGTCACCGGCGTCGGTGGAGTAGTCGATCTCCTCGTTGGTGCCGCCGACGATGGAGTAGGTCTTGGTCTCCTCGCCGTAGTAGATCCGCTGCTGGTAGTCGCCCAGCGAACCGGTGGACGGCAGACCCGACTCGGTGAAGACCGGCTGGCCCTTGTCGTTGACCTGGTTGCCCTTGGCCGAGACGACGCCGTAGCCGTGGGTGTACTTGAAGTGGTCGTTGATCCAGTTCCGCTGCTGCACCCCGGCGAGGTTCAGCTCGCGCAGACCGATCACGGTGTCCTGCCCGCCGACCTGGCCGTTGCCGTACCGGTCCACGTCCAGCGTCTTCGGGAACTTGTAGTACGACCGCTGCTGCTCGATCTGCTGGAAGGTCGGCGAGACCACGTTCGGGTCCAGCAGGCGGATGTCGGCGATGGTCTGCGCGTCCGCCTTCAGCGCGTCGCTGTTGGTCGACGCCTTGGGCGCGTACGCCTGCGTCTGACTGTCCGCGATGCCGTACGCCTGCCTGGTCGCGTCGATGTTCTTCTGGATGTACGGCGTCTCCTTGGCCTGCTCGTTCGGCTTGACCTGGAACTGCTGCACGATCGCCGGGTAGAGCCCGCCGATCAGCACCGCCGAGAGCACCATCAGCCCGAAGCCGATCAGGGCCGGGGCCCAGGTCTTGCGGATCGGGGTGAGGAAGAACAGCGCCGCGCAGATGATCGCGACGAAGAACAGGATGGTCTTGGCCGGCAGGAACGCGTTGGCGTCCACGTAACGCAGGCCGGTCCAGCCGTCCACCTGCTTGTAGGAGCCGGTCTTGACCGCCAGCGCGTACCGGTCCAGCCAGTACGCGGCCGCCTTCAGCAGCACGAACACGCCCAGCAGCACGGCCAGATGGCCCTGCGCGCCGGAGCTCGCCTTCCGCCCCGGGCCCTGCAGCCGCAGGCCGCCGTACAGGTAGTGCACGACCACCGAGGCCAGCAGCGAGACGATCACCGCGCTGAACGCGAAGCCGAGCAGGAACTCGTACCAGGGCAGCTCGAAGGCGTAGAACGAGACGTCCAGGTGGAACTGACTGTCCTTCACCCCGAAGGAGGTCTGGTTGGTCCAGAGCATCCAGGTCCGCCACTGCCCGGCCGCCGCCGCCCCGGCCACCAGGCCGACCAGCAGCGAGACCGCGATCAGCAGCCACTTCTTGTACGGGGCGACGCCCATCCGGTAGCGGTCCAGGCTCTGCTGCTCGACCGACATCGCGGCCAGCGGCGGCCGCAACCGGTACGCCAGCCAGAGGTTGAGGCCGACCACCAGCGCCATCACCAGGCCGAAGACGGCGAACAGGCCGACCTTGGTCCAGAGCTGGGCGGAGAACACGGAGGAGTAGTGGACCGATTTGAACCAGAGCCAGTCGGTCCACAGCCCCGCGAACATCACGAACAGCAGGAAGAGCACCGCCAGGACCCCTGCGGTCAGCAGGAGCACTCGGGTGCGCCGGGAGGGCGGGCCGACTCTGGCACGGAAGCCCGGGCCTCCCGGGCGGTCCGGCATCTGGAATACCAAGGTGGCACCTCTGCTGTGTCGTGTGGGTCGGTCTGGTCCGGTCTCCTGTGCAACTTAATCGGTCTTTACCTGAGTTCCCACGGTTCACCACGAGTTAGGCCCCCCGGTGGGCTGAACCGGCCGGGGCACCGCGCATGTGAGGATTGGGACATGTCCGATGCACTTGATGCCCTGGCCGGCGGCAAGCCGCCCGCCGCCACCCCGATCACCCGCGCCGCGCTGGAGATCGACGAGTACGCCAGCACCCTCGGCTGGGACCTGCCGACCCGGCTGTTCGCCCTGGTGGACAGCGCCGCGCTGCGCAAGCAGGACCCGAAGCTGGCCAAGCAGCTGGGCCTGACCGACGAGAAGCCCGGCGACCTCACCGTGATCGAGCAGGACGAGCTGCCCGCCGGGATGGAGCTGGACAAGTTCCTCGGCACCATCGCCTGGCCCGACCAGGTGGTCGGCTGCGCGCTGGTGGTGGAGCGTCAGATGCTGCCGCCGGGCGCCGAGCACAGCCGCCCGAAGAACGCCACCGAGGCGCAGCTCGCCGACTGGGCGGCCAACCACCCGGCCCGCGAGGAGGTCCGGATCACCGCGGCCGTGCTGCGCGACGGCAAGAAGGAGATCGCGCTCCGGCTGCGGTCCAAGGACGTCGCCCGCGAGGTGCTGACCGGCCCGGACCTGGTGCCGGGCCTGACCGAGGCGCTGCTCGCCACCTTCTCCTGAGCGACCGTCAGCTGACGGTGCAGGCCGGCAGCTGGGCGCTCTGCCCGGCCCGGATCAGGTCCAGCGACTTGAGCGCGCCGTCCAGGGTCTCCGCCTTCACCAGGCGGAGGCCCTTCGGCGTGGCCTTGGCCGCCTCGGCGCAGTTGTCCGCCGGGGTGAAGAAGTACTCGGCGCCCTTGTCCCTGGCGGCGATCAGCTTCATCGAGATGCCACCGATCGGGCCGACCTTGCCCTCGTCGGTGATGGTCCCGGTGCCCGCGACGAACTTGCCGGCGGTCAGGTCGGTCGGGGTCAGCTTGTCCACGATGCCGAGCGAGAACATCAGCCCGGCGCTCGGACCGCCGACGTCCTGCAGCCCGATGTCGATCTTGAACGGGTAGGTGTGCTCGACGTCCGGCCTGATCCCGACCACGGCCCGGGTCCCGTCCGCCGACTTGCCGGTCACCACCGGCACCTGCACCTCGTCGGCCGCCGTCGCGGCGGCGCCCACGCGGTCCTTCGGGACGACGGTGAAGACCGCCGTCTCGCCCGGCTGGTGCTTGGTCACCAGCTCGGCCACCTGCTCGGCGGTGGTCACCTTGGTGCCGTCCACCGCGACGATCCGGTCCCCCGCGTGCAGCTTGCCCTCGGACGGGCCGCCGGCCACCACGGACTTGACCACCACCTGGGTGCCGACCGGGATGCCGAGCTGGTTCAGCGCGGCGGTCTTGGCACTGTCCTCGGAGGAGGCGAACTCCTCCGCGTTCTGCTGCTGGGCCTCCTGGTCGGTCTGGCCCTGCGGGTAGACGTTGTCGTGCGGCACCACCAGCACGTCGCCACGCAGCCAGCCGATCACCGCCGACACCAGGCTCGGCTCGTACTTGGCGCCGGTCACCTGAACGGTCGTCATGTTGAGGTGACCGCTGGTCGGGTACGTCTCGTGCCCGGTGATCTGGATCACCGGCTTCCCGTCGTCCTCCTGCGTCCCGAGCGTGTTGTACGTCGGGCCCGGGCTCATCTCCGTGTACGGCACCTTCATCAGGACCGACGCACAGAGCAGTGCTATGAGCAGCAGGGTGGCGGCGAGCATCGTCGCGGAGCGGCGTGGCATGGGTCCGACAGTACGGGACGGAGCCGTCACCGCGCCGCCCGGGCTACCGCTTCCCGGGCTCCGCCGGGGAGCCGGTGCTGCGCTCCATCGCGGCCCTGAACCGCTGGTGCTCGGCCAGCGAGGCCGGGTCGCCGGTGGCCCTCGGGGTCCGGGCGGCCCAGCCGGCCCAGAGCATGGCGAGCAGTGCCGCCACGACAGGAATGATCAACCAGGCGAGCGCAGCCATGTCCGTACTCCCAGCTCGTCGTTCGTATGAGCAGATTAACCACCCGGCAGCCCAACGGCTGCACCGCCGTTCGGGTTACGGCACGACGATTTCGCTCACCACTGAGAAGTATTCGTATGACCGGATGCGACCGAACGGGTCTGACGGCGGGTCAGCAGGACCCCGCGCCGACCCACTCCTCCTCGCCGTCGGCGAAGATCTGGTGCTTCCAGATCGGCACCTCGTGCTTGAGGTCGTCGATCAGCCGCCGGGCCGCCGCGAAGGCCTCGCCCCGGTGCGGGCAGGAGACCGCGACGATCACCGCCTTGTCGGTGATCTCCAGCCGGCCGATCCGGTGCACCGCCGCGAGCGCCCGGACGGGGAACTCGGCGACGATCTTGTCGGCGATCCGCCGCATCTCCTGCTCGGCGGTCGGGTGGGCGCTGTACTCCAGCGCGGTCACCGTCTTGCCGCCGTCGTGGTCGCGCACCGTGCCGACGAAGACCGTGGTGCCGCCGGCCGCGTCGTCGCCGACCGCCTCGTACACCTCGTCCAGCGAGAGCGGGGTCTCGCGGATGGCCAGCAGGCGGATGGGGTCGTGGTTCTCGGACATGGTCACCATGATTCCTCATCCCCCGGGGTCCGCGACAAGAGGTTTCCGCATCACGATTGGGCCATTCCGCCAGGCGGAACGGACCGGCCTCCACTCCGGGCGCGGCAAGGCGCGAAGCAACAGGCGCACTGCCCCGGCCGCACGCCCCCGTACGGGTCAGATCCGGCGGCTCTTCCGGGCCCGCCGGACCAGCGCCGCCGTACCGATCAGCGCCACCGTGGCACCCGCCGCCCCCAGGCTGGTCGCGGCCTCCTTGCCGCCCAGCCGCCGCCCGGCCACCGCGTGCTTGCCCGCGACCTGCGCCAGCAGCTCACCCAGCACCTGCTCGTTGGTGTACGCGGGCCGCCAGCCCGCCTCGTACAACCGGCTCCCGGAGACCACCCACGGGTACATCGTGTAGGCGAGGTCACCCGCCGGGGCCGGGGTCAGGCCCAGCCGGTGCAGCCGGGCCGCCGTGCCCAGCGCCAGCGAGGCGGGCAGCTCCATCCGGCGGATGCCGGACAGCTGCTCCACGTCCTCCTGCTCCAGCCAGCCGTCGCAGCCGACCGTCACCTCACCCTCGACCAGGCCGAGCGTCGCGTACTCCAGCGCCGCCGCCAGGTCGTCCACGTGACAGAACTGCCAGCACGGCCTGGACCCGGCCACCACCAGCAGCCGGGGTGCCTCGAAGTGCCTGGTCAGCACGGTGTCGACACCCGGGCCCACCACCACGGCCGGACGCAGCACGGTGACCTGCAGCCCGGGGTGCGCCCGGGGCGCGCGGCGGGCCAGCCGCTCGATCTCCAGCAGGTCACCGACCAGCGAGGCCTCCTCGGTGGCCCGCAGCTCGGCCGACTCGGCCAGCGGCACCTCGTTGTCCGGCAGCGCGCCGTAGACCATCGCCGAGGTGCACAGCACCACCCGGCTCACCCCGGCCGCCGCGGCGGCCGTCAGCACGGTCTGCGCCCCCCGCACGTTGTACGCGCTGCGCGCCCGGGGGTCGGTCTCCATGCCGAGGTCCATCGCCAGGTGCACCACCACGTCGACCCCGGTCAGCCGTTCGGCCACCGCCGGGTCGCGGACGTCCAGCACCCGCCACTGCACGCCGGGCACCTCACCGCGCCGGTCGTCCAGCGCGAGCACCTTGCGTACTCCCGGGGAGCCGACCAGGCGGGCCGCGACCCGCTCGCCGAGCACTCCCGCGGCGCCGGTGACGGCCACGGTCAGCGGCCTGCCGCCGTAGGCTGGAGACGGCGAACCCGCGGCAGCTGGGGCGTCCTCACCTCCGGTCAGCCCAGAGCGAACGTCCGAAGGCGGGGAACTCACCGGCCATCCTCCACGGTTAGCTTATGTGCGTACGTACGAGTGTCACGTACCGACCATCCTGCCCGAGGCGCGGCCCCGGCGGTGCACCCGGCGCGATCGGGCCGCGCGGCCGACGCCCGCTCCGGGCGCGCAGACCCCCGCCACACCACGCGCGTGACGGCCGACCAGATCGAGGACCCCGTGAGCGACCTCCCCTTCGGATTCGGCGTTCCTCCCGAGGAGCCCGAGGACGGCAAGGCCAAGCGCGACAAGGACGACAAGGGCGAGAGCGCCGAGCCCACGCCGCCGCAGCCGTTCGGTTTCGGCGGGGCCAACCCCTTCGGCGCGCTGTTCGGGATGGGCGGTCCGGGCGCTCCTGGCGGGGCCTCCGGCGACAATCCGTTCGGGGCGATGCTGGGCGGTCTGAATCCCAACGACCTCGGCGCGGCGTTCCAGCAGCTCGGCCAGATGCTGTCCTTCGACGGCGGCCCGGTCAACTGGGACCTGGCCCGGGACATCGCCCGGCAGACCGTGGTCGCCGAGCAGCCCGAGGGGAAGACCAAGGACCGCTCGGTGAGCGCCAGCGAGCGTTCGGCCGTCGCCGAGGCGGTCCGGCTGGCCGACCTCTGGCTGGACTCCGCCACCGAGTTCCCGTCCGGTGCGGGCACCGCCGTGGCGTGGAGCCGGGCCGAGTGGATCGAGGCCACCCTGCCGGTCTGGAAGGACCTGGTCGACCCGGTCGCCGAGCGGGTCGGCAACGCCATGGGCGGCGTGCTGCCCGAGGAGATGCAGGCGATGGCCGGGCCGCTGATGGGCATGATGCGCTCGATGGGCGGCGCGATGTTCGGCACCCAGATCGGCCAGGCACTGGGCGCACTGGCCGCCGAGGTGGTCGGCTCCACCGACGTCGGCCTGCCGCTCGCCCCGGCCGGCAAGGCCGCCCTGCTGCCGCAGAACGTCGCCGAGTTCGGCGAGGGCCTGAGCGTGCCCGCCGAGGAGGTCCGGCTCTACCTGGCCCTGCGCGAGGCCGCCCACCAGCGGCTGTTCGCCCATGTGCCGTGGCTCCGGGCACACCTGTTCGGCGCGGTCGAGGCGTACGCGCGCGGCATCAAGGTGGACACCACGCGGATGGAGGAGCTGGTCGGCCAGCTCGACCCGTCCAACCCCGAAGCGCTCCAGGAGGCCCTGGCCAACGGCCTGCTGCAGCCCGAGGACACCCCCGAGCAGAAGGCCGCGCTGGCCCGCCTGGAGACCGCGCTCGCGCTGGTCGAGGGCTGGGTCGACGCCGTCGTGCACGCCGCCGCCGAACCGCACCTGCCGCAGGCCGGCGCCCTCCGCGAGACCGTCCGCCGCCGCCGCGCGGCCGGCGGCCCGGCCGAGCAGACCTTCGCCACCCTGGTCGGCCTGGAGCTCCGCCCGCGCCGACTGCGGGACGCCTCCCGGCTCTGGGCCTCGCTGGCCGACGCCCGCGGCGTCGAGGGCCGGGACGCGCTCTGGGAGCACCCCGACATGCTGCCCACCGCCGCCGACCTGGACGACCCGGACGGCTTCGTGCACCGCGGCTCCGGTGACGGCGCGGAGGGCGGCATCGACTTCACCGAGCTGGACAAGCTGCTCGGCGAGGCCGCGGCCGGCTCCGACACCCCGAAGGGCAAGGACGAGGACGAGGAGCCCGGCAAGTGACCGAGCTGCACGCCGACGCCGTCCGGACCCTGCGCTCCTGGTCGGTGGCCGACCCGGACCAGGACCGGCTCCGACTCGACTACCTCGACCACCTGGCCGACCGCCCCGACGGGATGTGGCGGTCCAGCCTGCCCGCCCACATCACCGCCAGCGCGGTGGTGGTCGACCCGGCGGCCGGGCGGGTGCTGCTGACGCTCCACCCGAAGGTCGGCATCTGGCTGCAGATGGGCGGACACTGCGAGCCCGGCGACGGGACGCTGGCCGCCGCCGCGCTGCGCGAGGCCACCGAGGAGTCCGGCATCCCGGACCTGGAGCTGCTCACCGTCGACGGCGCACCGGTGCCGGTCAAGCTGGACCGGCACCAGGTCCGCTGCACCGGCAAGGACCGGCCGGAGAACACCCACCTGGACGTCCAGTACGTCGCGCTGGCACCGGCCGGGGCACAGGCGCTGATCAGCGAGGAGTCACTGGACCTGCGCTGGTTCGGCTACGACCAGCTGCCGGAGCTGACGGACGAGTCGGTGCGCGAACTCGTCGCGCTGGCCCGGAAACTGACCGAGGATTAGCCAGCCGGGTGCGGGCCGCCGCAGCGGTCAGTCGCCGCTCCGGGCGTGCGGCAGACTCGCTGCGGCGGCCACGCCCTCCAGGTAGCCGCGGGCCCGCTCGGTCTGCGGGTAGGCCGCCAGCAGCGCCCAGAATCGCGGGCCGTGGCTCGCCTCCAGCAGGTGCGCCAGCTCGTGCAGCAGCACGTAGTCGACCACGTACTCGGGCATGCCCTGCAGCCGGTGGGAGAGCCGGATGCTGCGCTCGCTCGGGGTGCAGGAGCCCCAGCGGGAGTTCTGGTTGGTCACCCAGCGGACCACGTCCGGCCGGGCCCGGCCGCCGAGATACTCGGCCGAGAGCTCGGCGGCGCGGCGGGCCAGCGCGTCGTCACCCAGCACCTTGCGGCTCTCCTGGGCGGCCAGCTTGTCGAGCATCCGGGACACCCAGCGCTGCTCCTCGGCCTGCGACATCCGGGCCGGGATCAGCACCACCGTCCGGTCGCCCTCGCGGTACGCGGACACGGTGCGCTTGCGGCGGGCGCTGCGGCGGACCTCGACTGCGGGGTCCAGTTCGGCTGCCATGCCAGGGAGGTTACCCGGCGCCGCCGACATCCCGGCGGGAGCAAACGTTATCCACAGGCTGTGCAGAACGATGGTCGGACAAGTGCCCGGGGGCTGTGGACAACGCGGAGCACGAGGGTGGCGGAATGGGGCATGCTTCCCTCAGCTCGCCGTTACCCACTGTGATCGGAGGCCCACCGTGCGTCTGATGGTGAAGCCCGCACTGTCCCGCCTCTGGCGCGACAACGACACCCTGCAGTTCGGCACCGTCCGACAGCACGCCCGGGTGGTGGAGCAGGTCAGCCAACCCGTCGCCGCCTTCCTGGAGCTGCTCGACGGCAGCCGGGAGCGGCCCGCCCTGCTGGAGGCGGGCGAGCGGCTCGGGCTCGGCCGGGAGGTCACCGAGCAGCTGCTCGGCTCGCTGGAGCAGGGCGGTCTGCTGGACGACGCCGAGGCCGGCCGGGCCCTGCTCGACGGCTACCCGAAGGCCCGTCAGGAGCTGCTCGGGCCTGACCTGGCGTCACTCTCCCTGGTGCATCCGGATCCCGGCGAGGCCCCGGCCGTGCTCCGCGGCCGGGCCACCGCGCGGGTGGAGATCCACGGCGCCGGGCGGGTCGGCGCCGCCGTCGGCGCGGTGCTGGCCGCCGGGGGCGTCGGCGGCGTCACGCTGACCGACCAGGGCCGGGTCTCCGCGCGGGACTGCTCCCCCGCCGGCTACCCGCCGACCGACATCGGGCGGCTGCGGGCCACCGCCGCCCGGGAGGTGGTGCAGCGGGCCGCCGGCGCCGCCACCGGGGAGCGGCAGCGCCCCCGGCGGCCCGAGGACGCACCGCCGCCCGCCCTGGTGGTGCTGGCCCCCCGGGACGGCGCCGGGGCCTTCACCGGGGTCGCCGCCGAGGCCCACCGGCTGATGCGGGCCGGGGTGCCGCACCTGTACGTCGGGGTGCTGGAGCACCTGGGCATCGTCGGGCCGCTGGTGCTCCCCGGAGCTTCGGCCTGCGGCTCCTGCGCCACCCTCACCCGCCGCGACGAGGACGAGGCCTGGCCCCGGCTGCTCGCCCAGCTCGGCACCGACGGCCCCGGCCGTCCCCGCACCCCCGCCTGCGACAGTGCCCTGGCCACCACCGTCGCCGGCCTGGCCGCCCTGCACGTCGAGCTCTACCTCGACGGCGTCCGGCCACCCAGCGTGGACGGCTGGTGCGAGGTCTCCGCCGCCGACGGAATGACCCGCCGCCTCCGCCTGCCCACCCACCCGGCCTGCGGCTGCACCTGGCCCTCGGGGCCGCCCGAGCAGCGGCAGGGGGTCTAGGACTTACCAAGGTCCGGGCAACCCCGGCCGAGCCGGATCGGGGAGCGGGCACAATGGCCAGTGACACGTCCTGCGGGTGGGACTCGGAGCTGGGAGGCCCTGGGGTGAGCGATCTTCCGCACAAGGCAGTGACCTGGACGGCACGGCCTGCGGTGTGGCGCCGACAGGCCACCGCTACGCGAACCACGACACGAGCTCTGGGCTGCGGCAACGCCGGCCGCACCGCTCGGGGGGCAGCTCATGTCTGAGATTCCGCGCAAGGCAGTCTCCCGCACCGCCCGGCTCGCCGCGCTCCCGCTGAGCTTCGCCGGCCGGGCAACCCTCGGCCTGGGCAAGCGCCTCGGCGGCCGCCCTGCGGACGAGGTCACCGCGGAGCTGCAGCAGCAGACCGCGGACCAGCTCTTCGCCACCCTGGGGAAGCTGAAGGGCGGGGCGATGAAGTTCGGGCAGGTGCTGTCCGTCTTCGAGGCCGCGCTGCCCGAGGAGGTGGCCGGCCCCTACCGGGCCGCCCTGACGAAGCTTCAGGACGCGGCGCCACCGATGCCCGCCGCCAAGGTGCATGCCGTACTCGCCGAGCGGCTCGGCCCGAACTGGCGGAAGAAGTTCCGCAGCTTCGACGACCGCCCAGCGGCCGCCGCCTCGATCGGGCAGGTGCACCGCGCGGTCTGGCAGGACGGCCGGGCGGTCGCCGTCAAGATCCAGTACCCGGGCGCGGGTGACGCGCTGCTCTCCGACCTGGCCCAGCTCAGCCGGGTGGCCTGGCTGCTCGGCCCGCTGATCCCCGGGCTCGACATCAAGCCGCTGATCACCGAGCTGCGCTCGCGGGTCGCCGAGGAGCTGGACTACGAGCTGGAGGCGGCGGCCCAGCGGCGGCACGCCGAGGAGTTCGCCGACGACCCGGACATCACCGTCCCCGACGTGGTCGCCCAGGCCGACCAGATCCTGGTCAGCGAGTGGCTGGACGGCACCCCGCTGTCCGAGGTGATCACCGGCGGCACCCAGCAGGAGCGCGACCGGGCCGGCCAGCTGCTCGCCCGCTTCCTGTTCGCGGGCCCGTCCCGGACGGGCCTGCTGCACGCCGACCCGCACCCCGGCAACTTCCGGCTGATCAAGGACGAGGGCCCGGTCGAGGGCTGGCGGCTCGGCGTGCTGGACTTCGGCACCGTCGACCGGCTGCCCGAGGGCCTGCCCGCCCCGATCGGCGACTCGCTCCGGATGGCGCTGGCCGGGGACGCCGACGGCGTGCTCGACATGCTCCGCGAGGAGGGCTTCGTCAAGCCCTCGATCGAGCTGGACCCGGCGGCCGTGCTCGACTACCTGCTCCCGATCATCGAGCCGACCACGGTGGAGACCTTCCACTTCACCCGGGCCTGGATGCGGGCCCAGGCGGCCCGGATCGCCGACCCGCGCTCGCCCGCGTACAACCTCGGCAAGCAGCTCAACCTGCCGCCGGCCTACCTGCTGATCCACCGGGTCACGCTGAGCACCATCGGCGTGCTCTGCCAGCTCGGCGCCAACGCGCCGTTCCGGGCCGAGATGCTGGAGTGGCTGCCGGGCTTCGCCCACCCGGTGGACGAGCCGGCCGGCAGCTGACAGCTCGTCAGCATCACAGCACGCGACGATGGCCGCCCCACAGCAGTGGGGCGGCCATCGTCGTCACGGGGGTGGTGCTGTTACTCCGTCAGGTCTCACATCAGGGCGACGGCGAGCGCCTTGCGGGCTCGCAGCGAAGCACGTTCGGCCCGCCGCACCAGCTTGGCGGCCCGAGCGACTCGCTCGCCCACCCGTTGGTGCTCAGCCTCCTGGAGGCGTTCTTGCATATGGGCGCGGGCCAGGGTTTCTTGCATGAGTTGCATCTCGCGGGTCCTGTTCTGGATCAAAAGTTCTTTGGTCTGCTCGAGGCGGACGGTCTGCTTGGCGGCGGTGGCGGTCATGTGGTGGTCCTGCTCGTGGTGCGTGCTCGGAAACGGACGGGAGTGGGCTGCATCGGCCTTGGCGGCCGCGATGCGGACCGAGTTGCGCAGTGCACTGTCCAGCGGGGGCTGCTCACCCCGACGGACGGTCACCGCACCGGACGCGGGGTTCACGCCGCGACCTCGGTCTTGCGCGGACGGCCACGCGGCCGCTTCCGGGCCACCACAACGCCCTGGACGAAGAGCTCGCCACCCCAGACGCCCCACGGCTCGCGCCGCTCCAGCGCACCCGTCAGGCACGCGTCCTTGACCGGGCAGGTGCCGCACAGCGACTTCGCGTACTCGACGTCCGCCGGGGTCTCGGCGAAGAAGACCTCCGGGTCGAAGGCACGGCACGGGATGGGCTGGCCGTTGACCTCGGCCTGGTCGATCGCGGTGAGCTGCATAAGAGAAACCTCCGGGGGGTCGGCCTGGTCGGCCTTGGTGATGTCTGTCGGTACGGACGGGAGTGGCGGTGTGATGACCGTGGACACTGTGGCGTCTTCCTCGTCTTCTGCTGTGGATCCGGCCAGCTGACTGGTGGGGCTGGCCGGAGGTCCCGGAGGACCTGGGTGGATCTGACGTACCGGACAAAACAAGAGGGCCGCGAATCCCGGTGTAGACGGGTTCCGCGGCCCTGGAGGCTCGACCTGAGGCTGACTCAGGTTTGATCTCTCCAGGGTTCAGGGCCGCGGAAGGCCCACATCCGGACGGCCTTGGCTGCCATCAGGGCGGCCATGGCCTTCATCTGCTTCTCGTCCTGCTGCTCGGCGGCTCCGGCATCGCCGGCCTGCTGCGCATAGTCGCCATGCTTGGCGGCCGCTACTGCTGCCTTCGATGCCTGGAGCGGTCGGTCGCTGCGAATCTCGCGGCCGCCGCCGAACGTCGTCCCGGTGAGGGACAGACCCGTCTCGACGGAGGTGGCGAAGCTGCCGTTGCCCAGCCCATTAACGAGCAGGCCACTGACAACGCCGGAGACACCGGTGCCGTTGAGACCCAGACCGTTCAGGCTGCCGACCTGCGAGGGAGCGCACGAGGGCATGGCGATGACGGTCTGGCCAGTCAGGTTGGTGATCATCTTGGTTTCCACTGTCTTCGCCTCCTCTCGGCGCTCGCGGTGCCTGGTCTCCCGGGCCCCGATGTACGGATGTTCGGTTGGTGGTGCAGGTGGTGCAGGTCACGCGGGTACTGCTGGGCAGGCGCGCGAAAGTGAGACCCTCACGGCCTTGCGATCTCGTCCCCTTGACCGCTCCGGCAGGCTATTGCGCGGTGTGTACGGCGCGCAAACTATTTTTCCGGCGAGTTTCGAAGAGCGCCCCGGGCGGCTCGCGGGAGCGGCTCAGGCCAGCTCCTCCGACTCCCCCTGAGTCTCGTCGAGGGGTTCGTCCGTGGACTCGTCCACGGGCTCCTCCCCGGCACACATAGCCAACACGGCGGCCCCGTATTTGTCCAGCTTCATCGCGCCGACGCCCGAGATCACGGCCAGCTCGCGCTCGCTGCCCGGGACGTCCTCGGCGATCGCCATCAGGGTCGCGTCGGTGAACACCACGTAGGCCGGGGCCCCCTGCTTCTTGGCCTGCACCGAACGCCACTCGCGCAGCCGCTCGTACAGCGCCTCGTCCATGTTGGACGGGCAGCTCTCGCAGCGACGGAGCTTGCGCTCGACCGCGTCGGTCAGCGTCTTGTCGCAGACCCGGCACTTGACCGGGCCGCGCACCTTGCGGGCGGCGGACCGCTCGGCGCCGAACTCGACCCCACCCCTGCCTCCCTTGGTACGCGGCCCGGAGGCGCTGGAGCCCGGCCGCAGGCCGTCCAGGAAGCGGGTGGGCTTCCGGCTGGCCCGGCCGCCCGGGGAGCGGGACAGCGCCCAGGAGAGCGACAGGTGCAGCCGGGCCCGGGTGACGCCGACGTACAGCAGCCGGCGCTCCTCCTCGATCTGCTCGTCGGTCTTGGCGTAGATGATCGGCAGGGTGCCCTCGGTCAGACCGACCAGGAAGACCGCGTCCCACTCCAGGCCCTTGGCGGCGTGCAGCGAGGCGAGCGTGACGCCCTCGACGGCGGGGGCGTGCTGGGCCGCCGCGCGCGCGTCCAGTTCACCCACGTACGCCGCCAGGTCGGCACTCTGACCGGCCGTCAGGCGGGCCGCCTCGAACTCCTCGGCGAGCCGGACCAGCGCGGCCAGCGACTCCCAGCGCTCGCGCACGGTGCCCGAACCGGCGGGCGGCGCGGGCGTGAAGCCCCGGCTGGCCAGCACCGCGCGGACCTGGCCCGCCAGGTCGGGCGCGTCGGCGGTGAGCGGGTCGGACCCGGCCCGGGCGGCGCCGCGCAGCAGCATCACCGCGTCCCGCACCTCGGGGCGCTCGAAGAACCGCTCCGCGCCCTTGAGCTGGTACGAGATGCCCAGGTCGGCGAGCGCCTGCTCGTAGACCTCGGACTGGCTGTTGATCCGGAACAGCACCGCGATCTCGCTGGCCCGGACGCCCTTGGCGAGCAGCGCCTTGATCTCCCGGGCGGTGGTCTCGGCCTCGGTCGGCTCGTCGACGTACTCGGCGTAGACCGGCTCGGGGCCGGCCTCGCGCTGCGAGATCAGCTCCAGCCGGTGCTGGGCGGCCTGGCCGCGAGCCTTGGCCAGCAGGCCGTTGGCCAGGTGCACCACCTGGGGGGTGGAGCGGTAGTCGCGGACCAGCTTGACCACGGTGGCCTCGGGGTGCCGGGCCCGGAAGTTGAGCAGGTAGTCGGGGGTGGCGCCGGTGAACGAGTAGATCGTCTGGCTGGCGTCGCCGACCACGCAGAGGCTGGCGCCGCCGCCCGTCCACTGGTCCAGCAGGCGCTGCTGGAGCGGGGAGACGTCCTGGTACTCGTCCACCGTGAAGTGCCGGTACTGAGCCCTGACCTGGCCGGCGATCTCCGGCCGGTCCTCCAGGATCGCGGCGGTGAGCAACAGCACGTCCTCGAAGTCGATCACGCCGCGGTCGCGCTTGGTCTGCTCGTAGGTGGCGTAGACCCGGGCGATCTCGGCCGGGTCGCGCGGGGCCTCGCGGCCGGTCTTGAGCACGGCGGCGGGGTAGTCGTCGGGCACGATCTGGGTGACCTTGGCCCACTCGATCTCGCTGGTCAGGTCGCGCAGCTCGGTGCGCTGGACCCGCAGGCCGGTGCGCCCGGCGGCCTCGGCGACCAGCTGGACCTTGCGCTCCAGCAGCCGGGGCACCTCGCCGCCGATCGCGCGCGGCCAGAAGTACTGGAGCTGGCGGAGCGCGGCGGAGTGGAACGTCCGCGCCTGCACGCCCTCGGCGCCGAGCTGGCGCAGCCGGCCGCGCATCTCGCCGGCGGCGCGGGCGGTGAAGGTCACCGCGAGCACCTGCTGCGGCTGGTAGACGCCGCTGCGCACGCCGTAGGCGATCCGGTGGGTGATCGCCCTGGTCTTGCCGGTGCCGGCGCCCGCGAGGACGCAGACCGGGCCGTGCAGGGCCGTGGCGACGGCGCGCTGCTCCGGGTCGAGCCCGGCGAGCACCGCGTCGGCGCCACTGGGCGCCGGATCGCCGTAGGCGGTGCCGTGGGGGGTGTCGTACCGGTCGGGGAGACCCGAGAGCTCTTCCTGCATGCCGTCCATCCTCGCAGGGCGGACGGACGTTCCCGCCCGGGTTGTCCACAGGCTCCGCCCGGTCAACGGATAATCACTTCGCCGACCGGCGCGCGCGGAATGTTCCACTGCTCGCGCGACGTTGTCGGCACAGACCGTACGCCCCCTCCCGAAGGAGTCCACCGCCATGTCCGGCAGCGTCACGATGTACAGCACGACCTGGTGCGGGTACTGCAACCGGCTGAAGAGCCAGCTGGACCGCGAGGGCATTGGCTACGACGTGATCAACATCGAGGAGGACCCGGCCTCGGCCTCCTTCGTCGAGTCGGTCAACAACGGCAACCAGGTGGTGCCGACCGTGATCGTCAAGCCGGTCAACGGCGGCGAGCAGGTCGTGATGACCAACCCGAGCCTCCGTCAGGTGCAGGCCGCGCTGGCCGGCTGACCCGAGCACGCAGGCGCCCTGACCGGGCGTCAGAATCCGTGGCTCCGCTCCTCCTGGGGCGGGGCCACCGGTGCCTCCGGCACCGGCCTGGCGCCCAGCTCGCCCAGCCCGTAGACCAGCCGGCAGCGGTCCGCCGAGTACCTGGTCTCGATCACCCGGACCGGGCCGCGCGCGTCGTAGCCGACCCGGGTCTGCACCAGCAGCGGGGCGCCGGGGCCGCCCTGGAACCAGGCCGCCTCCTCCGGGCCCGGCATCCGGGAGACCAGGTGGTCCACCGCGCCGATCTCGGTCCGGCCGAGCGCGGCGAGCACCGCCTCGTCCCCGCCGGGCACCGGGTCCGGCTCCATCAGCGGGGTACCGGCCGCCAGACCGGCCCGGTAGTGGCTCTCCTCGATCGAGTAGGGCTCGCGGTCCAGCAGCCGGAGCTGACGGCGCACCACCACCGCCTCGCCGGGCCGCAGTCCGAGCCGCTCGGCGATGTCCACCCGGGCCCGGACGATCAGCATCTCGAAGTCGACGGTGAGCCGGCGCCCGGCCGCCCTGGCCTCCCTGGCGTAGACCTCGGTCGGTGCGGCCAGGCAGTCCCGCTGCCCCGGCAGCTGGCCCGGCAGCAGGGCCGGGCCGTACACCCGGTGGTCCAGCACCGGGTGCTCCTTGAGGTAGGTGCCCTTGCCCTGCAGCCGGACCAGCCGGCCTTCGTTGACCAGCACGTCGACCGCGAGCCGGACGGTGTTCCTGGCGACGCCGTACTGCTGCTCCAGCTCGGTCTCGACCGGCAGCGGTGAGTCGCCCCGCCACTCGCCGGCGGCGATCCGGCGGCGCAGGTCGGCGGCGAGTCGTTGGTACTTCGGTGATTGGGTACTGCCCCGTGGGATTGTCACCCGAGTGAATGTAGCGATCCGGCTTGCGCCATTTCAGCGAAACCGGCCAATATTGGCCGAGATCGGGGAACTCGGTATTGACCCCGACCAGGTCGTTCGCAGTCGCCCGGCGGCTCCCCGGTTCTGACGAAAGTCTGACCGAAAGGGTCGCATCCAGCCACGTACACCCGGGGGCGGAGCCATGCCCGTGACCAGTACCGCGCGCCACTTCAAGGCGCGGCCGATCAATCTTCCACACACCGGGGCCGCCGGTGCCGACCATCGCCCGGGGCGGGCCCTGGAGGCGGCCGACCGGGGCGCCTGGTCCGCCACCGCGAGCTTCCCGCCGCAGCCGCACAACGTGGCCAGGGCCCGGCAGCTGACCAGGACGGCGCTGGCCGCCTGGGGTGCCGCCGAACTCACCGACAGCGCCGAGCTGCTGATGTCCGAGCTGGTCACCAACGCGCTGCGGCACGGCCGGGGCGCGGTCTCGATCACGCTGGCACTGACCGACCGCACGCTGCAGATCTCGGTGGCCGACTTCGGCCGCAGCCTGCCGGAGGCCAGGGAGGCGGCCGACGAGGACGCCCACGGCCGCGGGCTGGCCATCGTCGGGGCGCTCTGCTCCGACTGGTCGGTCACCACCCGGCTGACCGGAAAGACCGTCAGCTGCTGGCTGGAAGTCGACCGGAAGAACGACTGAGCAGAGAATTTCGAATTCGGTCGAAAATAGCCGAACAACGGAATCGCGAGAGCAGAAAGGGGCGTACGGCAATCAGCCGCACGCCCCTTTCGCACTCCTACTGACGGACTACCAGCGAGCCGCACTCGGCAGCGGTTCGCCGTACCAGAGTTCGACCAGATGACGGGCGATCGAAATACCGGACGGCGGCAGGATCTCGCCCGCCTCCATGCCGGCCCGCAGCTCGTCCCGGGAGATCCAGCGCGCCTCCGCCAGCTCCTCGCCGTCCACCGTGATCGTGGTGCCGCTCGGGTCGGCCTTACCGAGGAAGCCGAGCATCAGGCTGGACGGGAACGGCCACGGCTGGCTGGCCACGTACTCGACCTCGGCGACCTTGACCCCGGCCTCCTCCAGCACCTCGCGGGCCACCGCCTGCTCGATCGACTCGCCCGGCTCGACGAACCCGGCCAGGGTGGACCAGCGGCCCTCCGGCCAGAGCGCCTGACGGCCCAGCAGGCAGCGGTCCTGCTCGTCGGTGATCAGCATGATCACCGCCGGGTCGGTCCGCGGGTAGTGCTCGGCGGCGCAGGAGGTGCAGCGGCGGACGTGCCCGGCACCGGCCTTCTCGGTCGGCTGGCCGCAGCGCGAGCAGAAGCTGTGCAAGCGGTGCCAGTGCTCCAGTGCGACGGCGTGCACCAGCAGTCCGGCGTCCCGGTCCGAGAGCAGCGCGCCGACCTCGCGCAGACCGGCCGGCCGGGCGTCGCCGTCCAGCCGGCCCGGCAGGCTGGAGCCCGCCATCGCGAAGTACGAGGTGCCGTCCTCGTCGCAGCCGAGGAAGTAGCGGTCGCCGGTCTGCGGCGCCTCGAACGAGGGCAGCAGCACCAGCTCGGTGCCCTGCTCGGTGTCGACCACGAAGACCTCGCCACCGGCGATCGGCAGCACCTTGGTGGTCGGGTGGCTCCAGGCCGCGGCCAGCCACGGCTCGTCGAAGCGGTGCTGCGCGGCCCGGTCCACCCCGGCCCTGGCCAGCGCGAGGTGCTTGGTGTCAGGCACGGTGCTCAACTCGGTCCATCCCCGTTCGGTCGAATGTTTGCAGCCAGGTGGTTCATGCCTGCGGCCAGCTCTCGGCCAGCTCGCTCCACAGGTGGGCGGCGGCCTCCACGCCCTTGGCGAGCAGGTCCAGTTCGACCTTCTCGTTCACCGAGTGCCAGCCGTCCGAGGGCACCGAGATGCCCAGGAAGAGCACCGGTGCGCCGAGCACGTCCTGCAGGTCGGCGGCCGGTCCCGAACCGCCCTCCCGGGTGAACAGGATCTCCTGCTCGAAGGCCCGGCCCATCGCCCGGACGGTGGCCTGCAGCGCCGGGTGGTCCAGCGGGGTCAGGCAGGGGCGGGTGGCGCCGGGGAAGGTCAGCTCGTACCGGATGCCCTCGGGCACCTGCTCGGCCACCCAGCCGCGGACGGCCTCCCTGACCTTCTCGATCTCCTGCCCGGCGACCAGCCGGAAGGACAGCTTGAGGTGCGCCTCGGACGGCACGATGGTCTTGCCGCCCGGGCCGGTGTAGCCGCCCCAGATGCCGTTCACCTCGGCGGTCGGCCGGGCCCAGACCCGCTCCAGCGTCGAGTACCCGGCCTCGCCCCGGGTGCCGTACGACTTGGCGACCCGCAGCCACTGCGCCTCGTCGAAGGGCAGCGCGGCGAACAGCTCGCGCTCACGGTCCGTCAGCTCCACCACGCCGTCGTAGAAGCCCGGGACGGCGACCCGGCGGTCCGCGTCGTGCAGCGCGGCGACCAGCTCGGCGGCCACCTCGGCGGGGTTGGGCACCGCGCCGCCGAAGGAGCCCGAGTGGATGTCGGTGTCCGGGCCGTACAGGTCGAGCTGCGCGTCGGCCAGGCCGCGCATGCCGGTGCAGACGGTCGGGGTGGTCTCGGACCACATCCCGGTGTCGGAGACGAAGACCACGTCGGCGGCCAGCCGCCCGGCCTCCCGGCGGACCAGCGCCTCGAAGTTCGGCGAGCCGGACTCCTCCTCGCCCTCGACCAGCAGCTTGAGGTTGACCGCCGGCGCCGTCCGGCCGGTGGCGGCCAGGTGGGCCCGCAGGCCCAGGGTGTGGACGAAGACCTGCCCCTTGTCGTCGGCCGCGCCCCGGGCGTACAGCCGGCGGCCGACCACGGTCGGCTCGAACGGCTCGGTGTCCCAGCCGTCCTCCTTCGCCGCGGGCTGCACGTCGTGGTGCCCGTAGACCAGCGCGGTGGGCGCGGCCGGGTCCCCGGACGGCCACTCGGCGAACACCGCGGGCAGCCCGTCCGTCTCCCAGACCTCCACCACCGGGAATCCGGTGGCCCGCAACCGCTCCGCCAGCCACTCGGCGGAGCGGTGGACCTCGCCGGCCCGGGCCGGGTCGGCGGAGACGGAGGGGATACGCAGCCAGTCGGCGAGATCGCGCAGGAACTCGTCCTGGTGCAGGTCGATGAAGGAGCGGACGACGCTGTCCGGGGTTTTCGTCATACGGACGACTTTAGTTCGCCGCCAGGTCCCGGTGCGCCGTGCTCCCGAGGAGCGGACTCGTTAGCTGCGTCACCCCATCCGTCCCGCGCGTCACCCGCGTCACCCCGGGAAGTGGGGTGACGCGGGTGACGGTGGATCAGGCCGAGCGGCGCAGCAGCGCCGGCTTCGACCGGGTGAACAGCATCGCCAGCAGCACCGCCACGGCGGGCAGCACCAGCAGGGTCAGCCCGAGCGTCGGCCACGGGACGGCGATCACGGCGTCCTTGTCCGGCTCCCCCGGGTACGAGGGCATGCTCTCGATGATCCGCAGGGCGATCGCGGGCACCACCCCGCTGATGGCGCCGAGCACCGTGCCCATCGCGGCGATCACCCCGCACTGGAAGCCGGACAGCCGGCGCCGGATGCCGCTGGTCGCCCCGACCGCGGCGAGCGTGCCGAGGTCGCGCTGCGAGTCGGCCGCGGCCAGGCCGGTGGCGATGCCCGCCGCGCCCAGGGCCACTATCGCGGCGAAGCCGGTCAGCCCGAGGGTGACCAGGCCGCTCTCGTCCCGGTAGCCGCGCTCGACGGAGAACCGACCGTCCCCGCCGAGCTTGGCGAGCGCGGCCTCGGCCTTCTGCTCGTCCTTGCTGCTCGGCGCCGCCGAGGGCTGCCAGACCGTACCGGCCTCGACCACCGTCAGGCCGAGCCGCTTGGCGGTCTCCGGCGACGCGAAGGCCCCGGCGTTGCGCAGCTCCGGCTCGAACAGCACCGCCTCCACCGAGAGGTCGTGCTGCTTCGGCCGGGACGGGGCCCGGTTGGCGGAGTCGACCGGCCCGTCCGCCGGCTCCTCCGGCATCGGCTCGACCAGGGTGAACGTGACCTTGCCGTTCCGCAGGTAGGCCGGGTCGAAGACGATCACCTTGCCCTGGGCCAGCGCCGCGGCGGCGGCCGGGTCGCGGACCCCCGTCAGGATGTCCAGCGCGGTGGGGTCACCGGCCAGCAGCGGGCTGTTGAAGGCGGACTGGTGCCTGCCCGCCGGATGGACGCAGCGCGGGTCGTTCCGGTACCGCACGCGCTCCGCGTCGGTGGGCTCGTCGATCCGGTCCCGGGAGTACAGCGGACAGCGCAGGTCGGCCGGCAGCTCCAGCTCCAGGTACCCGCCCGGGCCGTACCGCTCCGCCCTGGCGTACTTGGTCTCGAAGATCTCTCCGCGCGGCCCGAGGTTGGGCATGATCCGCTCCAACGCGTCCCGGCGGGCCGGGAACTGGGCGGTGTCGGTCTGGTCGTAACCGCGGTCGAGCAGCACCGCGCCGCTGCGCAGCGAGGGCTCGTACCGCTGACGCGCCTCCAGGTTCGCGCTGGTGGTGTAGATGCCGACCGCGACCGATCCGGCCACCGCCGCCATCACCGCGGCCACCGCCGGAGCGGTCCGCCCCCGGTGCCGGATCGAGTCCCGCAGCGCGAGCCGGGGGCTGAGCGGCAGCCAGCGGCCGAGCTTGCCGAACAGGCCGACCAGCATCGGGGTGCAGGCGACCATGCCCAGCTCGGCGATCACCGAGCCGCCGAGCACGGCCAGTGCCCCGCGGCGGCCGAGCTGCCCGCCGACGGTCGGGGCGAGCAGCGCGATCGCGGCGCCGCCGCCGAGCATCAGCAGGCCGAGCAGCGCCAGCTTGCGGTTCGGCGGTTTGACCGAGCCACGGCCGGTCAGGGCGCTCACCACGTCCTGCCGGGACGCCTGGACGGCCGGGACGACCGCTGCCAGCAGACCGGTGACCAGGCCGAGCGCGGCCACTCCGGCCAGGTCCAGCGGGGCCAGGTCGAAGCTGCCGAAGCGGCTGCCCGCCAGGCCCTCCAGCCAGGGCCGGGCCACCGCGACGGCGAGCACCGCGAGCACCACCCCGGTGACCGCACCGGTCAGGCCGAGCACCACGCCACCGCCGAGCACCACCGAGCGGACGTGCGAACGGTCACCGCCGCCGGCGGCCAGCAGCCCGAGCTGCCGCCGCGAGCGGCGGGCGCCGACGGCGAAGGCCGGTCCGGCTAGCAGCACGATCTCCAGCAACGCCATGCCGGCCACCGTGGCCACCACCGCCAGGGCGGCGGTGTTCGGCGTGAAGCCGCCGCCGGAGCGGTCGTACTCCGCGTAGAACGGCACCTCGGAGCGCGACGGCGGATCCAGCAGCACCGCGCGCGAGGCCACCGCGAAGCCGTACTTGTTGAGCTCCAGCACCTTCGGCCAGTCCAGTACGGCCCCGGCGGGCAGCTTCACCAGCCAGGTGTCGCTGCCGCTGTGCCCCTTGCCGTTGGACTTGCCCTGCTCGGCCGACGGCACGGGCAGCGAGCCCGGCCGGACCAGCAGCTGACTCTCCTTCAGCAGGTCGGGGTACTCCACCGAGGCGGTGATGGTGAAGGGCTTGCCCTCGAGACCGCGCAGCGTCGTGGTGTCACCGATCCGGAGACCCGCGGTCCGCAGGAACTCGTCGGTGGCCGCCAGCTCCTGTGGGGCGGCGGGCGCGCGCCCGCCGGTCAGGTTGATCCTGCCGCGCCAGATCGAGTCGGTCAGGTCGGCCTGGACGGCTCCCACCTTCAGCTGACCGCTCGCGGTGGTGGCCGTGGTGCCCTCGGCGCCGGCGAGGACGACCAGCCTGGCACCGGCGGGCAGCAGCTGGGTGATCAGCTCGCCCTGCGAAGCGGCCGCCTTGCTCCGGATCTGCTCCGCGGTGGGCTGCTGACCCTTCGTCACCGGCCTGCTCACGGAGCCGTCGTCCGGATTCGGCGCCTGGGCCACGATGAGGCCCTGGCCCTGCCCGGACACCGTCGCGTCGGCCTCGCCCATGGTCCTGGCGATCCGCTGCTCCGGCTCCAGCTCGGCGCTGCGGTAGATCACGTCGATCCCGGCCACGCCGAGTACGGGCAGCGCGATCATCGCGATCACCAGGGCGCTCCGGCCCTTGGCCCGCAGTGCGTCCCTGCGGGCTATCCGCAGGGCCACCCGCCAAGAGGTGAGCTTCACTCCCCCACCAGTCCGGTGCTGTTGGTGGCGGCCGAGACCAGCAGGCTGGCGGCGTCCCGGCTGACGCTCTCGTCCACCGCGCGGCCGTCCCGGATGAACACCACCCGGTCCGCCCAGGCGGCGTGCCGGGCCTCGTGGGTGACCAGCATGGCCGCCGCCCCGGCGTCGCAGCGGGCCCGCAGGACGGCGAGCACCGCCTCGCCGGTGGTGGAGTCCAGCGCGCCGGTCGGCTCGTCGGCGAGCACCAGGCGGCGGTCGCCGATCAGGGCCCGGGCGATCGCCACCCGCTGCTGCTGGCCACCCGACATGTCGTCGGGGAAACGGTCGGCCAGCTCGTCGATGCCGAGCTCGGTGAGCGCGGCGAGCGCCTCCCGGCGCGCGGCCCGGGTCGAGACGCCGTCCAGCTCGCGGGGCAGCGCGATGTTCTCGGCGGCGGTCAGCGCGGGGATCAGGTTGTAGTCCTGGAACACGTAGCCGATCGCCCGGCGGCGGACCTGCGCCTGCTGCTTGCGGGAGAGGTCGCCGAGGCTCTGCCCCTCGACCAGCACCCGGCCCGTGGTCGGGCTGTCCAGCCCGCCGGCCAGGGTCAGCAGAGTGGACTTGCCGGAGCCGGACGGGCCCATCACCGCGACCAGCTCGCCGGGGTGCACCTTCAGGTCCACCCCGCGCAGGGCGTGCACCTCGGCCGCGCCGTGGCCGTGGACTCGGGTGACGTTCTCCAGGTGCAGCACCGCGTCGGTACCGGACCGGACTTGCTGAGTGGTCAACTCTCCCCCTGCTGTGACGTTCGATCGGATGACGGTGGGTCAGAAACGGGCGCGCCGACGGGCACGCGGCGCCTCTGCGGCCGGGGCGGGCGGAGCGGGCGCGGGCGGCGGGGCCGGTTCGGGGGCCGGCCGGTACTGCGCGATCCGGGTCTCGCAGTGGTCCAGCCAGCGGATCTCGGCCTCGGTCTGGAAGATCAGCTGCTCCAGCACCAGCAGCCAGGCCAGGTCCGAGCGGCCGTCACCCTCGGCGATCAGCGCCTGGCCCTTGAGCCGGGTGTAGTCCTGCAGCGCCTTCATGCTGTGCCTGCGCTGCCCCTGGACCACCGCCTCGACGTCCACCCCGGGCACGGTGACCGCCATCGCCAGCTTGATCGCCAGCTCGTCCCGGGGCGGATTGGTCCGGGGCACCGGGGTGTCGAACCAGTTGCGCAGTTCCGCGCGTCCCTGATCGGTGGCGGCGTAGTAGACGTGCCCCTCGGCGTCCTCACCGTGCGGGGCGACCAGGCCGTCCCGTTCCAGTCGGCCGAGCGTGGTGTAGACCTGGCCGACGTTGAGCGGCCAGGTGGCTCCGGTACGGGCCTCGAACTCGGTTCTCAGCTGGTAGCCGTAGCGCGGGCCCTGATCGAGCAGGGCGAGCAGACCGTGACGGATGGACATACTCAGTATGTATACCCGGTATGCCCCACGCCCTCAAGCCCAGCCGGTACCGTCACTTGCTGTGAGCCCGCTGCGCATCGCCACCTTCAACCTGCTGCACGGCCAGCCGCTGGCCGCCGACGGCAGCCCGCTGCCCTACCCCGCCGAGCCGGGTGACCCCCTGGCCGACGCGGTCGCCGGGCTGGCCCCGGACGTGCTCGCGCTCCAGGAGGTGGACCGCCACCAGGAACGCTCCGGCTTCGCCGACCAGACCGCGGTGGCCGCCAAGGCGATGGGCGCGGCCGACTGGCGGTTCGCCGCCGCCCTGCACGGCCGCCCGGCGCCGTCCACCGGCTGGATCCTCGACCCCGCCGTACCGGCACTCCAGGTCTACGGGCCCGACGAGGTCGGCTCGGCGGGGATCCCCTCGTACGGCACCGCCCTGCTCACCCGACTGCCCGTCAGCCACTGGCGGGCCCGCCGCTTCGCCCCGGCGCCGTTCGGCCTGCCGCTCCGGGTCGCCGGGCGGCGCGGGCTCACTCCCGTGCCGGACGAACCACGGGCCGCCCTGGCCGCCGTGCTCCAGGGCGAGCACGGCGAGTTCACCGTGGTCGCCACCCACCTGTCCTTCGTGCCCGGGTGGAACATGGCCCAACTCGCGGCGATCCGGCGGTGGATCGCGGACCTGCCGAAGCCGCAGCTGGTGCTCGGTGACTTCAACCTGATCGGGGCGGTGCCGCGGACGGTGCTCGGCAGCGCCACCGCACTCGGCCGGCGGCCGCAGCGACAGCTGCCCCGGCGCCGCAGCCGGGGGCCCCGCCCCCGCCTCCAGGGCTGGCACGACCTCGCCAAGACCCCGACCTACCCGTCCCACCGGCCGACCGTCCAGTTCGACCACGTGCTCGCCACCGGCCTGTCGCGGACGGCCGTCAGCTCCGCCGTCGCTCCTCGCACGGGGATCTCGGACCACCGGCCGCTGCTCGTCGAGGTCGACCTGTAACTGCGAAAGTGCCTGACCGCCTACGTCCGGATCACCTTTTACGAGGTCGGCGTCGCCGTTCCCCGAGCCCCTGGTGGCAGCTGGGCGAGCTGCGTGCTCTGGTGCGGGAGTTGCGGGAGGATCGGCTCGTACTGGAGCAGCAGCATCGCGGCGTCGTCGCCGAGCTTGCGGCCGACGTGGCGGACCACGTCGTCGTGCAGGCGGCGGAGGACCTCGACGGGGCCGCCGATCGCGCAGTAGGGCAGGCGCTCGGCGAGGGGGTAGAAGGCGCCGCGGTGGTCGCGGGCCTCGATCACGCCGTCGGTGTAGAGCAGGACCCGGTCGCCGGGCTCGACCCGGATCCGCTGGACGGGCGGGCGGACGTCGGCGGGGTCGAGGACGCCGAGCGGCGGTACGGTCTCGGGCAGTTCGAGCGGGGTCGGGGCCTGGCCGGGGCGGAGCAGCAGCGGGGCGGGGTGGCCGCAGTTGACGATCTCGGCGGTGCCGTCGGGGCGGACGCCGATCAGGAGCAGGGTGACGAACTCCTCCTCCACGCCGGGGTGGTCGTTCTCGTGCAGGGCCCGGTCGAGACTGACGGCCAGCCAGGCCGCCACCCGGTCGAGCGCGGGCTCCTGGTGGGCGGCCTCGCGGAAGGCGCCGAGGACGGCGGCGGCGGTCTCGACGGCGGCCAGGCCCTTGCCCCGGACGTCGCCGATCACCGCGCGGACGCCGTGCCGGGTGTTCACCACCTCGTACAGGTCGCCGCCGATCGAGGCGTGCTCGGCGGCGGCGGCGTAGTGCACGGCGGCCCGGACGCTGCCGACCCGGTCGGGGACGGAGCGCAGCAGGACCCGGCGGGCGATCTCGGCGACCAGCTGGGCGTCGGCGAGGGCCTGCTCCTGGCGGACCCTCAGGGTGGCGCTGACCCAGCCGATCCCGGCGACCAGGGCGATCGCGAAGACGGTGGCGCTGTGCACGGACTGGCCGAGCACCTCGTGGTAGCCGGCCAGCGCGAAGGCGGCGATCTCGGTGAACAGGCCGATCAGCAGCGGGTACCAGGTGCGGCGGCTGACCACCGCGGCCAGCGCGGGGACGGCGGTGAGGGCGGGCTCGACGGTGACCGCCGAGTGGCTGAAGAAGTCGAGGGCGAGCACCAGCAGCATGCCGATGAACGGGAGTGCCATCGAGGTTTTCGGCCACGTCCCGGTGACCGTGCCTGGAACAGCCCCCGGGGTCGGCCCCGCGAGCCGGTCTCTGATCCATCCGGTCGCGCTCAACGTCGGTCTCTCCAGCAGAAGGTGGCCGGTGCCTGGGACACCTGCGGTGATGACGGAGGGTCAGGTCGTGGAGCCCTGACCGGTGGCCGGAGTTCGGGGGTGACCGGTTACCGACCCCACAATAGGCGCGAATAGTGCACAGCGCACAGGTTTCGCACGATGCTGTGACGAAATGGATGCTCTGCGTGACTCAACTTGTGTCATTCCCGATCAGAAGCCGGGTCAACTCTTTTCGGCCGGGAAGTTCGGCCGGACTTTCGACCCGGCCGCTGCGGACGTACAGGAACGAAGCGGTGACCTGCTCGGGATCGACGCCCATCAGTTCGGCCCAGGCCAGCCGGTAGACCGCCAGTTGGAGCGGGTCGGCGGTCTCCTCCCGATGGGTCTTCCAGTCCACCACCTCCCAGCGGGGGGCTGCTGGTGACCCTGAGCCACCGTCACTCTCCTGGTAGACCGCGTCGATCCGGCCGCGCACCACCCGACCGCCCAGCACCAGCTGGAACGGTGCCTCCACCCGGTACGGGCGGCGGCTCGCGTACGGGCTGCGCAGGAACGCCTCCTTGAGGCGGTCCAGGTCGTGCTCGTCCTCGATGCCGTCGTCGTCCACCCCGGGCAGCGCATCCGGCTCGACCAGCAGCAACGGTTCGATCCGGGCCTGCACCCACGCGTGGAAGCGGGTGCCCCGGCGCGCGGCGGGCTGCGGCGGGCGCGGCATCGGGCGGGCCAGCTCCCGGGCGAAGCCGTCCGGGTCGGCGGAGAGTTTCATCAGCTGGGTGGCGGAGAGCGAGGCGGGCAGCGGGACCTCCCGGACCGCCCGACGGGAGCGTTCCAGCTCGCCCAGCAGGGCCGTCAGGTCCCGGTCCCAGGAGGCGACCTGACGCTCCGCCTCCGGGGCCATCCGCTCCGGTGCGGGCGCGGGCTCGCCGGCCAGCCGGCGGTGCACCACCTCGGCCACCCGGCGGCGGGCGTGCTGGGCGGCCGGATCGAGCGGCAGCGGCCAGGGCGTCTCCACCGAGCGGTCCAGCGCCGGGTTCTCGGCGTCCGGCAGCGGGTGCTCCGCCCAGATCTCGACCTCGCCGTTGCCCGGCTGCGCGGCGTGCTCGTGCAGTGCGGTGAGGAAGGTCGACGGGCCCCGTCGCTTCTTCTGGCTCGGGCCCCACCAGTGGCCGGAGGCGAGCAGCAGCTCCCGGGGGCGGGTGAAGGCGACGTAGCCGAGCCGGAGCTCCTCGGTGGCCGAGTGCTCGGCCATCTCGGCCTTGAAGAGCTTCATCTCCTTGGGCGTCAGATCGCCGAGCACCGGCAGGGTGGCGGCGTCGCCGCGCAGCTCGTGCGGCAGGACCTTCTTGGTACTGGTCCAGCGCTCCCGGCCCTTGGCGCTCGGGAACGCCTCCCGGACCAGCCCGGGAACGGCCACCACGTCCCACTCCAGGCCCTTGGACTTGTGCGCGGTGAGCACCTTCACGGTGTCCTCGCCGCCGGGCAGGCTGCTGTCCAGGCCGCGTTCGTACTCCTGCGCCGCGCGCAGGAAGGCCAGGAAGGCGGACAGCCCCGGGTCGCCGTCCAGGTCGGCGAAACCGGCGGCCACGTCCAGGAAGGAGTGCAGGGTCTCCCGGCGGCGGGCAGCCAACGCCGTTGGGGAGGCCGAGAGTTCGACCTCCAGGCCGGTGACCGCCAGCACCCGGTGCAGCACGTCCATCAGCGGCTCGGCCAGCGAGCGGCGCAACTCCCGGGTCTCCCGGGCGAGATGGGCGAACCGGACCCGGGCCTCCGGCGAGAACGGCAGCTCGTCCGGCTGGTCCTTGTCGAGAAAACTCTCCAACGCGTCGGCCAGCGACACCACTTCGGTCGGATCGGTCTCGGCCACCGCGGCCGCCAGCGGGTCGGCGCCGCCGGCCTGCCCGGTCCGTACCAGCGCGGCGGCCCGGCGGCCGAGCAGCGCCAGGTCACGCGGGCCGATCCGCCAGCGCGGGCCGATCAGCAGGCGGACCAGCGAGGCATTCGCGGTCGGATCCTGCAGCACCTCACAGACCGCCACCAGGTCGGCCACCTCCGGGAGTTGGAGCAGCCCGCCGAGCCCGACCACCTCGACCGGCACCTCCCGGGCGACCAGCGCGGCGTGGATGTCCGGGAAGGCCGAGCCGCTGCGGCAGAGCACCGCGATCCGCCCCGGCGCGGTGCCGGTGGCGGTCAGATGGGCGATCCGGTCGGCCAGCCAGTCGACCTCGTCGGCGTGGGTGGGCAGCAGCGCGCAGCGGACGAAGCCGTCCACCTCGGCGCCCGGCGCGGGCCGGAGCGCCTCCACGCCCGCGTGCATCTCCCGTAGCGGGGTGGCCAGTTGGTTGGCGAAGGCGAGCAGCCGGCCACCACTGCGACGGTTCTCGCTGAGCGAGAAGCGGTGCGCGGGGGTGCCGTCCCGGCGCGGGAAGTGCCGCGGGAAGTCGTCCAGATTGGCCACCGAGGCGCCGCGCCAGCCGTAGATCGCCTGGCAGGGGTCACCGACCGCGGTCACCGGGTGACCGGTGCCCGACCCGAACAGGCCCGCCAGCATGAGGCGTTGGGCCACCGAGGTGTCCTGGTACTCGTCCAGCAGCACCACCTCGAACTGCTCCCGGAGCAGCGCCCCGACCTCCGGCCGCTGCTGGGCCAGCCGGGCCGAGGCGGCGATCTGGTCACCGAAGTCCATCAGGTTGGCGGACTGCTTGCGGCGGCGGTACTCCTCCACCAGGTCCAGCAGTTCCAGCCGGGCCCGGGCCGTCACCGGGATCGCCCGCAGGTCGTCGTTGCTCAGCTTGACGGTGGCCGCGTGGTCCAGCAGCTCCCGGTCGAAGTCCCGCAGCCGGGCGGGCTCCACCAGGTGCTCGGCCAGCTCGGAGTCCAGCGCGATCAGCTCGGCGACCAGACCGGAGAACGCGCCGGTCAGGGCCGGGTACGGCCCGCGCGAGTGCCGCAGCACCCTGGCGGCCAGCTGGAACCGAGTGGCGTCGGCGAGCAGCCGGACGTCCGGCTCGATGCCCAGCCGGAGACCGTGCTCCTTCAACAGGCGCCCGGCGAACGCGTGGTAGGTGGAGATCTCCGGCTCGCCGAGCGAGTCCTCGTCGTCCTCCAGCACACCGGCCCGCAGCAGCGCCGTCCTGACCCGCTCGGCCAGCTCGCCCGCCGCCTTGTTGGTGAACGTCAGCCCGAGCACCTGCTCCGGCCGTACCGCCCCCGACCCGACCAGCCACACCACCCGGGCCGCCATCACCGTGGTCTTCCCCGAACCGGCCCCCGCCACGATCACCGCGGGCTCCAGCGGCGCCCCGATCGCCGCCATCTGCTCCCGGTTGAACGGGACCCCCAGCAGCTCCTTGAGCTGGACCGGGTCACTGAGCAGGGATCGCATCCCGCCAGGGTAACCACCGGACGCTCCGGGCATCAGCCACCAGGGGCTCGGGGAACTGCGAGGAGATCTGGCGCCGGGGTCACTGCGAAAGTGCCTGACCCGCTACGCACGGATCACCTTTTTCGAGGCCGGCGTCGCAGTTCCCCGAGCCCCTGATGGCTGATGCCCGGAGCGCAGCCCTCAGTCCAGCAGCTGGCGCCCGTCCCGCTGAGCGGTGCAGCTGCCGCGGAAGCTGCACCGCGCGCAGGACTCGCTCGTCCGCGGCCCGAACCGTTCGGCCAGCACCTTGCCCGCCGTGTCCGCGAGCAGGTTCTCGATCCACGGTTCCTCCGGCGGCCCCTGGTGCTGGACCTTGGGTGCCTCCGGCTCCGCCTTGGAAGCCTCCGCCCTGAGGTGCACCAGCTCCGCGCCGCCCACCTCCGGCCGCTGCTCGAAGAGCTCGTCCAGCGCACCGGCCCGGGCGGCGAGCTGGTAGACCGCCAGCTGCTTGTGGTCGGGCAGCGACTTGTCGGTCGGCAGCTGCTTGCCGGTCTTGAAGTCGACCACGTACGCCCGGCCGGCCTCGTCCCGTTCGACCCGGTCCATCGAGCCCCGGATCCGGACGCTGACCTCCCCGACCGGCAGGGTGAGGTCGAAGTCGTGCTCGGTGGCCACCGTCTGCCGCCCCCGCTCCAGCACGTGCCAGTGCAGGAAGCGCTCCAGGGCCGCCCTGGCCTGCTCCTTCTCCTGCTGGGACTTCCACGGTGCGTCGAAGGCCAGCGCGTCCCAGACCGTGTCGAGCCGCTCCATCAGCACCGCCAGGTCGGCCGGGGTCCGCCCGGAGCCGACCTCGTCGGCGAGGGCGTGCACCACGTTGCCGAAGCCCTGGGCGGCGGTGGTGGTGCTGCCCGCCTTGACGTCCTTCTCCAGGAACCACTGCAGCGAGCAGCTCTCCAGCTGCTCGAGCCCGCTCCCCGACAGCCGGACCGGCAGCTCCGCGTCCCGGAGCGGTTCGGCCGACTCGGTCCGGTCCACCAGGCCCCACCAGCGGTCGGGGTGGGCGGCGGGCACCAGCGGGGCGCCGTCCTCGTCGGTGGCCGCCGCCAGCACGGCCAGCCGTTCGGCGGCGGCCCGCCGCAGCTCCGCCGGGCGTGCGGGGTCCACGGTCACCGCGCGCAGCTCGGCGACCAGCGCGGAGACCGCCAGCGGCCGTTTCGGACGGTGCGTCACCTCCTCGACCGTCACCTGCGGGGTGCGGCGGAGCACCCGGCCGGTCCTGGGGTCGAGCTCCTCCCGGTACAGCTCGCGCAGGAACCGGGACGGCTCGTCGCCGTCCTCGGCCGGGGCCTTCACCGCCGTGACGATCAGCCGGTCCTTGGCCCGGGTGACGGCCGTGTAGAAGAGGCGTCGCTCCTCCCCCAGCAGCGCGGCCGGGGAGAGCGGTTCGGCCAGGCCGTCCCGGCCGATCCGGTCGGCCTCCAGCAGCGAGCCGCGGCGGCGCAGGTCGGGCCAGAGCCCGTCCTGCACGCCGGCCACCACGACCACCCGCCACTCCAGGCCCTTGGACCGGTGCGCGGTCATCAGCCGGACCGCCTCGGGCCGCACGGTCCGGACGGCCAGCGTGTCGGCGGCGATGTCCTGCGCCTCCAGCTCGGCCAGCAGCTCCTGCGCGCCCCGGTGCCCGGCCACCTGCTCCTCCGAGCGGGCCGCGGTCTCGAACAGCGCGCAGAGCGCGTCCAGGTCGCGGTCGGCGTTGCGGCCGGCCGCGCCGCCGCGCAGCGCGGCCCGCTCCAGCCGCTCGCGCCAGCGGCGGCTGCCGTCCCAGAGCTCCCAGAGTGCGGCCTCGGCTCCGCCGCCGCCCGCGAGCTGTTCGCGGACCTTGCGCAGCAGTACGCCGAGTTCGCGGGCCCGGCGGGCGTAGCCGGGTTCCATCGCGACCAGCCGGTCCGGCTCGGCCAGCGCCTCCCGGATCAGCTCCTCGGCCGGGCGGACCACGGCGGGCTGCTCGGCGCCGCGCAGCGCCTGGCGTTCCTCCTCGCGCAGCGCCCGGCCGAGCCGGCGCAGGTCGGAGCCGTCCAGCCCGCCGAGTGGTCCGGTCAGCAGGGTGTGGGCCTGTTCGGCGGTGCACTGCTCGGCGGGGTGGGCGCAGACCCGAAGGGCCGTCAGCAGCGGCGTGACGGCGGGCTCCTCACGGAGCGGCAGGTCGTCGCCGTCGATCTCCAGCGGCACCCCGGCCGCGCCGAGCGCCCGCCGGACGCCGGGGATGGACCGGCCGCCGGCCCGGACCAGCACCGCCATCTCGCCCCACGGCACGCCGTCCTCCAGGTGCGCCCGGCGCAGCAGGTCGGCGACCGAGTCCAGCTCGGCGCCGGGGGTCGGGTAGGTGTACACCTCGACCCGGCCGCCCTCGCGGGAGGGCAACAGGGCGCGGTGCGCGGCCAGCTTGTCGGCGGGCAGCCGGCCCATCGGCATCCGCCGGGTGAGCTCCCGGGCGGCGGCCAGCAGGACGGCGCCGGAGCGACGGGAGACCCGGAGCACCTTGACCTCGCCGGGGCTGCCGTCGGCCTTCGGGAAGACCGAGGGGAAGTCGAGGATGCCGTTGATGTCGGCGCCCCGGAACGCGTAGATCGACTGGTCGGGGTCGCCGACCGCGACCAGGTCCCGTCCGCCGCCCGCGAGTTGGCGCAGCAGCCGGACCTGGGACGGGTCGGTGTCCTGGTACTCGTCCACGAAGACCACGTCGTAGCGGGCCCGCAGCCGGTCGCCCACCTCGGGGCGTTCGGCCAGCAGCACGGCGCGGTGCACGAGTTCGGCGTAGTCGAGCACGCCGCGCAGGTCGAGCACGTCCAGGTAGTCGGCCAGGAAGTGCGCGGCGGCGGCCCAGTCGGGGCGCTGCACCCCGGCGGCGAACCGGCTCAGCTGGGCCTCGCCGAGGCCCAGCTCGCGGCTGCGGGCGAGCACCGCGCGGACCTCGTCGGCGAAGCCGCGGGTGGTCAGACAGGCCCGCAGGTCCAGCGGCCAGGCGATGCCGCCCGCGCCGAGCCGGACGTCCTCGGCATGACCGGCCAGCAGCTCACGGACCATCACGTCCTGCTCGGGCCCGGAGAGCAGCCGCAGCGGTTCGGCGTACGCGGCGGGCTCCTGCTCGGCCCGGAGCAGGGCGTAGCAGAACGAGTGGAAGGTGGTGGCCTGCGGAGTGGCCGAGCCGTTGCCCAGCCGAGTGGTCATCCGGTCCCGCAGCTCCATCGCGGCCTTGCGGCTGAAGGTGAGCACCAGGATGCGTTCGGGGTCGGTGCCGCGTTCGATCCGCCGGACCACCGACTCCACCAGCGTGGTGGTCTTGCCCGTGCCGGGCCCGGCGAGCACCAGCAGCGGCCCGTCGGTGTGCTCGGCCACGGCCCGCTGGTACTCGTCCAGCACGGGCGGGGCCGGCTGCGCGAGCGGACTGCGGACCAGACGGAACGGGGAGGACACCCGGACGAGCCTACCCGCGCGGCTCCGGCCCCGGGTTCCCGTCCCAGCGGGCCTGCCGGAGGTCCACCCGGGGCTCGCCGCCGACCAGCTTGAGCGGGGTGCCCTCGGTCCGGTACTCGGGCAGCGCCCGGTGCTCGTGGCCGGGCAGCGGACGGCCGTCCGCCCGGACCACCCGCCACCAGGGCACTCCGGAGCCGTACAGCGCCATCACCCGGCCGACCTGCCGGGGGCCGCCCCGGCCGAGGTACTCGGCGACGTCCCCGTACGTCATCACCCGGCCGGGCGGGATGCGTTCGGTGAGGTCGAGCACCGACTCGACGTACGGCGGCAGCTCGTCCTGCGGCTGAAGGTTCGTCACCCCTGGCATCCTGCCAAAACCGGACCGGCTCCGGCACCATCCGGTCGATCCGGGCACTCCCAGGGAGGGATTCGGCGCGCCCGATGTGGCCCCTGTCCCGCATGGGACGACCCGGCGTGCCACCATCTTCGGGGCGGTGAGTGGTGATACGAGGACCAGAGCTGATGACCGGGACGGTAGACGTGGACGTGGACGAGGGCCCGTACGGGTCCGCCACCGCATCTCCCGCACCGCCGCCACTGTCGTTGACCAAGGGGGAAGAAGGAGTGGCCGAGGAGCCACCGAGCGGCGATCATCTCGCCGTCGACGAGCCACTGCTCGCAGCCCGGGCGCACCGCCCGTCCGATCTGCTCCGCTTCCTGGCCGGTCTGTCCGGCATAGTGGCGCTCTTCCTGGTGGCCCGCTTCGCGGTCTCCACCACCTCCGGCCTGGAACACGACATCGCGGTCAACGCGGTCCGCATCCCGAGCTGGCTGACCACGGTCGCGGGCCTGGTGTCGAGCATCGCGGTGCTGGCCGTCCCGCTCTCCTTCGCGGTCGAGCGGCTGATCAAACGGGACGGCCTGCGGGTCGCCGACGGCGTACTGGCCTCGGTGCTGGCGTACGGGACCTCGCTCGGGGTGGACTGGTGGGTCGCCGCCGGCGCCCCGCTCACCGTCCAGGAGGCGCTCACCCAACTGCCGCTGAACGGCGAGCAGGTGCTGACCGACCCGGTGCACGGCTACCTCGCACCGGTGATCGCCTACATGACGGCCGTCGGCATGTCGAGCCGCCCGCGCTGGCGGGTGGCGCTCTGGTCGGTGGTGCTGCTGAGCGGTCTGACCGAGCTGATCAGCGGCTACACCACGGTGCTCTCGCTGCTCCTGACCGTGCTGATCGGCTGGTCGGTGGCGTACGCCACGCTGTACGCGATCGGCTCGCCGAACATCCGCCCGACCGGGCAGCACCTGATGATCGGCCTGCGCAAGGTCGGCTTCGCCCCGGCCGGTGCGCACCGCGCCCCGGACGCCCCGGGCGGCACCCGCCGCTACTACGTCGAGCAGCACTCCGGGCCGCCGCTGGACGTGCACATCATCGACCGCGAGCAGCAGGCCTCCGGCTTCTTCTACCGGGCCTGGCGACGCCTGCGGCTGCGCTCGGTCGCGGTCCGCCGCAGCCCGCAGTCGCTGCGCCAGGCCCTGGAGCAGGAGGCCCTGATCGCGTACGCGGCCACCGCCTCCGGCGCCCGCGCCCCGCAGCTGGTGGCCACCTCCGAGCTCGGCCCGGACGCCGCCATCCTGGTGTACGAGAAGCTGACGGGCCGTCCGCTGGACGACCTGACCGACGCGGAGATCACCGACCAGGTGATGGCCTCGCTCTGGGAGGCCGTCGACGCGCTGCACGAGCGCCGGATCGCGCACCGGCGGCTGACCGGCGAATCGCTGCTGGTGGTCGACGAGAAGACCGGCTACCTGGTCAACCTGTCCGGCGGCGACATCGCGGCCGGCGACCTGACGCTGCGGATCGACGTCGCCCAGCTGCTCACCACCTTCGCGCTGCGGATCGGCCCGGAGCGCTCGGTGGCGGTCGCCAACGGGGTGCTCGGCGCCGACCGGGTGGCCGCCGCGCTGCCGCTGCTCCAGCCGGTCGGGCTGAGCCGGTCCACCCGGATCGACCTGTCCCGGCTGACCAAGGAGCGCAAGTCCGCCGCCCAGGCCCTGGCGCTGGAGCAGGTCGCGGCGGGCGAGCGGACCCAGCAGCAGGCCGAGGAGGACATCGCGGCGGCCAGCGAGGACCTGCTCAGCCGGATCCGCGGCCAGATCCTCCAGGTCGTGCCCGAGGCCCCGCTGGCGCCGGAGAAGATCGAGCGGCTCAAGCCGAAGACCGTGATCACCGTGGTGGCGCTGGCCTTCGCGGCGTACTTCGCGCTGACCACCATCAAGCCCGAGCAGTTCAACCTGGACCGGATGAACTGGGCCTGGGCGGCCGCCGCGCTGTCGGCCTCCGCCGTCACCTACGTGGCCGCCTCGATGAGCCTGACCGGCTTCGTGCCGGAGCGGCTGCCGTTCAAGCGGACGGTGGCGGCCCAGGTGGCCGGCTCGTTCGTGAAGCTGGTGGCACCGGCCGCGATCGGCGGCATCGCGCTGAACACCCGGTACCTGCAGAAGTCCGGCATCCGCTCCGGCCCCGCGGTGGCCAGCGTCGGCGCCTCCCAGCTGGCCGGTCTGGCCGGGCACCTGCTGCTGCTGTTCGTCTTCGGCCTGGTGACGGGCAGTCAGAACGACGGCAGCGAGGGCACCGACAAGGCGGTGATCATCGCGATCCTGACCGCGGCGGTGCTGGCCCTGGTGATCGCGGCGGTGGGCCCGCTGCGGCGCTTCGTGGTGACCAGGGTGCGCTCGCTGTTCTTCGGCGTGGTGCCCCGGATGCTCGACCTGATGCAGACCCCGACCAAGCTGCTCACCGGCTTCGGCGGCATCCTGCTGCTCACCCTGAGCTTCACCACCTGCCTGGACGCCTCGATCCGCGCCTTCGGGTACTCGATGAGCTTCTCCGCCGTCGCGGTGGTCTTCCTGACCGCCAACGCGGCCGGTTCGGCCATCCCCACCCCGGGCGGCATCGGCGCGGTCGAGATCGCCCTGTTCGGTGCCCTGATCGCCTCCAGCGTCCCGCCCAGCGTGGCCACTCCGGCGGTCTTCCTCTACCGGGCGCTGACCTTCTGGCTGCCCGTCATCCCGGGCTGGCTCTGCTACAACGTCCTGCAACGCAGAGGCGCGCTGTAAAGCCGTGAGGGGCGCGGGGCCAGTGGCCCCGCGCCCCTCACGGCGTACTCGCTTAGTAGACCGGCTTGTGCGGCTCGATCTGGTTCACCCAGCCGAGCACGCCGCCACCGAGGTGGACCGCGTCCGAGAAGCCCGCCGACTTGAGGACGGCCAGCACCTCGGCCGAGCGGACGCCCGACTTGCAGTGCAGCACGATCTTCTTGTCCTGCGGCAGCGTCTCCAGCGCGTTCCCCATCAGGAACTCGTTCTTCGGGATCAGCACCGCACCCGGGATGTTGACGATCTCGTACTCGCCGGGCTCGCGGACGTCGACCAGGAAGATGTCCTCCTCGTCGTCCTGCCACGCCTTGAGCTGCTTGGAGGTGATGGTCGAGCCCGCGGCCGCGGCCTGGGCCTCCTCCGACACGACGCCGCAGAAGGCCTCGTAGTCGATCAGCTCGGTGACCGTCGGGTTCTCACCGCAGAGCGCGCAGTCCGGGTCCTTGCGGATCTTGACCTGACGGTAGTTCATCTCCAGCGCGTCGTAGATCATCAGACGGCCCACCAGCGGCTCGCCGACCCCGGCCAGCAGCTTGATCGCCTCGGTGACCTGGATCGAGCCGATCGAGGCGCAGAGCACGCCCAGCACGCCGCCCTCGGCGCAGGACGGCACCATGCCGGCCGGCGGGGCCTCGGGGTAGAGGCAGCGGTAGCACGGGCCGTGCTCGGCCCAGAACACGCTGGCCTGGCCGTCGAAGCGGTAGATCGAGCCCCACACGTACGGCTTGCCGAGCAGCACCGCGGCGTCGTTCACCAGGTACCGGGTGGCGAAGTTGTCGGTGCCGTCGACGATCAGGTCGTAGCCGGAGAAGATCTCCATCACGTTGTCGTTGTCGAGGCGCTCCTCGTGGAGGATCACGTTGACGTAGGGGTTGATCTCCTTGACCGACTCCCGCGCCGACTCGCCCTTGGAGCGACCGATGTCGGACTGGCCGTGGATGATCTGCCGCTGCAGGTTCGACTCGTCGACGACGTCGAACTCGACGATGCCGAGGGTGCCGACACCAGCCGCCGCCAGGTACATCAGGGCGGGCGAGCCGAGGCCGCCGGCGCCGACACAGAGCACCTTGGCGTTCTTCAGCCGCTTCTGCCCGGCCATCCCGACATCCGGGATGATCAGGTGGCGGGAGTACCGGCGGACCTCGTCAACGGTGAGCTCGGCGGCCGGCTCGACCAGGGGTGGCAGCGACACGGGGACTCCGATGGTCGTCAGTTCGGGGCTTGGCATGAGCCACCATCGGTGACTCTGCTACGCCAACAGTGTCACTCGGCCGGGGTATTCCGAGACAGCGGGTCCGAAGGATGAGACGGTCGGCGCCGGATGCTGGGACCACCCCCCGAGGGCCCAACTCCCCTGGTGGGTGGCGGTCAGACCCGACAGGCGGTCTCCAGCCAGATGTCGCCGAGCGACTCCTCCAGCGGCACCTGTGTCCGCCAGCCGAGACGGTCCCGCGCCGTCCGGACGTCGGCCTGCCGCCACTGCGCGGGCTCGCCGGCCGGGCGGTGCGGCGGGTAGTGCGGCAGGTGCTCCTGCCCCGCCCCCGGCTGCACCGGCAGCGCCGCCACCCGGGCGTCCTCGCTGATCGAGCCCTCGAACCCGGCGGCCCGCACCAGCAGCTGCGCCGCGTCCCTGGCCCGGACGGCGTGGCCGCTGCCGATGTTGATCACCCCGGTGGCGGCCGAGACCGCGGCCGACTGGATCGCCCGGGCGACGTCCCTGACATCGACGAAATCCCGGTATCCGGACAGGTCGGGCATCCGGACCTGGTGCTCCTCCTGCTCCAGCGCCCGGCGCAGCCCCTCCGCCAACCGCCCGAACAGCGAGGCCGCGGGCGATCCTGGCCCGACCACGTCGAAGACCCGGAGCACCGCCGCGTCCAGCCCGGAGGCCAGCACCAGCTCCGTCCCCGCCAGCTTGGAGACCCCGTACGGACCGGCCGGCCGGGGCTCCGCACTCTCCGGCACCGGCACCCCGGCGGGCATCGGCCCGTACTCGGCGGCCGAGCCGACGTGCACCAGCCTGGCCGGCTCCCGGCTGCGCCGGATCGCCTCGCAGACGGTGGCCACCGCGAGCGTGTTGGACCGGATCAGGGTCCGCGAGCTGCCGTACGTCGCCCCGGCGCAGTTGATCACCGCCTGCGGGGCCACCGCGTCCAGGAACCGGGCCAGCGCGCCGGGACTGCCCGCCGTCAGGTCGAAGCGGATGTCGGCCGAGTCGCGTCGGCCGAGCACGGTGACCTGGAGGTCCGGTTCGACCAGCAGTCGTTCGGCGACCCGCCGGCCGATGAAGCCGTCGGCGCCCAGCAGCAGCACCCTCATCAGGGGGTGTCCTTCCACGAGATTCGTACGGGGGTTTGGGAACTGCGGTGCGCGCCCGGGCGGCCCAGCACCAGCCAGGCGTACGGCAGCAGCAGCACTGCGGCCGAGCCGCAGGCGAGCAGTTGGGCGGTCTCCGGCCGGTACCGGACCGTGGTCAGCAGCAGTCCGGCCGTGCCGGCCGCCAGCAGCCCGGCCACCGCCGGGGCCGCCCGGCCGGAGCGCAGCAGGACCGTGGCCGGGAGCAGCAGCAGCCCGAGCGCGGCCTGACCGGCCCACTGCGGGCCGGTCGCCCGGTGCACGGCCTCGTACAGCAGGCCGCCGCCCGGGTCGGGTCCGGGGGTGACCGCGGTGAGCAGCACCAGACCGGCCAGGCCGAGCCCGGCCGTCACCAGCAGCTGCAGGCCGGAGGCCACCGGCAGGGCCGGCCACATCCGGGCCCGGAAGTCGGCCATCGTGCGGGCCGCGCCGAGGTGGCCCCGGCCCACCTGCCGCAGCCAGCCGCAGGACCACTCCACCGCGCCGGCGGCCGTCGCGGCCGCTACGCCGAGCACCGCGCCCGCCGGGCCGCCGACCGTCACCGGCAGCACCACCAGCAGGGCCACCCCGGCGCCGTAGCCGGCCCGCTGCAGGACCGTTCCGCCCAGGTCGGCGGCGGCCGGGTCGGGACGGGCGGCCGCCCAGGCCAGCCAGCCGCCGCAGAGCACGGCCAGCGGCCCCCGGGCCACCGGCGGCAGCACCGCGGCACCGCCGGCCAGCGCCGCCGCGGGCAGACCGTGCCGGACGGCGCTGCGCAGCGCCCGCCAGGACCGCTCCCGCCAGCGCACCGGCGGCACCGGCGCCGGGGCGGGCGGTGGCCGGCGCGGGACCCGGGCGTACAGCTCCTCGGCCAGCGAGAACACGTCGGCGTGCCGGCAGCGGGCCGCCTCGGCGGGGCCCAGACCGGCGTCCTCCAGGGCGGCGGCGATCTCCAGCGCGTCCACGGCCTGCTCGCACGACGTGCGGTGACGCTCCATCAGCTCCCGCACCGGATCCACCTCCCGCCCGGTCATCAGACCGCCTCGGCCACGGGCTCGGCGGTGACGGGCCCGGCCACCCAGTACTCGGCGGGCCGCGCGAACGGCCGCGCCGCCGCCTTGGCCACCGCCGGGAAGGCGGGCCAGCGGGAGACCAGCTCCAGGTAGATCTCCCGGAAGGCCGTCACCACCGGCTCCACCGCGAAACGCTCCTGCGCCCGCAGCCGCCCGGCCAGACCGAGCCTGGCCCGCCGCTCCTCGTCGCCGAGCAGCGCCAGACAGGCGGTGGCCAGCGCGGCGGGATCGCGCGGCGGGACCAGCAGGCCGGTCGGCCCGACCACCTCGCGGGCCACCCCGACCTCGGTGGCCACCACCGCGCGGCCGCTCAGCATCGCGTCCGCCAGCAGGCGCGGGCTGCGCTGGGCGAGCGCCGAGAAGACCACCAGGCTGCCCGCCGCCCAGACCTCGGCCGGGCCGCCCTCGGGCCTGCCCTCGAAGCTGACCACCGCGTCCACACCGAGCCGCTCGGCTATCTCCCGGCAGTGCGCCAGGAAGCCGGGCGCCCCCTCCTCGCCGTACAACCGCAGCCGCGCGGCGGGCAGTTCGGCCCTGATCCGGGCGAAGGCGTGCAGCATCAGGGCCGGGTCGCGCCCCGGCTCCAGCGCGCCGGCCCAGACCAGCACCGGCCCCTCGGGCTCCGGCCCGGCCGCCGCCCTGGCCACCGCCGGGGTGCCCTCGTGCACCACCCTGATCCGGGCCGGGTCGGCCCCGCAGCGCTCCTGCCAGTGCCGGTCGTAGCCGCTGCCCGGGGTGAGCACGGCGGCCTGCCGGTAGGTCTCCTCGGTGAGCAGCCGGAAGAAGCCGATCAGCAGCGCGCGGACCGGCCAGCGGTACGGCGCGGTGCGGTAGCTGCGGTACTGCTCGCGCAGGTGCAGCCCGTGCTCGGTGATCACGAACGGGACGCCGTGCAGCTGCTTGGCGACCAGCGCGGGCAGCGCGGCCGGGCCGCCGCCCACCACGTGGCACAGGTCGGCCGAACCGAGCCCGCCGGGGCCGGTGCCGTACCAGGGCGCGGAGAGCGGCCGGAGGCACTGCTCCAGCAGGTCCGCCGCCACCAGGACGTCCCTGACCTGCGGCTGGCCCGCCGCCGTCTCGGCGCCGGGCGAGCGCCAGACCTGCTCCAGCACCCGCTGGGCCGGTCCGGAGGCCAGGAAGGCCGGCAGCGCGCCGTCCTCCCGGCCGAGCGCCGCCAGCCGGTGCAGCGCGGGGCCGAAGGACTCCCGCTCGCCGGGTATCACCAGCGAGCGGATCAGCGAGCGGTACGCCTGCTGGTAGGACCGCCGCCGGTGCAGCGCGGGCCCGCGCCCCTTCGGCCGCCGCCCCCAGAGCGGCAGCTCGGCGACCGGCACCGGGCCCTCGGCGGGCCCACCGCCGCCACCCAGCAGGTAGAGCCGGAACTCGTGCTCGGGCAGGCCCTCGATCAGCCGCCCGCACCAGCTGTCGGCACGCTGTGCGTACGAGCTGGCACCCTCGGTGAGCAGAGCAATGCGCACGACGACCTCCAGAGCAGAGCGGTTCCCTCGACCGGGTGCGGTTACGCCACGGCCTCAGCCGACGTACCAGTACTCAGAACGGGCTCCCGGCGGGCGACACCGCACCGCTCGACCCTGCGCAGCCGCTGACGCCTGCTGCTCCCCCACACCTGTTCGGTCCGACACCACGAAGGTAGAACGAAACGCTGACGACCCATCGGTCACCGACCCGGCAGCCACCTGAACGAGTGAAACCGCGTGACCTCGGCCGGAGTCCGCCGTTCTCCGGCCGTCCGCTGCCCCGTCGGCTCCGGGCCGTCAGCTCTCGGCCAGCAGCTCCCGCACCGAGCGCGCCACCAGCTCCGGGTGCTCCAGCATCGCCACGTGCCCCGACTCCGGCAGCACCAGCAGCCGGGCGTCCGCGAACTCCGCGCAGGCCCGCCGGGCGGACCGGTACGAGACCAGCTTGTCGCGCAGCCCGTACACCAGCAGCACCGGCGCCTTCACCTGCGCCGCCTGCCGCCAGAGCGACTGCTCACCGCGCTCGGTGTACGCCGAGACGATCCCGCGCGCCGACCCGGCCAGCGCCGACAGCGCGTACGGCAGCCCTGCCCGGCGGCGGTACTCGGCCACCGCCCGGTCCCACTGCGCGGTCGGCACGGCCGCCGGGTCGCCGTAGACCAGCGCGAGCAGCTGCCGGGTGGCCTGCTCGACGTCGCCGCCGGGGCTGCGGGTCCGGCCCAGCAGGGCGGGAACGCCGGGCAGCGCGAGCAGGCCGGTCGGCCAGGCGGTGCGCTGCGGCGGCAGCTCGGGCAGCGCGGGCGAGATCAGCGTGAGGCTGCGCACCAGGTCGGGGCGGAGCGCGGCCAGCCGGACCGCGACCGCGCCGCCGAGCGAGTTGCCGAAGAGGTGCACCGGGCCGCGGTCGGTCGCCTCCAGGTACCCGATCACCGCCCTGACGTGCCCGGACACCGAGAGGTTGCCGTCCTGCGGCGGCGCCGACCACCCGAAGCCGGGCAGGTCCACCGTCTCGGCCGCGAGCTCTCCGCCGAGCTCGGCGATCAGCTCGGTCCAGTTGTCCCCCGAGCCGCCGAGCCCGTGCACGAACAGCGCGGGCGGCAGTCCCTCGGCGGCCGCGGCGGGACCGCGCACCGCCAGTACCGCCCCGGGGACCGGCACGGTCCGCTCCGGCCCCGGCCCGTCGGCCACCACCCGCTGCTCAGTGCTCATGAGGCACGATCGTAGTGAGCGCGAGCGCCCCGGCCCAGCCTCCACGTCGTCTCAGGCTCTGGACAGCGCAGGTGAGCCCCGTATTGTGTGCTTCCGACAAGGGGGTCCGGGCGCATTTCTCGCGCTCGCCCGGCGCGGATCGGGTTACCCAAAAGTAGAATCAGTGACCTTGCCAGCAATACCCGGCACACCCGCCCCAGGGGCGCTGCCGCAGACCGTGAAGTGAGGAGCGCCCGTGACGGCCGTCCAGGAGGCGCAGGAGCGCCCGCGTGGTGCCCGCCTGCCGCGCAGCGCCCGCCGTGAACAACTGCTCGGTGCCGCGCAGGAGGTGTTCGTCGCCCAGGGCTACCACGCCGCGGCCATGGACGACATCGCCGACCGCGCCGGGGTCAGCAAGCCGGTGCTCTACCAACACTTCCCCGGCAAGCTCGAGCTCTACCTCGCGCTGCTCGACAAGCACTGCGACGCCCTGGTGGAGTCCACCCGCGAGGCGCTCACCACCACCACCGACAACAAGCTGCGGGTGGCCGCGACCATGGAGGCGTACTTCAACTACGTGTCCAGCGAGTCCGGCGCCTTCCGGCTGGTCTTCGAGTCCGACCTGACCAACGAGCCCGCCGTGCGCGAGCGGGTCGAGCGGGCCGCCGACGCCAGCGCGACGCTGGTCAGCCAGGTCATCGCGGAGGACACCGACCTGCCGGAGGCGGAGTCCAAGCTGCTCGCCGTGGGCGTCTGCGGCCTGGCCCAGATCACCGCCAGGTACTGGCTCTCGCAGGACCTGGAGATCCCCCGCGACGCGGCCGTCAAGCTGGTCGCCAGCCTGGCCTGGCGCGGCCTCAAGGGCTTCCCGATGCACCCGGGCCAGGAGTCCTCGGACGCTTCCGCCGAATAGGCGATCAGCGGACCTTCATCGTTCTGCGCGGTCGTTGCTCTATGGTGAAGCCGTACGGCGCGACGCCCGCGAACAGCGGTTCGAGCGTATGGATGGCTGCAACCCGGAGGGACGGAAGCCGTGGAGGTCAAGATCGGCGTGCAGAACGCGCCCCGAGAGATCGTTCTCGAGAGCACGCAGACTGCCGATGAGGTCGAGAGCGCGGTCGCCAAGGCGCTGGAGGGCACCTCGAAGCTCTTCACGCTGACCGACGAGCACGGCCGCCGCGTCATCATCCCGGCCGAGCGCCTGGCGTACGTGGAGATCGGCGAGCCGAGCGTGCGCAAGGTGGGCTTCGGCACCATCTGACGCGGTCCCAGCATCACCGAACGGCCGTCCCCGGACAGGGGGCGGCCGTTCGGCGTCGGTGCGCGTACCGACCGGGGCAACGGGGTATGGGCGGAAGGGAACCCCCAGGGAGGCAGCCCGTGGTCCTCGAAACGATCGCCTTCGTGCTCATCGGCCTGGCCGTCGGCTCCGGCGCGCTGGTGCTGCTGCCCGCGTACTTCCCGGCCGCCAGATCACTGACCCTGGCGACCGCGGTGGTCGCCGCCCTGATCGGCGGCGGCATCTCCGGCTACGCGCTGGACGACCACCTGCCCGCGCTGGCGCTGCTCTTCTCGGCGATCACCTCGGCCCTGCTGGTCTCGGTGCTGGCCCGCCCCGACCTGCTGACCGGGACGGGGCGGCACCGGCACGCCTGACCGCTTAAGAGGCCAGCCCGAGGGCGGCCATCCGACGGGTGTGCGCCTCGGTGATCCGGTTGAACATCTTGCCGACCTCGACCAGGTCGAAGCCCTGCAGGTCCGCGCCGCCGACCAGCAGGTTGGAGAGCGCGTCCCGCTCGGCCACCACCCGCTGGGACTGGCTGAGCGCCTCGCCCATCAGCCGCCGGCCCCAGAGCGCCAGCCGGCCGCCGACCCGGGGGTCGGCCTCGATCGCCTGCCGGATCCGGTCCACCGCGAACTGGGCGTGCCCGGTGTCGGAGGAGACGCTGAGCACCAGGTCCCGGGTGTCGTCGTCCAGCCGGACGGCCACCTCGCGGTAGAAGTCGGTCGCGATCGCGTCGCCGACGTACGCCTTGACCAGGCCCTCCAGCCAGTCCGAGGGCGCCGTCATCCGGTGGAACGCCTCCAGCGGCTCGACGAACGGGGTCATCACCGCAGTCGGGTCGGCGCCGACCTCGACCAGCCGGTCGTGCAGCTGCTGGTAGTGCTGGTACTCGTTGGAGGCCATCTTGGCCAGCGCCGCCTTGTCGACCAGCCCGGGCGCGAACTTGGCGTCCTCGGCGAGCCGCTCGAAGGCGCTCAGCTCGCCGTACGCCAGGGCACCGAGCAGGTCCAGCACGGCGGCCCGGTAGTCCGGATCGGCCGAGCGGACGTCCCAGCCGCCGATCGAGGCGGGCGGGTCGGAAGCGACGGAAGTGACGGATGCGTCCAGCGGGGTGCCGTCGTCGGCTGCCTGAGTCTCCATTTTCGCCACCCTATCGCCCGTGCACCGGGCCGCCCGGCGCCGAGTAGGGCACGTCACGTGTTCGAGTCGTCGCCTGACTGTATGGTGGTAGGGAAGCTCGATGTATCCCGGCGGCACATGCAAGTGCCGCGTACGGACACCGGGCGTTCACGTACGCGGATGCCCGGTCGGAGACCCGATCGGCTCCGACCATGGCCCGGACCTCGGGCCCTGGCACCGCATCAGTGGCCGAGCGAGGGCCGCCGCGGACCACGCCGCTCCGGCGCAGGTCCCGCGCCTGGCCCCTCACGGGAATCCTCCCTTACGCCGCCGACCGACGCGCCCCTCAGCGGGCCGTTCGGGTCGGCAGGCCGCAGGGGCCGGCGCGGTTGTGCGACCTCGTATCCGACGAGTCGGGCTGCTCTGCGGCCCGTTGCCGCTCACGAGGCTGCCCGCCCGCCCTCTCGCTCTCGGCCCCACCACATGGAAGAGGCAGCACCCTGTCCACCACCGCTGAACCCACCAAGACCACTTTCCGGGAGCTCGGGATCCTCTCGGAGACCGCCGAAGCCCTCGAGGCCGTCGGCATCGTCCACCCCTTCCCGATCCAGGAGATGACCCTCCCGGTGGCCCTGACCGGCCACGACGTGATCGGCCAGGCCAAGACCGGCACCGGCAAGACCCTCGGCTTCGGCCTCCCGCTGATCGAGCGGGTCGTGGTCCGCGCCGACGTGGACGCCGGCCGGGCCACCGAGGACCAGCTCTCCGACGGCCCGCAGGCGCTCATCGTGGTGCCCACCCGCGAGCTCTGCACCCAGGTCACCAACGACCTGCAGACCGCGGGCAAGGTCCGCGACGTGCGCGTGCTCGCGATCTACGGCGGCCGGGCGTACGAGCCGCAGGTCGAGGCGCTCAAGAAGGGCGTCGACATCATCGTCGGCACCCCGGGCCGCCTGCTCGACCTGGCCGGACAGCGCAAGCTGGACCTCTCCAAGGTCAAGGCGCTGGTGCTCGACGAGGCCGACGAGATGCTCGACCTGGGCTTCCTGCCGGACGTCGAGAAGATCATCACGATGCTGCCCGCCAAGCGGCAGACCCTGCTGTTCTCGGCCACCATGCCGGGCCAGGTCATCTCGCTGGCGCGCCGCTACATGAGCCAGCCGACCCACATCCGGGCCGCCGCGCCGGACGACACCGGTCACACCGTGGCCAACACCACCCAGCACATCTTCCGCGCGCACTCGCTCGACAAGGTCGAGATGGTCGCCCGGATCCTGCAGGCCGAGGGCCGCGGCCTGGCGATGATCTTCTGCCGGACCAAGCGCACCGCCGCCGACGTGGCCGACCAGCTGACCCAGCGCGGCTTCGCGGCCGGCGCGGTGCACGGCGACCTCGGCCAGGGCGCCCGCGAGCAGGCCCTCCGGGCCTTCCGGGCCGGCAAGGTCGACGTGCTGGTCTGCACCGACGTCGCGGCCCGCGGCATCGACGTCGAGGGCGTCACGCACGTCATCAACTACCAGTGCACCGAGGACGAGAAGACCTACCTGCACCGGATCGGCCGCACCGGCCGGGCCGGCGCCTTCGGCACCGCCGTCACCCTGGTCGACTGGGACGACATCCCGCGCTGGCAGCTGATCAACAAGGCCCTGGACCTCAAGTTCCCGGACCCGGAGGAGACCTACTCCACCTCGCCGCACCTGTACGAGCTGCTCAAGATCGCGCCCGGCACCACCGGTGTCCTGCCGCGCTCCGAGCGGACCCGGGCCGGTCTGAAGGCCGAGGAGATCGAGGACCTCGGCGAGACCGGCGGGCGCGGTTCGCGCAGCGCCGCGGGTGGTGGCCGAGGCCGCCGCACCGGTCCGGCCGAGGCCGCTGTCGAGGCACCGGCCGCCGAGCGTCCGGCCCGCGCACCGCGTGAGCGGCGTCGCACCCGGGGCGGCGCCACCGCCGACGGTGCGGCCGTCGTCGCCGAGGCCGAGGGGATCACCGCCGAGGCCGCCGAGGCCGCGCCGGTCGAGGCCGCCACCGAGGGTGACGCTCCGCGTCGGCGCCGTCGGCGCCCGCGCTCGGCTGCCGCCGGCACCGAGACGGCTCCGGCCCCGGCCCCGGCGGCTGAGGCCACCGAGGGTGCGGCCCCGCGCAAGCGGACCCGGACGCGCCGCACCAGCGACGAGAGCTGAGCCACTTACGGTCCAGGGGCTCGGGGAACGGCGACGAGATCTGGCGTGCGGGTCACAGGCGAAAGTGCCTGACCATGCACGCGGGAGTGACCTTTTCCGAGGTCGGCGTCGCAGTTCCCCGAGCCCCTGATGGCTGAGCCCGGAGCGCAAGTTCCCCGGGCCTCTGGTGTGTGCCCACTAGGCTCGCGGTGTGAGTACTCCGCCGTTTCTGAAGCTGCCCGTCTGTGCCAGTGCTGTTCGGCTGGCGACCTCGCGAGGGAGTTTTGCGTCGTTCGTCGCCGAGCCGGCCGGGCCGGTGCGGGGGACGGCGTTGTTGGTGCCCGGGTTCACCGGGAGCAAGGAGGACTTCATCGCCCTCCTGGAGCCGCTGGCCGACCGGGGCTACCGCACGGTGGCGGTCGACCAGCGCGGCCAGTACGAGACCGGCGGTGCGGACGATCCCGCCGGGTACGCGATCGAGGAGCTCGCGCTCGACCTGCTGGCGCTGAGTGCGGCGCTGGGCACCGGTACGCCGCTGCACCTGCTGGGGCACTCCTTCGGCGGGCAGGTCAGCCGTCAGGCGGTGCTGACGGCGGATCGGCGCGGCGGTGCGCTGCCGTGGCGTTCCCTCACGTTGCTCTCCACCGGACCGGGCGCGATCGACCCGAACGAGGCGGCCAGGACCAAGCTGCTGATCGACGCGCTGGGCGGGATGAGCCTGGAGGAGATCTGGCAGCTGCTGCAGCAGCTGGACCAGGGCAAGCCGAAGCCGAGCCCGGAGATCGGCGAGTTCCTGCACCGCCGCTGGGTGGCGAACCGTCCGGAGGCGCTGATCACGATGGGCGGGCACCTGGTCTCGGCGCCCGATCTGGTGGCCGAGCTGGCCGCCGTCGAGCTGCCCAAGCAGGTGGTCTCCGGCGAGCAGGACTACGCCTGGCCGGTGCCGGAGCAGATCGCGATGGCCGACCGGCTGGGTGTCCGGCACACCACGGTGCCCGGGGCCCTGCACTCGCCCAACGCGGAGCAGCCCGGAGCGACCGCCGTCGTGCTCGCCGACTTCTGGGACTTGACGGAATAGTCGCTGGTCAGCGCCCTGGCCCGGGTTTCGACCGGCAGAGATTCGTTAGTTCGGGTAATATTTGAATCTGTCCGGGAATCATCGCGCTCCGCGCCCTGTTGATGAAGACGGCGCCCCAGTGCGCCGAAACCGGGACTTTACGGGCGGGCAACCGCCCCGAAGCAGCAGTACGGCACCGTGGTTGACGAGGCTCAATCAGCTTCCGCCCGGTGCCGGTCACGAGCAGTAGGACAGCAGCACCCCGGACGACGAAGACCGAGCTGTCAGTTGAAGCCTCAGTCATGCAGTGAGGCAGGGAAGGGAGAGACCCATGCGTTTCGAGATCCTCCGCCTGGACGATGTCCAGGGCACCGCCACCGACACCCTGATCGCCGACGCGGACACCGTCCGCGAGTTCGTGGAGCGGGCCGCCCGCACCGGCGAGCGCCTGTACATCCGCCCGTTCAAGACGGTGTGACGGGGGCGGGGCCGGCTTCGGCCGGGCCCGAGGTCCCGACACCCGACTGACGCCCCGTCACCAGCGAGACCGGTGACGGGGCGTCAGTGTGTCCGCCGCGCAACCGGCTCCGAGCTGCCGTACGTTTGCCGCCGCCCGTCACGGGACATCCCCCAACGGGGCTGCCACCGGCCCGGGCGGAGCGCACTCCATCCGGGTGATCGTCCTTGACGCGGCGCTCCGGAGGGAGGAGCGTTGTCCGTTATGAGGGGCGAGCCAAGCTGCCCGAGGTGCGCCGGTCGGGTCCGCGCGCCCGGTCTTTTCTCCGACACGTGGCAGTGCGACCAGCACGGCGCCGTGCACCCGATGCAGCCGGTGCTGCCACCGAGCGTGGAGGCACTGGGTGTCGCCGTGGCGCGGTCCCAGGTGCCGGTCTGGCTGCCGTGGCCGCTGCCGGTCGGCTGGCTGTTCACCGGCATCGCGCACGCGGGGGACGACGTCTCCGGCGCCCGCGCCACCGCCGTGGCCTGCTCGGGCCCCGCGCCGCTGGGCGGCTTCGGTGAGCTGGTGCTGGTCGCCGAGGAGCTCGGCGTCGGCCTCGGCGCCCGGTACGCGGGCCTGCCCGGCCCTGACCCGGGCCCCAGCGTCTCGCTCTACAAGCCGGCCGACGCCAAGGTGACGGCCGCCGGGCGGCCGACCCCGATGTTCCACGTCCCGGAGGCGCCGGACGACCGGGCGGTCTACGTCGGCGAGGCCCGCGGGCTCTGGCTCTGGGCGATCGCCTGGCCCGAGCAGTCGGCGCTGATGATGTACGACGAGCTGGTGCTCACCGATCTGCGGGACGCGGGGGCCGAGCTCGGGCTGCTGCCCTGCGGAGCGCTGTCCCCGAGACTGCTCGGCTGACCCTTCGGCGTACATTTGGGGCTCCATCGATCCTGAGGAGCCGTCACCCGTGCGCATCGACCTGCACGCTCACAGCAACGCCTCGGACGGCACCGACACCCCCGCCGAGCTGGTCGCCAACGCCGTGGCGGCCGGCCTCGACGTGGTCGCGCTGACCGACCACGACACGGTGGCGGGCCATGCCGAGGCGGCCGAGGCGGTCCGTGGCACCGGGCTGACCCTGGTGCCGGGGGCGGAGCTGTCCTGCCGGGTCGGCGGGATCAGCCTGCACCTGCTGGCGTACCTCTTCGACCCGGCCGAGCCCGCGTTCGCCGCCGAGCGGGAGCTGGTCCGCACCGACCGGTTCCGCCGGGGGCGGGCGGTGGTGGAGCGCTGCCGGGAGCTGGGGGCGCCGATCAGCTGGGAGCAGGTGGAGCGGATCGCCGGGTCCGGTTCGGTGGGCCGTCCGCACATCGCCAGCGCGCTGGTCGAGGCGGGCGTGGTGGCGACCGTCTCGGACGCGTTCACCCACGACTGGCTGGCCAACGGCGGCCGGGCCGACGTACCGAAGCACGAGACCGACCCGGCGACGGCCGTCCGGCTGGTCCGGGCGGCGGGCGGGGTGCCGGTGTTCGCCCACCCGGGCGCGGTGAAGCGCGGCCGGACGGTCTCCGACCAGGTGATCGCCGACCTGGCGGCGGCCGGTCTGGGCGGCCTGGAGGTGGACCACCTGGACCACGACGAGGAGACCCGGGCCCGGCTGCGCGGGCTGGCCGCCGAGTTGGGACTGCTGGCCACCGGGTCGAGCGACTACCACGGCCACCGGAAGACCGTCCGGCTCGGCGAGTACACCACCGACCCGGCGGTGTACGAGGCGCTGGTGGCGCAGGCGACCGGGGCGAAGCCAATCGTCGGGTGAGCCGGAGGGGCTGAGAGCGCGGCGCGTGCCAGAATCAGACGATTCGTCACATAGGCCGCGTTTCACCCTGAGAGCAGCGCCCGCCGATGACCTTCTTCGACGTCACGACCTTCGGGTCGCTCTTCGTCACCCTCTTCGTGATCATGGATCCGCCGGGCACCATCCCGATCTTCCTGGCGCTCACCTCCGGCCGGGCGGCCAAGGTGCAGCGAAAGATGGCCTGGCAGGCCGCCGCCGTGGCGCTCGGGGTGATCACCTGTTTCGGCCTGTTCGGCCGTCAGATCCTGGACTACCTGCACGTCTCGATCCCGGCGCTGCAGGTCTCCGGCGGCATCCTGCTGCTGCTGATCGCCCTCGACCTGCTGACCGGCAAGATCGAGGAGCCGACCCAGACCAAGGACGTGAACGTCGCCCTGGTGCCGCTCGGCACCCCGCTGCTGGCCGGGCCCGGCGCGATCGTGGCGGTGATCCTGGCCGTCCAGGGCGCGCACGGGGCAGCCCAGGACCTGGCGGTGTGGACCGCGATCCTGGCCATGCACGTGGTGATGTGGCTGACCATGCGGTTCTCGCTGGTGATCATCCGGCTGATCAAGGAGGGCGGCGTGGTGCTGATCACCCGGCTCTCCGGGCTGCTGCTCTCGGCGATCGCGGTCCAGCTGGTGGCCAGCGGCGTCTACGGCTTCATCAAGGACTACCAGCCCTGAGCTGGCCTGACTCGCCGTCAGACCAGGTCAGTCCAGCGGTACGCCCCGGCGCAGCGGGTCGCGCAGGTCGGTGCCGTACCGCAGCCAGCGTTCCTCCAGCACGGCCGCGCCGTGCACCCGCTTGTAGCCGGCCTCGTTCGGCGTCATCGGCAGCAGCGGCAGGAAGCGCACCGGCTCGGCGGGCTCGGCCAGCTCCAGGTCGGGCACCAGCCCGCCGGGTTCGGCGGCCAGCACCGAGGTGAACGGGGCGCCCGCCCAGAGCGGCGCACCGAGGTCGAGCGAGCCACCGGGGGCCAGCACCAGACCCTCGACCTGCGGGGTGGCGGCGAAGGTGGCCAGCGTGCGGAGCACGTCGTCGTGCCCCCCACGGACCGTCAGCACCAGCTCGGCCCGGGGGCCGCGGACCGGATCGGCGACCACCGAGGTCGGGTCGGCCATCGGCGCGGCCGACATCCCGAGCGTGACGTACCTCACCAGTCCGTCGGCGTCCGGGCCGAAGCGCAGCACCTCGATCCGGTCCGCGCCGAGGAAGGTGACGGCGGCCCGGCCGCTCGGTTCACCGAAAGTTGCCAGCAGACGGGCCTCGACCGCGGCCAGCACGGACGCGCGGGAGAGCTCGGCGGGGTCGTGGAAGTCGTGCGCCATGGCCAGACCATAACGCCCCGAAGGCGTCCGGCCGGTGCAGACCCCCAGCGCTGGCGCCCTGTCAACTGTTAGGGTATGTAGCTGGCCACTGGGGAATCTCCGCCCACAGGGCCACGACGTGAAGGAGGTGGTTCGCGGTGGATACCAGCCGACCATGCAGTACCGGCAGCTCTGCCCGGCCGCGTCGCCTTCACCCCGCCCTCGTCTGAGCGGCGGCCCCACTCCTCGACGGAGTTCCTGAGGCAGCGTCACGTCCGGCCGGGAGAGCACATTCCCCGAAGTCGTACGGTCCAAACCGCGCCCCAGCAAGGCACCTGGACTTCCACGGCTCCGGAACACCGGCCACGGCCGGCCATGAACGTGCCGCCCCGCCGTCGCATCCCACGGTCCGTCACCCGCGTGCCGCCCTGCGACGCCTCCTGCCCGAGGAGTCCGTCATGTCGATGATCAACAACCTGCGTGCCGCCGTCCGTCCACGTCCGCGCCGGGCGGGGCTGAACAGCTTCGACCCGGCCGACGAGAGCCAGACCCCGTCCGCCGTGGTGGACTGCGCGGTCTACCAGGACGGCAAGCGCCACGGTGAGCGCTGCAGCCCCAGGGAGGCCGCCCGCCGGGTCCGCGCGGCCCGGGAGACGGATGCAGGATCGTTCAGCTGGATCGGCCTGCACGAGCCCACCGAGGCCGAGTTCGAGGGCATCGCCCAGCGCTTCGGGCTGCACCCGCTGGCGGTCGAGGACGCGGTGCACGCGCACCAGCGCCCCAAGGTCGAGCGCTACGACGACGTGCTGTTCGCGGTCTTCAAGACCATCCGCTACGTGGAGCACGACCAGCTCACCCCGACCAGCGAGGTGGTCGAGACCGGCGAGCTGATGGTCTTCGTCGGCCCCGACTTCGTGATCACCGTCCGGCACGGCGGCCACAGCTCGCTGCACGAGCTGCGCCGCCGACTGGAGAGCGCCGGCGAGAACGGCGACGTCCCCGGCCTGCTGGCCAAGGGCCCGTCCGCCGTCCTGCACGCCATCGCCGACCAGGTGGTGGACAACTACCTGCTGGTCGCCGACCGGCTGCAGACCGACGTGGACGACATCGAGTTCGACGTCTTCGCCAACAAGGGCGGCCGGGGCGCGGACGTCGGCCGGGTGTACCAGCTCAAGCGCGAGGTGCTGGAGTTCAAGCGCGCGGTCTCGCCGCTGCTCCGCCCGATGCAGCAGCTCTCCGAGCCCGGCCAGCGGCTGGTCGACCCGGACATCCGCAAGTACTTCCGCGACGTCGCCGACCACCTGACCCGGGTGGTCGAGCAGGTGCACGGCTTCGACGAACTGCTCAACTCGCTGCTCCAGGCCAACCTGGCGCAGGTCTCGGTCGCGCAGAACGAGGACATGCGCAAGATCACCTCGTGGGCGGCCATCTTCGCCGTCTCCACCATGGTCACCGGCGTGTACGGGATGAACTTCGACTACATGCCGGAGCTGCACTCCCGGTACGGCTACCCGATCGTGATGGCCGGCATCGCCGTCCTCTGTATCGGCATGTACCGGGGCTTCCGCCGCAACGGCTGGCTCTAGACGAGTAGATCCGATGTGACGGTGGCCGAAGTCTCATGATCGCGCGGTTGAAGGGCCGGCCAGACCGATCAGGCCAATCACCTCGCGGTTATGGTTTGGTGGGTCCACCGAGGTCATGAAATGGAGGGGCTCATGACGGTCGAGCAACAGTGGCTGCTGGACGAGACTCCCTGGCCAGAGCAGGCCACCCTGGCTTACGGCGAGTTGGTGGAACTGACGACGCCGCATCCGCCAGTTCCGAGTCTGGGTTGGCTCGGGCCGGAGATCGTGGGCAGCCGTGGTGTGGTCGTCGGGTGTGTCATCAAGCAGGACGAGCGCGACGGCCACGTCGGGCCGATCTACTCGGTGGAGACCGAGGACGGCAGTCCCTGGGGGCTACGGCCGGAGTTCCTGATCCCCAGGGGACGACTCCATCCCGACATGCCGCCCCGCTATCGCAGCGACCTGCCCGACGGAACCCGCGTCCGAATCCGCACTGAGTCGGACTCACCGAGCGAGACGACGGAAGCTGTCGGGGAGGTCGCCGGGGTCTGGTGGACGACGTCCTTGGAGCCACCGAAGGGCTACATCGTGCAGGTTGGCGACCACGAATACTGCGTGACCCCAGAGCAGGCCGAGGTCCTCTGACTCGGCGAGAGCCTGCCTGCGGTCACTGCCGGATGCCGTCAGTGGTCGAACGCGATCAGCGAGCGCGTGGCGGGTGCGCCGGTCCGGTTGTTGTGCCAGATGGCGGTGGCCATCGCCAGGACTCGCTGGGCCACCCGGATCGCGACGCCCTCGAAGGTCCGCCCGCCGTGTTGTTCCAGGTCGAGCTGCCCTTTGAGGGTGTCGTTGACCGACTCGATCAGCTGGCGGACCTTCTTGAGCATCGGCTCGCCGAACCGCTTCTTCTCGCGTTTGAACGAGGGCCGCAGCAACTCGACGCCGAGCTCGGCGAGTTCACGCTCGAATGTCTTCGAGGCGAAGCCCTTGTCCGAGATGAGCACCATGCCCTCGCGGCGGGCGACCAGCTCCGCATCGACTTCGAGCATCGCGGCCAGCACCTCCCGCTCATCCAGCTTCGGGTTCGCCAGCGCCCACAGGATTGGCATGCCGGCCGGCGTGCACACGAGATACAGACGAAGGCCCCAGAAAAAGCGGGAGTGAGAGGCGCAGTAGCCGTAGCCGGCCCAGCCCGCCATGTTCGAACGCTGGACGGTCGGGCGCGACATGCCGCACGGCACCGGCGTGGAGTCGGTGATCCACACCGTGTCCGTCCAGAAGTCGCTATCCCGGGCCAGTTCCCGGATCACGCGCTTTACCAGCGGCAGTGCCGAACGGAGTCGCTTGTTGTAGCCCGCGCGCTGGGGAAGGTACGGGAACATGCCGGACAGGCGCTTGTGCGCGTAGCGCAGCCAGCGGGCCTCGGAGTGGTACCCGAGCAGGGCCTGGGCCACCGCGAGGCAGACGAGTTCAGAGTCGCTGAGCAGGGGCGGGCGGCCCAGCCATCGCGTTCCTCCGATCTCGTCGTCGATCTTCACGTAAAGTGCGGTCAAGAGGGTGTTCAGGTCGGTCGTCACAAACTGATCTTGGACGCCCTCGACCCTTTGGCGGGACCGAACTTCGGATCTACTCGTCTAGTTGTTGTTGCGGCCGCCCCGGGCGACCAGCACCAGACCGAGCAGGATGACCACCAGCGCCGGGTACGCGGCGACCGGCGGCAGCTGGCCGAGCCAGAGCGCCGCGATCAGCGCGGCGCCGGGGGTCTCCAGCAGGATCGCGGTCGAGGTGATGGACGGGCCCAGGGTCCGTACCACCCGGTTGCTGAGCGAGTGGCCGAGCAGCTGGGCGGCCACCATCAGCAGCACGATCTGCCACCAGACCCCGGCCGACCAGCCGCTCATCGAGACCCCCGCGACCAGGCAGACCACCAGCAGCACCACGGCCGTGGTGGCGTAGCAGACCAGCGTGTACGCGGTGGTGCTGACGGTCCGTCGGACCTCGGCACCGAGCAGCATGTACCCGGCGGCGGCCAGCCCGGCGCCGAGCGCCAGCGCGTCACCGAGCAGCGCGTCCGGCGAGAGCGACATGTCGACACCGGTCAGCACCAGCACACCGGCGAACGCCACGCAGGTCCCGATCCAGACCAGCCGGGGCGGCCGGTGCCCGAACAGCCGCATCAGCAGGATGGTCCACAGCGGCGTGGTGGTCACCAGCGCGGTCGCCGACGCCACCGAGGTCATCCGCAGGCTCGGCATCCAGAGCGCGAAGTGCAGCGCCAGCAGCGCCCCCGCCGCCACCGCCAGCAGCAGCGCCCGGCGGCCGATGCCGCGCAGTTCGGCCCGGTGCCGGAGCAGCGCGTACGGGCCGAGCACGCCGACCGACATGACGTTCCGCCAGAACGCGATGGCCAGCGCCGGTGCGGCGGTGGCGCTGATCAGCGGGGCGGACAGCGAGATGCCCGCGATCGAGACCGCCAGCAGCACCAGATCGGCCTTCGGAAGCGTGGCCGGGTGGGTGGTGAGCGCGGGTGCCGCCACTGGGGCGGGTACGGCGGTGTCGGGCCGGGCGGCGGGCACAGCTCTCCTCGGGGTGACGAAATCGGACGGACACCACGGTAAGGGCTGTAAAGGAGCCATGGCACTGTCGTCCTGAGCCGTGAGACACCGGCCGGACACCGGCTCCGGGTGAAGCCTTACGCTGTCGGCCATGGAGCCTACGACGACCGACGCCGCCACCGGACCCGACCGGGCCACGCTGGACCGGGCACTCCTGGAGGAGGCCGCGAAGAAGTCCGGTCTGCTCTGGGTCCGGGCCGAGGGACAGCCGCAGAGCCGGGCCCTCTGGCACGCCTGGCACGACGGCGCGGTGGTGGTGGTCGGCGACGGCATCGAACAGCCCCTGCACGGGCTGACGGCCGGTCAGACCGCCGAGGTCACCGTCCGCAGCAAGGACAAGTGGGGCCGCCTCACCGCCTGGCCCGCCGCCGTCACCGAGCTCGCCCCCGGCAGCGACGCCTGGCTCGGCGCGGTCGAGGAGCTCAAGGGCAAGCGCCTGAACGCCCCCGACACCGACACCATCGGGGAGCGCTGGGCCCGCGACTGCCGCGTCCTCCGGCTGGCGCCGGCCGGCCCGCTCACCGAGCAGCCCGGCAACATGCCCGACGCCTCGCACGCCGCGACGCCGATGCCCACATCGGCCACCACGCGGCAGCCGATTCCGGCGGGGCTGCCGAAGCTGCTCTTCAAGCGGAGCCGCTGAGCTGGGCACACGCTCAGGTTGCACTATCCAGGGGCTCGGGGAACTGCGAGGAGATCTGGCGTTCGGGTCACTGCGAAAGTGCCTGACCGCCTACGCACGGATCACCTTTTCTGAGGTCGGCGCCGCCGTTCCCCGGGCCCCTGGCTGCCGCTGCGCGTGCCGAAGAGTTGACCCTCACACCGTGTCAGGCTCTGGAGTAGCCCCATCATGTTCAGCATCGGAGACTTCGCGAAGCACGGCCGGGTGTCCGTCCGGATGCTCCGCCACTACGACGCCATCGGCCTGCTGCCGCCCGCCCGGGTGGACCCGTTCACCGGGTACCGGGGCTACGAGGCGGCTCAGCTCGCCCGGCTCAACCGGATCATCGCGCTCAAGGACCTCGGCTTCACCCTCCAGCAGGTGACCGCCATCGTCGACGAGCAGGTGAGCGCGGAGGAGCTGCGCGGGATGCTCCGCCTGCGACAGGCGGAGCTTGCGGCGGCGGTGCAGGAGGCGGCCGTCCGGCTGGCCCGGGTCGAGTCGAGGCTCCGGACGATCGAGAGTGAGGGGCGCATGCCTTCCGACGACGTTGTGGTCAAGAGCATCCCGGCGGTCCGGGTGGCCCGGCTGTCCGCCGTGGCGGAGAGCTTCGATCCCGAGCACATCGGCCCGGTGATCGGCCCGCTGTTCGACCGGCTCTGCCGGCTGGTGGACCAGGCCGGCCTGACCGTGGCAGGCCCGAGCCTGGCGTACTACGAGGAGGTCAAGCCCGGCACCGACCAGGTCCGCGCGTTCGCCGCGCTCCCGGTCAACGCCGAGCCCGACCCGGCGTACGGCTTCGAGATCGCCGACCTGCCGGCGCTGCCCTCGGTGGCGACCATCGTGCACCGGGGTCCGATGGACGACGTGCTGACGACCTCGCAGACGCTGGCCCGCTGGATCGACGCGAACGGTCACCGTTCCCTCGGCCTCACCCGTGAGCTGTACCTGGAGCTGACCGAGGACCGGGCCGGCTGGGTGACCGAACTGCAGGAGCCGATCACCACCGCCTGACCGGGGGTCAGGACCCGGACGGCGCTCAGCCGTTGGACCACTGCCGGGTGGAGAGCACCAGCCGGTAGCCGTCCGGGTCCTCGACCGTCACGCCCCACTGGTCCCAGTACGGGTTGTGCGCCTTCACCCGGCGGCCGCCGTGCGCCTCCAGCCGGGCCACCAGCTCCTCCGGCACGGGCTCGCCCAGGTAGACCACGAAGAGGTCCTCGACGGTCGGCCGGGGCCGGATCTCCCCGGCGTCGACCAGCTCCAGGTGCCAGGCGGCGTCCGGCCAGCCGGCCATCAGCAGCGAGTGCTCCTCGGTCGTGCCGTCGGACTCAAAGCGGTACAGCACGCTCAGGCCGAGCCCGTCGATCCAGAACCGCTCCGCCGCCGCCAGGTCCCTGGATGGCCTGGCGATCCTGACATGTGACGAACCGTTCACGATCTTCCCCTCTGTTGCTGAACACCGACCGTACAACCGACCCACCCGGTGCCGGTCGGCGGGCTGCGCGGTTCCCGGCCAGGTAGCCTGGGCCCGGATCGTCGCGTAGAGAGGAAGTCCATGGCAGGGCCAGGCAGCCGGGTCTTCATCTCCCACCTCTCCGGGATCGCGGTCTTCGACCCGAACGGCGACCAGGTCGGCCGGATCCGCGACGTGGTGGTCTCGCTGCGGATCGGCGGACGCCCGCCCCGGGTGCTCGGCCTGGTGGTCGAGGTGGTCGGCCGCCGCCGGATCTTCCTGCCGATGACCCGGGTGACCAGCCTGGAGTCCGGTCAGGTGCTCACCACCGGTGTGATCAACATGCGGCGGTTCGAGCAACGCCCGTCCGAGACCCTGGTGCTGGCCGAGCTACTGGACCGCACCGTCACCTGGACCAAGACCGGCGCCGAGGTCACCGTGCTGGACGTGGCGATGGTGCAGACCCGGGTCCGCGAGTGGGAGATCAGCAAGGTCTTCGTCCAGGCCGGCAAGGTCTCCCGGCTGCGCAAGGCCAAGGGCGAGACGCTGACCCTGGACTGGTCCGCCGTCAGCGGCTTCGCGCTGATCGAGGAGGGCCAGGGCGCGGCCAACCTGCTGGCCACCTTCGACCAGCTCCGCCCGGCCGACCTGGCCAACGTGATGCACCACCTCTCCCCCAAGCGCCGCGCCGAGGTGGCCGCCGCGCTGGACGACGACCGGCTGGCCGACGTCCTGGAGGAGCTGCCGGAGGACGACCAGGTCGAGATCATCGGCAAGCTCAAGGACGAACGCGCCGCCGACGTGCTGGAGGCGATGGACCCGGACGACGCCGCCGACCTGCTCTCCGACCTCCCCGAGGAGGCTGCCGAGCGGCTGCTGCGCCTGATGGAGCCGGAGGACGCCGCCTCGGTCCGCCGCCTGCTCAGCTACGAGGAGAACACCGCCGGCGGTCTGATGACCACCGAGCCGATCGTGCTGGAGCCTGACGCCACCGTGGCCGAGGCGCTGGCCCGGGTCCGGGTCTCGGACAACAAGCCCGCGCTGGCCGCCCAGGTGTACGTCTGCCGCCCGCCGAACGAGACCCCGACCGGCAAGTACCTCGGCACCGTCCACTTCCAGCGGCTGCTCCGCGAGCCGCCGTACACCCTGGTCGGCTCGCTGGTCGACGACGACCTCGACCCGCTGCCGCCGGACACCCCGCTGCAACTGGTCACCAGCTACCTGGCGGCGTACAACATGGTCGCGGCCCCGGTGGTGGACGAGGCCGACCACCTGCTCGGCGCGGTCACCGTCGACGACGTGCTCGACCACCTGCTGCCGGAGGACTGGCGCGAGGCCGCCCTGCACGGCGGCGAGGCACACGAGAGCGAGGCGCGCGGTGGACGCTGACCGGAAGAACCGCCGGGACGAGACCCCGCGCCAACGCCTCCAGGGCGAGCTGCGCGAACTGCGCGAGCTCCGTGAGCTGCGCGCCCGCGAGGGCTCCCAGCGCCGCACCGCCCGCCCCGAGCCGAGCGGCCCGGCCCGCAACCGGCTGGACCAGCCGCGCACCGCCAGGCCCGGGCTGATCACGCTGCCCGTGTACGACCCCGAGGCGTTCGGCAAGCTCTCCGAGCGGATCGCCCGCTTCCTCGGCACCGGCCGGTTCATCGTCTGGATGACGGTGGTGGTGGTCGCCTGGGTGGCCTGGAACACCATCGGGCCGGTCAGCTGGCGGTTCGACGACTACCCCTTCATCTTCCTCACCCTGATGCTCTCGCTGCAGGCCTCCTACGCCGCCCCGCTGATCCTGCTGGCGCAGAACCGCCAGGACGACCGGGACCGGGTCAACATGGAGCAGGACCGGGCCCGCAGCGACCGCAACATCGCCGACACCGAGTACCTGACCCGCGAGGTCGCGGCCCTGCGGCACGGGCTCGGCGAGGTCGCCACCCGCGACTTCGTCCGTTCCGAACTGCAGGCCCTGCTCAAGGAACTGGACGAACGCCGGGACGCCGCAGACCGGTTGTGACCGGCGGCACGTTACCGCCGGGTCGGCGAGGTTTCGGCGCGCCGTACCATCAAGGCATGGCCAACGAGACAGAGGTTGCGGCAGGCGTCACGGAGGAGTCCGTACGCGAGGCGCTGGCGACCGTCAACGACCCGGAGATCAACCGTCCGATCACCGAGATCGGCATGGTGAAATCGGTCGAGATCGGTGACGGCGGCGCCGTCCGGGTCGCGATCTACCTGACCGTCTCGGGCTGTCCGATGCGCGAGACCATCACCGAACGGGTGACCACCGCCGTCTCCGGCGTCGCCGGGGTGACGGAGGTTCAGGTCGAGCTCGACGTGATGAGCGAGGAGCAGCGCAAGGAGCTGTCCCAGCTGCTCCGCGGCGGCGCTCCCGAGCGGGAGATCCCGTTCGCCAAGCCCGGCACGCTGACCCGGGTGTACGCCGTCGCCTCCGGCAAGGGCGGCGTCGGCAAGTCCTCGGTCACCGTCAACCTGGCCGCCGCGATGGCCGCCGACGGCCTCAAGGTCGCCGTGGTGGACGCCGACATCTACGGCCACAGCATCCCCCGGATGCTCGGCGTCGAGGGCCGCCCGACCCAGGTCGAGGACATGATCATGCCGCCGTCGGCGAACGGCGTGAAGGTCATCTCGATCGGTATGTTCACCCCCGGCAACGCGCCGGTGGTCTGGCGTGGGCCGATGCTGCACCGGGCGCTCCAGCAGTTCCTGGCGGACGTCTACTGGGGCGACCTCGACGTCCTGCTGCTCGACCTCCCGCCGGGCACCGGCGACATCGCCATCTCGGTCGCCCAGCTGGTCCCGAACGCCGAGATCCTGATCGTCACCACCCCGCAGATGGCCGCCGCCGAGGTGGCCGAGCGGGCCGGCACCATCGCGCTGCAGACCCACCAGAAGATCGTCGGCGTGATCGAGAACATGTCGGGCATGCCCTGCCCGCACTGCGACGAGCTGATCGACGTCTTCGGCACCGGCGGTGGCCAGACCGTCGCCGACGCCCTCACCCGCTCGGTCGGCGCCACCGTCCCCGTCCTCGGCTCCATCCCGATCGACGTCCGCCTCCGCGAGGGCGGCGACGACGGCCGCCCGGTCGTCCTGGCCGCCCCCGACTCCCCCGCCGCCACCGCCCTCCGCACCATCGCGGGCAAGCTCGGCGGCCGCCAGCGCGGCCTCTCCGGCCTCTCGCTGGGGCTGACCCCGAAGAACAAGTTCTGACGCAGCGTCACCGAAGGCCCCGGGAGCTGCTCCCGGGGCCTTCGGCGTCCCCCGGTCCGGCGGGGGCGGGGTACGGCTCAGCGGCCGTTGTAGACCGTCAGGTCGGGGACGGTGGCGAAGCCCGCCCCGTAGGCGCTGATGCCGCGGCCGTAGGCGCCGAGCAGGACGCCGGGGGCCTCGCCGGCCAGGACCCAGCCGTATTCGGACTCGCGGTAGCGGAAGGGCTGCGGGAGGCCGTTGACGGGGAGGGTGAGGGGGGACCAGCCGGGGCCGTCGAGGTCGTCGGCGAGGTCCCAGGCGAGGGCGCTCTGCTGGTCGAGCCAGTCCTGGCGGAGGGTGCGGTCGAGCTGGCCGGGCCAGGTGGCGGCGAGCAGTCCTGAGCCGGCCAGCCAGGCGGCGGAGGAGGCGGAGGTGGCTTCGAGCATGCCGGTGTTGTCGGCGCTGCGGCGGCTGTCCCGGCAGGCCACCGTGACCACCACGGCGAACTTGCGGACGTCCCGGGCCTCGTAGTGCTTGGCGGGCTCCTCGCCGTGGCCCAGGGTGCCGTAGTCGATCGGCTGCTCGACCCGGCCGGGCGCCGCCCCGGCCTGCATCAGCCAGCGCCGCCCGGTCCAGCCGTCGTCCAGGCCGTACCAGGGGAAGTCGGCGGCCAGGTACGGCGCCAGCGGGTCGGCCACCGCCCGGGCCTGGGCCCCCACGGTGGCGCCCACCGTGGCCGTCCCCACCGCACGACTCGTCGCGTCCATCCCTGGGCCTCCTCGTACAGCACTGATCGATAGCTCTCAGCACAATAGCGGCGGACACGCCGACGCCCCGCTCAGCACGGCGGCCGGGCGGGGCGTCGAGGCGACGGAAAGGCGGAAGGTCAGGTCGCGTCCGGGTCGAACGGCGGACGCTCGTCCTTCTGCAGGGGCTCGGCGGCTATCGGCGAGGCGAGGGGCGAGGCGGACTTGGTCAGGTCGGTGACCGCGCGGCTCGGTGCCGGGTCGTCGTTGAGCACGGACTTGAGGTCCAGCCCGTCCCGGATCTCCTTGAAGCCCAGCGGGTCCTCGTTGTTGCCGAGCAGCTGCTTGCGGACGAAGGTCTTCGGGTTCAGGTCCTCGAAGTCGAAGTCCTTGAAGTCCGGTCCGAGCTCGGAGCGGATGTCCTCCTTGGCACTGTCCGCGAAGCTGCGGACCTTGCGGATGAAGCCCATCACGTCCTGGATCAGCTTCGGCAGTTTGTCCGGACCGAAGATCACGATGGCCAGGATGACCAGCGTCACGACCTCAAGTGGGCCTACGTCTGTGAACACCCGAGCTCCCGGCGCATGATGAATTCTGGACAGCGTCAGTACAGAGTAATGGCCACCGGCGTGTCCCGAGGCCCCAGCTTGATGAAGCTGTGGCAAAGATCCAGGCCGAGGGCGGTACGGCCCGACCGGTGGCTCAGCGGAGGTGGTGCTGCGGCACGACCGCGCTGCGGTCGGGCTCGGCGCTCGGCTGCCGGCTGGGCAGCGCCGCCATCAACCCGCCGGGCGTCCGCACGGGGTACGCCGCCGGGAAGTCCACCGGGATCACCACGGAGCCGCCGCCCGGGCCGCTGACCGGGGTGACCGTGCCGTGCTGCTCCTCGCCGGAGACCGCGGTGACCCCGCCCAGGGTGACCGCCGCGACCGAGAAGGCCCCGGCCGCCGCGAAGACGAACCGCCGGCCGAACGGTGCGGAGCGGGCCACCGGCGGCTCGGCCACCGGTGCCTCGGCCGCTGCTGCCAGTGGACGGAACGAGCGGCGGGCCCTCGGGTCCACCCCCGGCAGCGGGGCACCGGCACCGAGCGCCCCGGCACCGAACGAGGCCCCGGCACCACGGCCGAACGAACCGCCGGTCAGCCGACTGCCGCCGAGCGTGCCGACGCCGGGCACGGCGGGGCCGCCCCCGGAATGCTCGTCGTCCTCGGGCAGCGCGGCGACCGCGAGCAGCCGGGACATCAGCAGCGCGGACGGATCGGGGGCGGCACTGCGGGTCAGCAGCTGCTTGGCGGCCCGGCTCTCGTCGGCCTCGGCGAGGCAGTCGGGGCAGGTGGCCAGGTGGGCCTGGACCCGCTCCCGGGCGTCGTGGTCCAGCTCGCCGTCGACGAAGGCGGAGAGCCGGTCGCCGAGGTGGTGCTGTTCGACGGCCGGCTCGGCGGCGGCCCGCAGCGGGACCGAGCGAAGCTCCGTCACCGGCTCGGCCCGACGGCCGAGTTGGGCCCAGCCGGAGCCTCGCCTGGCCCGACCGGTGGGTTCGGCGGAGGTCACGCCGACCCCCGATCGACCCCGGCGGGCTCGGCACCCACCGCCACCGGCTCGGCCCCGCCCCGGCGCACCCGGCCCGGAGCGGACCCCGGGGCACGGTGCTTGAGCGCGGCGCGCAGGTGCGAACGGCCGCGGTGGATCCGGCTGCGGACCGTCCCGAGCTTGACGCCCAGGGTCGCGGCGATCTCCTCGTACGACAGGCCCTCGATGTCGCAGAGCACCACGGCGGCGCGGAACTCGGGCGCCAGGGTGTCCAGCGCCTGCTGGACGTCGGCGTCGAAGTGGGTGTCGCTGAAGTGCTGGGCCGGGCTCGGCTCACGGCTCGGCAGCCGCTCGGCAGCGTCGTCGCCCAGCGCGTCGAAACGGATCCGCTGGCGGCGGCGCACCATGTCCAGGAACAGGTTGGTGGTGATCCGGTGCAGCCAGCCCTCGAAGGTGCCGGGCGTGTAGGTGGAGAGCGAGCGGAACACCCGGACGAAGACCTCCTGGGTCAAGTCCTCGGCGTCGTGCTGATTGCCCGTCAGGCGGTAGGCCAGCCGGTACACCCGGGCGCTGTGCGCCTCGACGATCTCCGCCCAACTCGGCGGCGTCCAGGTCTGCGCATCGGGGCCCTCGGCGAAGGTCGCGAGCGGGGCGGGGGCGTCGGCCACCACGGTGTCGGCTGCGGTCGACTTGTCCAGGGGGGAGTGCACAGGCTGGTTCATCACGGGCTTCGGCGTACGGGCCGACGTAGAGCCGCTCAGGTGCCACGGCATCAGGACGTCGTCCTCGGCCACACCTCCTCGGTCGGCTCTTCTGCCCAGCAGGGCCACCACCATATCCACCTCACCCGTCAGATCCGGATAAAGCACCGATTCCCGCCCGGGGAGCAGCCACTCCGAGGACCGATCACCACTTCCCTTCCGGGTCAACGGCCGGTCTTCGAACGCGGTTCCCGCCCGGCCAGTAATCTGTGGCTGGAAATATCGACATCAGGCGCTCCGGAAGAGGCAGCCATCACCGAGTTCGGGCCCGCCCACGCGGCTCTCGCCGACACCTACGTCGGCGAGGACGCGGTGCTGACCTACGCCCGGGCCCAGTCCGCACGGACCGGCATCCGGGCGATCGGCCCGAGCGGCGGCGCCGCGCTGCGGCTGCTGGCCGCCGCGGTGGACGCCAAGGCGATCGCCGAAGTGGGCACCGGCACCGGCGTCTCCGGGGTCTACCTGCTGCGCGGGATGCGGCCGGACGGCGTGCTGACCACCGTCGACCTGGAGCCGGTGCGCCAGCAGTACGCCCGGGAGGCGTACCACGCGGCCGGCTTCGCCCCGAACCGGGCCCGCTTCATCCCGGGCCGGGCCCTGGACGTGCTGCCCCGGCTGGCGGACGGTCAGTACGACCTGGTCTTCTGCGACGGCGACCCGGCCGAATCGCAGTCGTACCTTGCAGAATCGTTGCGTCTGCTCCGGCCGGGCGGCGTGGTCTGCTTCGAAGGGGTGTTCCAGGAGGGCCGGTTGGCCGAACCCGAGCACCACGACCCGCAGACCCGGGCCGTCCGCGAGCTGGTCCGGGACGTCCGGGAGAGCGACCGGCTGCTGCCCGCCCTGCTGCCGGTCAGTGACGGGCTGCTCTGCGCCGTGAAGCGCTGACCAGCTCCTGATCAGGACAGCACTGAGCCCGGCTCCGGTGATCCGGAGCCGGGCTCGGTGCTGTGCGCGTGTCTCCAGGGAGAACGCGGGGCACCCGCTGGGTCAGCCGGTGGCTGCCTTCAGGGCGTCACCGAGGGCGCTCGCCTCATCCGGCGTGAGCTCCACCACCAGGCGTCCGCCGCCTTCGAGCGGCACTCGCATGATGATGCCCCGCCCCTCCTTGGTGACCTCGAGCGGGCCGTCACCCGTCCGCGGCTTCATGGCCGCCATGCTCGTTCCCCTTCCTGCAACCGCTCAGCTACGTCCCGGCAGTCCGTCCACCGCCGGTATCGAACGCATTGATCGGAAGCCATTATCCCGCATCAGATGGCTTGATGACCAACGTCACTCTCTCCGCACCATCGGCCACACCCGCCCAGAGCACCGCATTACCCGCCAGAAGCCCCGGCGGCACTGCTCCGGCGACACCGCCAAAAGGTGCCCGACCTCACACTCCCCGGCACCCGTACCGCTCGGGCATGCTGGCTCAGTCCCACCCTCGACACCTCAGGGAGCCCTCGCCCATGTCCGACTCCGTGCTGTTCGAACTCGACGGCGGCCTGGCCGTCATCACCATCAACCGGCCCGAGGCGATGAACGCCCTGGACATCGCCACCAAGGTGGCGCTCCGGGACGCCGTGATCGCGGCGGCCGAGGACAGCGCCGTCCGGGCGCTGCTGCTCACCGGTGCGGGCGAGAAGGCGTTCTGCGTCGGCCAGGACCTCAAGGAGCACCTCGGACTGCTGGGCACCAGCGACGCACCGCTGAAGACCGTCGCCGAGCACTACAACCCGCTGGTCCGGGCGCTGGCCGGGATGAACAAGCCGACCGTCGCGGCGGTCGGCGGGGTCGCCGCCGGCGCCGGGGCCTCGCTCGCCTTCGCCTGCGACTTCCGGATCGTGGCCGACACCGCGGGCTTCAACACCTCGTTCGCCGGGGTCGCGCTGACCGCCGACTCGGGCGCCTCCTGGACACTTCCCCGGCTGGTCGGGCACGCCCGGGCGACCGAGCTGCTGATGTTCCCGCGCACCGTGAAGGCGGCCGAGGCGGCCGAGCTCGGGCTGGCCACCAAGGTCGTCCCGTCGGCCGAACTGGCCGCTACCGCACGGGAGTTCGCCCAGCGACTGGCGCAGGGGCCGACGGTCGCGTTCGGCGCGATCAAGACCGCGCTCGCCTACGGGGCCACCCACACCCTGAGCGAACTCCTCGACAAGGAGGACGAACTCCAGACCCTGGCCGGCGCCAGCGAGGACCACCGCATCGCGGTGAACGCCTTCATCGCCAAGGAAGCCCCGGTGTACCTCGGCCGCTAGACCTCCGGGCATCAGCCACCAGGGGCCCGGGGAACGGCGGCGCCGACCTCAGGAGCGTTCAACGTGCGTGCAGGGTCAGGCACTTTCGCATTTTGACCCGCCAGCCACGAACCGTCGCAGTTCCCCGAGCCCCTGGCGTGTGCCAACTAACGTGCGTGACAGTCGATCAGGTGGTCGTTGACCAGCCCGCACGCCTGCATCAGCGCGTACGCCGTGGTCGGCCCGACGAAGCGGAAGCCCTGCTTCTTGAGTTCCTTGGCCAGCGCCGTGGACTCCGGCGTCACCGCCGGTACGTCCGCGAGCGTGCGCGGCGCCGGCCGGGAGCCGGGCTCGACCGCGAACCGCCAGATCAACGCGTCCAGCCCGCCGTCCAGTTCGCGGGCGACCCGGGCGTTGGCGATGGTGGCCGCGATCTTGGCCCGGTTCCGGATGATGCCGGTGTCCTGGAGCAGCCGCTCGGCGTCCGCCTCGTCGAACTCCGCCACCCTGGCGATCTCGAAGCCGGCGAACGCGGCCCGGAAGCCCTCCCGGCGGCGCAGGATGGTGATCCAGGACAGCCCGGACTGGAACGCCTCCAGGGCGACCCGCTCGAACAGCGCGTCGTCGCCGTGCACCGGCCGGCCCCACTCGGTGTCGTGGTAGACCCGGTAGTCGTCCGTCGAGTCGCCCCAGCCGCAGCGCAGCAGGCCGTCCACACCCGGCACCGCGCCGGTCACTGCCCGGCCTCGCCGTCCTGGTGGTTGGTCACCTTGGCGAACTCCTCCAGGCCGGGCAGCGGCTCCTCGCCCTCGGGCGTGTTCGCCTCCACCGCGCCGACCAGTACGGCGGCGGCCTCCAGCTCGGCGATCCGGGAGTCGCGCAGCGCGAGTTCGGCGCCGAGCCGGTCGAGCACGTCGTCGACCTCGTCCATCCGGTAGCCGCGGATGGCCATCGGCAGCCGGATCTCGTCCACGTCGGTCCGGCTCAACGGCCGGTCCTGCGGCAGTCGCGCCGCGATCCGGTCGTGCACCGCCTCGGGAAGGGTTCCGCCGCCGCCCAGGGCCACCAGTGCGGTTCCACCGACCACCACGGCCATCGCCACCACGACCAACCAGAACACGAGCTGTCCTCCAGTACCTTCCGGTGGACCCGGCGAGAGATGGGATCATGGTCCCGAACAGACCGGGCCCATCATTGCACCCGGGCGAGCTGTGGAGGAGACACCGGTGGCACTCCGTCTGGGCCCACGAGAATTCGGCGACGACGAGCTGGTGATCATGGCCATCGTCAACCGCACTCCCGACTCGTTCTTCGACCGCGGCGCGACCTTCGCCGACGAGGCCGCGTTCGCCGCCGCGGACCGGGCGGTGGCCGAGGGCGCGGCGATCCTGGACATCGGCGGCGTGAAGGCCGGGCCCGGCGAGGAGGTGACGGTCGAGGAGGAGCTGCGCCGGACCGTCCCGTTCGTGGCCGAGCTGAGGAAGCGTCACCCCGAGGCCGTGATCAGCGTCGACACCTGGCGGCACGAGGTCGGCGAGGCGGTCTGCGAGGTCGGCGCCGACCTGCTGAACGACGCCTGGGGCGGGGTCGACCCGAAGCTGGCCGAGGTCGCGGCCCGGTACGACGTCGGCCTGGTCTGCACCCACGCCGGCGGGGCGGAGCCCCGGACCCGGCCGCACCGGGTCGGGTACGACGACGTGATGGCCGACATCCTGCGAGTCACCGTCGGGCTGGCCGAGCGGGCCGCCGGGCTCGGGGTGCGCCGGGACGCGCTGATCATCGACCCCGGTCACGACTTCGGCAAGAACACCCGGCACTCGCTGGAGGCGACCCGCCGCCTGCCGGAGATGACCGCGACCGGCTTCCCGGTGCTGGTCTCGCTCTCCAACAAGGACTTCGTCGGCGAGACCCTGGACCGCCCGGTCGACGAGCGCCTGCTCGGCACCCTGGCCACCACCGCGGTCTCCGCCTGGCTCGGCGCCCGGATCTACCGCGCCCACCAGGTCGCCGAGACCCGCCAGGTCCTCGACATGGTCGCCGCCATCCAGGGCACCCGCCCCCCGGCCGTCGCCCGCCGCGGGCTCGCCTGAGGCACACGCTTCGGAAGACAGGGGCTCGGGGAACTGCGAGGAGATCTGGCGTGCGGGTCAAAATGCAAAGTGCCTGACCATATACGCACGTTGAACGCTCCTGAGGTCGGCGTCGCAGTTCCCCGAGCCCCTGGTGGTGCGACCGGGCGTCAGATCTCGGTTGCGGGTTGCCGGCTCTCCGCGATGATCTTGAGGACATCGTCGATCTCGTCGGTGACGTGGAAGAGCTCCAGGTCGTGCGCACTCGCCTTGCCCTGCGCGACCAGGGTGTCCCGCAGCCAGTCGACCAGCCCGCCCCAGTACGCCGAGCCGAACAGGATCACCGGGAAGCGCGTGACCTTCTTCGTCTGCACCAGGGTGAGCGCCTCGAACAGCTCGTCCAGCGTGCCGAGTCCGCCGGGCAGCACCACGAACCCCTGCGCGTACTTCACGAACATCGTCTTGCGGACGAAGAAGTAGCGGAAGTTCAGCCCGAGGTCGACGAACTCGTTCAGCCCCTGCTCGAAGGGGAGCTCGATGCCGAGCCCGACCGAGAGGCCGCCGGCCTCGGAGGCGCCCCGGTTGGCCGCCTCCATCGCGCCGGGCCCGCCGCCGGTGATGACCGCGTAGCCCGCGTCCACCAGGGCCCGGCCGATGGCCACTCCGGCCGCGTACTCGGGTGAGTCCACCGGGGTCCGGGCGGAGCCGAACACGCTGATGGCGGGCGGGAGTTCGGCCAGGGCGCCGAAGCCTTCGACGAACTCGGAGGTGATCCGCCAGACCCGCCAGGGGTCGGTGTGCAGCCAGTCGGTCGGGCCGGTGGTGTCCAGCAGTCGCTGGTCGGTGGTGCTGGTGCCGACCTGGTCCCGACGGAGCAGGACCGGGCCCTTCCGCTTCTCCGGAACGTTCTTCCGCTCGGGGTCCTGGCCCTGGTCAGGGCTGTCCCCGTAGTGCTTTTCGTCTCCAGTGCCTGTCATGACGAAACCCTACGCCCGTTGTTCCCCGAATTCGGGGAACAACGGAAGGTACGTCGGATGACGGTCAGTTGGCCGTCAGCCAGGCCCGCAGCCGGGCCTCCACCTCGGCGATGGCGGCGAGCGAGCAGTGCTCGTCGCGCTTGTGCGCCAGATTCGGGTCGCCGGGGCCGTAGTTGACCGCCGGGACGCCGAGTGCGCTGAACCGGGCCACGTCGGTCCAGCCGAACTTGGCCCTGGCCTCGCCGCCGACCGCGGCCAGGAAGGCCCGGGCCGCGGGCTGGTCGAGACCGGGCAGCGCACCGGGGGCGGAGTCGGTGACCACCACCTCGAAGCCCGCCAGCACCTCCCGGACGTGCTCGACGGCCTCCGCCTCCGTACGGTCGGGCGCGTAGCGGAAGTTGACGTGCACCACGCACTCGTCCGGGATCACGTTGGCGGCCACCCCGCCGCTGATCAGGTTGGCGTTCAGACCCTCGCGGTACTCCAGGCCGTCGATCTCGACCCGGCGCGGCTGGTACGCCTCGAGCCGCCGCAGCACCTCGCCGGCCTTGTGGATGGCGTTGTCGCCGAGCCAGCTGCGGGCCGAGTGAGCGCGCGTGCCGGTCAGCTTCACGTCGACCCGCAGGGTGCCCTGGCAGCCGCCCTCGACCATCGCGCCGCTGGGCTCCATCAGGACCGCGAAGTCGGCCGCCAGCCAGTCGGGGTGACGGGCCACCAGGTGGCCGAGGCCGTTCCGGGACGCCTCGATCTCCTCGCAGTCGTAGAACACGAAGGTGAGGTCGCGGTTCGGGTCCGGCAGGGTGGCGGCCAGCCGGAGCTGAACGGCGACGCCGGACTTCATGTCGGAGGTGCCGCAGCCGTACAGCAGGTCGCCCTCGACGTGCGAGGGCACGTTGTCGGCGATCGGCACGGTGTCCAGGTGCCCGGCCAGCAGCACCCGCTCGGACCGGCCGAGGTTCGTCCGGGCCACCACGTTGTTGCCGTACCGGTCGACGGTCAGGTGCGGGTACGCCCGCAGTGCCGCCTCCACCGCGTCGGCGAGCGGGCCCTCGCTCCCGCTGACGGAGGGGAAGTCGACCAGCCTGGCGGTCAGCGTGCCGCCGTCGAGGCCGAGGTCGAGGCTCTGGTGCAGGGAGATCTCAGGGCTGGTCATGGCGGCCAGCGTAATATCCGCCGCTGCAACCACCCGCACCGCACAGCCGTCCGAGTGGGTACGGTGTGCGGGCGAGAACGCGAGGCGAGAGGGGTAGTGGTGGCCGAGACTGCGGCAGAGGAAACGACGACGGTCCGTCGGCGTCGGCCGGTGGGCCGGGTGCTGATCGGGCTCACCGCTCTCGCGGTGCTCGCGGGCACCGTGCTCTTCCTCAACCGGGACAAGCTGATCCCGCCGCCCGAGGGCTGCACGGTGGCCACCGGTACGGGCAAGGGCGACCTCGAGCTCGCCCAGGCCGCCAACGCCGCCACCATCACCGCCGTGGCACTCTCCCGCGGCCTGCCCGAGCGGGCCGTCACCATCGCGCTGGCCACCGCGATGCAGGAGTCGAAGATCCACAACCTGAGCGGCGGCGACCGCGACTCGGTCGGCCTGTTCCAGCAGCGCCCGTCGCAGGGCTGGGGCACCGTCGAGCAGATCAAGGACCCGGTGTACGCCACCAACAAGTTCCTGGACGGTCTGGTCAAGGTGCCCGGCTACGCCCGGCTGCCGCTCACCGACGCGGCCCAGGAGGTGCAGCGCAGCGGTTTCCCGCAGGCGTACGCCAAGCACGAGACCAACGCGACCCTGCTCGCCTCGGCCCTGACCGGCCGGGAGCCCGCCGCGCTGAGCTGCGTGGTGCACGACCTCGCGGCCACCACCGCGGCCGCCAACGAGGGCCAGCCGCAGCCGAGCCTGGCCGACCGGGCCCGCCGGGAGTTCGGCAAGCTGGTCACCGCCACGCCGGTCCCGCCGGCCGGCAAGGAGACCCGGACCGGACTGGCGCTGACCCCGCAGGCCGGGGCCGCGCAGCGGCAGACCGGCTGGGCGCTGGCCCAGTGGGCGGTGGCGCAGGCCGGGGACCTGGGAATCGGTCAGGTGTCCTACGACGGCAAGGTCTGGAAGGTCGACAAGCCCGCCGACGGCTGGCAGTCGAAGGGCGCCGAGGGCGCCGGCGCGGACCGGGTGCTGATCACACTGGGTGCCCCGAAGTCCGGTTGACGCACTGGTGCGCTACCACCGGCCGACCGGGTGATTCGGGTCAATCCTGGTGGACGGCTCCGGGTGTCCAGGCTGACTGATCGACCGTCTCCGTACTTTCCTTGTGCGCCAAGGGGCGTGACGTTTCCTCACCCTTCGCCGAATGGGGTGAAATGTCGCGAATGTCGGAAAGAGGATCGTCCGATCTTTGCCGACCCTTGACCATCGGACGGCGAAACCTTCTGGCGGCTCCAGCGGTAATAACGTCGTCCGCCCGACGGACACCCCTGGCCCGAGCACGTGCACAGCCGGGGGGACCTCACCTCTTAGGAGCACCATGTCTCTCCCCCTCACGCGCCGGATCGCCCAGGCCGCGCTGCTCGTTGCCGCCGCCGCGACCCCGATGGCCGCAGCAGGCGCGGCGTCCGCCGCCGACCTGGTGCCGCCGACCGACCTGGGGGCCGGGCTGAGCCAGCTCGACCAGCCGAACGCGACGCTCCAGGGGGCCACCCACGACGCCGGCCACGCCGCCGCCAACACCACCGCGGCCACCGTGCAGACCGGTGTCCCGGCCACCGCCGACGTCGCGGGCAAGGCCGTCGCGGGCGCCCTGCCGGACGCCGACCAGACCCTCGGCAAGGTGGCCGCCCCGGCCGCCAAGACCACCGAGACCGCGGGCGTCCTGGCCGCCGTCGCCGGCAAGGCCGCCCCCGCCCTGGTCGACCGCCTCGCCCCCGCCGTCACCGACAAGGTGCCGCACCTGCCCGGCTCCCCCGCCGCCGGCACCCGCAGCGCCGCCGTCCCCGGCCTCCCGCTCGGCCAGCTCACCTCGGGCTCGCTCACCGGCCTCGCCTCCAGCGCCCTGCCCACCGGCGGCATGCCCGACACCCACCAGGTCACCGGGGCCCTCCCGGCCGGTCTGGGCAGCGCCCTGCCCGACCTCGGCAAGCTCCCGGTCGACACCCAGGACCCGACCGACGGCAGCAACCGCCTCGGCGGCGCCGGCAACCCGCTCGGCGCGGTCACCGGCCTCCTCGGCGGCGGCCTCCCGGGCGGCCTGCCCCTCGGCGGCTGACCCTCCGTCACACCGAAGGGCCCCTACCTGTGCCGGTAGGGGCCCTTCACCCTTTGCAGGGCACAAAGTTGCACTATCCAGGGGCTCGGGGAACTGCGAGGAGATCTGGCGCCGGGGTCACAGGCGAAAGTGCCTGACCACCTACGCGACGATCACCTTGCAGAGGTCGGCGTCGCAGTTCCCCGAGCCCCTGGTGGTGCGCAATTGCCTAGCGCTTGAGGCGTGCCACGGCTGCCGCGACGCGTTCGTCGGTAGCCGTGAAGGCCACCCGGACGAACCGGTCACCGGCGGGGCCGTAGAAGTCGCCGGGCGCCACCAGGATGCCCAGGTCGGCGAGTTCGGCGACGGTCTCCCAGCAGGGCCGGTCCTGGGTCGCCCAGAGGTACAGGCTGGCCTCGGAGTGCTCGATCCGGAAGCCGTACGCCTCCAACGCCGCCCGCAGCGCCGCCCGGCGAGCCGCGTACCGCTCACGCTGCTCGGCCACGTGCGCGTCGTCGGCCAGCGCAGCGACGGTCGCGGCCTGCACCGGGGCGGGCACGATCATCCCGCCGTGCTTGCGGATCTCCAGCAACTCCTGGACCACCACCGGGTCCCCCGCCACGAACGAGGCGCGGTAGCCGGCCAGGTTGGACCGCTTGGAGAGCGAGTGCACGACGAGCAGGCCCTCGTGGTCGCCGCCGCAGACGTCCTGGTTCAGCACCGAGACCGGGTCGGCCTCCCAGCCGAGCTCCAGGTAGCACTCGTCGCTGACCAGCAGCACCCGGTGCTCCCTGGCCCAGGCCACGGCGTGCCGGAGCTGGTCCGCCGTCAGCACCCGACCGGTCGGGTTGGACGGCGAGTTGAGCCAGAGCAGCCGGACCCGGCTGGGGTCGAGCTCGTCCACCGAGTCGTACGCGACCGGCTCGGCCCCGCACAGGCGGGCGCCGACCTCGTAGGTCGGGTAGGCCAGCGTCGGGTAGGCCACCTGGTCGCCGGGGCCGAGCCCCAACTGGCCGGGCAGCCAGGCCACCAGCTCCTTGGAACCGATGGTCGGCAGGATCGCCTCCGGGCCGATCTCGGCCCCGAGCCGACGGCGCAGCCAGCCGGCGATCGCCTCGCGGAGCTCCACCGGGCCCCAGACGGTCGGGTAGCCGGGCGTGTCGGTGGCGGCCGCCAGTGCCTTCTGGATCACCTCGGGAACCGGGTCCACCGGGGTGCCGACGGAGAAGTCGCAGAGTCCGTCCGGGTGGGCCAGCGCCGTCCGCTTGTACGGCTCCAGCTTGTCCCAGGGGAACGTGGGCAGCAGGTCTGAGACGCGGCGCGCCGCCCCCGGGTGACCCGGAAGCGGCGCGTGCGTGGTGTCTTCGGTGCTCACTTGCTCAGTGGCCGCTGTCGGCGTTCTGCGGCGGGAGGGCCGCGATGAACGGGTGGTCCGAGTCGATCAGGCCGAGCTTGGAGGCACCGCCGGGCGAGCCCAGCTCGTCGAAGAACTCGACGTTGGCCTTGTAGTAGTCCTTCCACTCCTCCGGGGTGTCGTCCTCGTAGAAGATCGCCTCGACCGGGCACACCGGCTCACAGGCGCCGCAGTCGACACACTCGTCCGGGTGGATGTAGAGCGAACGCTGGCCCTCGTAGATGCAGTCAACAGGGCATTCTTCGATGCACGCCTTGTCCTTGACGTCGACACAAGGCTGCGCGATGACGTAGGTCACGCTGTCGTTCCTCCTCGGTTGGGCGTGGCAGCCCAAACTAATTGCTTGCGTGCGCGGATACGCGCGGCGTCGTCGATGCCCGCCCCTAGTATCGCGGGTCAGAGACCGCAAATGCACAGGAGGTGCCCTTGATGATGGATGGAACCGTCGCCGGAGGCCGTCCCGAGGTCCGGCTCAACCGCTCTGACGTGGGGCGACGGGTCTCCGTACGGCGTATTTCGGAGCTCGTGAACGACCGTCCGGTGTTCCGCGATGTGATCGGTGTGCTCGCCCGTTGGGACGATCTTGGCCTCACCGTGGTGCCCAGGACCGGCCCCGAGGTCTCCTTCCCGGAGAATCTGCTGGTGGCCGGCAAGCCGGTCCCGCTCTTCCCGGCCCGCCGCGCCCCACTGCCCGTCAGTTCCCCGGCCGAGCTGCAGCGGACGGCCGCCCGGGGCTGGCCGGCCGTCGAGCAGGAACCGCTCGGCGAGTGGACGCTGCGCGCCTCCGCCGGTTTCACCCGGCGGGCCAACTCGGTCCAGACGCTAGGCGATCCGGGCCTCCCGCTGCCCGAGGCGCTGGACGTGGTCCGGGACTGGTACGCCGCGCGCGGCCTACCCGCCGTCCTCGAGGTGACCACCCCGGGCTCGCCGCCCGAGCTGGCCGACGAACTGGCCCGGCTCGGTGCCGCGGAGGCCCCGACCATGATCCGCGTCGCGCCGCTGGCCGGGCTGGTGAAGCTCGGCTCGGGCCACGACCGCGTACGGCTCTCCCGGACCGCCGACGCCGGCTGGCTCTCCCGCTACCGCCGGGTCACCGGCGACCCCGAGGTCGAACGGGCCGCCCACCAGGTGCTGCACGGCGGCCCCTCGGTCTGGTTCGCCACCGTGCCCGGCGCACCGGGACAGCCGCCGACAGCGATCGGACGGTGCGTCATCGACGGCCCCTGGGCCTGCTTCAGCGCGATCGAGGTGGACCCGCCCGCCCGCCGGAGCGGACTGGCCTCCACCGTGATGGCCGTGCTGGCGGCCCGCGCTGCCGAGGAGGGCGCCACCGGCGCCTACCTCCAGGTCGAGGTGGAGAACACCGGCGCGATCGCCCTCTACGACCGACTGGGCTTCACCACCAGTCACACTTACCACTACGCCGGCCTGCCCCGGCGGTAGCGTCACCGGAGAGTGTGGAAGTGACCGAGCAGAGCCGTGCACGTTTCCGCGCCGAGGCCAGGGCCGACAACCCCGACCCGGTGCTGCTCTGTGTGCTCGCCGCCGCCGAGCACACGCTGGCCGAGCCGCCCGCCGACGGCTCCGAACCGCCCACTCTGGACGAGCTGGTGGCGGCCTGCCAGGCCGCGCTCGACCGGCACGCCGCCGCCGTCCGGCTGGCGGTGCGCGAGCGGGCACCGGGCGGGGCGGACGAGGTCGCCGCGCTGCTGGCGGCCGTGCTCGGCGGGCGGGAGCGGTTCCACGGCCGGCCGTCCGACTACCGGCGGCTGGAGTCCTCGCTGCTGCCGGACGTGCTGCGGCGGCGGCGTGGCCTGCCGATCATGCTCGCGCTGGTCTGGCAGACGGTGGCCCGCCGGGCCGGGCTGACCGTCCACGGGGTGGCGCTGCCGGGCCACTTCATCGTCGCGGTCGGCGACCCGGCCGGCGGCGCGGAGTACGTCCTGGCCGACCCGTACCACGGCGGCAGGCTGCTCGACCTGCCCGACGTGACCCGGCTGGCCACCGCCGCCGGGCACCACTTCTCCCCCGAAATGCTCGCCCCCGCACAGCCGTTGGACGTCGTCCTGCGGGTCCTCGGCAACATCCGCAGCTGGGCCGCCGACCGCCCCGAACACGCCCGTGCCCAGCTCTGGGCCACCGAACTCTCCCTGCTGCTCCCCCGCCACCCCGCCCAGCTCCGCCTGGAACGCGCCCAACTCCTGGTCCGCACCGGCGACTTCATCGCGGGCGCAGCCGAGATGGAGGCCTACGCGGAGATCCTGGACGCCTTCGACCCCGACGGAGCGACCCGCACCCGCCACGAAGCCCGCGCGGCGCGGCACCGTCTCAACTAACGGTTCGGAAGACAGGGGCTCGGCGCTCTGCTGATGTGCGGCTCCGCCGCGTGGGCGACGCCAACCTCAGGAGCGTTCAACGTACGGGTGTGGTCAGGTACTTTCGCCTTTCCTAGAGCCACCCCTTCTCGCGGGCGAGCCGCACCGCCTCGGCCCGGTTGCGCGCCGAGGTCTTCTGGATCGCCATCGACAGATAGTTCCGCACGGTCCCCTCGGACAGGTGCAGCCGCGCCGCGATCTCGGCGTTCACCGCCCCGTCCGCCGCCGCCGCGAGGACGTCGCGTTCCCGGGCCGTCAGGGGATTGGCGCCCTCCGCGAGGGCTGCCGCGGCCAGCGTGGGGTCGATCACCCGCTCGCCCCGGAGCACCCGCCGGATCGCCTCCGCGAGCTCCGCCGCGGGGGCGTCCTTGACCAGGAAGGCGTCCGCCCCGGCCTCCATCGCGCGGCGCAGGTAGCCGGGCCGGCCGAAGGTGGTGGCGATCACCACCCGGGTGTCCGGTGCCGCCCGGCGGAGTTCGGCCGCCGCCTCGATGCCGGTCATCCCGGGCATCTCGATGTCCAGCACCGCGACCTGGACCTGATGGTCCAGCACCGCGGCCACCACCTCGTCGCCGCGCGCCACTTGGGCGACCACGTCGATGTCACCCTCGAGCGAGAGCAGCGCGGCCAGCGCCTCCCGCACCATTCCCTGGTCTTCGGCCAGCAGCACCCTGATCATTCGGGCACACTATCGGCCACCGCGCTGACCGGGACCAGTGCCCGCAGGCGGAATCCCTTCCCCCGTACGCCCGGGCCGGTGTCGAGCCGGCCGCCGACCAGGGCGAGCCGCTCCTGCAGGCCCGAAAGGCCGTTCCCGGCCGGTGACTTGCCCGGTCCGCGGCCGTTGTCGCTGACCTCCAGGACGGCGAACCGGCTGCCGTCCTCCTCCCAGGTGCGGTCGAGTCCGATGCCGCACCTGGTGGCGCCCTGGCCGTGCCGGACCACGTTGGTGACCGCCTCCCGGAGTGCCCAGGCGAGTGCGGCGGCCTCCGGGGCCGCCAGGTCGGGCTGCGGGTCGGCGATCGCCGGGTCGGCCTCGACCGTGATCTGGGCCGCCGTCAGGGCGCTGCGGGCGGCGGCGAGTTCGACCGCCAGGGTGGGGCGGCGGAAGCCGCCGATCGCCTCCCGGACGTCGGTCAGCGCCTGCCGGGCGACCTGCTCGATGTCGTCCACCTGGGCCCGGCCGGCCTCGCCCTTGTCCTGGTCGAGCAGTCGGCCGGCCAGCTGGGCCTTGATGGTGATCAGCGAGAGCGAGTGGCCGAGCAGGTCGTGCAGGTCGCGGGCGAGCCGCAGCCGCTCCTCCGAGGCCGCCAGGTGGGCCACCGTGGCCCGGGCCTCGCGGAGTTCGCGCATGGTGCTGATCAGCCGCTGCAGGCCGTTCATGGCCAGCCCGCTGAGGAAGCAGGGCAGCACGATCGCCGCCATGGTGTCGCGTTCGGTGTGGATCAGCAGGCCCACCAGCAGCGCCAGCGCGGTGATCCCGGCCACCCCGATCAGGCCGAGTCTGGGCGGCAGTACGGCTCCGACGCAGACCGAGGTGTACGTGAACAGCACCAGCCAGGGCACCCCGAAGGTGAGCGAGGTGCTCAGCGCGAGCAGCAGCATCACCCCCGCCACCACCAGGCCGCCGTGCCAGTGCGGGGAGGCCATCGAGCGGACCGCCACCATGCCCAGGTAGGCGAACAGGAAGAGGCTCAGCGCGACCCAGCCGACGATCTTGCCCGCCAGGGTGTGCTCGTCGCCGAGCAGGTCCTCCACCGGGTAGAAGAGGTAGACCATCCAGAGCAGCATCCAGGCGAGTTTGACCACCAGTTGGCGGGCGTTCTCGACCCGTGCGCCGGGTACGACGGCGAACGACTCGGTGGCACCGCCCGCCCCCGTCCCGGTGGGACGGAAGCGGGCGGGGAGGAACTTCGACATGCCGGCCATCATGCCTGCTTGGTGTCCTTGCGGTAGAGGAAGGCCGCTCCGGCGACGAAGACCACCAGGAAGCCGGTCAGTCCGGCCACTGCGGCGAGGTTCAGCGACTGGCCCGGCTGCACGAAGGTGGCCAACTGGTTGTACAGGTACACCGGGTTGAACTGGGCCACCGACTTGAGCGAGTCCCCGATCGGGAACCAGGTGCCGCCGAACAGGGCCATCAACATGTAGACGATCATCACGATCGGCTGCACCGCGTCGGGCTGGGCCGCGTAGCCCAGCGCCACGCCGAGCGCCGCGAAGACGAAGCTGCCGAGCCAGAGGGCCAGGCCGAGGCCGAGCCACTGGGCGACCGAGAGCGAGACACCCTCGAAGGCGCCGATCACGAAGACCACCACGATCGCGGGCAGCGTGGTGACCGCGCAGGAGGCGATCTTGGCGATGGTGTACGCCCGGCCGGGCAGCGCGGTCAGCCGCAACTGCCGGACCCAGCCGCTCTTCCGCTCCAGCGAGATCCGCTGCGCGCTGCCGGTGAGCACCGCGCCGACCGCGCCGAAGGTGGCCATCGAGACCATGAAGTACGCCTTCACCGACACCCCGCCGGCCACCGTGTCGGAGCTGCCGTAGGCGTTGATGAAGAAGACGTAGAGCAGGGCCGGGTAGAGCACCGTGAACATCAGGTAGCGCTTGTTCCGGAGGGTCCGCAGGATCTCGAGCTGCACCAGGGTCTTCATCGCGCGGTCTCCTCGTCGGCCTCGCCGGTGATGGTCAGGAAGGCCTGCTCCAGGCCCAGGCTGGTGACTTCCAGGGCCCGCGGGTAGAGCCCGGCCCGGTACAGGCCGGCCACCCCGGCGTCGGCGTCGGTGCTGCGGATCCGGACGCTGCGCACGCCGTCCGGACGGGTCGTCAGGTCCAGGCCCACGGTGCCGGGGAGGGCGCGCAGCACGCTCTCCCCGGCGGCCCCGTCGGCGGGGTGCAGCTCGAAGGAGATCCGGCGGGCGCCGGCCTTGGCCTTGATCTCGGCGGAGGTGCCGTCGGCGATCAGCCGGCCCCGGTGCAGCACCAGCACCCGGTCGGCGATCGAGTCCGCCTCCTCCAGGTAGTGGGTGGCGAACAGCACCGTGCGGCCCGCGTCGGCCTCGGCCCGCATCGCGGCCCAGAACTGCTGGCGGACCGAGACGTCCATACCGGTGGTCGGCTCGTCCAGCACGATCAGGTCGTTGGCCCCGGCGATCGCGAGGGCGAAGCGGACCCGCTGCTCCTGGCCGCCGGAGAGCTTGTCGACCTTGCGCTCGGCCAGCTCGGTGATCCCGGCGTGCTCCATCACCTTCGCCGGGTTGTGGCCCCGGGGGTGGACGTCGCAGGCGAACTTGACCAGCTCGCGGACCTTGACCTCGCCGAGCAGGCCGCCGCTCTGCAGCATCGCGCCGACCAGGCCGGTCTCGATCGCGGCCCGCGGGCTGCCGCCGAACAGCGAGACGGTGCCCTGGTCGGGCTCACGCAGACCGAGCAGCAGGTCCAGGCTGCTGGACTTGCCCGCCCCGTTCGGGCCGAGCAGCGCGACCGTCTCGCCGGGCCGCAGCACCAGGTCGAGACCGTTCACCGCCTTGACCGCGCCGTAGCTCTTGCTCACCTGCCGGAAGGCAGCCACCTCGGTACTCATCTGCATCCCTCTCCCCGTCGTTCTGACTCCTCAAGAATCCCGGGAAGGGGGGTGTCGCCGTCAGTGTGCACCGTCGTGTGCTCCGCATGACGGATGTCACGGGCCCCGTGTGACAGGGGCCCGTGACAGGGCGTCAGCTGCCCAGCTGTTCCTTCAGGAAGGAGACCTGGAGCAGCAGCAGGTTCTCCGCGACCTGCTCCTGCGGCGTCATGTGGGTGACCCCGGAGAGCGGCAGCACGGTGTGCGGGCGCCCGGCGGCGAGCAGCGCGGAGGACAGCCGCAGGGTGTGCGCGGCCACCACGTTGTCGTCGGCCAGACCGTGCACCAGCATCAGCGGGCGCTCCAGCTTGGCGGCGTCGGCGGTCAGCGAGTTGGCGTCGTAGACCTCCGGGCGCTGGTCCGGGTGGCCGAGGTAGCGCTCGGTGTAGTGGGTGTCGTAGAGCCGCCAGTCGGTGACCGGGGCGCCGGAGACGGCCGCGTGGAACACGTCCGGGCGGCGCAGCACCGCGAGCGCGGCCAGGTAGCCGCCGTACGACCAGCCCCGGATGGCGACCTTCTCCAGGTCCAGCGGGTACTGCCCGGCCAGCGCCCGGAGCGCGTCCACCTGGTCCTCCAGGGTGGCCCCGGCGAAGTCGAAGGCGATCGCCTTCTCCCACTCCGGGCTGCGGCCGGGGGTGCCCCGGCCGTCCGCGACGATCACCGCGAAGCCCTGGTCGGCGAACCACTGCGAGGTCAGGTGCGGGTTCTGCGACCGCACCACCCGCTGCCCGTGCGGGCCGCCGTACGGGTCCATCAGGACCGGCAGCAGCCCGTCCCGGTCCCGGTCGTAGCCGGTCGGCAGGAAGACCGCGGTGGGGATCCGGCGCTCGCCCGCGAAGACGAACTCCGGGCGGGCGGTGATCAGCGGCGTCTCGGCGTACGAGGCGACGGTGGCCAGCGGCTCGCCGTCGACCAGCACCTCGACCCGGGCGCCGGACCAGGCCGGGTCCGCGCTGACCAGCACCGTGACGTCGCCGCCCCGGACGGCGGAGACCGCACCGGCGGCGCCGAGCCGGGTCAGGCCGGAGCCGTCCAGGCCGATCTCGAAGGTGCCGATCCAGCCGGGCACGGGGTCGGTCTCCTCGGTGCCGCCGCTCGCGGTGAACAGCACGGTCGAGCCCACCGAGAGCACCGACCTGACGTGCAGCCGACGGTCGGTCAGCTGCCGCTCCCCGGCCACCAGGACGCGGGCGCCGTCCTGGTCGGCGATCCGGACCAGCAGGCCGTCGGCGGTCCTGGCCGGCACACCGGAGAACAGGTCCAGCCAGACCGGGTCGCTCTCCGCCAGCACGGTGGTGGTGGCGCCGGTGGTCTGGTCGACCGTCAGGTACCGCTGGCTGCGCTGGTCGCGGGCCTGCACCAGCAGGGTGAGCTCCTGCTCGGACCAGTGCACCCGGGCCAGGTACGGGAACGCCTCGCGGTCCCAGGTCAGCTCGGTGCGGGAGCCGTCCAGGCCGAGCAGCCAGAGGCCGACCTCGGCGTTGGCGGTGCCGGCCGCCGGGTAGGCCACCTCGGCGGGCACGCTGCCGGGGTTGGCCGGGTCGGCGATCCACCAGCGCTGGACGGGGGCGTCGTCGGCCCGGGCCGCCAGCAGCCGGTCACCGGCCGGGGCCCACCAGTGGCCGCGGTCCCGGTCCATCTCCTCCTGCGCGATGAACTCGGCCTGACCCCACGTCACCCCGGCCCGCTCGGGGGTGGCCAGCGCGCGGTCCCCCGAGCCGTCGGTACGGGTCACCCGCAGCTCGCCCTCGACGGTCGCGTACGCCACGTGGCTCCCGTCCGGCGAGAACCGGGGGTCGACCAGCGGCCCGGCGGCGGGCAGCTCACGGGTCGGCCGCTCCCCCGTCAGGTCGGCGAGGAACAGGCGGCCGGAGAGCGCGAAGGCGGCCAGCGCCCCCGCCCCGTCCAGGGTGTAGCCGACGATGCCGGCCGAACCCTCGCGGCTCCGCTCCCGGCGGGCCCGCTCGGCGGCCGACAGGCTCTCCTCGCCGCCGCCGAGCAGGGCCACCGGGTCGGCGGCGATCCGCTCGGCACCGGTGGTGGGGTCCATGGTCCAGAGCAGGTTGGCGCGATCGTCGCCGCCCTTGGCCCGGAGGAAGACGACCCGGGACCCGTCGGGTGCGACGGCGAAGGACCGGGGTGCGCCGACGGTGAAGCGCTGGGTGCGCGCGTACTGCCGGGGAAAAGTGTCGGTGGTCATGGCACCGAACCCTAGACGGTGATCACTCGTTCGGAGCAGAGTCCGTAACCCGGCTCGCCGGGGGCTCCGTGCCCTGTCCCACCGGCCCGGGGGACGGGTGACGGGCTGCTCCGAACGGGCCGGACGGCTCACGGAGCGTGATGCGGCGCTCACCGATCGGGTATTGCTTGAGCCATCACGTCCCCCCTGCCGCCCCGCCCAGGGCGGTGCACCCGAGAAAGGGTGTGAGCCTGATGGCTCTCTCCATCTCCGCAGCCGTGCTGATGCTGGTCATCGTGGTGGTGCTGATCCGCCGCTCCGGACTGAAGCTGGCGCACGCGATCATCTGCGCACTGCTCGGCTTCTACCTGGCGTCCAGTTCGATCGCCCCCTCGATCCAGCAGGTGACCAGCAACGTGGCCGGCATGATCAACGGCCTGAAGCTCTGAGGTCGACCGGCGGTTGGGGATCGGCCGGTCGGTAGGCTGCCCGGTATGACCGCTGCCTCCGACCGGCCCGCGCGCCGGCTGCTGCTGGTGCACGCCCACCCCGACGACGAGTCGATCGGCAACGGCGCGACCATGGCCAGGTACGCCGCCGAGGGCGCCGCCGTCACGCTGGTGACCTGCACGCTCGGCGAGGGCGGTGAGGTGATCCCGCCGGAGCTGGCGGAGCTGACCGCGGACCGGACCGACACCCTGGGCGAGTACCGGATCGGCGAACTCACCGCCGCGATGGGCGAGCTGGGCGTCACCGACGTCCGCTTCCTGGGCGGCCCGGGGCGCTACCGGGACTCCGGGATGATGGGCCTGCCGGAGAACGACCGCCCCGACTGCTTCTGGCAGGCCCCGCTGGACGAGGCCGCCGCCCACCTGGTGGCGGTGGTCCGCGAGCTGCGGCCGCAGGTGCTGGTCACCTACGACGAGCAGGGCGGCTACGGGCACCCGGACCACGTGAAGGCCCATCAGGTCGCCATGCGGGCCCACGAACTGGCCGCCGACCCGGCCTGGCGGCCCGAGCTCGGCCCGGCCTGGCGGATCGCCAAGGTGTACTGGAACCGGATGCCGCGCTCGGTGATCGAGGCCGGGCTGGCCGCGACCGCCGCCGCGGCGCCGTTCCCGGGGGTCGCCGTCCCGGCCGACGTGCCCGGGGTGGTGCCGGACGAGCTGGTCAGCACCGTGCTGGACGGCGCGGCGTACGCCGGGGTGAAGGCGGCCGCGATGGCGGCGCACGCCACCCAGATCACCGTGTCCGGTGCGTACTTCGCGCTGAGCAACGACCTCGGGCAGCCACTGGTGGCCACCGAGTACTACCAGCTGGTCCGGGGCGAGCCCGGGCCCGAGCTGCCGGAGACCGACCTGTTCGCCGGTCTCGGGCTGGAGGCGCACCGATGATCCGCACCCTGCCCGCCCGGGTACTCGGCAGCCGCGAGGAGCGGCTGGCCGAGCGTCAGCCGTCGCGCGGCGGACGGCTGGTGGCCTACCCGGTGCTGTTCGTGCTGGGCGCCCTGGTCTCGCTCTGCGGCTGCTTCGTGCAGTCGCTCTGGCCGCCGGCCGGCCTGCTGCTGGCCCTGCTGGCCACCCTGGCGGTGTTCTACGGCGGCCTGCGGGTGACCGGCACCAAGCTCGGCGCGGGGGTGCCGCTGGCCGGCTGGTTCCTGATGCTGATGGTCCTGATGGCCCCGCGCCCGGAGGGCGACTTCGTGCTGGCGGCCGGGTTCACCTCGTACGCCTACCTGTTCCTGGGCGCGGTCGGCGGGGTGATCTGCGCCACCCTGCCGACCAGGTCCGGCTTCGGCTACGGCACTCTGACGCACTGACGGATCCGACCCGATCACCCCACCTTTCCCGGAGACTGCCCCACCTTTCCTAGAAAAAGGGGACGTAACGGGTTCTATCCGAACCAGTTCGCCACGTACGTTTGCCCAGTAAGGTGGTGCCGCGACAGGCCCGCTGGCCTGCCGAAGCTATGTGAAGAGCTGGTGTCGGAGGGGTGTTCGGTCCCATCGGCCGGTGGAGCAGCCGCCCGCCGGGAAGACCGCTACCCCACAACCCGCGACCGCCGTCCCACGGCGTCGGCCGCGAACCCGGAGCAGAGCAGCATTGAGCAGCCGCGAATCTGACAGCGCGCATCCGTCGCCCCGACGTACCGGGCCGGATGCCTACCCGTCGGGCACCCCGCCGTACGGCACGGGCATCCCGAACGGCGCCGACCCGTTCGGCCCGACGGCAGGTCAGCCCCCGGCCGCCCAGCCCGCCGAGGCCGACGACGTCCCGAAGACCGAGACCACCCTGACCACCAGGATCCGGATCAACATCCCCGGCTCCCGGCCGATCCCGCCGGTGGTCGTGCGCAGCCCGGTGAAGAGTGCCGAGCCGGCCGAACCGGCCGGGCCCCGGCACCGTTCGGCCGCTCCCTCCTCCCCGGTGCTCGGCGTGGTCGACGCGGGCGCACCGAGCAGCACCCCGGCGAACCTGCCGCCCGAGTGGCAGGAGAGCCCGGCCGCGCCGACCGAGGCCGAGTCCACCGGCGAGTGGTTCCGCCCCCGGCAGAAGGGCGCACCGGCCCCGGTGACCGCCGGTGCGCCGCGGGCCGAGGCCGCCGACCGGCAGCCCGCGCCCCGGCCCGGCGGGCCCGGCCTGCCGCCGGGGCCGACGCCCTCCGGGGCCCCGGCCTCACCGTTCGCGCCCTCCGCGCCGCCGACCGCCACCGGCCGGGCCGAGGACCCGTACGACGACCGTCGCCCGCCGGCCGGGTCGTACTCCAACGACCCGTACGCGGCGGACCCGTACGCCGCGGATCCGTTCGGAGCCGACCCGTTCCGCGAGGAGCCGGTCCGTCAGGCCCCGCCGGTGGCGGACCCGTTCGCGGCCCGGCACCCCGGCGAGCCGGAGGACACCCAGATCGGCGGCTTCGACCCGATCGGGGACGACTTCGAGGCCCCCGCCCCCCGGCCCGGCGCCATACCTGGCGGTGCCGCGATGTTCGGCTCCGCTCCCCCAGCCGCTCCGCAGCCCGCCAAGGACCCGTTCGGCACCGGCCAGCCGCCGGCACCCGGCCGGTTCGCCGACGTGTCGTACGAGCCCGCCGAGCCCTTCCCCGGCACCCGTCCGGCCGGCTCCCGCCCGCCGGCGGCCGACCCGTTCGCCGCCGACCCGTTCGGCACCGCCGGGCCCGAGCCGACCCCCGAGGCCAGGAGCGAGGCCGAGGCCGAGCAGCCCAAGCCCGCCGCCAAGGCTCCGGCGGCCGCCCCCGCGCGCCGCGGCAAGGGCCGCAAGCTGGTCACCTACGCCGTGGTCCTCGTGCTGTTCGCCGGCTCGGCCGCGTACGGCACCGGTCTGATGCTCAATCAGGCCGACATCCCCAAGGGCACCACGGTGCTCGGCACCGACATCGGCGGCGACACCCGGGACCAGGCGGTCAACGTGCTGGACGGCACGGTGGCGAAGACCGGCCAGCAGCCGCTCAAGCTCAAGCTCGGCGAGCAGACCGTGGATCTGGACCCGACCGCCGCCGGGCTCGGCTTCGACACCACCGCGACGGTGGACGGGCTGACCAAGCACAGCTACAACCCGGTCGAGGTGATCGGTTCGCTGGCCGGCGGCAGCAAGGCGGTGGCCCCCGAGGTGCGGGTCGACCGGGCCAAGCTGAAGGCCGCCTTGGAGGGCCTGAGCGCCAAGTCCAGCATGGGCCTGCAGGAGGGCTTCGTCCGGTTCACCCCGGACGGCAAGGCCGAGGTGGTGCCGGGCCGGGCCGGGCAGCGGGTGGACGCCGCCGCGGCGATGGACCAGGTCGAGCAGGCCTACCGGGCCAGGGCCGCCGGGCAGCCGGACGCGGTGCTCACCGTCCCGGTGACGGCGGCTCAGCCGAAGGTCTCCGAGGACGCGTTGAAGGCCGCCGCCGAGTCGCTCGGCAAGCAGGTCACCAGCGGGCCGGTCTCGGTCACCGCCGGCACCAAGCGCTGGGACTTCACCAAGGCGATCGCCGCCAAGGTGCTCACGCTGGCCCCGGACGCCTCCGGCAAGATCGTGCCGACCTGGGACCTGGACAAGCTCACCGCCGAGCTGGACGGTGCCTTCGCCAAGAGCAAGACCAAGAAGGGCAACGCCCTGGTCCCGATCACCACCCAGGACGTCGCGGACGGCATCACCTCGATGCTGGACAAGACCGGCACCCGGGCGTACAAGTTCAACAGCTGAGCCACCCTCAGCCCCCGGCGCGGGTCGGGACCGTCAACGGTCCCGACCCGCGCTTTTCGGCGTCCCGGGGCGGCGAATACTCGCCAGTGGCGTGAAATTGCCAGCAACCGTGCGTGACAACGGCCCCGGTTGAATTGGGTCGATGGCCCCCAAATTCCCTGTTGAGCTCAACAAAGCGGTAGTGTCCGATTATCGGACATGCAATTGCACTGGACATTGCCCGTGATAACCGTCATAACGGACACCGGGTCTACGCGCATCACATCATCGAACGCGCGAACGGTCTGTCCAGATACCGGAGTTACGAAGTTCGGGTTACGGACGCGTGAACACGGTTTGGGGCTCTATGTCCGCTTTTGACGGTATCGCTGAGCGCTTGTCAAGGTGTCTGGAACTACGAAGTGGTTGACATTCCAACACGAACCAAGAAATGCACGGCCAGCAACTGGGGAACTCTTGACGTTCGATAAACGACTTGCAAGAGTCCGTGCGATCACCTTTTTGCAGCCGCTACACCCCGGGCGGGAGCTCCAGCACCATGACTAACCCCACCAAGGCCCCCGAGGCCGACGAACTCGGAACGGCCGACACCCTCGCGCCGACCGACGACGCGTCGGCTCCGGTCTTCCGCGGGCTCTCGCCCGGCAAGCTGATGTGGCGTCGCTTCCTGCGCGACCGCACCGGCGTGGTCAGTGCCGCCATCGTGCTGATGTTCATCCTGATCGCCGTCTGCGCGCCGCTGATCTCGATGATCTACGGCAAGGACCCGACCACCACGTACGGCCAGAACAGCCCCGACCTGCTGACCGACTCCGGTCTGCCGGTGGGGCCCAACGGCGGGATCAGCGCCGACTTCTGGTTCGGCCTGGAGCCCGGCCTCGGCCGGGACGTGTTCATGCAGCTGGTCTACGGCATCCGCACCTCGCTGCTGATCGCCTTCCTGACCTCGCTGCTGACCACCGTCCTCGGTGTGGCGATCGGCATCGCGGCCGGCTACCTCGGCGGCAAGACCGACTACTTCATCGGCCGCATCATCGACGTGCTGATGTCGTTCCCGTCGCAGATCTTCCTGATCGCGACCATGCCGGTGGTGATCAGCCTGCTGGTGGCCAGCGACGAGGCGCAGCCGGTCTGGCTGCCGTTCGTGGCCGTGACCATCGTGCTCTCGCTGCTCGGCTGGATGGGCCTGGCCCGCATCCTCCGCGCGACCACGCTGTCGCTGCGCGAGCGGGAGTTCATCGAGGCGGCCAAGGTGACCGGGGCCTCGCCGTTCCGGATCATCTTCAAGGAGCTGCTGCCCAACCTGTGGACGCCGATCCTGGTGCAGTCCACGCTGGCGCTGCCGGCGTTCGTGACCGCCGAGGCCGGTCTGTCCTACCTGGGCGTCGGCGTCACCGAGCCGACCCCGGACTGGGGCCGGATGATCGCGATCGCGGCCGACTACCTGCGCACCGACGTGACGTTCCTGCTCTTCCCCGGCCTGGCGATGGTGCTGTTCGTCCTCGCCTTCAACCTGCTCGGGGACTCCGTCCGCGACGCCTTCGACCCGAAGACGAAGCGATGACCTTCACCGGTCGTCGGTGAGCCGCGCACACAGACCCACAGACTCCGGGGGGATCGGCATGCCCGCCCCGGGCAACCCACCACCTATCTGGCACTCAACAGGCAGGAAGAACATGAACGTTCGTAAGTCACGGCAGCTCGCCGCGGCCGTCATGGTTGTCGGGGCCCTCACCGTCACCACCGCGTGCTCCAGCGGCAACAGCAACGGTGGCAGCAAGCCGGCGGCTTCGAAGTCCAAGGTCGAGGCCACCGCGATCACCGTCGGCACCGCCGCCGACTCGGTCGGCCCGGCCGTCGCGGAGCCCGGTGCGAAGAAGGGCGGCACGGTCAACATGATCGACCGCGACGACTTCTCGCACCTGGACCCGGCCCAGGTCTACATGAACTACAACAGCGAGGTCTCGCTGCTGCTCACCCGCCAGCTGACGGGCTACAAGCTCCAGGCCGACGGCACCTCCAAGCTGGTCGGTGACCTCGCCACCGACACCGGCACCACCACCGATGGTGGCAAGACCTGGAAGTTCACCCTGAAGGACGGGGTGAAGTGGCAGGACGGCACCCCGATCACCTCGGCGGACGTCAAGTACTCGATCGAGCGCACCTTCGCGCCGTTCATCAAGTCCGGTCCGACCTACATCCAGACCTGGCTGACCAACGACAAGTACCGCGAGGCGTACCCGGGCCCGTACGAGGGCAAGGAGCTGGACGCGGTCCAGACCCCGGACGCCAAGACGGTCGTCTTCAACTTCAAGGACGTCCACCCGGACGCCAACTTCACCGTCGCCATGACCGGCTACGGCGTCGTGCCGAAGGCCCAGGACACCAAGGAGGCCTACGACAAGAAGCCGTTCTCCTCCGGTCCGTACCAGATCGCCGAGCACGTCACCGACAAGTCGCTCGACCTGGTCCGCAACCCCAACTGGGACCCGGCCAGCGACCCGATCCGGAACGCGTACCCGGACAAGTGGCACATGGAGTTCGGCGTCCAGTCGCAGCAGTCGACCGAGCGCTTCATCGCCGACAACGGTGCTGACAAGACGACCTTCAGCTTCCACAACCAGGTCCACCCCACCTTCATCGACAAGGTGAAGGGTGACGCGACGCTCAAGCCGCGCACGCTCGAGGGCCTGACCCCGTACGTGGACTACTACTACATCAACAACAGCCGCATCAAGGACCAGAAGGTCCGCGAGGCGCTGGTCCGCGCGTTCCCGCACCAGCAGACCCGCCAGCTCCAGGGCGGCACCAGCTACGGTGACTACGCCACCAGCTACACCAGCCCGACCGTCCTCGGCTACGAGGCGAACGACCAGTACGACATCCTCAAGAAGCCCGAGGGTGACCCGGAGGCGGCCAAGAAGCTGCTCGCCGACGCCGGCGCGACCGGTCAGACGATCGTCTACGCGTTCAACAACACCCCGCTGCAGCAGAAGGTCACCGAGGCGATCCGTATCGCCCTGGAGAAGGCCGGCTTCAAGTTCGTCCCGAAGCCGCTCGACTCCAAGACCTACTACGACGCCATCGGCCTCATCAACAACGAGTACGACCTGTACTGGGGTGGCTGGGGCGCCGACTGGCCGACCGGTTACACCTCGCTCCAGCCCGTCTGGGCCGGTAGCGCGATCGCTGACGGTGCGTCCAACTACGCGCACGTCAACGACGAGGCCATCAACAAGGCCATGGACGACGCGGTGAAGATCGCCGACCCGGTCGCCCAGGGCAAGGCGTGGGCCGCGATCGACAAGCAGCTCCAGGCGAAGGCCTACTCGATCCCGGACGTCTACCAGCGCTCGCTCAGCCTGTACGGCTCGGGCCTCGGCGGCGTGAAGTTCGACAGCCTGTTCGGCCTGCAGTACCCGCTGAACATCTACGTCAAGTAGTCATCGCCCAGCGGTAGTTCCATGGGGCGCCGGTCTCGCACATCCCCGAGTACCGGCGCCCCGTGGTCCGGCCATCGCCCCACCCGCCCTGCTCCGCCCACCGCACTCGCAGCCGGCGCCCCGACCAGGAGAGCCCGACCCCATGCTCCGTTTCCTCGTCCGCCGTTCCCTCGGCGCACTCGTCATCCTGCTGATCATCAGCATGGTCACCTTCGCGCTGTTCTTCGCCATTCCGGCGGACCCGGCGCGCCTCTCCTGCGGCAAGGTCTGCACGCCCGAGAACCTCGCCCTGATCAAGCACAGCATGGGGCTCGACGAGTCGACGGCCATGCAGTTCTGGCACTGGTTCAGCGGGATCTTCACCGGCCGTGACTTCTCCGCCGGCCACTGCGACGCCCCCTGCTTCGGTTACTCCTTCGTCAAGCAGGAGATGATCACCGACGTCCTGCTGGACCGCTTCCCGACCACGCTGTCGCTGACCGTCGGCTCGGTCATCGTCTTCCTGATCTTCGGTATCGGCACCGGCATGCTGGCCGCCCACAAGCAGGGCAAGGCCGCCGACAAGATCGCCAGCGCCGCCTCGCTGATCGCCTCCTCGATGCAGATCTACGTGGCCGGCCCGCTCGCCCTGGTGATCTTCGTCTACTCCACCGACTGGCTGAAGCAGCCGAGTTACACCCCGATCACCGAGGACCCGATCGGCTGGTTCACCGGCCTGCTGGTCCCGTGGATCGTGCTCTCGCTGATCTGGACCGCCAACTACACCCGCATGACGCGCTCCTCCATGGTCGAGCAGCTGTCCGAGGACTTCGTCCGGACCGCGCGGGCCAAGGGCATGTCGGGCCGTTCGGTCTTCCTCCGGTTCGCCTGGCGCGGCGCGATGGGCACCATCGTCACCGTCTTCGGCATCGACCTCGGCGTCCTGCTCGGCGGTGCGATCATCACCGAGACCACCTTCGGTCTGCACGGCCTCGGCCAGCTCGCGATCGGCGCGTACGTCGACTCCGACCTGTCGATGCTGGTCGGTGTCACCATGGTGGCCGCCACCCTGATCGTGGTCTTCAACATCATCGTGGACGCCGCGTACGCCCTGATCGACCCGCGCATCCGTCTGGCCTGACGGCCGACACCCCTGGCCGTTCCAGCCCGCCCGACCTCACGTACCACACCGAGGAGCCCCGTCCATGACCCCCCTGGCCAAGCCCGAGGAGGCGGCCGCCGACCGCGGCGGCAGCAGCAGCACGCCCTTCCTCTCCGTCCGTGACCTCTCGGTCCGCTTCAGCACCGAGGACGGCGTGGTCCGGGCGGTGGACAACCTGTCCTTCCAGGTCGAGCCGGGCACCACGCTCGGCATCGTGGGTGAGTCCGGCTCCGGGAAGTCGGTGACCAACCTGGCCGTGCTCGGTCTGCACAACCCGGACAGCACCGAGATCACCGGCTCGATCAAGCTGGCCGGCCAGGAGCTGGTGGGCGCCCCGGTCAAGGAGCTGGAGAAGCTCCGCGGCAGCACCATGGCGATGATCTTCCAGGACCCGCTGACCGCGCTGTCGCCGTTCCACACCATCGGCAAGCAGATCGGCGAGACCTTCCGGAAGCACACGGGCGCCAGCAAGAAGGAAGCCCGCGACCGCTCGATCGAGATGCTCACCAAGGTCGGCATCCCGCAGCCGACCACTCGGGTGGACGACTACCCGCACCAGTTCTCCGGCGGTATGCGCCAGCGCGCGATGATCGCCATGTCGCTGGTCTGCAACCCGAAGCTGGTCATCGCGGACGAGCCGACCACCGCGCTGGACGTCACCGTCCAGGCCCAGATCCTCGACCTGCTCAAGGACCTCCAGCAGGAGATGGGCACCGCGATCATCCTGATCACCCACGACCTCGGTGTGGTGGCCAAGACCGCGCAGGACATCATGGTGATGTACGCGGGCCGGGCGGTCGAGCGCGGCACCGTGCGCGAGGTGCTGAAGAACCCTCAGCACCCGTACACCTGGGGCCTGCTGTCCTCGATGCCCAGCCTCACCGGCCCGGTGGACGTGCCGCTCCGGCCGGTCCGGGGCACCCCGCCCAGCCTGATCAACCTGCCCACCGGCTGCCCGTTCAACCCGCGCTGCGACCACCGGGAGCAGGTGGTCGGCGGCAAGTGCACCACCGAGCGTCCGCCGCTCGCCCCGGAGACCGGGCACGCCACCGCCTGCCACCTGTCCGTTGGACAGAAGCAGAGCATCTTCATCGACCAGATCCAGCCCCGACTCGGCTGAGAGGGACGGCGACACCATGAGCAACGAACTGACCCTCGACAAGCCCGACGCGACCCCCGCCACCGGTGACCCGCTGCTCCAGCTCTCCGGAGTGAAGAAGCACTTCCCGGTGATGGACGGTCTGCTGTTCAAGCGTCAGGTCGGCGCGGTCCACGCGGTGGACGGCATCGACCTCGACGTGTACGCCAACGAGTCGGTCGGCCTGGTCGGCGAGTCCGGCTGCGGCAAGTCGACCCTCGGCCGGGTGGTCACCCGCCTGCTGGAGCCGACCGACGGCAAGCTCACCTACGCGGGCCAGGACATCACGCACGCCTCGCGCAAGCAGCTGGCGCCGATCCGGTCCGAGATCCAGATGATCTTCCAGGACCCGTACTCCTCGCTGAACCCGCGGCAGACCGTCGGTGCCATCATCGGCGCGCCGATGGAGATCAACGGGATCAACCCCAAGGGCGGCGTCCAGAACCGGGTGCAGGAGCTGCTGGAGACCGTCGGTCTCAACCCGGAGCACTACAACCGCTTCCCGCACGAGTTCTCCGGCGGTCAGCGCCAGCGCATCGGCGTGGCCCGCGCGCTCTCGCTGAGCCCGAAGCTGATCGTGGCCGACGAGCCGGTCTCCGCGCTCGACGTCTCGATCCAGGCCCAGGTGGTCAACCTGCTGCAGCAGCTGCAGAAGGACCTGGGCATCGCCTTCCTGTTCATCGCGCACGACCTCTCGATCGTCCGGCACTTCTCGCAGCGCGTCGCGGTGATGTACCTGGGCAAGATCGTCGAGATCGCGGACCGCAAGTCGCTGTACGAGAGCCCCCGGCACCCGTACACCCACGCGCTGCTCTCCGCCGTGCCCGAGGCCGACCCGGACGACGTCCGCGAGCGGATCCGGCTGGTCGGTGACGTCCCGTCGCCGATCAACCCGCCCTCCGGCTGCCGGTTCCGTACCCGTTGCTGGAAGGCGCAGGACAAGTGCGCCACCGAGGAGCCGCCGCTGGTGCAGCTCTCCGGGAACCAGGCCGGCCACCTGACGGCCTGCCACTTCCCGGAGGACGGCAGCACCACCGCCGTCCCGGAGCCCCGGACCGCCGAGTAGCTGTCAGACGAATGGGCCGCCCCGATGGGGCGGCCCATTCGTCATTTCTCCAGATCCACTTCTCGCTCGGCGGCGAAGTGACAAGCCGAGTCGTGCGCCGCGAGCTCCCGCAGCCACTCCCGCGCCATCAGCGCCGGCACCTCCTCCGCGCACTTCGGCTGCGCCTTCCAGCACCGGGTGCGGAACCGGCAGCCGCTCGGCGGGTTGGCCGGTGACGGGACGTCACCCACCAGCACGATCCGGTCCCGGTCGGCCCGGGCCGCCGGGTCGGGCACCGGCACGGCCGACAGCAGCGCCTGGGTGTACGGGTGGGTGGCGTGGTCGTAGATCTCCAGATCGGTGCCGATCTCCACGATCTTGCCGAGGTACATCACGCCGACCCGGTCGGAGATGTGCCGGACGATCGAGAGGTCGTGCGCAATGAACATGTACGACAGCTCGAAGTCGCTCTGCAGCTGCTCCAGCAGGTTGATCACCTGAGCCTGCACCGAGACGTCCAGCGCGGAGACCGGCTCGTCACAGATGATGATCTCCGGCTTGAGCGCCAGACCACGGGCGATGCCGATCCGCTGGCGCTGACCGCCGGAGAACTGGTGCGGGTACCGGTTGATGTACTCCGGGTTGAGGCCCACGACGTCCAGCAGGTCCTGCACGGCCTTGCGCCGGTCACCCTTCGGCGCCACCTCCGGGTGGATCTCGTACGGCTCGCCGATGATGTCGCCCACCGTCATCCGGGGGTTCAGCGAGGTGTACGGGTCCTGGAACACCATCTGGATGTTGCGCCGCACCGCCTTGAGGCCGGCCCCGCTCAGCCGGGAGATCTCCTCCCCCTTGTAGCGGACCGACCCACCCGTGGCGGGCTCCAGGTTCATCAGCACCTTGGCCAGGGTGGACTTGCCACAGCCCGACTCGCCGACGATGCCCAGCGTCTCACCCTGCATCAGGTCGAAGGAGACCCCGTCGACCGCCTTGACCGCGCCGACCTGCCGCCGGAACAGGATGCCCTTGGTGAGCGGGAAGTGCTTGACCAGGTCGCGCACCTCCAGGATCGGCTCGCCCTTCGGCACCTCCTGCTGGAAGGCCACTTCCTCGGGCACCGTGGTGCCGATCGCACTCGCGCCGTTAGGCGTCATCGAGGGTCTCCTTCCAGAAGAAGCAGGCACTCTGCCGCCCCGTCAGCTCCGCGCCGTCGGGCCCGGTGACCTGGAACAGCTTCGGCACCTCCTGACGGCAGATCTCCTGGGCCCGGGGGCAGCGCGGGTTGAACGCGCAGCCCGGCGGGATCCGCAGCAGGTTGGGCGGCAGGCCCTTGATCGCGTAGAGCTCCTGGCCCTTCTGGTCCAGGCGCGGGATCGAGTCCAGCAGCCCCCGGGTGTACGGGTGCGCCGGTTTGGCGTACAGCTCGTGCACCGGGGCGGTCTCGACGATCCGCCCCGCGTACATCACGGCGATCTTGTCGGCCACGTCGGCGACCACGCCGAGGTCGTGGGTGATCAGGATCAGACCCATGTGGTACTCGGCCTGCAGCTCCGCCAGCAGGTCCATCACCTGGGCCTGCACCGTCACGTCCAGCGCCGTGGTGGGCTCGTCCGCGATGATCAGGTCGGGCTCCAGGGCCAGCGCCATCGCGATCATGATCCGCTGGCGCATGCCGCCGGAGAACTGGTGCGGGTAGTCCCCCACCCGCTCCTTGGCGGCGGGGATCCGGACCCGGTCCATCAGCTCGATCGCCTTGGCCTTGGCGTCCTTGCGCGAAGTCCCGTGGTGGGCGCGGAACATCTCGCCGAGCTGGAAGCCGACGCTGAGCACCGGGTTGAGCGAGGACAGCGCGTCCTGGAAGATCATCGCGATCTTCTGACCGCGGATCTTCCGTCGGCTCTCCTTGTCCATGGTCAGCATGTCCTGACCGCGGTAGCGGATCTCGCCCTGCGGGATCCGGGCCGGCGGCATGTCCAGGATGCCCATGATGGCCTGCGCGGTGACGGACTTGCCGGAGCCCGACTCGCCCAGCACCGCCAGGGTCTCGCCCGCGCTGACGCTGTAGTTGACCCCGTTGACCGCCTTGACCAGGCCGTCCCGGGTCTTGAACTCCACGTGCAGGTCCCGGACGTCGAGCAACGGACCCTCGTAGGGCGCCTGTCGGGCGGGCTTGCCGGTGTCGACCGCTGTACTCATCAGAGCCCTCTCTCAGCGCAGCTTCGGGTCGAGGGCGTCACGCACGGCGTCGCCCATCATGATGAAGGCCAGCACGGTGACGGACAGCGCGGCGGCCGGGAAGAACAGCGCGAACGGGGCGGTGCGGATCACCTTCTGGGCCGAGGAGATGTCCACGCCCCAGGAGATGGTCGGGTCCTGCAGACCGATGCCCAGGAAGCTCAGCGTCGCCTCGGCGGTGATGTACCCGCCGAGCGCGATGGTGGCCACCACGATCACCGGGGCGATCGCGTTCGGCAGGATGTGCCGGAACATCAGCCGGTTGGTCCCCGCGCCGAGGGCGCGGCCCGCCACCACGTAGTCGGCCTGTTTGACCGTCAGCACCGCACCGCGCATCACGCGGGCGATCTGGGTCCAGCCCAGGAAGGCCAGCGCGACCACCACGCTCCAGACCGTGCGGGTGGTGAAGGCGTTCAGCAGCACCAGCGCGCCGAGCAGCAGCGGGATGCCGAAGAAGATGTCCACGATCCGGGAGATGATCGCGTCCACCCAGCCGCCGAAGTACCCGGCCAGCATGCCCGCCAGACCACCCGTCACGGTGACCGCCAAGGTCACGCAGACGCCGACGATGATCGAGGCGCGGGCGCCGTACAGCACCCGGGCGTAGATCGAGCGGCCCTGGCCGTCGTAGCCGAACCAGCCGGCGCCGAAGATGTCGGCCCAGTCCGGCTTGCGCAGGTAGTTGTGGACCAGGTCGGCCTGGCGCGGGTCGGCGTTGGTGAACAGGCCGGGGAAGGCCGCGATGATCACCAGCAGCACGATCAGCACCGCGGAGATCAGGAAGATCGGCCGCCGCCGGAGATCGCGCCAGGCGTCGCCCCAGAGGCTGCGGGCCTCCTCGCGCTTCGCCGGGTCCGGTTCCATCAAGGTGTCCTGCTCGACCAGCAGGCCCTGACTGCCCGCGTAGTCCAGGTGACTGCTGACGGCCGGCGGGAGCGGCTTCGGATCGTTCTCGTCGTGCACGTCAGGCATAGCGGATCCTCGGGTCCAGGACGGCGTAGAGCAGGTCCACCACCAGGCTGGCGACCAGGTAGACCAGCACCAGGACGGTGACCACGCCGACCACGGTCGGGCCCTCCTTCTGGTTGATCGCCCGGTAGAGGATGTTGCCGACGCCCGCGATGTTGAAGATGCCCTCGGTCACGATCGCGCCGCCCATCAGCGCGCCCAGGTCGGTCCCGAGGAAGGTGACCACCGGGATCAGCGAGTTGCGCAGCAGGTGCCGGCCGATGATGGTGCGCCGGGGCAGGCCCTTGGCCGTGGCGGTGCGGATGTAGTCGGCCCGCAGGTTCTCGCCGATCGAGGTCCGGGTCAGCCGGGCCACGTACGCGAGCGAGAGCGAGGCCAGCACCAGTCCCGGCAGGATCAGTTGGGTGATGTCCTTGGAGTCCTGCACGGTCGCGGTCACCCAGCCGAGGTCGATCGCGAAGATGGTCTGGGCGATGTAGCCGAGCACGAAGACCGGGATCGAGATCACCACCAGGGTGAGCACCAGGACCAGGGTGTCGGCGAACGAGCCGCGCTTGAGACCGGAGAGCAGACCCAGCGTCAGACCGATCACGATCTCGAAGAAGAAGGCGACCAGGGCCAGCCGGATGGTCACCGGGAAGGCGTCGGCCATGATCTCGGAGACCGGGCGGCCGGTGAAGCTGGTGCCGAAGTCCAGGGTCAGGACGTTGCCCATGTAGTGCAGGTACTGCTTCCAGAGCGGCTGGTCCAGGTAGAACTTGTGCCGCAGGTTGGCCACCGTGGCCGGGTCGGCCGCCTTGTCGCCGAACATGGCGGCGATCGGGTCTCCCGGCAGGGTGTAGACCATCAGGAAGATCAGCAGGGTGGCGCCGAAGAACACCGGGATCATCTGCAGCACTCGCCGTAGGACGTAGCTGCCCATCGTTTGCCTCCTTCCGCAAAGGGGCTAGTGCCTGGGCCCCGCCTTCCTGACTCGGAGGGCGGGGCCGGCGGGGTGGCTGTCAGCCCTTGACCTCGACATCGGTCCAGGCCGGGTTGCCGAAGGAGTCGAACTTCACGTTCTGCACCTTGGTGGAGTAGCCGGAGTTGGTCCGGTAGTACCAGAGCGGGATCGCCGGGAAGTCCTGGGCGAGCACCGCCTCCGCCGACTGGTAGCCGGTGACCGAGGCCTGGACCGAGTCGGCCTGGTCGGCGGTGTTGGCCAGCTGGTCGAACTGCGGGCTGCTGTAGCCGAAGTCGTTCGAGGCCGCGCCGGTCCGGTAGACGTCGGCGAGGAAGTTGGCGTTCAGCGGGTAGTCCTGCTGCCAGCCGGTCCGGAACGCGCCGTTGATGGTGTGTCCGGTGATCGCCGCACGGGCGGTCTTGAAGTCGGTCTTCGGGTCGCCCACGCAGTCGACGCCGGTGGCCTGGCGGATGGAGTTGCAGACCGCGTCCACCCACTCCTTGTGGCCGCCGTCGGCGTTGTACGTGATGGTCAGCTTGTTGTTCGGGACGCCGCCGCCGTCGGTGATCAGCTGCTTGGCCTTGGTGGCGTCGAACTTGCAGGAGTCGCCGCAGGCGTCGGCCTTGTAGCCCTCGACGCCCTCGGCCACCCACGCGCTGGCCGGCTTGCGGGAGCCCTGCAGCACCGTCTTGGTGATGGTGTCGCGGTCGATCGCCATCGACAGGCCCTGCCGGACCTTGGCCTTGTTCGCCCCGGCCCAGTCGGCCTGGTAGAGCGTGAAGCCGATGTTCTGGATCGAGCCCTGCGGGGCGTCGATCGCCCGGTCGCCGAGGTCGTTCTTGTAGTTGGCCAGCGCCGAGGGCGGCACCTGGTCCATCACGTCCAGGTTGTTGGACTGCAGGTCCGCGTAGGCGGCCTCGGCGGTGGTGTACATCTTGAACACCACGCCGCCGTTCTTCGGCTTGTCCACGCCCTGGTAGTTGGCGAAGGCCTTGGTGACGATCTGTGAGTTGTGCTCCCAGCTGACGAACTGGTACGGCCCGTTGCCGACCGGCTTCTGGCCGTACCCGGTCGGGTCGGCGAAGAAGCCGTCCGGCAGCGGGGAGAAGGCGACGTAGCCGAGCTTGTACGGGAAGTACGACACACGGTTGGTGAGCTTGATGGTGAAGTGGGTGTCGTCCACCACGGTCAGGCCCGACATGGTGGTCTTGGTCGCGGCCCCGCTCTTCGGGTGCACGTCGCTGTAACCCTGGATGTCGGCGAACCAGGAGCTGTTGATCTGGTTGTTCGCGGTGGTCGCCCCCCAGTTCCAGGCGTCCACGAAGTTCTTCGCCTTGACCGGGGTGCCGTCGTGGAAGGTCCAGCCCGACTTCAGCGTCACGTTGAAGGTCTGCGAGTCGGTGGTGTCGATCTTGTCGGCCATCTGCATCCGCAGCTTGCCGTTGCTCGGGTCGTAGTCGGCCAGGCCCTTGAACAGGTTCTGCGAGATCCGACCACCACCGACCTCGTTCGCGTTCGCCGGCTGGAGCGGGTTCTGCGGCTCGCTGCTCTGGTAACTGAAGGACTTGCCGGCGTCGGACGAACCGCCGCCGCTCCCACTGCTTCCACATCCGGTGGCCACCAGGGCCACGGACGTCGCACCGATAACGGCCCAGCGGGTTCTGGTGGCTGCGGGCATGGAGGGCTCCTCCTCATAAGGTCTGTGACGCATCACACCCCATTCGAAGCGCACCGGCCCGACGGCGCGACCGTGGTACCGCCGGATGGGTGGAGGCCACAACGCCGACGGCCCCACCGCCGAAGCTGTGGGGCCGTCAGACTGAGTGAGCGTCAGACCGTGCTGAGCACTCGCTCCGCGGCGAAGTGGCAGGCCGACTCGTGCGCCGCCGGGCCGTCCAGCGACGGCACGGCGAGCAGCGGCAGCTCGGTGGAGCAGCGCTCCTCCGCCTTCCAGCACCGGGTGCGGAAGCGGCAGCCGCTCGGCGGGTTGGCCGGCGAGGGGATGTCGCCCACCAGGACGATCCGGTCCCGGTTCGCCCGCGCGGTCGGGTCGGGCACCGGCACGGCCGACAGCAGCGCCTGGGTGTACGGGTGGGTGGCGTGCTCGTAGATCTCTTCGTCGGTGCCGATCTCGACCATCTTGCCGAGGTACATCACGCCGACCCGGTCGGAGATGTGCCGGACGATCGAGAGGTCGTGCGCGATGAACATGTACGACAGCTCGAAGTCGGTCTGCAGCTGCTCCAGCAGGTTGATCACCTGGGCCTGCACCGAGACGTCCAGCGCGGAGACCGGCTCGTCACAGATGATGATCTCGGGCTTGAGCGCGAGGCCACGGGCGATGCCGATCCGCTGGCGCTGACCGCCGGAGAACTGGTGCGGGTACCGGTTGATGTACTCCGGGTTCAGCCCCACCACGTCCAGCAGATCCTGAACGGCCTTCCGCCGGTCGCCCTTCGGCGCCACCTCCGGATGGATCTCGTACGGCTCGCCGATGATGTCGCCCACCGTCATCCGGGGGTTCAGCGAGGTGTACGGGTCCTGGAACACCATCTGGATGTTGCGGCGGACGGCCTTCAGCGCGGCGCCCGAGAGCTTGGAGATGTCCTCGCCCTTGTAGAGCACCTGGCCAGCGGTGGCCCGCTCCAGGTTCATCAGCACCTTGGCCAGGGTGGACTTGCCACAGCCCGACTCGCCGACGATGCCCAGCGTCTCACCGCGCATCAGCTCGAAGGAGATGCCGTCGACCGCCTTGACCGCGCCGACCTGCTTCTTGAAGAGGACGCCCTGGCTCAGCGGGTAGTGCTTGACCAGGTCCTTGACCTCCAGGATGGGCTCAGCCATGGAGGGTCTCCTTCCAGAGGTGGCAGGCGCTCTTGCGGCCGGCGAGCTCGGCGCCGTCCCGGTCGAGCACCTGGTGCAGCGCGGGGATCTCGGTGCGGCACAGGTCGGTGGCCCGGTCGCAGCGCGGGTTGAAGGCGCAACCGGCGGGCACCTTCAGCAGGTTGGGCGGCAGGCCCTGGATCGCGTAGAGCTCCTGGCCCTTCTGGTCCAGCCGCGGGATCGAGCGGAGCAGGCCCTCGGTGTACGGATGCGCCGGGTTGGCGTACAGCTCGTGCACCGGGGCGGTCTCGACGATCCGGCCGGCGTACATGACGGCGATCTTGTCCGCGACGTCGGCGACCACGCCGAGGTCGTGGGTGATCAGGATCAGACCCATGTGGTACTCGGCCTGAAGCTCCGCCAGCAGGTCCATCACCTGGGCCTGCACCGTCACGTCCAGGGCGGTGGTGGGCTCGTCCGCGATGATCAGGTCGGGCTCCAGGGCCAGCGCCATCGCGATCATGATCCGCTGGCGCATGCCGCCGGAGAACTGGTGCGGGTAGTCACCGACCCGCTGCTTGGCGGCGGGGATCCGGACCCGGTCCATCAGCTCGATGGCCTTGGCCTTGGCCTCCTTGCGGGAGGCGCCCTCGTGCACCCGGAACATCTCGCCGAGCTGGTAACCCACGCTGAGCACCGGGTTGAGCGAGGACAGCGCGTCCTGGAAGATCATCGCGATCTTCCGGCCGCGCAGCTGCCGGCGCTCCTCGTTGCTCATCTTGAGCATGTCCTGGCCGCGGAACAGGATCTCCCCGGAGGTGATCCGGCCGGGCGGCATGTCCAGGATGCCCATGATGGTCTGCGCGGTGACGGACTTACCGGAACCGGACTCACCCAGCACCGCGAGGGTCTCGCCCGCGCTGACGCTGTAGTTGACGCCGTTGACGGCCTTGGCGATGCCGTCCTTGGTCTTGAACTCGACGTGCAGGTCCCGCACTTCGAGCAGCGGGGTGCCGGGGACGAGGCGGTCGGTCGCCTGGGCCTTCTCGATCACAGTGGTCATGGTGCCTACCGCCTCTCAGCGCAGCTTCGGGTCGAGGGCGTCACGCACGGCGTCGCCCATCATGATGAAGGCCAGCACCGTGAGGCTGAGCATCCCGGCCGGGAAGAACAGCGCGAACGGGGCGGTACGGATCACCTTCTGGGCCGAGTTGATGTCGATGCCCCAGGAGATGGTCGGGTCCTGCAGACCGATACCCAGGAAGCTCAGCGTCGCCTCGGTAGCGATGTAGCCGCCCAGCGCGATGGTGGCCACCACGATCACCGGGGCGATCGCGTTCGGCAGGATGTGCTTGAGCATGATCCGACCGGTACCGGCGCCGAGCGCCTTCGCGGCGGTGACGTAGTCGGCCTGCTTGACCGTGATCACCGAACCGCGCATCACGCGGGCCATCTGGGTCCAGCCGAGCGCGGTGAGCGCGAAGACCACGGACCAGACGGTGCGCTCGGTGAAAGCGTTCAGCACCACCAGGCAGCCGAGCAGCAGCGGGATGCCGAAGAAGATGTCGGTCACCCGGGACAGCAGGGTGTCCAGCCAGCCGCCGAAGTAGCCGGCCAGCATGCCGATGAAGCCACCGGTCAGGGTCACCGCGGCGGTGACGCAGATGCCGACGATGATCGAGGCGCGGGCGCCGTGCACCACGCGGGCGTAGATCGAGCGGCCCTGGCCGTCGTAGCCGAACCAGTCCGCCTGGAAGAGGTGGCTGTAGTTCGGGTGGCTCAGGTAGTGGTTGCGCAGGTCGCCGGCGCGCGGGTCCACCGAGGTGAACAGGCCGGGAGCCACGGTCATCACGATCAGCACCAGGATCAGCGCGGCCGAGATCAGGAAGATCGGGCGGCGGCGCAGGTCGTCCCAGGCGTCCGAGCCGAGGCTGCGGGCCTTCTCCGGCTTCGGCGCGGGGGCCGAACTGCCGCTCTGGGCCGGGATCTTGGCGGCGGTCTTCTTCTCGATCAGGTCAGGCATACCGAATCCTCGGGTCCAGGACCGCGTAGAGCAGGTCGACGATCAGGCTGGCGACGAGGTAGACGATGACCAGGACGACCACGAAGCCGACGACCGTCGCGCCTTCCTTCTGGTTGATCGCGCGGAACAGCGCGTTCCCGACACCCTTCACGTTGAAGATGCCCTCGGTCACGATCGCGCCGCCCATCAGGGCGCCGAGGTCGGTGCCGAGGAAGGTGACGACCGGGATCATCGAGTTGCGCAGCAGGTGGGTGCCGATGATCTTCCGACGCGGCAGGCCCTTGGCCGTCGCGGTGCGGATGTAGTCGGCGCGGATGTTCTCCACGATCGAGGTGCGGCTCAGCCGGGCCACGTACGCCAGCGAGAGCGAGCCCAGCACCACGGCGGGAAGCAGCAGTTGACCCAGGTTCATCGAGTCCTGGACGGTCGGCGTGACCCACTTGAGCTGGTCCGCGAAGAGCGTCTGGAACAGGTAGCCGAGCACCGGCACCGGGATCGAGATCAGGATCAGGGTGAAGACCAGGGTGCTCTTGTCGGCGAACCTGCCGCGCTTGAGCCCGGCCAGCAGGCCGATGCCGACGCCGAAGACGATCTCGATGGCGAAGGCCATCAGGGCCAGCCGGATGGTGACCGGCAGCGCCTCGGAGATCACGTCGATCACCTGACGGCCCGCCATGGTCTCACCGAAGTTGCCGGTGAACAGGTTGCCCATGTAGTCGAAGTACTGCTGGTACCACGGCAGGTCGAGCCCCAGCTTGTGCTTGAAGGCGGCGAGCTGAGCCGGGTCCGGCGCCTTGTCGCCCCACATCGCGGCGACCGGGTCTCCGGGGAGTACGCGGACCATGAAGAAGATCAGCGCGGTGGTCCCGAGGAAGACCGGGATCATTTGGAGCAGTCGCCTCGCGACAAAGCGCCCCATCGTGCCTCCAATTGATGCTCTCCGACGGGCTGTTGTCCCGTTTCGGAGGTTCTCGCCGTGACAACGGCCGGTGCCGGACCGCCTGGTGAGGCGGGGTGGGCACCGGCCGTGTCGCTTCAAGCCGCGCGGTGCAGGCCTGGTTACTTCTGCTTGACCTCGACCTGGGTGAAGACCGGGTCCCCGAAGGAGTCGTACTTCACGCTCTGGACGTTCTTCGAGTAGCCCGCGGTGGTCTTGTAGTACCAGAGCGGGATGGCCGGCATGTCCTTGGCCAGCTCGGCCTCGGCCTTCTGGTACAGCTCCGCGGTCTTCTCGACCGAGGTCGCCTTGTCCGCCTCGCCGGCGTACTTGTCGAACGCGGCGCTGGAGTAGCCGGCGTCGTTGGCCGCCGCACCGGTGCCGTAGACGTCCCGCAGGAAGTTGGCGTTCAGCGGGTAGTCCTGCACCCAGCCGGTCCGCATCATGCTCTGGACCTGCTTCTTCTTGATGACGTCACGCGCCGTCTTGAAGTCGGGCTTCGCGTCGCCGACGCACTCCACGCCGGTGGCCTGGCGGATGGAGTTGCAGACCGCGTCCACCCACTCCTTGTGGCCGCCGTCGGCGTTGTACGTGATGGTGATCTTGTTGCCCGGGACGCCGCCGCCCTCGGTCACCAGCTGCTTGGCCTTCGCCGGGTCGTACTTGCAGTACTCGCCGCAGGTGCCGGCCTTGTAGCCGTTGACGCCGGGGGCGACCCAGCTGTCGGCGGCCTGGCGCGAGCCGTTCAGCACGGTCTTGGTGATGGTGTCACGGTCGATCGCCATGGAGAGGCCCTGACGGACCTTCGCCTTGTCGACGCCCTTCCAGCCGTCCTGGTACATCGCGAACGAGATGTTCTGGATGGCACCCTGGGCCTGGTCGACCGCGCGGTCGCCGAGGTCGTTCTTGTACGAGGCCAGGTTGCTCGGGTCGACCTGGTCGAGCACGTCCAGGTTGTCGGAGACCAGGTCCTTGTACGCGGCGTCGGCCTGCGCGTAGTTCTTGAAGACGATGCCGCCGTTCTTCGGCTTGTCGACTCCGGCGTACTTGTCGAACGAGGCGACGGTGACGGCCTGGTTGTGCTCCCACGAGACGAACTTGTAGGGGCCGTTGCCGACCGGCTTCTGGCCGTAGGCCGCCGGGTCGGTGAAGAACGCCTTCGGCAGCGGCGAGAAGGCCGTGTAGCCGAGCTTGTACTGGAAGTACGAGACCGGGCCGGTCAGCGCGATGGTGAAGTGGGTGTCGTCGACGACCTTCAGGCCGGACATCTTGTCCGTGGTCGGGTCACCCTTCTCCGGGTGGATCGCGTCGTAGCCGGCGATGTCGGAGAACCAGTCGGAGTTGATCTGGTTGTTCTTGGTGTTGGCGGCCCAGTTCCACGCGTCCACGAAGGAAGCGGCGGTCACCGGGGTGCCGTCGTGGAAGGTCCAGCCGGACTTCAGGGTGACGGTGTAGTTCTGCGCGTCGGTCGTCTCGATCTTGTCGGCGACCTGGTTGCGCAGCTGGCCGTTGCTGGGGTCGTAGTCGACCAGACCCTTGAACAGGGTCTTGATGATGCGACCGCCACCGACCTCCATGGCGTTGGCGGGCTGCAGCGGGTTCTGCGGCTCGGTGCTCTGGTAGCTGAACGTCCCGGCCGCGTTGGCCGCTCCGCCCTCGCTGGACGACGAACCACTACCGCAAGCAGTGGCCGCAAGGGCGACCGCGACAGCTGCGACGACCCACTTGGCCTGGCTGGCACCGCGCATGGGTGTGCCTCCTGAATTCCTGTGTTGCAAACGTGGAGCGCACCGCGGGGGGCTGACCGGCGTCGTCGCCGTTGGTCAGACGGTGCTTTCCTCGCTCAGGTTCGGCGCGCACCCCTGCGCAAACCTTTTGACCCGAGCTCGACTGCACCCACTATCCGTCACGCTCGGATACGAACTAGGCCATTACTGATCTCAATTTGGTCACATGAACGGACACTGAGTTTCGAAAATCGGACATACCAGACATACCCAGACAGGTACTAAACGGACAGTTGTCATGAATGACAGCTCGTCACGTCCGATTAACGAACACTGGCCGGTCGGATGTGCTACGCGCGTTGACTGCGCAGCGTCACGAAAGAGCCCGGCCGGGCACCCCCAAGAGGGGTGCCCGGCCGGGCCGGTGGTACGACGTCAGTTCTTTTTGGCGCGCGAGGCCGTACGGCCACGCTCCTTGGCGTCCAGGACGACCTTGCGGATGCGCACGGTCTCCGGGGTCACCTCGATGCACTCGTCCTCGCGGCAGAACTCGAGGCTCTGCTCCAGCGAGAGCTTGCGCGGCGGCACCAGGTTCTCGGTGGTGTCGGAGGAAGCGGCACGCATGTTGGTGAGCTTCTTCTCCTTGGTGATGTTGATGTCCATGTCGTCCTGGCGCGAGTTCTCGCCGACGATCATGCCCTCGTACACCTCGGTGGTGGGCTCGACGAAGAGCGTGCCACGCTCCTGGATGCCCATCATCGCGAACGGCGTCACGACGCCCGCGCGGTCGGCCACCAGCGAACCGTTGTTGCGCATCCGGAGCTCGCCGAACCACGGCTCGTGGCCCTCGAAGATGGAGTGCGCGATACCCGTGCCACGGGTGTCGGTCAGGAACTGGGTACGGAAGCCGATCAGGCCACGCGACGGGACGATGAACTCCATGCGCACCCAGCCGGAGCCGTGGTTCGTCATGGTCTCCATCCGGCCCTTGCGGGTCGCCATCAGCTGGGTGATGGCACCGAGGTACTCCTCGGGGCTGTCGATGGTCATCCGCTCGACCGGCTCGTGGGTCTTGCCGTTGATGACCTTGGTGACCACCTGCGGCTTGCCGACGGTGAGCTCGAACAGCTCCCGGCGCATGGTCTCGACCAGGATGGCGAGCGCCAGCTCACCACGGCCCTGGACCTCCCAGGCGTCCGGACGCTCGGTCGGGAGCACGCGGAGCGAGACGTTACCGATCAGCTCACGGTCCAGGCGGTCCTTCACCATGCGGGCGGTGACCTTGTGGCCCTTGCCGCCCTTGCCGACCAGCGGCGAGGTGTTGGTGCCGATGACCATCGAGATGGCCGGCTCGTCGACCGTGATCAGCGGCAGCGCGATCGGGTTCTCCGGGTCGGCCAGGGTCTCGCCGATCATGATGTCCGGGATACCCGCGACGGCGCAGATGTCGCCGGGGCCGGCCACCTCGGCCGGCTTGCGGGTGAGCGCCTCGGTCATCAGCAGCTCGGTGATCTTGACGTTCTGGATCGTGCCGTCGCGCTTGATCCACGCGACCTGCTGACCCTTGCGCAGCTCGCCCTGCTCGACGCGGCAGAGCGCGATACGGCCGAGGAAGTTGTCGGCGTCCAGGTTGGTGACGTGGGCCTGGAGCGGCGCGGCGTCGTCGTAGACCGGGGCCGGGACGTGCTCCAGGATGGTGGAGAAGAACGGCTCCAGCGAGTCGCTGTCGGCCGGGACCGTGCCGTTCTCGGGCTTGGTCATCGAGGCCACGCCGTCACGCGCACAGGCGTAGACGATCGGGAACTCGATCTGGTCCTCGGTCGCGTCCAGGTCCAGGAACAGGTCGTAGGTCTCGTTGATGACCTCGTCGATCCGGGAGTCCGGGCGGTCCGTCTTGTTGATGCAGAGGATGACCGGAAGCTTGGCGGTCAGCGCCTTGCGGAGCACGAAGCGGGTCTGCGGCAGCGGACCCTCGGAGGCGTCCACCAGCAGCACGACGGCGTCGACCATGGACAGGCCGCGCTCGACCTCGCCACCGAAGTCGGCGTGGCCGGGGGTGTCGATGATGTTGATGGTGATCGGCGCGCCACCCTCCTTGGGGTGGTACTTCACCGCCGTGTTCTTCGCGAGAATGGTGATGCCCTTCTCGCGCTCCAGGTCGTTGGAGTCCATCATCCGGTCGTCGAGGTGCTGGTGGGCGGCGAAGGCACCGGCCTGCTTCAGCATGGCGTCGACCAGGGTCGTCTTGCCGTGGTCGACGTGGGCGACGATGGCAACGTTACGAATGTCACTGCGCGTGGGCATGCTGAGCGAAACTCCCGGATCGTGGGTTACGGCGCCCGGCTGCGTTCAGCGTTGATCAGCGTCTTCGCCGCGGCCGACCTGCGATCACTGTTGATCGCTGCCGCCCGTTCCGCCTGCTACTACCGGTCCACCCGCCGGGCACGACATGCCACGGCTTCCTCCTATGGTACGTGGAACCACCCAGGGCCACCGAAACGGGCAGGCCGGACGGGTACCGCCGCAGGTCCGGAGCGTCAGCCGCGGCGGAGTCCGAGGTCCTGGAAGCGCGGCGAGGCGAAGCCGAAGGCGCCCGCGTTCGCCACCTCGTCACGGACCGCGACCAGGTCCGGACGCTGGTAGAGCGGGACGGAGTGGGCCAGCTGCCAGATCCGGGCGTCGGCCTTCTGCAGCACGGCCTGCCGGGCCCCCGGATCGAGTTCGGCCGCCGCCTCGGCGAGCAGGTGGTCGATCTCCTCGCTGCCGGTCCTGGCGTAGTTGCGGCCGACCACCGGCAGCCCGTCCGGGCCTGGCTGGGGCTTGCTGTACCGGGCGGTCGCGCCGGTCGCGTCCGCCGTGGCCGGCCAGGAGAACAGGGCCAGGTCGTACTCACCGGTGGCCAGGTGGTCGCGCAGGAAGCTCTCCGCCGGGACGGCCTGCGGGCGCACCGCGATGCCCGCCCCGGCCAGGTCCGCGGTGAGCGCGTCCGCCACCCGGCGGGCGGAGGCGGAGCCGTCCGGGATCAGCAGGCCGAGCGTCAGCTCCTTGCCGTCCTTGCTGCGGGCCGCGCCGCCGGTGTGCCAGCCGGCCCGGTCGAGCAGCTCGGCGGCGGAGGCGGTGCCGAGGGCGGTGCCGTTGTCCTGGTAGCCCTCCTGACCCGCCATCAGCAGGTGGTGCCCGAGCGGTACGGCGGCCAGTCCGAACGGGGTGACGGCGGCCTCGGCGACCCGCTGCCGGTCGACCGCGCGGGCCACCGCCCGGCGGACGTCGGGGTCGGCCAGCGGGCCCCGGGTGCCGTTCAGGGTGAGCTGGGCGAAGGACGGGGCGGCGGCCCGGTGCAGCTTCAGGCCCGGCAGCGCCTCGGCCCGGCGCAGCGCCTGGGCGGACGCCTCGGCGAGGGCGGCCGCGTCCGGCGGGGCGGCGCTGGTCTTGGCGTTGGCCGGGGCCGCGTGGTCGACGGTGTCGGTGAGCGCGGCGATGTCCAGCTTTCCCTGGTCCAGGGCGTCCAGCCGCCCGGCGGCCGGGGTGGCCAGGAAGTCGATGGCCTCCGCCTTGGCCGGGTCGCCCCACCACTGCGGGTTGCGGACCACGGTCGCCCGGCCGCCCGCCCGGTCGTACGTCTTCACGGTGAACGGGCCGGCTGACGGGGCGTTGGTCAGCGGCTGGTTGAACGCGGCCGGGGTCGCGGTGGCGGCGGCCGGGTAGAGCGGGCTGAACAGCGTCCGCCAGCCGGCGTACGGCTGCTTGAAGGCGACCTTGACCTCGCGGGCGTCCGCGCCCTGGGTGACGGCGGCGATCGCGGCGTAGCCCGCCGGGTGCTCGCTGCGGTAGGCCGGGTCGGCGCCGTCGCCCAGGGCGTGCCACTGGGCGGTGAAGTCGGCGGCGGTGATCGGGGTGCCGTCGGTCCAGACCGCCTTCGGGTTGAGGCGGTAGGTGACGGTCTGCGGGCTCTGCCCGGCCGGGGTGGACTCGGCGGCGGTCAGGTAGTCCGGGTCGGTGGTGGGGCGGGCGTGGTCGTCCAGCCGGAACAGGTGCGGCAGCAGGGCCCCGGTGAGCAGCTCGGTGTCGGCGGTGGCCTCCGGCTGGAACACGTTGAGCGTCGCCGGGACCGCCTCCACCGCCCACCGCAACGTCCCGCCGTCCCGGACCTGGTCACGGTCGACGGCGGTGAGGTCGGACGCCGCCGGCTGGGCCGAGCGGTCCTCGGAACAGCCGGCCAGCGACATGGTCAGAACGGCAACGGCGAGGAGCTGACGGGCACGCATCTCCCGAGTGAAACGGTCACCACGGGCCTGGCCGGCCTGACACGGCGTCAGCGTGCTCAGAAACACCCGGTTGCACTACCCAGGGGCTCGTGCGGGTCACTGCGAAAGTTCCTGACCATCTACGCAGGTTGAACGCTCCCGAGGTCGGCGCCGCCGTTCCCCGGGCCCCTGGTGGCTGATGCCCGGAGGGCCACTAGAGGGCCAGTTCGAACCAGACGATCTTGCCGTTGGGGGTACGGCGGCTGCCCCAGCGTTCGGCGAGGAGGCTGACGAGTTGGAGGCCGCGGCCGCCTTCGTCGGTCTCCTGGGCGCGGCGTTGGCGGGGCTGGGCGTAGCCGTCGTCCCAGACTTCGCAGACCACCGTGCGGTCCCGGAGCAGCCGTAGGCGGATGTCGCCGCGGCCGTGCCGGAGGGCGTTCGTGACCAGTTCGCTGACCAGGAGTTCGGTGGTGTCGACCAGTTCGTCCAGGCCGCGGCCCCGCAGCCAGGAGCAGGCGCGTTCGCGGGCCTTGCCGACCGAGGTGGGTTCGGAGGGGAGCCGCCAGTCGCCGACGGCGTCCTCGGGGAGGGGCTGGACCTTGGCCATCAGGAGGGCGATGTCGTCCTCGCCGTGATGCGGGATCAGCTCGTGCAGGACCTCGTCGCAGAGGCTCTCCAGCTCGCGGGAGCCGCCGGTGAGGGCGGTCCGGAAGGCGCGCAGGCCCTCGTCCAGCTGGTGCTTGCGGGACTCCACCAGGCCGTCGGTGTAGAGGCCGAGCACGGCGCCGTCCGGCAGCGTGACGGTGACCTCCTCGAAGGGCTCGCCGCCGACGCCGAGCGGGAGGCCGGGCGGGACCTCGAGCATCCGGGCGGGCTCGCCGGGGCTGAGCAGGACGGGTGGCAGGTGGCCCGCGTTGGCGAAGATGCAGCGCTGCTTGACGGCGTCGTAGACGGCGTAGACGCAGGTGGCGAGGTAGACCTCGGCCTCCTCGCCGGGGGCGGTGGTGTCGCCGCCGAGGCCGCGGGCGATCTCGTCGAGGGCGGTGAGCACCTCGGCCGGGTCGAGTTCGAGCAGGGCCAGGGTGCGGACGGCGGTGCGGAGTTGGCCCATCGCGACGGCGGCGCGCAGGCCGCGGCCCATCACGTCGCCGATCACCAGGGCGGTCCGGCTGCCGGGCAGCGGGATGACGTCGAACCAGTCGCCGCCGACCTCGGTGTTGTTGTTGCTGGGCAGGTAGCGGCGGGCGATCTCCAGGCCGGTGGCGGCCGGGTTGCCCGGGGGGAGCAGGCTGCGCTGGAGGATCAGCGCGCGCTCGTGCTCGCGGCGGTAGAGCCGGGCGTTGTCGACGCAGACGGCGGCGCGGGCGACCAGCTCCTCGGCGATCGCCACGTCCCGGGCGTCGAAGGGTTCGCTGCCGATCGCGCGGGAGAGCTGGACCAGGCCGAGCACCTGGTCGCGGGCGACCAGCGGGACCACCAGGGTGGAGCGCAGCAGCGGGTCGGGGCCCGGCTGCGGGACCACGCTGCGGCCGGTGCGCAGCGCGCGGGCGTGCGGGGAGCGGCGGGGGTAACAGAGCGAGCCGCCGGCCTCGGCGACCGGGACGGCGCCCTCGGCCCCGAGCACGCTGGAGGCGCCGCCGACCACGCTGGAGACGGCCACCCGGCGCAGCTCGCCGCAGCCGTCGGCGGTGCCGGTCTGGCCGGAGACCGGGCCGGACTCGCCGGACAGCAGGGCGGTGTAGAGGTCGACGCTGGCCAGGTCGCAGAACTGCGGGACGATCACGTCGAGCAGTTCCTTGGCGGTGGTCTCCAGGTCGAGGGTGGAGCCGATGTGGGTGCTGGCCTCGTTCAGCAGCGCCAGGCTGCGCCGGACCCCGGCCGCCTCGCGCTCGGCGACATGACGGCTCGTCACGTCCAGCACCTGGCCGGCCACGCCCATCGGGCGGCCGTTGGCGCTGTTCAGCCGGTACAGCGAGATCGCCCAGCGGCGGCCGCCGTCCCGGGCCGGCACCGTGGAGGTGCGCGGGACCGCGCCGGTGAAGCGCAGGTCGAGCACCGGGCCGCCGCCCGCCAGCACCTTGCGCAGCGCGACCATCAGCCGGTCCGCCTCGCCGGGCAGGAACAGGTCGTACGGGTTGAGCCCGGGCAGTTCGTGGGTAGGCAGGCCGACGGCGGAGGCGAAAGCCTGGTTCACCCGCTGCAGGCGCAGCTCGGGGTCGAACAGGAAGAAGCCGGTCGGGGTCTGCCCGAAGACCGCCTCGGAGGCGGCCAGGTCGGTCTCGATCCGGCGCAGCCGGCCGAGGTCGACGGCCAGGCAGGTGGCGCCCGGGGTGCCGCTGTCTGGCATCACGTACAGCTCGGCCAGGCCCTCGGCGCCAGTGGCGTCCCGGTACGGGGCGGTGCCGACCCACTCCTCGCCCGCGAGGATGCTCTCGAGCCGGGCCCGGCCGCGCTGCCAGAGCTCGCGCGGCACGAAGGTGGTCACCGGGTCGGTGCCGACCGCCTCCTCGGCGGCGACGCCGAAGAACTCGGCCGCGCGGGCGCTCCACTGGGTGATCCGGCCGTCCGGGCCGATCGCGAAGGTGGCGACCCGGATGTAGTCGTAGATCGTGCCGGACTTGTCGTAGTCACCCCAGTCGGCGACCGCGGCCGCCCGGAGCTTCGGACCGCTCGGCTGCCCGGGCACGGCGACATGGCCGCTGTCGCTCGACGCTTTCCACGCCGGGATGCTGTTCAACGGTCCGATCCCCTCCAACCCGCGCCCATCCGGATGTCGAGAACACCGAGTATTCATCATCGGAGGGCAGGCGCACACGCCCCCAACATCACAACATCGACTCAGGACTCCACTTCCCTGCTCCTCCTTACCCGGGGGAGCCTGTTCGAACCACCGGCGGGCCGCAAGATCGCTGGTCGGGCGGCCGGGCCCCCGGGTCTCCACAAGTCTTCACAAGTTACCGACGGGTCTGACAAGATCGTGCGCCGCGCCTTGTTCCGGCCAGGACAACCACCGTCGTCCGGCCCGGTGGGCGCCTCGATCTCGTCCAGGGGGACTCTGTCATGCGCTCATCCCGCGTCGCCGGTCTGGCTGCGCTCGTCCTGTCCGTCACCGGCGGCCTGCCACTGGCCCTGCCGGCCTCGGCCGCGGCAGGCACGCTGTACGTCGACAACAACGTCAACTGCTCCGACACCGGCGGCGGTTCGCAGGCCCTGCCGTACTGCACGGTCGGCGCCGCCGCGAAGGCGGCCCAGCCCGGGCAGACCGTCCGGATCGGCAAGGGCCGGTACGAGGAGCCGCTGGTGCCGGCCCGTTCCGGTACGCCGGGGTCGCCGATCACCTTCACGGGAGCGGGCGGCTCGGCCACCGAACTCGACAACGGCGGCCCGGCGGTCAGCCTGGTCGGGCTGCACGATGTGGTGGTCAGCGGGCTCAAACTGACCGGCCATCAGGAGGTCGTGGCCATCCGGGACTCCAGCCGGATCGGGCTGGACGGGCTGACCGTGAACGGCGTCGGGACGGCCGGCCGGGCCGGGGTGTGGATCGGGCCCGGCAGCGCCGAGGTGACGCTGAGCCGCACCCGGATCACCAGCGACAGCGGTGCCGGCGTACAGGTCGAGGGCGGCGCGACCGGTGTCGTGCTGACCACCAACCTGGTCTCCGCCGTGAACGCCCGGGGCATCGCGGTCACCGACTCCCCCGGCGCCGTGGTGAACGGCAACTCGGTGTACGGCAGTTGCGGCCCCGGCGTGGAGCTGGCCGGGGCGTCCGGCGGCGCGGTGGTGAAGAACAACGCGCTGACCCTGGCCACTCCGGGCGACGACCCGTGCAAGGACGTCGCACCGGTCGACCTGGCCGTCTCGGCGGCCTCGGTGCCCGGCACCGTGGCCGACTACAACTACCTCGCCACCGGCACCAGCAGGCCCTACCGCTGGGCCGGCACGGAGTACCGCGACGTGGCCGCCTTCCGGGCCGCCACCGGCCAGGGCGGGCACGACCTGAGCGGGCCGCGCGGCCTGCCGACCAACCCGGTCGAGTACTCGCCGCTGATCGACTCGGCGGACCCCACCGCCCCCGGCACGCTGGCCACCGACCTGAACGGCCGGGCCAGGACCGACGACCCGCTGGTCGCCAACTCCGGCACCGGAAATGGCTTCCACGACCGGGGCGCGGTCGAGCGCCAGGACCCGTTCACCTTCGACGTGGACGTCCAGCGCAGCTTCACCGGCGACTCGAACACCGACATCACCATCAGCGACTGGAGCAGCTCGCCCTGGACTCCGGGCGCCGCCGTCGACTCCTCGGTGGACTTCGGCGACGGCAGCGCCCGGGTCTCCCCGATACCCGCCCAACTGACCCACACCTACCCGCGCTTCGGCAGCTACACCGTCACCGCCACCGCCACCAACGCGCTCGGCGTCGCCCGTACGGTCGTCAAGCAGGTCACCGTCGCCGAGCCGGTGCTCAAGCCCTCACTGACCGTCAGCCGGCAGGACGACCTGCCGCTGGACACCGACCCGCTCCGGGTGAAGGCCATCGCCGGGGCGGAGACCAGCCGGCCGGTGACCGGGTACAGCTACGACTTCGGCGACGGCACCCCGGCCGGGGCCGACGCCTCGCACCGCTACGCCAAGCCCGGCAGCTACACCGTCACGGTCACCGCCACGGACACCAAGGGCCGGACCGCCAAGGCCAGTTCGCCGATCACGGTGGGCGGCAGCTACCAGCAGCTGTACCGGCCGTCACGGCTGCTGGACAGCCGGACGGGCGGGCAGCCGGTCCGCTCCGGGCAGATCCTCAGCATCGACGTCACCAGCAACGTCGCCGCCCCCGAGGACGGCCAGGTGACCGCCGTGCTGCTGAACCTGACCGCCACCGACGCGAGCGGCAACGGCTTCGTCACCGCCTACCCCGGCGGCAGCGCGCGCCCCACCGTCTCCAGCCTCAACTACGCCACCGGGCAGACCGTGGCCAACTCGGTGGTGGTCCCGGTCGGCCCGGACGGCACCGTGCAGATCTACAACGGCGGCCCGGCGGTCGCCCTGCTGGCCGACATCACCGGCTACTGGACGGTCCGGCCCAACGGCCCCGCCAACAACCTGACCTCGGCCCAGCAGACCCGGGTGCTGGACTCCCGGACCGGCGTCGGCGTCCCCAAGAACCGCATCGGCGGCGCCCTGGCGCCGGTCACCTTCCAGGTCCGGGACACGGCCGGGCTGCCGCCCGAGGCCAACGCGGTGGTGCTCAACGTGACCGCCACCGAGTCGGCGGGCCCCGGCTACCTGACCGCCAACACGGCGAGCGACCCGGCCACCTCCAGCCTCAACTACGCGGCCGGGCAGACCGTCGCCAACCAGGTGACCCTCCCGATCGCCCCCGACGGCACGGTCACGCTGTACAACGTGGGCTCCAGCCTGCACCTGGTCGCCGACGTCCAGGGCTTCTACTCCACCGCCCACGGCGCACCGTACGTCGCCACCGCGCCGACCCGGCTGCTGGACACCCGCGAGGGCGGCCGCACCATCAGCCCGGCGGGCAGCGTCCGGGTCAAGGTCGCCGGCGTGGCCGGGGCCCCGGCCGGGGTGCGCAGCGTGCTGGTCAACCTGACCGTCACCGGGCCGACCACGGGGGGCTACCTGACCGCGTACGCGGGCGGCACCCCGCGGCCGAACACCTCGGCGGTGAACTTCACCCCGGGGGCGACCGTCCCCAACCTGGTCCTGGTCCCGGTCTCCGCCGACGGGTACATCGAGGTCTACAGCAGCGCCGCCCGCGCCGACGTGGTGGTCGACCTGCAGGGGTACACCGCCTGACGCACCGTCCGGAGGGCGATCACCTATTCCAGGTGGTCGTCCTCCGGGTCCAGCTCGAACCAGACCACCTTGCCCATGCCCTCGGCCCTGGCGCCCCAGCGCAGCGCCAGCCGGCGGACCAGCTCCAGGCCCCGGCCGCCCTCGTCCGCCTCGGCGGCGTGCCGCTCCCGGGGCGGGTCGGGCAGCGGGTCGGAGATCTCCACCAGCAGGGTCTCGCCGAGGGTGAGCCGGACGCCGATCGGGGCGCTGGCGTACCGGACCGAGTTCGTCACCAGCTCGCTGACCAGCAGCTCGGCGGTGTCGGTGAGGTGCTCGACCTCCCACTCGGCGAGCGTGCCGCGGACCAGCCGCCGGGCCCGGGAGACCGCGGTGGGCTCGGCGGGCAGCGTCCAGCCGGCCGTCGGGATGCCCGCCCGGCCCCGGCCGAGCCGGGCCAGCAGCAGCGCCACGTCGTCGGGTTCGCGGCCCTGCTCCATGGTGTCCAGGACGGCCTCGCAGGCCTGCTGGATCGAGGCGTACGGCTGCTCCAGCACGGACAGCAGCCGCCCGAGGCCGACGTCCAGGTCCTTGTCCCGGCTCTCCACCAGACCGTCGGTGCAGAGCACCAGCAGGCTGCCCTCGGGAATCTCCAGCTCGATCGACTCGAACGGCACACCACCGACGCCGAGCGGGGCCCCGGACGGCAGGTCGAGGATCTGGCCGACCCCGCCGGGCAGCGCGCTGCCGACCCGGGACGGCTCGTCCACCGCCTCCTTGGGCACGATCAGGATCGGCGGGATGTGGCCCGCCTTGGTCGCGGTCAGCCGCTGGGTGGACGGGTCGAAGACGGCGTACACGCAGGTGGCGAGCAGCGCCTCGTCCGGGCCCTGGGCCAGGTCGTCGGTCAGCTCGTGGACGTGCCGGAGCAGCACCTCGGGCGGCAGGTCGAGGCCGGCCAGGGTGCGCACCGCGGTGCGCAGCCGTCCCATCGTGGCGGCCGCCCGCAGGCCGTGGCCCATCACGTCGCCGACCACCAACGCGGTCCGGCCGTCCGGCAGCGGGATGACGTCGAACCAGTCGCCGCCGACCTCGGTGCCGCTGCTGCCCGGCACGTACCGGTAGGCGACCTCGACCCCGGCGGGCTGCGGGACCTGCTGCGGCAGCAGGGTGCGCTGCAGGGTGAGCGCGGCGGTCCGCTCCCGGGCGTACAGCCGGGCGTTGTCCAGCGAGCTGCCCGCGCGGTCGGCCAGCTCGACGCTGAACGCCAGGTCGTCCCGGTCGAAGCCCTCCCGGTACCCGGCCCGGCTGATCACCAGCAGGCCGATCACGATCCCCCTGGCCCGCAGCGGGACCACCAGCCTGGAGTGCACGCCGAGGTCGTGCGCGGCCTGCACCTTGGGGTCGCCCGGGTAGGTCAGATCACTCAACTCCTCGGGCCCGGAGAGCAGTTCGGGGACACCGGTGCGGAGCGCCCGGCCGAAGGCGGAGTCGTCGGCGAAGGTGATCCTGGCTCCCCGGCGGAGCATCACCTCGACCTCCGGGGCGTCCTGCACCGAGGCGGTGCCGAGCTGGAGCAGCGAGGTCCTGCGGTCGTGGCCGTGCCGGGGCAGGTCGTCGCCGTGCGCGACCGCCTGCAGCAGGATCACCGCCGCGTAGTCGGCCAGCCTGGGCACCACCGCGCTGGCCAGCTCCTGCGCGATCCGGGTGGCGTCCAGCAGGTCGCCGACCCGGGAGCCGAACTCGTTGAGCAGCGAGAGCCTGCGCCGGGCGTGCTCGACCTTGGCCACCGCCCGGTACCGCTCGGTCACGTCCATCACCGTCCCGGAGATCCCGAGCACCCGGCCGGCCCGGTCGGTCATCCGGCTGTACGAGATCGACCGGAAGCCGCCGGAGCGGGCGGTCACCGGGGAGGCCAGCGTGACGTCGATGACCGGCTCACCGGTGGCCAGCACCTGCCGCTGGATCGCGGTGATCTCGTCGGCGGCCCGCTCGGGCAGCGTCTCGCCGGTGGTCCGGCCGACGTGCTCCTCGGCCGGGACGCCGTTCATCTCGGCCAGCGTGTGGTTGACGGCGGTGTAGCGCAGCTCGGTGTCCAGGATCGCGATGCCCAGCGGGGACTGCTCGAACAGCGCGTCCCGCACCGCGAGGTCGCGCTCGACCGCCCGCAGCGCACCGGCCTCCGCCAGCGCCACCTGCAGGAACGGGGTGCCGTCGCCGTCCACCAGCAGCGAGATCCTGGCCTCCACCCCGACCTCGCCGTCGTCCCGGTGCCGCAACGAGGTGAAGCCCTGCCAGTGGCCGTTCCGCAGCGTCGCCTGGATCGCCACCCTGACCCGGCCCACCAGGTCCTGATCCGGGATCAGCTCGTCGATCCGGCGGCCCACCAGCAGCTCGCTCGGCCAGCCGAGCAGCTCCTCGGCGGCCGGACTCCAGAGCACCACCCGGCCGGAGGTGTCCAGGATCGAGATGGCCACCTTCACCACGTCGAACAGGCTGCCCTCGGCGCGCTCGCCGAACGCCTCCACCGGGGCCCGGTCCAGGCCCGGGTACGGTGCGGTCGGGCCGCCCCTGGCGCTCCCCGTACGGGGTTCGGCGGGCGGACGCGGGGCCTGGGTGGCGCCGGGCCGGGCGGCGGGTTTCGGGGTGATCCGGCGCAGGCGGGCCCGGGCCGAGGCGCTGCCGACCGTCCTGGGCCGTGGGGTCGCGCCCGCACCGGCGACCGCCGGTCGCGGCCCCCGCCGGGAGGCTCCGTCCGCGGGCGGCTGCTCTCCGCCGTCGTTACCCGTGCTCGACACCGACCGCCTCACCTATGGTGACGAATACTGCCGAAAAGTGACATACCCAACAGAACGCCAGGCTACCCCGGCGAACGGGTCGGCTTTTCCGATTGATCTACCTGGCCCAACCGGCGTTCTTGGCAGATGCTCAGCCGTCTGCGGTCCAGGGGCTCGGCGGCTGTGCTGTCTGCAGGGCGCCCGGTTGCACTATCCAGGGGCTCGGGGAACTGCGAGGAGATCTGGCGTTCGGGTCACTGCGAAAGTGCCTGACCACCCCTGCACGGATCACCTTTTTCGAGGTCGGCGTCGCAGTTCCCCGAGCCCCTGGACCGTAGACGGCTGGGGCTAGTGCAAAAGGTCCGCGACGTGCGGTAGCACCTCGCGGTCGTGGGTCAGCCAGTCGACCGTGGTGAGGTCGGTGGGGCCGAGCCAGCGGAGTTGGTCGTGGTCCTGGAGGGGCTGGGGGTCACCGGTGACCAGTTCGGCGGCCCAGATCCGGAGTTCGAGGCCGGGGCGGACCAGCCAGCTGCCGGGCAGGCGGTGCAGCGCGCGGGCCCGTACCCCGAGCTCCTCGTGGAGCTCGCGCTCCAGGGCCTCCGGTTCGGTCTCCCCCGGCTCGGCCTTGCCGCCCGGGAACTCCCAGCCGCCCGCCACCTCGGGCGGGGCGCTGCGCCGGGCGGCCAGCACCCGGCCCCGGTGGATGAGTGCGCCGCCCACCACGATCCGGTTGGGCACGGCCTCCACCCAGTACAGCTGCTTGTGCCCCCGGGCCTCGAACTCGGCGGCCAGCGCCTCGGCCTCCGGCCGGGCCAGCTCGGCGGCGACCAGGAAGCGGTTGCCGTTGTCGTCCTGTCGCATCACCCGGTACGTGCCCATGGCCACAGCCTAGAGCCGCGGGTGGCAGCGGCCCGGCCCGGTGGGGGGCGGGCCGGGCCAGGTGCTGTCCGTAAGCTATGGCCGCTCTGCTACCACCGGGTACGTCCACGGTTAACGGGAGGTAAGCGGTGCGCCAGCTCGAACTAACGCACCCGGGCCAGCACTTCGCCGCTCGGCACGGCGAACCAGCCGTCCGGGTCGGCGGCCCAGCGCCGCCAGCCCGCGGCGATCCTGGCCAGCTCCTCGGGGGTGGCGTAGCCGTACGCCACGGCCGTGTCCGCGATGCCGGAGCCGACCACCCGGTCCGCCCAGCTGTCGCCCCACCAGTCGCGCTGCTCGGCCGTGGCGTACGTCCAGTTGGAGGAGGAGCACTCGACCGTGTCGAACCCGGCCGCCCTGGCCCAGGCCGCCAGCCGGCGCCCGGCGTTCGGCTCGCCGCCGTTGGAGCGGGCGACCCGCTGGTACAGCGCCATCCAGTCGGCCAGCTCCGGCAGTTCGGGGTACCAGGCCATCGCGGCGTAGTCGGCGTCCCGGAACGCGACCACCCCGCCGGGCGCGGTCACCCGGCGCAGTTCGCGCAGCAGGGTCACCGGGTCGGCCACGTGCTGCAGCACCTGATGGGCGTGCACGACGTCGAACTCCCCGTCGGCGTACGGCAGTCGGTGCGCGTCGACGCTCGCGAAGGTCACGTTGCCGATGCCCCGTCCCGCCACGTGCTCCGCCGCCCTGGCCAGCACCTCGGCCGAGCGGTCCACCGCGACCACCCGCCCGGTCGGGCCGACCAGCTCGGCCAGGTCGGCGGTGATCGTGCCGGGGCCGCAGCCGACGTCCAACAGGGCTTGACCGGCGCGCAGTTCGGGCAGCAGGTAGGCCGCCGAGTTGGCCGCCGTACGGGACCGGTGCGAGCGCAGTACCGAGTCCTGATGGCCGTGGGTGTAGACAGCCTGACGGTCGTTCACGGTGGATTCCCCTCGTCCTGACGGCCCGTTCGCCGCCGTTTCGAGCGTACGCTGATGTCTCGAAGCCTGAGAATATCCATCTCGAATACCAAGACAGGCACGCGACGAGCCGCCAGGTACGGCGCTACAATCGGGCCATGGGAAAGACTTACGAACGGATCGACGGCCGCCTGCGGAAGTTCATCGAGAGTCAGCCGATCTTCTTCACCGCCACCGCCCCGCTGGCCGGGGACGGGCACGTCAACGTCTCCCCCAAGGGCCGGGCCGGCACCCTGGTGGTGCTGGACGAACTCACCCTGGCCTACCTGGACTTCGGCGGCAGCACGGCTGAGACCCTGGCCCACGTACGGGAGAACGGCCGGATCACGCTGATGTGGTGCGCCTTCACCGGCCCGCCCACCGTGGTCCGGGTGCACGGCCGCGGCGAGCCGGTGTTCCGGGACGACCCGCGGTTCGCCGAGCTGCTCGGCCACTTCGACCCGAGCGCCGACGGCAGTGCGCTGCGCTGCATCGTGCTGGTGCACGCCACCCGGGTCAGCGACTCCTGCGGCTTCGCGGTCCCGCTGATGGAGTATCAGGAGGACCGCTCGATGCACGCGGAGTTCTTCGACCGGAAGACCGACGAGGAGTTCGCCACCTACTGCGAGGGCAAGCCGTACATCCCGGTCAGCGTGGACGGTCTGCCCGCCCTGCCGCTGCCGCTGCCGCCCCGGCCCTGACCGGTCCGGACGACGTGACCCCGGCCGGTTCGGGCCGGGGTCGGACGGATGGTCAGCCGATCTCCAGCAGCAGCCCGCCGTCGGCGGCCGGGACCACCCGGACCTGCTCCAGGGTGTCCACCTGCACGGTCGGGCCGAAGGCGCCCGCGCGCGGGCCGACGCCCACCACCCGCATACCGGCCGCCCGGCCCGCCATGATGCCCGCCTCGGAGTCCTCGAAGACCACGCAGTCCGCCGGGTCCACGCCCAGGCCGGCCGCGCCCTTCAGGAAGCCCTCCGGGTCCGGCTTGCTGGCGCCCACCGACTCGGCGGTCACCCGCAGCTCGGGCAGCCGCAGCCCGGCCGCCGTCATCCGGGCCCGGGCCAGCGTCTCGTCCGCCGAGGTGACCAGCGCGTGCGGCAGCCGCTCCAGCGCCGCCAGGAAGACGGCCGCGCCCGGCACCTCGACCACACCGTCCAGGTCGGCGACCTCCTCGGCCAGCATCCGCCGGTTGTCCGCCAGGTTCTGCTCCATCGGGCGCTCCGGCAGCAGGATCGCCATGCTCAGGTGCCCCTGCCGGCCGTGCACCACCCGCATCGCCTCGTCGCCGTCGATGCCGTGCTCGGCCGCCCACCGCCGCCAGCAACGCTCCACCGCCGCCTCGGAGTTCACCAGGGTGCCGTCCATGTCGAGCAGCAGGGCGCGGGCGGGCAGGGTGACAGACATGGGCAGACTCCTCCGAGCGGGTTTGTCATACCAGGCTACAAAACTCAGACCCTGCGCCGGCTGGGGGGTGGGTGAAGGAGCGGCGTTGGGGTGCGTGCCTCGGCGGCGCCGAGGAGGAAGTCCATGCGGAGCATCGGCGACCGACGAGAAGCCGGCGAGGTGCGTGCCCCGGCGCCGCGACGCCGCCCCCCAGCCGGCGCAGGGTCTCAGCCGAGCAGGTGCGCATTGACCTCGCGGGCGGCCTCGGCCAGCTCCGGCAGTTCGACCACCTCGACGCCCGCGGCGGCGAGCAGCGCCGTCCCCTGACAGCCGGTCACGAACAGGTCGGGCTCCCGCCAGGCCAGCACCACCCGGGGCACCCCCGCCGCGATGATCAGCTGCGCGCAGGTGCGCGGCCGGGAGGCCCGTTCCCCGCACGGCTCCAGCGAGCTGTACACGGTCGCGGTCCGCAGCCTCGGGTCGTCGGCGGGCAGCTTGGCGAGCGCGGACTCCTCCGCGTGCACCTTCTCGTCGGTCTCCCGGCTGTACCCCTCGCTGAGCAGCTCGCCGTCCGCCCCGACGATCACCGCCCCGACCGAGAAGGCGGTCTCCGAGAACGGGCAGAGTCGGGACAGTTCGACCGCCCGGGCCAGCCAGTCGGCGTCGGTCTTCACGAGGCGGTCTCCTTGAGGGCGTAGCGGAGCAGCACGACATCACCCACCGTACGGGTCTCCAGCAGTCGCATCCGCCGGGCCGGGCCGCCCGGGAAGGCGGCCGGGCCGACGAACCGGGGCGCGTCCGGCTGCCCGACCAGCAGCGGCGCGACCGCCAGCTGGAGTTCGTCCGCCAGCCCCTCGGCCAGGAACTGGGTGTGCACGCTGCTGCCGCCCTCCACCATCAGCCGCCGCACCCCGCGCGCGCCCAGGTCGTCCAGCACCGCGCCCAGCTCCAGCCGCTCGCCGATCGCCACCACCTCGGCCAGCCCCGCCAGTTCGGCGGCCAGCCGGCCGCTCGCGGCGGAGCCGGTGTACACGATCCGCTCGCCGCCGGTGTGCCAGAAGTTCAGCTCCCTCGGCAGGTCGCCGCTGCCGCTCAGGGTCACCTTGACGGGGTACTCGGACCGCCCGGCCCGGACCCGTTCGGCCCGCCGGGCGGGCGAGTTGACGAGCAGTCGGGGGTTGTCCCGGCGCAGCGTGTTGCCGCCGACCAGGATCGCGTCGCTGCCCGCCCGCAGCTCGTCCACCCGGTCGAAGTCGGCCGGCCCGGAGAGCAGCAAGCGTTCGGGCGAGGCGTCGTCCAGGTACCCGTCGATCGACATCGCGGCGCTCAGCAGGACGTACGGGCGAGGGGCCACGGGACCGGTCCGTTCTCTAGTGATTCCCCGCCACGGTACGACACGGCTAGGGCCTCTCTTTCGGGTCACGTCGGATAGCGGGCGGCGTTGGGGTGCGTGCATCGGCGGTGCCGAGGAGGGAGCCTGATGCAGCGCATCGGCGACCGACGAGAAGCCGGCGAAGGGCCCCTCCTGCCCGATGCCGGGCAAGGAGGGCGCGTGCCCCAACGCCGCCCGCCCGGCGTGACCCGAAAGAGAGGCCCTAGGGGATGATCCGGCGGCGGCGGAGGTCCTCGAAGATCTCCAGGAACCTCGCCCCGGTGTCGACGAACTCGTGGAAGCCGAACCGCCGCGCCTTCGAACCGTCCGCGAACATGTCGTAGTCCCAGGAGAAGACGAAGTCGCCGAACCCCCAGGAGGAGACCTCCTGGTAGCTGTGCGGCGCCAGACCGTGCTCGGCCACCATGGCGTCCCAGAGCGGCTCCTTGTCGGCCATCACCGTGCCGAGCGCGAGCGGCAGGCCGGGGGCGACGTCCAGCTCGAAGAACCCGGCGATCTTCGGCCAGAGTTCGCTCCAGCGGAACAGGTCGCCGTTGTTGATGTTGAACGCCTGGTTGGCGCACCGCTCCTCGGTCGCCGCCCAGACCGTGGCCCGGGCCAGCAGCCCGGCGTCGGTGACCTCCAACAGCGCGTCGTAGGCGCCGGGCTTGCCCGGGAACCGCAGCGGCAGGCCCAGCTGCTTGGACATCGCGGCGTAGACCGCGATCACCATCGCCAGGTTCATCGGGTTGCCGAGCGCGAAGCCGGTCACCACCGAGGGCCGGATCGCCGACCAGGTCCAGTCCTTGCCGAGCTGCCGGGCCGTCAGGAAGGCCTGCTGGTCGTGCATGAACTCGGGCGGCATGAAGTACGGATCGCTCTCCCGGGCCGGGGTCTTGAACGGGCCCAGGTGCGCGCCGTACACCTTGTACCCCTGCATCAGGCTGACGTGCCGCAGCCCGGTCGCCACCGGCTCGACCGCGTCTAGGACGTTGGTCAGCATCGCCAGGTTCGGCGGCACCAGCTCGGCCCAGCTCGGCCGGTCCTGGTACGCGGCGTAGAAGACGTGGGTGACCTCCGTGAGCCCGGCCAGCCGCTCCTTGGTCTCGACCGGGTCGAGCAGGTCCACGCTGAGGTAGCGCACCCGGCCGGCCGGTTCGCCGCCCCGGCGGGACAGCCCGACCACGTCCCAGTCGCCGGTGGCCACCAGGTGGTCGACCAGATTGCGGCCGATCACGCCGTTCGCTCCGACGACCAGGGCGGTCCTCGTGGTCTTCTCCATGACCTCTCCCGGTACTTGACGGTGGCTCCGCCTCCTGCGGGCCCGCCTCGATCCTCCGTTGAGCTGAGGTGATGAGTCCAGGTTCTGTTTCTACTTCCTGTCATAACATCAGCTCATGGTGACGCTGCGGCAGTTGGAGTACCTGGTGACGATCGTGGACCAGGGCTCGTTCACCCGCGCCGCCGAACTCCTGCACGTCACCCAGCCCGCCCTCTCGCACCAGATCCGGGTCCTGGAACGGCAGTTGGGCGGCCCACTGCTGGAACGGCTGCCCCGCCTGATCCGCCTCACCCCGGCCGGCCGCGCGATGCTCCCGCACGCCCGGGCCGCACTCGCCGAGACCCGGCGCGCCGAGCAGGCCGCCCGCCGGACCGCGGGCACCGCGAACGGCGAGGTGGAGCTCGCCACCCTCTACGGCTACAGCCTCGGCCTGCTGCCGGCCGTCCTGCGGGCCTGGCGGCGGCTCCGCCCCGACGTCGGTGTCCGGCTGTTCGAGCACCGGCACGCGGACGAGCTGCGCGACGCGATGGCCGCCGGCCAGGCCGACCTGGCCCTCGGACCGCCGCCACCCGACTGGGCCGGGCCCGTCCACCCCGTCGGCGAGGAGGAGTTCGTGGTGGTGGTCGCGGCCGACGACCCGGTCGCCGCCGACCCCGCCCCCTTCCGGCTGTCCACACTCGCCGACCGCGCCTGGGTCCACTACGCCCCCGGCAACGGCCTCGCCGACCTCCTCGACCAGGCCTGCGCCGCCGCCGGCTTCCAGCCCCGCCCCGCCGTCCGCACCGAACAGACCGCCGCCGCCCCGCTCCTGGCCGCCGCCGGCCTCGGCCCCACCCTCGCCGCCGCCCACGTCATCCCACCCGCCTTCGACGGCCACCTGCTCCACCCCACCCCACCGATCCGCCGCCCCCTCGCGGTCTGGACCCGCACCGATCCCGACCCGCTGACCGCCGCCTTCCGTACCGTCCTGACCCGCGAGGTCACGGCCCGCCTCGCTGTCTGACCCGCCCTCGGGCGGGACCGACTACGCGCCCGCGGCGTCGCCCACAACCAGGGCCCGGATCGCGTGGTGGGTGAGGAGCATCGCCCAGACCTCCTGTTCGACCATGGCCGGGGACTTCGAGCGGAGCACCGGCCGGGCTCGGCCCTGGCGGGCGTCGAGTTCGTCGATCAGGGTGTCGAGGCGCCAGCGCTCGCTGTAGAGCCGGGCCAGATCGGCCGCGGCGGCCCCGGCCGGCTCCAGGATCGAGCAGACCAGGCGCCCGGTCCGGATGCCCGCACGTCGGCCGGAGCGGTCGAAGGCGGGCAGCACGCAGTCGACCACGCGCACCGGGACGAGCCGGTCGGCGGCCGTCGGGCCGGCCAGCCGGGACAGGTAGGAGCCGTCGTCGAGGGCCCGCAACAGGGGCAGGTCCAGGGAGGGCTTCGCCTGCCAGAGCAGATCCGCACCGCGCCCACGGGCCCTGGTCCACAGGTCGTAGGACAGGGCGCCGCGCGAGGCCACCACGAGCTGGCCGGGCCGCAGGGCGGGGAGCACCTCGCGCACCAGGTCGGCATCACCGGAGCCGAGCGCCGCCGCGCAGACCGCGTGGGTGGCGCTCTCGGCGAGCGCCAGAACCTGCACCTGCGGCAGCGCCCGGCCGGCCGCCGCACCGCCGCCGTACGCCTCGCGGTTGTCGGGCGAGTCCGGCACGTCCAGCAGGGCCACGTCGAGCGACATCAGCCGCCACCGGCAGGGGAGCGCGTCGGCCGCACCGAGGGCCGACGGCCCGGCGACCTGCTCGAACAGCCGTCGCAGCGGCCCGGGGCCCAACCGCTGGCGGGCCTTGGTGATCGCCGCCGTGGACGGCACCGACAGCGGCCGCGCCCAGCGGTGCTTGCGGGCCAGTCCGGCCAGCAGCAGCCGCATGACCTCCCCGTACCCGCTGGACGGATAGAGCCACATCGCCAGCGTGAAGTACACGACCGTCCGCGCCGACAGCGCCCGGATCCGCCGCTCGGTCCGTCCGTCCGCCTCGACGGCGCCGTCCACCAGGACTTCCGGCAGCGCCGAGGTCAGGGCGCAGACCCCGAGGAGCTCCGCTAATCGCTCCCCCGGTGCGGGCGACAACTGCCCGGTGCGCGCCATGGTTTCGAGCCCCCAGCCTGGAACGGCCGCCGAGCCGGCGGGTCCGCCTCCCGCGCCGTGGATCACTCGCCGCCGCGCGCCCATGCAACCACGGTCATGTGTTCGATGGAAGCTTTTGAAGCACGAACCATGGAGGAACCGTAAGGAATTCGCGGACGACCCGGCCCGCGAAACCAGGTGCGTGAACGATCCGAACGACCCCGGGCGACAGCGGCCGTACCAGCACGATCACCCTTCATCGCGACGGCCCGCACAGCCCGAACAGCCGTTAAGTTAACGGTTTCTGACCCCTTGTCAGGTCGATCGACGCTATCTACCTTCGTGGATCAGGACCTTGGCCCGGCGGACCCACCGGTCCGTCCCGGCCGCGATCCGCGCCGTCATCGAATGCGCGACCACACCCCCGGAGGCGTCACATGCCCACTGCCGTGCTGGAACTCCTGAAGACCGACGAACTGCGCGACGCGGGACCGCTCGAACTCGACGACGAGGTCATCGTGTTCGAGGACGACGACCGCAGCGACCTCGAGCACACGGCCTGTCTCGCCGACCCGTGGGTCACCGCCACCACCCGCTTCGCCTGCGAGAAGAACTCCTAACGGTGACCGGGCCCATCGCCGGCCGCAGCGGATGGTCCGACGACGTCTGGTCGTACCTGAACGATCCGCGGATGCCGGCGATGGAGCACGGTTGGAAGCTGCACGTCTCGGCCCGGCCCGGTGACCTGGAGACCGTGACCGGTCTCGTCCTGCCGGTGCTGCGGCGGCACGTCTGCCACGCGAAGTTCGCCAAGGATCCGGAGACCCTGCGCGCGATCAACTCCGGGGTGTCCAGCGCCGGTTCGGTCGGCAAGGCGATCACGGTCTACCCCCTGGCGGGCACCGTCGTCGCGATCGCCGAGGAGCTCGTCGCCGTACTGCGCGGCCGGGAGGGCCCGCAGATCGTCAGCGACCGGCGGGTCGATCCGCAGGCCCCCGTCTACTACCGGTACGGGCCTTTCACCGGCGACTACCGGACCGGCCGGAGCGGACGGCTCGAATCGGTCATGACCGGACCGGACGGCCGGATCTTCGACGGCCTGGCCACCGGTTCCTACCGCTGTCCGCCGTGGGCCGAGGATCCTTTCGCCGGCGAACCCGCGCGCATCGGGAAACCGTCCTCGCCCGGATTCGGCGGCGGCCGCTATCGGGTCACCGCCGGCATCGTGCGCAAACCACAGGGCAACGTCTACCGCGCGGTCGACCTCCACTCCGGGCAACCGGTGGTGGTCAAACAGGCGAGGGCCTTCGTGGCCGAGGACGAGTCCGGCGCGGACACCCGGGACCGGCTGCGCAACGAGCTCGCCGTCCTCACCGCGCTCGACTCCGTCTCGGGCGTGCCCAAGGTGGTGGACTACTTCCGGCACCGGTCGGACGAGTACCTGGTGATGAGCAGTTGCGGCGACCGGGACCTGCGCCGGGAGGTCCAGGAGAACGGCCCCTACCGGGAGGCCCCCGCGCTGTCCGGCCTCGCGCTCCGACTCCTGCGCGTCCTGGACGACATCCACGGCCGGGCCGTGGTCGTCCACGACCTCAAGCCCAACAACGTCGTACTCGGCCGGGACGGCGCCTGCCGACTGATCGACTTCGGCATCAGCGCCCTGCACGGCATCGGCCCGGCCGGATCAACTCCCGGCTACAGCAAGCCGGTTGCCCGCGAGACCGGACCGGCCGAGGCCACCGACGACTACTACGCCCTGGGCGCGACCCTGTACTTCGCCGCCACCGGCATGGACCCGGTGATCGTCGACGCCGACGCCGGGACCAACCGCGACCGCACCCTGCTCGGCCTGGCCCGGGCCCTGCCCGGCCCGGAGCACCGGGAGATCGTGGCCGTGCTCACCGACCTGATGAGCTTCGACCCGGCCGTACGGTCCGCGGGCGCCGCCCGGCTGCGCACCGGGGCACCCGGCCGGCCCGCCACGGCCCGGCAGCCCCGGCTCACCGACGGCCTGCTCCAGGAGATCGTCGAGCACACGACCGCGTTCTGCGTCGCCGAGGCACGCAGGATCGCGGACCCGGAGCTCGCCGCGCGCGCGGCCGTCCCGACCCCGGTCGACGTCTACGGCGGAAGCTCCGGGCTGGGCCTGGAACTCCTGCAGCACGCGCACCGGGCCGAGGTACGCGAAACCGTCGACGCGCTCGCGCGGTGGACCGCCGAACAGTCCAGGGCCCTGTCGCCGGGCTTCTACTCGGGGCGCACCGGAGTCGAACTCTTCCTCACGACGGCCGGGTTGGGCCGCCGCTCCGACCTGCTTTCCCTGCCCACCGAAGGACCGGCCGGCGGACCGCCGGAAGCCGACCAGATCGAGGGCATCGCCGGCATCGGCCTCGGCCGCCTGCTGCTGGCCCGACAGGCCCCCTCCACCGCCGACCACCTCGCCGTCGCCGCGCGGTGCCACCGGCTGCTCACCTCCGGCGCCGCCCGGCTGACACCCACCGGCGCCGACACGATCGGCAGCGCCGCCCTGCGCGAAGGCTTCGCCCACGGCGAGGCCGGTGTCACCTACTTCCTGCTCGAATACGCCCACGCGAGCGCTGACTTGGCCGCCCTCGCGCACGCCCGGACGGCCTGCGCCCGCCTCGCCGCCGTCACGCCGGACATCATCGCGGCGGCGACCAGGCCGGGAGCGACCCGCCGCTACGGCTCCTGGTGCCGCGGCCTGGCCGGCCTCGGAGCCGTCCTGGTCCGGGCCGCCGACCGCCTCGACCAGCCGGAGTACCTCACCGTCGCCCAGCAGACCGCCCGCACCTGCACGGCCCTGGCCCCGCGGATGCCGCTGGTCACCCAGTGCTGCGGCCTGTCGGGAGTCGGCGACCTCCTGGTGGACGTCGCGCTGGCCACCGACTCCGAGGAGTTCTGGGTCGCCGCCCGCACAGTCGCCGAGATCGTCCTGACCCGCAGCGGCGGCACCTGGTCGCGCCCCACCTTCCCCAACGCCGACCTGGCCGGCTCATCCGCCACCTGGGCCGGGGGCTCAGCCGGCGTCCTGGGCTTCCTCCGCCGCCTGCAAGCCCACGGTGGCCCCCGTCTCGGCCTCATCGGCTGACCGTCGCAGACACCTCCACCTCATATCCACCATCCGTCCAGCGCGGGCATGACGAAGCGACGGCCCGCCTCTTCACCTGAATGCCCCTGCCACGTTGCCCCCCTTCCACTCCGGCCATCGCATGGGGTGGGGGACATGAGCCCGCACGGGGCCACGGGAAGGCAGGAGAGGGCGCCATGTACGTGCGCAGCATCTATGTAACGGGTGATCCGGCCAAGGTCGACGGGGTCGCAGAAGCGCTCCGGACCGAAGGCCGCGAACTGCTGTCGGCGCAGCCGGGCTTTCGCGGGATGGGGCTGTTCGTCGACCGCGAGCTCGGCAAACTCCTGGTGGGATCGTGGTGGGACGACGAGGCCTCCCGGGAGGCCAGCTACGAGAACCTGGGCAAGCGGCGGGTCGAGCTGATGGCGCCCTTCGCGCAGACCGCGACGGTCGACAACTGGGAAGCGGCGGTCGCCCGGCGTGCGGAGACCCTCGGGCCCGGCGCGGGGTTCCGGCTGGTCCGCATGGACGTCGAGCCGTCCGACATCGACCCGCTGGTGGACACGTTCCGCGACACCCTGCTGCCCAAGATCCAGAAGATCCCCGGGCTGGCCGGCATCTCCCTGCTCGTCGACCGCGACCGGGGCAGAGCCGCTGTCGGCACGCTGTACACCGACCGCGACGCACTCGTGGCATCCCGCGGCGCCGTCGCGGCGGTCCGCGGGGAAGCCGCGGCGAAGGCCCGCGTCACCACCCGCAGCCTCGAGGAATTCGAGGTGGTCCTCGCCACGGCGGTCCCCCACGCCTGACCCCGCGCACCTTCGCGCTTGTCGGCAGACTCGCCATGGACGTACAGTTTCTTGTACGTCCACAGGAGGAGCCGGGCCATGAAGACGATGACCTATTCGGAGTCCCGCGCACGGTACGCCGAGGTGCTCAACGCGGTCACGGACGACCGCGAGGAGATAGTGATCACTCGCGCCGGACGCGAACCGGTGGTCATCGTCTCGCTGGAGGACTACCAGTCGCTCAAGGAGACCGCCTACCTGCTGCGCAGCCCTGCGAACGCCCGACGCCTGCTGGCCTCGATCGACGAGCTGGAGAACGGCGGAGGTACCGTGCGGGAGCTGGCGGCCCCGGAGTGAAGATCACCTTCGCCTCCCAGGCGTGGGAGGACTACCTGTGGTGGCAGGTCCAGGACCGCAAGATCCTCAAGCGGATCAACACCCTCATCGCCGACATCGCGCGCAACGGCAACGAGGGCATCGGCAAGCCCGAACCGCTCAAGCAGGGCTACTGGTCACGCCGGATCAACGACGAGCACCGCCTGGTCCACAAGGTCACCGAGGACTCCGTCCTGATCGCCCAGTGCCGGTACCACTACGAGAGCTGACCCCGCCTGAAACGAAAAGCGGTGCCCGGCCCGCTCACCAGCGGACCGGGCACCGTTTCCGACGGTCGATCAGACGTTGAAGCGGAACTCCACCACGTCGCCGTCCTGCATGACGTACTCCTTGCCCTCGATCCGGGCCTTGCCCTTGGCGCGGGCGTCGGGGATGGAGCCGCACTCGACCAGGTCGTCGAAGGAGACGATCTCGGCCTTGATGAAGCCCTTCTGGAAGTCGGTGTGGATCACACCGGCCGCCTCGGGGGCGGTCGCGCCCTTCTTGATGGTCCAGGCGCGGACCTCCTTCGGGCCGGCCGTGAGGTAGGTCTGCAGGCCGAGGGTCTCGAAGCCGACCCGGCCGAGGGTGGACATGCCGGTCTCCTCCTGGCCCATGGACTGGAGGAGTTCGAGGGCCTCGTCCTCGTCCATGCCGATCAGCTCGGACTCGATCTTGGCGTTGAGGAAGATCGCCTCGGCGGGGGCGACCAGGGCCCGCTGCTCGGTCTTGAACTCCTCGTTGGTGAGCTCCTCCTCGTCCACGTTGAAGACGTAGAGGAAGGGCTTGGTGGTGAGCAGGTGCAGCTCACGGACCGAGGAGGAGTCGAAGCCGACCTCGAAGAGGGTCTTGCCGGACTCCAGGATCTTCTGGGCGGCCTCGGCGGCGGCCAAGGTGGCCGCCGACTCCTTCTTCAGCCGGGACTCCTTCTGGAGCCGCGGCAGGACCTTCTCGATCGACTGGAGGTCGGCGAGGATCAGCTCAGTGTTGATGGTCTCGATGTCGTCCTTGGGCGAGACCTTGCCGTCCACGTGCACCACGTCGGGGTCGACGAAGGCGCGGATGACCTGGCAGATCGCGTCCGATTCACGGATGTTCGCGAGGAACTTGTTGCCCAGGCCCTCGCCGACCGAGGCGCCGCGGACGATGCCCGCGATGTCGACGAAGTCGACCGTCGCCGGGAGGATCCGCTGGGAGCCGAAGATCCCGGCCAGCACGGCCAGCCGGGTGTCCGGCACGCCGACGACGCCCACGTTGGGCTCGATGGTGGCGAACGGGTAGTTGGCCGCCAGCACGTCGTTCTTGGTCAGGGCGTTGAACAGGGTCGACTTGCCGACGTTCGGCAGGCCGACGATTCCGATCGTGAGCGACATGTGGCGCAGTCCCGTGGGCTTGGAGGGCGTGGAGCGGCGCGGGTGCCCCGAGCCGATCGCCAAGTCTACGGCCCCGGTCACACCGCGCTGTCGGGCTCCAGGAACTCCAGCCGGTTGCCGAACGGGTCGGCGGAGTGGAAGCGGCGGAAACCGGGGAAGTTGTCGTCCCAGGTCACCGGGTGACCGTGGGCGGCGAGCCGGTCGGCGAGGGCGTCCAGCGACTCGACCAGCAGGCCCGGATGGGCCTTCGGCGAGACCTGGAAGTCGGGCACCACGCCGAGGTGCACCTCCACCCCGCCGCCGCGGAACCAGCACCCGCCCCGAGCCGCCAGCACCGGCGGCTTGGCCAGCTCGGCCATGCCGAGCACCCCGGCCCAGAACTCCCGGCAGCGCTCCTCCGAGCCCGCCGGTATGTCGAGCTGGACGTGGTGCAGTCGGGCGAACGCGAACTCCGACACGGTGCCTCCTCGTTGATCGTTCCGGCCCGGACGTTACTCCGGCCGGGGACACGGAATGAGGCGAACGCGCCATTACACAGTGTGGCGATGATCGGACCGTACGTTGGACGGGTGGAGCAGAGCATCCGTACCCAGCCGCCAGGGCCCAGACGCCGACCGCCAGCCGGCGCCGGTGGGGCCGCCGTACCGGGGCCTGCCTCGCCCCCCGACGCCCGGACGGCGGTGCCGAAGCTCCGGCTGCCGCTGTGGCTGCCCCAGCAGCTGCGGTCCAGGACCAAGGCCCGCAGCGGGCCACCGGCCCGGCTGACGGCGGTCGGTACCGGCGTGCTGGCGCTGGCCGCGACGCTGGCGGCGGCGGCCGTGGACCGGCTGCTGTTCGACGGGCTCGGGGTGCTGTTCGGGCTCGGCTACCTGGTGGTCTGCTTCCAACTGGCCGTCCGGGTACGGCTGGCGGACCTGCCGGCCGCGCCGATCAGCGGGCCGATCGCGTTCGCGCTGGCGCTGGTCTTCTTCGCGCCTGGCTCGGCGTCCGGGGTGACCGGTCAGGTGGTGGCGCTGGCCAGCGGCCTTGCGCTGCGGGCGGGCTGGCTGTTCACCGGCACCGGTCTGGCCGCGGTGATCGTGGCCGCCCGGTTCCTGGCGCAGCGGCGGATCCGGCGCAGCCGGGCGTCCTGACCGGGGCCTGACGGAGGATCAGTCACTCGCCGCGGCCATCGCGGCGCCGACGATGCCCGCGTCGTTGCGCAGCAGCGCCGGGACCACCTCGGCCGGACGCTGCTTGAGCAGCGGCAGGAACTTGTCGTGCTTCCGGCTCACTCCACCGCCGACGATGATCAGCTGCGGCGAGAACAGCCGCTCCACCAGGTCCAGGTACTCGTCCACCCGGTCCGCCCACTCGGCCCAGCTCAGCTCGTGCCGTTCGCGGGCGGCCGAGGAGGCCCGGCGTTCGGCGTCCTTGCCGCGGAGTTCGAGGTGGCCGAGCTCGGTGTTGGGCACCAACATGCCGTCCGTGAACAGGGCGCTGCCGATGCCGGTGCCGAAGGTGAGCAGCAGCACCACGCCGTCCCGGCCCCGTCCTGCGCCGTACCGGACCTCGGCCAGGCCCGCCGCGTCGGCGTCGTTGACCACGGTGACGGGCAGGTCCAGGGTCTCCCGGAACAGACCGGCGGCGTCCAGGCCGATCCAGTCCTTGGCCACGTTGGCGGCGGTGTGGATGCTGCCGCCGACCACCACGCCGGGGAAGGTCAGCCCGACCGGGCCCTGGTGGTCGAAGTTGGCGACCACCTCGCGGACCGCCTCGACCACCGCCGAGGGCGAGGCCGGACGGGGCGTCAGGACCTTGTACCGCTCCTCGGCGAGGGTGCCCCGTTCGAGATCGACCGGGGCACCCTTGATGCCCGAACCACCGATGTCCACACCGAACACAGCCGTCACCACGCGCCTCCGTCCCGGAAATCCACAGACCTGTGGACAAACGTACGGGCCGTGGGACGGAACCGCGCTACAGCTTGCCGGCCGCCTCGGCGCGCAGGTCGCGGCGGAGCTCCTTGGGCAGCGAGAAGATCAGGTGCTCCTCGGCGGTCTTGACCGTCTGCACGTCGGCGTAGCCGCGCTCGGCCAGGTAGGCGAGCACGCCCTCGACCAGGATCTCCGGGACGGAGGCGCCGCTGGTCAGGCCGACCGTGGTGACGCCCTCCAGCCAGGTCTCGTCGATCTCGTCGGCGAAGTCCACCAGGTGGGCGGCCTTGGCGCCGTACTCCAGGCCGACCTCGACCAGGCGGACCGAGTTGGAGGAGTTCTTGGAGCCGACCACGATCAGCAGGTCGGTCTCGGGGGCGATCTGCTTGACCACCACCTGGCGGTTCTGGGTGGCGTAGCAGATGTCGTCGCTGGGCGGGCTGACCAGCAGCGGGAAGCGCTTCTTCAGCTCGCCGACGGTGGCCATCGTCTCGTCCACCGAGAGCGTGGTCTGGGACAGCCAGACCACCTTGGACTCGTCCCTGACCTGCACGTTGGCGACGTCCTCGGCCCCGTCCACCAGGTGGATCCGGTCGGGCGCCTCGCCCATCGTGCCGACGACCTCCTCGTGGCCCTCGTGGCCGACCAGCAGGATGTCGTAGTCCTCGTCCGCGAACCGGACGGCTTCCTTGTGCACCTTGGTGACCAGGGGGCAGGTGGCGTCGATGGTGGCGAGCTTGCCGATCTTGGCCTCGTCGTGCACGGACGGGGCGACACCGTGCGCGGAGAAGACCACGATCGAGCCCTCCGGCACCTCCTCCGTCTCGTCGACGAAGATCGCGCCCTGCTTCTCCAGGGTCTGCACCACGAACTTGTTGTGGACGATCTCCTTGCGGACGTAGATCGGGGCCCCGTACTGCTCGAGGGCCTTCTCCACGGCGATGACGGCGCGGTCGACACCCGCGCAGTAGCCCCGGGGGGCGGCGAGCAGGACACGGCGCTGCGCAGAGTTGGACATGGCTCCCATGGTACGGGCGGCCCCGGGCCGCGCCGACGGGTACCGGCTACCGGATGAAACCGGGCAGAAGTGCTCAAATTTGAACATGGCTGAGCAGAGTGGAACCCCGGGCGCCCTGCGCAGGAGCCTGGGCGTACGCGATCTGATGGTCTACGGGCTGCTGTTCATCGCCCCGATGGCACCCGTCGGCGTGTTCGGCGTCCTGGACGCCAAGAGCCACGGCGCGGTCGCCGCGGTCTACCTGGCCGCCACCGTCGCGATGGGATTCACCGCCTACAGCTACGCCCAGATGGTGCGGGCGGTGCCACAGACCGGGTCGGTCTTCGCGTACGCCCGGGCCGGGCTGGGCGAGAGCTGGGGATTCGTGGCCGGCTGGATGGCGATGCTCGACTACCTGCTGATCCCGGCGGTGGCGTACCTGTTCTCCGGGATCGCGCTGCACTCGCTGGTGCCGGACGTCTCCCGCTGGGTCTGGACGGTGCTGGCGGTCCTGGTCACCACCGCGCTCAACCTGACCGGGGTCCGGACGGCGGCGGCGGTCGGCTTCGCGGTGCTGGCGCTGGAGATCGTGGTGCTGACGGTCTTCGTGGTCTCGGCCGTGGTGATGCTGGTCCGGGACGGCGCCGAACGGGGCTGGCTCTCACCGCTGACCGGGGTCGGCGGCTTCTCGCTGACCGCCGTGGTCTCGGCGGTCTCGGTGGCGGTGCTCTCCTACCTGGGCTTCGACGCGATCGCCTCGTTCGTCGAGGAGGCGGTCGGTGCCTCGGCGGCGGTGGCCAGGGCGGTGCTCTGGTGCCTGGCGCTGGCCGGGGTGCTGTTCGTGACCCAGACCTACCTGGCCGCGCTGCTCACGCCGGTGACGCCGCAACAGCTGGCGGCCGACCCGGCCGCGCAGGGCTCGGCCTTCTACGACACCGTCGACGCCTCGATCGGGCACTGGCTGCAGACCCTGGTGGCGGTCAGCAAGGCGATCGGCGCCGCCTTCGCGGCGCTGGCCGGGCAGGCCGCGGCCGGGCGGCTGCTGTTCGCGATGGCCCGGGAGGGGCGGCTGCCCCGGGCGCTGTCCGCGGTGGACGCCCGGACAGCGGTGCCCCGGCGGGCGCTGCTGGCCGCCGCCGTGGTCACCCTGGTGGCGGCGGTCTGGGCGGCCCGCCGGGACGACGGCCTCGACCAGCTGACCTCGGTGGTGAACGTCGGCGCGCTGTCCGCGTTCGGGCTGCTGCACGCCTCGGTGATCGGCTGGTACACCGTCAAGGGCGACTCCCGGGACTGGTTCAGACACCTGCTGATCCCGCTGCTGGGCATGGCGGTGATCGCCTGGGTGCTGATCGAGGCGTCCACCACCGCCCAGTGGGTCGGCGCCACCTGGCTGGCCGTCGGCCTGCTGGTACTGGTGGTGCAGAGCCCGGCCGTCCGGCGCGGGCGCTGACCCTCGGTCTTATTTGCGGCCCGCACTCCAGTTCAGGCCCCAGCCGTACGCCTCGTCGATCTGCTGGTGGTTCGACCGGCCCTCGACCGCCTGGAAGTACCGGCCCTCGCGGTTCACCACCAGGCCGCCGCCGTCGTTCTCCAGCAGCGCGACCACGCAGCTGGTGGCCGGGAAGTCGCAGCCGTCCAGCGGCAATTCGACCGGCGCGCCGGTGGCGGGGTAGAGGGTGGCGAGGCCGTTCAGGCCGGTCAGCGGCCGATTGTCGAAGGCGAACGCGAAGACCACCAGACGCTGGATCAGGTCGGCGTGGTCCAGGTTGATCCAGAGGTCCTCGCCGGTGGCCACCGCACCGGTCCGGTCGTCGTTGGCCAGCTGGATGAACGGCGCCTCGTGCAGCGCGCCGAACCGCTGCCCGATCGCCTGCACGATCCCGGCGCTGCCGTCCCGCAGCTGCCAGAGGCAGGCCAGGTCGAGGTCCCGGCCCGCCATCGGGGACTGGCCGGCCGCCCCCAAGCGCTTGGCCAGCCAGCCGGCCGCGCCGGACTGCGTCTTCTGCGGGGCGCCGGCGGCGGGCGCCCAGTTGAGGTTGACCCGGAGCAGGCCGCCGACCGCGCCGTGCTTGCGCAGCGACAGGCGCGGGGCCTCCTTGGTCAGCGTGATCTTGGTGAAACTGGGCGGGGCGGCGGCAGGCGCCGGTGCGGGCGCGGCGGCCATCGGCGGGGCAGTCATCGGAGGGGCGGCGGGCGGAGCAGGCGGCATGGCGGGAACGGGAGTCGGAGCAGCGGCCGGCGAGGGCTCCGAGTCGACCTGGATGCCGTAGTCGGTGGCCAGCCCGGCCAGCCCGGAGTCGTACCCCTGGCCCACCGCGCGGAACTTCCAGCCGTCGCCGCGCCGGTACAGCTCCCCGAGCACGAAGGCCGTCTCGGTGGTCGCACCGTGGTCCTCGAACCGGACCAGCTCCGCCCCGGAGGCCGCGTCCAGCACCCGCAGGTACAGCCCGGGCAGCGCGCCGAACCGGCCGCCGTCGCTGGAGGCGGCCAGCACGACCGTCTCCACCGTCGGGTCGAGCCCGGCCAGCCGGACGGTCAGGGTGTCCAGCACCGAGCCGGGGGCCGAGCGCTTCCCGGTGTGCCGGACGGCGCCGGAGACGTCCTGCGGCTGGTTGTAGAAGACGAAGTCCGCGTCGGACCTGACCCGGCCACCCGCGAGCAGCAGCGCGGACGCGTCGGCGTCCGGTACGCCGGGGCCGGTCGACCAGCCCAGCTCGACCAGCACCTCGGCCGCCGCCACCGGCACGTTCGCACCCTTGGAAATCACCATCAGCCCGCCGCTCCCCGAAGTTGACGTCTGCTCACTGGGCCCACCCTAGAGCTCTCGGCGTCGGTGCGCGGGCCGCACGTCGGTGCGCGGGGTTAGCCTCGTCGGTATGGCCAACACCAGCTCACCCGAGGCGCCGATCCCGGTCGGCAAGGTTTCCGCGCTCATCGGCAGTTGGGTGGACCGGCTCGGGGCGATCTGGGTGGAGGGGCAGATCACCCAGCTCAGCCGGCGCCCCGGAGCCGGGGTGGTGTTCCTGACGCTGCGTGACCCGGACCGGGACGTCTCACTGACCGTCACCTGCTTCCGGCAGGTCTTCGAGCAGGTCGCCGAGGACGTCCAGGAGGGCTCCCGGGTGCTGGTCTTCGCCAAACCCGAGTGGTACGTCGCCCGGGGCACCCTCTCGCTGCGGGCCACCGAGATCCGGCTGGTCGGCCTGGGCGAGCTGCTCGCCCGGCTGGAGCACCTGAAGCGGAAGCTGGCCGCCGAGGGCCTGTTCGCCACCGAGCGCAAACAGCGGCTGCCGTTCCTGCCGCACTGCGTCGGCCTGGTCACCGGCCGGGGCTCGGCCGCCGAGCGGGACGTACTGGAGAACGCCAGGCGCCGCTGGCCCGCCGTCCGCTTCGAGGTCCGGAACGTCCCGGTGCAGGGCGCCGCCGCGGTGGCCCAGGTGACCGCCGCGGTACGGGAGTTGGACGAGCACCCCGAGGTGGACGTGATCATCGTGGCCCGCGGCGGCGGCAGCGTGGAGGACCTGCTGCCGTTCTCGGACGAGGGCCTGGTCCGGGCGGTGGCCGCCGCCCGTACGCCGGTGGTCAGCGCGATCGGGCACGAGCCGGACCAGCCGCTGCTGGACTTCGTCGCCGACCTGCGGGCCTCCACCCCGACCGACGCCGCCAAGCGGGTGGTGCCGGACGTGAACGAGGAGCTGACCCGGGTGCACCAGCTCCGGGACCGGGCCCGACGGCACATCACCCACCGGGTGGAGCGCGAGCAGGCCGGCCTGGCCGGTCTGCTCAGCCGCCCGGTGCTGGCCGCCCCGCACCGGCTGGTGGACGGCCCGGCCGAGCAGGTCGCGGCCCTGCTGGAGCGCTCCCGGCGGGTCCTCGGGCACCGGCTGGACGCCGCCGAGTCCGACCTCGGCCACACCCTGGCCCGGGTGGTCGCGCTCTCCCCGCTGGCCACCCTGCAGCGCGGCTACGCGGTGCTCCAGCACGCCGACGGCCGGGTGGTCAGCGACCCGGCCGACCTGACGCCCGGTGAGCTGCTGCACGCCAGGGTCGCCGAGGGCGCCTTCGAGGTGACGGCCACTCAGGGCTGAAGCAGCCGCTGCCGGGAGAGCGGGACGGAGTGCTCGTGGAAGCCGAGGCTGCGGTACAGCGCCTCGCCGCCCTCGGTGGCGTGCAGGTCGATCCGGGTCACCCGGCGGGCGTCGAACCAGGCCAGCAGCGCCTCGGTGCAGGCCCGGGCGTAGCCCCGGCGCCGGTGGCCGGGGTCGGTGCAGATGTTGAAGACGAAGCCGAACAGGCCGTCGGGGTGCCCCGGCGCGGGCAGCCGTCGCTCCAGGGTGCCGACCGCGCAGGCGGCCAGCCGGCCCGGCCGCTCCGGGTCGTCGACCACGAAGGCCGGCATGGTGCGCCGGTCGTCGGGCCCGGCCAGCCGCTCGCGCAGCACCTGTTCGGCGGCCGGCTGCCAGCCGCCCGGATCCGGCTTCCCCGACATCGCTTCGAACATCAGGCCGCGCAGCCGGACCAGCTCGGCGGCGTCCTCGGGGGTGGCGGGTCTCACCTGGGGCGTCATGGCGCGAGGGTAGCCAGCGGGAGCGCCGGGACACACCCGAATTGTCCGCCGCAGCGCCTACCCTGACGGAATGACAGAGCAGCAGGGGAATAACGCGGACGACAGCCTCGGTTACGAGCAGGCGAGGGACGCCCTGCTCGACGTGGTCCGGCAGCTGGAGGCGGGGGGCGTCCCGCTCGAGGAGTCACTGGCCCTCTGGGAGCGCGGCGAGCAGCTGGCCAAGGTCTGCCAGCGCTGGCTGGACGGGGCCAGGGCCCGGCTGGACGCGGCACTGGCCGCCGAGGGCGGGGAGACCGGCGGCGAGTAGCGCGCGTCTCGGCATGTGAGGTGGTTCACAGGTCAGTTGCGGAATGGTTTAAGTTTCACCTAACGTTGGACCGTACCGAACGGCGCGCAAACCGCTGCTCCGTGACGCATACGTTTATCCCGTAGAGGTGGATCCGTAATGACCCTGGCTCTCGACGCCGCCGCCCAGGACCTGCTCTTCCGTGAGGCCCGCACCGCCAACACCTTCACCGACGAGCCGGTCAGCGACGAGCAGGTCCAGGCCATCTACGACCTGGTCAAGTTCGCCCCGACCGCCTTCAACCAGCAGCCGCTGCGCGTCGTCCTGGTCCGCACCCCCGAGGGTCGCGAGCGCCTGGTCCAGCACATGGCCGACGGCAACAAGGCGAAGACCTCCAGCGCCCCGCTGGTCGCCATCCTCGCCGCCGACAACGAGTTCCACGAGGAGCTGCCGGCCCAGCTCCCGTCCTTCCCGCAGGCCGCCGAGCTGTTCTTCACCGAGCGCCCGGTCCGCGAGGCGTCCGCCCACTTCAACGGCGCCCTGCAGGCCGGGTACTTCTTCCTCGGCATCCGCGCCGCCGGCCTGGCCGCCGGCCCGATGACCGGCTACAACGCCGAGGGCATCAACAAGGAGTTCTTCGGCGACGGCGACCACTCGGTGCTGGCCGTGGTCAACATCGGCAAGCCGGGCGAGGACGCCTGGTACCCGCGCTCCCCGCGCCTGGCCTACGACGAGGTCGTCACCACCGTCTGACGGTGACCCCGCAGGTACGACGAAGCCCCCGGCCGCACGGCCGGGGGCTTCGTCGTGTTCCGGGTACTACCGGAGCGACCGGGCGAACTCGGTGAGCTCGTCCCAGCCGGCGGTGCCGGTGACCACGGTGGTGGCGCCGCCGCTCTGGACCACCAGGGCCCGGTACGACTTGCCCTGGTAGCGCTGCCACTCCTGGCCGCCGACCGTCGTCGTGGTGCCCTCGGGCTTCGCGCCCTCGACCGCGTCGGTGATCGCCTTCTCGCGGGGCTCCAGGCTCTGCTCGACCGCCGCGTACTGGCCGCCGGGCGTCAGGAAGCCCAGGTGCCAGGCCTTGGGGCGCTTCTTGTCCTGGTTGTACTCGACCGAGGTGGCCTTCCACTGCTCGGACAGGCCCTCCGGAGCCAGCACCGGGTACGGCGCGGCGCGCTTGGCCGAGGCCGCCGAGGAGCGGTAGTCGACCGCCTTCAGCCCCGAGCCCTCGGAGTGCGGGATGAAGAGGTACCCGACGAAGACCACGCCACCGATCGCCAGCATCGACAGGATCATGTCCCGTACCGTCTGCCGGCCTCTCATGCTGCTTTTCCCTGCCACCCCCTCATCGTGAACCATCCCCTCCCCCGCCCCCACCACCGGGGTCCTCCCGGACGGGTGAATCCGGCCGGGAAGACGCGCTGGGAGGCCAGCCGGGGGTGCGCCACAGACAGCCATCCGGTCGGCAGATACGATCGCAGGACCCTCATCACGGCGTTCGACCTGGCATTTGTCGGGCGCTCTGGCCGTCGCGTACAGAGAGGTATCGACGATGACCGCCCAGCACAGCAACTTCCCCAGCTCCCTGATCGTGGCCCCGGAGGCCCCCGATCGGAACCTCGCCCTCGAGCTCGTCCGGGTCACCGAGGCCGCCGCCATGGCGGCCGGCCGATGGGTCGGCCGGGGCGACAAGAACGGCGCCGACGGCGCGGCCGTCAAGGCCATGCGCACCCTCGTCTCCACCGTGTCGATGAACGGCGTGGTCGTCATCGGTGAGGGCGAGAAGGACGAAGCCCCGATGCTCTACAACGGCGAACGCGTCGGCGACGGCACCGGCGCCGAGTGCGACGTCGCGGTCGACCCCGTGGACGGCACCACCCTCACCGCCAAGGGCATGGCCAACGCCGTCGCCGTCCTCGCCGTCGCCGACCGCGGCACCATGTTCGACCCCAGCGCCGTCTTCTACATGGACAAGCTGGTCTGCGGCCCCGAAGCCGCCGACTACGTCGACATCACCGCCCCCGCCGCCGTCAACATCCGCCGCGTCGCCAAGGCCAAGGGCAGCTCCGTCGAGGACGTCACCGTCATGGTGCTCGACCGCCCCCGCCACGAGGGCCTGGTCAAGGAGATCCGCGAGGCCGGCGCCCGGATCAAGTTCATCACCGACGGCGACGTCGCCGGCGCCATCATGACCGCCCGCGCCGGCACCGGCGTCGACCTGCTCATGGGCATCGGCGGCACCCCCGAAGGCATCATCGCCGCCTGCGCCATGAAGTGCATGGGCGGCGTGATCCAGGGCCGCCTGTGGCCCAAGGACGACGCCGAACGCCAGAAGGCACTGGACGCCGGCCACGACCTCGACCGCGTCCTCACCACCGACGACCTCGTCAGCGGCGAGAACGTCTTCTTCGTCGCCACCGGCATCACCGACGGCGAACTCCTCCGCGGCGTCCACTACCGCCAGGCCACCGCCACCACCAGCTCCCTGGTGATGCGCTCCAAGAGCGGAACGATCCGTCAGATCGACTCCACCCACAAGCTCTCCAAGCTCCGGGCCTACAGCGCGATCGACTTCGACCGCGCCAACTAGAAGGCACACGCTTCGGAAGACAGGGGCTCGGGGAACTGCGACGCCGACCTCGGAAGAGGTCACCCGTGCGTAGCTGGTCAGGCACTTTCGCTTGTGACCCGCACGCCAGATCTCGTCGCCGTTCCCCGAGCCCCTGACCGTAGCTACTCGATCACGTGCAAAAAGTTCAGCCCGCTATCCGGCGGGCGGCCGGTATCCGGAGCTCGGCCTCCCGGCGCCGCCGCCGGGCCAGCACCACCCGGCGCTCGGCCGCCGTGAGGCCGCCCCAGACGCCGTACGGCTCGGGCTGGGCGAGGGCGTGTTCCCGGCACTCCAGCAGGACCGGGCAGCGGGCGCAAACCTGTTTGGCGTGCTCCTCCCGGGACAGCCGGGCCGCCGTGGGCTCCTTGGAGGGGGCGAAGAACAGCCCCGCCTCGTCCCGTCGGCAGGCCGCCCCGGTGTGCCAGGGACTGTCCTCCTGGTGCTCGAGCCGCTGCGCCGCCACCGCCGCCGGAGCGGTGGTACTGCGGGCCGCCGGTTGGGTGGCGACACGGGCGCTGGACTCGATGGGATGCAGCACGGCTTACTCCTGACGGGCTCAAGAGAACTCAGGGGGATGGCTCCCTGCCCGGCTGCCCCGTTACCGACCCCACTCGCGGCATCCGTAGGTTTCAACCGCCCCCGGGGTCACAGCCGTACAAGAAACGATATGCGTCAGGAACTACCCCGCCCCCGGCTGATTCATGCACACCGCATGCGGCCGACTACGGGCTGCACTCGACCCAGGATCGAGTGCCCGCCCGGAAGTTGACGCCCCGTAAGATCTCGGACCGGTCAGCCGTCGAGCTGCTTGCGCACCCACTCACGGAGCTTCTTGCCACGTCGCGGCTTCGCCTCGCAGCCGCCGAAGACCGCCGCGCCCTTCACCCGGACCACCGGCGCGTAGGGGTCGGCCGCAGTCTGCTCCCGGACGTCGAAGCCGCCGAAGACGCCGACGCCGCTGCCGTGCAGCGAGACGTTCTCCGGCACCTTGATGTCGACGCCGCCGAAGACCGCCCAGACCTCGATCTCCACCTCGGGCGACTCGAACACGGCGTCGCTGAGGTCGATCTCCACCCCGCCGAACACCGCCACCGCGCGCAGGTGCGAGCCCACCCGCCAACGGCCCTTGCGGCTGGTGCCCCCGAAGATCGCCAGCATGGTCGGCGACTCGCTCCGGGCCGGCGGCTGGGACTGCCGCTGCGGGGCCCGGTGGGCGGTGCCCTCCGGCAGCTCGGCGGAGAGCGGCCGGTGCGCGGGCAGGTCCCTGGTCAGCGGCGCCAACTCGCCCAGCGTGCGGGCGCTGTAGGCCGCCTCGATCCGCTCGGAGTGCTCCTCGACGGTGAGCCGGCCCTCGGCGTACGCGTCCCGCAGCAGCTCGGCGATCCGCTCCCGGTCGGCGTCCGAGGCGCGCAGCTCGGCCTCCGCCACCGGGGCCGCGTCGAACGGCTTCTTGGTCAGGTCCGGCTTGGCCTCGGACTTGGTCATGGGCACGGGCGACCGGCCCGGCTGGTCCTGCTGCGACGGCGAGTTGTCCACGGGGTCAGCCTAGCCACCGGACCCCCTCCCGAACGAGAGTTCGGCGGCAGTCGGCGTGACCCCGGTCACGCAGGTTCACCTGCGCGCACCGCTCGCTCGGCCGGGACCTAGTCTTGAAGGTGCTTCGTCGACGCAGCCGGATCAGTTAAGGACCTCCACGCATGGCTCCCACGCCAGAGTTCGCCTACTCCGACCTCCTCCCCCTCGGTGCGGACCCCACCCCGTACCGCAAGCTGACCTCCGAGGGCGTCAGTGTCATCGAGGCGGGCGGGCGCCGTTTCCTCCAGGTCGAGCCCGAGGCCCTGCGGCTGCTCACCGCCGAGGCGATGCACGACATCTCGCACTACCTGCGCCCGGCGCACCTGGCCCAGCTCCGCCGGATCCTGGACGACCCGGAGGCCAGCCCGAACGACCGCTTCGTCGCGCTGGACCTGCTGAAGAACGTCAACATCTCGGCCGGCGGCATCCTGCCGATGTGCCAGGACACCGGCACCGCGATCGTGATGGGCAAGCGCGGCCAGAACGTGCTGACCGAGGGCCGGGACGAGGCCGCCATCGCGCGCGGCGTGTACGACGCGTACACCAAGCTCAACCTGCGCTACTCGCAGATGGCCCCGGTCACCATGTGGGACGAGAAGAACACCGGCAACAACCTGCCGGCCCAGATCGAGCTGTACGCGACGGACGGTGACGCGTACAAGTTCCTGTTCATGGCCAAGGGCGGCGGCAGCGCCAACAAGTCGTACCTCTACCAGGAGACCAAGGCCATCCTGAACGAGGACTCGATGCTCAACTTCCTTGAGCAGAAGATCCGTTCACTCGGCACGGCGGCCTGCCCGCCGTACCACCTGGCGATCGTGGTCGGCGGCACCAGCGCCGAGTTCGCGCTGAAGACCGCCAAGTACGCCTCGGCGCACTACCTGGACGAGCTGCCCACCAGCGGCGACGCGGCCACCGGCCACGGCTTCCGGGATCTGGAGCTGGAGGCCAAGGTCACCGAGCTGACCCAGAAGATCGGCATCGGCGCCCAGTTCGGCGGCAAGTACTTCTGCCACGACGTCCGGGTGATCCGGCTGCCCCGGCACGGCGCCTCGCTGCCGGTCGCGATGGCCGTCTCCTGCTCGGCTGACCGCCAGGCGCTGGGCAAGATCACGGCGGACGGCATCTTCCTGGAGCAGCTCGAGACCGACCCGGCGAAGTACCTGCCGGACACCACGGACGAGCACCTCGACGACGAGGTGGTCCGGATCGACCTGAACCAGCCGATGTCCGAGATCCGCGCCGAGCTCGCCAAGTACCCGGTGAAGACCCGGCTTTCGCTCACCGGCACGCTGGTGGTCGCCCGTGACATCGCGCACGCGAAGATCAAGGAGCGGCTGGACGCGGGCGAGGGCATGCCCCAGTACCTGAAGGACCACCCGGTCTACTACGCCGGCCCCGCCAAGACCCCCGAGGGCTTCGCCTCCGGCTCGTTCGGCCCCACCACGGCCGGACGGATGGACAGTTACGTCGACCAGTTCCAGGCGGCGGGCGGCTCGATGGTGATGCTCGCCAAGGGCAACCGCTCGAAGCAGGTCACCAAGGCGTGCGCCGAGCACGGCGGCTTCTACCTCGGCTCGATCGGCGGCCCGGCGGCGCGGCTGGCGCAGGACTGCATCCGTAAGGTCGAGGTCCTCGAGTACGCCGAGCTGGGCATGGAGGCGGTCTGGCGGATCGAGGTCGAGGACTTCCCGGCCTTCATCGTGGTCGACGACAAGGGCAACGACTTCTTCGCCGAGGTCACCGAAGGCCCGCTGATCACCAGCCTGCGGGTGCGGTCGGCGGAGTAACGACAAGTGCCCCGCGCCACCTTCGCGGTGGGGCGGGGCACTGCATTCCGCTTTTGCTCAGGGGCGGTTGATGACCGTACCGAGCGGCTCGTAACCGCCGTCCTTCTTGGGCTCCTCGACCAGCGGCGCGATCTCGGTCTCCGGCTCGTCGGTGGCCAGGACGTCCAGGACCTCCAGGAGCTGCGCCTCCGGGTCCACGGCGGTGAGGGTCTGCTCGACGGGTGCGACCTCGGCCGCCGGCTGGGTCGGTGCCGGGGTCGCGGTGGTGGTCTCGGTGTCGGCCATGACGCCGCCTTTCGGGTAATGAGATTTTGTGTCAGCCCGGACGGACGGGTCAGGGCGCGCGCCCAGTATCGTAGGCCTCACTAAATGTCTTATAAACATCCCGAGGCTCGTCCACTTCTCCAACGTTTGCCAGTCTCCTCATAAGCTGACGCCTCACCTTGGCCATCATCGGGGGATCTCCATGGAGCTTCAGGGGCAGCCGCACGCGCTGCGCTTCCAGGTGCTCGGACCCGTGCAGGCCTGGCGCGGGGAGCAGCACCTCTCACTCGGTTCGCCGCAACAACAGGCCGTCCTGGTCGCACTGTTGCTCAGTCACGGCCGCCCGGTCACCACTCAGGACCTGGTGGACGGCCTGTGGGGCGACCGTCCGCCGCCACAGGCGGTGGCCGCGCTGCGCACGTATGTCTCCCGGCTACGCGCGCTGATCGAGCCGAACCGTGAGATGCGCGCGCCGGCCGAACTGCTGGTGTCGGTGAGCGACGGATACGCGCTGCGGATCCCGCCGGAGTCGCTCGACCTCTCGGTATTCGAGCACGAGTTCGCCAACGCGGCAGCGGCCAGGGGCGACGGGGACTACCGGAAGACCCACCGCCTGCTCGCCTCCGCGCTGTCACTGTGGAGCGGTCGGCCACTGGCCGGCATCCCCGGACCGCATGCGGAAGCCCAGCGCAACCGACTGGCCGAGCGTCAGATCGCGGCCTGGGCGGACCGCTGCGCGGCGGCCCTGGAGATCGGGCTGCACGCGGAAACGGTCTCCGAACTGAGCTCGCTGGCCGCCGAACACCCGCTGCGCGAACAGCTCCGTGAGCTGCTGATGCTGGCGCTCTACCGCTGTGGCCGACAGGCCGAGGCGCTCGGCGTCTACACCGACACCCGGAAGCTCTTGATCGAGGAACTGGGCGTCGAGCCCGGCGCCGGGCTCGCCTCGATGCACTCCCGCATCCTGGCCGCCGACCCGACGCTGATGCCCGCACCGGCCGCACTCGGCCGCAGTTCCGAGCAGGACGAGGCGGCGGCCTTCGTCCCGCCTGCCCAACTTCCGGCCGATGTCTCCGACTTCAGCGGACGCTCGGAACTGGTCCGGGATCTCAGGGACGTGCTGCGCAGCGGCTCCGGCCAGGCCGTGGTGGTCACCTCGCTCGCCGGGATCGGTGGCGTCGGCAAGACCACGCTGGCCGTCCACCTCGCCCACAGCATCCGCTCCGAGTTCCCGGACGGCCAGCTGTACGTGGACCTGCGCGGACCGAGCGCCTCGCCCGCCGACCCGGCCGTGGTGCTGGGCGACTTCCTGTACGCGCTGGGTTCGGCCGAGACTCCGGACACCCTGGAGCAGCGCGCCGCGCTGTACCGCTCGCTGCTGGCCGACCGCCGGATGCTGATCCTGCTCGACAACGCCAAGGACGCCCGGCAGCTGCTGCCGCTGATCCCCGGCGTCTCCGGCAGCGCGGTCCTGGTGACGAGCCGCTCCCGGCTGGCCGAACTGCCCGGTGCACACCTGGTCGACGTCGAGGAGCTGACGCCCCAGGAGGCGCTGGCGCTGTTCTCGGCCATCGTCGGCGAGCAGCGGGTCGCCGCCGAACCCGAGGCCGCGCTCGCTGTGGTGACGGCCTGTGGCTTCCTGCCGCTGGCCGTCCGCATCGCCGCCGCCCGCCTGGCCAGCCGTCCGCGCTGGAGCGTCTCGGACCTGGCCCGGCGGTTAGCGGACCAGCGGCGTCGGCTGCACGAGCTGCAACTCGGCAACCTCGCCGTCGAGACCACCATCGGCCTCGGCTACGCGCAGCTCCGGCCCGAGGAGGCCCGAGCCTTCCGGCTGCTCTCCCTGGTGGACTCCCCCGACCTCCCGCTGGAGGCGGTGGCCGCGCTGCTCGGCACCGACGAGGACGAGGCGGAGTCGCTGGCCGAAGCTCTGGTCGAGGCCAACATGCTCGAGTGCTTCACTCCGGGCCGGTACCGCTACCACGATCTGCTGCGCCTGTTCGCTCAGCGGCAGAACGAGAAGCTCAAGGACACCGGCGAGCAGCAGCAGGCACTGCTCCGGCTGCTGGACACGCTGCTCGCAACCATGCGAAATGCCGCGCGGGCCCTCGAACCCGACGACGTACTCCCGGAGACCCTGCACCGTCCGGTCTCCTCCGGTCTGCCGATCACCGACAGCTCGGCGGCCCAGGACTGGCTCAGGACGGAACTGGCCCTGCTGCTCAGCACGATAGAGGCGGCGGTGGAGAAGCCGCTGGAGCTGCTGCGACCGGCCGTCGATCTGCTCACGGTGCTGAACAGCCTGGTCGAGGACCCGACGCACGGTCAGCGGATCCGAATCGCCCTGCACACCGCCGACGCCAACGCCCGGCCGCACGGCGACAACGCAGCGCTGTCCAGGATCAGCCTCGCTCTCGGCTTCCTCCAGCACGTGGCCGGGGAGTACAACGACGCCGAGCTGTCGTTCCGTCAGAGTCTGGAACTGCAGGGCCCCGACGACCGGACCCATCTGCGGATCGCCGCGGCCAACCTGCTCGCGGTGGTGCTCAGTCTGGCCGACCGGCCGGCCGAGGCGCTGCCGTTCTTCGAGCAGGCCCGGGAGATCAGTCGCAGCCTGGGCGCCACCATCAGCGAAGCCCGGTTGCTCGGCAACATCGCCAGGGCCCACCTTGATCTGCGTCAGCAGGACGATGCCGCCAGATCGGCCCAGGCCGCGGTCGCCGCCGCACGGGCGTCCGGGAACATCCCCTGCCTCGCCGACACGCTCTACCAACTCGGTGTGGTGCTCCGCTCGACCGGCTCCCCCGGCGAAGCCGCCCCGCATCTGCGCGAGGCGCACCAGCTCTACCAGTCGGAGCAACGCCGGATCTGGGAGGGCTACTCCCTCGCCCGCCTCGCGCCCTGCCTGCTCGCCGACGGCCAGTACGCCGAAGCGGCCGAGGCCGCGGACGAGTCGCTCGCCATCGCCCAGGAGCTGGATGCCGCGTACTGCCAGGGCCTGGCCAACGCGGCGCTCGGCGAGGCGCTCCTGAAGCTGGGTCAGCCGGCGCGTGGGCTGGCCTGTCTTCAGGAGGCGCTCGCCGTGTTCACGCGGCTCGGTGTGCCCGAAGTCCTCCCCGTGCAGGACCTCATCGGGCAGCAACAGCACACCGAGCCCGCCGCACCCCCCGCGCCGTGACCACCTGTCCCCCGACAGGTCCCCCTCTGCGTGTCAGTACTCCCGCAGCCCCCCGGCTGCGGGAGCACCTCGACGCTTCCCCGGCGCTGGTCCCTACTCTGGCACCCGTCGATTGACATCCGATAAACGCGGGGGCGGCTCGGATCGGTGCAGGTCGGAACGGGCCACCCCGTCGCGCCACGCGGCGCGCAGTGGGGTTTCGCACCACCCCCGACCGCCCCGGAATGCTCCGGCCATCCCGGCCAAATTCATCCCAACAACCACGAGTTGGCCGGAAAAGGACCCTATGGTCGGTTGATCGCGCCTATTCTCGGAGGCCAGCGACGTATTGACGGCGGGCCGGCAAGTGGAGCGGAGCGACAGGCAGGGCGGCGACGCAGCACAGAGTGACGCGGGAGCGTGACGGACCGTCACGCGCGGTGGACGGCGCCGCCAGGAGGCAGCCCGGGCACCGGCGGGTGGCGGCCAGGGTGGAAAGGTGCCTCTCAATCGTGACGACCGGACAGATATCCGATCCCGCCCAGGGCCGCGGGCCCTCCCACGCCGATCACCAGACCCGCCGTCGGACCGAGCGCGCGCTCCAGGCGGTGGCCTTCGACACCATCGGCGCCCGCTACGTCGAGGCGTTTCCGGACAAGGCCGGTCAGCTGGCCTGCGGTGAGTGGCTGCTCGACGCACTGGAGCCGGGTGCCCAGGTACTGGACGTCGGCTGCGGCACCGGGGATCCGACGGTCCGTCAGCTGACCGGCGGCGGCCTGCGGGTGACCGGGGTCGACCTCTCGGACGGGATGCTGCGACTGGCCAGGCAGAGCGTGCCCGCCGCCGAGTACCACCGGATCGACATGTACGACCTGGCCACCGAGCGGGCCCACCGTGCCTGGGACGCAGCCGAGTTGGGGCCGCGGGCGGCCGGTCGGTACGCCGCGGCCACCGCGTTCTTCTCCTTGATCATGCTGCCGCAGGCGGAGATCCCCGAGGTGCTCGGGCGGATCCGGACGCTGCTCCGGCCCGGCGGCCTGCTCGCGCTCGGCATGGTCGAGGCGGATCTCGACCATGCCCCGCTGCCGTTCCTCGGCCACGAGATAAGAATCAGCGGGTACCTGCGGGAGGAGCTGGAGCAGACGCTGCACCGGGCCGGGTTCTCGGTCGAGGCGCACTCCGGCCACCCGTACGCCCCCGCGAGCACCACCCTGCCGCCGGAGGAGCAGCTCTTCCTCCGCTGTCGACGGGTCGGCTGAATCGACTGTTGGTCCCCAGCTCTCCTCTCGCAGAACGGCAGCCCGTGCGCGACCTTCCCGAGCCCCTGACCGGGCAGCCTCCCGCCGTCCCGCCCCAGCGTCGGCCACCGCCGCTGCCGGGCGGGCGGGCGCGCACGGCCGAGCGGCTGGCGTACCTGGACAGCGCTACCCGGCGGATCAACACCTCGCTCGACCTGGCCGCGACGCTGCGCAACCTCGGCAAGGTGCTGGTCCCGGCGCTCGCCGACGCGGCCGTGGTGCACCTGCGCGAGCCGCTGCCCGACCTGGAGCGCGACCCGGGCAGTCCGACCTCGCTGACCATCCATCACCGGCACGGCACCCGGCTCGGCCGCCGGGCCGGGACGCGTCGGCTACGGGCCGGCGGGCCGGCGGCCCGGGCGCTCGACCAGCAGTTCCCGACCGGTCCCGTGGTGCTCGGCACCCCGTCCGCCGCCCGGCTCCGGCCGCTGCTGGAGGAGCTCTACGGCGCCCGGACGCTGGGCCGGCTCGCCAGCGGCACGGCGCTGCTGGCCCTGCCGCTGCGCGGCCGCAAGACGGTGCTCGGCCTGCTGCTGCTGATCCGGCGGCCCGGCAAGAGCACCCCGGCCGCGCCCCGGCCGACGCCGTTCGGCGGCGCCCCGCAGACCTCGGACGCCTTCGAGCTGACCACCGCGTACGACGCCGCGCTGGCCTTCGACGCCACCGACACCGCCACCGCCGCCCACCTGGCCACCCAGGGCGGGCTCGCGGTGGACACCGCACTGCGCTACACCCGCGAGTGGGAGATCGCCGACGAGCTGCAGCGCAGCATGCTGCCCACCCACCTGCCGCAGCGGCACGGAGTCCGGCTGGCGCACCGTTACCTGCCCTGCGAGCGCGGCACCCAGGTCGGCGGGGACTGGTACGACTCCGTCCCGCTGCCCGGCAACCGGGTCGCCCTGATCGTCGGCGACGTGATGGGCCACTCGCTCACCTCGGCCGCCATCATGGGCCAGCTGCGCACCAGCGCGCAGACCCTGGCCGCCCTCGACCTGCCCCCGCACGAGGTGCTCTACCACCTCGACGAACAGGCCCAACGTCTGGGCCGGGAACAGCACTTGGCGACCTGCGTGTACGCGGTCTACGACCCGATCGCGAACCGGGTGGTGCTCGCCAACGCGGGCCACGTACCGCCGGTGCTGGTCGGCCCGGACGGGCGGGCCGAGCTGCTGGACCTGCCGTCCGGGGCACCGATCGGGGTCGGCGGGGTGGACTTCACCTCGGTCGAGCTGCCCGCGCCGCCCGGTTCGGCCCTGATGCTGTTCACCGACGGCCTGGTGGAGTCCCGGCGACGGTCGCTCACCACCGGCCTGGAGCTGCTCCGGGCCCGGCTGAGCGGCGCGCACGGGCACTCCCCCGAGCACCTCTGCCAGGAGGCGCTGCGCATCCTGCCGCCCGGCGACCGGGCCGACGACGTCGCCCTGCTGGCCGCCGCCTTCGACGGCATCCCGGCCGAGGACGTGGCGTACTGGTACCTCCAGCCCCGGCACGAAACCCCGGGCCGAGCACGGCGGTTGGTCGGCCACGCGCTGCGCCGGTGGGGGCTGGAGACGCTCGCGGAGAACACCGAGCTGATGGTGAGTGAGCTGGTGACGAACGCGATCCAGCACGCGACCAGGCCGGTGACGCTTCGGCTGGTGCGGACTTCGGTGCTGCGGTGCGAGGTGGGGGACGACAGTGCGTTGTTGCCCCGGGCGCGGCGGGCGGGGCCGGAGGACGAGCGGGGGCGGGGGTTGCAGATAGTGGCGCGGTGTGCGGAGCGCTGGGGGGCTACCCGGCTCGGGGCGGGCAAGGTGGTGTGGTTCGAGCAGCGGTTGCCGACGGGGCTCAGCTGAGTTCGATCAGAGCGGCCAGGGCCTCGGCTCCCAGGACCACTTCCGCCAGCGGGCGGTTGTCGGCCAGGCGGTACACCGCGCGGACCACGTCGGCCTGCCAGAGCAGGTCGAGGGCGTCGGCGATCTCGGCGGCGGTGGCGTGGTCGCCGGCGGCCGTCCTGGTGTGCCAGTCCCGGAGCAGCGCCTTGACCACGGTGAACGCCAGCCGGCGCCCCCGCACCAGCTCCGCCCGGGAGTTGAGGGCGAAGACGTCGATGGTGGCGTGGCCCTTGGCGGTCAGGCCCTGGTAGGCGCCGGACTCGAGGTAGAGCAGCAGGTGGTCGGCCGGGTCCTCGGTGGCCGGGTCTATCAGCAGCGGATCGCCGCTGGCCGGGTCGCAGGGGAAGCGGTCGCGCTTCTGGTTGGAGTTGCAGTAGGCGCAGGCCAGCAGGTGGTTGTGCCAGTCGAAGGTGCGCAGCGGCGCCCGGGCGATCGGCTCGAAGTGGTCGATGTCCGTGCCCAGGTTGTCGCCGCAGTACATGCAGCGCAGCAGTCCGGGGGTCATCCGGTGCAGCAGGGTGCGCAGCTTGGCCTTGGGGTCGCGGGCCGTCCGCCAGGCCGCCCGGCCGGTCGCGGTGGTCGGCCCGGCCTTCCGGATCGCCTCGGTGCGGCGGGCCAGGTCGGCCTCCAACTGCTCGGTCAGCGGGGGGCGTTGCAGCGGGATCATCGGCCACCGCCCAGCCTGTCCCTGGCCTCGTCCACCCTGGCGGCCAGCGAGGCGTTCAGCCGGGCGCCCAGCTCCCGGTACTCGGCCACCTCGGCGCTGGAGGCGTGGCCCGCGTACAGCTTGCGCTCCAGCGCGATCAGCAGCCGACGCTCGGCCTCCGCCTGCGGGGAGTAGACGCTCGGCAGCCCGAACAGCTCGGTCAGCGCGGTGTCGTCCCCGCTGCCGTAGACGATCCGCTGGTACAGGTCCTCGTCCAGCACGTACGGGGCCGACTCCTCGCCGGGGCCTGCCAGTCGGACCAGCCCGCCGGGGTCGGCGGACTGGCAGACGTACGGGCTGTGGGTGCTGACGATGAACTGGAGGCCGGTGAAGTGCCCGACCAGCCACTCGCCCAGCCGCTGCTGCCACTCCGGGTGCAGGTGCGCCTCGACCTCGTCGATCAGCACCACGCCGGGCACCGGCACGCTCGGCGGCGTACCGTCGATCACCAACTCCTGCTCCGGGTGGGCCTGGTGGATCCGGGCCAGCAGGTCGAGCACCAGGCACACCACGGCGGCGACTCCACCGGAGAGCCGGAACTCGCTGTCGCCGCACTGGATCTGGAGGCCGTCGGAGTCGATCCGGCCGATCCGCTGGCCGGCCGGCAGCAGCCCGTCGTCGAGCAGCGCCCGCACCCCGGCGACCAGTTCGACCGCGCCGGGCTGGCGCTCCAGGGCGTGCAGTTGCTGGCCGACCAACCAGCCGATGCCGTCGGTGAGTTCACGCCGGGCGCGGTAGCCGGCCCAGAAGCCGAGCACGCCGTTGCGCCGGGCGCTGACGCCGTCCTCGGTCCGGGTGACCCGCCAGTGCGCGCCGTCCAGCCGGACGCCGCCCTCGTCCTGACCCGGCGCCAGCCAGCCCGCCGGGTCGGTCTCCTCGCCCAGGGCCGCCGCGAGGGCCGCCAGCAGGGTGGTCTTGCCCGCGCCGTTCGGCCCGGCCAGCACCGTCCAGCCGGCGTGCGAGCCGTCCGGCCGGGTCAGGTCCAGATCGACGTTCCTGACACCCCGGAAGCCGCGCAGGTTCTCCACTTCGAGCCTGGAGATGTACATCCGCCCACCCCTCCCCGATCACTGCGGTCAGCCTAGGGCCTGCCTGACAATTCCCGTCGGATCAGGCCGGGTCGTTCGGTGCGTGCGCTCGGCGTGCGGCCGGGACGCCCTCGTAGCGGAGCTACTTGGGCGTTTCGGCCGTGCGGCGAGCGTGCGTGCCGGGCGGGCCGGCCCCGACGGGAATTGTCAGGCAGGCCCTGAGGATTGATTACCCGTCAGGGGACGGTCCTGACCGGCAACTCACGGAGAACCTCCGGCGGCGGGTCGGCAAACCGCGCATCACGGGACGATCCGCACCGGCAGCTCGACCAGCACCTCGCGCAGCGCGGCGGCGAACCGTTCGTACTCCGGTGTGCGGGCCGAGCCCGGGCGGGTGGCCAGGCCGATCCGGCGGCCGGGCGCCGGATCGGCGAACCGCACGGCAGCCAGCCGGTCGGTGCGGCCCGCCTCGACGTCCAGGGCGGTGGCGGGCAGCAGGGTCACCCCGAGCCCGCCGGCCACCAACTGGACCAGGGTGGAGAGCCCGGCGGCCCGGGTCGACCCGCCCGAACCGTCTGCGCCGACCTCGCGGCACAGGTCGAGGGCCTGGTCACGCAGGCAGTGGCCCTCCTCCAGCAGCAGCACGTCCAGGTCGAGCAGCACGTCCCGGGGTACGTCGATCCGCCCGGCCAGCTCGTGCTCGGGCGGGGTGACCAGCACGAAGTCCTCGTCGAACAGCGGGATGTCCCGGGTCGGCGAGGAGCCACCCGAGGGCAGTGCGAGCAGCAGCACGTCGAGCCGCCCGGCCGCCAGACCGTCCAGCAGCGCGGGGGTGCGCTCCTCGTGCACGTGCAGTTCGAGGTCGGGGTAACTGCCCCGGACCAGCCGGAGCACGGTCGGCAGCAGGTACGGTGCCACGGTCGGGATCACCCCGAGGTGCAGCGGCCCGGTGAACGGGCGGCGGGCCGCCTCGACCTCCTCGGTGAGGGCGTGCAGAGCTGACAGTACGCGGCGCGCGTGATCGGCGACCCGCTCCCCCAGGGGAGTGATGATGACCTTCCGCGTCGTACGCTCGACCAGCTGCGCGCCGAGCACCTCCTCCAGCGCGGCGACCGCTCCGGACAGCGCGGGCTGGCTGGTGCCGCAGGCTGCGGCGGCCTCGCGGAAGTGCCGGTGCTCGGCGACCGCCAGGAACGCCTTCAGCTGGGCGAGGGTGGGGGTACGGGGCTTGGGGTTCACGGTACTGATAGCTCTCTCCGATCAATCGGATCGAGTCTAACGATTTCCGCTATCAGTTGCCGTGTGCGACTGTGGATGTTGTCCGCAATCCGGACACTTTCCCTCAGTTTCCAAGCCTGGAGAAGCGAACGTGCTTACGATCGGTGACAAGTTCCCGGAGTTCGAACTCAACGCCTGTGTCGACCTCGACGCCGCGAACGCCTTCGCCGAGATCAACCACAAGTCCTACGAGGGCAAGTGGAAGATCGTCTTCTTCTGGCCGATGGACTTCACGTTCGTCTGCCCGACCGAGATCGCCGCGTTCGGCAAGCTGAACGAGGAGTTCGCCGACCGTGACGCCCAGATCCTCGGCGTCTCCGGCGACTCCGAGTTCGTGCACCACGCCTGGCGCAAGGACCACAAGGACCTCCGCGACCTGCCCTTCCCGATGCTCGCCGACGTCAAGCACGACCTGATGCGGGCCTGCGGCGTCGAGGGTGCGGACGGCACCGCCCAGCGCGCGGTGTTCATCGTGGACCCGAACAACGAGATCCAGTTCGTCATGGTGACCGCCGGTTCCGTCGGCCGGAACCCCAAGGAGGTCCTGCGGGTCCTCGACGCGCTGCAGACCGACGAGCTCTGCCCGTGCAACTGGACCAAGGGCGAGGACACCCTCGACGCCCAGACCCTGCTGGCGGGCTGACCGATGGCACTGGACGAGCTCAAGGCCGCCCTGCCGGACTACGCCAAGGACCTCAAGCTCAACCTGAGCGCGGTCATAGGCAACTCGGAGCTGCCCGCCCAGCAGCTCTGGGGCACCGTGCTCTCCTGCGCCATGGCGACCCGCTCGCCGGCGGTGCTGCGTGAGCTGGAGCCCGTCGCCAAGGCCGAGCTGAGCCCGGCGGCGTACAACGCCGCCAAGGGCGCGGCCGCCGTCATGGGCATGAACAACGTCTACTACCGGACCACCCACCTGCTCTCCGACAAGGAGTACAGCGGGATGCGGGCCGGGCTGCGGATGAACATCATCGGCACGCCGGGCGTGGAGAAGGCCGACTTCGAGCTGTGGTGCTTCGCGGTCTCCGCGATCAACGGCTGCGGTCAGTGCCTGGACTCGCACGAGGGCGTGCTCCGCAAGGCGGGCGTCGACCGCGAGGTCATCCAGGCGTCGGTCAAGATCGCGGCGGTGCTGCAGGCCGTGGCGGCCACCCTCGACTCCGAGGCTGTGCTCGCCGCACTCTGACGGTGAGTTGCACTGTCCAGGGGCTCGGGGAACAGCGACGAGATCTGGCGTGCGGGTCACAGGCGAAAGTGCCTGGCCCCCTACGCACGGATCACCTCTTACGAGGTCGGCGTCGCAGTTCCCCGAGCCCCTGGGCCGTAGGCCCATACGTTCACTGGGAACGTGCTGCTTCGAGGGCCTCGAAGACCTGCTGGCCCGCGGCGGCGCGGCGGCGGAGGTGGACCACCACGGTGTTGGTGACGGCGATCAGGGGGACGGAGACGATCGCGCCGCCGATGCCGCCGACGATGGTGCCCGCCGCGACGCCGAGGACCACGGCCAGCGGGTGGACCCGGACCGCGCGGCCGAGGATGAGCGGCTGCAGCAGGTGCCCCTCGATCTGCTGGACCGCGACCAGTACGACCATCACCATCAGCGCGGTGAACGGCCCCTGGGTCACCAGCGCGATCAGCACCGCGATGGTCCCGGTGACGAGTGCGCCGACCAGCGGCACGAAGGCCCCGAGGAAGACGATCACGGCCAGCGGCAACGCCAGCTGGACGCCGAGCAGCTGGATGCCGATCCCGATGCAGAGCGCGTCGATGAAGGCCACGCAGACGGTGCCGCGCACGTACGCGGTCAGGGTGGCCCACGCCTTCGGGCCGGCGCCCGCCATCGCGTAGCGGGACTGCCGGGGCAGCATGCCGAGGGCCCAGCCCCAGATCCGGGCGCCGTCGTAGAGCAGGAAGAACGTGGTGAAGGCGGTCAGCACGACGCCGGTCAGCACCTCGACCGCGATCGTCACACCGGTGAACCCGGCGGAGGTGATCTGCTCGGAGTTGGTGCCGATCGCGGCGGAGATCTGCTTGGCGAAGTCGGTGATCTGTTGCTGCGTCAGGTGCAGCGGTCCGGTGACCAGCCAGTCCCGGATCCGTTCGACGCCCTCCTGGACCTGATCGGTGACCGAGTGCAGGTTGGTGGTCACCTGCCAGACCACGAACCAGCCGACCAGGCCGATCCCGGCCACCCCGCTCAGGAACGTTCCTGCCGCCGCCAGCGAGCGCGGCACGCCGTGCCGGCGCAGCCAGGAGACGGTCGGCTCGAGCAGCGCGGAGATCAGCAGGGCGGCCAGCACCGCGAAGGCGACCAGCCGGAGCATGTCGACCACCCGGAACAGCAGGTAGAGCGCGCCGGCCAGCAGCAGCAGCCGCCAGGTCGACTCGGCCGCCACCCGCAGGCCCCAGGGCACCGCCTCGGCCGGGGTGGCCGGTCGCGGTGCGTGGAACTCACGGACCGGCTCGGGCTTGACCTCGACCACCACCGGCGCGGGCTCCCGCGGTACCGGAAGCTGCTCGGGCCGCTCGGCCGTGGCAGCCGTGGCGGCCGCCCGCTGCTGCAGCGCGCTGCCCAGCCGGACCGCCGCTCGCGATATCCACCAGCCCTGTGCCACCCAGACCACCGTTCCCCGTTCGCGCCGTGGGTCCCGCCACGACCGTCCGGGACGACGGTACCGGGCGAAGGCGGGGCGCCACCCGGGAGTTCCGCGGTACCGATCCGACAAACCGTCACAGATCGGCATGTTTCGATCCCCCTAAATGCGGGGAGGGGCCCGATTACACGGACCAACCGCCCGCGGACCGGCGGCCCGGAGCAACCAGGACCCACTCCGGGCGTCGCGTACCGCACCCAGGACCGCACCGCCCGCGGCGCGCTGGTCAGCCGGCCCGGGCGGCGCGGCCCGACCCGTGGGCCGCAGAGGACGACGGAAGACGACGAGAGCCCCGATCCGGTGGGATCGGGGCTCTCGCGCGGTCTGACGGTGTGTCTAGTACCAGTGGTGCGACTGCCAGAACGACCACGCGCCACAGGGCGAGCCGTAGCGGCTGTTCATGTAGTTCAGGCCCCACTTGATCTGGGTCGCGGGGTTGGTCCGCCAGTCGGCGCCGGCCGAGGCCATCTTGGAGCCGGGCAGCGCCTGGACCAGGCCGTAGGCACCGGAGCTGGCGTTGCTGGCGGTGTAGTCCCAGCCGCTCTCGCGCTTCACGATCTGGCTGAAGCACTGGAACTGGGCCTCGTCGCCGACGATCTGGAGCGCCATCTCCTGGACCGAGCCCGGGCTGACGGCGGCCATCACGGAGCGCGCCTTGGCGCGGTTCGCGGCCTCCTCGTCGGCCTTGCGCTTCGCCTCGGCGGCCTTCGCGGCCTTCTCGGCGTCGGCCTTGGCCTGCGCGTCGGCGGCGGCCTTCTGGCGCGCGGCCTCCTCGGCAGCCTTCTTGGCCGCGGCATCGGCGGATGCCTGCTGGGCGTTCGCCTGCGCGGTGAAGTGGTCGCTGACGGCCTGCGCCTGGGCACCGATCGGAGCGTCCTGGAGCAGGGAGGCTCCGGCGACGTCGACCGTGTGGGTCTGCGTGCCCTCGCTGCCCGAGGCCACACCCACGACGGCACCGACAGCGGTGACGGCGGTGGCTGAGGCGACAGCAACTCCCCGGACCGAGATCCGAGTCACATGGTTTCCTTCCGGCGTCGCCCCGTACGCGTGACCACTGGGGGCGCAACATGCCCCTGGTCGCTGGTCTCCATGGTGCAGATGGTCACGGGAGACACGGGCCCGGCACCGGACCGGCAAGTGCCGGATCGGCGTTTCGTTCGGGCGGCGTACGGCTCATCCTTGTTCAGTTGTCCACCCGATAACCGGAGTTGTCGGGTGATATGTGCCGTACGCGGGGCCTGACAGAACCCTCACCATGCCGCACGGGGACGGGTCAACGCAATTCCCGGTTGCGTGGCGCATCTCACAGAGTTCACGACCAGCACGTTTGCCCGAGCCGCTGGCGAAGGTCCGTCAGATGTGGTCACAGCAGCGGGACCTGATACTTCGTACCAGGTCCCGCTGTCCGGTTCTGCCCCGTTATGACCGGGGTCGGCCTAGGGGTTCACGTCCTCCAGGAGCTCCGTGACCAGGGCCGCGATCGGCGACCGCTCCGAGCGGGTCAGCGTGATGTGGGCGAACAACGGGTGCCCCTTCAGCTTCTCCACCACCGCGACCACCCCGTCGTACCGGCCCACCCGGAGGTTGTCGCGCTGGGCGACGTCGTGGGTGAGCACCACCCGCGACCCCTGGCCGATCCGGGACAGCACGGTGAGCAGCACGTTCCGTTCCAGCGACTGCGCCTCGTCCACGATCACGAAGGCGTCGTGCAGCGACCGGCCCCGGATGTGGGTGAGCGGGAGGACCTCCAGCATCCCGCGGGAGATCACCTCCTCGATCACGTCCGGGGTGGTGACGGCCGAGAGGGTGTCGAAGACCGCCTGCGCCCAGGGGCTCATCTTCTCCGACTCGGAACCGGGCAGATAGCCCAACTCCTGCCCGCCGACCGCGTAGAGCGGCCGGAAGACCATCACCTTCCGGTGCTGCTGGCGCTCCAGCACCGCCTCCAGACCGGCGCACAGCGCCAGCGCGGACTTGCCGGTACCCGCCCGGCCGCCCATCGAGACGATCCCGACCTCCTGGTCGAGCAGCAGATCGAGGGCGACCCGCTGCTCGGCGCTCCGGCCGCGCAGCCCGAACACCTCGCGGTCGCCCCGGACCAGCCGGACCCGGCCGTCCTGGGTGACCCGGCCGAGGGCCCGGCCGCGCTCCGAGGTGAGCACCAGCCCGGTGTGCACCGGGAGCTCCTCCGCCCCCTGCACGTCCACCGCGACGTCGTGGCCGGCGCCGAACAGCGCGTCCACCTGGTCGCCGGAGACGTGCAGTTCGGACATTCCGGTCCACCCGGAGGTGATCGCCAGCTCGGCCCGGTACTCCTCGGCGAGCAGGCCGACCGCGCTGGCCTTGATCCGCATCGGCAGGTCCTTGGAGACGACGGTGACGTCGTACCCCTCGGCCTGCAGATTGCGCGCGACGGCCAGGATCCTGGTGTCCGCCTCGCCGCCGCCGAGCCGGTAACCGGCCGGGAGCACCGAGGTGTCCGAGTGGTTGAGCTCCACCCGGATGCTGCCACCGAGCTCGCCGACCGGGATCGGCTCGTCGAGCCGGCCGTGCCGGACCCGGAAGTCGTCCAGCAGCCTCAGCGCCTGGCGGGCGAAGTAGCCCAGCTCCGGATGGTGCCGCTTGGCCTCCAACTCCGTGACCACGACCACGGGGAGGACGACCTCGTGCTCCTCGAAACGGGTCATGGCGAGTGGGTCCGCCAGGAGCACGCTGGTGTCGAGAACGTACGTGCGCCGGTCTGGTGTCCGGCGGCTCTTTGTACTGACCACTAGGCCTCCAGAGCGGATGACCCTGCGTCACCCGCGGCATGCCGGTCCCCGCGACCCCGGTTGGCCGGAGTACCGGTCTGACAGGGGTATTCCCAGGCGAACCGCGCCGCGAACCCAACGACGGATCATCGTTGGTTAACTTTCGGTGCGTCAGCTCGAACCCGGGACCACAGGCTCACCGCAAGCGGGACGACCGCCCCAGACCTCAGAGCCCGAGGCGACGGTTCCTCAGCTGGTAGTCCCGCAGCGCCCGGAGGAAGTCGACCTTCCGGAAGGCCGGCCAGTACGCCTCGCAGAAGTAGAACTCGCTGTGCGCGCTCTGCCAGAGCAGGAAGCCGGACAGCCGCTGTTCGCCCGAGGTGCGGATGACCAGGTCGGGGTCGGGCTGGCCCTTGGTGTAGAGGTGTTCGGCGATGTGCTCGACGTCGAGGATCTCGGCGAGCTCCTCGATCGAGGTGCCGCGGCCCGCGTGCTCCTGGAGCAGCGAGCGGACGGCGTCGGCGATCTCGTGCCGACCGCCGTACCCGACCGCGACGTTGACGGTGATGCCGTCGATGTCGGCGGTGGCCTCGGCGGCCTCCTTGAGCACGTCGGAGGTCCGGGACGGCAGCAGGTCGAGCGCGCCGACCGGGTGGACCTTCCAGCGGCCGTCGGCGGCCAGCCGCCGGACGGTGTCCTCGATGATCCCGAGCAGCGGCACCAGTTCGTCGGCCGGGCGGGAGAGGTTGTCGGTGGAGAGCATCCAGAGCGTGACCACCTGGACGTGCGTCTCGTCGCACCAGCCCAGGAACTCGCTGATCTTGTCCGCGCCGCGCTGGTGTCCGTCGGCCGTGGTGCCGCCGGTCGCGCGGGCCCAGCGGCGGTTGCCGTCCAGGATCACGCCGATGTGGTGCGGGGTGTTCGCGAGGTGGACCTCGACCCGGCGACCGTAGACCCGGTAGGCGTTGTCCAGCAGGGTACGGAGACCCGGCGTGCGCTCCACGACGTCGCGCAGACCCATGTGTTCGGCCCCTCCGTGCTCGTCCTACTCGGGTACGGCAAATACCCTCGCGCAGCCTACTCCCGGAGTGGTCCGCACGGTAAAGCCGCAGGTACCGAAGGTGTCACGGCCTGAAATCGGCGATGTGACGCCGGACACGGAACGGTCTCCGGTTCCTTAAATGTCCCGTAAGCCGACGCCGACTTCTTGACGCTTGCCAATGGTCTAGTCCAGCTTTTGACCGAGGGCAGCAACCACCCCACAGGTCGCCGCCCTCCCCAGCCCTGTTGCCGGAACTCCCCTCCCCCACACGGAGCCGCCGCGCCCCCCACCGCGGCGGCTCCTCCCTCCCCCACAGGAGCGTCTCCATGGCCCGATCGCTGCAGCAGCCGTCCCACCGGCGCCGGCGCAGCCCCCTCCCCGCCGCCCTCGCGGCCGGGACCACCGCGCTTGCACTGGCCGCCACCGGCCTCGCGCTGTTCGCCGGCGGCGCCAACGCCGCCGTGGGCAACCTGGTGAGCAACGGCGGCTTCGAGGGAGGGAACCTCAACGGCTGGACCTGTACCGGCGGCGCGAGCGTCGTCGGCACCCCGGCCCACTCCGGCTCGTACGCGCTGAACGCGGCACCGAGCGCCTCGGACACCGCCGAGTGCCGACAGACCGTCAGCGTGCTCCCCAACACCAGCTACTCGCTGGCCGGTTGGGTGCAGGGCCCGTACACCTACCTCGGCGTGCGCGGCACCGGCGGCACCGACCCGTCCACCTGGTCCAGCCAGGCCAGCTGGAACCAGCTCTCCTCCACCTTCACCACCGGCGCGGGCGTCAACAGCGTCACGCTGTACGTGCACGGCTGGTACGGCCAGGGCGCCTACAACGCGGACGACATCACGCTGACCGGCCCGGGCGGCACCGCCTCCCCGTCCGCCTCGGCCTCCGCCTCCGCTTCCCCGAGCGCCAGCGCCAGCGCCTCCGCCTCGCCCTCGGCCAGCGCTTCCCCGAGCGCGAGCACGTCCGCCTCCCCGAGCGCGTCCGCCTCGCCGTCGGCCAGCGCCAGCCCGACCGTCACGCCCACCGGCCCGGTCACCGACCTGCCCAAGCACGTGGTCACCGGTTACTGGCACAACTTCGACAACGGTGCGACCGTCCAGAAGCTGAGCGAGGTGCAGAGCGCGTACGACATCATCGAGGTGTCGTTCGCGGACGCCGTGCCGACCAAGACCGGCGCGATCACCTTCCAGCTCGACCCGGGTCTGTCCAGCAAGCTCGGCGGCTACACCGACGCCCAGTTCCGGGCCGACGTGAAGGCCAAGCAGGCGGCCGGCAAGAAGGTCGTCCTCTCCATCGGCGGCCAGAACGGCGCCATCTCGGTCGGCGACGCCACCGCCGCGGCCGCCTTCACCGACTCCGCCTACGCGGTGCTGAAGGACTACGGCTTCGACGGCATCGACGTCGACCTGGAGAACGGCCTCAACCCGGAGCACCTGGGCAACGCGCTGCTCAACCTGCAGGCGAAGGTCGGCTCGAAGTTCGTCCTGACCATGGCGCCCGAGACCATCGGGGTCTACAGCACCGACGGCGCGTACTTCAAGCTGGCGCTCAAGACCAAGTCCATCCTGACCGTGATGAACACCCAGTTCTACAACTCCGGTGGCATGAACGGCTGTGACGGCAAGGTCTACAACCAGGGCACCATCGACTTCATCACCGCCCAGGTCTGCACCCAGATCCAGGGCGGCCTGCGCCCGGACCAGGTCGGCATCGGCGTCCCGGCCTCCAGCAAGGCGGCGGGCGGCGGTTACGTGGCCCCGAGCGTGGTCAACAACGCGCTGAGCTGCCTGGCCACCGGCACCAACTGCGGCAGCTTCGTCCCGCCGGCCAAGTGGCCGACCATCCGCGGCGCGATGACCTGGTCGACCAACTGGGACGCCAACAACGGCAACGCCTTCTCCAACACCGTGGGCCCGTTCGTCCACGCCATGCCGTAACACCTCCCCGGTGCGCCGCCCTATGAGGGTGGGGCCGCGTACCACCGAGGCCCGCCGTACCCACCAGGTGCGGCGGGCCTCGTCGTTGACGCCGCGTCAGCCGGTGGCCAGCACCGCCAGCAGCGTGCCGAGCAGCAGGAAAGGCCCGAAGGCCAGCGCGTCCTGCCGCCCGGCCCGGCGGGTGAGCAGCAGGGCGACGGCCCACAGGCCGGCCAGCAGGAAGGCGTACGCCAGCCCGGCCAGCACGGTGCCCCAGCCGGTGACCGCGAGCAGCGCGCCCAGGCTCGGGGCCAGCTTGGCGTCGCCGAGGCCGATCGGGGCGAGCAGCGCGAGCAGTGCGAACCCGAGGCCGAGGGCGAGCGCGGCGAGCAGGCAGCGCAGCAGCGACTGACGCTCCGTCATCAGCAGCAGGGCCGCGGCGCCCGCCGCCAGGGCGGCGGTGAGCGGATCGGGCAGCCGGTGCACCGAGGCGTCGACCAGGCCGAGCACCAGCCCGAGCAGGGCCACCCAGACCAGCACCGGCCACCCGGCCGAGCCGTACCCGGCGCCGACCGCCGCCCCGGTCGCCGCCGAGACCAGCGCGGCCACCGGCAGCGACAGCGGGCGCGCCGCGGGCTCCCCTTCATAGGGGACCGCGTACCGGCCGACCGCCCGGCGCACCCCCGGGGCCAGCGCGAGCCCCACCGCCGCCCCACCCAGAATCGCGATCACGGCTCCAGCCTGGCAGACGGACCTGATGTTGTGTGCAAGAGCACGTGATGATCGAGGGGCATCGGTCGTAAAGTTACGAGGCATGCAGGTCATCCAGTCCAGCAAGCTTGCCAATGTCTGTTACGACATCCGCGGCCCGGTGCTCGATGAGGCGATGCGACTGGAGGACCAGGGGCATCGCATCCTCAAGCTGAACACCGGCAACCCCGCTGTCTTCGGCTTCGACGCGCCGCCCGAGATCCTCCAGGACATCCTGAAGAACCTCTCGGCCGCGCACGGTTACGGCGACTCCAAGGGTCTGCTGTCCGCGCGCCGGGCGGTGGTGATGCACTACGAGGAGCGCGGCCTGCACGGCCTCACGGTCGAGGACGTGTTCCTCGGCAACGGGGTCTCCGAACTGATCCAGCTCGCGATGACCGCGCTGCTGGACGACGGTGACGAGGTGCTCGTCCCGGCGCCGGACTACCCGCTGTGGACGGCCTCGGTCAGCCTGTCCGGCGGTACCGCGGTGCACTACCGCTGCGACGAGCAGTCGGAGTGGTACCCGGACCTCGCGGACATCGAGGCCAAGGTCACCGACCGGACCAGGGCGATCGTGGTGATCAACCCGAACAACCCGACCGGGGCGGTCTACCCGCTGGAGATCCTGGAGGGCATCGTCGAGATCGCCCGCCGCCACAAGCTGGTGATCTACGCGGACGAGATCTACGACAAGATCCTCTACGACGACGCGGTGCACGTCCCGCTCGCCACCCTGGCGCCCGACCTGTTCTGCGTCACCTTCAACGGCATGTCCAAGTCCTACCGGGTGGCGGGCTTCCGTTCCGGCTGGATGGTGCTCTCCGGCGACCGGACCAGGGCCCGCAGCTACATCGAGGGCCTGACCGTGCTGGCCAGCATGCGGCTCTGCGCCAACATGCCCGCCCAGCACGCGGTGGCGGCGGCACTCGGCGGCCGGCAGTCGATCAAGGAACTGATCCTGCCGGGCGGGCGGCTGCTGGAGTCCCGGGACGCGGCGTACAAGCTGCTGAACGAGATCCCCGGCGTCAGCTGCGTGAAGCCGAAGGGCGCGCTGTACGCCTTCCCGAGGCTGGACCCGCAGGTCTACAAGATCAAGGACGACGCGCAGATGGTGCTGGACCTGCTGCGGTCCCAGCGCATCCTGATCGTCCAGGGCACCGGCTTCAACTGGCCCGAGCCGGACCACTTCCGGCTGGTCACGCTGCCCCGGGCGGAGGAGATCACCGACGCGGTCACCCGGATCGGCGACTTCCTGTCCGGCTACGCCCAGCCCTGAGCCCCGCCCAAAAAAGCAGCTGGAGACAGTTACGGCCGGAGTCCCGATCCGGACGATCCCCTCTTGGTCGGGGGAGGATCGTCCGGCCGAGGCTCCGGCCGCAGCCGTCTCTGCCGCGTCAGCCGAGGCGCTGCACCAGCGCCTCGTACTCGTCCCAGAGGGCCTTGGGGGTGTGCTCGCCGAACAGCTCCAGGTGGGCCGGCACGAGTGCGGCCTCCTGGCGCCAGATGTCGGCGTCCACCGAGAAGAGCAGATCGAGGTCCTGCTGCGGGATGTCCAGGCCCTTGAGGTCGAAGCCCTCGACGGTCGGCAGCACGCCGATCGGGGTCTCGACGCCGGCGCCGATGCCCTCCAGGCGCTCGACGATCCACTTCAGCACCCGGCTGTTCTCGCCGTAGCCCGGCCAGACGAAGTCGCCGGCCGAGTTCTTGCGGAACCAGTTGACGTAGTAGATCTTCGGCAGCTTGGCCGCGTCGGCCTGGGCGCCGAGCTTCAGCCAGTGGCCGAAGTAGTCACCCATGTTGTAGCCGCAGAACGGCAGCATCGCGAACGGGTCGCGGCGCAGCTCGCCCACGGTGCCCTCGGCGGCGGCGGTCTTCTCGGAGGCGATGTTGGCGCCCAGGAAGACGCCGTGCTGCCAGTCGAAGGACTCGGTCACCAACGGGACGGCGGTGGCCCGGCGGCCGCCGAACAGGATGGCCGAGATCGGCACACCCGCCTGGTCCTCCCACTCCGGCGCGATGGTCGGGCACTGCGCGGCCGGGACGGCGAACCGCGCGTTCGGGTGGGCGGCGGGGGTGCCGGACTCGGGGGTCCAGTCGTTGCCGCGCCAGTCGGTCAGGTGCGCCGGGGGCTCCTCGGTGAGGCCCTCCCACCAGACGTCACCGTCGTCGGTCAGCGCGACGTTGGTGAAGACCGTGTTGCCCCAGAGGGTGTCGATCGCGTTGGCGTTGGTGTCCACGCCGGTGCCGGGGGCGACGCCGAAGAAGCCGGCCTCCGGGTTGATCGCGTAGAGCTGGCCGTCGGCGCCGAACCGCATCCAGGCGATGTCGTCGCCGATGGTCTCGACCTTCCAGCCCGGGATGGTCGGCTGGAGCATCGCCAGGTTGGTCTTGCCGCAGGCGGACGGGAAGGCCGCGGCGATGTACTTGGGCTCGGCACCGCTCGGCGGGGTGAGCTTGAGGACGAGCATGTGCTCGGCCAGCCAGCCCTCGTCCCGGGCCATCGTGGAGGCGATCCGGAGCGCGTAGCACTTCTTGCCGAGCAGGGCGTTGCCGCCGTAGCCCGAGCCGAAGGACCAGATCTCCCGGGTCTCCGGGTAGTGCGAGATGTACTTGGTGGTGTTGCAGGGCCACGGCACGTCGGCCTCGCCCTCCGCCAGCGGGGCGCCGACGGTGTGCACGGCCTTGACGAACTCGCCGTCCTCACCGAGCTGGTCGAGCACGGCCTGACCCATCCGGGTCATCACGCGCATCGAGACCGCGACGTAGGCGGAGTCGGTGATCTCCACGCCGTACGCCGCCAGCGGGGAGCCGACCGGGCCCATCGAGAACGGCACGACATACATCGTGCGGCCCTTCATCGCGCCCTTGAACAGGCCGTCCGTGCCGGTGAAGATCTCCCGCATCTCGGCGGGGGCCTTCCAGTTGTTGGTCGGGCCCGCGTCCTTCTCCTGCTCGGAGCAGATGTAGGTGCGGTCCTCGACCCGGGCCACGTCCGAGGGGTCGGAGGTGGCGAGGTAGGAGTTGACCCGCTTCTCCGGGTTCAGCTTCTTGAAGGTGCCCTGGGCGACCAGCAGATCGGCGAGGCGCTGGTACTCCTCCTCCGAGCCGTCACACCACTCGACGCGGTCCGGCTGGGTCAGCTCCGCGATCTCGCTCACCCAGGCCAGCAGACGCTTGTGGCGGGTGGGCGCGGATGCGCTGAGAGCAGAGTTCTCGTACGACACGATCGCTCCGTTTCACGCCATCTCGGCTAGGAGACGGCGTCGCGGGGGTTTGAGGGTGGTTACACCGTAGCTCCGGCCTCAAGGCTCCAACACGGCAAGATGGCAATTTCGCGCGAACTTTTACGCCTTCTTGGCGAAGTACTGACCAGTAACAAGGCTCTGCCGTCCCACCCGGACCCCTCGACACCCTCGATCCAATACTCCATTACGTCCAAAAGTGGTGACCGTCACTACCTACGTTGCAGTAACCTACGGAGCCGTAGGTAGCATGTTGGCCATGACGGACGCATCGGTGGAGATCAAGCCCAAGTGGCGTGGCTGGCTGCACGCGGGGATGTTCCCGGCGTCACTGGCCGCCGGAATCGTGTTGATCTGCCTTGCGGACTCCACCGAGGCCCGGGTCGCCTGCGCGATCTACGCGGTCAGCGCCTGGATGCTGTTCGGGGTCAGCGCGGTGTACCACCGCTTCACCTGGGGGCCGCGCGGCGACGCGATCCTGCGCCGGCTCGACCACGCGAACATCTTCCTGATCATCGCGGGCTCGTACACCCCGTTCACCATCCTGCTGCTGGAGGGCGGCCAGCGGCAGCTGCTGCTCTGGCTGGTCTGGGGCGGAGCGCTGGCCGGGATCGCGTTCCGGGTGTTCTGGGTCGGGGCGCCGCGCTGGCTCTACACGCCCTGCTACCTCGCGCTCGGCTGGGCGGCGGTGTTCTTCCTGCCCGAGTTCCTGCAGGCCGGCGGCGCGGCGGTGGTCACCCTGCTGATCGTCGGCGGTGTGCTCTACAGCCTGGGCGGGGTGGTCTACGGACTGAAGAAGCCGAACCCGTCACCGCACTGGTTCGGCTTCCACGAGGTCTTCCACGCCTTCACCCTGGGCGCGTTCATCGCCCAGTACATCGGCATCTCACTGGTGGCGTACAGCGTCGCCAACTGAGCCGCCGTCGAGCCGCTCCCTGGCCCGCCGGCACCGCTCGCAATGCGCCTCCGGCTCCTGCTGGCCCGCCCGGTCGTGGGCCCGCACCCGGAACCGGCGGGCCACGTCCAGCATCACCAGGGCGACCTCGGCCGCCGCGACGATCCAGACCAGCCGCGGGCCGCCGAACACGTACGCCAGCACCACCGCCAGCGCGGCGGCCAGGGCCACCAGCGCGCTCTCGACCCGCACTCCCCGCGCCGCCATCTGCTCCCCCTTCAGCCACCCGCCGGGTACTCAACACCACACACGGTGACATAGCGGTCGGGCGGCCAGGCGAACGAGGGGTCAACGGTTCGTCAAATCAACGGGTTGACCCACACGCGAGGCACACGAAAGGGCGGCGCGGGGAAGTCCCCGCGCCGCCCCTCTTTTTTCTGAGTCAGCCGTTCTGCCCGCGCCGGCGGACCGCCAGGCCGACCCCGGTCAGGGCGGTGGCCAGCAGGGCCGCGCCCGCCACCCCCGCCGTCAGCGGCGGCAGGCCGTCCGGCTCCGCAGCCGGGGCGGCCGCCTCATAACCACCGCCCTTGCCCGCCCGGTCGTACGCCGAACCGGGCAGCTTGTCGCCGTACCGCTGGTGCACCAGCTGCTGGTACCCGGCCAGGCTGACCCCGGACGGGCCGACCGAGCGCACCGCGTCCTCGTCCAGCGGCAGCACCCGCCCGTCCCGCAGGACGTACCAGGCGTTCAGCTGCGGCTCCCGGAAGACCGTGCCGCCGCCGGTGCTCGCGGCCTGCGCCGCGTAGTCGGTCTCGTCGCCACCCGTGGCGATGTTGACCACCCGCCAGCCGCCGTCCTGCCGGACGGTCCAGACCGAGGCGGTCTGCCCGTCGGCCGCGACCGCCTTGCTGGCCACGAACTCCGCCTTGGCCACGGCCGCTCCGGCCGTGCCCGCCACGAACGCCGGGTCCAGGGTGTAGACCGGCACGGTGGCCCCGCTCAGCCGGGGTGCGGCCTGGGCGGCGGCCCGGGCCTCGTCGGCCGGGGCGAGGTCGAGCGAGCCGCTCTGCGGTATGCCCTTCCGGGCGAAGAACCGGCCCAGCTGCTCCAGGACGGCCGGGGATCCGGCCGTGCTGCGGGCCGCCGACAGCTCGGCGGCGGCGACCGGGGCCGGAGCGCCGCCCTCCGCCGCCTGGGCGGGGAGCGCGAGGGCCAGGCCGAGGGTGGCGGCCAGCGCGGTGACGGCCGCGAGGCGGTGGGTGTGCCTACGCATGTCGGTCATCTCCTCACGCACCGATCCGGTAGAGGGAGTGGGTCCAGGAGAACGAGCTGTTGCTCACGTAGTACGAGTAGTCCGCCCAGTTGTAGCGGTTGTTCGAGGGCCACGGGTCGCCCCAGTAGACCCAGTTGTTGGCGGTGTCGTAGCCGTAGATCACGTGCATGTGACCACCGCCCGAGGACCACTGGATCCGGGTCTCGACCGGCCGGTTGGCGTTGATCTCGGTCTGCACGGTGCTGTTGCGCAGGTAACCGGTGACGTACGAACCGGGGTTGATGCCGATCCAGCTCAGCGCGGTCTGCACATTGCCCAGCGTGGCCTGGTTGTTGGGGCAGGTCGAGTTCACCGACCGGTTGAAGGCCACGTTGCAGAACTGGTTCTGGCTGTAGTTGTAGCCGTAGTAGGTGGCGATGGTGTTGCCGCTCGCCGCCCAGCACCAATTGGTCTGCTGCTGCGACTGCATGGTGATGTTGAGCTTGCGCGCCGCGAGGGCCGAGACGGCGCCCGGGGTGACCGAGGCCGGCTGGGCGTGGGGGATGACGGCAGCGGGCGCCGGGGTGGCGGTGACCACCGTGAGGGCCGGGGCGAGGATGCCGAGAGCGAGGGCGGCGACCGCCTGACGCAGGCGTGTCCGGGAAGTTGGCATGGGCTTCTCCTCCTTGCGAGTCCGCAGGAGAGGGGATGTGGGGGACCGCGTCCGGACGCGGTGGACAGAGCATCGAGCCATGCCGTGTCCCGGTCAACGGACCTGCTCGGCCGCCCCGGCCGGGTGTGAACGGGCCCGCCCCGGGTGTGAACGGAACTCCCGTTCGGGGGCCGGGTATCCGTCCTTACTGGTGACAACTCGCCGCGTACATGTGAATATTCACGGTCAACCAGGCAGACGGGAGCCGGCCATGCAGCACACCGTCCAGCCCGAGCTGGCGGCGGTACTCCGTACCGGGCCCTTCCACCTCGCGCTGCGTGCCGCCATCAGCGCGCGCGGGCTCGCCCTGAACCGACTGCGGCAGCACCTCGCCCAACGTGGTGTCCAGGTCGGCGTCACCAGCCTGAGCTACTGGCAGCAGGGCCGACGGCGCCCCGAACGCGCCGAATCCCTGCGCGCGGTACGGATGTTGGAAGAGGTACTGGAACTCCCCGAGCACTCCCTCACCCGGCTGCTCGGCCCCCGGCAGGCCCCTGCGGGCCCCGCCTCACCGGCCACCCGGCCGTACCGCGACCTGATCGCCCCGGCCTCGGCCGTGGACGGCCTGCTCGCCACCATCGCCGGACCGCCGGACACCGGTCTGCACACCGTCACCCACATCGAACGGATCCGGATCGGCGCCGACCGCCAGATGGTCCGCCGCGACTCCCAACACGCCCTGCGGGCTCACCGGGACGGCATCGACCGATACCTGGCGCTCTATCAGGGCGACCCCGGCTGCGACATCTCCCGGGTCGCCGTCCGGGCCGAGGAGAACTGCCGCCCCGGCCGGATCCGCCGCGACCCGGGCGCCGAACTCCTGGTCGCCGAACTCCTGTTGGACCGCCGCCTGCGCACCGGCGACACCCACCTGCTCGGCTACGGCTTCGACGACGCCCCGGCCGCCGGGCCCAGCTGCGAATACGTCCGCGGCTTCAACTCTGGCGCCGGCCAGTACGTCCTCCAGATCACCTTCCACCCCGACGCCCTCCCGGTCCGCTGCCACCGCTTCACCTCCCGCAGCCCGGGCGGAGAACCGTACGAGACCGAGGAGTTGACCCTCGACGGACACCACTGCGTCCACCTGGTGGCGAGCGCGCTGACGCCGTGTCTGCTGGGGATCCGCTGGGACTGGGAGTGACCCACCAGGGGCTCGGGGAACTGCGACGCCGACCTCGAAGAAGGTGATCCGTACGTAGGCGGTCAGGCACTTTCGCCGTTCCCCGAGCCCCTGGACAGTGCAACTTAACGAGCAAAGCTCAAGCTGACGCAGTCCTCGACCGCCTCGTACCCGAGCTTCTGGTAGATCGAGTTGCTGGTCGGGTTGGCCAGGTCGGTGAAGAGCAGCACCTCCGCCGCCCCGGCCGCGAGTGCGTGGGCCGACCCCGCCGCGACCACCCCGCTCGCGTACCCCCGGCCCCGGTGCTCGGGCGGCGTGTAGACCGGCCCGATCCGCGACATCCCGGCGATCACCGGGCTGACGCCGGCGAACGACACCGGCGTGCCCTGGTGTTCCCAGATGTGCAGGCGCCCGTCGGCGGTCCGCCGTTCGACCGTGGGCCGGTGGTTCTCCCCGGGGATGGCCAGCTCCGCTTCGGCGACGAACGCGCCGAACCACTCCACCAGCAGCTCGACGTCGTTTGCCGTGGCGAGCCGGACCGTCCCGGCGGGCAGTGGCGAGGGATCGACCAACTTCCCCAGCCGGTACAGCCGTTCGTTGGACTTGACGGTGCCGTCCTGCTGCCACGCCGCCGCGAAGGCCTGCGCCGGGGCCACCCCGCCGTCCACCGCGGTCAGCTCCGTCCCGGCCAGCGCGAGCGCCAGTTCGGTGGCCGCCCGCTCCGGCATCAGGCCGAGCCGGAGCGGGTACGGCGGCGTCCGCACGAACGCGCCGACGACCGGGGCGTCCGGCCCGGGCCGCCACCAGCCGTACTGCGGATCGTCCGGGCCGAAGACGTGCGGGCCGCCTTCGGTGAGGTTGTGCACCAGGGTGAGCAGCACGGTGTTCTCGGCCGGGTGGGCAGCCAGGAAGTCACCGGCCTGCGTGCGGAAGTCGTCCAGGGAGGAACTGAGGGTCCAGGTCATGGGGCATTGTGTCCGAGCACCGGACGCTCACGCACCAAGATTTCCGACCCGCACCCCGAGCTTCCCGGCCAGCTCGGCCGGGTCCGCCGTCGGGGCGTCGCAGCTGAAGTGGTGGCAGACGTACGCGGCCGACTCGCCGTCCAGCAGCGGCCGGTCCACCAGCAGCGGCACCTCCGTCGAACCCGGCTCGCCGACCGCCACCACGGCGCCCGGTGCGGTGCCGAGCAGGGCGGTCCGGTGCAGCAGCGCGGTCTCGGCGACCCCGGGCCGGCCGATCACGGCGACCTCGCGCGGCCCGTCGGCCAGCGCCTCGGCGGCCGCCAGGCCCCAGCCGATGAACCGGGGCGCCCGGCTGCCCAGCGCGCCGACGATCCCCAAACCCCGCTCGGCGGCGGTCCGGTGGCGCTCGGAGCCGGTGTAGGCGGCGTACGTGAGCAGGGCCTGCGCGGCGGCGGTCCAGCCCGAGGGGGTGGCGTTGTCGGTCGGGTCCTGCGGGCGGCGGATCAGCTCCTCTGCGTCGTCCGCCGTGTCGTACAGGGCGCCTGACGCGGTGTCGACAAAGTGACTCAGCACGGTGTCGAGCAGCCCGCCGGCCAGCGCCAGCCACTCGGCGTCGCCGGTCACCGCGTACAGCGCGAGGAAGCCCTCGGCGGTGTCCGCGTAGTCCTCCAGCACACCCGCATTGGCCCCGGCCCGGCCGTCCCTGGAGGTGCGCAGCAGGCGGCCCTCCTCGGTCAGGTGGACGGCGAGCAGCAGGTCGGCGGCCCGGACGGCGGCCTCCACCAGGTCGGGCCGCTCCAGCAGCGCGCCGGTCTCGGCCAGCGCGGCGATCGCCAGCCCGTTCCAGGCGGCCACCACCTTGTCGTCCCGGGCGGGGGCGGGCCGCTGCCGACGGGCCGTCAGCAGCCGCTCCCTGATCCGGCCGTACGCCTTGTCGTCCGCCGGGTCGGCGAGCAGCTGGAGCACCGAGGAACCGTGCTCGAAGGTGCCGGTCACCTCGAACAGCTCGACGGCCAGCGCGCCGTCCTCGGCGCCCAGCACCTCGGTCAGCTGCTCCGGGGTCCAGGCGTAGTACGCGCCCTCGGCGGACTTGCCGGTGGCCGGGTCCAGGCTGTCCGCGTCCAGCGCGGAGGCGAACCCGCCCTCGGGGGTGCGGAGTTCGGCCAGCAGGAAGTCGGCGGTCTCCAGCGCGATCCGGCGCGGCAGCTCCTCGCCGGTGGCCCGCCACAGGTGCAGGTAGACCCGGAGCAGCAGGGCGTTGTCGTAGAGCATCTTCTCGAAGTGCGGCACCACCCACTCGGCGTCCACCGCGTACCGGGCGAAGCCGCCGCCCAGCTGGTCGTAGATCCCGCCCCTGGCCATCGCCTCACAGGTGTGCCGGGCCATCTCCAGCGCCTCGACCGAGCCGGTGCTCGCGTGGTGCCTGAGCAGGAACTCCACCGCCATCGACGGCGGGAACTTCGGCGCCCCGCCGAAGCCGCCGCGCTTGGCGTCGTAGCTCCGGCCGAGCTCGGCCGCCGCCTTGGCCAACTCCTCGGCCCCGGGCACCTGGTGGACCCCGCTGCCGACCCCGTACACCGCGGCCCGCTCGGCCAGGTCGGCCCTGATCCGCTCGGCCACCTCGCCGACCTCGTCCCGCCGGTCCCGCCAGGCGGCACTGACCCCCTCCAGCACCTGCCGGAAGCCGGGCATCCCGTGCCGCGGCGCGGGCGGGAAGTACGTCCCGAAGTAGAACGGGTCCTTCTCGGGCGTCAGGAAGACCGTCATCGGCCACCCACCCTGCCCGGTGGCCGCCTGCACCGCCTCCATGTACACCGCGTCCACGTCGGGCCGCTCCTCGCGGTCCACCTTCACCGCGACGAAGTGCTCGTTGGCGTACTGGGCGATCGCCTCGTCCTCGAAGGACTCGTGCGCCATCACATGACACCAGTGGCACGCCGCATACCCGACGCTCAGCAGCACCGGCACCCCGCGCCGGGCGGCCTCCTCGAAGGCCGCCGGCCCCCAGGGCCACCAGTCCACCGGGTTGTCGGCGTGCTGCTGCAAGTACGGCGAGGTCGCGTCCGCGAGACGGTTCGGCATGACCCCATCCTTGCGCATCAGCGTGCCGGAACGGTGTCAGTCCTTGGGCTGCTCGGGCTCCTCGACGAAGTTCACCCGGCCGAACTGCTTGTTCATCGACTTGACCAGGAACCAGGTGGCCACGCCGAGGACGGCGAAGACCACGAAGCCCAGCAGGCCGGGCGTCACCTTGGCCTTGTCGAAGGTCTCGGCGGCGAGGGTGGTGAGGTGCATCGGGGTGCTCATGTCTCCCATGGTGACCCGGCCCTACACGGGCCGGGTCACCGGGGTGGGTGCGTGTCGGGGTGTCAGGCGGTGGTGACGGAGGCGCGCAGGCCGGCGAACAGGTCGTCCTCGGGGAGGTCGGTGTCCACCAGCGAGCGGACCAGCTCGTAGTCCTCGGTCGGCCAGACCTTCTTCTGGACGTCCAGCGGGATCCGGAACCACGGGCCGTCCGGGTCGATCTGGGTGGCGTGCGCGATCAGCGCGCGGTCCCGGATCTCGAACCACTCGTCGCAGACCACCCGGGTGGTGATCTCGCGCTCCTTGCGGCCGCTCTTCTCCCACCCCTCGATCCACTCGCCGTACGGCGACTCGAGGTCGTTCTCCACCAGGTAGGCGTGCATGGCCCGGATCCGGCCCATCGGGAAGCCGTGGTTGTAGTAGACCTTGGACGGCTGCCAGGGCGCGCCGGCCTCGGGGTAGGCGTCCGGGTCACCGGCGGCGTCGAAGGCGGCCATGGTGATCTTGTGGGTCATGATGTGGTCGGGGTGCGGGTAGCCGCCGTTCTCGTCGTACGTGGTGATCACGTGCGGCCGGAACTCGCGGATCAGCTTCACCAGCGGGGCGGCCGCATCGGCCACCTCCTGGAGCGCGAAGCAGCCCTCGGGCAGCGGCGGCAGCGGGTCGCCCTCCGGCAGGCCGGAGTCGACGAAGCCGAGCCAGGCCTGCTTGACGCCGAGGATCTCGCGGGCGGCGTCCATCTCCTTCCGGCGCACCTCGTGGATGTTCTCCTCGACCCAAGGGTCGCCCTGGAGCTTGGGGTTGAGAATCGAGCCACGCTCACCGCCGGTGCAGGTGGCGACCAGCACGTCCACCCCCTGTGAGACGTACATGGCCATGGTGGCGGCGCCCTTGCTGGACTCGTCGTCCGGGTGCGCGTGTACCGCCATCAGTCGCAACTGCTCAGTCAACGCCTGGTTCCTTCCGGGAATCATCCGGTTCGTCGGGCCGGTCCCCCGCCGCGTCCGGCGCGGATGCTGCCCTCCTATAGTGACTGACCGGAGGGCCCGTCCATTCCCCCGGTGGACCGTCGGCCCCTCGTCGAAAGGACTGAGCCGCCCATGGACTCCGGACGTACGACCATCGCTCCCGCCCGCTACGGCAAGCGCAGCGACCGCGAGGCCGACCGCCGGCTGCGGATCACCGGCCTGGTCTGCGGTGCGCTCGGCCTGGCGCTGGTCGGCTGGCTGGGCGTCAGCTACATCTCCAAGGGCTCGGCCATGAACGGTCTGATGCCGGGTTTCCAGGTGGTCTCCGCCGAGGCGATGCAGGTGCAGCTCTCGGTGCTCAAGGAGGACGGCACGGCGGGGGTCTGCACCGTCCGCGCGCAGTCCGAGGACGGCGGCGTGGTGGGGCTGCACGACTTCCCGATCCCGGCCGCCGGATCGCGCTACGACGAGGTCGTCACGCTGCGCACCACGGCCCGGGCCACCGCCGCCGAGCTGCTCGGTTGTGCGCCCGCCAAGTAATCCGTTCGGGCGCATATTCGACGGCCGTACCGGGCATCGCTACCGGGAAGCAGCGGGAAGCGCCGGCCGGGACGCGTAAAGGACCCTCCCGCTCCAGTCGGGAAATTGTTAGGCTCGTGGTTTCGCCCCTCTCCAGCCAGGACGGCACGAGAGCGGGCGATGCTTTGTAGTACGCCCCGTTCCCGGCTGACACCAACCCTCAGCGCAGCCCAGCACCTACGAGGAGCACCTGTGACCCAGACCAGCGAGAACGTGACCTGGCTCACTCAGTCCGGCTACGACCAGCTCAAGGCCGAGCTGGACTACATGACCGGACCCTGGCGGGCCGAGATCGTCAAGAAGATCGAGGCGGCCCGCGAGGAGGGTGACCTCAAGGAGAACGCCGGCTACCACGCGGCCCGCGACGACCAGGGCAAGGGCGAGCTGCGGATCCGTCAGCTCACCCAGCTGCTGGAGCGGGCCAAGGTCGGCGAGGCCCCCGCGGACTCCGGCGTGGTGGCCCCCGGCATGGTCGTGACGATCGCCTTCGACGGCGACGAGGACGACACCATGGTCTTCCTGCTCGGCTCCCGCGAGATGGCGGGCGCGTCCGACGTGGACGTCTACTCCCCGCAGTCCCCGCTCGGTGCGGCCATCGACGGGAAGAAGATCGGCGACGAGGCGCACTACGAGCTGCCGAACGGCAAGCGGGCGATGGTCAAGGTGATCGCGGCCAAGCCGCACGCCTGATCCCCGGACACACGCGAGCGGCGGCTTCCCCTCCGAAGGGGAAGCCGCCGCTCGCGTGTGATCAACCGACCGCGGAGCGGTACTTGCGGACCGACAGCCAGGAGAAGAAGGCCGTGATGACCAGCGACCACAGCACCGAGAGCAGCACCGCGTTCTCCATCGGCCAGCCGCCGGTGACCGGGCCGACCTGGTTGCCGAACAGGTCACGGCAGGCCTGCACCGTCGCGCTGAACGGGTTCCAGTAGGCGATCGGCTGCAGCCAGCCCGGCATCGAGCTGACCGGCACGAAGGCGTTCGAGATGAAGGTCAGCGGGAACAGCCAGATCAGACCGGCCGAGGTGGCCGCCTCCGGGCTGCGCACCGACAGACCGATCAGCGCGCCGATCCAGGAGAAGGAGTAGCCGAGCAGGAGCAGCAGCCCGAACGCGCCGAGCGCCTTCAGGAAGCCCTCGTGGATCCGCCAGCCGACCAGCACCGCGACGACCATCAGCACCAGCAGGGTGAAGGCGGTCTGCACCAGGTCGGCCAGCGTGCGGCCGACCAGCACGGCGGAGCGGGTCATCGGGAGCGAGCGGAACCGGTCCACCAGCCCCTTGGTCATGTCCTCCGCGATACCGGCCGAGGCGCCGGCCACCGCGAAGGTGACGGTCTGGGCGAAGATGCCCGCCATCAGGAACTGGGTGTACGTGCTGGCGCTCGCGCTGGTGCCGGGGATCTGGATCGCCCCGCCCATCACGTACGAGAACAGCAGCACGAACATCACCGGCTGCATCAGCCCGAAGACCACGATCTCCGGGATCCGGGTCATCCGGCGCAGGTTCCGCTTGGCGATCACCCAGGAGTCGTGCAGCATCGCGCCGACACCGTGCCGCTGCTGCGGGACGGCGCCGCCGATCGCGTGTTCGGTGGCCGTGGTCATCAGGCGTCCTTCCCGTGGCCCTTGCGGCCCTTGGCGGGCTGCGGCTCGTCCTCGTCCTCGGCCGCCGCGGCCGTGGCGTGGCCGGTCAGCGAGAGGAACACGTCGTCCAGGGTCGGGCGGCGCAGACCGATGTCGTCGATCTCGATCGAGCGCGAGTCCAGCTCGCGGATCACGTCGGCGAGCACCTTGGCGCCACCGCTCACCGGGATGGTGATCTTGCGGGTGTTCTTCTCCAGCGACGGGTCGCCCTTGGCGTACGGGGTCAGCGCGGCCAGCGCCTCGGTCACGTCGTCGCGCCGGTGCACCACCACCTCGACCCGCTCGCCGCCGATCTGGGCCTTGAGCTCGTCGGCGGTGCCGCGGGCGATCACCTTGCCGTGGTCGACCACCGCGATGTCGTGGGCGAGGCGGTCCGCCTCCTCCAGGTACTGGGTGGTCAGCAGCAGGGTGGTGCCCTGCTCGACCAGGGTCTCGATGACCTCCCAGAGCGCGAGCCGGTTGCGCGGGTCCAGACCCGTGGTCGGCTCGTCCAGGAACATCACCGGGGGCCGGACCACCAGCGCGGCCGCCAGGTCGAGCCGGCGACGCATACCGCCGGAGTAGGTCTTGGCGGTGCGGTCGGCGGCCTCGGTGAGGTTGAACCACTCCAGCAGCTCGCGGGCGCGGGCCTTCGCGTCCCGCACGCTCATCTGGTAGAGCTCGCCGACCATCTGCAGGTTCTCACGGCCCGTCAGGTACTCGTCGACGGCGGCGTACTGACCGGAGAGACCGATCAGGCTGCGCACCTTGTTCGGGTGCTTGAGCACGTCCACCCCAGCGACCACGGCGTGGCCGGAGTCCGGGCGGAGCAGGGTGGTGAGCACGCGGACCGTGGTGGTCTTGCCGGCGCCGTTCGGGCCGAGCAGTCCGAGAACCGTGCCCTCCGGAACGTCGAGGCTGACGCCGTCGAGGGCACGTACGTCACCGAAGGTCTTGACCAGGTTCTCGGCTTGGATGGCTGGCGCCATGAGCCTGCCTCATCTCCTCTGACGATATGACTGATATGTCCACTCTGACCCGAGGGGAATACCCGAGCGAACCGGATTCCATGCCGGGGAGCGACATCGGAGAAACACGATGCATCGCGAGAATGACAGCTCGCGATATATCGCGTCAAGGATCGGGCGCATGGCGCAGCAAGGACAGCGCGGAGCCGATCCGCGCTGACACCCTCTCAGTTGGGACTGACAACCGCCCCTGGTTTTCCGGCTGCTGGGACCTTTCGACTACTGGGTGACCACGTAGCCCGCGTCGCGGAGATCGCCCAGCACCGCGGCGCAGTGCTCGGGGCCCTTGGTCTCCAGGTGCAGGTCCACCTCGACCTCGGTCAGACCGAGCCGGGGGTCGATCCGGACGTGCGCGATGTCCAGCACGTTGGCGTCCACCCTGGTGAGCACCGCCAGCAGATCGGCCAGCGCCCCCGGCTTGTCGGCCAGCCGGACCCGGATCGACAGGTACCGGCCCGCCGCCACCAGCCCGTGCCGCAGCACCCGTTGCATCAGCTGCGGGTCGATGTTGCCGCCCGAGAGCACCGCCACCACCGGCCCCTTGAAGCTCTCCGGGTGCTCCAGCAGCGCGGCCACCGGGCTCGCCCCGGCCGGCTCCACCACCAGCTTGAGCCGCTCCAGACTGAGCAGCAGGGCCCGGGACAGCCCCTCCTCGGACACCGTCCTGACCCCGTCGGCCAGGCTGTTCACCACCTCGAACGGGATGTCACCCGGACGGCCCACCATGATCCCGTCCGCCATGGTCGCGAACCGCTCCAGCGAGACCGGCCGGCCCGCCGCCAGCGAGGGCGGGTACGCGGCCGCGCCGGCCGCCTGCACCCCGATCACCTGGACGTCCGGGCGGAGCGGCTTGACCGCCGCCGCGATCCCGGCCAGCAGCCCGCCGCCGCCCACCCCGACCAGGATGGTGCGGACCTCCGGGCACTGCTCCAGGATCTCCAGGCCGACGGTGGCCTGACCGGTGACGATGTCCCAGTGGTCGAACGGGTGGATGAACACCGCGCCGGTCGCGTCCGCGTACTGCTGCGCCGCCCGCAGGGCCTCGTCCACGGTGCTGCCGTGCAGCCGCACCTCGGCGCCGTAGTCCCGGGTCGCCGCCACCTTGGGCAGCGGGGCCGCCAGCGGCATGAACACGGTGGACCGCACCCCCAGCAGCGAGGCGGCCAGCGCCACCCCCTGCGCGTGGTTGCCCGCGCTCGCCGCCACCACACCACCGGCCCGCTCCACCGGCGACAGCCCGGCGATCCGGACGTACGCGCCGCGCAGCTTGAACGAACCGGTGCGCTGCAGGTTCTCGCACTTGAGGTGCACCGGCGAACCGATCAGCCCCGCCAGGTACCGGCTGCTCTCCATCGGCGTGACCCGGGCGACCCCGGCGAGCATCTTGTGCGCACCGCGGACGTCGTCCAGGGTGATCGGCCAGCTGTCCATGGAATCCTTACTTGGCAGAACCCAGGGGCTCGAGGAACGGCGACGCCGACCTCAGGAGCGTTGCAGATACGTGGGTGGTCAGGCACTTTCGCAGTGATACCCGCCAGCCACGAACCGTCGCCGTTCCCCGAGCCCCTGGTGGTGCAACCGACTGTGCTGCCTAGCCGAGCGCGCGGGTCAGGTCCGCCAGGAGGTCGTCGATCGCCTCGATGCCGACGGAGACGCGGACCAGGTCCGAGGGGACCTCCAGCGCGGAGCCCGCCACCGAGGCGTGCGTCATCCGGCCCGGGTGCTCGATCAGCGACTCGACGCCGCCCAGCGACTCGCCGAGGGTGAAGAGTTCGGCCCGGTTGCAGACGTCCACCGCGGCCTGCTCGCCACCGTTGACCCGGAACGAGACCATGCCGCCGAACGCCTTCATCTGCTTGGCGGCGATGTCGTGCCCGGGGTGCGAGGGCAGACCGGGGTAGATCACCTGGCTGACCTTGGGGTGGGCGGAGAGCAGCTCGGCGACCTTCGCGGCGTTGGAGCTGTGCCGGTCCATCCGGACGCCCAGGGTCTTGATGCCGCGCAGCACCAGCCAGGCGTCGAACGGCCCGGCCACCGCGCCCATCGCGTTCTGGTGGTACGCCAGCTCCTCGCCGAGTCCGGCCTCGGCCGCCACCAGGGCGCCGCCGACCACGTCGGAGTGGCCGCCCATGTACTTGGTGGTCGAGTGCACCACCACGTCGGCGCCGAACGAGAGCGGCTGCTGCAGGTACGGGCTGGCGAAGGTGTTGTCCACCACCAGCAGCGCACCGGCCTGGTGGGCCACCTCGGCCAGCCCGGCGATGTCGGAGATCCCGAGCAGCGGGTTGGAGGGGGTCTCCACCCAGAGCGCGCGGGTGTTGGGGCGCAGCGCGTCCCGGACGGCGGCCAGGTTCTGGGTGTCGGCGACGGAGAACTCGACGCCCCAGCGGGTGAGCACCTTGGCGAACAGCCGGAAGGTGCCGCCGTAGGCGTCGTTCGGGATGACGATGTGGTCGCCCGGCTTCAGCACGGTGCGCAGCAGGGTGTCCTCGGCGGCGAGGCCGGAGGCGAAGGCGAGGCCACGGGCGCCGCCCTCGATCGCGGCGAGGCACTCCTCGAGCGCGGTCCGGGTGGGGTTGGCGGAACGGCTGTACTCGTAGCCGTTCCGGAGGCCGCCGACGCCGTCCTGCTTGTAGGTGGACACCTGGTAGATCGGCGTGACGACGGCCCCGGTCTGGGGGTCTGCTTCCTGACCCGCGTGGATGGCGAGAGTCTCGAAGCCCTGGGGAAGCTGGTGCTCGGTCATACCGCTGAGCCTAGTGGTCGAAACGGGCCAAGGGCGGGCAGAGCGCCCGCGTTGCCGACCGCCCGTCAAGTGCGGCCCGCCGGGCGGCTACGATCTGCACTTTCCGCACACATGTTCAGGCTGCGGACGGAACGTCAAGGGGAGGACCGCATGGGCACGCCCGCGCGACCCACCGGAATGAGCACTGCGGGGCGGGCCGCCCTGGCGGTCGCCATGCTGGTCGGCTTCTATCTGCTCGCGGCCGGCATCGTGCTCGGTGTGCTGGGCCTCGACATCGCGCTGGTGGTGGAGACCGGGCGGTTCAACGCGCTGATCGGCAAGGTGGTCCTGGTCAGCCTGGCCTTCGCGTACCCGGTGCTCCGGGTGGTCTTCCTGACCCGCCGTCCGCGGGAGCGGGGCGAGGCGCACGGCCTGCTGGTGACCCGGGCCCAGCAGCCGGAGCTGTGGGCCAGGGTGGACCGGATCGCCGAGCGGACCGGCGTCCGCGGCCCGGCCGAGATCCGGCTGATCCCCGAGGTCAACGCGGGCGTCCGGGAGGAGACCAGGCTGCTCGGGCTGATCCCCGGCAAGCGGCACCTGGTGATCGGCGCGCCGCTGCTGATCGGTCTGACCGAGGCCGAGCTGGACTCGGTGCTGGCCCACGAGTTCGGCCACTACAGCAACCGCGACGTCCGGCTGGCCGGGGTCACGGTGGCCGGGCGGACCGCGATCCTGCACACCATCGAAAGCCTGCACGCGCGCGCCGACGGCCACCAGGCCGAGCAGGAGGCCGAGCTCAGGGCGAAGGCCGCCAAGCGGCTGGCCAAGGGCAAGAAGGTCTCCGACGAGGAGGCGGGCGGCGGTGTCGACCGGGTGCTGGCCAAGCTCTTCACCCAGTACGCCAAGCTGTACTTCCGGGTCTCCGAGTCGGTGAGCCGCCGTCAGGAGTTCGCCGCCGACCGGTCCGCCGCCGCCATCGCCGGGCGGGACGCCACCGCCGCCGCGCTGCGCCGGCTGCCGCTGCTGGCCGCCGCCGAGGACTTCTACCTGCACCGGTACGCCACCATCGGCTGGTCCGCCGGCCTGCTGCCGATGCCGGGTCAGGTGTACGGCGGGCTGGCCGAGCTGCTCGCCGACCCGAAGCGCCGGCAGGAGCTGGCCGAGCTGACGCTGGATCAGGACGAGGACCAGGCCGACCCGTACGACTCGCACCCGCCGATCGCCCAGCGGGTGGCCGCGATCGAGGCGCTGCCCGAGGACGGCCGGGCCGCCGAGGGGTCCGGCTCCGCGCTCGTGCTGCTGCGCGAGGCCGAACGGACGCTGGCCGACCTGGAGTCGGTCTCGCTGGTGCCCGAGGCCGCGACCAAGCGCCGGGTGGAGTGGCCCGAGCTGGTGCAGACCGCCTGCCTGGCCGACTGCCGCGAGGACTGCCAGCCGGTCCTGACCGCGCTCACCTCCGCCGGGCTGCCCGGCACGGTCGAGGCGCTGCTGGACGCGATCGACGCCGGCCGCACCTGGGAGCTGGCCGGCCGGCTCCCGCGCGACGAGCGGACCACCGCCGCGACCGGCCTGGCCGCCCGGGAGGCCGCCCGTCCGGTCTTCCGCGGCAGCCTGGCCCGGCTCACCGTGCTGGCGCTGGCCGAATCGGGCCTGGCCCACTGGGAGTTCTCCTGGTCCACCGCCGCCGTCCTGCACCTGCCGGACGGCTGGGACGAGGCCTTCACCTCCGCCCTGGACGCCGCGGTCGCGGACGCCCCGGACACCGCCCCACTGCGCACCCTGCTCACCACCGCCGGGCTCACCCCGGCCGCTCACTGAACCACCGGAGCCCCACGCATGCTGTTCCTCACCATCGCCGTCTGCGCGCTGCTGTTCACCCTGTTCAAGTCGCTGAAGGCCAAGCGGGCCGCCAACGTGAGCCACGCCGAGGTGCTGTCCGACCCGGCCCGGGCCTCCCAGTTCGGGCTGGTGCCCAACCAGGGCCTGGTGCTCGGCCGCACCACGGTCGACGACGACGCCCGGATCGCCCTGTCCGCCGTCCGGGACGGCAGCTGGCGGGAGGCCGCCGCGTACATCGACGCGGCGGGCACCGACTGGGACGAGCGCTGGAGCCGGACCGAGCTCTTCGTCGGCCCGGCCTCCCGGGACGACAGCTGGCTGAACGCCTGGCGGATGGAGCAGCCGGACAACTCCGACGCCGCCGCGCTGCACGTGGACGCCCTGGTCCACGCGGGCTGGGCGATCCGCGGCTCCGGCTACGCCAACAGCGTCACCGACGAGATGCGGGACGGCTTCGTACGGAAGCTCGAGCAGGCCACCGAGGCCGCCGCCGAGGCCGTCCGGCTGGCCCCGGCCGCCGACCCGAGCCCGTACCTGGCCCAGCTCGCGCTGGCCCGGGGGAACAACTGGTCGAACGACCAGTTCCGGGAGTTCTGGGCCGAGGTGGTCAAGCGCACCCCGCTGAACCGGGACGCGCACTGGCAGGCCATGCAGTACTGGTGCCGCAAGTGGCACGGCAGCGACGACCTGATGCACGCCTTCGTGGACGGCGCGATCGCCGCCGCCCCGGCCGGCAGCCTGCTCAGCACCCTCAAGCTGGACGCCCACAGCGAGCAGGACGGCAAGGCCGAGACCAGGAACACCGCCGAACTGCGGGCCGCCGTGGACACCGTGCTGGCCGACATCGCGGCCGCCCGGCCGGACCACCCGGAGCTGCCCGGCGCCCGTGGCCGGGTGGTCGGCTTCCTGGCCGGCCAGGGCCGGCACGCCGAGGCGCTGGCACAGTTCCAGGCGCTCGGCCCGGTGATCCCGGCCCCGTTCCTGGGCGAGCCGGACGAGTTCGTCGAGCTCCGGGCCCGGACCGTGGTCGCCCTCTCCCGCTGACGCCGACCGGTCGGCCGCCCGGCGGAATCCCGGGCGGCCGCCGGGCGTTGAAGGGGGCACCGTCCCCCGATCCTTGGGAGCAGCCGTGCTGTTCAACCGTCACAAGAGCGAGCTGGTCACCGCCGAGCAGGCCCTGCCCGGGCGGGCGGCCCCGCTGTTCACGCTGACCGAGCCGCACACCGTGCTCGGCACCCCGCTGACCGGCCCCTACCCCGCCGGTCTGGAGACCGCCGACTTCGCGATGGGCTGCTTCTGGGGCGCCGAGCGGAAGTTCTGGGAGCTGGACGGCGTCTGGACCACCCTGGTCGGCTACCAGGGCGGGCACACCGAGAACCCGACGTACGAAGAGGTGTGCAGCGGCCGGACGGGCCACACCGAGGCGGTCCGGGTGGTCTACGACCCGGCGCTGGTCAGCTACGAGACGCTGCTGAAGACCTTCTGGGAGGCGCACGACCCGACCCAGGGCTTCCGCCAGGGCAACGACCAGGGCACCCAGTACCGCTCCGCCGCCTACACCCACACCCCGGAGCAGGCGGCCGCCCTGGCCGCTTCGCAGGCCGCCTTCCAGCCCGCCCTGACCGCGATCGGCCTGGGCCCGATCACCACCGAGACCGGCCCGGCCGGCCCGTTCTACCCGGCCGAGCCCTACCACCAGCAGTACCTCTCCGACGCCAAGAACCCGAACGGCTACTGCGGCCTCGGCGGCACCGGCGCCAGCTGCCCGATCGGCGTGGCCAAGACGGACAGCTGAAGCATCCGCACACGGTTCGAGCCCTCCCCGGTCTTCCGGGTGAGGGCTCGAACCGTCGAGCGTCGTCCCGTCAGAGCGCAGTTCGCTCCACCGGGATCCACAGCTGGGTGTCCGACTCCGTCCAGTCCGCCGACGGTCGGGTACGCAGGATCTCGGGCCCCGGCCGACTCGCGTACGGGTTGGACGGGAACCACTGCGTGAACACGTCCCGCCACAGGTGCTGAAGCGCCTGCGGGTACGGCCCGGTGTTCTCGAAGACGGCCCACGTACCCGCCGGGACAGTAAGCACGTCAAGGTCCTCGGGTGCCTCGGCGCTGGTCACCACCGCATGCCAGTAGTCGAGTTCGCTTCCCTCCTCACGGCTGTCGGAGAGATGCGCGATCACCGAGAGGATCCCCTCCGGCTCCTGGTCGGACAGGCTCGCGATGCGCTGCACAGTCTCCGGTCCGATGCTCCGAACATGCTCGGCGATGTGCGGGTTCACCCCCTCGTGGATCAGAGGGACTGTGGCCTTCTTGCCGACGACACGGAACTCCTCCTTCTCCACGACCTGGTACTTCATGGTGCTGCTCCCTTCGATGACGAGTCGGAAGGACATCCGGGACTGGGACTGCAGAGCCGCACCGGTCCGCCTGGCCTCACCGGGACCGACACCGTGCACCGCGCGGAACGCCCGTGCGAACGCCTCGGCCGATCCGTAGCCGTACCGCGTCGCGACGTCCAGCAGCGTCCGCTCCCCCGCGAGCACCTCGGCCCCCGCGACGGTCAGCCGCCGGCGCCGGACGTACTCCGACAGCGGGATCCCGGCCAGCATGGAGAACAGCCGCCGCAAGTGGTAGTCGGACGTCAGCGCGATGCGGGCCAGCTCGGCCACATCGATCTGCTGGTCGAGATTGCCCTCGATGTGTTCCATGGCCTGGTTCAGCCGTTCCAGCACCCCGGTCTCCTTCCCTTTCGATCACTCACCCTAGGAAGTCCTCACCCTGCCGCACCCGACATCCTGTGCCCGCTTCGGTCGGGTACGAGAGACCACCGGCGGTCTCCTCACCCCCACGAATCGGAGTCGGACCAGCACCACGGCACGACCGCAGCACACTCGCCGGCCACCCGCTATGAAGCCACCGGCCAACTCGCCCTCCTACAACGGGCGCTGTGCCACTACGGGTCACATGGCAGAGCAGACTCGGCGGCACCGGCGCCAGCTACCCGATCGGCGTGGCCCGCACCGAGGGCTGACGGTCGCTCAGCACGACGAAGGCCCCGCCGGGAAACCGGCGGGGCCTTCGTCACGTACGGGGTGTCAGCCGGCGGCGTCGGCCAGCATCTTGAGCTGCTCGTAGGTCATGCCGCCCTGGTTCAGCAGCTTGATCTGGGCCTCGGGGATGCCCTTGGCCACCAGCTCCTTGACCTGGGCCGCGGTCAGCGGGGTCGCGGCGGTCTTGCCGCCGGTCGTCGCGCCGCCCTTGGCGCCCATCTTGCTGCCCATCATCGAGGTGACGATCTCCTCGAAGTCGGACATGGCGAACTTGGTCGCACCCTCCGGCGCCTTCGGGGCCTCGGCCGCGTCCTTGCTGAAGGTCATCTTGACCGGCAGGTGCGCCTCGGCCGGCAGCTTGCTGTCGATCTGGGCCAGGTCGAAGGAGAGCGCGGAGACCGAGCCGTCCTTGATGAAGACGTCCAGGCCGACCTTCTTGTCCGGGATCTCGGTCGGGGCGGCGGAAGGCAGCTCGTCGCCCATGCCCGGGATGTCCTTGAGCACCGGCCGGATGCTCTTCAGCAGGTCGTCCGCGAGGGCCTTGGCCGGAGCGGAGACGTAGACGTGGTCGGCGCCGTCCTGCTTGCCCTTGTCCTCGAAGGTGACGTTGCGGGAGAGGACGTCCTTGACGGTGTTCACCAGGCCGGAGGCGACCTTCGGGTCGACCGACGGGGCGGCCGAGGCGGCGCCCTTCTTGGCGCCGGCGGCCTTGGTGGCCTGGTCGGCGAACTCCTTGAGGGTCTTGCCCTCGATGGAGATCCACTTGCCGGAGACGGCGTCCTGGACCACCTTCGGGAAGGCCCCGGCGGCGCTCTTGAGCTCACCGGCGTCCTCGCCGGCCAGCTGGGCGATGCTGTCGACGTCGGCCTTCACGTAGAAGTTGCCGTCGACCCAGCGCAGCTCGGCGTAGCTCTTGCCGCTCTTGCCGGACAGCGCGTACGAGACGTCGAAGCCGGGGTCCTGGCCGAGCGAGTTGAGCGGGTCGGCGCCGGACTGGGCGTTCTTGAAGGCCTCGATGTCCTTGAGCGGCTTGTCCGCGCTGATCGCGACCGAGATCTTCAGCTCGGCCATCAGCTCGGCGGCCTTGCGCTCCATCGGCTTGCCCTTGGAGCTGGCGAGCTTGTCGAACGCGATGATCTCGTCGGCCGTCGCCCCGAAGGAGAGCTCGGCCTTGAAGGTCTTGCTGTCCTCGAGGTTGCCGAACGCGTCGGAGACCTTCTCGGCGGCGGACAGCTGCTTGACGGTGCCGCAGGCGGCGAGGCCGGTGGCGAGGACGACGGTGCAGGCGGTAGCGGCGACGGCCCCCCGGACCGTGCGGCGCATGGTGGTGTTGATGGTGCTCTCCCCCAGAGGCTGCGCCCTGGTGCCGTGTTACAACCGGGGCGACGAGGTTTGGCTGCTCGTGGATACGTCCCCAGACAAGCAGCTTTCACCCGCCGGGGCACCCCGATTTCACCGGTCGTGGCGGAATCGGGACGTGCCCCCTAACTTATCCGGTTCTTATGACAAGTCAGACACCCGGGGTCAGACCGCGCTGCCCGCCCGCCAGGTCGCCCAGTCCATGTTCCAGCCGTTCAGGCCGTTCGACGGATCCACCGTCTTGTCACCGGAGTTGATCACCTCGACCACGTCGCCCACGATCGAACTCGCGTAGAACTTGGCCCCGTTGGTGTTCGGATCCGAAGCACCCTTGGCATCCTTGAGCGCGATGCAGCCGTGGCTGGTGTTGGCGTTACCGAACTGCGAGTCGGGCGACCAGTAGTTGCCGTGGATGAAGGTGCCCGAGGTGGTCAGCCGCTGCGCGTGCGGGACGTCCGGGATGTTGTACTCGTCGCCCAGGCCGACCGTCGCGGAGTCCATCTTGGTCTGCTGGTACTGCTCGGAGATGACCAGCTTGCCGGCCCAGGTCTTGTGCTCGGGGGCACCGCCGATGATCGGGTAGGTCGCGGTGACCTGGCCATCGGTGGTGACCGTGAGGGTGTCGGCGGAGAGGTCGGCCACGCTGGTCTGACTGCGGCCGACGGTGAAGTTCACGTCCTTGGACTGGGTGCCGTAGACGCCCTTGGCGCCCTCCACGTCCTTCAGCCGGAGCTGCAGGGTGACCTTGGTGCCCTTCGCCCAGTACTGCTCCGGCCGGAAGTCCAGCCGGGTGCTGGAGAACCAGTGGCCGACGATCTCGACGCCCGGCTGCGCGGTCACCGTGATCGCCTGCTGGACGGCCTTCCGGTTGGTGACCGGCTTGTTGAAGTTGATCGAGACCGGCATGCCCACCCCGACGGTCGCGCCGTTCTCCGGGGTGAAGTAGCCGATGAAGGTGTTGGCCGGGGAGGCGGTGCCGAACTTGGTGTTGGCGTCCGCCTCCAGCTTGTCCGCGTCCGTCGCGACGGCCGCCACGGTGTACTTGGTGCCGCTGGTGAGCGGCCCGGTGGAGGCCCAGCTCGTCGCGTCGGCGGCGAGCTGCCCGGGTATCTCCTTGCCGTCCTCGCCGGTGAGCTTGACCGAGCCGAGCTTCCCGTCGACGACGGTGACCTTGACCGGGTCGGTGAAGGAGGCGTCCGTCACACCGTCCGCCGGGCTCACCGTGATCTTCGCGACCGAGGTCTTCGGCGAGCTGCTCGCGCCGCTGGCGGCACCGCCGCCACCGCCCTTGTCGGAGTCGCCGCTGCAGGCCGCCAGCAGGAGCACCGGCGCGCCCAGCAGGCCGCCCAGCACTCCACGTCGGGTCCAGCTGCCGCCGGGGCTGGGGCGCTGCTCTTCGGCTGACGTCACGGTGGGTCTCCCTGCTCTTCACCTGCGGGCGTTACGGATACAAACAACGCAATCCAGGACGAACCGGTTCCGTCACCAAACGGTTGAGATCGTATGAGACTACTGAAGATGCCGCCATAACGGACGAATCGCCCGCCCGGAGGAGTCCGGACGGGCGATTCGGTGGTGCGAGGGGGCGGACTACTCGGCCGGCTCGACGGAGTACTCGTCCCAGTTCTCGTCCGTCGGGTCGAACTCGGTCTGGGCGGACTCCCAGGTGGCCGAGGTCAGCTCGATGCCCGGCACCTCGCCGAGCAGCGCGACCGGGTCGATGAAGTGCGCGAGCGAACCGGACGGGTCCACCTCGATCGCCTCCACCGACTGGGTGCGCTCCTCGTCGTCCAGGTACTCGTCGCTCTGGACCTGGGCCAGGGCGGCGGCCTTCAGGGCCTGCTCGTCGGTGATCTCGGCGATGATCTCGATGCTGAGGCGTACGTAACGCGGGGCGTCCTGCTCGGGCAGGTCAGTGCTGGTCATGTGTGCGAGCGTAGGCGAGTCGCGCCGCTCCCGGAAAACAGGGAGGGCCGGCCCCCGGAAACCGGGGACCGGCCCTGCCGTCTCCGTCGGACTCCCCCACCCGGGAGTCACGGAGACGCGCCTCGCGGCGCGGTAGGTGCCGCAGGAGCCGCCGCACCCTGACTCCGGTCGAGACCGTTGCCAGGGGCGGGACGACGGCAGCCCCTACGGGCGGACACGGTGGGCCGGGTCAGGGCCGACCGACGTGTCCGTGGTGACCGCGGTGCCGGGGAGCCGCTCCCGACTGTTGCTGTCACCATGCTCGGCGTCTTGCCGTGAGACATACATTGCCCGAGCCGTGTTAACCGCGTGATGCGCGGAGGTGACGCCGGTGTACCACTTCGTCGGAAGACGAATCCTCACAGCTCAGACACACCAGGCGGCCTGACGACGGGTCAGTGACCGGCCCGGCTGGCCAGGAAGGCCAGCAGGTCGTGGCTGGTCACGATGCCCTGCGGCTTGCCCTCGACCAGCACCACGGCGGCGTCGTCCTTCTCCAGTACGGTCATCAGACTGGTGACCGTCTCGCCGGAGCCGACCACCGGCAGCGGCTTGGACATCACGCTCTCCAGGCTGTCGGTGAGCGCGATCCGCTGGGTGAACAGGCCCTCCAGCAGCTCCCGCTCGACCACCGAGCCGATCACCTCACCCGCCATGATGTCGGGGTGCCCGGCGCCCGGGGAGACCACCGGCATCTGCGAGACGCCGAAGTCCCGCAGCACCCGGACGGCCTCGGCGACCGTCTCGCTCGGGTGCATGTGGACGAACTGCGGGATGCCCCCGTGCTCGATCGCGTCCTTGCGGGCCAGCACCTCGCCGATGTGCGCCTCGTCGGTCCCGGACGGCAGGAAGCCGTAGTCGGCCATCCAGTCGTCGTTGAAGATCTTCGACAGGTAGCCGCGGCCGCCGTCGGGCAGGATCACCACGACCACGTCGTCCGGGCCGAGCTGCTTGGCCACCTCCAGCGCGGCCACCACGGCCATCCCGCAGGAGCCGCCGACCAGCAGGCCCTCCTCCTTGGCGAGGCGGCGGGTCATCTGGAACGAGTCCTTGTCGGAGACCGCGACGATCCCGTCCGCCACGTTCCGGTCGTAGGCGGTCGGCCAGAAGTCCTCGCCGACGCCCTCGACCAGGTACGGGCGGCCGGTGCCGCCGGAGTAGACCGAGCCCTCGGGGTCGGCGCCGATCACCTTGACCGCGCCGCCGGAGACCTCCTTGAGGTAGCCGCCGGTGCCGGAGATGGTGCCGCCGGTGCCGACGCCGGCGACCAGGTGGGTGATCTTCCCCTCGGTCTGCTCCCAGAGCTCGGGGCCGGTCGAGTGGTAGTGCGAGGCCGGGTTGTCCGGGTTGGAGTACTGGTCCGGCTTCCAGGCGTTCGGGGTCTCCCGGACCAGGCGGTCGGAGACGTTGTAATAGGAGTCCGGGTGCTCGGGGGCGACCGCGGTCGGACAGACCACCACCTCGGCGCCGTAGGCCCGGAGCGTGTTGATCTTGTCGGTGGAGACCTTGTCCGGACAGACGAAGATGCAGTGGTAGCCCTTCTGCTGGGCCACGATCGCCAGACCGACACCGGTGTTGCCCGAGGTGGGCTCGACGATCGTGCCGCCCGGCTTGAGGGCGCCGGACGCCTCGGCGGCCTCGATCATGCGCATCGCGATGCGGTCCTTGATCGACCCCCCGGGGTTGAAGTACTCGACCTTCGCCAGCACGGTGGCGCTGATCCCCTCGGTGACCTTGTTGAGCTTCACCAGAGGTGTGTTGCCGACCAGGTCGATGATCGAATTGTGGTACCGCACGGGGGTCCTCCCGGTCTGGGGCACTACGACAGTTATGGGTACTTCAAAGCCTAGGGCGTCTCAAGGGGTGGACGTGCACCCACGGGGCGTCCGATTCGACCGGTTCCCTTCCCGCACGTTCACCCACCGGATGGACGATCCGCCCCGATAGGCCCCCGGATCGGTGGGTACCTAACAGGAACAGAGCACTGGCGGCGCCCCGGGAGGGGCCAGGTGAAGGGGGACCGGGGTGGCAGCGTCAGAGGTGTCACGGGCCCGGGTGGCCCGGAAGATCGCCACGGCGGCCGCGTACGGGGGCGGCGGTCTCGGTCTGCTCGGGGTCGGGCTGATCGGCCTGCTGGTGACCGAGAGCAAGCTGGCGGTCCGCGCGGTCGGCCTGCTGGAGGGCGACCCGCCGCCCGCGGACGGGGTGTACGGGGCGGCCTTCGCCGACCCCGCGAGCGACCAGCCGCCGCTGGTGCTCGCCTTCCTGGGTGACTCGACGGCGGCCGGGCTCGGCGTGACCAAGGGCGAGGAGACCCCCGGCGCGCTGCTGGCCACCGGGCTCGCCTCGGTGGCCGAGCGCCGGGTCAGGCTGGTGAACGTGGCCCGGTCCGGCGCGCAGTCCGTCGAGCTGGCCGGCCAGCTCGAGCTGGCCCTGCCGCACCGCCCCGAACTGGCCGTGATCATCGTCGGCGCCAACGACGTGACCAAGCACACCGCCGCCCCGGTGGCGGTCCGTCAACTCGGCGAGACCGTACGGGCGTTGCGGGCGGCCGGCTGCCAGGTGGTGGTCGGCACCTGCCCGGATCTGGGCACCATCAAGCCGGTCCGGCCGCCGCTGCGCTGGGTGGCCAGGCGGCTCAGCCGGCAGCTGGCGACCGCCCAGACCATCGCGGTGGTGGAGCAGGGCGGCCGGACGGTGTCGCTCGGCTCGCTGCTCGGCCCGGAGTTCGCGGCCCGCCCGGAAATGTTCGCGGCCGACCGCTACCACCCGTCCGCGCAAGGCTACGCGACCGCCGCGATGGCACTGCTGCCCTCGCTCTGCGCCGCGCTGGACCTCTGGCCGGAGGAGTCGGGCCCGCGGATCGAGGCCGAGCAGGTGCTGCCGATGGCGGTCGCGGCGGCCGCGGCGGCCGGGCGGTCCGGCACCGAGGTGGCCGCCGCCGAGCGGCTCGGCGACCTCGGCCGCCGCTGGGCGCAGGTCAAACTGCGGCTGCGACTCGGCCTGCCGGACAGCTCCGAGAGCGTCCCCGAGGCGGGGTCGGCGAACTCACACACGGGAACGGGTGACGTCCGGGCTACTTAGCGGTAACTTTCCTCCCGGGCTGCCCGCTTGACCCGGAGTACGGTCATAAGTGAACGCCCACTAGCCCGGACACCCAGAGGAGCCCGCCATGCCCGAAGCCGTCATCGTCAGCGCCGCCCGTTCGCCGATCGGCCGGGCCTTCAAGGGCTCCCTCAAGGACATCCGGCCGGACGACCTGACCGCGCAGATCATCGGCGCCGCGCTGGCCAAGCTCCCCGAGCTGGACCCGCGCGACATCGAGGACCTGATGCTCGGCTGCGGCCTGCCCGGCGGCGAGCAGGGCCACAACCTGGCCCGGATCATCGCGGTCCAGATGGGCATGGACTACCTGCCCGGCGCCACCATCACCCGGTACTGCTCCTCCTCGCTGCAGACCACCCGGATGGCACTGCACGCGATCAAGGCGGGCGAGGGCGACATCTTCATCTCGGCCGGCGTCGAGACCGTCTCGCGCAGCATCAACGGCACCTCGGACGGCATGCCGGGCACCCAGAACCCGCTGTTCGGCGACGCGGTGGCGCGGACCGCCGACCGGGCCGCCAAGGGCGGCGGCGAGTGGCACGACCCGCGCGAGGACGGCCTGCTGCCGGACGCGTACATCGCGATGGGCCAGACCGCCGAGAACCTGGCCGCGCTCAAGGGCATCACCCGGGCCGAGCAGGACGAGTTCGGGGTCCGCTCGCAGAACCTGGCCGAGGCCGCCATCAAGTCCGGCTTCTGGGCCCGCGAGATCACCCCCGTCACGCTGCCCGACGGCACCGTGGTGAGCACCGACGACGGCCCGCGCGCCGGGGTCACCCTGGACGCGGTCTCCGGCCTGAAGCCGGTGTTCCGCCCGGACGGCACCGTTACCGCCGGTAACTGCTGCCCGCTGAACGACGGCGCCGCCGCCCTGGTGATCATGTCCGACACCAAGGCCCGCGAGCTCGGCCTGACCCCGCTCGCCCGGGTGGTCTCCACCGGGGTCAGCGGCCTCTCCCCCGAGATCATGGGCTACGGCCCGGTCGAGGCCAGCCGCCAGGCGCTCAAGCGGGCCGGGCTGACCATCGACGACATCGACCTGGTGGAGATCAACGAGGCCTTCGCGGCCCAGGTCATCCCGTCCTACCGGGACTTGGGCATCCCGCTGGAGAAGCTGAACGTGAACGGCGGCGCGATCGCGGTCGGCCACCCGTTCGGCATGACCGGTGCCCGCCTCACCACCACCCTGATCAACTCGCTGCAGTGGCACGACAAGCAGTTCGGTCTGGAGACCATGTGCGTCGGCGGCGGCCAGGGCATGGCGATGGTGATCGAGCGACTCAGCTGAGTGACCGAGCGGGTCTGAACCACCCGTTCGGAGTGACCCTGTGTGACTGAGGGCCGGATCACATCGCGATCGTGATCCGGCCCTCCGCATGCCCTTTCCGGCCCGTTTTGTCGACGCCCCGAAGTCGGTCAACTCCGCTGCGTAGAACGGCACTACCTAACAATTTGAGGACAAGGCAGAAAGTCCCGGACAAATCGGACATCTGCCACTGCAGTAACTCGCCCCCATGCGGCAGTGTGGAGACGTAACCCCGTTCCGCTCCTCGCTAGGAGTACGTTCCGTGAGCGCCGTGTACATCTCCCTGCTGCTGGTCCTGATCGCCCTCTGCACCGCTGTGTTGCTGCAGCTGCGCAGCCTGACCCGTCGGCTCGCCGTCCCGTCCGAAACCTCAACTGCCGCCGCCCCGGCACCGGTTGACGAAGCCGTGATCCGCCGTGCGGTCAACGAGGCGCTGGCCGCCGACCGTGAGCGGGAGATAGCCGAGGCCCGGGCGTTCTGGGCCGAGCAGGAGGCCAGGGCGGCCGAGGACGCCCCGCTCTTCGACTCCCCCTTCACCAGCGCCGGGCTGAGCGCTGCCGAGGAGTGGCCGCTGTTCTTCCCGCGGCCGACCGGCCCGCAGGACGCGGCCGACCACTCCGGCACGATGGACCCGGAGTTCGGCGAGGCGCTGCGCTCCGCGTTGGAGGACCTGATCAACGAGGACGGCGGCACCCCGGCCCGCCCGGCCTCCGCCGGCCACCCCTCCGCCGGTCACCCCTCGGGCGGCCACCCCGCCGGCGCCGGTGAGACCGGCGAGGCCCGCGCCCGCCGCGAGGCCGACCTGCTGGCCACCGGCCTGGAGGCCGGACTGCTCGACACCGAGCCCGCCCAGGGCGCCGAGCCGGTGGCCGCGCCCGACCCGCGCCGGCACCCCTCGCACCCCGACTTCGTACCGAGCCAGGCACCGTCCCGCGAGTGGACCGACACCCGGCTGGCCTCGCTGGCCGAGGAGGCCGTCGCGCTCACCGACGTCCGGCCCGGCCCGCTCGGCACCCTGGACGTGTACGCCTTCGCCGACGGCACCACGCTCTGCGTCGCCCCCGGTGACCGGGAGGCGGCCTACCGGCTGATCGACGCCGTCCGGGCCGGTGAGGACGTCCGTCTGCTCGGCGGCTCGCGGTTCTCCGGCTCGTACTCGCTGACCTTCTCCACCGACGAGGAGACCGTCTACGTGCTGGCTGACCGGGTGGTCGCCAGCATCTGATCCACCGCGTCCGATCCACCGCGCCGAAGGCCGGTCGAGTCCCTGGGGTTACCGACTCGACCGGCCTTCGGCGTGCCCGGCCGTACTCAGGCGGTCAGTTCGTCGACGCTGCGGACCTCGGCCGCCGCCTCGGCCAGCGTCGGGGCGTCCGCCACCGCCGCCAGCTCCCGCCCGGCGACCGCGAGTTGGTCCCCGGCCGCGAAGGCCCCGGCGTCCGGGAACGGGCGGTCCCGCTCCCCCGCCGCCGCCAGCGCCCGGCCGGCCAGCCGGGCCGCCAGCGCGTGCACGGCGGCGGCCCGGCTCGGGTACCCGGGCACCGGCCCGAGCAGCCGGCTCTGCGGCATCGAACGGAAGCGGTCGGCCAGCCGGTCCACGGCGGTCAGCAAGGTCTGAGGGTCTGCCATGCCGCGAGCCTAGGGCCTCTCTTGCTGCGGAAACGCCGGAGGCGCGGCGGACCGGGTGGTCCGCCGCGCCTCCGAAGTGCGGGTGGTGACTAGTCGTCGCCGCGCAGGATCGCGATCAGCCGGAGCATCTCCAGGTAGATCCAGACCAGCGAGACGGTCAGCCCGAAGGCCGCCCGCCAGGACTCCTGCTGCGGGGCGCCGCCCTGGATGCCCGCCTCGATCTCGGCGAAGTCCAGCGAGAGGAAGAAGGCGCCGAGCGCGATGCCGACGATGCCGACCAGGATGCCGAGCGGGCCCGAGCGCAGGCCCATGTCGGCGCCGAACATCGAGGCCACCATGTTGACCAGCATCAGCAGCACGAAGCCCATCGCGATCGCGATGCCGATCCTGGTGTAGCGCGGGGTGACCCGGATCCGGCCGGACTTGTAGGCGATCAGCATCGCCGCGAAGACCGCCGCCGTGCCGAGCACCGCCTGGATCGCGATGCCCTCCCAGATCGTGTCGAAGGCGTGGCTGATGGCGCCGAGGAAGAAGCCCTCCAGCGCCGCGTAGGCGATGATCAGCGGCGCGCTGACGCTGCGCTTGAAGCTGATCACCATGCCGACCACGAAGGCCGCCAGGGCCGCGACCACGGCCGGGCCGAAGTTGGCGGCCGGCAGCGCGAACCAGGCGATCGCGCCGGACGCCACCAGCGTGAGCAGGGTGAGCGCGGTCCGGGCGACCACGTCGTCCATGGTCATCCGGCCGGTCTGCAGCGGGCCGGCCGACGGCGCCTGGTACATCTCGACCAGCTGCTCGTCCGTCAGCTGACCGCCCTGCGGCTGAGCGTAGGGGTTGTTGCCGTACGGGTTGCCCGCGTTCGGGGCCCCGGCCTGCGGCTGGCCCGTGTGGAACCCCGCGTAGCCGGTGCCGTTGTCGCGGGTGAAGGAGCCCTCCCGCGAGAAGACCGGGTTGCTGCTTCTCATGTCATTCCCTCCGGGGCGGCGTGGTGCCACCCGCACCGCTCCAGGGTAATGCCTTGGCAAAGGGATCAGCCTACGCCGCGAGGATGATCCCTCGGGCCGGAACGGCGCGGATTCTCGCGGTCGGACGACGCGGCGCGGAGTGGTGCCCGGGGCCGGACTCGAACCGGCACGGCCTCGCGGCCAAGCAGTTTTAAGCTGCCCGTGTCTGCGTTCCACCACCCGGGCGGGTACCCCATCCGCCCCTGTGCGGGCTACCCCCGAGACTAGTCGCCCGGTGCGCCCTTTCGCACACTCTCCGCCAGCTAATTTGTCATGTTTCCTTGCCATCTGACGAATCGTCGGTGATTCGGCCACACCCCGATCCGGAATCGGCCACGCCCCCACCGTCAGGGGTTGTGTCATACCGCAGGAGGAGGTAGCCCGGCCCCGTGTACGCCCAGCGGCGGTGCTGCCAACCGTCCCCGGGAGCGACGAATTCCATGATCATCCAGCGGAGGATGGGGTAGCGGTCGGTGTTCTGCGCACCGATCGCCCACACCCTTTCCGCACGCCCCGTCCGCAAGGAGTCCCCCCGTGACCACCACGACCGCATCCGCCGTCAAGACCGGCCAGGCGGCCGCCCGAGCCACCGGCCTGAACAAGGTCTACGGAGAGGGCGAGACCCGGGTGGTCGCGCTGGACAACGTCAGCGTGGCGTTCCCGCAGGGCCAGTTCACCGCGATCATGGGCCCGTCCGGCTCGGGCAAGTCGACGCTGATGCACTGCATGGCGGGCCTCGACACGGTCTCCTCCGGCTCCTCGATGATCGGCGACACCGAGCTGGTCGGGCTGCGTGACAAGCAGCTCACCAAGCTCCGCCGGGACCACATCGGCTTCGTCTTCCAGGCCTTCAACCTGCTGCCCACGCTGACCGCACTGGAGAACATCACGCTCCCGATGGACATCGCCGGCCGCAAGGTCGACAAGGCCTGGCTCGACCGGGTGGTCGAGACGGTCGGGCTCTCCGGCCGGCTCTCGCACCGCCCCTCGCAGCTCTCCGGCGGCCAGCAGCAGCGCGTCGCCTGCGCCCGCGCGCTGGCCTCCAAGCCGGACATCGTCTTCGCCGACGAGCCCACCGGCAACCTCGACTCCCGCTCCGGCGCGGAGATCCTCTCCTTCCTCCGCAACTCGGTCCGCGAGCTCGGCCAGACCGTCGTGATGGTCACCCACGACCCGGTCGCCGCCTCCTACGCGGACCGCGTGATCTTCCTCGCCGACGGCCGCATCGTCGACGAGCTGGCCAACCCCACCGCCGACAGCGTCCTGGACCGGATGCGCCGCTTCGACGCCAAGGGCCGTACGAGCTGACGCTCCGCCACCCTCCGGCCCGAACCCGACTCCCCCCAGGACACCCCATGTTCCGCACCGCACTGCGCAATGTGCTGGCCCACAAGGGCCGACTCCTCATGACGGCGCTGGCCGTCATGCTCGGCACGGCCTTCGTGGCCGGCACCATGGTCTTCTCCGACACGCTCGGCCAGGCCATGAAGAACAGCTACTCCAAGAGCTACTCGGACGTCTCCGTCCTGGTCACCGACAACGCCGCCGGTTCCGGCGCCACCGCCCGGGACCGGAGCGCCGGCGGCAAGACCGAGCTGACCAAGGCGACGGTCGACAAGATCGCCGCGCTGCCCGGCACCGCCAAGGCGCAGGGCGTGGTGGGCGGCTTCACCGGGGTGGCCGACCGCAAGGGCGTGCTGATCGGCGAGGCCTTCCAGGCCCGCGGCTCGAACTTCAGCCCGGACGCCACCGGTCAGGACAGCCGCTACCCGATGGCGGAGGGCCGCGGCCCTCAGAAGTCCGGCGAGATCGCGCTGGACCAGGAGACCGCGAGCAGGGGCGGTTACAAGGTCGGCGACAGCGTCCGGATCGCCGGCAACGGCCCGGCCGTGGACGCCAAACTGACCGGCGTCTTCACCACCGACGACCCGCAGGTCACCTCCGGCGGCACGCTCACCCTGATGGACACCGCGAGCGCGCAGCAGTTCCTGCTGACCCCGGGTCAGTTCAGCACCATCACCGTGCAGGCCAAGCCCGGCGTGGCGCAGAGCGCGCTGAGCACCGAGGTGCTGACCACGCTGCCGCAGGGCACCCAGTTCGTCGTCGAGACCGGTGAGCAGCTGACCGCCGAGCAGACCAAGATGATCTCCGCGGGCATGGCCGGCATGAAGACCATGCTGCTCGCCTTCGCCGGGATCTCGCTGTTCGTCGGCATCTTCATCATCGCCAACACCTTCACCATGCTGGTCGCCCAGCGCACCAAGGAGCTGGCGCTGCTCCGCGCGGTCGGCGCCGGGCGCTGGCAGGTCACCAAGTCGGTGCTGATCGAGGCCCTGGTGATCGGCGTGACCGCCTCGGTGGCCGGCCTGCTGGCCGGTATCGGGATCGGCGCCGGGATGCAGTCGCTGATCCACGCGCTGTCCTCCGGCATGCCCACCGGTTCGCTGGTGGTCGCCCCGGTGACCGTCGCGGTCGCCCTGGTGGTCGGTGTGCTGGTGACCGTGCTGTCCGCCGTGCTGCCCGCCGTCCGGGCCTCCCGGGTCGCCCCGGTGGCCGCGATGAGCAGCGGTGACCAGCCCTCCACCCAGAAGAGCCTGCTGATCCGGAACATCATCGGTTCGGTGGTCGCGGCCGGCGGCTTCGCGCTGATCCTCGGCGGCGCCGCGACCGGCGGGGAGAACGGCCGGTACCTGATCGGCGGCGGTGCCCCGTTCGCGATGATCGGCATCTTCATCCTGCTGCCGCTGCTCTCCCGCCCGGTGATCGCCCTGGTCGGCCCGCTGCTGGCCCGGCTGTTCGGCACCCCCGGCAAGCTGGCCCGCCGTAACGCGGTCCGCAACCCGCGCCGGACGGCCACCACCGCCGCCGCGCTGACCATCGGTCTGACCCTGGTCTCCGCGATGACGGTGCTCGGCGCCTCGGTCAGCGGCGCGGTCGACCGGATCGTCACCAAGGGCATGGTCGCGGACTACAACGTGACCACCGCCAACCGGATGGGCATGTCGCCCGAGCTGGCCGCGGACGTGGCCAAGGCCCCCGGCGTGGCCGCCTCCAGCCCGCTGACCAACGTCTACTGGGAGCTGAACGGCCGGACCAGCGCGATCAGCGGCGTCGACGCCAAGAGCCTGGACAAGCTGCTCGACCTCACCATGGACAGCGGCTCGGCCAAGGCCCTGAGCCAGGGTCAGATCCTGGTCAGCAGCGAGCGGGCGAAGAGCGCCGGCCTCGCGGTCGGCAGCGCCGTCCAGGTCGCCTACGGCGACGGCAGCACCGGCACGGTCACCGTCGGCGGCGTCTTCCAGCCGATCGACCTGCTCTCCGGCACGGTGATGTCCAACGAGGAGATCACCAAGCACGGCAAGGAGGACGTCGACATCCGCGACGTCCTGGTCCGCGGCACGGACGGTGCCACGGCGGCCCTCCAGCAGTCCATCAAGGACGCCACCGGCAAGAACCCGGTGATCGAGGTGAAGAGCCAGGAGGACATGAAGGAGGAGTTCAGCAAGATCATCTCCTTCGCGCTGAACATGATGTACGGCCTGCTGGCCATGTCCGTCCTGGTCGCGGTCCTCGGCGTGATCAACACCCTGGCCATGTCGGTCTTCGAGCGGAAGAGGGAGATCGGGATGCTGCGGGCGATCGGTCTGGACCGGAGCGGGATCAAGCGGATGGTCCGGCTGGAGTCGGTGGTGATCTCGCTGTTCGGCGCGACCATCGGCGTCCTGCTCGGCGTCTTCCTGGCCTGGGCGGTGAACGACACCCTGGGCTCCAGCATCCCGGGCCTGGTCACCGAGCTGCCGTACGGTCAGCTGCTGCTCTTCCTGCTGCTGGCCGGCCTGGTCGGCCTGGTGGCCGCGCTCTGGCCCGCCCGCCGGGCGTCCAAGCTGGACATCCTGGAGAGCATCAAGACCGACTGACGGTCCGTGGAACGCAGCGGGCCCCACCGGGAGGGTTTCCGGTGGGGCCCGCTCTTGCTTCGCTCTAACTGCTGTACTCCGCCCGGTCGCACGGCCGGCTGAGCACCACGGAGGTCGTGGTCCGGCGACGCTGCCGGGCGGAGAGCCTCCGACTCATACCCCGGGTCGTCCCGGGGCCAGTCGTCCTACTTGCTGCTCGCGAGCTCCTTCACAGGCTCGGCCGGAGCGGCGACGGCCGCCGGCTTCGGCGCGGGGGCCGCGGCCTCCTGGAACGCCTCGAACGGCTTCTCCATCTCGGCCAGACCCACGGTCTCGCGCTTGAGGAACATCGCCAGCGTCCAGTCGGTGAAGACCCGGACCTTGCGGTTCATGGTCGGCACCCGGCTGCCGTGGTACAGGCGGTGGAACCACCAGGCCGGACGGCCCTTCAGCTTGTACTTGCCGAAGAGGATCGCCACGCCCTTGTGCAGGCCGAGACCGGCCACCGCACCGAGGTTCTTGTGCTTGTACTCGGCCTGCGGGAAGCCCCGCATGCCCGAGATCACGTTGTCGGCGAGCACGATGGCCTGACGGACCGCGTGCTGCGCGTTCGGCGGGCACCAGGCGCCGTCGCCGACCGCGAGGTCGGGCACCTGGGCGTTGTCGCCGGCCGCCCAGACATAGTCGAAGCCCTGGACCTGGAGGGTCGGGGCGGTGTCCACGTGACCGCGCGGGCCGAGCGGCAGACCGAAGTGGTTGAGGATCGGGTTGGGCTTGACGCCGGCCGTCCACACGATGGTGGAGGCGTCCGCCTCGACGCCGTTCTTCAGCATCACGTGCTGGTCGACGCAGGAGTCCATCGAGGTCTCGATGTAGATCTCGATGTTGCGCTCTTCGAGCTTCTCCTTGGTCCACAGACCGAGGTCCGGGCCCATCTCCGGGAGGATGCGGTTGGCCGCCTCCACCAGGATGAAGCGCATGTCGTCACGGCTGACGGTCTTGTAGATCTTCGCCGCGTCCCGGGCCATGTCCTCGACCTCGGCGATGGTCTCGACGCCGGCGAAGCCGCCGCCGATCACCACGAAGGTCAGGGCCTTGCGGCGGATCGCCTCGTCCGTGGTGGACTCGGCCTTGTCCAGCTGCGCCATGACGTGGTTGCGGAGGCTGATCGCCTCTTCGACCGTCTTCATGCCGATGCCGTGCTCGGCCAGGCCGGGGATCGGGAAGGTGCGGGAGACCGAGCCGGTGGCCACGACGAGGTAGTCGAAGGGCAGCTCGTACGCGTCGCCCGCCGCGGGGTGAATGGTGGCGACCTTGCGGGCGTGGTCCACAGCGGTCACGTGACCGGTGAGCACCTCCGCCTTCTTGAGGGCGCTGCGCAGCGGGGCAACGAGGTTGCGAGGCGCGACGTTGCCGCCGGCCGCCTCGGGGAGGAAGGGCAGGTACGTCATGTACGACCGCGGGTCGACGACCGTGACGGTCGCTTCGCCGTAGCGCATCTTCTTGAGGATGCGCATCGCGGCATACAGGCCGACGTAACCACCGCCGACGATCAGGATGCGAGGACGCTCCGTGGTGCTCATATCCGAAAGTATCCACCCCCGATTGGGGGCACCTTCGTGAGGCCCGTCACAAGCCTCTGGACAGCACCTGCTACACTGCCCGGCCACACTTCCCCGGCCGATCCGTCACCTCACACCGCCGAAACGACCGGTGTGCGTCGGCCCGTCGGCAGGGGGGCTCTGAGCAGCAACGATCCCGGCGTTGAGCGGGTTCCCGCACTGGTGTTTCGATTCCATCACCGGTCCCGAAACCTGCCTGCGATCCGATGGACACCCACTGGAGTCGACCTTCGGTCCCGCATTCCGGACGGAGCGGGCATCGGAGTGCGACGAATGACTGGATCGCCATGTGAAGAAATTCACGAAGTTTCTCGCGGCACGCCGTGCAGCACGCGGCCCCGGGTGCCACAGCGGCGTCCCGGGGCCGTCCGGACGGGGTCCGGCAGGGGCTCGAAGAGGGTCGGTCAGGAGACCAGGCTCCAGGCGATCCCGTCCAGGATGTCGTGCTCGCTCACCACCAGCTCGGTGGCACCGGTCCGCTCCATGATCTCCAGCAGCACCAGGGCGCCCGCCCCGATCACGTCCACCCGGCCCGGGTGCATCACCGGGATCGCGGCGCGCTGCTCGTGCGTCATGGTCAGCAGCCGGCCGGTCACCTCGCGGACCTGGTCCACCGTCAGCCGGGCGTGGTGGATGACCTCGGAGTCGTACGAGGCCAGCTCCAGCGCGATGCCCGCCACCGTGGTGACGGTGCCCGCCAGGCCGACCAGGGTGGCGGCGGTGGTCAGCGGGACGGCCTCGGCCGCCACGTCCAGCGCGGCCCGGACGTCGGCCTTGGCGCGGGAGATCTGGCCGAGCTCGGGCAGCTCGGACCCGGCGAAGTGCCGCTCCGTCAGCCGGACGCAGCCGATGTCCACCGAGCGGGCCGCCTCGACGTCCTTGCCGCCGAGCACGAACTCGGTCGAGCCGCCGCCCAGGTCGAACACCAGGTACGGGGAAGGGAACTGACCACCGGTCAGCTCCTTGGTGGCGCCGGTGAAGGACAGCCGGGCCTCCTCGTCACCACTCACCACGACCGGCTCGACACCGAGGATCTCGCGCACCCCGGCGACGTACTCGGCGCTGTTCTCGGCGTCCCGGGAGGCGCTGGTGGCGACGAACCGCAGCCGGTCCGGGCCGACCCCGTACTCGGCCAGCACCGCGGCGTACTCGCGGCAGGCCGCGAAGGTGCGCTCCAGGGCCTCGGGCGCCAGCCGGCCGGTCCGGTCGACGTCCTGGCCGAGGCGGTTGATCACCATCCGGCGGTCCAGGTCGGTGATCTCGCCGGTTTCGGGGTCGAGGTCGGCGACCAGCAGGCGGATCGAGTTGGTGCCGCAGTCGATCGCGCCGACCCTGGTGACGGTCACTCCGACTCCCCCGTCTGCTCGGCCTCGGCCTCGGCCTCGGCGCGCTTGGCCGCGCGCTCGGCGGCCAGCTGCTCCTTGGCGGCGATCACGGCCGCGTGGTCCTGGGCCTTGGCCCGGTTCCTGGCCACCCGGCCACCGGCCGCCTCGACCTCCTCCGGCGAGACACAGGGGCCCTTGGCCCACCAGTCCTCCAGCATCCCGATCGCCTCGTCGCCGAGCGGGTTGACCCCGGGGCCCGCCGCCAGCGAGTGACCGACCAGCACGTGCAGGCACTTCACCCGGTCCGGCATGCCACCGGCGCTCGGGAAGCCCTCCAGCACCTCGATGGCGTCCCGGCGCGCGATGTAGTCCTCGTGCGCCTTCTGGTACGCCGCCGCCAGCTCCGGGTCCTCGGCCAGCCGGGCGGTCTGATCCTTCATCACCCCGTCCGCCTCCAGGGTGCCGATCAGCGAGGCGGCCTTGGGGCAGGTCAGGTAGTACAGGGTGGGGAACGGCGTGCCGTCCGGCAGCCGGGGCGCGGTCTCCACCACGTCGGGGTTGCCGCACGGGCAGCGGTGCGCCACCCCGCGCAGGCCGCGCGGGACGCGGCCGAGCTGGGCCGCGATCGCGGCGACGTCCTGGTCCGGGACGGTCGGGTTCTCAGTCATGGGGTGTGCTGCCTCTAGCGTTGTGCGGAGGTGGAGTCGGCCTGGTCGACCGAGTCCCAGACGCTGGCGTACCAGGGCTGGGCGGCCTTGGCCTGCGGGGCTGACCCCGCGTCGGCCGAGGAGGACTTGGTGCTCGGCGGGTTCGGGTCCACCGAGATGAAGGGGGTCTCGCCGGGCATCGCGTAGTGCAGCCGCTCGCGGCCCTGCGCCTTCACGAACTCCGGGTCCTGCCAGCGGGCGCGCTCCCGGCGGAGCTGCTCGACCTGCTGCCTGGCGTGCTCGGCCTTCGCCCGCTGGGCGGAGATGTCCGAGCGCTGCGAGATGAACTGCCGGGTCGGGTAGGCGAGGATCGCCACCAGCGAGCAGAGTACGAGCACCAGGACGGTGGCCCGGCTGGTGAAGCGCGGTCGCGCCGCCAAGCCCGGAATCTTCCACATCGCTGGTACCCCTCCTGATCACATGCCGGTGCCCCGGCCCTCCACCCTACGGGGTGGGAGCCGGGGCACCGGTTCGTTCAGCTCTGTGTCAGCCCTCGTGCTTGCTGTGCCAACTACTCCGCGGAGCGGAACCGGGGGAAGGCACCACGGCCGGCGTACTCCGCGGCGTCGTCGAGGATCTCCTCGATGCGCAGCAGCTGGTTGTACTTGGCGACGCGCTCGGAGCGGGCCGGGGCACCGGTCTTGATCTGGCCGCAGTTGGTGGCGACGGCGAGGTCGGCGATGGTGACGTCCTCGGTCTCGCCGGAGCGGTGCGACATCATGCAGCGGTAGCCGTTGCGCTGGGCCAGCTCGACGGCGTCCAGGGTCTCGGTCAGCGAACCGATCTGGTTGACCTTCACCAGCATCGCGTTGGCGGTGCCGGTCTCGATGCCACGGGCCAGGCGGACCGGGTTGGTGACGAACAGGTCGTCACCGACCAGCTGGACCTTGTCGCCCAGCTCGTCGGTCATGGCCTTCCAGCCGTCCCAGTCCTGCTCGTCCAGCGGGTCCTCGATCGAGACCAGCGGGTACGCGGCGACCAGCTCGGCGTAGTACGCGATCAGCTCGGCGGAGGAGAGCGCCTTGCCCTCGAACTGGTAGGCGCCGTCCTTGAAGAACTCGGAGGCGGCGACGTCCAGCGCGAGCGCGACGTCCTTGCCCGGGGTGTAGCCGGCCTTCTTGATGGCCTCGACGATGAGGTCGAGCGCCTCACGGTTGGAGTCGAGGTTCGGCGCGAAGCCGCCCTCGTCGCCCAGACCGGTGGAGAGGCCGCGCTCCTTCAGCACGCCCTTGAGCGTGTGGTAGACCTCGACGCCCCAGCGGACGGCCTCGGAGAAGGACTCCGCGCCGATCGGCGCGATCATGAACTCCTGGATGTCGACGTTGGAGTCGGCGTGCGACCCACCGTTGAGGATGTTCATCATCGGGACGGGCAGCACGTGCGCGTTCGGGCCACCGAGGTAGCGGAACAGCGGCAGGTCGCTGGCCTCGGAGGCGGCGTGCGCCACGGCGAGCGAGACGCCGAGGATCGCGTTGGCGCCGAGCGAGGACTTGTCCGGGGTGGCGTCCAGGTCGAGCATGGCCTGGTCGATCAGCCGCTGCTCGGTGGCGTCGTAGCCGACCAGCTCCGGGCCGATCTGCTCGATGACGGCCAGCACGGCCTTCTCGACGCCCTTGCCGAAGTAGCGGTTCTTGTCGCCGTCGCGCAGCTCGAGAGCCTCGAAGGCGCCGGTGGAAGCACCCGACGGGACGGCGGCACGGCCGGTGCTGCCGTCGTCCAGACCGACCTCGACCTCAACCGTGGGGTTGCCACGGGAGTCGAGAATCTCACGGGCTACGACGACATCAATGGACGGCACGAGGCATCTCCTTGACGGAAGCGGGATGTGTTGTCGTTACGACCAGAGCCTAACCGCACCGGAGCCCGGGGCCACGCTGCCCTTGGTCCCGTCTCACCGTGTGGCCCGGCTACTCATCGGTAGTTCACCTGAATGACCGCAAACGGGGCCGTACCACCCGGAAGCGGTACGGCCCCTGCTGACGGAGTGTCGCGTCAGCCGAGCTTGAGCACCTGGCCCGGCAGGATCAGGTCGGGGTCGCCACCGATGGTGGACCGGTTGGCCTGGTAGACCTGCTGCCAGTCCTGGCCGTGCGCGGCGGCGATGTCCGAGAGCGTGTCGCCGGACTTGACGGTGTATCCGCCGGTGGCGGGCGCCGGGGCGGCGTGCTTCGGGGTGCTGACCTTCGGCGCGTCCACCTTCGGGGTGGCGGGCTTCGGCGCGGTCTGCTGCTTCGGCGCGGCGGCCTTCGGGGTGGCCTTCGGCGCGGTGGCGCGGGTCTCCGAGCGGGAGGCCTGGCCGGCCGAGGTGTCGACCTGGGCGGGCGAACCACCCTTGCTCAGACCGGCCTTGACGGAGCAGACCGGCCAGGCGCCGGGGCCCTGCGAGGCGAGCACCTTCTCGGCGACGGCGATCTGCTGGCCCTTGCTGGCCTGGTTGGCCTGCGGGGCGTAGGACTGGCCGCCGAACGCCTTCCAGGTGCTCGGGGTGAACTGCAGGCCGCCGTAGAAGCCGTTGCCGGTGTTGATGCTCCAGTTGCCGCCGCTCTCGCACTGGGCGACCTTGTCCCAGGTGTCGACCGGGGCGGCGTGCGCGCCGGTGGCGCTCAGCAGCGGAAGTGCGAGGCCGACGCCCGCGACACCCGCGACGGCGATGACCTTCTCGGCCTGCGTACGACGACGATGACGGCCCGAACCGGTGAAGAGCATGAAGAAGTCCCTCTCCGCACGCCTGCGAGGTGAGCTGTCGGGTTCGGACCGGGAGGTGGCCCGGCCGCCACTGCTGGCGGCTTCACCCCAAGCCGTGGGGGACGGCGACGTACGTGGGTCCCCCGCCCCTGCCCAAGGGTCTGGTCGGTGTCCCGGCGGCGCGGCGGGCAGGATTCGGCGTTCCGCGCTCGGGGTTCGCAGCTGCGAACAGGAGGGAGAGTAAGCAGATGACCAGATGGATCACAAGCTTATGTCGAACAGATCACACAGAAATCACGCTGCGCGTCCAGTCGTCCACAAACCGTACTGGTATGTCCGGGTTGATGCGTACTCAGATCACGACTGATCAGATCTGACCGACACGCCGTCAGCGCGGGTCGGTGATCTCCGGCGTGAACGACACCGGCAACTCCCGCAGCCCGCGCATGATCAGACCACCCCGCCAGCGCAGCTCGTCCGGCTCGGCGGCGAGTTGGAGGTCGGGCAGCCGGGTGAGCAGCGTGGCCAGGGCGAATTGGCCCTCCAGCCGGGCCAGCGGGGCGCCGATGCAGTAGTGGATGCCGTGCCCGAAACCCAGGTGCGGATTGTCCTTGCGGGCGAGGTCCAGGGTGTTCTCCGCGGCGAACCTGGCCGGGTCGCGGTCGGCCGCCGCCAGCACCACCAACACCGGGTCCCCGACCGGGATATCCACCCCGCCGATGGTCAGCGGCTCGGTGGCGAACCGCCAGGTGGCCAGCTCCACCGGCCCGTCGTAGCGCAGCAGTTCCTCCACCGCCGTGGCCAGCAGCTCGGTCTCGCCGCGCTGCACCGACTCCTGCAGCAGGGCGCGCTGCACCGGGTTGCGCAGCAGCGCGTAGGTGCCGTTGCCGATCAGGTTGATGGTGGTCTCGAAGCCGGCGAACAGCAGGATGAAGGCCATCGCCGCGGCCTCGTTCTCGGTCAGGTGCTCACCGTGGTCACTGGCCCGGATCAGACCGGAGATCAGATCGTCGCCCAGGTCGGCCCGCTTACGGTGGATCAGCTCCAGCAGGTACGTCCGGATCTTCTTCACCGCCCGGCCCACCCCGCCGCGCTGGCCGCCGTGGTGGCGGATCATCGCGCCCGCCCAGTCCCGCAGGTCGTCCTGGTCCTCCGGCGGCACGCCGAGCAGGTCGCAGATCGCGTAGATGGGGAGCGGGAAGGCGAACTCGTGGATCAGGTCGGCCGAACCGCGGGCCGCGAAGTCGTCGATCAGCCGGTCCGTCAGCTGCTGCACCCGCGGCTCGAACTCGGCCACCCGGCGCGGCGTGAACGCCTTCGACACCAGCCGCCGCAGCCGGGTGTGGTCCGGCGGGTCGATGTTCAGCAGATGCGTCATCAGATCCGCCTGCCGCTCACCCGGGATGCCCACCCGCCCGGTCTTGTGCGCCTGCCCGCTGTGGTGCGCCGGGTTCTTCGACAGCCGCCCGTCCGCCAACGCCTGCCGGGCGTCCGCGTACCGGGTGACCAGCCACGCCTCCACCCCGCTGGGCAGCGTGGTGCGGTGCACCGGTGCGTGCTCGCGCAGCCACGCGTACGCGGGGTAGGGGTCGGCGGCGAACTCCCAGGTGAAGAGTTCCGGCTGGGGGTTTCGGTACGTGTCCGGCATGTCGTGCACCGTAACCTGCCAGGACAGGAGTGAGCTGGGTCACCTGGCGGGTAATTGCTCTTGCGGAGGATCGTGGCGTGCTTACGATCCTCCGATACGGTCTCGGTGGACGCCGGTGCGGCGTGCTCCACCGGGCGTAGCTCTCAGGGAGGAGCAGGCCATGCGGGTAGCCGGGGCAGTAGTGGTCATCGCGGTGCTCGAAGGCGGTTCAGGTATCGGCCTGGCCCGCCGGTTCTCGGCGGCCGGCGCCGCCGGCATGCTGATCGCCGACCAACGCCCCGGAGTGGCCGAGGACCTCGCCACCGAACTCGACCGGCCCGGCTGCCCCGTGGTCGGCGTCAGCGGCGACGCCCGGCAGCCCAGCGACGTCGCGGCGCTGGTGGCCACCGCCGCGAAGCACCTCGGCCCGATCGACCTGTTCTGCGTGGCCGGCCCCGACGGCGAACGCATCCTCCCGCTCGCCGAACTCCCCGACCACCTCGACCCGCTGGCCGAGCTCCTCGCCCAGATCGGCGACGCCATCAGCGAGGTCATTCCGCGTCAGCGGGGCGTGCACATTTCCCACTGAGCTTCGGAAGACAGGGGCTCGGGGAACTGCGAGGAGATCTGGCGTGCGGGGCAAAATGCAAAGTGCCTGACCACCTATGCACGGATCACCTTTTCCGAGGTCGGCGTCGCAGTTCCCCGAGCCCCTGGCCGTAGACACTCAGCTCTCGGCGGAGCGGATCTCGTCGCGGTAGGCGCGAGCCGCGGCTCGGAGCGCCGCGTCGATGTCCACGTCAGCGTCGTAGGCCCGTTGGGCGACCGCGAGGAGCAGGCGGCCGGCCGACTCCTGGGTGAGCTCTTCCGGGAGGGCGTACGGGGCGTCGGGGACGGCGGTGAAGCCGGCCCGGCGGACCCGGGAGACCAGTTTGGCCGCGTAGGCCAGGGCGGGGAGCCCGGCGGGGACACCGTCCAGGAGCGAGTCGCGCTGCTTCTCGGCGGCCTTGAGCTGCTCCCAGTTGGCCTCGACCTGGGCGGATTCGGTGGCCTCGACGTCACCGAAGACGTGCGGGTGGCGGTACATCAGCTTCTCCACGATGTCGCCTGCGACGTCGTCGATGGAGAACGGGTCCTCGGCGTCCTCCTCGGCGATCCGGGAGTGGAAGAAGACCTGGAGCAGCACGTCGCCGAGCTCCTCGCGGAAGGTCTCGCGGTCGCCGTCCTCGATCGCCTCGACCAGTTCGAAGGTCTCCTCGACCAGGTACTTCACCAGCGAGTCGTGGGTCTGCTCGGCGTCCCAGGGGCAGCCGCCGGGCGAGCGGAGCCGGTCCATCACCGAGGCCAGGTCGAGCAGTCGGGCACCCGGCAGGTCGTAGGAGCCGGGCAGCACCTCGATCTCGGGGACCCGGCCGGCCTCCTCGACGGCGATCCGGGCCAGCGCATCGGTCAGCCCCGGGTCGCCGTCGATGCTGCCGAGCCACACCACGGTGCCCTCGGTGCCGGTGAGCAGCCGGGCCAGCGCCGGGGCGGTGCCGCGCTCGACGAGTTCCACCTCGACCCCGGACTGGCGTACGGCGGGCAGTTGGGGGTGGTCCGGGTCCGCGGCGAGGACCCGGGCCGCCCCGTGCAGTGCCTGCCAGGCGGGCCAGGAGAGCAGGCCGGGGGCGACCCGGTGGGTGGTGGTGAGCAGGATCAGCTTCGGAGTGTCCACGCCTCGAACTTAGACCCTCCGGCAATTGGGGGGTGGGTGAAGGAGCGGCGTTGGGGTGCGTGCCTCGGCGGCGCCGAGGAGGAAGTCCATGCGGAGCATCGGCGACCGACGAGAAGCCGGCGAAGGGCCACTCCTGCCCGATGCCGGGCAAGGAGGGCGCGTGCCCCGGCGACGCGACGCCGCCCACCAAGCGCCGGAGGGTCTTGACGCCTCGGTGGATCAGGCCGTGGTGGCGGCGGGCTGCCGGAGCCAGTCGGAGACGGTGTTGGTGAGGCCGATCTGCTTGACGTCCCAGCGGCCGTAGCGCGGGTTGACCTCGATCCGCAGCTTGGTCCCGGCGTCGGTGAGGGCGGCCCGGACCACCGCGTCGCCCTCGGCGCTGCGGGCGTCCTTGCCCTGGGCGGCGGCGAGCTTCTGGATGCCCAACTGCTGGCGGTAGAAGGCGGAGACCTCGGCGGCCGGGACGCTCTGCTTGAACAGCAGCTCGCGCTGGAGCTCGGCGACGCCGCCGAGCAGCTTGGCCTCGCTCTCCCTGGCCTCGTCGATCTCCCCGTCGGTGACGGTGAGTCGGCGGTCCGCCAGTGCCTTGTCCACCACCTGGTTGAGCACCAGCTCGGCGACCGTACGCCGGACCAGTCCGGCCCGTTCGGTGGTCCGCCGACCGCCCGACTCGGCCGCCACCGCGTCCCGCAGGCCGGTCACCCTGGACTCGACCGCCGCGATGGTGATCTGCTCACCGCCGACCACGGCCGCCGACCCCTGGTGGGGTGCCCCACTGCCACAGGCGGCCAGGGCGGCCCCGGCGAGCAGGACGCCGACGGCGGTTCGGCCGTGGCGGAGCGCGGTGCGGGTGCGGATCACGTGGGGCTCCCGGGAGTTGTGGGGTGCGCGAGGTTCTCCTGACGGTGCTCAGTCTCCAAGCTCCGGGGCGTTTGGCCAAGGGTGTCGACGCGGGCCAAAAGGCTTCTTTCCCCGGCTTTCCGGACATCGGTAACCGGTTGTACTCCCCAATAGTTGGCGAACTATCATTCGATCCTCTGATCATCTTGTGCAGGTGGGGGTCCGCCCAATGAAGTTGTCCCGTGTTTCGGCCGTCCTGACGGCGGTGGCTCTCGCCCCGGCGATCCTGTTCCCCGCCTCGGCCAACGCCGCCGACGGCCCGGCGCCCACCGGCGTCTCGGCCCCGGACCAGACCGACCCGGCGGCACGGACGGACGCGGAGAACATCGCCGAGATCGAGGCGATGATCGCCGACAAGGCCAGCGGGCGCGGCATTCGGGAGGCAGGCCGACGCGCGCTGGACGGCACCCCGGCGGACCGGGTCCAGTTCCTGATGGTCGGCCAGTACAAGGCTCGGGAGGACGACGACCGCGTCCACGCCACACAGCTCCTGGCCACGGGCGGGCCTGCGGTGAAGAAGGCCGCCAACGCCGCGCTGAGCGGCACGATCGAGGACGTCCGGCAGTTCCTCAACGTCGGCTACAAGATCGCCCAGGACGACGACCGGGTCCACCTCTCCCAGCTGATGAGCGTCGGCGGACCCGCCGTCAAGAAGGCCGCCGGGGCGGCCCTGGACCGTGACTACGCCGCCGTCGCCGAGTTCCTCAACTCCGGCTGGGAGAAGGCCAAGAGCGCCGACCGGGTGCACACCAGCCAGCTCGCCGAGACCGGCGGCCCCCTCGTGAAGGCGGCCGCGCTCGCCGCCCTCGAGGGCACGTACGACGACGTCGCCGCCTTCCTGAACACCGGCTGGGCCAAGGCCGACGCCCAGGACAAGGCGAACGCCCAGGCTGCCGCCGACAAGGCGGCTGCGGACAAGGCGGCTGCCGAGCAGGCGGCGAAGGACAAGGCTGCCGCCGAGCAGGCAGCCAAGGACAAGGCCGCCGCCACCGCCACCCAGGCCGGCCTGACCACCACCACCACGACGTCGACCACCACGGGCGCGCTGGCCGCGACCGGCGGCGGCACCGACCTGCCGTGGCAGATCGGCGGCGGCGCGGCCGCCCTCGGTCTGGGTGCGGCACTGGTGGTGGCCTCGCGCCGCCGCCCGGGCACCGAGGGCTGATCACGCGTCATCGCCGAAGGGGCGGGCCAACTGGCCCGCCCCTTCGGCGTGTTCGTCAACCCGTCGCGTACGGGTTGCCCTGGACCGGGGTGGGCGGCGGGGTGGCCGCGCCGAGGCCGTTCAGGTGGGTGCGCAGGCGCAGCACGTCCGGGTGGTGCGGGCCGTGGCTGCGTTCGCGCTCCAGCAGCAGTTCCAGCAGCCACTGCCAGGCGCCCTCGCGGTCGCCCAGCTGGATGCGCAACAGGCCGATCTGCTCTCGGAGTTCGAAGCTTCGCTCGGGATCGGCCCCGGCGTCGGCGAGCAGCTGCCGGTACTCCGCCAGCGCCTCCCGGTAGCGCCGCTGCTCGCGCAGGGTGCGGGCGTAGATGGTCCGGACGGTCTGCACCAGCGGTGCGGCGTCGCCGAGTTGGGCCCGGGCCCGGGGCAGCAGGCGGCCGGCCAGTTCGGTCACCTCGGCGTACCGCCGGGCGGCGACCAGGTCGGAGAGCTCGGCGAAGGCGCCGGCAAGGCCGTCCGCCGGGCGCGGAGCAGCGGATGACGGGGCATCAGGCGACAGGACAGTGGCGGACGGCGGACGGTGCGGCTGGTGCGGGTACCGGTACGGCCGGGTCGGGTCGGGCAACGGGCCGAACGGCGGCTGGAGTTCGGCCCCGGCGGCCGGGAGCAGCGGCAGCAGTCGGGCGTACACCTGGCCGGCGTCGGCGGGGCGGTCCTCGGGGCGTTTGGCGAGCAGGTCGAGGACCAGTGCCTCCAGTACGGCGGGCACTTCGGGGCGGAGGGTGCGCAGGGCGGCGGGCGGCTCGTCCACGTGCCGCCGGAGCACCCCGAGCGCGGTCGGGGCCCGGAACGGAGCCTCGCCCGCGAGCATCTCGTGCAGCAGGCAGCCGAGCGCGTAGAGGTCGCTGCGCGGGTCGGCCGTGCCGGCGAGCGCCTGCTCGGGGGCCATGTAGGCGGGGCTGCCGATCGGTACGCCGGTCAGGGTCAGCCGGGTCGCGTCGGTGTCCAGCGCGGTGGCGATGCCGAGGTCGAGCAGCACCACCCGGCCGTCCTCACGGACCATCACATTGCTCGGCTTGAGGTCGCGGTGCACCACCGGGACGGCGTGCACGGCGGCCAGCGCGGTGCACACCTGGGCGGCGACGGCGACCGCCCAGTGGATCGGGAACGGCGCCTGCTCGGCGATCAGGTCGGCCAGGCTGAGGCCGGGTACCCGTTGCATGACCAGGTAGAGCTCGCCGCCGTCCTCCCCCGCGTCGAAAACGGTGACCAGTCCCGGGTGGTCGAGCGCGGCGGTGACCCGGCACTCGCGCAGGAACCGCCGGCGCAGTTCGTCGCCGCGGCTCGCGGTGGCGTCGGCCCCGGTGCCGTCGGCGGAGCTGAGCAGGTCGGTGCGGAGCAGCTTGACCGCGACCCGGCGGCCGAGCCGCTCGTCGTGCCCGGCCCAGACCTGGCCCATGCCGCCGTGGCCGATCTTCTCGGCCAGCCGGTAGCGTCCGGCGATCACCCGGGGAGCGGTCACCGGCTGCCGTCCTGGGCCTGACGGCGCAACAGTTCACCGAGCTGCTGGAGGTCGTCCTGGGTCGGCGCAGCAGCCTGCGGCGCGGGCCGCGGCGGAGCGGGCGGGGCCGGGTACTGCTGCTGCGGCGGCGGGTACCAGCCGACCGGCGGCGCCGGCGGGGCGGTCTTCGGGGCGCCCCAGACGTGCCGGGAGTCGAGCACCAGGAAGTGCGCCGGCGCCCCGAGCCAGAGCAGCATCACGGTGGTGGCGCCGACCACGTCGAAGGCGTTCCGGGAGTCCGGATCGGTGAGCCCGATGCTGACGTACAGGGCGAGTTGGAGCAGCACGAACACGGCGGCGCCGAGCACGTCGACGGCCCGCTTGCGGCGCAGCGCAAGCACCAGCGAGGGCACCAGGCCGAGCAGCCCGAGGGTGAGCAGCGGAACGAGACAGAACAGGATCTTCGGCCCGACCCGGAACGGACCGGGCGCGCCGAACTGCTGACCTGCCATGCGGACTCCCGTACGAGGACTGAACGTTCCCGCACACGGTACCCTCCGCCTCCGTCGCTCGCGGGAGGGTCTCAGGGTTCCAGGGTGCCCGCCGCCAGTCCGTCGGTCAGGCCCTGGGTGAGCGTCCTGGCCAGGCCGGTGGCCTGCTGGAGGGCGGCCTCGAAGTCGGCGATCCGGCGGAAGGCGGTGCCGAGTTCGCGTTGCCGCTCGACCGGGAGGCGGGGCAGTTCGAAGCGGCGGATGTCCAGCCGGGTGGTGCCGGAGGCGTAGCTGCTGGCCCGGCGGGTGGCGTCGGTGGCCCGCAGCAGGCCCGCCAGGTGGTCGGGGTCGAGCTGCGCCGGGTCGGGGCGCAGCAGGTGCACCCGGGCGCCGAGCGCGGCGCCGTCGTACGGGTCGTCAGGCCGGACCACCCGGGCGGCGGCGGTGGCCAGCGCGGGCACCAGGACGTCGCCGGGGCGGGCGGTCGGCGTCGCATCGGCGGCGGCCGAAGCGGCGGTCGGCGCCTGACCGTTGATCAGGTCCTGGTCGGTGAGCAGCGCGGTCTCGCCCGGGGCGAGCGGGGTGCGGCCCGGGGCGCCCTGACCCGCCGGGTAGACCTCCAGGGCGCCGGACCTGGCGAGTTCGCCGACCGTGACGGTCGGCACCGTCCCGGCCCCGGTCACCGGGCGGGCGTGCGGCAGCAGGGCGTCCAACTCGGCCAGTGCGGCCAGGCGTTCGGCCAGCCGGAGCTGAAGGTGGGTCAGCCCGTCGGCGTCCCCGGCGGGGGCGGCCGGCGGGAGGTGGCGGGCCGGGGAGAGGTCGGTCTCGTCGTCGAGCAGGTCGATCGCAGGCACCGCCCGGTGCACGCCGGGACGGTCGGCAGGCAGCGCGGTCCCGGCCGTGGCGGCGGTGTCGAAGCCGTGCCAGGCGTCCAGCACGGTGCGGTGCAGCCGCGGCCAGTCGATCCGGTCCCGGCCGCCGTCGCCGGGGGCGGCCTGGGTGGCGTCCAGCAGCAGGACCTGGCGGAAGTCGTCGCCGGGCGCGGGCCTGCGCAGCACCCACAGGTGCAGCGGCACGCCGTACGGCGGGGCGGCCCCGGCGGGCAGCGCGACCACCGCCCGCAGCGCACCGCTGCGCAGCAGTTCGGCCCGGACCCGGCGGCCCGCCCGGCGGGAGGCGACGGTCGGCGGCAGCAGCAGCGCGGCCAGCCCGCCCGGCGCGGTGTGCGCCAGGCAGTGCAGCACCCAGGCGAGTTCGGACTCGCCGCGCGGCGGGACCACCCCGGCCAGCCAGCGGCTGTCGTACTGGAGCTCGTCGTGGCCCCAGTCGCGCTCGTTGTACGGGGGCTGGCAGAGCACCGCCTCGGCGAGCCCGCCCGGGTGGGCGTCGGCCCGCAGGGCGCTGCCGGGGCGGAGGTCCAGGCCGAGCGGGCCCGGGGTGTCGGCGGGGGTGTGCAGGGCCAGCCGGAGCAGGGCCAGCGCCCCGAGCACCGGATCGGCCTCCTGCCCGGCCCGGTGGGCCGCGGCCGGTACGGCGAGCAGCAGGGCGCCGAGGCCGCAGGCCGGGTCGAGCACCGAGACGGGCCGCCCCGCCAGCGCCCCGAGCAGGGCGGCGGCCTCCGGCGGGGTGGGGCTGAGCTGACGGCTGTTCGCCTCGGCGTACCGGGCCAGCAGTTGCTCGTACGCCGCCACCGGACCGTGCTGCCCGGCCAGCCGGGCCAGCAGCCGGACCAGGTCGAGGTAGGTGGCCCCGGCCAGCGAGGGCAGGTCGAGCAGGCCGGGAGCGTCCGGGCCGAGCGAGCTGACGGTCAGTCGGCGCAGCTCCCGGGGCAGGGCGGTGGCCAGCGTGGTGTCGGGTTCGCCGGCGAGCGCGGGCCAGGCCGCCGGGGCGCGGTGCAGCAGGAGCAGGAAGGCTCCGGCGGCCGGGACGGCACCGGCGGGGTGGCCGGCCGGATCGCGCAGGGTCTCCAGCTGACGCCAGGTCTGCTCGATCAGCGGCAGTTCGGCGATCTTGCCCTGCTCGCGGAGCCACCGCTCGACCTGGTCGAGCCGGAAGGTGGGGCTGCTGTCACTGCCGCCGGCCGGGCGCGGGAAGTCGGGGTGGCGGCGGCGCCAGTTGCTGACGGCGGCCCGGCCGACCCCCGCCAATCTGGCGATCTCGACGGCGGTCACCTCGGGGCGGTCCGGCATCTGGGGCTCCTTCAGGGCGGCGTGTGACCACACAGCATAGCGATCGACCCCACTCCGTCGCGTTCACGCGTGAACAGAGAGCTTTCATTAATCACTGTTGACAACGTTCACAGCTGATGGTGTGATCTACCCATCGCAAGCGGCAGCCGCCGCGAAGCAGCCCGAGACCCTGGGAGTCCGACATGGCCATCGCCACCACCACCCGCCGCCGCGCCGCCCTGCTGCTCACCGCGGGCCTGGTCGTCCTCGGTGCCACCGCCTGCACCGACACCAAGCCCTCGGTCTCCACCGAGGCCAAGCCGGCCGCCACCGCCCCGGCTGCCTCCGGTACGGCCGGCGGGAGCAAGGCCGCCGACCCGAGCAAGAGCGCGGAGGGCGCGAAGGCCGCCGCCAAGCTCGGCGACACCATCGCCCTCAAGGGCTCCCTCGCCGACAACACCGCCGACGTCACGGCGGTGAAGCTGGTCGACAACGCCGAGGGCGCCGACGAGTTCACCAAGCCGGCCGACGGCAAGCGCTTCGTCGCCGTCCAGTTCCGGATCAAGGCCACCGGCAAGGGCTACAACGACTCGCCGTCCAACAGCGCCAAGCTGATCGACGCCCAGGGCCAGGCCTTCAACACCAGCCTGGACGACACCAAGGCGGGCCCGTCCTTCGCGGCCGGCACCACCATCGCCGCGGGCGAGAGCGGCCTCGGCTTCCTCACCTTCGAGGTGCCCGCCGACGCCAAGCTCGACAAGGTCCAGTTCACCCTGGACAGCGGCTTCGCCCCGCAGACCGGCCAGTGGAAGCTCGGCTGACGGCCACTCAGCCGGCCCGGAAACACCACGGCGGCCTCGGGCACCAGGCCCGAGACCGCCGACGCGGCGCCCTTCGGCGCTACTTCTTCGCACCCGCCAGGTCGTCGAACATCGTGGTCAGGAACTCCCGGCACCAGTCCAGCAGTTCACGCCCGACCAGCGGCTTGCCGCCGATCCGGCCGGTGGACGGCCGGGGCACCAGCAGCTGCTGGGCGGTGGCCTTGACCTGACTGCGCGGGTAGAGCCGGTTCAGCCGCAGCTGCTGCGACTCGCGCAGCTCCACCGGACCGAACCGGACGTTCGCCCCGGCCAGCGTGATGTCGCCGATCCCGCAGCGCCGCGCGTACAGCCGCAGGGCCGCGACCAGCAGCAGGTTCTCCACCGCCTCGGGCAGCTTGCCGTAACGGTCCGTCAGCTCCTCGCGGACCTGGACGATGTCCTCCTCGGAGTTGACCGCCGCGATCGAGCGGTACGCCTGCAGGCGCAGCCGCTCGCCGGGGGCGTAGTCGTGCGGCACGTGGGCGTCCACCGGCAGCTCGATCTTCACCTCCAGCGGCTCCTCCTCCGGCTCCGCACCGCCACTGGCCAGCGAGTCGCGGAACTCCGCCACCGCCTCGCCGACCATCCGCATGTAGAGGTCGAAGCCGACGCCCGCGATGTGCCCGGACTGCTCGCCGCCGAGCAGGTTGCCCGCGCCGCGGATCTCCAGGTCCTTCATCGCCACGTACATACCGGCACCCATCTCGGTGTGCTGGGCGATGGTGGCGAGGCGCTCGTGCGCGGTCTCGGTGAGCGGCTTCTCCGGCGGGTACAGCATGTAGGCGTAGCCGCGCTCGCGGCCACGGCCGACCCGGCCCCGCAGCTGGTGCAGCTGGGACAGGCCGAAGGTGTCGCCGCGCTCCACGATCAGGGTGTTGGCGTTCGAGATGTCGATGCCCGACTCCACGATGGTGGTGGAGACCAGCACGTCGAACTCCTTCTCCCAGAAGTCGACCACCACCTTCTCCAGCGCGTTCTCCCCCATCTGCCCGTGCGCGGTGGCCACCCGGGCCTCCGGCACCAGCTCCTTCAGCCGGGCGGCCGCCTTGTCGATCGACTCGACCCGGTTGTGGATGTAGAACACCTGGCCCTCGCGCAGGAGTTCACGCCGGATCGCGGCCGAGATCTGCTTCTCGTCGTACGGGCCGACGAAGGTCAGCACCGGGTGCCGCTCCTCCGGCGGGGTGGTGATGGTGGACATCTCCCGGATGCCGGTGACCGCCATCTCCAGGGTGCGCGGGATCGGGGTGGCCGACATGGTCAGCACGTCCACGTTGGCCCGGAGCTTCTTCAGCTGCTCCTTGTGCTCGACGCCGAACCGCTGCTCCTCGTCGACGATGACCAGGCCGAGGTCCTTGAACTTCGTCTCGTTCGAGAACAGCCGGTGGGTACCGATCACCACGTCCACCGAGCCCTCGAAGAGCCCCTCCAGCACGGCCTTCGCCTCGCTGTCGCTCTGGAACCGGGACAGCGCCTTCACGACCACCGGGAAGTTGGCGTACCGCTCGGCGAAGGTGGAGAAGTGCTGCTGAACCAGCAGCGTGGTCGGCACCAGGACGGCCACCTGCTTGCCGTCCTGCACCGCCTTGAACGCCGCCCGGACCGCGATCTCGGTCTTGCCGTAGCCGACGTCGCCACAGATCAGCCGGTCCATCGGGACCGACTTCTCCATGTCCGACTTGACCTCGGCGATGGTGGTCAGCTGGTCGGGCGTCTCCGCGTACGGGAAGGCGTCCTCCAGCTCGCGCTGCCAGGGGGTGTCCGGGCCGAAGGTGTGGCCCGGCGCGGCCATCCGGGCCGAGTACAGCTTGATCAGGTCCCCGGCGATCTCGCGCACGGCCTTCTTGGCCCGCTGCTTGGTCTTCGCCCAGTCCGCGCCGCCGAGCCGGTGCAGGGTCGGGGCCTCGCCGCCGACGTACTTGGTCACCTGGTCCAGCTGGTCGGTCGGCACGAACAGCCGGTCGCCGGGGTGGCCGCGCTTCGCGGGCGCGTACTCCAGCACCAGGTACTCGCGGGTGGCGCCCTGGACGGTGCGCTGCACCATCTCCACGTACCGGCCGACGCCGTGCGCCTCGTGCACCACGTAGTCGCCGGCGGCCAGGGCGAGCGGGTCGATCGCGTTCCGGCGCCGCGAGGGCATCCGGCGCATGTCCTTGGTGGAGGACTTCTGGCCGGACAGGTCGGTCTCGGTGATCACGGTCAGCTTGAGCTGCTCGTCCACGAAGCCGTGCTCGATCGAGCCGCAGGAGACGTACACGACGTCCCGGGTCGGCGCCTCGGCCAGGTCGGCGACCAGCCGGGCCGCGATGCCCTCGCCGGCCAGCACCTCGGCCAGCCGGGAGGCCGGTCCGTGACCCTCGGTCACCATGACGACCCGCCAGTCGGCGTTCAGCCGCTCCTTGGCGTCCGCGATGGCGCGGGCGGTGTCGCCCCGGTACGCCTCAACGGCGTGCATGCCGAGGGTCAGCGTGTTGGCGTCGAACTCGAGGATCTCGGTCACCGACGAGTCGCTGGTGGCAAAGGGGCTGACGGACCACCAGGGCAGCCCGACCTCGGCCGCGTGCTCCCGGACATCGGCCAGCGACCAGAGCGAGGCGGCGGACACGTCGATCATCTCGATGTCGATCGGACGGTCACCGCCGGAGGCCGCCGCCACCCAGGAGGCGTGCAGGAACTCCTGACTGGTCGCCACCAGGTCGGCCGCCCGGGTCCGGACCCGCTCCGGGTCGCAGACCACCGCGACCGAGCCGCTCGGCAGCACGTCGAGCAGCAGCTCCATCTCGTCCACCAGGACCGGCGCCAGCGACTCCATGCCCTCGACCGCGATGCCCTGGGCGATCTTGTCCAGGATCTCGGCCAGCTCCGGGTGACGCTCCGCCAGCTCGGCGGCCCGCGCCCGCACCTGGTCGGTGAGCAGCAGCTCCCGACAGGGCGGCGCCCAGAGGCCGTGCTCGGCGATCTCCAGCGAACGCTGGTCGGCGATCTTGAAGAACCGGATCTCCTCGACGTCGTCGCCCCAGAACTCCACCCGGAGCGGGTGCTCCTCGGTCGGCGGGAAGACGTCCAGGATGCCGCCGCGGACGGCGAACTCGCCGCGCTTCTCGACCAGTTCGACCCGGGAGTAGGCCGCCGCCGCGAGCTTGCGGGCCACCTCCTCCAGGTCGTGCTGCTCGCCGCGCAGCAGCGCCACCGGCTCCAGCTCGGCCAGCCCCTTCACCTGCGGCTGCAGCACCGAGCGGACCGGCGCCACGATCACCTGGACGGGCCCCGCCGCCGGGTCGTCGGCGCGCGGGTGAACGATTCGGCGCAGCACCGCCAGCCGGCGGCCGACGGTGTCCGAGCGCGGCGACAGCCGCTCGTGCGGCAGCGTCTCCCACGCGGGGAACTCCGCCACGGCGTCCGGCGGCAGCAGCGAACGCAGACTCGCCGCCAGGTCCTCCGCCTCCCGGCCGGTGGCGGTCACCGCGAGCACCGGGCGGCCCCGCTCCCCCGCCTTCCCGGCCAGCGAACGGGCCAGCGCGGCGATCGCGAACGGGCGGGCGGCGGGCGGTCCCACCAGGTCGAGGTGCTGCCGCTGCCCGGCAGCCGCGGCCTCGATCGCCTCGGCGAGGGCGGCGTCCCGTACGACGACATCGAGCAGTCCGGACAGGCTCATACTTCTCGGCTCCACGGCTGGAGTGCCCAGGCGCCGGAGCGACCGGCCGGGCAACGCGAACGGCCCGGAACGCGGAGCGCCCCGGGGGTGTCCAGCCTACGCCGACGGGGCACCCACCGCCGTGAGCAACCGCCTACGGAGATCGGGGCAACCAGGGCGTTTGCCCAGAGGCCGGACACCCCACAGATCACGAACTCGACATATTGCTGTCACTGCACGTCCATGGTGATCGCGCAGGATGGTGTTCGTGCCCGCCGCACCCAACCGTGGGGGATGGCTGCGGCGGCGCGGACGCACCCCGATGGGGGTCGGAGTGCGTGGCCGGGCGGCCCTGGGTGGGGGCGCCCGCGCCCATTCGCGGGAGCCGTGGTGCCCTTTCCTGAAGGGCACCACGGCACTCGGCTTTTCCGGGGTCGTACCGTTCCCGCCACTTTGCCCGAAGGCCCACGCGGCCCGGCCGGGCTCCGTACTCTCTCGTGTGAAGGCGGTGTGGGGACACCGTGAATCGCGATGGAGGGGGTACTTCGTCATGCGCGTCGTCATCGCAGGCCAGGGGTACGTGGGGCTGCCACTGGCGGTCCGGGCCGCCGAGGTCGGGCACCAGGTGGTCGGGTACGACGTGGACGAGCGGCGGATCAAGCGGCTGGCCCTCGGCGAGTCGTACGTCGAGGACATCCCGGCCGAGCGGCTGCGGCCGCTGCTGGAGAGCGGGGTGTACCAGCCGACCGCCGACCCGGCCGAGGTGGCGGGTTTCGACGTCGCGGTGATCACCGTGCCGACCCCGCTGCGGGACGGGGTGCCCGACCTCTCGTACATCGAGTCCTCGGCCCGGCTGCTGGCCCGGTACCTGCGGCCCGGCGCCACCGTGGTGCTGGAGTCCACCACCTACCCCGGCACCACCGAGGAGCTGCTCGCCCCGCTGCTGGAGCAGGGCTCGGGGCTGACGGCCGGTCAGGACTTCCACCTCGGCTACAGCCCGGAGCGGATCGACCCGGGCAACCCGACCTGGAAGCTGGAGAACACCCCCAAGGTGGTGTCCGGCACCTCGCCGGCCGGGCTGGCGGCGGTGGACGGCTTCTACGCCCAGTTGGTCGAGCGCACCGTGCCGGTCTCCTCCACCAAGGAGGCCGAGCTGACCAAGCTGCTGGAGAACACCTTCCGGCACGTCAACATCGCCCTGGTGAACGAGCTGGCGATGTTCGCGCACGACCTCGGCATCGACGTCTGGGAGGCGATCGACGCCGCCTCCACCAAGCCGTTCGGCTATCTGCGCTTCACCCCCGGGCCGGGCGTCGGCGGGCACTGCCTGCCGATCGACCCGTCCTACCTGTCCTGGCGGGTGGAGCGGGCGCTCGGCCAGTCGTTCCGCTTCGTCGAGCTGGCCAACGACGTGAACAGCCACATGCCCGACTACGTGGTGCGCCGGCTGACCGAGGCGCTGAACGACCGTCAGCGGTCGGTCAACGGCTCCCGGGTGCTGCTGCTCGGCCTGGCGTACAAGAAGAACACCGGCGACGCCCGGGAGACCCCGGCCGCCCGGGTGGCCGAACTGCTGGTCAGGATGGGCGCCGAGGTCCGGGCCGCCGACCCGCACGTGGTGGTCGGCGTGCACGTGCCCGACCCGGTGATCCCCGGCCAGCGCGCCGCCGAACCGGACAGCCACGGCGACCCGTTCGCCGCCGTCCGCCGGGTCGAGGCCACCCCCCAGGAGCTGGCCGCCGCCGACGCGGTGGTGCTGCTCGCCGACCACGACGACTTCGACTACGAGGCCGTCACCACGCACTCCCGCTACGTCCTGGACTGCCGCCGCCGGCTCAGCGGCGCGGCCGTCGAGGTGCTCTGAGCGGACGTCAGCCCCGGCGGATCACCTCGCTGGGGTACTCGTTCCCGTCGTCCACGATCACGATCTTGGGGATCACCCGGGTCTCCGCGTCGCCGGGGGCGGCGGGCGGGGCCGGGGGCTTCGGCGGGACGGCCGGGGCCACCGGGATGACGGTGGTGGGCGCGTCGGCGGGCTGCTGCTCACCGACCGCGTCCCTGGGTGCGTCCTGAGGTTCGTCCTCGACCTCGGCCTCGACCTCGGCCGGGGCGTCGACGGGGGCCGGCTTCTCGATCTGGCCGACCGCCGCGCCGGTCAGGGCGGCCAGGGTCTGCTTGATGTGGTCGAGGTGCTGCTGCACCTGCTCCAGCTCGGCGGCGAACTCGCGCTGCTCGCGCTCGCTCGCGGACTGGACCTTCCCCGCCTCCTGCCGGGCCTGCGCGATCAGCTCCTCGGCCTTGGCGTTCGCCTGGGCGTCGGACTGCTTGATCTGGGCGAGCACCGACTCGCGGTGCTGCTCGGCCTCCTTGAGGCGGCGCTCGGCGGTCGCGGAGATCTTGGCGTCCTCCGCGTCGGCCTTGGCCTCGGCGGCGGCGAAGGTCTCGTCGGCCCGGCGGCGGCGCTCGGCCAGCTTGTCCTCGGCCAGCTCCTCGGCCTCGGCCGCGGCGACCCTGATCTTGGCGGCCTCGGCGGTCGCACCGTCCCGGACCGCCCTGGCCTCCCGGTCGGCGGTCGAGCGGAGCTGCTCCGCCTCGGCCCTGGTCCGCTCCTCGGTCCGGCGGGCGGCCTGGTCGGCGTCGCTGCGGGTGGTGGCGGCGAACTCCTTGGCCGCGACGGCGGCGGCCTGCCCGGCCTCGTACGCGTCGTCCCGGGCATCCTCGGCGGCCCGCTCGGCGAGCTCCCGGACGGCCAGCGCCTCGGCCTGCGCGATGCCGAGCAGCTTGACGGCCTGCTCGCTGAGCACCCCGTAGTCCGGATCGGGCGCGTCGGCGGCGGCCTGGCTGACCTCGGCGAACCGCTTCTCCATCTCGCGGACGCCCGCGCCGAGCACGCCGAGCTGCTCCCACGCGCGGTCCCGCTCGGCGGTGAGTGCGGCCAGCGCCTGTTCGACCTGCTCGGGCGCGTAGCCCCGTCGGGCAGCGGTGAAGCCGTGCTGGGAGACTGCGTCGCTCATGGGCTCTTCCCCTCGTGCTCGCGGGCTGCGGAGCCCCGGTGGCGGACGTGACGGAGGAGCGTCGGTACGACGTTCCTCTTGACCTATTTTGCGCAGATGGGATCGAAACCCAAACAAGGCAGAGCCGGGGTGCAGCCATCAAAGCGGCCGCACCCCGGCTCTGCGTGACCGAGCTCACCTCGGTCGTCACTCGGTTCGGATCAGAACAGCCCGTCCCAGAACTGCTCGAGCAGCACCGACCACCAGGTCTCCGGCGACTGCAGGGCGGCCGGGTCGACGGCCAGCAGCTGGGCCTGGAAATCGGTGGTCCAGCGGCCCGCCTGATCGGGCGTCAGCCCGTAGCGCAGGCGCCACATCCGGCCGAGCAGGGCGAGCGAGCGGACGAACTCCGGGACGCCGGTGTTGACGAAGCGCGGGGCCTCGCCGCCGTTCTCCAGGTCGACCGCCACCACGGCGGCGGTGCCGTACTGGACGCAGAGCTGACGGCCGTAGTCGTTGCCCAGCACCAGGTAGCCGCCGAAGTCGGGCCCGGCGGGCAGACCGCGCTCGGCGGCCAGCTCGGCCAGCGTCGGGATCGGGCGGCCCTCCTGGGCCTGGGCCCAGAAGAACGGCGCGAAGTCGCGCGGCAGCCCGGCCCACATCAGGGTCTGCGCGACCGGCTCGGGCACGCCCTGCCGGGAGACCGCGCGCTGCTCGAACCGGAACACGCTCGGCCCGAAGACCTGCCCCAGCTCGGCGGCCAGCTGCTGCGGCGCGGCCGGCGGCAGCGGTACCGGAACGCCGGACAGCGTGGCGGACTGCGGCATCGGCGCGCGGACCGGGCGGGGGCGCTGCGGGGCGGCCGCGAGCTGGTGCAGCTGGTCCACGTGGTCGAGCAGCACCGCCATCCCGGCCTGCCGGGCCTGCTGGTCCCGGCCGTACGGAGCGGTGTGGCTGAGCCGGACGTTCGGCCAGGCCGCCCGGACCATCCGCAGGCAGTAGCCGCCGGGCAGGTCGCAGCACTCCAGGTCGGTGTGCAGTTCGAGCACCTGGTCCGGCGGGACGTTGAGCCGGCGCAGCTCCTGGAGCGCCTTCCACTCCGGGTGCGGGGTGCCGGGCTCGCTGCGCTGGATCAGGGTCTGCTCGGAGCCGTCGGGGCCGCGGTAGCGGACCACCGCGCTGCTGCCCGGACCGATCGACGGCACGCCCGGGTTCACCGGCGGCGCGACCGGCGCGGGCATCGGCGCCGGGGGCACGGCCGGGGCCGGGGCGCCCAGCGAGGCGGCGTCCGGGTAGCCGTAACCGACCGGCGGCGCACCGGGGACCGGCACCGAGCCGGGTACGGGCGTCGCGGGCTGGGCGAGCGGGGAGCGCAGCTCGGCGGGCGGGGGCGGTGGCGGCGCGCTCGGGGCCCGGCCCGCGACCGGCGGGGCGGGCGGCGGGGTCGCCGGACCGCGCAGCTCCACCGGCGGCGGGGGCGGCGGCGCGGCCGGGTGGCCCGGCGGCGGCGGGAGCGGCGCACCGGGTGGGCCGACCGGTGGCGCCGGCGGCGGCGGGACGGGCCCGCCGGGCAGGCCGTGCAGCCCGGGCACGCCCTCGGCCGCCAGCAGGGTCGGCGCGTACGGGGAACCGGACGGCGGTCCGGCTGGCGGAGTCGGCGGCGGTGCCAGCATGGTCGGGGCGTCACCGGCCGGGCGGCCGGAGGCCGGCGGGGTGGTGAGCATCGCGGGCGGAGCTGACGGACCGTCGGGCGCACCGGGCGCAGGCAGAGCAGGCTGCGTCGGCTGCGGCGCCGCCACCGTGAACGGCGCCGGGGTGTCGGCCGCGCCGGGCTCCGGCAGGGTGGTCTTGGTCAGCGTCGGGCCGTCGCCCGAGCCGGGCTCGCCGAGCCGGGCGTGCTCGGCCGCGATCGCCGCCTCGCCCGCGTCCTTGAGCCACTGCGGCGGGCTGAGCAGGAAGGAGGTGGCCTCCACCGCGCCCTGCACGGGCTTGGCCGCGCCGGCCGGGTTGGGTTCGACCGGGCTGCCGTAGGCGGTCTCGTAGCGGCTGACCACCTCGTTGACCGGCAGGGCGGGCCAGAGCGTGCTGGCCCCGCTGTCCCGGGCGATCACCAGTCGGGGACCGGGCGCCGAACCGGGGTCGGCCGACGGGGCGTCCGTCCGCGGCTCCGCCCAGCAGACGAAGCCCAGGTCGAACTCCCGGACCCGGACCTCGCGTTGCTGCGAGCGCGGCACCCCGGCGTTGATCCAGTCCTCGGCCAGCTCCTGCGCCTGCGCGTACGTCACCACGCCCGCTGCACCCCTTCCCCGTTCACCGGGACATTCGCCGGGACGGCGCGGACGAAGCCGCCGTCCACCATCATCGCCGCCACCGTCTCCAACTCCTGCGGGCTGCCCGCCAGTCGGAGCAGGAACTGGTCGAAGTCCGCCCCGCACGGCAACAGCAGCCGGGTCGCCCGCTGCTCGGGGGTCTCCGCCGGGTCGCCCGCGTCCCGGGCGTCGTCGTACAGGCAGAACCAGACCGAACCGGTGTCCTCGCCACGCACCTTGAGCGCCAGCAGGCCGCCCTGCACGTACGCGATGCCCAGGTAGTCCTTGGTGAGGTGGTCGCGCAGGCACTTGTTGGCGTACACCAGGTCGTGGACGCCGTACTCCTCACTGAGCGTCAGGAACGGCTGGTCCAGCAGCAGCCCGAGCTCGGTGTCCAGCGCGACGCCGACCGGGGCCCGGCCGCCCGCGAGCTTGAGGAAGTCCCGGTAGGCGGGCGGCAGCGGGTGGCCGAGGCGCTGCTCGGCGCGCTGCACCAGGTCCTCGGTGACGGCCAGCGGGTCGCCGCCGTCCAGCGCAAGCGGGAAGTGCGCGGGGCGGTGCTCCTGCAGCGGCCTGGTCCCCCGGCGGCCGTGGTCGGCACCGGAGTGGGCCAGCCCGCCGTGGTGCCGCAGCAGCGCTTTGACCTCGACCGGGACCAGCTCCATCCGCCGCCAGCCGGGCGCGGCCCGCCCGCTGACGTGGTGCCAGGTCCAGCCGGGCGGCGTGGCCACGGCGGTGTCCTGGTCGGCCCAGAGCTCGTGCCCCTGGGTGTACAGCGCGGCGTTCGCCGACACGTAGTCGGTCAGCCGCAGCTCGTCCACCCCGAAGCCGTCCGGCGGATCGGCCACCTCGGCCACCGCCACGGCGTACGGACCGAAGTCCGGCAGCCCCGCCTCGTCCACCCGCACCCCGGCCGGGTACTTCCCCGCCCGCAATGGATCGGGAAACTGCACCACCTGCCCCGCGTACGCCCCGTTGGGCGCGGCGGCAGTACCGGGCCGACCTGTCGTCATCTGGGTGCCCCCACTGGCTGCTGCGACGATTGCTGCAGACAGCCTAGGGGGTGCCGAGGGACCCGAGTGGCGGCAGCCCGGGTTGTCCGGACGCGGACCACCCGGGCCCTTGCTGCTCCGTCAGATCCTGGCCAGCGCCTTGGCCAGGGTTTCGGCGATGAAGATCTGCTGGTCCTCGGTGAGGTGCGGGTGCAGCGGGAGGGTGAGGATCTCGCGGGCCGCGCGCTCGGTGACCGGGAAGCTGCCCTCGGGGTGGCCGAGGTACTGGAAGGCGGGCTGGAGGTGGACCGGGACGGGGTAGTGGATGCCCGCGCCGATGCCGGCCGCGTGCAGGGCGGCGAGCACCTCGTCGCGGGCGTGCGGCACCCGGACCGCGTAGAGGTGCCAGACGTGCTCATTGCCGGGCAGGGTGACCGGGAGGGTGAGGCCCGGCAGTCCGGCCAGCAGTAGTTGGTAGCGGGCGGCGGCGGCCCGGCGGGCGACGTTCCAGCCGGGCAGGTGGCGGAGCTTGGCGCGCAGCACCACGGCCTGCAGGGTGTCCAGCCGGGAGTTGAAGCCGAAGCGCTCGTGGACGTACTTCTGGCTGGAGCCGTGGTCGCCGATCTCCCGGACCAGCGAGGCGAGTTCGGCGGAGTCGGTGACCACCGCGCCCGCGTCGCCGTAGGCGCCGAGGTTCTTGCCGGGGTAGAAGCTGGTGGCGGCGAGCAGGCCCCAGGAGCCGGACGGGCGGCCGTGCCGGGTAGCACCCTGCGACTGGGCGCCGTCCTCGATCACCGGGCGGCCTTCGGCGAGCTCCAGGATGTGCTCCATCGGCGCGAGCTGGCCGTTCAGGTGCACCGGCAGGTACGCGTCGGCGGCGGCCTCGGCGGCCCGGGCCGGGTCGATCAGCAGCGCGTCGGGGTCGACGTCCACCAGGACGGGGTACAGCCCGGCCCTGACCACCGCCTCGGCGGTGGCGACGAAGGTGTTGGCGGGCAGCACCACCCGGGCCCCGACCGGGAGTTCGAGGGCGCGCAGGGCCATCTCGATCGCGTCGGTGCCGTTGGCGGTGCCGATCGCGTGCGAGACGCCGGAGAAGGCCGCGTACTCGGCTTCGAAGGCGGTCACGTCCGGGCCCTTGATGTAGGCGCCGGAGGTGAGCACCCGGTCGAAACCGGCCCGGACCTCCTCGGCGACCTCGGCGTGGGCGGCTTGCAGGTCGACGAGCGGGATCGGGTTCATCCGACGGGCCCTTCCAGGGAGAGGTGTTCGACGAGCAGGGGCAGGGAGCCGCCGGAGAGGCAGCGGCCGGTCCGGGCGTCCCACTTCCAGTGGTGCCGGGGGCACTCGATCACGCCGTCCGCGATCGCGGCGTGGCCCAGGTCCTCGCCGGCGTGCGGGCAGTAGCGCTGGAACCGCAGGCCGTCCCGCTCCACCAGCTGACCGGCGGCGGCGGTCCGCTCGCGGACCAACTGCCGGGTCTGGGCGGGCTGGTGACCGTACCGGAGCAGGCTGAGCAGGGTGAGGTCGAAGACGTCCGGGTCGCGGTGCAGGGTGAGCCGCATGGAGAGCAGCGCCTCCTCCCAGCCGGCCCGGCCGTCCAGTACGGCGCGCAGGGCCCGGGCCGGGACCTTGATGGTGTAGGCGGGGTCGACCGGTTCGTCCTCCAGCTCGACCCGCAGCGCCAGTTCGCCGAGCGGCAGGGCGCAGACCGTGCCGTCGGTCTCCAGCCGCAGGTCGCGCCGGTAGTCGGCGAGCAGCGACCGGTTGAGCCGCTGGAGCCGGGCGAAGTGCGCGGCCACCTCGGCGGCGTCCACCGCCGGGACCTGGCCCCGGTGGTAGCCCTCCCACTCGTCCCGGCGGCGCTCCCGGTACGCGGCCAGGTACCCGGCCGGGTCGGTGGCCCAACTGCCGGGCTCGGACGGGGAGTCGACCAGGTCACCGGGGGCGGCGCGGAGCACCTCGGTGTCGGGGCAGGCGTCCGCGAAGGCCCCGGCGACGTCCTCCCAGTGCGGGAAGATGGTGGCCGCCCGGTCGTTGAAGCGATCCAGCTCGGGGTCGAGGAAGCAGGCCGGACCGGCCGAGGGCAGGTAGGCCCGGGCGCCGGTCAGCTTCACCTTGCGGACCAGGGTGTCCAGCAGGTCGGCCCGGACGGCGGCGGTCTTGGCGGCCATCGCCTCGGGCGGGTAGTCGTAGGCGTTCGGGTACCACATCGCGCCGGAGTACTGCGCGGCCAGCAGGTCGATGCCGTCCGGGAGTTCGGACATCGGGGTGTTGCAGTCGTTCAGGTCCAGGAAGCGGTAGCCGCCCAGGTCGAGCAGCAGGCCGCTGTCCTCCTTGTGGCTGGTGTCCAGCAGCATGGTGGCGGTGGTGTCGGGCCCGAGCCGGTACGTCTCCCGGTGGCCGAGCAGCACCTGCCGGCCGAAGCCGAGCCGGTTCAGCCGCTTGCGCAGCCCGTGCGAGCGGAACCTCGGCACCAGCACGGTGACGTCCCGGGAGAGCCGGCCGAGCAGCCGCTCGTCGAAGTGGTCCTCGTGGGTGTGCGAGACGTACAGGAAGTCGTACCGGTCCTCAACCACCTCGGGCAGCAGCGCCCGGTTGTCGGGGTAGGGGAACCAGGCGTCCAGGAAGGCGGGGTGGAACCAGGGGTCGATCAGGATGCGCAGACCGGCGTGCCCGACCACGAATCCCGCGTGGCCGAGGTGCCTGATCTCGGTCAACCGAGGATCGCCCGGAGCGCGCCGACCACGGTGTCCTGCTGCTGCTCGGTGAGCGTGTGGTAGAGCGGCAGGATCAGCGAACGCCCGGTCAGCAGCTCGGTGTTGGGCAGCGCCACCCGGGCGGCGGCCTTGTACGGGGCCTCCAGGTGGGCCGCCATGATGCCGCGCCGGGCGGACACCCCGGCCGCCGCCAGCCGGGTCAGCACCTCGGTGCGGTCCGGCGCGTCCTCGGGCAGCAGCAGCCAGCAGGCCTGGAAGTTGCCGGTGCCGTGCGCCGGGTCGGCCACCAGCCGCTCGCCCAGCGGGCCGAGCAACGACCGGTACCTGGCTGCCAGTTCGCGCCGCCGGGCGACCATCGCGGGCAGCTTGCCCAGCTGCACCAGGCCGATCGCGGCCTGGATGTCGGTCATCCGGAAGTTGTAGCCGATCTCGTCGTACGTCTCGACCACTCCGGCCCCGCCGCTCGCGGCGTGCCGGTCGGCGGCCGAGACGCTCATCCCGTGCTCGCGCAACCGCCGCAGCCGGGCGGCGAGTTCGGCGTCCTGGCAGGTCACCATGCCGCCCTCCCCGGTGGTCAGCAGCTTGCGCGGGTGGAACGAGTACGCGGCGATCGCGGCGCCGCTGCCCACCGGGCGGCCGCGCAGCAGCGACCCGGCCCCGCAGGCGGCGTCCTCGATCACGGTGATGCCGCGCGGCCCGGCCAGCGCCTCGATCGCGGTCAGGTCGACCGGCACACCACCCTGGTCCACCGCGATCACCGCCCTGGTGCGCTCGGTGAGCAGCGGCGCGACGGTCTCCGCGGTCAGGTTGCCGGTGGCCGCCTCGACGTCGGCGAAGACCGGGACGGCACCGACGTAGGTGACCGCGTTGGCGGTGGCGATGAAGGAGAGCGAGGGCACCACCACCTCGTCCCCCGGGCCGACTCCGGCACCGATCAGCGCCAGCTGCAGCGCGGTGGTGCAGGAGGAGACCGCGACGGCGTGCGGCACGCCCAGGTACTCGGCGAAGGCCCGCTCGAACTCGGCCACCCGGGGGCCCTGGGCCACCCAGCCGGAGCGGACCGCCTCGGCGGCGGCCTGGGCCTCCTCCTCGCCGAGCCAAGGAATCATGACAGGAATGGTGGACACAGGTGCGCTCCGAAGTGCGTTGCGGGAAAGGAGGGTTACTGCTCGCGCCACCAGGCGACCAGCTGACGCAGGCCCTCGTCCAGGCCCAGCTCCGGCTTCCAGCCGAGCTCGCGCTCGGCGGCCGTGATGTCGGCCAGCCGGCGGACCACGCCACCGGCGGTGCCCCGGGCCGGGCCGTGCTCGACGTCCAGCTCGGAGTCCATCGCGCGCAGCAGTGCGTCGGCCAGGCCGCGCAGCGAGACCTCGGTGGAGCTGGCGATGTTGTAGACCCGGTCGGTGACCGGGGCGGCGGCGGCCAGCAGGTTGGCCCGCGCGATGTCCTCGGTGTGCACGAAGTCCATGGTCTGCGCGCCGTCACCGAAGATCAGCGGCGGCTCCCCGCCGTTGATCCGCTCCATCCAGCGGATGAACACCTCGGTGTAGCGGCCGTGCACGTCCATCCGGGGGCCGTACACGTTGAAGTAGCGCAGCGCCACGTAGTCCAGACCGGACATCGCGTGGAAGCTGCGCAGCAGGCCCTCGTTGAAGACCTTGGCCGCGCCGTACAGCGTGTCGTTGTTGTAGGGGTGCTGGGTCTCCGGCGTCGGGAAGGTGTCGGCCAGGCCGTAGACCGAGGCGGTGGAGGAGGCGATCACCTTCTTCACCCCGCACTCGGCGGCGGCCTCGACCACGTCGAAGGTGCCGTCGACCATGATCTCCAGGGCCAGCCGGGGCTCGGCGGCGCACTGGGTGATCCGGATCGCGGCCAGGTGGAACAGCAGGTCGGTTTCGGTGCCGAGCAGCTCGCGCAGCAGCGCGCGGTCCCTGATGTCGCCGTCCACCACCCGCAGTTGGCCCGGGGCGGCGATCGACTCGGCGTGCGCCAGGTTGGCCATCCGGCCCCGGACGAAGTTGTCGAGCACGATCACCTCGCGGGCACCGGCCACGAGCAGTTGGTCGACCACGGTGGAGCCGATGGTCCCGGCCCCACCGGTGACCAGACAGCGGGATCCCTCGATCGGGACAGCGTTCATCGGGCGGTGGCCCTCTCCTGAGCAGTGATCAGTTCTACGTCTCCGGTGGACTCCACCGGCACGGTGGCGCCGCCGAGTTCGAGGCTGCGCGAGGCGGCGTGCAGCAGTCGCAGCACCCGCAGTCCGGACCGGCCGTCGGTGAGCGGCGCGCGGCCCTCGGTGATCGCGGCGGCGAACTCCGCCATCACGTTCCGCAGCGCCTCCTGCTCGACCAGCGCGGGGGCGACCATCTCGCCGACCCGGTACGAGATCAGCGCCTGGTGCCGGATCGCGTCGGTCAGCTCGTCCGGCGGGGTGAGGTCCACCCCCCGGTCGTGCACCGCCAGCCGGGCCTGCGGGTTGAGGTCGTCCCAGACCAGGGTCCGGCGGGAGCCGCCGATCATGGTGGTGCGGACCTTGGTCGGCGAGAGCCAGTTCACGTGGCAGTGCGCCAGCGCGCCGTTGCTCAGCCGCACCGTCAGGTACGCCACGCAGGCCCGCCCGGCGCCGATCGGGTCGGCCCCCTGGGCGCTCACGCCGACCGGCTCGACGCCCGGCGGCAGTACGAAGTCCAGGATCGACAGGTCGTGCGGGGCGAGGTCCCAGAGCACGTCCACGTCGGGCTGGACCAGCCCGAGGTTGATCCGCACCGAGTCGAAGAACTGGATGTCGCCCAGCTCGCCGCCGTGCACCAGCTCCCTGATCCGGCGCACCACCGGCGTGTAGCAGAAGGTGTGATCGCACATCAGCACCAGACCGCGGGCCTCGGCCAGCTCGCAGAGCTCGGCGGCCTCCTCGGCGGAGGTGGTGATCGGCTTCTCCACCAGGACGTGCTTGCCGGCCTCCAGCGCGGCCCGCACCAGCTTGTAGTGCGCGGACGCCGGGGTGGCGATCGCCACCGCCCGGACCCGCTCGTCGGCGAGCACCTCCTCGAACGAGGTGGTGGACCTGACGGTGCTGTACTCCCCCAGCACCCGCCGGGACTTCGCCTCGTCCAGGTCGCACAGCCAGTGCAGCCGCAGCGCGGCCGTCTGCTGGGCGTTCCGGACCAGGTTCGGCCCCCAGTACCCGGCGCCGACCACGGCCATGCCGATCCGCTCGGCCGGCCTGGGCTCGGGCACCCCGGGCGTCGGCACGTGCTCACCGGGCGCCTCGTGCGCCTGCTCCATGGAAGACACCCCACCGGACGACGTCATCGCAAGACCCCCCTTGCTCGGTACCGGTGGGCCCCTTCGCCCCCGGCTGCCCCGCAGTCGGCCCGGCCCGCCCGCTCCCCCGCGGTGGCCCCGGCCCTGCTGCCGGAACGCTATCGGCTGGCGTCGGCGTACGGGGGCCGAATCGGGAAAACGTGGGGGAATGGTGAAGCCCGGTCAGCGGACGTCGGACGGTGGGTCAGCGGACGGCGGGTCAGACCCCGGACCGGCCCCCGACGTCGGCATTGTCGGTGGCGTTTGGCAGTCTTGACACCTACCGTCGGACACCTGCCGTCGGACAGCACGGTCCACCGACCGCCGAGACCCGGTGAGGAGCAGCCGCCCATGGAGCAGACCGAGCCGTCGCACGCCCCGGCGCTGCGCCACCTCCGGGACAGCCTGCTCCCCGCGGTGGCGGCCGCGCTCTCGCTGAAGAACGGCACCGTGCACACCCTGGCCGGGCACAAGCCCGACCGGCTGCCCGAGCTGCACCCCCTGGTCGCCGAGTTCCTGGCCGGGCTGCCGGCCGAGCAGCGCGAGCGGTTCGTCGGCCGCTGCCCGGAGGCGGAGCTGCTGTCCCGGTTCCTGACCGAGGTGGACACCACCCGGTCGAAGCGGTCCGCCCGCAAGCCGCTCACCCTGCACGACGCCCGCAAGGCGCTGAAGGGCTCGCGGCTGACCACCGTCCGGATCCGGGAGGAGGGCGACCCGGCGCACGGCACCCACGCGCCGCCCTGCCGCTCCTGCGAGCCGCTGCTCGGCCACCTCCAGGTGGCCAGTGTCGCGGTCGGCCCCGCCGCGTCCTGACCCCGCCCCCGTACGACTGGAGCCCGCCCTGAACTCCGCCCTCCGCACCCAACCGCGCTTCCCCGCCGACGTCGCCGCCGCGCTCAAGCAGGCCGGCTGGCACCCGGGCCGCTGGCAGATCCGGCAGGCCGAGGAGTGGGCCGACGCGCTGGTCGCGCACGGCTCCCCGGACGGGGTCCAGCACGCCGTCTTCCCGGCCGCGATCGAGGCCTGGGCCGAGTTCGGCGGGCTGGCCGTCGAACTGACCGGGGCCGGCCGGGAGATCGCCCGGACGCCGTTCCTGCTCGACCCGCGCTGCGGGCTGCACCAGCCGCGCACCCTGGCCGACCTCGGCCGGGCGCTGGGCAGCCGGGTCGCGCCGCTCGGCGAGGAGGCGTACGGCCAGGCGCTGCTGGCCGTCGACGAGGAGGGCCGGGTGTACAGCCTGGACCACACCGGCGAGTGGTACCTGGGCCGTTCGGTCGACCAGGCGGTGGCCACCCTGGTGCTCGGCCTCCGGCCCGAACGGCTGAGCGCGCTGACGGTATGACAGGTCCCGTCGGCACGTGACACTTTCGCCAATCCACTGCCGCTGACGACCCGTTGAGTCCACACTGACCCCCAGCCCGATTGTGGAGCTTTCGCGGGGAACAGCAGGAGGATTCGCGTTGGAACGCCAACCGCTCTTCGACAACGCCAAGTTCGCCGCGGTCGCGCTGGTGGTCTGCGCCCACACCTGGATGCCGCTGCTGGAGAAGAACCGCACGGTCGGCGTCGTGGTGCTGACCATCGCGGCCTTCTCGATGCCGGTCTTCATCGTGCTCTGCGGCTACTTCTCGCAGCCCAGGCCGGGCCGCCCGCAGGTGGACGGCGGCCGGCTGATCGCCCAGCTCGCGGTGCCCTACCTGGTCTTCCAACTCCTGTACAACCTGGTCGGGATGGCCCTGGAGCAGGAGCTCCAGCCGATCCGGCTGCTGGAGCCGCGCTGGCTCACCTGGTTCCTGCTCTCTCTGCTGATCTGGCGGCTCAGCGTGCCGCTCTGGACCGCACTGCGGCACCCGCTGCCGGTGGCCGTGCTGGTCGCGGCCGGTTCCGGCGCCCTGCACGCCTACCCGGCCGAACTGGCGCTCGGCCGCACCATCGGCTTCCTGCCCTGGTTCGTACTCGGCCTGGTGCTCCGGCCCCGGCACTTCGCACTGCTGCACCACCGGACCGCCCGCGCGCTGGCCCCGCTCGGTCTGCTGACCGCGTTCGCCGCGGTCTGGCTGGCCTACCCGAAGCTGCTGGACACCGCCTGGCTCGAGTACACCGAGACCGCCGCCCAGCTCGGCGTCGGCTACCCGGTCTGGCTGGCCGTCAAGACCGCCCTCGGCCTGCTCTCGCTGGTCGCCGCCGCCTCGTTCCTGGCCCTGCTCCCGGCCCGCCGGCTGCGCTGGACCTCGCTCGGCGCCGCCTCGCTGTACGTCTACCTGCTGCACGGCCTGCCGCTCAAGGTGCTGCAGGCCAGCGGCGTCTACCACGCCCGCTCGCTGCACCACACCTGGACGGCGCTGCCGGTGTACGGCGGCTTCGCCCTGGTCCTGGCGGTGCTGCTCAGCCTGCCGGTCAGCGTCCGGCTGTTCGGCCCGCTGGTGCAGCCGCCGGTCGGGTGGCTGCTGATCCGCAGGCCGGTGCCTACTGCAGTCGACCGTCCCGAACCGCGAGCCGGGACGGCAGTACCGCCTCCACCCGGAACCCCCCGTCCGGCTCCGGCCCGGCGCTGAAGCTGCCGCCCAGCGCGAGCACCCGCTCGCGCATCCCGACCAGCCCGTTGCCCCCGCTCGGCAGCCCCGCCTCGCGCTCGCCGCCACCCGGACAGTCGTTCAGCACCGCGACCCGGACACCGTTCGGCACGAAGGCCAGCAGCACCGACACCCGGGCCCCGCCGGCGTGCTTGTGCGCGTTCGTCAGCCCCTCCTGCACCACCCGGTACGCGGTCTGTTCCGCCTCCGGCACGTAACTCCGCCGGGTCCCACTGACCGTCAGGGTGACCAGCATCCCGGCCGCCTCCGACTGCTGCACCAGCCGGGTCAGCTCGGCCAGCCCGGCCGGGGCCGCCGCCGCCTCCTCGGACATCCGCAGCACGCCGAGGATCTCGCGCAGCTCGTTCAGCGCCTGCCGGCCCACCTCGCCCATCAGCTTGGCGCTCTCCTGCGCCTTCGCCGGGTCCTTCGGGATCACCCGCTCCAGCGCCCCGGCGTGCACCACCATCAGGCTCACCCGGTGCGCCACCACGTCGTGCATCTCGCGGGCGATCCGGGTGCGCTCCTCCAGCCGGGCCCGGCGGGCCCGCTCCTGCGCCTGCTCGGCCAGCAGGTCCAGCTCGGTCTCCAGGCCGTGCGCCCGGTCCTTCAAGCTCTCCACCAGCCGACGGCGGGCCCCCAGGTACAGCCCGGTCACCACCGGCGGGACGGTCACCCCGATCGCGATCAGCACCGCCATCACCACGAACACCCAGGTCGGCGGCGCCTGCTGATCGGTCGTCCGGCCGTCCGGCAGCAGCATCGCGGTCAGCACCACCACCAGCGTCTCGACGAACGCCAGCGCCGACAGCGCCACCACCCGCCAGCGTCTGGTCGGCCACTCCCAGGTCGCCGCCAGGGTGTACAGCGACACCACCATCAGCACCACGCCGAACGACCCCGGTACGAAGACCAGCGCCACCACCACCGGTACGGCGGGCCACCTGCGGCGCACCACCAGGCTCGCGCCCGAGAGCGCCCCCAGTACGGCGGCCGTCACGGCGAACGGCAGCGCCCAGTCCAGCTGCACCCGGACCATCGAGAACGCCCCGAGGGCACACTCCAGCCCGGCCAGCCCGGCCAGTCCGACATCCAGCACCACGCTGCGGCGCCGCCCCCACCACCACAGTGATCGGCCCGGCCCGCCCCCCTCCGGCGAGTTGCTCATGAAGGCCAGCCTATGCGAGCGGGCAACCGGATAACCCGCTTCACACTCGGCACCCGGATTCGGAAGACAGGGGCTCGGGGAACTGCGACGCCGACCTCGGAAAACGTGATCCGTACGTAAGTGGTCAGGCACTTTCGCATTTTGACCCGCCAGCCACGAACCGTCGCCGTTCCCCGAGCCCCTGACCGTAGATGCTGAGCACCTGCCAAGTGTGTCCGCGATGCGGTTACCTCGCCGAGACGGCACCGGGTGCCACCTATGCTGGTCGCGTCGGACAGCGCGGTCCGCACACACCGCCTTCACCCAGGCGGCGAGAGCCGTTGCCGAACCCCACCACCACAGGGAGCCAGCCGTGACCGCTCCGGTCCCCACTCCGGCGGAGAGCCCCACGCCGATCGCCGACAACGCCGCGCTCCGCGCGGACATCCGCCGTCTCGGCGACCTGCTCGGCGAGACCCTGGTCCGCCAGGAGGGCGCCGAGCTGCTCGGCCTGGTCGAGCAGGTCCGCCTGCTCAGCCGTACCGACGGCGAGGCGACCGCCGAGCTGCTCGCCGGGATCGACCTGGAGACGGCGGCCAAGCTGGTCCGGGCCTTCTCCACCTACTTCCACCTGGCGAACGTCACCGAGCAGGTGCACCGCGGCCGCGAGTTCGCCACCCGCCGGGCCAAGGAGGGCTCGCTGCTGGCGCAGACCGCCGACCAGCTGGCCGACGCCGATCCGAAGCACCTGGCCGACACGCTGGCGCATCTGGCGGTCCGTCCGGTCTTCACCGCGCACCCGACCGAGGCCGCCCGCCGCTCCGTGCTGAACAAGCTGCGCCGGGTCGGCGAGCTGCTGGAGCGGATCCACCGCGAGCACGCCGCCTCGGGTCTCTCCACCACCGACCCGGTCCGGCACAGCTCGGCGAAGCGTCAGGCCGACCGCCGGCTCGCCGAGGTGATCGACCTGCTCTGGCAGACCGACGAGCTGCGGATCGCCCGGCCCGAGCCCACCGACGAGGCCCGGAACGCCGTCTACTACCTGGACGAGCTGTACCGCGAGGCCGTCCCGGAGGTGCTGGAGGAGCTGCACGAGGAGCTGGCCCGGGTCGGGCTGAGCCTGCCCGAGGGCGTCCGCCCGCTGACCTTCGGCACCTGGATCGGCGGCGACCGGGACGGCAACCCGAACGTCACCCCGCAGGTCACCTGGGACGTGCTCAACCTGCAGCACGAGTACGGCATCAAGGACGCCCTGGCCGCGGTCGACGACCTGCGCAACTCGCTCTCCACCTCGGTCCGGCTCGCCGGTGCCTCGGAGGAGCTGCTCGCCTCGCTGGACGCCGACCTCCGGCTGCTGCCCGAGCTGAGCCCCCGGTACAAGCGGATGAACGCCGAGGAGCCGTACCGGCTCAAGGCCACCTGCGTCCGGCTCAAGCTGGAGAACACCCGCGAGCGGCTCGCCGCCGGTACCCCGCACGTGCCGGGCCGGGACTACCTGGGCACCCGCGAGCTGATCGCCGATCTGAAGCTCATTCAGGACTCGCTGCGCGCCCACCGGGGCGAGCTGATCGCCGACGGCCGGCTGGCCCGGGCGATCCGCACCGTGGAGGCGTTCGGCCTCCAGCTCGCCACCATGGACGTCCGCGAGCACGCCGAGGCGCACCACCACGCGCTCGGCCAGCTCTTCGACCGGCTCGGCGAGGAGGCGTGGCGCTACGCCGACATGCCGCGCGAGTACCGGCAGAAGCTGCTCGCCAAGGAGCTCCGCTCGCGCCGCCCGCTGGCCCCGACCCCGGCCCCGCTGGACGCCGCGGGCACCAAGACGCTCGGGGTCTTCAACACCATCCGCGAGGGCTTCGAGCGGTTCGGCGACGAGATCGTCGAGAGCTACATCATCTCGATGTGCCAGGGCGCGGACGACGTCTTCGCGGCCACCGTGCTGGCCCGCGAGGCCGGGCTGATCGACCTGCACGCGGGCATCGCCACCATCGGCATCGTCCCGCTGCTGGAGACCACGGACGAGCTCCAGGAGGCCGACCGGATCCTGGACGAGATGCTCTCCGACCCGTCCTACCGCCTGCTGGTGTCGCTCCGCGGCGACATCCAGGAGGTCATGCTCGGCTACTCGGACTCGTCCAAGTTCGGCGGCATCACCACCTCCCAGTGGGAGATCCACCGGGCCCAGCGCCGGCTGCGCGACGTGGCCCACCGGTACGGCATCCGGCTGCGCCTGTTCCACGGCCGCGGCGGCACCGTCGGCCGCGGCGGCGGCCCCTCGCACGAGGCGATCCTGGCCCAGCCCTGGGGCACCCTGGAGGGCGAGATCAAGGTCACCGAGCAGGGCGAGGTGATCTCGGACAAGTACCTGCTCCCCTCGCTGGCCCGGGAGAACCTGGAGCTGACCCTGTCGGCCACCCTGGCCGCCTCCGCGCTGCACACCGCCCCGCGCCAGGCGCCCGAGGAGCTGGCCCGCTGGGACCAGGTGATGGACCAGGTCTCCGAGGCCGCGCACACCTCCTACCGCGCGCTGGTCGAGCAGGAGGACCTGCCGAAGTACTTCTTCGCGGCCACCCCGGTGGACCAGCTGGCCTCGCTGCACCTGGGCTCCCGCCCGTCCCGCCGCCCGGACTCGGGCGCGGGCCTGGACGGCCTGCGGGCCATCCCGTGGGTGTTCGGCTGGACCCAGTCCCGGCAGATCGTGCCCGGCTGGTACGGCGTCGGCTCCGGTCTGGCGGCGGCCCGGGCGGCCGGTCTGGGTGACGTGCTGGCCGAGATGCACGGCCAGTGGCACTTCTTCCAGAACTTCCTGTCCAACGTCGCGATGACGCTGGCCAAGACCGACCTGCGGATCGCCCGGCACTACGTCGAGCAGCTGGTCCCGGCCGAGCTGCACCACGTCTTCGACCAGATCGTGGCCGAGCACGAGCTGACCCTGAAGGAGGTGCTCCGCCTCACCGGCGAGAGCGAACTCCTGGAGCACAACGAGGTGTTGAAGCAGACCTTCACGGTCCGCGACGCCTACCTCGACCCGATCTCCTACCTCCAGGTCGCCCTGCTCCGCAGCCAGCGCGAGCTGGTCGCCCAGGGCCGCGACGAGGACCCGCTGCGGGCCCGCGCGCTGCTGCTGACCGTCAACGGCATCGCGGCCGGTCTGCGCAACACCGGCTGACCGGGCCGGCCGAACGACGGAGGGGCGGTCCTCGCGGACCGCCCCTCCTCACGTCTGCTGACGCCTGCTCAGTGCACCGTCACCCGGCCGGACTTCCGCCGGCGCAGCCACATCGCCGCCCCGCCCGCGACCACCACCAGGCCGCCGCCCACGGCGTACAGCCCGGACGAGGTGCCCAGCTCACCGGCCACCGGGGCGGGGAACTGCGCGGCCGCCGGCTCCGGCGTCCCGCCCGGCCGCACCGTCGGGTCGGCCGCCTGCGCGGCCGTCACCCCGAGCGCCGAGACCGCGAGCACCAGCGTCGTACCACCCACCACACGCCCGATACGGACGCGCTGTGACCGAATCACGGTCCCTACCCCCACATCCAACCCCTCAACCCTGCGTACCGGGCTGACGCTATCGGATCGGACCGGTCGTTCCCATACGGTTTCAGGAACGATCAAGCAAGCGTTGCACGACCGTTGTGCAAACCCAGCGCGGCGTCTTGACGGACCGTCAGGAGTTGTACGTGCCCTGTGCGCGCTCCAGGCCCTCCGTCAACAGGGCCTCCACCGCGTCGGCCGACCGGTCCACGAACCAGTCCAGTTCCTTGCGCTCAGTGGCGGAGAAGTCCTTGAGCACGAAGTCGGCGACGTCCATCCGGCCGGGCGGCCGGCCGATCCCGCAGCGCAGCCGGTGGTACTCCGGGCCGAGCGACTTGGTGATCGACTTGAGGCCGTTGTGGCCGTTGTCGCCGCCGCCGAGCTTGAGCCGCAGGGTGGCGTAGTCGATGTCCAGCTCGTCGTGGACGGCGACGATCGCCGAGGTGGGCGCCTTGTAGAAGTCGCGCAGCGCGGTGGTCGGGCCGCCGGAGAGGTTCATGAAGGTCATCGGCTTGGCCAGCACGACCCGCTTGCCGCCGATCCGGCCCTCCGCGATCTGCGACCGGCTCTTGTGGGTCTTGAACCTGGCGCCGATCCGCTGGGCCAGCAGGTCGACCACCAAGAAGCCGATGTTGTGCCGGTTCCGGGCGTACTCGTCACCCGGGTTGCCGAGCCCGACGACCAGCCAGGGACCGTCGTAGTCGTTCATGTACCGCTCCTTCTTCGGATACCGCCATCATCCCGGACACACCGCTGCCCCGGTCACTCCGAACGGAGCGACCGGGGCAGCGGTCAGGCAACGGGTGAGGCTCAGGCCTCGGACGCGGCGGCCTCGGCGTCGGCGTCGGCCTGCGAGGCCTGGGCGCCGATGACCTGCAGCACGACGGTGTCGGCCTCGACGGCCAGCTTGGTGCCCTTCGGCAGGGTGATGTCACCGGCGGTGACCGAGGCGCCGGCCTCCAGGCCCTGGATCGAGACGGTGACCGACTCGGGCAGGTGGGTGGCCTCGGCCTCGACCGGGAGGTTGTTCAGGACGTGCTCGAGCAGGTTGCCACCGGCGGCCAGCTCGCCCTCGGTGAGGACCGGGATCTCGACGGTGACGGTCTCGCCGCGCTTCACCAGCAGCAGGTCGACGTGCTCGATGGTGCGCTTGATGGCCTCGCGCTGGACGGCCTTCGGCAGGACGAACTCGTCCTTGCCCTCGATCGGGACGACCAGCAGGGCGTTCGGGGTCTTGAGAGCCATCATCAGGTCGTGGCTCGGCAGGTTCAGGTGAACCGGGGTGTGACCGTGACCGTAGACGACACCGGGGACGAAGCCGGCGCGACGGGCGCGACGGGCGGCACCCTTGCCGAACTCGGTGCGGGACTCGGCGGCAAGGCGGATCTCGGACACGTCTGCTCCTCTGAAGAAAACGGGTGCAGACAAGCGAAAACCGCCGAAGCCACACCCTCAAATACCTGGGGGTTCGCTCGACGGCAGACGACGGCTGAATGTTTCTCAGCAGCGCGTCGATCACGGAGACGGCACCGAATGGGCGCACAGCATCCCTCGCCGAGCAGTCTCACGAGTCTAACCGCCCGCCTCGTCAACACGAAATCGGCCCCGGTGCTCAGCTGAGCACCGGGGCCGATTCAGAGCTGACGCGGGGTCAGTGCACGCCCTCGAAGAGGCTGGTGACCGAGCCGTCCTCGAAGACCTCGCGGATCGCGGCGGCGATCGACGGGGCGATCGAGAGCGTGGTCACCTTGTCCAGCTGGAGCTCCTGCGGGGTCGGCAGGGTGTTCGTGAACACGAACTCGCTGACCCGGGAGTTCTTCAGCCGGTCGGCGGCCGGGCCGGACAGCACACCGTGGGTGGCGGCCACGATGACGTCGGCGGCGCCGTTCTCGAACAGCGCGTCGGCGGCGGCGCAGATGGTGCCGGCCGTGTCGATCATGTCGTCGACCAGGACGCAGACCCGGCCCTTGACGTCACCGACCACCTCGGCGGACAGGATGGTGTTGGCCTGGGTCATGTCCCGGCGCTTGTGGATGATCGCCAGCGGCGCACCGAGGCGGTCCGACCACTGGTCGGCGACCTTCACCCGGCCGGCGTCCGGCGAGACGATGGTCAGCTTCGACCGGTCGACCTTGCCGCCCACGTAGTCCGCCAGCAGCGGCAGCGCGAACAGGTGGTCCACCGGGCCGGAGAAGAAGCCCTGGATCTGCGCGGTGTGCAGGTCCACCGCCATGATCCGGTCGGCGCCGGCGGCGGCCAGCAGGTCGGCCACCAGACGGGCCGAGATGGGCTCGCGACCCAGGTGCTTCTTGTCCTGGCGGGCGTAGCCGTAGAACGGAAGGATCGCCGTGATGCTGCGGGCCGAGGCCCGCTTCAACGCGTCGATCATGATGAGCTGCTCCATGATCCACTGGTTGATCGGAGCCGTGTGGCTCTGCATCACGAAGCAGTCCGCACCACGGGCGGAGTCCAGGAAGCGGACGTAGATCTCACCGTTGGCGAAGTCCAGCGCCTTGGTGGGCACCAGTTCGGTCCCGAGCGCCGCGGCGACTTCGGCCGCCAGCTCGGGGTGGGCACGGCCGGAGAAGAGCTTGAGCTTCTTCTCACCCGACGTCGTGATCCCGCTCACTGCACCGTCTCCTCGTGTTGCTGACGTACATGAACCCGCCGCGCCGCACCCCGGCTCGGCCGGGGTCGGTGGTCAACGGGGGATGGGGAGTACGCCCAGACACGGGCCAGGGAGCCCAGTGGCGCACGTATGTACTCCAGGTTACGCGCTGGGCCGTGAAGCGTCCGCCCCGGGCCCACTCCCCAAGATCCCCACCCGGCCGCTCAGGCCCCGTTCGCCTCCGCCGCCGCACGCGCCGAGTCGGTGCCGGGGCGCTTGCGCTCCACCCAGCCCGGGACGTTGCGCTGCTGGGCCCGGGAGACCCCGAGCGCACCGGCCGGCACGTCGCTGATGATCACCGAACCGGCCGCCGTGTAGGCGCCGTCCCCGACCGTCACCGGTGCGATGAACATGTTGTCCGAACCCGTGCGGCAGTGGGCTCCGATGGTGGTCCGGTGCTTGTTCACGCCGTCGTAGTTGACCGTCACGGAGGCCGCGCCGATGTTGGTGTGGGCCCCGATGGTGGCGTCCCCGATGTACGACAGGTGCGGCACCTTGGCGCCCTCGCCGAGCTCGGAGTTCTTGATCTCCACGTACGTGCCGGCCTTCGCCTTGCGGCCCAGCTTGGCCCCCGGACGCAGGTAGGCGTACGGGCCGACACCGGCCTGCTCGCCGATCTCGGCGCCGATCGCCGTGGTGTTGCTCACAGTGGCGCCCGCGCCGACCAGGGTGTCGGTCAGGGTCGAGTTCGGACCGACCTGGCAGCCCTCGCCCAAGTGGGTGGTGCCGTGCAGCTGGGTGTTGGGCAGCAGCACCGCGTCGGGCTCGTAGGTGACCTGGACGTCGATCCAGGTGGTGGCGGGGTCGACCACGGTGACGCCCTCGCGCATGGCGCGCTCGGTCAGCCGGGAGTTCAGGATCCGGCGGGCCTCGGCCAGCTGGACCCGGTCGTTGATGCCCAGGATGTCCCGGTAGTCGGCGGCCACCACGGCCCCCACCCGGTGGCCCGCCGTCCGGAGGATGCCGAGGGTGTCGGTGAGGTACTCCTCACCCTGCGAGTTGTCGGTGGTGACCTGGGCCAGCGCCTCGGCCAGCAGCTTGGCGTCGAAGGCGAAGACGCCGGAGTTGATCTCGGTGATCGCGCACTGCGCCGCGGTGGCGTCCTTCTCCTCGACGATCGACGCGACCGCGTCCGCGTCGTCCCGCAGGATCCGGCCGTAGCCGGTGGAGTCCGGCACCACGGCGGTCAGCACGGTGACGCCGTTGCCCTGCGCGGCGTGCGCGGCGACCAGCGCGGCCAGCGTGCCGCCGGTCAGCAGCGGGGCGTCGCCGGTGGTGATCACCACGGTGCCGTCCGGCTCCCCACCCTCGGCGGCCAGCGCCGCCAGCGCGGTGCGCACCGCGTGGCCGGTGCCGTTCTGCTCCAGCTGCACGGCCGTCCGCACGCCGGGGTAGTACTCGGCCAGGTGCGCCTGCACCAGCTCGCGCTGGTGGCCGACCACCACCAGCAGCCGATCCGGCGTCAACTCCTGGGCAGCGGACACCGCGTGGCCGACCAGGGTGCGGCCGCAGATCGGGTGCAGCACCTTGGGCAGGCTCTTGGACTTCATCCGAGTCCCGCCGCCGGCGGCGAGCACGATCACGGCAGCAGGGGTGTTGGCACTCACGCGGGAGGCTCCTCGGTTCGGCGCAGGAAGAGGGGGGTGGGGCCCCGAAGGGCGGCACTCCGCACGGCCGCGCTCCCGGGCTGACCCGAGCTTAGAGCCTCCGGCCCGGACAGCAGGCAGCCCCCGGACCGCCACGGCGGTCCGGGGGCTGTCGCGGACGCTCCCGGAGGAGGATTCGAACCCCCATAAGCTGGACCAAAACCAGCTGTCCTGCCCTTAGACGATCCGGGAAGGAGCTGCGTCACGCCGGTCGCCCGGCATGCGGTCCACAGCCTACGGGGTAGCGGCCCGCACATCCACCACCTTCAGGGGCCCCTAGGGGGGTACGACACGTCTTCCCAACCGGGGCGGCAGAACTTACGATGCCGTAAGTTACGGCTACGTAGGTAGCCCCTTCCCTCAAGGACCCCCATGACGATCCAGGCCAGCGAAGCGCCTCCCGAGGCCGATGCCATCGCCGCCACTCAGCTCTCCGCCACCCGAGGTGGCGAGAAGCAGGGACTCGCCGAGCGGATCACGCTCGGCCTCTTCATCGGGGTGCCCTTCCTGGCGCTGCTGGCCGTCGTGCCGGTCGCCTGGGGTTGGGGCCTCGGCTGGACCGACCTGGCGATCGCCACGGTGATGTACTTCGTCGCCTGTCACGGCATCACCGTCGGTTTCCACCGCTACTTCACGCACGGCTCGTTCAAGGCCAAGCGGCCGCTGGTGATCGCGATGGCGATCGCGGGCAGCCTGGCGATCGAGGGCCCGCTGGTGCGCTGGGTGGCCGACCACCGCAAGCACCACCGGTTCAGCGACAAGGAGGGCGACCCGCACTCGCCGTGGCGCTACGGCGAGTCGGTGCCCGCGCTGCTGAAGGGCCTCTGGTGGGCCCACATGGGCTGGCTCTTCGACGAGGAGCAGACCTCGCAGCTCAAGTACGCGCCCGACCTGGTCAAGGACCCGGCCATAAGGACCATCTCCCGGCTGTTCTGGGTCTGGACCCTGGTCTCGATGCTGATCCCGCCGCTGGTCGGCGGTCTGGTCTCGATGTCCTGGCAGGGCGCGCTGACCGCCTTCTTCTGGGGCTCGCTGGTCCGGGTCGCGCTGCTGCACCACGTCACCTGGTCGATCAACTCGATCTGCCACGCGATCGGTTCACGGCCGTTCAAGTCCCGCGACAAGTCCGGCAACGTCTGGTGGCTGGCGGTGCTGTCCTGCGGCGAGTCCTGGCACAACCTGCACCACGCCGACCCCACCTCGGCCCGGCACGGCGTGCTGCGCGGCCAGATCGACTCCTCCGCCCGACTGATCCGCTGGTTCGAACAGGCGGGCTGGGCGAAGGATGTGCGGTGGCCTGACGCGGAGCGGATCGCCGCCCGCCGCACCGCATGACCCGACGCCTGCCGCATGATGTAAGGGTGAACGGGAGCAACGGAGACACCACGGACGGTCGGACCACACGAGCGGAGACCGCCCGTACCCGGTCGGCCGCTCCCGCCCGCACCACCAAGGCCGGCCGGGTCAGGATGACCGGCAAGCAGCGGCGCGAGCAGCTGCTGGACATCGGCCGGACGGTCTTCGCCGAGCGTGGCTACGACGGCACCTCGGTGGAGGAGATCGCCGAACGGGCGGGCGTCTCCAAGCCGGTGGTCTACGAGCACTTCGGGGGCAAGGAGGGGCTGTACGCGGTCGTGGTCGACCGGGAGATGCAGCTCCTCCTCGACATGGTCACCGGCGCGCTCACCGGCGGGCACTCCCGCGAGCTGCTGGAGCAGGCCGCCTTCGCGCTGATGGACTACATCGACACCTCGACCGACGGCTTCAAGATTCTGGTCCGGGACTCGCCGGTGGCCCAGTCCACCGGCAGCTTCGCCTCGCTGATCAGCGACATCGCCGTCCAGGTCGAGGACATCCTCGGCCTGGAGTTCAAGTCCCGCGGCTTCGACGCCCGGCTGGCGCCGATGTACTCGCAGATGCTGGTCGGCATGGTCGCGCTCACCGGCCAGTGGTGGCTGGAGGTCCGCCGGCCCGGCAAGGCCGAGGTGGCCGCCCACCTGGTGAACCTGGCCTGGCACGGCCTGGAGGGCATGGAGCGGCACCCCAAGCTGGTCGGCGACCGACAGCTCTGAGCTGTGCGGACAGCTGTGCCCACGGTGTTCACCGGGGAAGTCTTGACGTCAAGAGGCTTCATATCGACACACCCGTGGCTACACTGATCCACATGGAGGACGAGGTCGACCGGCTGGTCGCTGCATGGCGCCGTGAGCGCCCCGACCTCGACGTGCGACCGCTCGAGGTGCTCAGCCGGGTCAGCCGGCTCGCCCGGCACCTGGACCGCGCCCGCCGCACCGCCTTCGCGGAGCACGGTCTCGAGCCCTGGGAGTTCGACGTGCTCACCGCCCTGCGGCGGGCCGGCTCCCCCTACCAGCTCTCCCCCGGCCAGCTGCTCACCCAGACCCTGGTCACCTCCGGCACCATGACCAACCGGATCGACCGGCTCACCGGCAAGGGCCTGGTCAAGCGGCTGCCCGATCCGGACGACCGGCGCGGGGTGCTGGTGCGGCTGACCGAGGACGGGCGCGACCGCGCCGACGAAGCACTCGCCGGGCTGCTGGCCCACGAGCGGGCCCTGCTCGCCGAACTGACGGGCCACCAGCAGACCGAACTCGCGGGGCTGCTCCGGCAGTTGGTGGCACCTTTCGACAGCGCCGGTTAGCTTTTTGCAGGGCGCTCGGTCTTACGGTCCAGGGGCTCGGGGAACTGCGAGGAGATCTGGCGTGCGGGTCACTGCGAAAGTGCCTGACCACACACGCACGGATCGCCTTTTTCGAGGTCGGCGTCGCAGTTCCCCGAGCCCCTGACCGTAGAGCTGAAGCACCTGCCAAAAGGTCGGCGTCGCCCAGGCGGCGGAGCCGCACATCAGCAGAGCCCCGGGCCCCTGGTGGCTGATGCCCGGAGGGCCTAGAAGCCGTCCGGGTACGGGGCGCTGAGGGCCGGGACGGGTTGGGCTTCGGGGGTGCGGTAGCCGGGGAGGAGTTCGGCGAGGCGGCGGCGGACTTCGGCGTCGGAGTTGCCCGCTGCGGCCTGGTAGAGGCCGGTCAGGCCGCCGGCCAGGTCTTCGGGGCCGGCCGAGGAGTCGGCGACGGTGGCGTAGATCCGGGCGTGGGCGGTGGGGAGGCGTTCCTCGCCCTCGGAGAACAGGGCCTCGTTGAGCTTCTCCCCCGCTCGCAGGCCGGTGTACCGGATCTCCACTTCCTCGGCCTCCAGCTGCACCTGCCGGGCGAAGTTGTGCACCAAGTCGACGATCCGCACCGGCTCCCCCATGTCCAGCACGAACACCTCCCCGCCGTGCGCCATCCGGCCGGCTTCCAGCACCAGGCCGACCGCCTCCTCGATGGTCATGAAGAACCGGGTCACGTCGGGGTGGGTGACCGTCACGGGCCCGCCGCTGCGCAGCTGTTCGGCCAGGACGGACAGCAGCGAGCCGCGCGAGCCCAGCACGTTGCCGAACCGGACCGCCGAGAAGACCCCGGTGCCGAGGTTGCGCGCGTCCCGGGCGTTGGCCTGGACGATCAGCTCGGCCAGCCGCTTGCTGGCGCCGAGCACCGAGGTCGGGTCGGCCGCCTTGTCGGTGGAGATCAGCACGAACCGTTCGACGCCGGTGGCGAGGGCGGCCTCGACCAGGTTGTCGGTGCCCAGCACGTTGGACTTCACGGCCTCGGAGGGGTGCCGCTCCAGCAGCGGGAGGTGCTTGTGGGCGGCGGCGTGGAAGACCACCTCGGGCTTGAGGTCGCGGAAGATCTGCTGGATTCTCGGCCGGTCCCGGATGTCGGCGATCACCAGGGCGTCGTCGGTGAGCAACGCCTCGCCCCAGATGTCCAGTTGGAGCCGGTGCAGGTTGGACTCGTCGTGGTCGAGCATGTACAGCTCGGCCGGGCCGAAGGCGTGCAGCTGGCGGCAGAGTTCGCTGCCGATCGAGCCGCCGGCGCCGGTGACCAGGACCCGGCGGCCCTCGATCACGGCCCGGACGTCCGAGGAGGCCACGTGCACCTCATGCCGGCCGATCAGGCGGTTGACGTCCAGGCTGCGCAGGTCGGAGCCGACCACCTCGCGGCGCAGGGCGGCCAGGAAGGACGGCAGGTAGCGGACCGAGGCGCCGGCCGCCGCGGCGGCGGTGGCCAGTTGGCGGACCCGCTGGTGCGCCAGCCCGGGGATGGCCAGCACCACCACCTGGGCCCGGTGCTCGACGGCGAGTCCGGTCAGCTCGGCGAGCGTGCCGAGCACCGGTGCGCCGCTGACCAGCTGACCGGCCTTCAGCGGGTCGTCGTCCAGCAGTCCGACCGGGAGCAGCCCGAAGTCGGGCGTCCGGTCGAGGTCGCGGACCAGTGCGGTGCCGGCCGAACCGGCTCCGACCACGATCGTGCGCAGACCTGAACCACCCTCCTGGAGCGGGTGGTTGGACGGATTCAGGCGTGCGGCATTGTTGTACGGCGACATGTGTCCTCCGAATTCCCTGACCTGACGATGTCGGTACCTGGGCTTGGGGGGCTGGTCAGCCGGCGCCGGGGCCTGTGGCGACGGTTGGGGTGGTGCGCGGGGTGGGTGGTGCGGCCGGTTCGGAGGGGCTGACGCCCGCCCGTCGGGCCACCGCGACGGCGGCGAGGGTGGAGTGCACCCCCAACTTGCCGAGCACGTTCTGCATATGGGTGCGGACGGTGTGCGGGGAGAGGTAGAGCCGCTCGGCCACAGCCTGCCGGCCGAGCCCGGCGACCATGCAGCGGAGCACCTCCTCCTCCCGGGGGGTGAGGCTCTCCACCAGCCGTTCGCTCTCCGTCCGGTCGCGCCGGGCGGCGGTCAACTCCCGTACCACTCCGGTGAGCAGGGCGGGCGGGAGGTGGGTCTCGTCGCGCAGGACGCCGCGGATCACGGCCATCAGGCGCGGCAGCGAGCTGTCCTTGGCGACCCAGCCGCAGGCACCGGCCTGCAAGGCCCGGACGGCGCGGCGCGGGTCGTCCTCGTGGGCCAGCACCACCGCCCGCAGCTCGGGGTAGCTCCGACAGGCCCTGGCCAGCAGCGGCAGCCCGTCCGCCACCGGCCCGGTCGGCGGCCTGGGTGGGCCGGCCTGCAGCGGTACGGGTGGCCGCCTGGGTGCCGGTGCGCGGCCGAACTGCCCTTCCGGCTCTGCCGGTTGGCGGGGACGGCGGAGGGTGGCGGCGCCGACGGGGCCGAGGTCGGCGTCGATCAGGATCACGTCGAAGGGCCGCCCCTCGGCGGCGGCCCGCTCCAGGGCGCGCTCGGCACCGGCCGGGCTCCCGGCCACACCGACCTCGACGTCCGCCTCGGCGGCCAGGGTGGCCGCCAGCGCCTCGGCAAAGATGCGGTGGTCGTCGACCACCAGGACGCGAACCCGTCCCATCGTCGTTCCCCCCTGCTCAGGTGCCGGCCCCCACCAGCTGCCGGGCCCACTGCGGTGGGCCCGCCCACTTCTGCCCCCCGGTTCCCTGCGGGACTCAGCGTACGGAAGCGGGCAGGGAATCGGTGGGGATTTGGTGAAGTTTCGTCATTCACCCCGCAGTTGCCGGGACACGACACCGCCCCGGGCCGACGCTGGGTCGGACCGGGGCGGGAGAGTGAGCAGCACTCAGGCCAGGCGGCGGGCGCCGGCGGCCGGGGTGGCGGTGAAGGTGCGCGGGTCGGCGTACCCGGCGGCCTTGAAGGCGCCGGTCACGGCCGCCGCGATGCCGTCCAGCCGTTCGGCGTCGACCAGGGCGATCACCGAGCCGCCGAAGCCGCCGCCGGTCATCCGGGCGCCGAGGGCGCCGGCCTCGACCGCCGCCGCGACCGCGAGGTCGGTCTCCGGGCAGGAGACCCCGTAGTCGTCCCGGAGCGAGGCGTGCCCGGCGGTCAGCACCGGGCCGAGCCCGGTCAGATCGGCGGCGTCGAGCAGTGCGATCGCCTGCTCGACCCGGGCGTCCTCGGTCACCACGTGCCGTACCAGCGGCCGGAGTTCGGCGGGCAGCCGGTCCAGGGCGGCGGGCAGGCCCGGCAGGTCGAGGTCGCGCAGCGCGGGCAGCCCGAGCAGGGCGGCGGCCCGCTCGCAGCCGGCCCGCAGGGCGGCGTACGCGCCGTCGGCCAGGTCGTGCTTGACCCGGGTGTCGATCACCAGCAGGCGCAGGCCCCGGCCCGCCAGGTCGAGCGGGACCTGACGCTGCGCCAGATCCCGGGTGTCCAGGAAGAGCGCGCCGCCCTCGGCGCAGCACATCGAGGCCATCTGGTCCATCACGCCGCACGGGACGCCGACGAAGGCGTTCTCGGCCCGCTGCGCGATGAGCGCCAACCCGGCCGCGTCCAGGTCCAGTTCGTACAGGTCGCGGTAGGCAGTGGCGACCACGCACTCCAGCGAGGCGGAGGAGGACAGGCCCGCCCCGGTCGGCACGTCGCTGTCGAACCAGAAGTCCGCGCCACCCACCTGGTGCCCGGCCTCGCGGAGCGCCCAGACCACCGCGGCAGGGTACTTGGCCCAGCCGTCCACGGCGCCGGGGGTCAGCCCGGCGACGTCCAGTTCGGTCACCTTGCCGTCGCCCTGCTCGCTCCACAGCCTCAGCAGGCCGTCGGTGCGCAGCCGGACGGCCGCCCTGGTCGCGTGCGGCAGGGCGATCGGGAGCACGAACCCGTCGTTGTAGTCGGTGTGCTCGCCGATCAGGTTGACTCGGCCGGGCGCCGCCCAGACCCCGGTCGGGGCGGCGCCGTGGACGGACTGGAAATCGGTCATGCGTGCTTCTTCTCCAGGGTGAACTGCCAGGCGTCCTTGACGATCTCGTCCAGGTCGGCACGACGGGGGGTCCAGCCCAGCGCCTGGTGGGCGCGGGCGGCGGAGGCGACCAGGACGGCCGGGTCGCCGGGACGGCGGTCGGCGACCACCACCGGGATCTCCCGGCCGGTCACCCGCTTCACCGACTCGATCACCTCGCGGACCGAGAAGCCGCTGCCGTTGCCGAGGTTGCAGATCAGGTGCTCCCCCGCCTTGGCGGCGTCCAGCGCCAGCAGGTGCGCGTCGGCCAGGTCGGCGACGTGGATGTAGTCGCGGATGCAGGTGCCGTCCGGGGTCGGGTAGTCCTCGCCGTAGACCGCGATGTGCGGGCGGTCGCCCAGGGCGGCCTGGAAGACCAGCGGGATCAGGTGCGACTCGGGGTCGTGGCGCTCACCGAAAGCGACACCAAAAGAGCTGCCGTACGCCCCGGCCACGTTGAAGTAGCGCAGCGAGACCGCGGCCAGGCCGTGCGCGATCGCCTCACTGGTGATCAGGTGGTCGACCGCGAGCTTGGTGGCGCCGTAGGTGTTGGTCGGCGAGGTGCGGGCGGTCTCGGCGATCGGCACCTGCTCCGGCTCGCCGTAGACGGCGGCGGTGGAGGAGAAGACCAGCTTGGCGACGCCGGCCTTGCGCATCGCGCTGATCAGCTCCAGCGAGCCGGCCACGTTGTTGCGCCAGTACTTCTCCGGGTCGGCGACCGACTCGCCGACCTGCGAGCAGGCGGCGAAGTGCAGCACGCCGTCGAAGGAGGAGTCGAGCACCTCGGCCGCGTCCTGGATCCGGCCCCGGACGAACTCGGCCCCGGCCGGCACGCCCTCGCGGAAGCCGGTGGAGAGGTCGTCGAGCACGGTGACCTGGTGGCCCGCCTCCAGCAGGTGTGCGGCGACCACACTGCCGACGTAGCCGGCGCCACCGGTGACCAGGTACTTACTCATGTTGCGACCTCCCGCAGGCGATGCGCTGCCGACTCCGGCGACACATCGTTGATGAATGCGTCCATGCCGGATTCGACGCCGGCCAGGAACTTGAGCTTGCCTACCGTACGACGGATCGTGAACAGCTCCAGATGCAGTGCCGCCTCGGTGCGGTGCCGGGCGGGCGCCTGGTGCCAGGCCGCGATGTACGGGGTCGGCGCACTGCCGTCGAACAATCGGTCGAAGCGGCGCAGCAGTTCGAGGTAGATCCCCGGGAACTCGGCCCGCTCCGGCTCGGTCAGCTCGGTCAGGTCGGCCACCCGGCGGTTCGGGTACAGGTGCACCTCGTACGGCCAGCGGGCGGCGAACGGGACGAACGCCGTCCAGTGCTCGCCCCGGAGCACCACTCGTACGGGATCGGCGAGTTCGGCCGCGAGTACGTCCTCGAAGAGGTTCCGGCCGGTGGCGGCGCGGTGTTCGTCGGCCCGGGCGAGCATCCTGACGGTGCGTGGGGTGACGAACGGGAAGGCGTAGATCTGGCCGTGCGAGTGAGCCAGCGTCACGCCGATCTCGGCGCCCCGGTTCTCGAAGCAGTAGACCTGCTCGACGCCCGGCAGCGCGGAGAGTTCGGCCGTCCTGTCGGTCCAGGCGTCCAGCACCAGGCGGGCCCCGGACTCGCTCAGATCGGCGAACGAGGCGTCGTGGTCGGAGGTGAAGCAGACCACCTCGCAGCGGCCCACCCCGGGCGTCAGCTCGCGCAGCGGCGTGACGTCCGGCAGCACCTCGGCGGCGGCGCCGAGGGCCAGCGAGGGGAACCGGTTCTCGAAGACCGCCACCTCGTAGTCCGGCGCCGGGATCTCGCTCGAGCGGCCGTCCCGGGACGGGCAGAGCGGGCACTCGTCGGCCGGGGGGTGGTAGATCCGGCCCTGCCGGTGCGCGGCCACCGTGACGTGGTCGCCGGTGACCGGGTCGCGGCGGACCTCCGACAGGGCGGTGGTGGCCTCCAACGGACGCAGGTCGGTGTAGGCCCGGTCGGCGGACTCCTCGGTGTCGAAGTAGATGAGCTCGCGGCCGTCCGCGAGCTTGGTCGTGGTCTTCTGCACGGCTCCGCCTTCCGATGTGCGCTCCGCTCATAATCAAACAGAACTGCACATGAGTCAACACATCCGAGCCCCTGGCTGCCGCAGCGTGTGCCTCAGGGGCGGGTGATGCGTTCGAGGAGGCCGGTGCGGACCGCGAGGGCGGTGGCTTCGAGGCGGGTGCGGGCGTTGAGCTTCATCAGGACGCGCTGGACGTGGGTGCGGGCGGTGCTCGGGGCGATGCCCATGCCGGCGGCGATGGCGGTGGTGTCCTGGCCCTCGGTGATCCGGATCAGTACCTGGACCTCCCGCCGGGTCAGTGCCCGGAGCAGCCGTACCGCGTCGTCGTCCGGTTCGGCCACCGGGCGGAGCACCCGCTCGAACGCCCCCTGCAGCACCTCGACCGCGACCGCCGCCTCGCCCGCCCTGACCCGCGCGATCGCCCGCTCGACGACCTCGATCCGCTCGTCGCTGCGTACGTAGCCCGCCGCCCCGGCCGCGAACGCCGCCGCCACCCGGCCCGGCTCGCCGACCGGGCCGAGCACCACCACGGCGATCTCCGGCCGCTCCCGGCGCAGCCGTCTCAGCGGTTCGAAGGCGTCCGGTGCCCCCGGTCCGGCCACTCCCAGCAGGCAGACCTCGGGCCGTCGGCCGGCCACCGACTCGGCCACCGCCCGGGCCGGGGAGCCGATCGCGAGCACCCGGTGCCCACGCAGGGTCAGCGCGGCGGCCAGCGCCTCCGCGAGCAGTCTGTGGTCGTCGACCACCACGAGCCGAACGCCCATGGCGCCCTCCACTCCCCGTCCGGCCGCCCCCCGCACCCCGTCCGTACCCGGCGGGCCGCCGTGACGCACCATCAGAGCGCATTCGGCCCCGGCCCGCCAGAGCGCGCGTGGGCCGGGCCGTGCCCTCGGGAAACACCGAAGGCCCCCGCCGAAGTGGCGGGAGCCTTCTGTGACTGGAGCCCCCATGCGGAATCGAACCGCAGACCTTCTCCTTACCATGGAGACGCTCTACCGACTGAGCTATAGGGGCGAACCGGTCGAACGAGGAAGACATTACACGGTGATCGGCCGGTACGTGAAATCCGCCCCCGGCCGGGCTCCGCTCCCCGTCCGACGACCCGTCAGCCGGGCTCGGGCGCCAGCGCCGCCCGGCGCACGGCGGTCAGGTCGCGCCCCCTGGTCTCGGGCAGCGCCAGCAGGCTGAGCAGCGAGACCAGGCCCACCCCGGCCGTGTACCAGCCGATCGGGACGGGGGTGCCGTACGCGCTGTTCAGCCGGGTGGCGACCAGCGGCGCGGTGGCCCCGCCGACCACCCCGCCGAGGTTGTAGCCGAGCGCCACGCCGGTGTACCGCAGCCGGGTCGGGAACAGCTCGGGCAGGTAGCCGGCGACCGGCCCGAAGTGCAGCCCGAGCACCGCCATCGAGCCGATCAGCGCCACCCCGACCAGCACCGGCCTGGCCGTCTCGAGCAGCGGGAAGAGCAGCAGCGCCCAGCCGACGGCCAGCCCGGTCGTGACGAGCAGGGTCCGCCGCCGGCCCCAGCGGTCGCCCTGCCCCGCGCTGACCCAGACCATGGCCGCCATGACCACCGACCCGGCCAGCAGCAGACCGAGCACCAGCCCGCTGGCCAGGCCCAGTTCACTGGTCGCGTAGGCCAGCGCGTACGTGGTGGTCAGGTAGAACAGGGTGTACCCGACCGTGACCGAGAGGCCGCCGAGCAGCACCGTCCGCCCGTGCTCCCGGAGCAGCTCGACCACCGGCACCCTGGCCCGCTCCGGCTGCTCGCGGAACATCGGCGACTCGGCCACCCGCAGCCGGACGAACAGTCCGAACGCCACCAGCGCGGCCGAGGCCAGAAAGGGCACCCGCCAGCCCCACGCGAGGAACGCCGACCGGCTCAGCCCTTCGGAGAGTGCCAGGAAGACCGCGTTCGCCAGGAAGAAGCCGGCGCACGGCCCGAGCTGGAGGTACCCGCCGTAGCGCCCGCGCCGCCCTGGCGGGGCGTGCTCGGCCAGCAGCAGCGCCGCACCGCCCCACTCCCCGCCCAGGCCGATGCCCTGACAGAACCTCAGGGAGACCAGCAGCACCGGCGCCCAGATCCCCCAGGCCCCGTAGCCCGGCAGCAGCCCGACCAGCGCGGTGGAGCCCCCCATCAGCAGCAACGAGCCGACCAGGGTGGTCTTCCGGCCGAGCCGGTCGCCGTAGTGGCCGAACAGCACCGCCCCGACCGGCCGGGCCAGGAACGCCACCGCGTACACCGAGAAGGCGGCCAGCAGCCCGCCGGCCGCCCCCAGGGCGGGAAAGAACACCTGGCCGAAGACCAGCGCGGCCGCCGTCCCGTAGCTGAAGAAGTCGTAGTACTCGATCGTGGTGCCGACCAGGGCGGCCGTCGCCACCCGGCGGAGCGCCGGAGGGGAGGAAGTCATGACCCCCACCTTGGGGTCGGCCCGACCGGCCGGGACAGCGGTCAGCCGGGTGATCCGGGAGCGCGGGCCCGGGCGCCCGCCGGGGTGGTGCATGTCCCGGTACCTGGCGGTATGGTGTGCGCTCCTGGGCAGGAAAGGACGCGGACATGCAGGAGCTGTTCAGCAATCGAGGTGTCCTCGCGAAAGTCCTCCCCGTGCTCGGCCTGGCACTCGGATTCTTCCTGCTGGACCTGGGGTTGACGCTCCTTCACGAGGGCGGCTCGATCGCCTGGCCGATACCCGGCGCGGTGGTCGCGGCGGGGTCGCTCGGGCTGACGGTACGAAGCTTTCGCTGACCGTAGGCCCGGAGCGCCTGCCGCGAGTTACTCCTGTTCGGCGAGTTCCATCCAGGCGAGCTCGAGCTCCTCCTTGTCCTCGCGGACCTTGCGGAGCTGGCCGTCCAGCTCCGAGATCTTCGCGAAGTCGGCGGCGTGCTCGGCGAGTTGGGCGTGCAGCTTGGCTTCCTGGGCGTCCAGCTTGACGATCTGGCGCTCCAGCTTCTGCATCTCCTTCTTGATCGCCCGGCTGTCCCCGGCGGGCTTGGCGGCCGGGGTGGCGAGGGCCGCCGGGACGGCCTGCTCGGCCATCCGGGCCCGGCGCTCCAGGTACTCGTCGACGCCGTTCGGGAGCATCCGCAGCCGCTTGTCACCGAGCAGCGCGTGCACGGTGTCGGTGGTCCGCTCGATGAAGAACCGGTCGTGGCTGATCACGACCATCGAGCCCGGCCAGCCGTCCAGCAGGTCTTCCAGCTGGTTGAGGGTCTCGATGTCGAGGTCGTTGGTGGGCTCGTCGAGGAAGAGCACGTTGGGCTCGTCCATCAGCAGCCGGAGCAGCTGGAGCCGGCGGCGCTCACCGCCGGAGAGGTCGCCGACCGGGGTCCACTGCTTGTCCTTGCCGAAGCCGAACTGCTCGCAGAGCTGACCGGCACTCATCTCCCGGCCCTTGCCGAGGTCGACCCGGCCGCGGATCTGCTCGACGGCCTGGAGCACCCGGGTGGCCGGGTCCAGCTCGGCGATCTCCTGGGAGAGGTAGGCCAGCTTGACGGTCTTGCCGACCTTGATCACGCCGGACGCGGGCTGCACGTCGCCCTGGGTGGCGTGGGCAGCCTGCATGGCGCGCAGCAGCGAGGTCTTGCCCGCGCCGTTGACGCCGAGCAGGCCGATCCGCTCGCCGGGGCCGAGGTTCCAGGTCAGGTCCTCCAGCAGCAGCTTGGGACCGGCCTTGATGGTGACGTTCTCCAGCTCGAAGACCGTCCGGCCGAGGCGGGCGTTGGCGAACTTCATCAGCTCGCTCTTGTCCCGGGGCTCCGGCACGTCGGCGATCAGGGCGTTGGCGGCCTCGATCCGGTAGCGCGGCTTCGAGGTCCGGGCGGGGGCACCGCGGCGCAGCCAGGCCAGCTCCTTGCGGGCCAGGTTCTGCCGCTTCTGCTCCTCGGTGGCCTCGGCCCGGGTGCGCTCGGCGCGGGCGAAGACGTAGTCGGAGTAGCCGCCCTCGTACTCGCGGACCTCGCCGCGCTGGACGTCCCACATCCGGGTGCAGACCTGGTCCAGGAACCACCGGTCGTGGGTCACGCAGACCAGGCCGGAACGGCGGTTCTGCAGGTGCTTGGCCAGCCAGGCGATGCCCTCGACGTCGAGGTGGTTGGTGGGCTCGTCCAGCACCACCAGGTCGTGCTCGCCCAGCAGCAGCTGGGCCAGCGCGATCCGGCGGCGCTCACCACCGGAGAGCGGGCCGATCACGGTGTCCAGGCCCTCGGCGAAGCCGGGCAGGTCGAGACCGCCGAACAGGCCCTGGATGATGTCGCGGATCCGGGAGTCGCCGAGCCACTCGTGGTCGGCCCGGCCGGCGATGACCTCCTGCCGGATGGTCGCCTTCGGGTCCAGCGAGTCGTGCTGAGTGAGCACCGCCAGCTGCAGGCCGCCGGAGTGGGTGATCCGGCCGCTGTCCGGCTCCTCGAGCTTGGCGAGCATCCGGATCAGCGTGGTCTTGCCGTCGCCGTTGCGCCCGACCACACCGATCCGGTCCCCCTCGCTGACGCCGAGGGTGACCCCGTCGAGCAGGGCCCGGGTTCCGTAGACCTTGCTGACGGACTCGATGGTGGCGAGGTTGACGGCCACTGCAGCTGCGCTCCTGGAACTAGAGGGCCCGGGAGATGTCCCGAGGCCTCCAGAGTAGTGGGGCGCTCAGTAGGCGCTGTCCAGCCGGTCGCGCTGCTCGGCCGACAGCTCCAGGTCGAGGGCGGCCAGGCTCTCGTCCAGCTGGGCCACCGAGGAGGCGCCGACCAGCGGGATCACCGGGATCTCGCCGCCGAGCAGCCAGGCCAGCACCACCTGGTTGTGGGTGGCCCCGGTCTCCGCCGCCACCTCGTCGAGCACGGTCCGGCGGGCCCGGGTGCCCGCGTGGTCGAAGGCCGGGCCGAGCGGCTTGTCCGGGCGGGTGTAGCCGCCGCCGAGCAGCGGCGAGTACGCCACCAGGGTGAGCGCCGGGTCCTCCCGGACATAGCTGAGCAGGTCGCCGTTGACCACGCCCTGGTCGCCGTCGGCGGTGAGCGCGCCCGGCAGGTCGGCCCGGCGGCGGAAGTAGCTGTGGCTGTACTGGAGCACCTCGTACCCCGGCAGCCCAGCCCGCGCGGCCAGGTTGCGCGCCCGCTCGACCCGCCAGGACCAGTGGTTGCTGACGCCCAGCAGGCCAACCGTGCCCTCGTTCACCAGAGCGCCGAAGCCCTCGACGGTCTCGGCCAGCGGCACGGTCGGGTCCTCGACGTGCGCGTACAGCAGGTCCAGCTTCTCCACCCCGAGCCGCTGTCGGCTGCCCTCGGCCTCCGCCCGGATCGCCTGCGCGGACAGGCCCTCGCGGTTCTCCACGTAGCCGGTGCCGGCCGCCTTCGGGCGGGCGCCGAGCTTGGTGGCGATCACCACCTGGTCGGTGATGCCCCGGCTGCGGCGCCAGCGGCCGAGCAGTTCCTCGCTGGCGCCGCCCCGGCTGTCGTCGATCCAGTAGGCGTAGTTGTTGGAGGTGTCGATGAAGGTGCCGCCCGCCTCGACGTAGCGGTCCAGGACCGCGAAGGCGGTCGCCTCGTCGGTGCGCGTGCCGAACAGCATCGCGCCCAGGCTGAGCGCGCTGACCTCGCAGCGGGTCTTCGGGTCGGTGCCGATCGTGCGGTACTGCATGCCAGTCTCCCCGTCTCACGGCCCGTCAACTGCGGGCGCTGATCAGGAGTCTGGATTCTGGAGTGCACTCCAGGTCAACTGGTCTGGACCGCAGCCCCCGGCACCGGGCCGTACGTGACGTGCGCGGCCCGGCAGGTGCCGGAGGCCAGCAGCGCCGCGGCGACCGCCTCGGCGGTGACCGCGTCCGCCACCAGGAACGCCGTGGTCGGGCCCGAGCCCGAGACCAGCGCGGCCAGCGCACCCGCCTCGGTACCGGCCCGCAGGGTGTCGGCCAGCGAGGGGCGGAGCGAGACGGCGGCGGCCTGCAGGTCGTTGGTCAGCGCCTTGGCCAGCATGACCGGGTCACCGGCGGCCAGCGCGTCCAGCAGCGCCGGGTCGGCGTCCGGGGTGGCCACCTCGGCCTCGGTGCAGCCCGTACCGGCCTCGATCCGCAGGCGGTCGCACTCGCGGAACACGGCCGGGGTGGAGAGCCCGCCGTCGGCCACCGCGAAGACCCAGTGGAACGTCCCGGTGACCGGCAGCGGCGCCAGGATCTCGCCCCGGCCGCGGCCCAGCGCGACCCCGCCGAGCAGCGCGAACGGCACGTCCGAGCCCAGCTCGGCAGCCAACACGTTCAGCACCCCGGCCGGGGTGTCCAGGCCCCACAGCGCGTCGCAGGCGACCAGTGCGGCCGCCCCGTCGGCGCTGCCGCCCGCCATGCCGCCCGCGACCGGGATGGCCTTGTCGATGTGCAGCGCGACGTTCGGCTCGATGCCGTGATGGGCGGCCAGCAGCCGGGCCGCGCGGGCGGCCAGGTTGCTGTCGTCCAGCGGGACCGCGGCGGCGTCGGGTCCGGTGCAGGTCAGCGTGACGCCCTCGCCGTGACGGGCCGTCACCTCGTCGCCGAGGGCGACCGCGAAGAACACGTTGGCCAGGTCGTGGAAGCCGTCGGCCCGCAGGCCGCCGACGCCCAGCTGCACGTTGACCTTGGCGGGCACCCGTACCTTGATCACTGCTCGCCCTTCGGCTTGTGCTCGGCGATCGCGGCGAACTGCTCCACCGTCAGCATCTCGCCGCGCAGCTTGTGGTCGATCCCGGCGGCGGCGAGCGCCTGCTCGGCCCCGGCCGGGGAGCCCGCCCAGCCGGCCAGCGCGGCCCGCAGGGTCTTGCGGCGCTGCGCGAAGGCGGCGTCCACCACGGCGAACACCTCCTTGCGGGTGGCGGTGGTCTGCGGCGGCTGACGGCGGATCAGCGAGACCAGCCCGGAGTCGACGTTCGGCGCGGGCCAGAAGACGTTCCGGCCGATCGCCCCGGCCCGCTTCACCTCGGCGTACCAGTTGGCCTTGACCGAGGGCACCCCGTACACCTTGTTGCCCGGCTTGGCGGCCAGCCGGTCGGCGACCTCGCTCTGCACCATCACCAGCGTGCGTTCGATGGTCGGGAAGGTGGCCAGCATGTGCAGCAGCACCGGCACGGCGACGTTGTACGGCAGGTTGGCGACCAGCGCGGTGGGCGGCGGGCCCGGCAGCTCGGTGACCTCCATCGCGTCGCTGAGCACCAGGTCGAAGTCCTTGACCCGCTCCGGCAGCCGGGCCGCCACCGTGGTCGGCAGGTGCTTCGCCAGCAGCGGGTCGATCTCCACCGCCGTGACGTGCTTCGCCACCTCCAGCAGCGCCAGCGTCAGCGACCCGAGCCCGGGCCCGACCTCGACCACCACGTCCTCGGCCGTCACCCCGCCCGCCCGGACGATCCGGCGCACGGTGTTGCCGTCGATGACGAAGTTCTGCCCGCGCTGCTTGGTGGGCTTCACCCCGAGCGTGGCGGCCAGCTCACGGATGTCGGAGGCGCCGAGCAGGAAGCTGTCGGCCGTGGGGGTGGGGTCGCTGTTCACCCTGCAAGGATACGAGCCGATCAGTACCCGAAGGCGCGGGCCGTGTTGGCGGCGATCGCGGTGGCGAGGCCGTCGTCGGAGAGGCCGAGGGTGGCCGCCATCGAGCGCAGGGTCACCGGGATCAGGTACGGGGCGTTGGGGCGGCCGCGGTACGGGTGCGGGGTGAGGAACGGGGCGTCGGTCTCGATCAGCACCCGGTCGAGGGGGGTGGCCAGCAGGGCGTCCCGGAGGGGCTGGTTGGCCTTGAAGGTGACCGGGCCCGCGAAGGAGAGGTACCAGCCGTGCTCGGCGCAGACCTTTGCCATCTCGGCGTCGCCGGAGTAGCAGTGGAAGACGGTGCGCTCGGGGGCGCCCTCGGTCAGCAGCACGTCGATGACGTCGTCGTGCGCCTCCCGGTCGTGGATCACCAGGGCCTTGCCGTGCCGCTTGGCGATCTCGATGTGCCGGCGGAACGACTCCTTCTGGATGTCGACGCCCTCGGGCCCGGTCCGGAAGTAGTCCAGGCCGGTCTCGCCGACCGCGAGCACCTGCGGGAGGGCGGCGAGCCGGTCTATCTCGGCGAGCGCCGCCTCCAGCGCGGGCGAGCCACCGGGCTCCCGGCGCTGCCCGGACCACCCGTCCGGGTCGCCGAGCACCAGCCGGGGCGCCTCGTTGGGGTGCAGCGCCACGGCGGCGTGGACCTGCTCGAACTCCGCCGCCAGCTCGGCCGCCCAGCGGGAGCCGGCCACGTCGCAGCCGACCTGGACCACGGTGGTCACCCCCACCGAGGCGGCCTTGGCCAGGCTCTCGGCGGGGGTGCCGGACTGCATGTCCAGGTGGGTGTGCGAGTCGGCGACCGGCACCCCGAGGGGGACGGGCAGCGGCGGCGGGGTCGAGCGGTCGTCGGCCATCAGGCGGCGGGCTTCTCTTCCAGGCGGGGGAACAGGATCTCGCCCTTGGTCACCGTGGCGCCCACCGGCAGGCGGCCCCAGTCGGCGACGGTGGCGATGGTCTGCGCGGCCAGCGGGCCGAGCTCCGGCTCCGCGCCGAGCGACTCCCAGAGCTTCTCGGCGGTGGCCGGCATCAGCGGGTTGAGCAGCACGGCGGTCGCCCGCAGCGCCTCGGCGGCGGTGTACAGGATGGTCGCGAGACGGGCCTGACCCTCCTCCGAGGTGTCCTTGGCGACCTTCCACGGCTCCTGCTCGGTGAGGTAGCCGTTGACCTGCTTGATGAACTCGAAGACGGCCGCGATGCCGCCCGCGAAGTCCAGCTCCTCGCCGATCTTGCGGTCCGCGACCTGAGTGGCCGTCACCAGCCCGTCCGCGACCGCCTGCTCGGCGGCACCGGCCGCGGTGGCGGCGGGCAGCGAGCCCTCGTAGTACTTGCCGACCATGGCCGCCACCCGGGAGGCCAGGTTGCCGAAGTCGTTGGCCAGCTCGGAGGTGTACCGGGCGGAGAAGTCCTCCCAGGAGAACGAGCCGTCGGTGCCGAACGGGATCGCCCGCAGGAAGTAGTAGCGGTACGCGTCCACCCCGAAGTGCGAGGTGAGCTGCTGCGGGGAGATGCCGGTCAGGTTCGACTTGGACATCTTCTCGCCGCCGACCATCAGCCAGCCGTTGGCGACCACCCGCTTCGGCAGCGGCAGCCCCGCGGCCATCAGCATGGCCGGCCAGATCACCGCGTGGAACCGCAGGATGTCCTTGCCCACCAGGTGCACCGAGGCCGGCCACAGCTCGGCGAACCGCTCCGGGTCGGCGCCGTACCCGGCGGCGGTGATGTAGTTCTGCAGCGCGTCCACCCAGACGTACAGGACGTGCTTCTCGTCCCAGGGCAGCGGGACGCCCCAGTTGAAGGTGGAGCGGGAGATCGACAGGTCCTTGAGGTCCTGCTCGACGAACCGCAGCACCTCGTTGCGGGCCGAGGCCGGGGCGATGAAGTCGGGGTTCTGGGCGTAGAACTCCAGCAGCTTCGGGCCGTACGCGGAGAGGCGGAAGAAGTAGTTCTCCTCCTCCAGCCACTCGACCGGCTTCTTGTGCACCGGGCAGAGCTTCTCGTCCTCGGTGGCGCCCGGCAGCAGCTCGCCGGGGATCTTGTACTCCTCGCAGCCGACGCAGTACGGGCCCTCGTAGCCGCCCTTGTAGATCTCGCCCTTGTCGAACAGGTCCTGGACGAACTCCTGGACCCGGTCGGTGTGCCGCTGCTGGGTGGTGCGGATGAAGTCGTCGTTGGCGATGTTCAGGTGCTGCCAGAGCGGCTTCCACTCCTGCTCGACCAGCCGGTCGCACCACTCCTGCGGAGTGACGTTGTTGGCGTCCGCCGTGCGCATGATCTTCTGGCCGTGCTCGTCGGTACCGGTCAGGTACCACACCTTCTCCCCGCGCTGGCGGTGCCAGCGCGTGAGGACGTCCCCGGCGACGGTGGTGTACGCGTGGCCCAGGTGCGGGCGATCGTTCACGTAGTAGATCGGGGTGGTGACGTAGTAGGCCGAGTTCGATGCCTCGGTGGTGCTGTGGTCTGCAGTGGCCGCCATGGTCGGAAATCTTAGCGGCGCGAAGGAACCACCCTCGACTCGATTAGCTCGGGGGTGGTCCCTGTCGCTGGGCGGATCAGGCCGCGCGGCCGAACAGCGAGCGGAGCCAGGTGCCGAACGAGCGGTGCGGCAGCCGGGTGCGCGGCTGGTCCGGCTCGGCGCGGCCGGCGTAGCCCGGGGCGTGGTGCCAGGAGTGCTCGGCCGTGGCGACCCGGCCCTCCCGCATGATCCGGACGGTGTGCCCGCCGCAGCCCGGGCAGGTCGGCTTCAGCAGCGGCGAGGGCACCCGGACGCCGTTGGCGTGGTACTCGATCACCGTGTGCCCGTCCCGGGCCACGTGGTGCTCGATCCGGTAGCCCTGCTCCCACCCGTAGCCGCAGCTCAGGCAGGCGAACGAGTACGCCTCACGGACGGTCTCCACCGGCGCGTGCGGCCCGGTCGTGCTCAGCGTGTGGTCCGGGTTCGTCGGACTGCCGATCGTGTCGCTCATGGCCGTCTCCCAGCGCCCGCCGGGCGTTCGCCCGGCTCGGGTCTTTCCATCCCAGGGAATGCCCGGGGCCCGCACTCCGCCAACCGGGTTTCCGAAGCTTGGCTCCGAATTGGGAAGGCCTGTACGACAACCGGGTCAAAGCTTCAACAAGCCATGGCTTTACGGAGTGCTTCCTCCAAGGTACGCGCGTGTCCGGCAGCCCGCGTCAGCTGCCGTGTTTGGCCGCCACCACCGCGTCGAAGACCTCTCGCTTCTGCAGTCCGAGCTCGGCCGCGACCGCGGCGATCGCCTCCTTGCGACGTTCACCCGCCTCTTGCTCCCTCAGGGTGACCAGCCGGGCCAGCTCGGCCGGCGTGTGCTCCTGCGGCGCGGCCGGCGGGGCACCCGCCACCACCACGGTGATCTCGCCCCGGACGCCGTCGGCGGCCCAGGCGGCCAGCTCGGCCAGACCGCCGCGCTTGATCTCCTCGTACGTCTTGGTCAGCTCGCGGCAGACGGCGGCGGGGCGGTCGGCCCCGAAGGCGTCCGCCATCGCGGCCAGCGACTCGGCGATCCGGTGCGGGGCCTCGAAGAACACCATCGTGCGCGGTTCGGCCTTGAGCTCGGCCAGCGTCCGGGCCCGGTCACCGTTCTTCCGGGGCAGGAAGCCCTCGAAGGTGAACCGGTCGACGGGGAGGCCGGACAGTGCCAGGGCGGTGAGCACGGCGGACGGTCCCGGCACGGCGGTGACCTTGATCCCGACCGCCACGGCGGCGTCCACCAGCCGGTAGCCCGGGTCCGAGACGGACGGCATCCCCGCGTCGGTGACCAGCAGCACCCGGGCGCCGTTCTGCAGCGCCTCGACCAGCTCCGGGGTCCGGCCCACCTCGTTGCCCTCGAAGTACGACAGCACCCGGCCGGTCGGGGTCACCCCGAGCGCCTGGGTCAGCCGGCGGAGGCGGCGGGTGTCCTCCGCCGCGATCACGTCGGCGGTGGCCAGCTCGGTGAGCAGCCGGGGCGGCGCGTCCGAGACGTCGCCGATGGGGGTTCCTGCGAGCACGAGTACGCCTGTCACGCACCCATCCTCCCAGCTCTTGGCAGGACGCTCAGCCACGTGAGACCAGGGGTGATCCGTGCGTGGGTGGTCAGGCACTTTCGTAGTGATACCCGCCAGCCACGAACCGTCGCCGTTCCCCGAGCCCCTGCGGGGCTCGACTCACCTGGGCGCGGCAGAAATGGTGAGGAAAGGGGCAGGATCACGGCGAGCCATTGCCTGCTCAGGAGCCGCCCCTACGATGTGGCGGGTGAGCGGCGAAAAGGGCCTTGAGGGGTCGGCTGGCGTAGACCACGTGGAGCGGGGCGGGGCCGTCCTGCTGGACGATGCTGCGCCCGTACCGGCGCCCCGGGCCGCGGATCCCGGGCGGCCGTCGTGGCGGCACGGGCTGGAACGGTTCGGCTACCGGGCGACCGAGCGGGCCGGGACGGCCGAGCGGCTGGTGCCGCCGATGCCGGACGGGCCGGGTGTGACGCCGCGTCGGGTGGCGCCGTCGCCGGTGCTGCTCCGGCTCGGGGTGCGGCTGCCGGATGCGCTGTGGTCCTGGCTGTGCCGCTGGGCGGGCTGGCTCGGGCCGCTCGCGGTGGCGCTGTTCGCCGGGGTGCTGCGGTTCAGCGGTCTGGGCGGACCGCACTCGATGATCTTCGACGAGACGTACTACGCCAAGGACGCCTACTCGCTCTGGCAGGTCGGCTACGAGACCAACTGGCCGGACGACGCCAACGGCAAGATCCTCTCCCCCCAGCAGTCCATCCCGTTCCGGGCCGACCCGTCGTACATCGTCCACCCGCCGGTCGGGAAGTGGATGATCGGCCTGGGCGAGCAGTGGTTCGGGATGAACCCGTTCGGCTGGCGGTTCGTGGTGGCGGTGCTCGGCACCCTCTCGGTGCTGATGATCGCCCGGATCGGGCGCCGGCTGTTCCGCTCCACCCTGCTGGGCTCGGTGGCCGGGCTGCTGCTGGCGGTGGACGGGCTGCACTTCGTGATGAGCCGGTCGGCGCTGCTCGACATGGTGGTGATGTTCTGGTGCCTGGCCGCGTTCGGCTTCCTGCTGCTCGACCGGGACCGGACCAGGGGGCTGATCGCCCGTCGGCTGGAGCAGGGTGCGCCCGGGGACGCCGGCTGGTGGCTCTGCCTGGGCTGGCGGCCCTACCGGCTGGCCGCGACGGTGTGCATCGGGCTGACCGCCGCCACCAAGTGGAGCGGGATGTACATCCTGATCGCGTTCTTCCTGCTCGGCCTCTGCTGGGACTACGGGTCGCGCAGGCTGTCCGGGGTCCGGCTCGCGCCGCTGTACACGATCGGGGACTTCTTCCTGGTCGGGCCGCTGATGGTGGCGGCCTCGGCCTCGGTCTACCTGGTCTCCTGGACCGGCTGGTTCATGTCCGGTACCGAGCCGGGCAAGGGCGGGTACGCCCGGGACTGGGCCCTGCACCGGGAGGGGCTGTCGCCCGAGTCCGTGCTGGGCATCAAGATGCCGTTCCAGTTCGACATGAGCTGGGTGCCGGACGCGCTGCGCAGCCTGTGGCACTACCACGCGACGATGTACGACTTCCACGTCGGCCTGACCAGCCCGCACACCTACCAGTCCAACGCGTGGAGCTGGCTGGTGGTCGGCCGGCCGGTGTCGTTCTTCTACGAGTCGCCGAAGATGGGCCAGTCCGGCTGCCAGGTGGCCGAGTGCGCGAGCGAGGTGCTCGGGATCGGTACGCCGCTGCTCTGGTGGACGGGCCTGGTCGCGCTGCTGTTCTGCCTGTACCGGTGGGCGCTGCGGCGGGACTGGCGGGCGGGCGCGATCCTGCTCGGGCTCGGCGCCGGGTACCTGCCGTGGCTGTACTACCAGGAGCGCACCATCTTCCTGTTCTACGCCGTGGTCTTCGTGCCGTTCCTGGTGCTCGCGGTGACCATGATGATCGGGGCGCTGATCGGGCCCGCGACGGCCTCCCGGGACCGGCGGGTGATCGGCGGTACGGCGGCCGGGCTGCTGGTGCTGCTGGTGATGTGGAACTTCCTCTACTTCCTGCCGATCTACACCGGCCAGACCATCCCGATGGAGGACTGGCGGGCCCGGATGTGGTTCAACAGCTGGATCTGACGCACCGGTCGCCACTGTGTACCAGGTACGTCACAACTGCCCCGGGGATGGCAGGTGCACGGAGTTCCCCCACCTACTGTGGGATGGACCTGCCATGACCACCGGGGGAATTCCGCACCATGAACAAGGGCGCCAAGATAGGCATCGCCACCGTCTGCACGGCACTGGTCGGTGTCGCCGGATTCGGTGCGTACAACGTGTACGACGCGATGACCGGTAACGAAGCCAAGACGCCGAAGGTGCGGACCGTGGTTGCCGAGGCGCCGAGCGCCGACCTGGCCGCGGCCGGGGCCAAGGCGTTCCTGGAGGCCTGGGCCAAGGGTGACCTGGAGGCGGCCGGGGCGCTGACCGACAAGCCGGACACGGCGATCGCCGCCCTGAAGGCGTTCAAGGACAAGGTGAACCCGAGCGCCGTCACGCTGACGCCCGGGGGCACGCCGGCCGCGTCCCCCAGCCCGTCCGCCTCCGCCTCCGCCTCCGCGAAGGCCAGCCCCTCGGCCAGTGCGAGCGCGCCGGTCGGCACCGAGGTGCCGTTGAGCTTCCGGGCCAAGGTGGAGTTCGCCGGGACCGCCAACGCCTGGAACTACGAGGGCCGGCTCGGTCTGGTGAAGATGAGCGACGGCAAGGCCGCCGTGCACTGGACCCCGGGTGTGGTCCACCCGAAGCTGGACACCGGCGAGAGCATCGCGGTGAAGCCGGTCTTCGCCGAGCCCACGATGGTGCTGGACCGCAACGGGAAGCCGCTGAACTTCCCCTCGCTGACCCCGGCCCTGATGGCCAAGTTCAAGCAGAACGCCTCCGGGGCCCCGGAGGACGCCGGGACCGGCGTGGTGATCACCAAGGACGACGGCAGCGGCACACCGGACAAGCTGTTCACGATCACCGACCCGAAGCCGCTGCCCTCGCTGAAGCTGACCCTGGACGGCAAGCTCCAGGCGGAGGCCGAGAAGGCGGTGGCGGCCGCGTCCAAGGGCGGCACCCTGCCGGCCTCGCTGGTCGCGGTCGAGCCCAGCACCGGCAACGTGCTGGCCTTCGCCAACGCCCCGGCCGGCGGGCAGAACCGGGCCTTCCTGGCCGCGATCGCGCCGGGCTCCACCATGAAGGTGATCACGGCGGCCGCGCTGCTGGAGGCCGGGGTCAAGCCGGACGACGTGCTGCCCTGCCCCGCCACCTTGAGCGTGGCGGGACAGACCTTCAAGAACGACTTCACCGAGCCGCACGAGGACTGGAAGTTCTCCCAGGACCTCGCCCAGTCCTGCAACACCGCCCTGATCAAGAAGGGGCTCGAGGTACTCAAGAGCGGCGACATGGAAGCGCTCGCCAAGGACGCCTTCGGCATCGGCCCGACCTGGAAGACCGGCATGCTGCTGGCCCCCGCCAAGGCGCCCGCGCCGTCCGGGGACAACCAGCGCGCCGCCCAGCTGATCGGCCAGGGCAGCATCACCATGAACGCCCTCACCATGGCCTCGATCTCCGCGACCGTGCAGAGCGGCACCTTCCGGCAGCCGATCCTGGTGCCCGGTTCCGAGCAGCAGAAGGCCGACAAGACGCTCTCCCCGGCCACCCTGAAGGGGCTGCAAGCGATGATGAACCTGACCGCCACCAGCGGCACCGCCGCCGGCCCGATGAGCGGTATCACCGCCGGGGCGGGCGCCAAGACCGGTACCGCCCAGGTCAACGGCCAGGCCGACGACAACAGCTGGTTCACCGCCTACCGGGGCAACCTCGCGGTGGCCGCCGAGGTCGGCGGCGGCGGGCACGGCGCCGCGGCCGCCGGGCCGGCGGCCGCGCTGGTGCTCAAGGTCGGCAACGGCTGACGGTGGATCAGGCACCCACCGGGTGCTGACGGCCCGCCGGGCCGGTGGCGAAGGCCCGCAGCAGGTTCTCGGTGACCTGCCGGGTGAACGTCCCGGCCCGGTGGTCCATCCCGTGGTCGGCCCGGCTGCCGCCGGGGCCGTCGGCGTCCAGCGCCTCCACCCAGCGCATGGTCCCGGTGGCGAACACCCCGGCACCGCTCGCCACCGTGCCGTACGCCGACTCGGCCCGGCTGCGGCGGCCGTCGCAGACCACCGGTGAGCGGGAGACGATCTCGATCGGGCCCGCCGCCGGGCGGTCCGTGGGCACCAGGTCGTACTCGACCCCGACCAGGTGCGGGAAGCTGTCGCCCGCCTTGGCCCCCGTGCCGGCGAGCAGCCAGTGACCGGGGTTGCTGACCACGTACGGCGCGTCCACGGGGTAGCCGTCGTAGCTCACCCCGAGCAGGGTGCTCTCCGGGTCGGCGCCGGGCTCGGAGCGGAAGTCGGTGGTGGCGGGGCGCCCGGCCCGGAAGCCGGGGTCGTCGCGGTAGTCGGACTTCCAGCACACCACGGTGCGGTCCGGGCCGAGCGCCGAGGGTTCGTAACGGACCCTGCGGTAGCAGCAGTTGGCGCCCAGGACGGCCAGGTTGGTGCCCGCGTCGCGGGCGGCGGTGACGTGCTGCCGCTGCTCGTTCGACCAGTACTCGTCGTGGCCGAGCGAGATCACCGCCGTTGCCCCGCGCAGGAGTTCGGGTTCGCGGGCCAGGTCCACCCCGGTCGCGTAGCCGAGCGGCAGGCCGAGCCGCTCGGCCAGCGCGATCAGCGGGGCCTCGTAGACCAGGAACAGCCCGGCGCCGTTGTCGTAGCGGTACGGCCGGTCGAAGCTGACCTCCATCGCCCGGGTGCCGTAGCCGCCGGTCGGGCCGTTGTAGAGGCTGTAGCCGCCCCATTCGTTGTACGCCTGCCAGGTCGCCACGGCGTTCACCAGCACGGTCCGTCCCGCGGTCTCCTTCGAGCGGACGGTGACCGGCGTGTAGCGCTGGCCGGGGGCGCCGACCGCGTCCAGCCGGAGCAGGTAGCTGCCCTCGGGCCAGCCGGTGGTGTCGATCGTGGTGGTCCGCGGCCAGTCGGCCCGGACGGTCCTGGTGCCGGCGGCCACGGTGGGTCCGGGGTGGGCCGTGCCGGGCAGCCGGTCGGACTTCCAGACCAGCCGGGCCCGGGCGCCGCCGTACCAGCCCATCCGGTAGGCGGAGACGGTGAAGCCGGGGGCGGTGGTCGACACGTGCAGTCCGAGCGGTTCGCCGGGGAGCACGCCGACCCGGTCGGTGAAGCCCTCGATCGCGCCCGGCGGGCCCGGTGCGGTGACCGCCCAGTCGGCGTTGCCCGGACGGTCGTTCTCGGCCTGGGTCGGCGAGGGGCTCGGCAGTGGCTGTGAGGTGGCGGCCGACTGCTCCGCCGGGGCCCCGGCGCTCCCACAGGCCGTCAGGCCAGCCGCCGCCACGGCCAGACCGAGGAACTGCCGCCGCCCGGTATGTTGCACCATGTCCGCATCGTCCCATGGTGCTGACGGAAAGTCAGAGCTGGACACCCGTCAGTATCGTGGTGAGCCGGTCCCGGGGGCGGGGGTTGGCGGCCAGCCGGGGCCAGATCACCAGCACCGCCGGAAGCGCCAGGTAGCCGAAGCGTCCGGCCGGGGCGAGCGTGAAGGCGACGGTCAGGCCGACCGCCAGCACGTCGCAGGCCGCCACCGCGGAGGTCGGCGGGTAGGCCAGCAGCCAGACCGCCACCCCGAGCGCGCCGAGGCAGAGCAGGGTGAGCGAGATGGTGTGCCCGGTCGGGCCGAACCCGGCCAGCACCTTGCCCGGCAGCGGGCTGCCGGCCGGGGTGTGCACGGCGGTCAGCCCGAGTGGGAAGCGCACCACCTGCTCGCGCAGCACCTGACCCTGGGTCAGCAGGTACGGCAGCACCAGCGCGGTGCTGCCGGCCACCGCGGTCAGGGTGGCGCGGGCGGCCGGGCGGCGGCCGTACAGCCGCCAGAGCAGCAGGGCCGCCACCGGCAGCGCGGGCCAGGCCGTCCACTTGAGGGTGCAGGCGAGCACCAGCACCAGCCCGGCCGGGATCGCCCGGCCCTTGGCGGCCAGCGACAGCGCCAGGCAGCAGACCCCGATCAGCGGCAGGTCGACCCCGCCGACGACCAGCGCGAGGGCGATCAGCGGCGAGGCGGTCAGGGTGGCCAGCGGCAGCGTCGGGGAGGCGGTCAGCCGGGGCCGGAGCAGCCGCCAGCAGGCCAGCAGGCAGGCCAGGAAGGTGACGGCGAACCAGATCCTGGCGTCCCCGAGCACCGTGGCCACCGGCCCGCCGCTGCCGAGCAGCGCCCGGGGCAGCCCGAACACCGCCATGGTCGGCAGGTAGGGGTCGTAGTCGGTGACCACGGTCGGGTCCGGCAGATACGGGCTGCCGGTGTGCAGCAGCAGGCGGGCCGAGCGCTCGACCACCATCACCTCGGACTGGTGCCGGCCGCGCAGCACCAGCAGCACCAGCGGCAGCAGCACGGCGCCGAACACGGCGGCCCCGGCCGCCGCCCTGGCGGCGTACCGACGCGGCAGGGCGAGGCAGAGCAGGCCGGCCAGGGCGTAGGCGGGGGCCGCCACGGTGCCCCAGAAGATCTGGTTCGGCAGGTCGGAGACCAGCGGGAAGGCGGTCGCCCAGCCCGCCGCGACCGCGCAGCCCAGTACCTGGACGGTCCGCCGCTGGGTCGGCCGGAGCCGGCGGGCGGAGCCGGCGGCCGTGCGCTGATCCGGTATCCGGGCGTCCGTCCCCGCGCGGGGTGCCTCGTGCAGGGTGCAGACCGCCTGCTCGGGTGCTCCGGGGGGTCGGGTGGTCGCCATGCTGGAAGGGTAGGGGCTGAGTTGTGTTGTTCCGCCGAAGGAGCGGCAACTGTTATGTGGAGCTGTTGGGCGGACCCGGCACCGGGGCGCCGGTTCAGCTCGTTCGGGTGAACGCGGCGTCAGCCCCGGAACAGGTTCCGGCCGACGTCGGAGGGGACCACGTCCTGCACCGGCACGCTGCCGGGGCCGGGGACCGCCTCGCCCGGGACGGGCTGGTCGGAGGTGCGCTTCAGCAGCACCGCGCCGCCCTCGGACCAGATCCGGGTGTAGCCGTGCGCGAGCAGCAGGCTGATCCGTTCGGCCTGCTCGGTGTCGGTGGCGAACGGGAAGGACCGCTTGTCCGACCTGATCAGCACGTACTCGCGCCCGCGCGGCGTGCCGTCCACCAGCACCACGTCGGCGCGCGCGGTGAGCCGTACCGCCACCTGGTTGTCCGCCTCCACCGACGCGCCGTCAGGGATCAGCGCGGCGCCCCGGAGCAGGGCGGCCAGGCTGCTGTTCGGTGCCCAGTGGGACGGGATCGCCAGCCCGGCCAGGCCGAACGGCACGGCCGCGACCAGCGTCACGCCCGCCGCCGCCAGACCCGCCCGGCGGGCCAGTGCGGCCCGGGGGCGGCCGTCCGCGCAGAGCCGGCCGAGCACCTCCAGGGTGGCGGTCAGCAGCACCGGCCAGAGGAAGACGTCGTAGTGCCGGGCGATCGACCAGTGGTTGGGGTTGCTGGAGAGGATCCGCTCGGCCAGCAGCGGCAGCGCGCACAGCACGGTGGCGGAGCGCAGCGGCAGCGCGAGCGTGGTGCCGAACAGCCAGAGCAGCAGCAGCGGCTTCAGCGGGGCGTCGAACGCGGCCCGGACCAGCAGCAGCGGGTTGCCCAGCACGTTGCGCAGCGCGTCGCCACCGTCGGTGCCGAGCGCGGTGTAGTTCCAGTAGTAGCCGGGCTGGCCGCCCATCGCCGGGATCAGCCAGGCGATCGCCACGGCCGCCGCCAGCGGACCGCCGATCAGCAGGCCGAGGCCGTAGCCGAGCTGCCGCCGGTCCCAGACCGGTCGGCGAGCCCGCAGGATCAGCACCAGCCCGTACGCGCCGACCAGCAGGCCGAGGTCCTCCTTGGTGCCGCAGAGCAGCACCGCCGCCAGCACCACGCCGCCGTACCGGCGGGCCTGACCGCGTTCGAACATCAGCAGCGTCAGGGGCGCGGCGAACGCCACCTCGTGGAAGCCGCCGCGCGAGGCGACCAGCAGCGGCCAGCCGAGACCGTAGGCGACTCCGGCCAGGTCGACCGCCCAGCGGGCGGTGCGCCGGTCCGCCGTCGCGAAGCAGCGGGCGGCGATCCGGCGGGCCAGCGGGACCCCGGCGGCGAACAGCAGGGCCTGGCCGATGATCAGCGAGCGCGGGTCGTCCCAGACCCAGTACAGCGGGGCGAGCAGAGCCAGCACCGGGGAGAAGTGGTCCCCCAGCAGCGAGAAGCCCGGCGGGAACTCGTGGTGGAAGGACTTCAGCGAGGAGACCGGCAGCCCGAGGTGCGCGTACCCGCGCACGCCCTGGTCGAAGATCCCCACGTCGAAGCCGCCCAGCTGGAGGGCGGACCACTGCTGGAACCCGATCGCCCCGCAGACCACGAAGCAGAGCAACGTCGACAGCAGGGTGCGGTGGGTCGCCGACAGCCCGGCCCCCGGGCCGGGCACGGGCAGCAGCCGGGCAGCCAGGGGGCGCGGCCGGTCGACAGGCTGGAGCGTCACATCACGTCATATCTACTTGGCCAGGACGGATTCGGTGGACACCGCCCGGACCGGGATCACCCGGCGGGCGCTGCGCCGAAGCCGGACGGCGGTCAGTCCGAGCATCGCGAGGCCGACCAACGGGTAGAGCGAACTGACGGGTTGCCAGTACGGCTCGATCCCGAGGCCGGCGCGTTTGGGCACGGTCCAGAGTAGATGGGTGCCGAAGACCAGGAGGGTCACCGCCAGCAGGACACGCCAGCGACGGTCCCGCCAGGAGCGGCCGTACCGGCCCCGGACCCGGATCTCCTGGGCCGCCTCGGCACAGAGCAGGATCAGCAGCGGGACGCACCAGACCCAGTGGTGGCTCCAGCTGATCGGCGAGACCAGCGCGCCGGTCAGCGCCACGGTGACCACGGCCCAGGCCTCGGCCCGGCGCAGCCTGGACCTGGCGGCGAGCGCCGCGACCGCGAAGCCCAGCAGGCCGACCAGGCCGGAGAGCGCACTGGCGAACAGACCGGGGTCGTTGGTGGAGAGCAGCCGGGCCACCATGCCCCGGAGCGACTGGTTGTCGACCAGCTCGATCACGCCGACCCGGCGGGAGTCCCAGAGGTACTCGGTCCAGAAGCCGTAGCTGTCGCCCGGCACCACCGCGGTGCCGAGCAGCACCGTGGTGACGAACACCACCACCGACACCCCGGCGGCCCGGATCCGGCCGGTCAGCAGCAGGTAGACGGTGAACACCCCGGGGGTCAGCTTGATGCCGACGGCCAGGCCGATGCCCACGCCCTTGAAGCGGTTGGCGTCCGAGCGGGTCAGGTCCCAGAGCACCAGACAGGCGATCAGCAGGTTGATCTGGCCGTACTGGAAGGTGGTGTAGACGGGCTCCAGGAAGACCCCGAGGCCGACGGCGAGCAGGATCGCCGGGCCGGTGTGGCCGCGCCGGGGCCAGCCGACCAGCCGGAACGAGAGGTGGGCCAGCAGGGCCAGCAGCGCGACGTTCCCCAGCGTCACCAGCACCCGCAGCAGCGAGACGTCGAACCAGGTGCCCGGCACGAACAGCACCGCGGCGAACGGCGGGTAGGTGGCGGCCAGGTCCCAGCCGGGGAGCCGCATCGCGTACAGGTCCTGGCCGCCCGCGACGGCCGCGCCCTCGGCCCGGTAGACCAGCATGTCGACCATGTTGAAGCCGTGGAAGTGCCGGACCACCGCGAAGACCGAGAGCAGCGCCAGCGCGACCAGCGCCGTACTGGCCGTACTGGTCCGCATCAGCGCTCTGAGCCGGTCAGGCATGACGGCTCGCCACCGTCGAGCGGGCAGGCTGACTTCGACGGTGTGACGGCATGGTGAATCCCCCCAGTGGCAAGGCGCGAAGTCGTCCACGCTAGCCGAGCCCGGCAAATCGGACCGTGACTCCCGCCACATCCCGTGTCACAGTGCGGCTCCAGTCCGTCAATTCCCGTTCAGGACGGCCTGCATGACCGACTTGGCGATCGGCGCGGCCAGCCCGCCGCCGGTGACGTCGGTGGCGCTGCTGTCGGCGATCACCACGGCGACGGCCACCGGCGGGACCTGGTTCGAGCCGCTCGGCCTGGCCCAGGAGATGAACCAGGCGTACGGGATGCCGGAGTTGTCGATGCCCTGCTGGGCGGTGCCGGTCTTGCCGCCGACGGTGGCGCCGCCGATCCGGGCGCTCCGGCCGGTGCCGGTCTCCACCACGTCGGTCATCAGCTTCTGCACCTGGCCGGCCACGGTGGGGCTCATCGCCTGCCGGTAGCCGGTGGGCCGCATCACCTGGACCGAACTGCCGTCGCTCTTGGCCAGCTTGTCCACAAGCTGTGGATACATCACGGTGCCGTTGTTGGCGACGCCCGCCGCGACCATCGCCATCACCAGCGGGGTGGCGGCGGTGTCGTACTGGCCGATCGAGGAGAGCGCGACCTGCGAGGCGTTCATCGTCGTGTCGAAGTTGGACCGGGCGGCCCGGACCGGGGTGTCCAGCTTGGCGTCGTTGAAGCCGAAGTTCTGCGCCATCGCGACCATCTTCTCCAGGCCGACCTGGGTGCCGAGGTAACCCATCACGCTGTTGCAGGAGTTGACCATCGCGTCGTCCAGCGACTGGCCGGGGCTGTCGCAGGCGCTGGTGTCGTTGACCAGCTCGGTGGTGGTGCCCGGCATCACGAAGGGGTACGGCGCGGTGGTCGGGGCGTCGATGTCGGTGACCACGCCGTTGGCCAGCGCGGCGGCGGCGGTGACCACCTTGAAGGTGGACCCCGGCGGATAGATCTGACGGAGCGCCCGGTTCAGCATCGGCTGGTTCTTGTCGGCCTGCAGCTTGTTCCAGGCGTCCTGGTCGGCGGTCGAGGAGCCGGCGAAGCTGCCCGGGTCGTAGCTCGGGGTGGAGGCCAGCGCGAGGATCCGGCCGGTGGCGGGCTCGATCGCGGCGACCGCCCCGGTCTGGCTGCCGAGGCCCTTCACCGCGGCCTGCTGGGCGGCCTTGTTCAGCGTGGTGTAGACGTCGCCGCCGGGGTTCTGCTTGCGGGTGATCTCGTCCCAGAGCGCCCAGCTGGCCAGCCGGGAGTCGGTGCCGGAGAGCAGGTCGTCCTCGACGCCCTCGATCTGGGTGTTCCCGTACGTCTGCGAGGAGTAGCCGGTGACCGCCGCCCAGGTCGGCCCGTCGGTGTAGGTGCGCTTGTAGGCGTACCGCCCGCCGGTCGGGGCCGAGCCGGTGACCGGGTCGGCGCCGACCAGGATGTTGCCGCGCGGCTGGGCGTAGCGCTGGATGGTCTCCCGCTGGTTGGCCGGGTTGTCGTCCAGCGACTCGGCCCGGAACACCTGGACGTAGGTGGCCTGGCCCATCAGCGCGAGCACCAGGACCAGGCAGAAGGTACCGGCCCGGCGGCCGGTGGTGGAGATCCCGGGCAGCCCCTGCGGGCCGCCGGTGGAGGACGGCTGACGCCTCGGGCTCACGGTTGCTCCACCAGGTCGGCTGCGGGTTCGGGGGCGGGTCGGCGGGCCTGGTCGCTCATCCGGACCAGCAGCGCCACGATGATCCAGTTGGTCACCACCGAGGAGCCGCCCTGGGCCATGAAGGGCAGGGTCATCCCGGTCAGCGGGATCAGGTCGAGCACGCCGCCCGCGACCACGAACAGCTGGAGGCCGACGATCGCGGCCAGGCCGATCGCCAGCAGCCGGCCGAACGGGTCCTTGAGCGCGATCCCGGTCCTGAAACCCCGTGAGATCAGCAGGGCGTACAGCAGGAAGAGCGCGATCAGCCCGACCAGGCCGAGCTCCTCGCCGATGGTGGCCAGGATGAAGTCGGACTTGGCGGCGAACCCGATCAGGATCGAGTGGCCGAGCCCCAGGCCGGTGCCGAGCACCCCGCCCCAGGCGAACGAGAACAGCGACTGGGCGATCTGGTTGGCGCCCTGGCCGGCCGCGATCGAGCCCAGCGGGTCCAGCCAGTCGGTGACCCGGCTGTGCACGTGCGGGGAGAGCCAGCCGACCGCGACCGCGCCGACCGCCGCCAGGAACAGGCCGATGGCGATCCAGCCGCTGCGCGCGGTGGCCACGTACAGCATCACCACGAACAGCCCGAAGAACAGCAGCGAGGTGCCGAGGTCGGTCTCCAGCACCAGCACCCCGACGAAGGCGGCCCAGATCAGCAGCACCGGGCCGAGGTCACGGCCGCGCGGGAACTGGAACTTCCACACCCGCTTGCCGGTCAGCGCCAGCGCGTCCCGGTGCACGGCCAGGTAGGCGGCGAAGAAGATGGCCAGCAGGATCTTGGCGAACTCGCCCGGCTGGAACGACATCGGGCCGATCACGATCCAGATCCGGGAGCCGTAGACCGGCGGGAAGAAGATCGGCAGGATCAGCAGCACCAGCGCCGCCAGCGCACCGATGTACGCGTACCGCTGGAGCACCCGGTGATCGCGCAGCAGCACCACCACGCCGATGAACAGCGCCACCCCGAGGGTGGACCAGAGCAGTTGGGTGGGCGCGGCCTCGCTGCCCGGGGTGGCCCGGTCGAGCCGGTAGATGACGACCAGTCCGATCCCGTTCAGCAGGATCGCGATCGGCAGTAGCAGCGGGTCGGCGTACGGGGCCTTCCAGCGGATCACCCCGTGCGCGAGCAGGGCCAGCACGCCGAGCGCCGCGCCGTACCCGGCGGCGCCGGAAGGGACCTTGCCGTCGATGTTGACGCCGACCTCGATGTACCCGAAGACGGCGATCAGCACCGCGCCGAGCACCAGCACCAGTTCGGTGTTGCGACGGCTCTTGACCAGGCGTCGGCGTGGCGCACCGGCCCTGGCTACGGCGGAGGGAGAGGCCACGGGCGTCCTGTCGGGAAGGGTTTCCGGGTAGCGCGGTGGGGGTGGACGGGCCGTCAGGTCCCGTCCACCCCCTGGTGACGTGGTGTCAGACGGTCGCGGGGGCTTCGCCGCGGGCGGCCGCCACGGTGGCGCGCAGCTCGGCCTCGGCCTCGGCGCTCAGCGAGGTCTGGATGATCTGGCCGCCGTACTGGGCGACCGCCGGGATCACCTTGTCGGCGGTGGCCTTGCGGACCAGCAGGAAGACGGCGGCGCTGCCCGGAGTCAGGTGCTCGCCGACCTGGCGCATGAAGTTGTCGTCCACCCCCACGTCGGTGGAGGCCCCGACGGCGGCACCGGTCGCACCGCCGACGGCCGCGCCGAGGAACGGCATGAAGAACAGCAGCCCGATCACCCCGCCCCAGAGCGCACCGGAGGCGGCACCGGCACCGGTGGTGGAGACGGCCTGGTGCAGCTTGATCTTGCCGTCCTGGCGGCGCTCGACGACGACGGCGTCCTCGAGCTCGATCAGCTTCTGCTTCTGCAGTCCGACCACGGTGCTCCGGACCTGCTCGGCGGTGGCGAGGTCGGGGTAGGCGATCGCGAACAGGTTGCTCACGGGGTGGGTCCTTCCAACTCGACGGGCACGGCTTCACTGGCACCCTAGCGAGGATTAGCCATATTTATGACTGTTGATTCCGGTGTGTCCGATATTCACCCGGTCATCGCGCCGAGCTCTGCGGGGTAGTCAGGGAGCTCGACCGTGCTGAACTTCTTCGCCTCGTTGAGCATCCAGGTCATCAGCGCGGGCCGGTTCAGCATGGCGTCCCGCAGCCGGCCGCCGATCCGGCCCGGGGCGAGGAACTTCCCGGTCCGGTCGCCACCCTGCTGGCAGCCCTGGGCGTACTCCCGCAGCCGGCCCTCGTACGCGGCGAACGCGGCGCGGTGGTCCCCGGCGGCCCTGGCCAGCTCGCCCGCCAGCACGTACGCGGCGACCACGCCGGTGCCGGTGCCCATGCCGCCGATGGTCGCGCCACAGGCGGCGTCGCCGACCAGGGCGGTCCGGCCCCGGTGCCAGACCGGGACGTCGGCCCGGCTGATCGAGTCGAAGTACAGCTCGGAGGTGCTCTCCAGGGACTCCAGCATCGCGGGCACCTGCCAGCCGATCCCGGCGAAGCGCTCGGCGATCAGCGCCTTCTGGGCCGTCAGGTCGTGCCGGTCGTAGGTCAGTTCCGGGGCGGCGAAGACCACGAAGGCGTCCGCCACGGCGGGGTCGCGGTGGCCGCCGCCGAGCTGGGCCAGCCGGCCGGGGGTGTTGCAGCCGACCGTCTCCCGGCCGAGGCCGAGGTGGTTGGGCAGCTTCCAGGTCGCGGCGTAGTAGCCGAGGTGGGTGACGAAGTCCCGCTCCGGGCCGAAGGCGATCCGGCGGATGTTGGAGTGCAGGCCGTCGGCGCCGATCACCAGGTCGAACTCGCGGGGCGCGCCGTGCCGGAAGGTGACCTGCACGCCGGTGGCGGTCTCGGTCGTCCCGGTGACCGAGTCGCCGAAGACGTACTCGGTGTACGGCAGGCTCGCCTCGTACAGCACCCGGGACAGGTCGCCGCGCAGCACCTCGATGTCGCCGCCGGTGAACTCGGCGGGCAGGTGCAGCCGCTGACGGCCCTTCGGGTCGACGAAGGTGGTGGTCCGGCCGCCGGTCTCCAGCCGGCGCAGCTGGTCCAGCACGCCCATCCGCTCCAGCACGGTCAGGTGGGTCTCGCCGCGGAAGTCGACCGCCTGGCCGCCCTCGCGCAGGGCCGGGGCCAGCTCGACCACGGTCGGGTGGAAGCCGTACCGGCCGAGCCAGTAGGCCAGCGCCGGTCCGGCGATGCTCGCACCCGAGATCAGCACGTTCTTGCCCATGAGGAGACCCCCGTCTGAAACTGTGTCCGTCGGACACTTTCGATACTGTGTACAGTAGACGCAGTTTCGCCGCCGACGCAAGGGGAGCCGCAGTGAACGAGGAACTCGACCCGGCCGCCCGGCTGCTCTGGGGCCCGCCGCCGAAGGGCGGCCGGGGCCCGAAAGCCGGGCTGAGCCTGGACCGGATCGCCCGCGCGGGCATCGAGATCGCCGACGCGGAGGGGCTGGGCGCGGTCTCCATGCAGCGGGTCGCCGGGCTGCTCGACTTCACCAAGATGGCGCTCTACCGGTACGTGCCCGGCAAGGCCGAGCTGGTCGCCCTGATGGTCGACGCCGCGATCGGCGAGGCCCCGCCCGTCACCGGCACCGGCTGGCGCGACCCGCTCGCCGACTGGTCCCGGCGACTGGCCGGCGTCTTCCGGCTGCACCCCTGGCTGCTGGATGCCACCGTCGGCCCGCGCCTGATCGGCCCGGCCGAACTCAGCTGGATGGAACGGGCCGTGGCCGCCCTGGACGGCACCGCGCTGACCGGCGCGGAACGGCTCGACGCGGTCGCCGTGCTGGCCGGCCACGTCCGCGCGATCGCCCAGCAGTCCCGCGCGGCCGGGCCGGCGGGCAGCCCGGAGCAGCAACTGCTGGCCACCCTCGGCGCCCTGGTGTTCGGTCACCGGGACCGCTACCCCGCCACCGCCACCGCGATGGCCGCCGCCGTGACGGACGGTCAGGACCAGGCGCTGGAATTCGGGCTGCGCTGCTTCCTGGACGGGCTGGGGGTGCGGATCGCCGAGAGCCTTGACGGGTAGGCGAGTTCGGGCCAGGTGGCTTTGGTCATCCCAACTGATGATCCATAAGATGCGGGCCGTGACCACACGACGACGACTGCCGGCCCGCCCACTCGGGCTACTGGCCGCCCTGGCGATCTCCGCCGGGGCCATCCTGCACGGGATACCCGCGTACGCCGACGAGACCACCGCCGGGGCGGTGGCCACCGAGCCGCCCCGGGTCGACCTGGTCCTGGACGTGAGCGGCTCGATGCGGGCCACCGACATCCAGGGCAAGAGCCGGATGGCGGTGGCCCAGCAGTCGCTGAGCGAGGTGATCGACGCACTGCCGGCCGAGACCCACTTCGGCATCCGGACGCTCGGCGCCACCTACCCCGGCAACGACAAGACCGAGGGCTGCAAGGACACCAAGCAGCTCTACCCGGTCGGCAAGACCAACAAGACCGAGGCGAAGACCGCCGTCGCCACCCTGCGTCCGACCGGCTGGACCCCGATCGGCCTGGCGCTGCGCGGCGCCGCCCAGGACCTCGGCACCGGCTCGACCACCCGCCGGATCGTGCTGATCACCGACGGGGAGGACTCCTGCGCCCCGCCGGACCCGTGCGAGGTGGCCCGTGAACTGGCCGCGCTCGGCACCCACCTGGTGGTCGACACGCTCGGGCTGGCGCACGACGACAAGACCCGGCAGCAGCTGCTGTGCATCGCCAACGCCACCGGTGGCACCTTCACCGACGTCCAGAGCCAGCAGCAACTGACCGACAAGGTCAAGCAGTTGGTCAACCGGGCGGGTACCACCAACCGGGTCGCGCCCGCCAAGGCGACCGGTACCGAGCAGTGCGACACCGCACCGGTGCTGACCCCCGGGGTCTACAGCGACCGGGAGAAGTTCGCCGAGCACCGGGTCTACCGGGTGAACGTCCGGCCCGGCCAGGAGCTGCGGGCCTCGGTCAGCATCTCGCTCGACCGGGCCCTCGCCCGGGACTACGGCGTCCTGCTGAAGGCCACCGACCCGGGCGGCCAGGAGCTGGTCCGCGGCACCGACGCGGGCAGCGGCCGGACCGACGTGGCCTCGACCGGGGTGCGCTGGTCCTCGGGGCGGGCGGCCTCGGCTTCTCCTTCTTTGTCCACTGCCAAGGCGGAGGACATGGTCTGTCTGGTGGTCAGCAACTCCTTCGCACCGGCCGCCGGCGTCGCCGCCGAACCCGGCCTGCCGCTGGAACTGACCCTGGACGTGGCCGCCGCCTCCCCCGCCCCCGACGGCTGGTCCGCCGGACTCGGCCGGGGCTGGGTCCTGCTGCTCGTGCTCACCCTGGCCGGACTGCTGACCGGGCTGATCTTCGGCTGGCTGGCACGCTGGCGAATCGCTGTCTGGCGGGAGAACTGACGATGCGTACCACTGCACTGCGGGCCGTACTGCTCGCCGCCGCCGGGCTGCCGTTGCTGATCGCGGCCTCGCCCTCGCCCTCCCCCTCGCCCAGCGCTTCGGCTTCGGGCAGCACCAAGGCGGTGACCGACGCGGGGACCAGCTTCCTCACCGCGACCGCGCTGGGCACCGGTCAGGGCGCCGACGTGGCCGCCTCCACCGGCGACTACCTGTACTGGGCCTTCGGCGCCGCCGAGGGCCAGACCACCACGGTGGACGTGACCGTCACGCTGCCGCCCAGCGCCGACCGGCACGGGCCGCAGAGCTGGTCGGTCGAGCTCTTCGACGGCCTGCGGCGCCGGCAGTCCTGCACCTCCGGGCCGCAGGACGCCACCGCCGAGACGGCGGCCGGCACGCTGGCGCTGCGCTGCTCGCTGCGGCAGATCCGCTCCTGGGCCGAGCCGTGGTCCGGCGACCCGCTGCCGGGTACCTACTACGTCCGGCTGACGGCGGGTCAGGTGCCGCAGAACGACCTCGGTCTGGCGGCCCAGGTCAAGCTGCGGCTGAGCACCAAGGGCGGGGCCGGCAACGCCCAGCCCGAGGGCGGTGAGCTGCGGGCACCGCTGGTCCCGCCGGTCAACGCCGGCTCGCCGGCGGCGACGGCCGCGCCTGCGGTGGCCTCGACCGACCGTGCGGTGGCCCCGGAGGAGGAGGAGACCCACTGGTACTCCGCCCCCTTCCAGGGCCGCAACACCCGCTGGTTCTGGACCCTCGGCGGCGGCATCCTGGCCGCGCTGGCCGGTGTCCTCGGCTACCGGCTGACCCGGCACCCGCGGGGCGGCGGGCCTCGGCGGGGGCCTAGCTCGGGAGCTGCGCTCTAGTTGCACTATCCAGGGGCTCGGGGAACGGCGACGAGATCTGGCGTGCGGGTCAAAAGACAAAGTGCCTGACCACGCACGGACGGATCACCTTTTACGAGGTCGGCGTCGCAGTTCCCCGAGCCCCTAGCTGCCGCAGCTCACTGCGTAAGGACGAGCCGTACGCCGAAGTTGCGGTAGCCCGCTCGGTCGAAGCAGGCGGCCATCGGGCTGTTGGTCAGGTCGGTGTCGGCGCCGATGCGTTCTGCGCCGCGGGCGGCGTGGAAGCGGGTGATCTCGCCGAGGAGCTCGTCCGCGTAGCCGCGGCCGCGCATGGCCGGGACCACGCCGAGGTAGCCGACCACCGGGCCTGCCTGGTTGGCGGAGGGCAGGGTGAAGCCGACCAGCTCGCCTTCGGGGGTGTGGGCCAGGAGCCACCAGGAGCGTTCGCCCGGCATCTGGAGGTAGCAGTCCAGGGTCTCCCTGGCCTGGCCGTCCGCGCCGAGCCGGGTGAGGTTCCGCCGGGTGTCGTCGTCCAGGCTGCCTTCGGCGGCCTGGCGGAACGCGTCGACGAAGACCTCGTCGTCGGGTTCGGTGCGGAAGACCAGCCGGCCGGTCGCTGCGGGCACCGGCAGCTCGGGGGTCCACTCGTACCGCAGGCGCTCCAACTGGCCGGTCAGGCCGCTGCGTTCGGCGGCCGCGAGCCGCCACTCCAGGGCGGCGGTGATCGCCGGGTCGGTCCGCCAGCCGGCGGCCAGGAAGAGGTGCCACTCGGGCAGTTCGTCCCAGCCGGCCGAGCGGAAGGCGGCGTGGGCGGCGCCGAGCAGTTCGGCCGCGAGTCCGATCCGGTCGGGGATCTCGGGGGCCACCCAGACGCAGTCCAGCGCCAGCGGCCGGTCGCTCTCGGGGAAGGCCCACCAAACGGCGCAGGCCAGCAGGCGGCCGTCGGGGTGCTGGGCGATCCAGGTGTGGGCGGGGCGGTAGCCGCCGTTGTCGAGCATCCGGCGGTAGCGCTCGGGGTCGGCCCAGCTGACGGGCTCGTCGACGGTGCAGGAGAGCACCGTTTCGAGGTCGGCCTCGACGGTGGGGCGGAAGGTGATGCGGGTGGTGGGGCGGGAAGACACGCTGCCTCCGAAGACAGTCGGCAGGCGCTTCCGTGCAGTCGGTCTCTACCGAGCCGTGCGGGAAGGAAGCGCCGAGGGGATGTGGGTGTACATCGCAGGGCCTCCTTCCTCCGCCCGAGGCGGACCTGGCGCCGGATGCGCCATCGGCCGGGACACTACCCGACACCAGGTCTGACGGTCCATCGGTTATTCGGTGACGTCGTGGTCCTCGTGCAGGCCGCCGCCCGCCGAGCCGCCGGTGGTGTGCTCCGGGGTGACCGGCTGGGAGAGCGAGGAGAGGTCCCAGGCGTAGGTGCCGACCGCGTTGGCGATCACGTCGATGTTCAGGTCGAAGGCCCGGTGGTCGAAGTTGGCCAGGGTGTCGCAGGCCTGGTGGTAGCACTTGTCGAAGGCCACGCCCGCCGTGCCGCCGTACTTCGCCGCCTGGGCCTCGGACTTGACGCCCTCGGCGCCGGTGGCGGTGCCGCCGGCCGGGATGCCCGCGGTGATGAACGGGCCGTAGTCCGAGCGGCCGGTGAAGTCGGCGCCCTCGTGCGGCTTCCGCCGCCCGTCCAGGTAGCCGTTCAGCAGCCGCTCGATCTGTGCCGAACCCTCCGGGCCCGGGCCGGATCCGACCCGGTCGGAGTCGTCGCCGTCGTAGACGAACTGCGCCGAGTTGGGCGAGGCAATCATGTCGAAGTTCAGGTACAGCCTGATCTTCTTCTGCTCGGCCGCCGACAGCCCTGCGACGTACGTCTTCGAGCCGACCAGGCCGAACTCCTCGGCCGACCACCAGGCGAACCTGACCTTGTTCGCCACCGGACGGGCCGACAGGCCGCGGGCCACCTCGAGGAGGCCCGCCGCACCCGAGCCGTTGTCGTTGATGCCGGGGCCTGCCGCCACCGAGTCCAGGTGGGCGCCGACCATCACGGTGTTGTTCTCGTCCCCGCCCCGGGTCTCGGCGAACACGTTGTACGTCTTCCTGCTCTCCACCCGGGTCTTGATGTCCAGGTTGAGCGTGACCGGCCCGGCCGCGGCCCTGGCCGCCAGTGCCTCGCCGGCCGCCCGGGTCAGGCCGCCGGCCGGCACCCTGGCCGAGGCCGGGTCGCCGAGCGTCCCGGAGAGTGGCCCGTCGGCGTTGTTGTAGATCAGCACTCCCGCTGCCCCGGCCGCCGCCGCGGTGCTCTGCTTGACCCCGAAGGCGCAGCCGCCGCGCATGATCAGCGCGATCTTCCCGGTCACCGCGCCGGCCGCGAAGTCGGCCGGCTCGCAGCCGGGGGTGGCGTCCACGGGTATCACCGCGAGCGGGGCCACCAGGCCGCCGTCGGGGCTGCTGGCCGAGTAGGTCATCGCGGTCACCGCGAGCGGCTCGGCCTGCGGCGACACCACGGCGAGCCGCTCGGCCAGGGTCTCGTTGAAGACGTAGTCGAACTCCTGCCGGGAGACCTTCAGTCCGGCCTCTCGCGCCTTGGCCGCCACGTACTCGGCCGACTCGGCGTGACCGCCCGAACCCGCCACCCTGGTACCGCCGTTGCGATCCGCGAACTTCTGCAGCCGCTCCAGCGTTGGCCAGGCATCGCTACCGCTGCTCAGCTCGACCAGCTTGGCCGCCAGCTGGGCGGCCTTCCTGGCCGGGTCGGGTCCGTGGCCGTGCGCGGCCGCACCGGTGGCACCGGCGAACAGCATCGGTGCGGTCAGCGCCGCCACCGCGAGCGCGGCACCGACGGAACGACGGGTACGAGACTTCAAGGCGATTCCTCCGACAGACCGTCAGCGAGCAATGAGGAGTGTGGAGAGACCGTAGCGGGACTTTCGCCCCGTGCACATCAGAAACCCGGAACCGACGACCGCCGGAGCGACGACCGGACGGCTACCGCGAGGCCTTGCCGACCAGCTCGGCCCGCGCGGCGTCGGTTCGCAGCCCGGCCCTGGCCTCGGCGGTGGCGACCCCGGGCAGCAGGTAGCGCCAGAGCGAGGTGATCCGCTCCGGCAGGTCCGCCCGCCCCGAGGAGATCTGGGAGAACAGTTGAGTCCCGCTGTACGCACCGACCAGCACCCGGCCGAGCTCGTCCTCGTCCACCTCGGGCAGCAGATCCCCGGTGGCCCGGGCGGCCCGGAACTGGGCGGCGAAGACGTCCGCCCACTGCTGGTACGCGGAGTCGTCCTGCAGGCCGAACTCGCCCTGCTCGACGGCGAGTCGGACCCCGGCCCGGAACAGCGTGTTGTGCTGCAGCTGGTACGCCAGGTCGAAGGTGATGTCGATGACCCGCTGCAGGCCGTCCGGCCCGGGCGGCAGTGCCAGGTCGTCGGCCTGCGAGGTCATCACCGCGAGGGCCAGCGCCTCCTTCGACTTGAAGTGGAAGTACATGCCCCCCTGGGTCATCCCCGCCCGCTTCATGATCTTGCTGATGCTGGCGCCGCTGAAGCCGAACTCGTCGAACACCTCCGCCGCTGCCCGGAGGATGATCGCGCGGGTCTTCACAGCACGTTCCTGCTTGGGCTCTGCCATCAGACCGACCACCGAACTGTCTCGACAAACAAAACGAACAACCTCTATCTTATAGCTGCGGCTCTGCCGCGCACGGCACGGAACGAGCACACAATGTCAGATTCACACGACGTTCCATACGGGGGAAACGCGTGCCCATCTCTGTCGCTCACGCCAGCCTGCTCTTGCCGAAGCGGAAGCTCTCCACCGCAGTACCCAGAGAGTACGTACACAAATCCGCCCTGGCCGAAGTGCTTTTGACCGGCTGGCACCAACATACCGACGACACCTTCACCGTCACCGCCCAGTGGCCCCGGGCACACGGCTACTACCAGTCGGACCACGGCCTGTTCGACCCGCTGCTGTTCGCCGAGACGGTCCGTCAGCTGTTCCCGCTGCTGTCCCACGTCGGCTACGACGTCCCGTTCGGTCACCAACTGATCTGGGACAAGCTGGACTTCGAGCTCGACCCGGCCGCACTGCGGGTCGAGGGCACGCCGGCCGAGCTCCGACTGGACATCACCTGCGAAGTGGTCCGCCGCCGGGGTGAGTTGTCCGCGATGACCTTGCGGGTGCTGGCCTTCCGGGACGACCACCGGCTGGGCACCGCCTCGGCCCGGTTCAGCTGCCACTCGCCCGCCGTCTACCGACGGCTGCGGGCGGGCCGGACCGATCCGCAGCCGATCCCGCTGCCGCCGCCGGCCCCGCCACAGCGGACCGCCCGCGACCGGTACCGGGACGTGGTGCTCTCCCCGACCTCCGACTCCGCCGTCTGGCAACTCCGGACGGACGTCACCCACCCGGTACTGTTCGACCACCCCGTCGACCACGTGCCCGGGATGCTGCTCATCGAGGCGGCCCGACAGGCCGTGCACGCCGCGGTCTACCCGTGGCGCGGCCTGCTGGTCGGGATCGAGACCACCTTCTCCAGGTTCGCCGAACTGGACGCCCCCTGCTGGCTGGAGACCCGCGGCGCACCCCAGCAGCGGACCGACCAGACCAGGGTCGACCTGGTCGCCCGGCAGCACGGCCGGGACGTCTTCACGGGCATCGCCACCTACGCGCACTGCCCGGCTCGCTGAGCTGAACCGCACACCCTGCTGGAGGCCGTCGGCCCCGGCGTGCCCTCGGTACGCCGGGGCCTTCGGCGCGCCGGGGACATTTCCGCTGCGACCTGTGCAAGTCGGGCTCCCGTTCGCCGAGTTGGCGGCGGCACCATGGACGGATGAGTTCTGTAGCTGTAGTCACAGGAGCGAATCAGGGCCTGGGCCTCGCGCTGGTGCGCGGCCTGGGCCACCGACTGGGCGAGGGCGGCGTGGTCTACCTGACCGCCCGTGACCGGACCCGCGGCGAGGAAGCCGTCCGGCTGCTGGAGTCCGAAGGGCTGCGGCCCCGGCTGGCCCTGCTGGACGTCCGGGACGACGCGAGCGTGCGGGAGCTGGCCGACCGGCTCCGGGCCGAGCACGGCGGGGTGGACGTGGTGATCTCCAATGCCGCCGCCCGGATCACCCCGGACCGCCCGCAGGCCGAGCAGGTGGGCGAGTTCGTCGACACCAACAACCACGGCACCTACCGCATGATCAAGGCCTTCGTGCCGCTGCTGAACGACGGCGCCCGGTTCGTCGTGGTGGCGAGCTCCTTCGGATCGGTCCGCAATCTGCCCTCCAAGCTGCACGACCGCTTCGACGAGCGGAAGGTGACGCTGGAGGAGATCGAGCAGAGCATGGACGAGTACGCCGGGCTGGTGCAGGACGGCCAGGCGAAGATCAAGGGCTGGCCGGACTGGATCAACGTGCCGTCCAAGGTCGGCCAGGTGGCCTCGGTCCGGGTGCTGGCCCGCAGCCTGGAGGACGCCGCGGACCGGGACATCCTGGTCGCCGCCGCCTGCCCCGGGCTGGTGGACACCGCCGCCTCCCGGCCCTGGTTCGGCGACATGTCCGCCGCGCTCAGCCCCGACCAGGCGGCCGAGGACGTGCTCTGGCTGGCGCTGGCCGCCCCCGGCAGCCGGGAGGGGCACGGCGAACTGGTGCAGCACCGCCGGGTGTTGCCGTACCGCTTCTGACCTCCGTCCTTCTCCGGCCCCGCCCCGGTGGCCCGCCGCAACGGCGGACCACCGGGGCTTCGCAGTGCCTTCGTCAGGCCGCGGACCGGCGGATCGTCCTGGTCCACTCGTCCAGCAGGGCGTCGGCCGTCTCGCCGTCCGGGCCCTCGGCCCAGAGCCGGGTGACCGCCTCGGTCGGGTCCGGCAGGACCAGCGCCCACCGGCCGTCCTCCTCGATCACCCGGACCCCGTCGGTGGTGTCGATCCGCCGGGTGCCGGCCGCCTCCACCACCGAACGCATCACCAGGCCCTTGGTCTCCCAGGCGGTGGGCAGTTCACGCTGCCGGACGTGCGCCCTGGGCAGCGCCGCGACCAGCTCGCTCACCGGCTGCCCGGCCTCGGCCAGCAGCGCGGCCAGCTGGGCGAAGGCCGCCACCCCGTCGGCGTGCGGGGAGAACCGGGGCACCGTGAAGCCGCCCCGGCCGTCCCCCGCCAGCACCACGTCGGCCGCCACCGCCGCCCGGCCCAACTCGCCCGGGGCGGTGGTCACCCAGTGCACCTGGGCGCCGTGCCGGGCCGCGTCCCGCTCGGCCAGCCGGCTGACCGTGGCCGGCAGCACCACCCGCCCGCCGCCGTACCCGGCCGCGGTGAGCCGGACCATCAGCAGCAACTGCTGGTCCTCCGGGACGGGTCGGCCCTGCTCGTCCACCAGCCAGAACCGTTCGCCGAGCGCGTCCAGCCGGACCCCGAACTCGGCGCCCGCCGCCCGGACCACGGTGCCCAGCTCGTGCAGCGCGGCCAGCCGCTCGGCGGCCGTCTCGGTCGGACGGCCTTCGTCCAGACCGCAGTTGACCAGCAGGGCGTCCACCTCCAGCCGGCCGAGCACCTGCGGCAGCGAGAGCGTTCCGGTGCCGTGCGCGGCGTCGACCACCACCTTCGGCCGGACGCCGTCGGTGCCCCGGCCGCCCAGCCGCTTCACCAGGGTGGCCGCGTAGCCCTCCAACGGGGCCGGGGTGCGGTCGACTTCACCGAACTCACCGGCCGCGGTCCGGCGGTACTCCCGCCGCCCGAGGATCCGGTCCAGGCCGCGCTGCCCGGACTGCGACAGGTCGAAGCCGTCCGCGTCCAGGAAGACCAGCGAGACCGAGTCCGGGTCGCCCGGCTCGGCGGTCACCAGGATGCCGCCGTCCGCCCCGCCGGAGGTGGTCAGGCGCGCCAACGGCGCTGGTACGCAGCCTAGTTGACGGACGTTCAGGCCACCGGCCAGCAGCGCCGAGAGCACCGCCGGGCTGAGCACCCGGGCCGCCCGGGAGTGGTCCCTGGCCAGCACCACGGTGGCCCGGCGGGGCAGCAGCGCGGCGAACGCGCCGGCCAGCTGGACCGCCCGCTCGGGGGTGAGGTCCACCCCCGGCGGACCGGCCACGCCCCGGGCGCCGAACGCGGACCGGGTGGCCCGCTCCAGCCAGATCAGCGAGCGGTTCAGCTCGGTTCCCGCCTCGACCGTCCGGCCCGGGTAGACCAGCACCCGGTCGGCCAGCGCCGAGCGCTCCCGCAGTACGGCGCCGTCGCCGACCACCACGCCCTCGCCGATCCGGACGTCCTCGTGCACCGTCACGTTCCGGCCGACCACGCAGCCGCGCAGCCTGGCCCGGCGGCCCACGTAGGCGTTCGGGTGCAGCACCGCCCGGTGCAGCTCCGCGCCGGGCTCGACCACCGATCCCGCACCGACCACGGAGTACTCCAGGACTCGGGCCCCCGCGCCGATCCGGGCCCGTGGACCGATGTAGAGCGGACCCCGGAGCAGCGCGCCCGGGTCCACCTCGGCGTCGGCGGCGACCCAGACCCCGGGTGCCACCTGGTAGCCGTCCCGCTCGGACTCGACCCGGCCGGCCAGCACGTCGGCCTGCGCGGCCAGGTAGCTCTCGTGGGTGCCGACGTCCTCCCAGTAGCCCTCGGCCACGTAGCCGTACACGCCCCGGCCCTCGGCCAGCAGCTTCGGGAAGACGTCGGCGGACCAGTCCACCACCTTGCCCTCGGCGACCAGGTCGAGCACCTCGGGCTCCATCACGTAGATGCCCGTGTTGACGGTGTCCGAGAAGACCTGGGCCCAGGTGGGCTTCTCCAGGAAGCGTTCGATCCGGCCCTGGTCGTCGACGACGGCCACCCCGAACTCCACCGGGTCGGGCACCCGGGCCAGCGCGACCGTCACCAGGGCGCCCTGCTCCCGGTGGTACCGGATCAGGGCGGTCAGGTCGATGTCGGTGAGCGCGTCGCCGGAGATCACCAGGAAGGGTTCGCCGCCCAGCTGCGCCTGGGCGTTCTTCACGCTGCCCGCGGTGCCCAGCGGTTCGGGCTCGCGGGCGTAGCGCAGCTCCATGCCGAGCCCGGCGCCGTCGCCGAAGGCGGACTCGACCTGGTCGGCCAGGTAGTGCGTGGTGATCACGGTCTCGGTCAGTCCGTGGCGGCGGAGCAGCCGGAGCACGTGCTCCATGATCGGCCGGTCCGCCACCGGTATCAGCGGTTTGGGCGCGGTCGAGGTCATCGGTCGCAGCCGGCTGCCCTCGCCCCCCGCCATCAGGACGGCCTTCATGCCGCCGCCTCGCCCGCGAAGGTGAGCGTCTCCTGAACGACCGTCACCGCCTGGTCGAAGCCGCTGGCCCGGAGCACCCGCTGGATCGCCTCGCTCGGTCCGTCCAGCACGATGTCCACCCCCTGCGGCAGGTGCTGCTGGGTGAAGGCCAGGCAGCGCACGCCGGCGGTGGAGATCGACGCCAACTCGTACATCCGGATCACCAGGCGGTTCAGCGGGCGCTGCACCGCCTGGTCCAGCAGGGTGCGCAGGGTGGGGACCCTGGCGTCGGTCAGCTCACCGGACAGGAAGACGGTCGCGGTGGGACCGGTGAAACCCAGGTATGCCTCGAAACTCATCGTTCTCAACTCCCATTCTGGATGCGTGCTTTCGCGGACCGTTCCGGCTCCGGCGGGGCCGCCTCGGGGCGGGCCACCAGGACGGCGACGGTGTGGTGGTCGAGCAGCAGCGGGGTGTCGGTACCGAGGGGTGGTTCGGCGCCGGCCGGGTGGGACCGGTCGGCGGTGTCGGCGAACAGGTGCCAGGCCGTCCCCCTGGGTGGGGGCGGGGGCTCGACCGTGACCCGCTCGCTCCGGGCGTTGACGGCCAGCAGGACGGTGTCGGCCGCCGCGGCCTCGTGCAGCAGCAGGACGAGCAGCCCGGACTCGTCCGACCAGTCGGGCTGCCACGGCCGTTCGCCGTGCCAGCTGATCTCCGGGTAGCCGCCGTGCGCGGGCGGGGTGTCGCTCGGGTGCCGGCGGCGGCGGAGCACCGGGTGGGCCCGCCGGAAGGCCAGGCAGTCCCGGACGAACTGCCGTAGCTCGGCGCCCTGTTGGGTGGGGGTCCAGTCCAGCCAGCTCAGTTCGTTGTCCTGGCTGTACGCGTTGTTGTTGCCCTGCTGGGAGCGGCCCAGTTCGTCGCCCGCCAGCAGCATCGGGACGCCGCCCGCGGTGAGCAGCAGCAGGAGCGCGTTGCGCTGCTGCCTGGCCCGTAGCCGGAGCACCTCGGGGTCGGCGGTCGGGCCCTCCCGGCCGCTGTTCCAGCTGGAGTTGTCCTGGGCGCCGTCGGTGCCGTCCTCGCCGTTGGCGGCGTTGTGCGGACGGTCGTAGGCGGTCCAGTCGGCCAGCGTGAAGCCGTCGTGGCTGGCCACCAGGTTGACCGAGGCGGCCGGGCCGCGCCCGGCGTACAGGTCGGGCGAGCCGATCAGCCGGGCGGCCAGCTCGCCGACCGTGCCGGGGCGGCCGATCAGGAACCGGCGGACCGCGTGCAGGAAGCGGACGTTCCACTCGGACCAGCGGCCGTGCGCGGGGAACCGGCCGACCAGGTCGAGCCCGGCGGCGTCGAAGGGTTCGGCGATCAGCTTGCAGCGGGCCAGTACCGGATCGTGCGCGATCGCCTCCAGCAGGGGCGGGTTGTCCAGTGGCCGGCCGTCCGGGCCCCGGGTCAGGATCGGGGCCATGTCGAAGCGGAAACCGTCGATCCGGAACTCGGTGGCCCAGTAGCGCAGGCAGTCCAGCACCAGCTCCCGGGTCAGCGGGTGGTTGGCGTTCACGGTGTTACCGGTCCGGGTCAGGTTGAGGTACGCGCCGTCCGGACCGTGCAGATAGAAGGCGTGGTCGTCCAGACCACGGAGCGAGAGGGTGGGGCCGCGGTGGTCGCCCTCAGCGGTGTGGTTGAACACCACGTCGAGCACCACCTCGATCCCGGCCCGGTGCAGCTCTCGCACCAGCCGCTTCAACTCCCGTACCGGGCCGTCCGCTTGACGTCCCTCCCGGTCGGGTTGGGCGGCGTACCCGGCCTTCGGGGCGAAGAAGCCGACCGGGTTGTAGCCCCAGTAGTTCGGCAGCGCCCGGCCGGTGCGGGGGTCGTGGAAGGGGTTGTCGGTCTCGTCGAACTCGAAGACCGGCATCAGCTCCACGCAGTTGACCCCCAGGTCCAGCAGGTAGGGGATCTTCTCCGCCACCCCCGCGTAGCTGCCGGGGTGCCGGACCCCGGAGGAGGCGTGCCGGGTGAAGCCGCGTACGTGCAGCTCGTAGACCACCAGGTCCTCGGCGGCCAGCCCGGGGCTGCGGACGCCCTGCCAGTCGAACTCCGCCTCCGGCACCGCCGAGCGGTACCGGGGCCGGACGCCCCAGCGCTCGCCGCCGGCGATCAGCTTGGCGTACGGGTCGAGCAGCACCGACCCCGCGCCGGGGATGCCGGCGCCCTCCACCCGGTAGCCGTAGTGCGCCTGACCGGGCGTCAGGCCGAGCACCGTCATGGTGAAGACGTCGCCGACCCGCTGACCCTCGGGGAACGGCAGCTCGGCCAGCCGCTCGCCGCTGTCCGGGTCGAGCAGCACCAGCCAGGCCGCCCGGGCCGCCCGGGAGCCGACCGAGAAGTTGATCCCGCCCGCCACCGGGGTGGCTCCGGGCAGCAGCGGGTCACCCGGGGCCACCGTCAGCCGGGCGAGCGGGGAGAGTGCGGCGGTGCTCATCGGCGGTCAGCCCTCCACCGGCCGCAGCCGGACCTGGATGGTCAACCGCTCCTTGCTGTCGGGGAGTTTGACCGTCATCGCCTCCGGGTCGAAGGCGTGGTGCGGGGCGCCGTCGATCAGCACCCGGTCCAGCACCACCCGCCCCGGCGGCAGCAGGTCGGGGGCCACCCGGAGCAGCCCGTCCGGGAACGAGGCGTCCGGCCGGGGGCTGTACCAGAGGTTCAACGGCTCGCGGTTGACCAGCAGTTGGGTGTACACCTCGGCGAGGTAGCAGAGCTCGGCCTTGTGGTACATCGCCATCGCGTGGCTGCCCTTGAGCCGCTCGTTGCCGACCAGGTACGGGATGCCCTGGGCCAGCACGGTGAAGTGCACGCCGCCCTCGTCGTGATCGAGGAAGAACGCGTTGTAGAAGGCCGAGGCCTCCCGCGCGTGCTCCAGGTAGGCCGGGTCGCCGGAGCTGCCGGCCATCACCAGGTAGGCCAGGATGGCCTGTTCCTGCTGCCACCAGGTCTTCCGGTCGTGCCAGACGAAGGCGTGCCTGCCGTCCTCGGCGTCCCGCTGGAGCAGGTCGTACCAGCCGCCGCGCTGCGGGTCGCGGCCGAACTCCGGCATGGTGCGGGCCAGGTCCCGGGCCAGCGCCTGGTACTCCCGCTTGGGCAGGGTGGCGTTCATCCGGGTCAGGTTCCAGGCGATCTTCAGGTTGTGCCCGATCACCGCCCGGTTCTGCTGCCAGCCCCACGAGTGGTCCGGCGTCCAGTCCGCGTAGAAGCGCTCGTTGACGAACGGGCTGCCGCCCGGGGTACGGTCCGGCAGGTACGTCACGATCATGTCGAAGGTGTGCTCCAGCATCCGGCGGTACTTCTCCTCGCCGGTGGCCAGGTACAGGTTGATCAGGTACGCCGGGGCGTGGTCGCCGACCGAGTTCCAGTTCTTCCGCGAGTGGTTGGGCCCGAGCCCGTCGTGGTGCGGGCTGAGCGTGACCGGATCGATGTGCGAGTAGTAGCCGCCCAGCCGGGGGTCGTGGAAGTACTTCTCGAACAGCCGGACGGTGCCCTCGATGTCCTCCCGGATCACCGGATTGCCGGTCACCCGGTAGGTCTGGGTCAGCCCGACCAGCGCGTAGATCTGCTCGTACGCCGGGATGGCCCGGTAGTCGTCGCCGAACTCCGAGGCGAACAGCTTGCGTTCGCGTGTCCCGCCCACGTCCACGCCGTGGTACCAGTAGACGATGTCCTCGGCCTCGTCGCGGAACCGCATGTGGTCGTGCAGGTACTGCGAGCCGCGCTCGGCCACGTCCAGGTAGTCCTGCTTGCCGGTCAGCAGGTAGGCGCTGGCCATCCCGTAGACCATCCGGGAGATGGTGTCGGTCTCCTGCACGTGCTCGGCGGTCTTGTGGCCGCTGCCCCGGATCTGGGTGCGGTACCCGGCGAAGTCCACCGGTCCGTCGCCAAACTCCGACCGCCGGTAGAACGCGGCCAGTTGGTCCAGCTGCCGGACCCACCAGCCGGGCTCCTCGTACGGGTGCTCCCGGCCCTCCTCGCCGACGAAGACCAGCCGGTCGGCCTGGAAGTGCCGCCCGCCGCCCGCCTCGACGTAGACCGGTCCGTAGCTGAACACCAGGGTGCCGGGCCGCAGTTCGGCCCCGATCGTGCCGGTGCAGTCCCGGTACTCCTCGCCGAGGTTGCGCAGCCGCTGGGCGCTGGTGGTCTCGGTGAGCTGGACGGTCACGTCGCCGGCGTCCGGGGTGCGCAGGGTGAACCGGCTGCCCCGGTGCTCCAGCACCCGGCCGGCCACCAGGTCCGAGTACGAGAAGGCGGCCCCGCTCATGCCGCTTCCCGCTGGGTGACGGCGAGCCGTTCGATCACGGTGCGGGCCAGCAGGTGGCACTGGTCGACCGAGCGCGAGGTGACCAGGTCCCGGTCCACCACCACGTCCTGGTTGAGGTAGATCGCGCCCATGTTCCGGACGTCGGCGACCAGGTTGTTGTGGCAGGTCACCGGCCGGTCGGCGACCAGGTCCTTGGCGCCGGCCACCAGCATCAGGCCGTGGCAGGAGAAGGCCTTGACCAGACTCGGGATCCGGAAGGCCCGGCGGAGCAGTTCGAGGGCCGGGGAGTCGTGCTCGACGTCCTCGGTGTAGCGCAGCCGGTCCGCCACCATGCCCGAGGGCACGATCAGCGCGGAGAACTGCAGCAGCTCGTGGTAGTCGAGCTGCTCCAGGTCGCCGTCCACCTCGATGGTGCCCCGGTGCTCGTGCCCGGAGAAGGTCAGCGAGGGCTGGCCCCAGAGCCGGCTGAGCAGCCGGACCTCGGCGCCGTCCTCCGCGAACCTGCGCTGGTAGTAGGCGATCTCGTCCTCGACGAAGTCGCTCTCCAGCAGGATTCCGATGCGCTTGCCGGCCAGCCGGCCGGTCTTGAGTGGCTTGACGATTCCCATGGGAGATCCCCGTTCTCACGTCGTGACGAAGGGTCAGGGGCTGGGCGGCCGCAGCGGTGGGGAAGGGGGGTCGCACCGCTGCGGCCGCGGTTCAGGGGTGGGTCTACAGGTCGGGCGAGCCGGGCATCGCCTTCAGCGCGTCCACGGTGTAGGTGAGGATCCGCGGGCTGCCGCCGTCCGCCACCACGGTCCAGGTCTGGTAGGCGTCGAAGCCCTTCCAGACGCTCCGGGCGGCCGGCGGATTCCACACCTTGGTCTGCCAGTTGACGACGACCTTGACCTCGGCCCGGTCGCCCTCGACGCTCTCCACCTCGACCGAGGTGACGGTGTGCTCCTCGTCGAAGAACGTGGTGGTCACCACGTCGTACCAGCTCGCGAAGGCGTCCAGGCCCTCCGAGGTGCCCTCGGGGAAGTGCATGACCAGCCCCTGTTCGGCCAGGTACGGCAGCACCTGGTCCAGCGGCTCGTGCCGGTCGAGCGCGTCGTACCACTGCTTGGCGAACTCGGTGAGCGCCGCGGGGGTCAGCTCCGGGTATGCGGTGGACATCGGGAAACTCCTTGGGAGAGAGGCGGATTGGGAGTTACTCGGTGATCAGGTCGATCAGGAACGGGCCGTCGTGGCTGAGCAGGGTCTCGATCGCCCCGGCCACCTGCTCGGGCTTCTCCACCCGCAGTCCGGGCACCCCGAGCGAGGCCGCCAGATCGGCGAACCTGATGTCGGGCCGGGACAGGTCGAAGGCGTCCGGGAAGCCGTGGCTGGGGATGCCCAGCTCCCGCCAGTACTGCTCGATGTTCAGGTCGAGCAGCCGGTAGCGGCGGTTGTTGCAGATCACGAACTTGGCGTCGATGTGGTGCCGGGCCGCCGTCCAGAGCGCCTGGATGGTGTACATGCTGCCGCCGTCCCCGGTGAAGCCCACCACCTTCAGGTCGGGACGGGCCAGCTTGACGCCCAGCGCACCGGGGATGCCCACGCCGAGCGAACCGCCCCGGGTCTGGAAGTACGTACCGGGCAGCCGGGGCGGCAGGTGCCGGGTGAGCGGCCCGGAGGCGGTCAGCGCCTCGTCGAAGACCGCCAGCTCGGCCGGGGCCTGCCGGGCCAGCTCGCGGGCGAACTGCTCCATCATCGTCTCCGGCACCTCGGCCGCGGCCGGCCTGGTGACCGGCACCGGCTTCACCGCCTCGCCCCGGCGGGCGAGTTCACCCGCCAGCGCCTCCAGGGTGAGCTTCGGGTCGGCCACCAGCCCGAGGTCCACCGGGAAGTTCTTGGCGATCTCGTAGGCGTCCAGGTCGATGTGCACGATCCTGGCGTCCGGCCGGAACGGGCTGGCCAGCTCGGGGAAGACCTCGGGGAAGACGTACGTCCCGACGATCAGGACGCTGTCGGCCTCGCCGACGATCCGGGCACTGTCCCGGCCGAACATGTGCCCGAGGTTCCCGGCGAACCGGGGGTGGGTGGTGTCGAGGTTGACCTCCGAGGAGTTCACCCCCCACACCGGCGCGCCCAACCGGTCGGCCACTGCCGCCAGTTCGGCCTGCGCACCGCTGACCGCCACCCCGTCGCCCATCAGCACGATCGGGTGCGAGCCGGCCAGCAGCAGCTCGGCCGCCCGGGCGATGTCGTCCCCGGCCGGGACCACCCGGGTCGAGGGCAGCACGGTGGGCACCGCGGGCTCGTCGGTCAGCTGGTCCAGCACGTCGGCGGGCAGCACCACCATCACCGGACCGCGCGGCGGCGTCATGGCGATCTTCACCGCCCGCCGCAGCACCCGCAGCAGCGAGCCCGGATCGACCACCCTGGTGGCGTACTTGGTGACCGGCTCGGCCATCGCGACCAGGTCGGCGGCCATCTGGGCGTCCATCGCGTCGTACCGGATGCCCGACTCGCCGACCAGCACCACCAGCGGGGACCCGCCCCGCTTGGCCTGGTACAGCAGGCCGATGCCGTTGCCGAGCCCGACGCCGCTGTGCAGCTGGACGAGCGCGGGCCGCTGGGCGGCCCGCGCGTATCCGTCCGCCATTCCCACCGCGACGCCCTCGTGGAGAGCGAGCACGTAGTCGGTACCACTGTGGTCGGCGAGGTCGAGGAACCCCTGCTCGACGGTGCCCGGGTTGCCGAACATGTAGTCCATGCCGTCAACGGCGAGCTGTTCGAACAGGGCGACCTTGCCTGGCCTGGCGGACATCACTGTCTCCTTCTGATGGTTGGGTGAGCGGAACGGCTACCAGCCGTGCCGGCGCAGGCCGTTCTCCAGCACCTCGACCAGCAGCTCCCCGGAGGGCAGCGAGTCGGGCGTCGACCTGGCCGTGACGAACGGGAAGTCGACGATCACCGAGGTCTCCTTGCCCACGTTGCCGTGGAACCGGCCCTCGGGTCCGGTGGCGTCCCGGAGGATGTACTCCAGCGGGTACGGCGGCGGGCCCATGTTGAAGTCGACGCCGAGGAAGCCGGTGCCGTCCTTGTAGTCGTACTCCTTCGGGTGCCCGGTGACGTGCTTGCCCCAGAGCAGGCTCTGCCGGCTCTCCAGGTCACGGGCGAAGGCCAGCACGGCCACCCCGTAGCACTCGGCCAGGATCGGCTTGTCGGCCGCCACGAAGGCCAGCACCAGCTCGTGCAGGCGCTCGTTGTTGGCCAGGTCGACGATCGGACCCGAGCCGCCCACGATCACCAACGCATCGAAGTCCGACAGGAGTTCACTCGTCGCGGAGTTGATCCTGCGGTTGTACTCCTCCAGGTCGCGGAGGTGGTTGAGCGCGCTGTAGTACGGGCGCTCCGGGATCAGCTCGGCCAGGCTGAGCGGGTTGTCCAGGCGGCTGGAGTCGTCCAGCGCCCGGGCCCGGCGGGCCATGTCCCGGCTGGTGACCGAGCGGCCGAGCGGGGGGTCGATGTACTCGGAGTCCAGGCTCGGCGGCAGGGCGTGCGCCCGCTTGCCGTTCGGGGTGATGAAGGTGGTCCGGTAGCCACGGGCGTCGAACGCCTCCACCGGGCCGACCAGCTCCTCGCCCCAGTACCCGTACTCGGAGAGCACCACCAGGATGCGTTTTGACACGGATATCTCCCAACTGGAAAAGGGGGACAGTCCGCCGCTCGAAATACCCCGCCGGGATCGGCCGAGTGCTGCGGACTGCTTCGAGTGAAGCCCCGCCGGGCGTGCCCTGGCAATGCGCCCCGGCACCGGGCGTGCGATTTCCGAGACTTTCCCGAATAGTCCGGCGCTGCGTGCCCGGGGGATCCGGCCGTGCTCTGCTGGCCTCTTCCGGAGCGGACCGCGCGGCCCCAGGGCCTGATCCGACGCGAATTGTCAGACAGGCCCTAACCGCGCGCTGGTCCCCGGACTTCCAGGACTGCGGAGAAGAGCGTCCATGCCACTCGCGAAGACCCGTGACGACGGGGGCCGCGGCCTGCGCCGGGCCGCCGTGCTCGCCAACGCCGACTGGTGCGTCACCACTCCCCTGCTGCCCGCCCTGGCCGCCGGTCTCGGCACCGGCCCTGGCACGGTGACCCTCTCGGTCGGGCTGCACTCGCTCGGCCACGCCTGCGCCCTGCCGCTCTGGGGACGGCTGGTGGACCGGTACGGTCCGCAGGCCGCCGTCCGGGCCGGGCTGCTGCTGGCCGCGGTCGCCTCGGCCGGCTCCGCGCTGGCCACCGGGGCGGGCCCCTGGCTGGTGCTGCGGGTGCTGGCGGGCGCCGGGTTCGCCGCGCTCACCCCGGCGATCGCCGCCCGGCACGCGGCGGTGGCCGACCCGGGCGCCCGGCAACGGCGGTTCGCCGGGCTCACCACCGCCACCTCGGTCAGCGCCGTGCTCACCCCGCTGCTGGCCGGACTTGCCGTCGCGCACGGCAGTTGGCGGCTGCTGTTCGGCGCGCTCGCCGTCGGCGCCGGGCTGACCGTGGCCGGGCTGCGGCGGGGCGCACCCCCGGGCCCGCGGCCGACCGGCCGGCGCCCGGTGCCGTCCGGGCGGCGGCTGGTGCTGGGCCTCGGGCTGCTGGAGGGCACCGCGCTGGTGGCGCCGCCGATGCTGCTGGTCCCGGCCCTCGGTGAGGGGGCCGGGCGGGCCGGTCCGGTGGTGGTGACGGCCTACGCGCTCGGGGTGCTGGCCGGCTCCCTGACGGTCCGTCGGCACGGCCGGCGGTGGCCCGCCGGGCGGCTGCTCGCCGTCGGCGGCCTGGCCTGCGTGAGCGCCGCCGCAGTCGCCTGGTCCGGGCGGTCGGCGGTCCCCGCAGTGCTCGCGGCGGTGCTGTACGGCTGCGCCTGGAGCTACCTGCACACCACCCTGCAGACCTGGCTGCCGGGCGCCGGTCCTGCCGGATCCGAGGGCGGTACCGCCTCGCTGTTCGCCACCTCGGGGATGCTGGCCGGGGCGCTGACCGTGACCGCCGCCGCCCCGCTGCTCGACCACGGCTGGGCCGGCTGGCTGTTCGGCGCCGAGGCGGTGCTCGGCGCGGCCCTGGTGCCGGCCGCCCGTTCGCTCACCCGGCCACCCGTCGCCACCAGGGAATTTCCGGTGGAGTTCCCGGAAAAGAACCCGGACCGTAAATTCGCGGCAGTTGCCAGAGTTGGAATTCTCTTCTCGCAATCACCGGGAAACGTCGTCGATCCTGGTCCTCCGGAGCACTTAACGTCTATTCCTGGGAGAAATCCATGGGTGGCCGTCTGAGTATCGACGAAGTCAAACCGGTCATCGGGCACGGAGAATATCCGGCCAAATCGGTGGTCGGTGAGCACCTGCCGGTCGACGCCACGATCTGGCGCGAGGGGCACGACGCGGTCGGCGCCGCCGTCCGCTGGTGCGGTCCCGGCGGCACCTCCGCCGAGATCGCGATGACCGCGGTCGACCCCGGCACCGACCGCTGGCAGGCGGTGGTGGTGCCGGACCGCGAGGGTCCCTGGACCTTCCAGGTGATCGCCTGGAGCGACCCGTGGGCCAGCTGGCGGCACGCCGTCCTGGCCAAGGTCGAAGCAGGCCAGGGCGCCGAGGAGTTGGCCGCCGAGCTGGAGCTCGGCGCCCGGCTGCTGGAGCGGGTCGCCCGGTCCGGCCGGTCCGCCGACCGGCCCGAGCTGACCCGGGCCGCCGAGGCGCTGCGCGACCCGCGGACCCCGGTCCGACTGCGGGTCAGGGCCGCGCTGACCGACCGGGTGGAGCGGCTGGTGGCGGCCGCCGCACCGCGCGACCTGGTCACCGAGGGGCCCTCGTACCAGGTCGAAGTCGACCGCGAGCGTGCCCTGTTCAGCAGCTGGTACGAGTTCTTCCCGCGTTCCACCGGCGGCACCGACGCCGCCGGGCGGCCGGTGCACGGCACCTTCAGGACCGCCGCCCGGGAGCTGACCAGGGTCGCCGCGATGGGCTTCGACGTGGTCTACCTGCCGCCGGTCCACCCGATCGGGGCGGTCAACCGGAAGGGGCCGAACAACTCGCTGACCGCGGGCCCGGAGGACGTCGGTTCGCCCTGGGCGGTCGGCTCGGCGGCCGGCGGGCACGACGCCGTGCACCCGGAGCTCGGCACCCTGGCGGACTTCGACGCGTTCCTGTTCGAGGCCGGGCGGCTCGGCCTGGAGGTGGCGCTCGACCTCGCCCTGCAGTGCGCCCCCGACCACCCGTGGGTCGCCGAGCACCCCGAGTGGTTCACCCAACTCCCGGACGGCAGCATCGCGTTCGCCGAGAACCCGCCGAAGAAGTACCAGGACATCTACCCGCTCAACTTCGACCGGGCCCCGGGCGGCCTGTACCGGGAGATCCTCCGGGTGGTGGAGTTCTGGGCCGAGCGCGGGGTGCGGATCTTCCGGGTCGACAACCCGCACACCAAGCCGCCGGACTTCTGGCACTGGCTGATCCGCACCGTGAAGTCCACCCGCCCGGACGTGCTCTTCCTGGCCGAGGCGTTCACCCGCCCCGCCGTGCTGCACGGGCTGGCCAGGCTCGGCTTCACGCAGTCCTACACCTACTTCACCTGGCGCGACACCAAGGAGGAACTCACCGACTACCTGACCGAGTTGGTCGGCGACGCCGACTTCCTGCGGCCGAACTTCTTCGTCAACACCCCCGACATCCTGCCGCGCGGCCTGCAGCGGGACGACCCCGGCGCCTTCGCCGTCCGGGCCGCGCTGGCCGCGCTGCTCTCGCCGAGCTGGGGGGTCTACGCGGGCTTCGAACTGATGGAGCACCAGGTACTGGCGAGCGGGGGCGAGGAGTACCTGGACTCCGAGAAGTTCCAGCTGCGGCCGCGCGACTTCGCCGCCGCCCGGGCCGAGGGACGTTCGCTGGAGCCCTGGCTGACCGTGCTGAACGGCATCCGGCGGCGGCACCCCGCGCTGCAGCAGCTGCGCACCCTGCGCTTCCACCCGGTGGACAGCGCGGACCTGATCGCGTTCTCCAAGACCGACCCGGCCACCGGGGACACCGTGCTCTGCGTCGTCACCCTCGACCCGAGCCGGCCCACCGAGGGCACGGTCACCCTGGACCCGGCCGGACCGCTCCCCGGACGCCTCCTGGTCACCGACGAAGTGACCGGCGAGCTGCGGGAGTTGGGCACCTCCTTCGACGTCAAGGTGGACCCGGACCGGACCGTCGCGCACATCTACTCCTGGAGGAACAGTTGAGCACTCACGCGCTGCCGGTCTCCGCCGACTGGTTCAAGAAGGCGGTGTTCTACGAGGTCATGGTGCGGTCCTTCCACGACAGCAACCAGGACGGCGCGGGCGACCTGCGCGGGCTGATCGAGAAGCTGGACTACCTGCAGTGGCTCGGGGTGGACTGCCTCTGGCTGCCGCCGTTCTTCGCCTCGCCGCTGCGGGACGGCGGGTACGACGTGGCGGACTACCGCTCCGTACTGCCGGAGTTCGGCACCCTGCAGGACTTCACCGACCTGCTGGACGCCGCGCACCAGCGCGGTATGCGGGTGGTGATCGACATGGTGATGAACCACACCAGCGACCAGCACCCGTGGTTCCAGGAGTCCCGCCGCGACCCCGAAGGCCCGTACGGCGACTTCTACATGTGGGCCGACGACGACAAGCGGTACCCGGACGCCCGGATCATCTTCGTCGACACCGAGAACTCCAACTGGGCCCACGACCCGGTCCGCGGTCAGTACTACTGGCACCGCTTCTTCTCGCACCAGCCCGACCTCAACTACGAGAGCCCGGCCGTCCAGGACGCCATGCTGGACGTGCTGCGGTTCTGGCTCGACCTCCAGGTGGACGGCTTCCGGCTGGACGCGGTGCCCTACCTGTTCGCCCAGGACGGCACCAACTGCGAGAACCTGCCGCAGACCCACGCCTTCCTCAAGCGGGTCCGCGCGATGGTGGACCAGGAGTACCCGGGCCGGGTCCTGCTGGCCGAGGCCAACCAGTGGCCGGAGGACGTCGCGCACTACTTCGGCGACTACACCTCCGGCGGCGACGAGTGCCACATGGCGTTCCACTTCCCGCTGATGCCACGGATCTTCATGGCGGTCCGGATGGAGTCCAAGCAGCCGGTCTCCGACGTGCTGGCCAAGACCCCGGACATCCCCGAGAACTGCCAGTGGGGGATCTTCCTGCGCAACCACGACGAGCTGACCCTGGAGATGGTCACCGACGAGGAGCGCGACTTCATGTACGCGGAGTACGCCAAGGACCCGCGGATGCGGGCCAACGTCGGCATCCGCCGCCGGCTGGCGCCGCTGCTGCGCGGGGACCGCAACCAGATCGAGCTGTTCACCGCCCTGCTGCTCTCGCTCCCCGGCTCGCCGGTCCTCTACTACGGGGACGAGATCGGCATGGGCGACAACATCTGGCTCGGCGACCGGGACGGCGTCCGCACCCCCATGCAGTGGACACCCGACCGCAACGCGGGCTTCTCCGGCGCCGACCCGGGCCGGCTCAGCCTGCCGCCGATCATGGACCCGGTGTACGGCTACCAGGCCGTCAACGTGGAGAGCCAGTCCGGCAACGACTCCTCGCTGCTGCAGTGGACCCGGCGGATGCTGACGGCCCGTCGGCAGCACCCCGCCTTCGGGCTCGGCGACTTCGCCGAGATCGCCACCTCGAACCCGGCCGTGCTCGCCTACAGCCGCAGCCACGTGCTGCCGGACGGCCGGGAGTCCACCGTGGTCTGCGTCAACAACTTCTCCCGGCACCCGCAGCCGGTCGAACTGGAACTGGGCGGCTACCAGGGGCGCACCCCGGTCGAGGTGACCGGCGAGGTGCCGTTCCCGACCATCACCGACCGGCCGTACCAACTCACCCTGAAGGGCCACGGGTTCTACTGGTTCTGCGTCTGCCGGGACAGTGACCGGTCATGACGGCCGCCGCCGTCGCCCTCGACCACCGGCTGGCCAGGGCGCTGGACGCCTGGCTGCCCTGGCAGCGCTGGTACGCCGGGAAGGGGCGCCCGCACACCGCGGTGACCGTGGTGCAGAGCACCCCGTTCAGCGAGCTGCCGGACGGCTCGGTCGGCTCGATCCTGGTGCTCCGGGTGGACTTCGCCGACCGGGGCGCGGCCGAGCACTACCAGGTCCCGGTCGGCATCCGGGCCTCGCTGCCCGATCCGGTGGCGCCGTACCTGATCGCCGCCCTGGACGACCTGGTGGTCTACGAGGCCACCGGGGACCACGAGTTGGTCACCGAACTGCTCGGCCTGGTGGCCGGGGAGCACGCCCGGGACCCGCTCGGCTTCACCAGCTTCGGCGGCTTCGCCGACGGACCGCCGCTCAGCAGCCGGCCGCTGGGGGTCGAGCAGACCAACACCTCGGTGGTGGTGGACGACCGCTACGTGGTCAAGTTCTTCCGGCGGCTGCACCCGGGGGTCAACCCGGAGCTGGAACTGCCCCGGGCCCTGGCCGCCTCGGCGGGCCGGCACACCGCCGCCCTGCACGGAGCGGTGGAAGGACATCTGGACGGCGCCCCGGTCACCTACGCCGTGGTGCAGTCCTTCCTGGCCGGCGCGGTGGACGGCTGGGCCCTGGCACAGGACAGCCTGCACCGGCTCCGGACCGAACCGTGGTCTGCGGTACGGGAGTTCGCCGCCGAGGCGTTCGAGATGGGCCGGGCGGTGGCCACCGTGCACGCCGAACTGGCGGCCGGCCTCGGCACCGGTCTGCTGGGCCCCGCCGAACTCGCCGGACTGGCCGCCACGATGGCCCGTCAGCTCGACGAGAGCTGCCGGGTGGTGCCCGAACTGGCCTTGCACCGCGTCGATTTGGCGGCCGCGTTCGCCGAGGTGGCCCGGCTGCCCGGCGGCGCCGAGACCCAGCGGGTGCACGGCGATCTGCACCTCGGGCAACTGCTGCGCGGCCCGGCCGGCTGGGCCCTGATCGACTTCGAGGGCGAACCATCGCTCCCGATGGCCGAACGGGCCGTCCCGCACTCGCCGTTGCGGGACGTGGCGGGAATGCTCAGATCCTTCGAGTACGCCGCGGACCACGCGGACCTGCTGGCCGGTCCGTCGAATCCGGCGGCCACCGCCCGGCTGCGGATCTGGGCCGAGCAGGGCGCGGACGCGTTCTGCCTCGGCTACGCCGGGGTGGCCGGCTGGGACCCGCGCGGACAGGACGCGCTGCTCCGGGCCCACACCCTGCACAAGGCGGTCTACGAGGCGCACTACGAGGCCCGCCACCGGCCCGACTTCCTGCCGATCCCGCTGGCCGCGGTCCGCCGACTGCTGGCCCAATGAAATTCCCGTTCGAAATTCGCGATCAATCGCGTCAATGAACTCCGGGTGACTTGGCCAAGTTGCCCGAGTGCCTTCGGCGCAGCCGCCCTATCTTGCCCGGCGCACGGCCCGACGGATTTACTTGATATATCCCGGGCCGTGATTCCGATCAACATCGGTGAATCATACCCGAGTCACCGTGATGCCCATTTTCTGGAGGAAGAAATGAGCAACCTCACCGCGGATCACGTCACCGCCGCCTACGACGCCCTGATGTCCGGGGACCGTGCGAAGGCCGCCGAGTACTGGGACCCGCAGGTCCGCTTCCTGACTCCCGGCAACCACACCTTCGCCGGCTGGCACGAGGGCCTGGAGAACTTCATGGACTTCATCGACACGGTCGGAAAGGCCTCCGGCGGCACTTTCCAGATCGAGCCGGTGACCATTCTGATCAACGAGGCCGACGGCTACACGGTGGACGTCAACAAGACCTCCGGATCGCGGGCGCACGCCACCGAGAGCGCCTCGCCCTACGACCGTCTGGAGATCGAGGGTCTGCACCTCCTGAAGTGGGAGAACGGAAAGGTCGTCGAGGGCCGGGGCGCGATCTTCGGCGATGGCCTGACCAACTTCAACCTCTGGTGGTCGCCGGTCGGCCCGAAGGGTGAGCGCACCACGCTCTGATCCCGGCCGCAGTACCGCTCGGCGGCCGCCCTCCGCGCGGCCGCCGAGCCTTTTCCCCGTCACACCACCGCATTCGGAAGGGAATTCACGTGAACTGGTCGCACGTCGCCCTCAACTGCGCGAGAGTCTCGGCCACCGAGGACTTCTACACCCGTTGGTTCGGCTTCGAACGGGCCAACTCCTTCGTCCTCGGTGATCTGCAGATCGTCTTCATCCGGCTCGGCGAGTCCTACCTCGAACTCTTCGGCCCGGCCGACGAGAGCACCGCCGTCGACAGCCCGGCGGCCACCCCGACCGCCGACGGACCGCAGCAGCGGGGGACGGCGCGGCACATCGCCTTCCAGACCGACGACGTGGACGGCCTCCTGGAGCGCCTCGGCGACCAGGCCCGGATCACCCTCGGCCCGCTGGACTTCTCCGAGTACATCGAAGGCTGGCGCAGCGTCTGGCTCACCGACCCGGACGGCATCGTCGTCGAGGTCAGCCAGGGCTACAAGGACGCCTCCTAGACCCATCCGTCGTGCCGCGACACCGACTTCGGCCTCGCGGCGAGCAGCGACCAAGGAATCAGGTATGTCACAGACAGCAGATCTGCCCACCACCCACTCCTCCCCCGCCCCGGAACGGGACCAGACAGCCACCGGCCCGGGCACCGAGCTCAAGCGCCCCGGTCTGGTGCTGCTGCTCCTCTGCGTCGCGGAGTTCATGATCGTCCTGGACTTCTCGATCACCAACGTGGCCCTCCCGGACATCCAGTCCAGCCTCGGCTTCAGCTCCAGCGCCCTGCAGTGGGTGGTGAGTTCGTACGCCCTGGCGTTCGGCGGCTTCCTGATGCTGGGCGGACGGCTGGGCGACCTGTTCGGCCGGCGCAAGCTGTTCATCGCCGGGCTGATCGGCTTCGCCGTGGTCTCGCTGGTCGCCGGTCTGGCCCAGAACGCCGAGCAGCTGATCGCGCTCCGTGCCGCCCAGGGCCTGGGCGCCGCACTGGTCGCCCCGGCCGCGCTCTCCCTGCTGACCACCTCGTTCGCCGAGGGCGCCGCCCGTAACAAGGCGCTCGGCGTGTACGGCGCGGTGCTCTCGTTCGGCTTCGTGGCCGGGGTGATCGCCGGTGGCGTGCTCACCGACGTGCTCAGCTGGCGCTGGGTGTTCTTCGTCAACGTGCCGATCGGCCTGGTGGCCGGTCTGATCGCGCCCGCCGTGCTGACCGAGAGCCGCGGCGGCTCCGAGCACCGCAAGCTGGACAGCCTGGGCGCCTTCACCATCACCGGTTCGGTGCTCGCCCTGGTCTACGCGGTCTCCCGCGGCGAGACCGCGGGCTGGGCCTCGGGCGAGGTGCTGGGCGCATTCGGCGCGTTCGCCGTGCTGCTGATCGCCTTCCTGATCGTGGAGAGCAACGTCCGGCACCCGCTGATCCCGCTCTCCATCTTCCGGCGGCGCACCCTGGTCGCGGCGAACATCGTCTACCTGCTGATGGTCGGCTCCTTCGTCGCGGTGACCTACGTGCTCACGCTCTACCTGCAGTACGTCAAGGGCTACTCGCCGCTGGCCACCGGCCTGACCTTCTCGGTGCTCGGCTTCGCCGCCGTCGCGGCGGGCATGCTGGCGGCCCGGCTGGCCGGCCGGTTCGGCCTCGGGGTCACCGCGTTCTCCGGTCTGCTGCTGCAGGCGATCGGCATGCTGATCTGCTCCTTCCTGCCCGCCACGGGCGACCTGGCGCTGATCCTGATCGGCACCGCGCTGGTCGGCTTCGGCAATGTCACCGGCGTCGTGATGGTCACCATCTCCGGCACCGCCGGGGTGCCGGACCACGAGCAGGGCCTGGCCAGCGCGCTGCTGTCCACCGCCCAGCAGATCGGTGCCGCGATCGGGGTGGCCGCGTTCGCCGCGATCGCCTCGGCCCGCACCTCCAGCCTGCTGGCCGACGGTGTCGCCCTCGAGGCGGCCGGTGCCCCGGCGCTGGTCAGCGGCTTCCGGCTGGCCCTCGCGGTCTCGTTCGGGGTCGGCGTGATCGGCTCGCTGGTCGGCCTGGCCGCCCTGCGGCCGGCCAAGGACGCCGACTCCTCGGCCGCCCCCGAGACGCACGTCCCGGTCGGCTGAGACCCGTCCCGTACGCGGTACCCGCACCGCCTGACCGGGTGCGGGTACCGCGCTGTCCGCTACCCCATCCGTTCGTACCCGAGGAGTCCTGCTGTGACCTCGCTCTTCCATCCGGCGGGCACCCCGCCGAAGCTCGGCCTGTTCGCCGTCAACATGGAACCCACCGTCGGCCCGGCCGAGTTGGCGCCGTTGGCGGCCCTCACCGAGGAGCTGGGCTACGAGTCGCTCTGGGCCGGGGAGCACCCGGTCTTCCCCGACCCGCCCACCACGGACAGCCCGTGGAACCCGCGGATGCCGCTGGTCGACCCGGTGGTCACGCTGGCCTACCTGGCCGGGATCACCACCCGGCTCCGGCTGGCCACCGGCATCCTGCTGCTGCCGCTCCGTCAGCCCGTGCTGCTGGCCAAGCAGTTGGCCTCGCTGGACGTGCTCTCCGGCGGCCGGGTGATCATGGGCTTCGGGATGGGGTACATCCGCAAGGAGGCCGAGGTGTTCGGCATCGGCTTCGCCGACCGAGCCGCCCGGGGCGAGGAGCACCTGGCCGCCATGCGTTCGCTCTGGCACGACGAACACCCCTTCTTCCAGGGCCGGTTCGTCGACTTCAAGGGGGTCGACGCGCACCCCAGGCCGGTCCAGTCCGACCTGCACGTGGTGGCCGGCGGCCACACCGGGGCGGCCCTCCGACGGGCCGTCACCACCGCCCACGGCTGGTACGGCTGGAACCTCAGCCCGGCCGAAGTGACGGAACACAAGGAGGAGTTGACCCGGGTCGCGGCCCAGTTCGGCCGGCCGGAGCGGCTCGGCCCGCTGGAGCTCACCGTCACCCCGCCGCAGGGACCGCTCGCCGCGGACGAGTTCGAGCGATACGCGGCGGCCGGGGTGGACCGGCTGGTGGTCTACCCCCGGTTCGGCGAATCCGCCGAGCAGGTCCAGGAGTTCGTCCACCTGCACGCCCCGCTGGCCCGGGCCGGCGACTGAGCGGCAGCGGCCCCCGGATCGGTGATCCGGGGGCCGCTCCGTACCGCTCGGCTCAGCGGCGACCACCCTGGCCGGCCCCGACCGGGACCGGCTGCTCCGGGCCCGCCTCCGGGACGGCCGGCGGACGGCGCCTGGACTTGCTCCAGCGGCGCATCACCGGCTCCTCCACCAGCGCGAACAGCCCCCAGGCCAGCAGCAGGGTGACGGCGAACGAGAGCGCCAGGTAGCCGAAGGCCCCCGGGTCACTCCAGTTCGAGGTCAGCCCGAGCGCCCGGTGCACCTGGGTGAGCACCAGGCTGTGCCAGAGGTAGAAGGCGAACGAGACGTTGCCCAGCCAGACCATCGCCCGGCTGCGCAGCGGCGACCAGCGCCCGGTGAGGTCGGCGTTCGCGGCCGCCGCGATCATCAGGCCGAGCGGCACCACCATCACCGCGACCAGTCCGTACGTCCAACTCACCTGCGAGGACAGGGCGTAGGCGGCGACCACCAGGGCCATCGAGGGCAGCAGCGGGAGGTTGATCCAGCGGCCCTGCTGGACGATCTTCGCCAGCAGGATGCCCAGGGTGAAGTCCAGCACCCGGACCGGCGGGAGCACGTAGACCAGCCAGAACTCCCACTCCGAGACCGGGGCGAAGAACAGACCCGGCTGCTCGGGCAGCGCCCAGGCGAGCACCGGCACTGTGAAGATCACCGCGACCACCGCACCGGCCCAGTACCAGAGCCGGTCCGGGCGGATCCGGTTGACCAGCCGGAGCAGGAAGGGGAACGAGAGGTAGAACAGCGCCTCGACCGAGAGCGACCAGGAGACCGGGTTGACGCTGGTCTCGACATCGATCTGCGGGAACCAGGCCTGCAGCAGCACCAGGTTGGCGACCGCCTTCCAGCCGCCCAGCGCGGTACCGGCGAGCAGGAAGACCACCACGGCGGCCAAGTAGGTGACCAGGTGGTTGGGGAAGATCTTGAAGAACCTCCGGCGGAGGAACTTCGGTGTGGTGTCGCCGGCCCGGGCCGACCAGGCCAGCACGAATCCGCTGAGCACGAAGAAGAATCCGACCCCGGTCCAACCGCCCTGGCCGAATATCGAGTTGTACACGCCGGCCGTGCCCTGGTCCGCGAACGGGAACTGGTAGAGCGCGTGGAAGAAGAAGACCAGCAGCGCGGCGATGATTCTCATCCCGGTGAGCGACGGCAACCGGCTCAGATCCTGCCCGGATCCCGGTTTTGCCCCCGTTTTCAATGACATCGGAACTCTCCCATCAGAGTTGGTGGCACCTGGCGGCCAGTGAACCGGGCACGCCCGGCCGCCCACAATGAATCCACCGGGAAGAGTCGCCATTTCGGGAAGTTGTGCGAGTGATCCCACCGGATCATGCTCAGGTCAATTCACCGGCCGGAATCCGGCATTCCCCGCAGCGCCGCCATGATCTCCTCCGCCCCCAGCACGCCCGAGGCCCGCCAACTCCCCACCGCCACGGTCGGACAGCTCAGCACCTCCTCCTTCTCCCGCGCCTCGGCCACCGCGCTCAGATGGCGGGCCGCGTACCGCTCCGACATCAGCGCGGCCCGGAACGCGGCCCCGTCCAGGCCGATCCCGGTGGCGATCCGGACCAGCACCACCGGGTCCGAAATATCCTGCCAGTCCTCGAAGTAGGCGTCGAAGACCCGATTGTTGTAGACGTCCCCGCACCCCTGCTCCAGCGCGAACTGATAACCCCCGAAAGCCAGTCGGGTCCGCCGCAGCGGATATCCCGGCGGCCCCCCGGAGAGTTCCACACCGACGCTCGCGGCCAGCGGACGAATGGTGTCCTGCCACAGCCCGCGCGGGTACTCACCCCCCTCGGCAACCCCGTGCGGATGCAACTCGAAGGGATGCCACACCACTTCGGCCCCGGTCGCGGCCCGCACCCTCGTCAGCACTGCCCGGGTGACCAGACTGAACGGGCAGACGTAGTCGAACCAGAAATCAATCCTCGGCGCCACAGGGACCTCCCACCGGCGAGCCAGGGACGCCGTACCCGCACGGCGCACGACCCTCCCCGCCACCATCCCGCCGGGGAGCGGTCGCGGACAACAGCGACTTCGCCAGATCTCCTGCCACTCGGCGGAGTTGGCGGGCCGTCAGCCTTCCGAGGGTCAGGCCGGCGGGTCGGTGGCCACGCCGCGCAGCACCAGCCGCCAGATCCGCTCCAGCTGCTCCACCGCCGGGCCGTCGGCCGCACCCTCTTCGGGGCCGAACGCCCGGGCCCTGATGCGCAGTTCGAGCCCGGTCAGCAGGTAGCCCACGGTGGTCGCCAGCACGTCGCTCTGCACGCCGGGGCGGAGCAGCCCGGCCGCACCGGCCTCGGCCAGCCACTGACGGACCGTCGGCAGCCAGACGCAGTACCAGCCGGGGAGCGTCCTGGACTGCTCCCGGGCCAGCCGGGCGGCGGCCCGGACCACCACGTCCGACTCCAGCAGCCGGGCCAGCTCCAGGGTGAGCCGCACCGTGGCACCGAGCGGATCGGCCCCGTCGCCGGCCACCTTCTCCAGCACCTCGCGCGCGGCCGCCCGGCCCTGGCCCAGGATGGCCCCGGCCAGCGCGCCCTTGTGGGCGAAGTGGAAGGTCACCGCCCCGGAGGAGATCCCGGCCGCCTTGCTGATCCGCGCCAGCGAGGTGCCCTCGTACCCGTCCCGGTCGAACTCCAGCGCCGCCGCGTCCACCAGGATTTTCCGGGTCCGCGCCGCCCGCTCCTGCTTCACCATGTGCCCTGCTTCCACTTGCCGCCAACCGCCGCCGCCGAAGGCGTCGTCGCAGCTCAGCCTGGATCGGTCCGGACCCGAACGGAATGCCGACTTCCCGAAGACGCGCCGGGAATCGGACGGGTCGTCACCAGATCGAGGACATGTCGAAATCGTCTCGGCGGGCCGAACCGAGGAGAAAACATAGCGATCGTTCGTTATGCTTCGAGGGCAGCACCCACCGGCTTCCGGCCGACCTCACGGGGGATGGACATGACTGCACATCACACGAGCGGCACGCTCACCCCGAGCGTCCACTCCGGCAGCTTCTCGACGTACGCCTTCACCGAGGAGCTCTTCGACCAGTTACCGAGAGCAGACCAGCGCCGCTGGGCGCACACCTACCTCGAAGGTCTGCTGACCACCGCCGGCAAGAAGTCCGTCCGCCGGATGGCGGCGGCCGTCTCCGGCTCGCGCACCGCCTCCCAGTCGCTCCAGCAGTTCGTCAACGCCAGCCCCTGGGAGTGGTCCCCGATCCGCCGCGAACTGATCCGCTGGGTGGAGCAGTACACCACCCCCCGGGCCTGGACCATCGCCTGCGCGGTGCTCCCCAAGCGCGGCGACCACTCGGTCGGGGTGCACCGGCGGTTCGTGCCCGCCGCCGGGCGGGCGGTGAACTGCCAGATCGGCGTCGGCCTCTTCCTCTCCACCGGCCACGGCGAACTCCCGGTCGACTGGCGGCTGTTGCTGCCCGGCGCCTGGTCCGAGCAGCCCGAGCTCCGGCAGCGCGCCCGAGTGCCCGAGGAGGCCCCGCACGGGCCGATCTGGGCGCACGCCCGCGACCTGGTCGAGGAGCTCGCCCGGCACACCGGGGCGGCCTCGGTCCCGGTCATCGCCGACATGGGCGAGTGCACCGAAGTCGCGGCCCTGATCCGGGGGTTGGGCGACCGTGACTTCGTCATCGCGGTACCGGGCAGCCTCCAGGTGGTCCCCGGCGGACACCTGGCCACCCAGCGCCCCACCGGCCACGGGATGACCACCGTGACCAACGCCCAGCACTTCCTCGGCCTGAACGGCGCCCACCCGCAGACCGCCGCCATCAGCACCCACGACGGCCGGGCCCGTCACCTGCGCATCCTGTCCGGCCTGGCCCGGCTCCCCGGCACCATCCCGGGCAGCCCCGGCGGCCAGCAGCACACCTACAAGGTGTTCAGCGAGTGGCGGCAGGCCGGCCGCCGCCCGGCCCCGATCTGGATCACCAACATGGTGCACCGCCGGATGGACGAACTGCTCGCCCTCACCGGCCTCCAGCACCGCGCCGACAACACGGTACGGACCCTGGAGAACGACTTCGGCCTGCTCGACTTCGAAGGCCGTTCCTACCCCGGCTGGCACCACCACATGACCCTGGTGTCCGCGGCCTACGCCTACCACCGCATCGTCCGCCCGGAGGCGCAGTCCGCCGCCTCCCCTTTCGCCCGCCAACGCTCCGCCTGACCACCACCCCACGGCGTGGAGACCCCAGCGCCCGGTCCCCCACCCGGGCCGGGGTCTCCACGCCCCCTTCAGCCCGGACGGCTCGTCAGACCCGGACGACCGGCCGCGACCCGGCAGCCTCGGCCTGAGCCGGCACGGACTCCACCGGCCCGGCCGGCTGCGCGGCTCCGTTCGCCCTGAGCTCGTCCAGGCCGGTGACGATGCCGCGCTTCAGCAGCCGGGAGAGCGGGCGTTCGACGATCCGGTGCACCAGGTAGGCGGCCACCAGCATGCCCAGCGTGACCAGCCCGACCAGGGTCCACTTCGGCACCCGGTCGTGGAGCAGCCTGATCGCCGTCCAGCCGATCCCCTCGTGCAGCAGGTACAGCGGGTAGGTCAGCGAACCGGCGACCGTCAGCCAGCGCCAGCCGATCCGGGACAGCCAGCCCAGCGACACGGCGGCCATCACCAGGTAGCACAGCACGATCATCACGGCGGCGGGCCAGGCCGGCAGATGCCGGCCGCCGAGCGCCGGGTCGATCAACTGCTGGTGCGAACCGGCGTAGTTGAGCGACAGCACCAGGCTGACCCCGACGATCCCCCACAGCAGCAGGGTCGGCCGGAACCGGTACATCAGGTAGTAGGCCAGCCCGGCGACGAAGAACGAGGAGACCCAGGGCATCGCCACCACCGTCAGCGGCGCCCAGTCCACCCCGACGCTCACCATGCCCATCACCGTCCACACCATGCAGAAGGCGACCACCCGGCGGTAGTTGAGGCCCTGTCGGACCACCAGGCCGAACAGCAGGTAGAAGCAGAGCTCGTACCAGAGCGTCCAGTACGAGGCGTCCACGTTGGTGACGTGCAGCGCGCTCTGGAACATCGTCAGGTTCACCAGCACCTGGTACGAGTCCAGCGGCTGCGCCACCAACGGCCAGGCCGCCAGCACGGCGGTGGTCGCCAGCACCCCGAACCAGTAGGCCGGGTACAGGCGGACGATCCGGGACGTGAAGAAGTCGCCCAGCCCCCGTCCCCAGGTGCTCATGCCGATCACGAAGCCGCTGATCAGGAAGAACAGGCTGACGCCCGTCCACATGTAGGCCCCGAGCTTGGAGGCCAGCGGGAACACCTGCGCGATCGGCCGTGACCAGGCGTTGCCCGCCCCGTCGGCGGAGCCGCCGTAGCCGACGTAGTGGTGGAACACCACCATCAGCGCGGCCAGGATCCGCAGCCCGTCCAGCACCACCAGCCGCCCGCCGGCGCGTCCGGCGCGCGCGCTCCGACCGGCCCGGCGGCTTCCCCGGCGGCCGCCGCGAGCGGCGGGGTCGGGCTCGGCGGATATGCCCTGCACCGACTGAGTCGTTGGCTCCACGTGACTGTCCCCCAGGGTTCCGATCCGCCCCGAAGTTCCAGCGGCCGGCTGCTGTGGTGTACGCGGCGAACGGGGGGTGCTCCGGGAACACTAGTACACGCCTTCGACCGGCCCGGAGGGACCCGGGCGGCCCGTCTCCTCTAGCGTGTGGCCATGGACCAGGCACAGGAGTTCGAGGCGCACCGGCCCCGGCTGTTCTCGTTGGCGTACCGGATGCTCGGGTCGGCGACGGAGGCCGAGGACGCCGTGCAGGACGCCTACCTGCGGTGGCACGGGACCGAGCCGGGGCAGGTCGTGGCGCCGGGGCCGTGGCTGGCCAAGGTGCTCACCAATCTGTGCCTGAACCGGCTGACCTCGGCGCGGGCCCAGCGCGAGGAGTACGTCGGGCCGTGGCTGCCGGAGCCGGTGCGGACCGACGGCGGGGCGCTCGGGCCGATGGAGACCGCGGAGCAGCGGGACTCGGTGTCGCTGGCGGTGCTGGTGATGATGGAGCGTCTGACGCCGCCGGAGCGGGCGGCCGTGGTGCTTCGCGACGCCTTCGACTACAGCCACCGGGACATCGCGGGCGTGCTCGACTGCTCGGAGGCGAACGCGCGGCAGCTGTACCGCCGGGCCAAGCAGCATCTGACGGACGACAAGCGGAAGTTCGCCTCCTCGCAGGAGCTGGGCGGCGAACTGCTGACCCGGTTCCTGGCGGCCGCCGCGGAGGGGGCGATGCAGCAGCTGGAGGCGCTGCTCGCCGACCAGGTGGTCGCCTGGTCGGACGGCGGCGGCAAGGTGAGCGCGGCGCGCCGGCCGGTGGTCGGCCGGGAGATGGTGGCCCGGTTCCTGGCTGGTCTGTTCACCCGGTGGGTGAACGAGGTGCGGATCGAGATCGTCGAGGCGAACGGCGCCCCGGTGGTGCTCGGCTGGGAGGACGGCGAGCTGACCTCGTTCGGTGCGCTGGAGATCGGCGAGGCCGGGATCACCGGCATCCGGCTGGTCCGGAACCCGGACAAACTGACCTTTCTGGCGAATCAGCTGCCGGGGCTGTCACAAACCTCGTGAGTCGTCGGTTCTTCATCGGTGACGGCAACACGAGAAGGGCTGTGGCTGATGAAGAACGACGCGATCATGGTGACCGGCGCGACCGGTGTGCTCGGCCGCCAGGTGCTGGACCGGGCACGCCACACCGGGCTGCCGGTCCGGGCCCTCACCCGCCGGGCCACCCTGCCGGACGACCCGGGAGTGGCCTGGTTCACCGGCGACCTGGCCGCCGGCACCGGCCTGGACGAGGCGTTCGCCGGGGTCCGCACGGTCATCCACTGCGCGAGCGACATCCGGCACTTCAAGAACGACATCCCGGCCTTCCACCACCTGCTGGAGGCCGCCCGGCGCGCCGGGGTCGAACACATCGTCAACATCTCGATCGTCGGCATCGACCGCATCCCGTACCCCTACTACCGGATCAAGCTGGCGGGCGAGCGGCTGCTGGAAACCTCGGGGATCGGCTGGACCAATCTGCGCGCCACCCAGTTCCCCGAGCTGCTGAACATGGCGTTCGGGGTCCTGTCGAAGCTGCCGGTCGTCATCGTGCCGACCGGCACCGACTGCCAGCCCGTGGACCAGGGCGAGGTGGCGGACCGGCTGGTCGAGCTGGCCCTCGGCGAGCCGGGCGCGGGCGAGCCCCCGGCCGGCGGCTGGGGCCGGGTGCCGGACCTCGCCGGACCCACGGTGTACCCGGCCGACCGGCTGGCCAGGGACTGGCTGCGAGCGGCGGGCAAGCGCCGTCGCGTCCTGCCGGTCTTCATCCCGGGGAAGCTCGGAGCGGGCTTCCGTTCCGGCGCCCTGACCGCCCCCGACCGGGCGGTGGGCAAGCGGACCTGGGAGGAGTACCTCGCCGAGCACGTCGCCCGCTGACCGCGACGCGACTGTTCGTCAGCCGCCGGCCGCCTCGCGGCTGACGAACCGTCCGGTCCCCAGCTTCCGCAGATCGTTTCCCGACCGCTCTTCCTCCTGCGCGACTGGCTCGACCTGTGGCACTCGCTGCCCCACGACGAGTGGAACCACTTCCAGCGGCGTCAGCCCCGGTCGTAGTAGCCGAACAGGTCGACCACCAGAGCCGCCGAGCCGGAGCTGGAGTTCCAGAAGTCGACGAGCTTGGTCGGGCCGGTGCTCGCCTGCACGAGGTTCGGCACGACCTCACCGGGCTGCCAGTTCAGCGTGGAGACCAGGGGCCGTACCGGTGGGACGGCGACGTGGTCCGCGTACTGGAGCGCTGTGTTCGGGTCCGGTGCGACGGTCAGGAAGCCCTGCCCGGCGGTGTTGGCGACCGTGGTGTTCAGGACCGCCCCGCTCACGTCGGCCCCCAGCCCGCCGAACTGCTGCCACACGTACTGGCCCCGGCCGAATCCCTCGTACGACCAGTCCCGGGTGTCCACCAGCCGCTTCGGGGTCACCGGCATGTAGGCGGCGCCGGTCGTGCCGTAGTACCCGACCACGTCCACGATCACGTCGGTGGGCGACCCGCTGCCGTTGAAGATCCGGATCTTCCCGTCCGGACCGACCGGTACGACCACCGAGTTGGCGATGGTCTGGCCCGGGCCGAAGTTCAGGTTCGACGCCAGCGGAGTGGGCGCACCGCTCGGGTGGGCCGTCAGGTAGCCGCCGGCCGTCGCCCCGGTGGTGGTGACGTTGAGCGCGACGGCGGTGATGCCCGAGCCCGGCAGGGGTGCGGCCTTGCTGCCCGCGATCGGCAGCTCGACCGATCCCCGTCCCGGAATCCGACCCTGTGTCACGCCGGTGCCGTCCCGGGTGTCCATCAGACGCGCGGGGTCGACCGAGGTGTAGCCGCCCGCGGCGGACTTGGTGAAGTAGCCGGCGATGTCGGCGATCAGGTCCACCGTCCCCTGGCTGCCGTTGAACAGCTCGACCCAGCCGTCCGCGCCGACCGGCACCACGGTCAGGTTCGGCACGGTCTGCCCGGCGGTGAAGTTCACGTTGGAGGCCAGCGGCCGGGCCGTCCCGGAGGCGAAGGCCGTGATGTACCCACCGTGGCTGCCGTCGGTGACCGTCACGTTGAGGACCGCGGCCGTGACCCCGGCCGGGATGCTCCCGTTCCCCGCGATCCGGATCCGCACCGAGGAGTTCGGCTGCACCTTGGCGACCGGCGCGCCCGTCCCGGTCCTGGTGTCCAGCAGCCGGGTGGGGCCGTACGCCGTGTAGTTGGAGCCCGTGGTGGCCACCTGCACCGTACTGGTGATCACGTCGCCGTGGCTGGTGGTGGCCGTCACGGTGACCCGGTAGGCCCCGAGCTTGGCGTACGTGTGCCAGGCCTGCCGGCTGCCCGCCGGGCCGTAGTAGGAGTCGGCCGTCGTGGTGCCGTCGCCCCAGTCGATCACCAGCTTCGTGTCGACCGGCTGGGTCAGGACGTCCGTGATGTTCATGGTGAGCGCGACGGCATGGGCGCTGGTGCTGCGCGCGTCGAGGCCCAGTGCGAACTCCGGTCGCGGGTCGTACTGCACCGCTCCCCGGCTCCGGTAGCCACCGGTGCCGAAGAAGTCCGTGTCCAGCCGGCCCGGGGCGTCCGGGTTCGCGGAGTCGACGGAGGCGGCTCCCGGACGCAGCTTGGCGTCGGCGTAGGCCTCGTCCAGCCGGAACCGGACCGGCTTCGGCTCCGACGCGTCCACCACGTCGTTCCGGCCCTGGTCCGGCACCGCGGCGCGGAAGGCGTCAAGGGTCGGGTACTCGACGCCGCCCCAGGCGTACGGTGCGGTGGCGTTGTCGGCGTGGCTGTGGAAGGCGTTGTAGTCGGCCGTACTGCCCGTCCGGGCCTGCGCCGAGACGGCGATGTCCGGGGCCCAGCCCGCGCCTCGGCTCTTGCAGCTCTCCTTGGTGCTCACCAGCTTCGCCGCCTCGGTGACGTCCTCCAGCAGGTTGTTCTGGATGCTGACGCCGGTGGAGGCGCCGTCCACGGCGACCGCCGGGGCGCAGCTGCGCTGGATCGTGTTGCCCACGACGTTCAGCCCGGCCACCCCGGTGGCGGATATCCCGGTCGCCACCACGACGTTGCTCGCCAAGGTCACCTGGCTCGCCCCGGCGGCGACGGAGATGCCCGAGGCACCGGGCTTCCAGCCGCGGGTGTCGAGGTACGAGCGGCTCACCGTGACACCGCTCGACGCACCGTCGATCCGGACCGCGTCCAGCGGCCCGGGGTCGGGCCGGCCGACGGGAGTGCCGTACGCGTAGACGTGCAGGGAGTCGAGGGTGATCCGACTCGACCCCCGCACCTCCACCGGCACGCCGCCGGTCGAAGCCAGCATCAGGTTCCGGACCGTCACATCGGTGACCCCGTCGAGGATCAGAGCCGACTTGCCGAGCCCGTCCTGCACCTGTGCGTGGTCCCCCACCCCGACGATCGAGATGCCGGAGGTCCTGACCCGGACCACGTCACCGGAGGACGACCCGATCGCGCCCGCCACCTTGATCGTGTCGCCGGGGACGGCCGCGTCCACCGCGACCTGGAGGTTGCAGTAGGGACTGGCGGCGGTACCGCTGCCGGGGCTGCCCGGGTAGCAGACCGAGGCGGTCGTGGCATAGATCGTCCGGCCGCTGCCGGAGTCGGACGCGTCGGCCACGGCCGGCGTGAGCACGAAAAGGGCCGCCAGCAAGGCGGCCGTCGTGGTGGAGCGGCGGTGCACGGACGTTCTCCTTGCTCAGAACGGACTCAACGCAAAGGTCCCGCCCGATCTTTCGATCGGGCGGGACCCTGTTGGTGGAGCTGAGGGGATTCGAACCCCTGACCCCCTCGATGCGAACGAGGTGCGCTACCGGACTGCGCCACAGCCCCAACGAGAAGAAACTCTAGCACCTCTTCGCGGGGGCTCGTGACCACCCCTCACCTGGCTACTCGTTCGCGGCGCGGGGCCGGGAGGGGTAGTCGGCCTCGGCGCCGGGGGCGGGTTCGGCGTACTGGTCGAAGAGCGGGGTGTTGCGGGCCTCGGTGCTGCGACCGGCCTCCCAGCCGGAGCGGGGGTCGAGGCCGCGGGTGGAGCGGGGGGCCACCGGGGCGGTGACGTAGGTGGGGAGGGGGACCGGGACGGGCTCCCAGGAGTCGGGGCCGGCGGCGGCGCGTTCGCGCATGCCGTCGACCCACTCCTCGTGGTCGGTCGCCTCGACCAAGGCCGAGTCGGTGGTGGCCAGCCGCAGGTGCGGCCGTCCCTCGGCGGCGGGCACCGGGGCCGGGGCGGCGGCGGCCCGGGCGGACTGCTGACGCTCCGTCGGCTGCGGACGCCCGGCCGGGGGCGAGGCGGGCTGCGCGGCCGGACGGGCCGCGGCGGCCCGGGTGCGTTCGCGGTCGCGCAGCCGCTCGGCGTCCCGGGCGGCCCGGGTGCGGTCGAGCTTGACCTCGTACCGCTGCCGTTCCAGCCGGCGCAGGTGGCCGATGTAGAGGGTGAGCAGCAGGCCGGGCAGCGCGGGCACCCAGAGGAAGGCGACGCCGAACACCGCCGCGACCACCGCACCGGCGGCGAAGGCGAGGAAGAGCGTGGTGACCATCCGGCGCCGCCGGGCCAGCAGCCTGGCCCGCCGCTCGACCGAACCGCGCGCAGCCGCGGCAACAGCCGAGGCCGAAGGAACGGGAACCGGCGGAATGGCCGGTTCGGCCGGGGCCACGACTGGGAGATCGGTGTCCACCGCCGGGGCGGGGTCCGATTCGGGGCTGGTCTCGTCGTCGCCAAGTACCCGGGTCGCCCGCCGCTCCATGGCCGACCGTCCGGCCAGCAGGCGGATCGCGGTACTGAAGCGTTCCGTCGGACGCGCCTCGTTGAGCTCGTCCTGCCTGCGGAGCCACATCGGCACCAGATAGGCAGCCCAGGCCCCTACGATGACCGCGTAGATAAGGCCGCTACTGCGCATGTTTCACACGGTACGGGCGCGGGGGAAGGCCCGGCAGCAATTTGGCGCGGCGTGTCGTGTGATCAAGCTGATTCTCCGACTATTTTGCCGGTATTTGTGACCACTCGGCCGGCCTGCGATGCCATATCGATATCTATTTCGAACACTTATTCAATTATCGCGCCGGTCCCGGCTCCTGACCGACCGCCAGCGGTTCAGCATGCCCTCCGGCACCTCCTCGGCGGTCAGCGCGTACACCAGGTGGTCCCGCCAGTCGCCGTCGATGTGCAGATAGCGCGGCCGCATTCCCTCCTCGCGGAAGCCGAGCTTTTCGGCCACCCGTCGGCTCGGCCAGTTCTCCGGCCGAATGCAGACCTCGATCCGGTGCAGGCCGAGGGTGCCGAAGCAGTGGTCGACGGCGAGCGCGACGGCGGTCGGCATGATGCCCCGGCCGGCCACCGACTCGTCCACCCAGTAGCCGATGTTGGCCGAGCACATCGAGCCCCAGGTCATCCCACCGACCGTCAGCTGCCCGACCAGGCGGCCCCGGTGCAGCACCACGAACGGCACCATCCGGCCCGCCGCCGCCTCGTGCCGCAGGTAGCGGGCCATCTGCCGGAAGGTCGGCCGGGCCACCCCGGCCCGACCGGGCCCGGCGGGCGGGACGGTGGCCTCCCAGCGGCGCAGCCAGTCCCGGTTGCGCTGGCTGACCTCCTGCCAGGAACGCTGGTCGCGGACCCGGATCGGCCGCAGCGCGACGTCCCCCTCCAGGAGTTCGACCTGCCAGGAGGCGTTCAGGGCGCACTCCCCTCAGCGGAGCCACCAGAGGCGGAGCCACCGGGAGCGGATGCCGCCGGCCGCGGGTGGTCGCCACCGCCGAGCTGGTCCACGGCGTGCGGGAGCAGCGGCGTCAGCACGGCCAGGCCGTCCTTGACCCCTCCGGTGGAGCCCGGCAGGTTGACGATCAGGGTACGTCCGGCCAGTCCGGCCAGGCCCCGGGACAGCGCCGAGGTGGGCACCTTCTCCCGGCCGTACGCCCGGATGGCCTCGGCGATGCCGGGGATCTGACGGTCGATCACCCGGGCGGTCATCTCCGGGGTGAGGTCCATCGGCGAGATGCCGGTGCCGCCGGTGGTGACCACCGCGTCGTACCCGGCGGCCACGGCGGCCCGCAGCGCGGCCTCCACCGGCTCGCCGTCCGGGACGACCTGCGGCCCGTCCACGGTGAAGCCCATCGCCCGCAGGCCCGCGGCGACCAGCGGGCCGCCCTTGTCCTCGTACACCCCGGCCGAGGCGCGGTTGGAGACCGTGACGGCCAGCGCTCTCACTCCGACACCGCCGCGCCCGACGAGGCCGCCCAGTCGCCGCTCTTGCCGCCGGTCTTGCTGAGCACCCGGACGTGCTCGATGGTGGCGCCCTTGTCGACGGCCTTGACCATGTCGATCACGGTCAGCCCGGCCACCGCGACGGCGGTCAGCGCCTCCATCTCGACGCCGGTCCGGTCGGCGGTCCGCACGGTGGCGGTGATCTCGACGGCGTCGTCGGCCACCGTGAGCTCGACGGTGACGCCGGAGATCGCGATCGGGTGGCAGAGCGGGATCAGGTCGGGGGTCTTCTTGGCGCCCATGATCCCGGCGATCCGGGCCACCGCGAGGGCGTCGCCCTTGGGGACGCCCTCGCCGCGCAGCAGCTCGATCACCCGGGCGGCCACCCTGACCCGTCCGGCGGCGACGGCCGTCCGGACGGTGGTGGCCTTCTCGGAGACGTCGACCATCCGGGCGGCGCCGGTCTCGTCGACGTGGGTGAGGCGCGGTGTTTCGGACAAAGGGGACTCCACGGTGGCACGGGTCAAGTACCGCGCTACCGTACAACCCCGCCCCGGTCAGCCCGTGAGAAGGACCACATCGACGGTGCGTCCGGCCGCCACCGAGGTCTCGTCCTCGGGCACCGCGATCAGGCAGTTGGCCCGGGCCAGCGCGCCGACCAGGTGCGATCCCTCGCCGCCGACCGGCACCACCTCACCGTCCGCGGACGAGTACCAGCCGCGCAGGAACTGCCGCCGCCCGGCCGGGGAGCGCAGCTCGGCGGTGCAGACCGCGCGGACCACCGGCCGGTGGATGTCGGGGGCGCCCATCATGGTGCGGATCACCGGGCGGACGAACAGCTCGAAGGAGATGTACGAGCTGACCGGGTTGCCGGGCAGGGCGAGCAGCGGGGTGCCCTGGATCCGGCCGAAGCCCTGCGGCTTGCCGGGCTGCATCCGCAGCCGCCGGAAGTCGACCTCGCCGTACTCGGCGAAGACCTCCTTGACCACGTCGTACGCGCCCACGCTGACCCCGCCGCTGGTGACGATCAGGTCGGCCCGGCCGAGCTGGTCCTCCAGCACCGCGCGCAGCACGGCCGCGTCGTCCGGGACGCCGCCGACCCGGTAGGCGATCGCCCCGGCGTCCTGGGCGGCGGCGGTCAGCGTGTAGCTGTTGGAGTCGGAGATCTGCCCGGGGCCGACCGGCTCGCCGGGCTCGACGAGTTCGCTGCCGGTGGAGAGCACCACCACCCGCGGGCGGGGGCGGACCCGGACGGTGCCGCGGCCGATCGCGGCGAGCAGGCCGAGCTGGGTGGGGCCGAGCAGGGCGCCCGCCTCCAGCACCCGCTCCCCCGCCGACAGGTCGCTGCCCCGGCGGCGGATGTGCGCGCCTTCGGTGACCGGGCGGAGCACCCGGACCTCCTCGGAAGCACCCGAGGAAGCGCTGGTAGACGCGGCGGTCATCGCGTCGGCGGCCTTCCCGGTGCCGCTGCCGCCGTCGGTCCACTCGACCGGGGCGACCGCCTCGGCGCCGGGCGGTACGGGCGCGCCGGTCATGATCCGGGCGGTCTGGCCCGGGCCCACCTTGGGGAGTTCACCCGCGCCGGCCGCGATCTCGCCGATCACGGTGAGCACCGAGGGGTACTGCTCGGTGGCCCCGGCGGTGTCCGCGGTGCGGACCGCGTAGCCGTCCATCGAGCTGTTGTCGAAGGGCGGCAGGTCCACCTCCGAGCTGACGTCCTCGGCCAGCCGGCAGCCCTGGGCGTCGAGCAGCTGGAGCTCGATCGCCGGGAGCGGGACGACATCTGACAGTACGTCCGCCAGATGCTCGTCCACGCTCCACATGCGCGGCGGCGCCGGGGTCTCTTCGCAGCAGGAATCCGAAGTCGTCCCGGTCATCGCACACTCGCCTTCTGGTCAGTCCTGCATCTCCGTGGCGACGAACTCCTTGAGCCAGGACCGGAACTCCGGGCCGAGGTCATCGCGTTCGCACGCCAGACGGACGATAGCGCGAAGGTAGTCCGCGCGGTCGCCGGTGTCGTACCGGCGGCCCTTGAAGAGCACGCCGTGCACCGGGCCGCCGCCGGTCTCGTCCCGGGTCGCCAACTCGCGCAGCGCGTCGGTCAGCTGGATCTCGCCGCCCCGGCCGGGCTTGGTCTCGCGCAGCACGTCGAAGACGGCCGGGTCGAGGATGTAGCGGCCGATCACCGCGTAGTTCGACGGGGCGTCGGCCGTGTCGGGCTTCTCCACCAGGTCGGTGATCCGGAAGACGTCGTCGCCGAAGCCGTTGGGCTTGACCGCGGCGCAGCCGTACAGGTGGATCTGCTCCGGCTCGACCTCCATCAGCGCCACCACCGAGCCGCCGAGCTCCTGCTGGACCTCGATCATCCGGGACAGCAGCGGGTCGCGCGGGTCGATCAGGTCGTCACCGAGCAGGACCGCGAACGGCTGGCCCGCGACGTGCTGTTCGGCGACCGAGACCGCGTGGCCGAGGCCCTTCGGGTCGCCCTGCCGGACGTAGTGCATGTTGGCCAGCTGCACCGACTCCTGGACCCGGCGGAGCTTGTCCTTGTCACCCTTACGAGCGAGCAGCTCCTCGAGCTCGTAGGCCCGGTCGAAGTGGTCCTCCAGGGCGCGCTTGTTGCGGCCGGTGACCATCAGTATGTCGGAGAGGCCGGCCGCGGAGGCCTCCTCGACGACGTACTGGATCGCGGGCTTGTCGACGACCGGAAGCATCTCCTTCGGGGTGGCCTTGGTCGCGGGGAGGAATCGGGTCCCCAAACCGGCGGCAGGCACCACGGCCTTGGTGACAGGGAGGCGGGCGTTCGTCGTCGTCATGCGTCAGACCTTACTAAGGCGGGTTTCCACCGGGCTGAGTGCAGGGTTAACCAGTGATGAAACAACGGCTGGTCAGGGGCCCGTGTCGTGTCCAGCAGCCACAGCGGCCGTCGAGTGGGCGGTGCCGGCGGAGGTGAGGGGGGCCTCCTCGGTACCGGGCGACAGATTACCGGTGATTTCCACCGGCTCCGCCTCCCCGGTCAGCTCGGCCGCCCCGCGCCAGCAGTCGCCGCCCCCGGCGCGGGCCGCACCGAGCGCGCGGTCGGCGGCGCGCAGCAGCAGGGCGGCGTGCGCCCCGTCCTCCGGCAGCACCGCGATCCCGACCGCCGCGGTCAGGCCGTTGCGCCCGGACACCCGGCCGGGCTCCGCGCCGGCCGGGGACCAGTCGAGCAGCTGGTGCCTGCGGACCGTCCAGCAGAGCCGCTCGGCGACCTGCACCGCGCCGTCCAGGCCGGTGTCGGGCAGCACCACCAGGAACTCCTCGCCGCCGTACCGGCCCAGGGTGTCCGAGCGGCGGATCTCCACGCTCAGCCGCTGCGCGAGGTCGCGCAGTATCGCGTTGCCGCGGGCCCGGCCGTGCTCGGCGACCACCGACTCGAAGCCCGCGATCTCCAGCATCAGCAGGGCCAACGGCCGTGGCAGGGCGCCCGGATCGACCCGCCGGGCCCGCTCCACCTCGCGGTCCAGGGTGAGCTGGAGGTGCCGGTAGTTCCACACGCCGGTGAGCGGGTCGCAGGAGGCGGTGCGCTGGAGCACGTCCCGCTCGGCGGTCAGCTCGTCGACCCGGAGCCGGAGCGCGGCCTCCCGGCTCTCGGCGTCGGCGGCCCGTCGGCGCAGCCGAAGGCCCGTCAGGGCGACGGCGCCCAGCGCCGGGGCGCTGAGCACGGCCAGCGCCTGGACCAGGAACGGGGTGGACATCCGGTGCCTTCCGCGTGTCAGGCTCTGTGCACCGGGCGGCCGCCGCTCGCCGAAGGGTGCGGGCGGGCCACCGGGCCGGAGCGGGACCAAGGAGTATCCAGTGCACAACGACAAAGCCGGTCTGAGGTCACGCCTGCTCGCGGAACGGCGTGAACTCTCCCCCGAACGGCGGGAGCACGCGGCCGCACGGCTGGCGGCGCACGCCGGGTCGCTCGCGCGGGCGGGCCAGACCGTCGCGGCGTACGTCTCGGTCGGCGGCGAACCCGGCACCCGGCCGCTGCTGGACGCGCTGCGGGCGGGCGGGGTCCGGGTGCTGCTGCCCGTCCTGCTGCCCGACAACGACCTGGACTGGGCCGAGTACCAGGGCCCGGAGTCCCTCGCCCCGGCCGGTCGCGGCCTGCTGGAGCCGACCGGCCCCCGGCTCGGCCCGGACGCGGTCTGCACGGCCGCGCTGGTGCTGCTGCCCGGCCTGGCGGTGGACCGCCGCGGCATCCGGCTGGGCCGCGGCGGCGGCTCCTACGACCGGGTGCTGGCCCGGCTGACCCGCCGTCAGGCCGCCCCGGTGCTGGCCACCCTGCTGTACGACGCCGAACTCCTCGACACCGTCCCGGCCGAGCCGCACGACCTGCCGGTGCACGCCACGGTCACCCCGTCCGGCGTGCACTGGCTCGACCGCTGAGAGGTCACCCGCTGGTCAGCACCAGCTTGTGCTTGGTGGCCTGCTCGACCGCCTCGGGCGACCAGGCCCAGGGCAGCAGTTCGCCCTTGACCCAGAGCGCGGTCTGGTCGTTGTAGTTGTCGTGGAAGGCGTGCCCCGAGGCGCCGCCGACGTTGATCCAGCGCGAGCCGTCGAAGTTGCTCAGGTCGACCACCATCCGCATCGAGGGCACCCAGTCCACCTGGTAGCCCACCGCCGCGTTCCAGCCCGCCGCGTTGACCGCCGCGGTGCCGCCGGAGAGCTGGTACGGGCCCCGGTTCAGCAGCTTGTGCACCAGCCCGGAGGCGACCGAGGAGTCGTCCTTGCCGAGGGTCTGCTCGGTGAGCGTCAGGGTGTGCAGCCGGCCCCAGCTCCAGGTCGAGATGTCCTTGGTGAGCTTGGCGGTCAGCTCCTGCCGGGCGTTCTTGAGCGACTCGGCGAGCAGCTTGCCCAGGCCCTGCTGGGACTGGTGGTTGGCGTCCTTGTACTCCCACCACGGGCTGTCCGGCTGGTCGAGCAGGGTGCGCACCACCTCGGTCCAGCGGTCCCCGCCGTCCGGCTGGGCCTGGCCCGGGTCGCGGGTACCGCAGACGGTGACCGGCGGCGCCGGGTTGAGGTCGTCGTCCGGCAGGGTGGAGTCGCGCTTCTGACGGACCAGCAGGCAGTCGCCCTCGGCCCGCAGCCCGGCCGGGAACTTCTGGCCGAAGGAGAGCGTAAGCAGCTGGCGCCAGACCGCGTTGTAGTAGGCGGCGGCCGCCGAGTCGGCGTCCTGGTGGAAGTTCCAGTCCCGCAGCAGGTCCTGGGCCTCGCGCACGTACGGGTCGTCGATCCGGACCTTGAGCAGCAGCGGCACCAGCGTCTTGGCCATCACGCTGGTGTTGTCCAGCTGCATCACCCGCATGTCGTCCGGGGAGATCTTGCCGTCGTTCTTCAGCCGGTCGGTGATCTGGGTGGTGATCTCCTTGGCCCGGGTGCCGTACTCCCAGTCCCTGGTCAGCAGGTACTTGTAGCTCGAGTCCACCACGGCCTGGTTGGCGGTCACGATGTAGCCGGCTGGCGGGTTGAAGCTGTACGGCAGCGACTTGAACGGGATCGGGTCGAGCTTCCCGGCGGCGTCGGTCTTCCAGCCGTACGAGGAGTCCCAGCCCGGCGCCGGGTAGCGGCCGTCGCCCTTGGTGCGCTGCGGGATCATGCCGGGGGCCTGGTAGCCGATGTTGTTCTTGGTGTCGGCGTAGATCAGGTTCTGCGCGGGGACCGCGAAGTCGGCGGCGGCGAGTCGGAAAGAGTCCCAATCACCGGCCCGGTCGAGCTTGAACACCGCGTCCATGGTCTTCGCCGGCATCAGCGCCGTCCACTGCAGGGCGACGCCGTAACCGGCGGCCCGGTCGGGGGCGTTGTCGGCGGGGGCGTGCTTGCCGACGTTCTGCTGCTCGGTGCTCTTGTCGGAGATCAGCGGGCCCCGGTCGGTGGTGCGCACCACGATGGTGCGGTCCTCACCGCCGGCCACCTTGATGGTCTCCTTGCGGGTCTCGAAGTTCTTCTGCCTGCCGTCCACCAGGTAGGTCTCCGGGCTGGTGACCTTCTCCAGGTAGAGGTCGGTCACGTCGGCGCCCAGGTTGGTGAAGCCCCAGGAGATGTTCTGGTTGTGGCCGATCACCACGCCCGGCATCCCGGCGAAGGTGTAGCCCGCGGCGTCGAACTGGCAGGCCGGGCCGACGCTGCGGCAGTGCAGGCCCATCTGGTACCAGACCGACGGCATGGCCGGGCCCAGGTGCGGGTCGTTGGCCATCAGCGGCAGGTGAGTGGTGGTGTACTGCCCGCCGACCACCCAGGAGTTGGAGCCGATGCCCTGCCCGGGGCGGCCCAGCAGCTGCGGCAGCGTCGCCATCCGGTCGGCCACGTCCTTGAGCAGCGCCTCGCTGCCGGCCCGGCCCTGGGTGCCGGCCCCCGCCGCGGGCACCGGCGTGGTGGTCCCGTCGGCCGGCAGGTAGCTGCCGTCGGCGCCGAGCTTGCCGGTCTTCACGATGGTGCCGTTGCGGTCGTACGGGTAGGCCGGGTAGAGCTGGTTGATCTTCTCCGGGCTGAAGTCCTGGGCCAGCAGCGAGCGGTCGATCTCCTCCTGCAGGTTGCCCGAGAGGTTCCAGGCCATCGCCTTGAGCCAGGAGACCGAGTCCACCGGGTCCCAGGCGTACGGCTTGTAGTCGCCGTTCACCGCGCCGAGCAGGGAGTACTCGAGCGAGGCCGAGCTGCCGCCGGGGTGCTCGGCCAGCCAGGCGTTCACGCCCGCGCTGTACGCCTGCAGGTACTTCTTGGTGTCCGGGGCGAGCAGCTGGTCGTACTCCTGCTGGGCCACCTGGCGCCAGCCCATGGTGCGCAGGAAGGAGTCGGTCTCGACCTGGCCGGAGCCGAACATCTCGGACAGCCGCCCGGCGGTGATGTGCCGTCGGACGTCCATCTCCCAGAACCGGTCCTGCGCCTGCACGTAGCCCTGGGCCCGGAACAGGTCCTCGGAGCTGTCGGCGTAGAGCTGCGGGATCCCGTTGCCGTCCCGCTTCACGTCCACCGGCGCGGTCATCCCGGGCACCTTGACGCTGCCCTCGATCACCGGGAAGGAGGACCGGACGGTCTGTACCGCGAAGAACCCGGCGCCCGCCGTACCCGCGACCAACAGCACGACCAGCACGAGCACGAACAGACGAGCGCGCCGGAACCTCTTCGAGCGGGGCATCTGGTTGAGTCCTTGGCTGGGAGACGGGCGGCCGTGACAGACCACCACATTAGGGCGCACCGGCCGAGCGGGCCGCACCCGGGGGCGCCCACGTCGGGTCAGGTGGACCCTACCGGGCCGAGCTGAGCGGCAGCTGGTCGACCAAAGGTAAAAGAACAAGTAAAATGTTAGACTCGGTAACGATTCCCGCAGACGGACCGTCAGGTCCCCTGGTGGATGCTGCCTTCAGACGCCCCATCAGCCCGCCCCCCTCACTGCGCCGAGGTGCCACTGCGTGACTGTCGACGACCTGAACCGCTTTCTGCTCGAAGCCGCCGTGGTCCTGCTGATCGCGGTGGTCGCGGTGCGCATCTCGACCCGCTCCGGCCTCCCCAGCCTGCTGATCTACCTCGGCATCGGCGTGGCACTCGGCCAGAACGGTCTGGGCATCCGGTTCGACAACGCCGAACTGACCCAGGTGCTCGGCTACACGGCACTGGTGGTGATCCTCACCGAGGGTGGCCTGAAGACCAGTTGGCGATCGATCAAACCCGTGATGCCGGCCGCCACCGTGCTGGCCACCGCGGGCGTCGCGGTCAGCGTCGCGGTCACCGCGGTCGGCGCGCACTACCTGGCCGACTTCGACTGGCGCACCTCGCTGCTGCTCGGCGCGATCGTCTCCTCCACCGACGCGGCCGCGGTCTTCTCGGTGCTGCGCACCGTCCCGCTGCCGTCCCGGCTGAACGGTCTGCTGGAGGCCGAGTCCGGCTTCAACGACGCACCCGTGGTGATCCTGGTGCTGGCCTTCGCCACCAGCGGCCCGCTGGACTCCTGGTACGTCCTGGTCGGCACGATCATCGCCGAGCTGGCGATCGGCGCGGCGGTCGGCCTGGCGGTCGGCAAGCTCGGCGCGTACGCCGTCCGGCACATGGCGCTGCCCTCCTCCGGCCTGTACCCGATCGCCGTGATGTCGCTGGCGGTCGGCGCGTACGCGGGCGGCGCGCTGCTGCACGGCTCCGGCTTCCTCGCGGTCTACGTCGCCTCGCTGGTGCTCGGCAACTCCAAGCTCCCGCACGGCCCGGCGGTCCGCGGCTTCGCGGACGGGCTGGCCTGGATCGGGCAGATCGGCATGTTCGTGGTGCTCGGCCTGCTCTGCACGCCCGTCAGCATGGGCAGCGCGGTGGTCCCCGCGCTGGTGATCGGCACCGTGCTGGTCTTCCTGGCCCGGCCCGCCTCGGTGCTGCTGACCATGACGCCGTTCCGGCTGCCCTGGCGCGAGCAGGCGCTGCTCAGCTGGGCCGGGCTGCGCGGGGCGGTGCCCATCGTGCTGGCCACCATCCCGCTGGTCGCGCACGCCGCGCTGGCCCGCGAGGTGTTCAACATCGTCTTCATACTGGTGGTGGTCTTCACCCTGCTCCAGGGCCCCACCCTGCCGCTGGTCGCCAAGTGGCTGCGGATCTCCGAGGGCTCGCTCGGCCAGGACCTCGGGATCGAGTCCGCCCCGCTGGAGCGCCTGCACGGCCAACTGCTCTCGGTCTCGCTCTCGGCCGGCTCCCGGATGGCCGGGGTGGAGATCAGCGAACTCCGGCTGCCCGCCGGGGCCGCCGTCACCCTGGTGGTCCGCGACGGCAGCAGCTTCGTCCCCGACCGCACCACCGTGCTCCGGCCGCTCGACGAACTCCTGGTGGTCACCACCGAGGAGGTCAGCGAGGCCGCCGAGCGCCGGCTGCGCGCGGTCGACCAGGGCGGAAAGCTGGCGGGGTGGCTGCGCGGGCGGTAGTCCGTGTGTTTTGCGCGACGTTCACCTTCGCTTCGCTGGGCGAGTCGCGGTCCAACCCGTAAGATGACGGATAAAGCTTTGGTATCAACTGACACACCCGCAACATCTGCCTGATGCAGAGTTGGCGCGACCGCTCGGCGGCCGCGGTCCGCAGCAGATCCTGCCCTCTGGCCCCCGCTTCCACGACGGCCAGCCGGACCCGGTATCACCCCGGTCGACGCGCGAGAGGACGACTCTCGGCGCCGTCGGGGTCCACCCAACCCCGTCCGCGCTACCAGGCAGCGGAAAGAACCCACCGTGGCGGCCCGCCGAACGGTCGACAACCCCACCCGCGTCGGGTACGGAGCACTGCTCCGCACCCCCGGTGCCTGGACGTTCCTGGCACCCGCATTCGCGGCCCGGCTCCCCTACGCCATGCTCAGTCTGGGCATCGTGCTGCTGGTGCTGGACACCCATGGCTCCTACGGCACCGCCGGTCTGGTCGCGGCGGTCTCCGCCGTCGCCCAGGCCCTGATCGGTCCGCAGACCGGCCGGCTGGCCGACCGGTACGGGCAGTCCGCCGTGCTGCTGCCGAGCGTCGTGGTGCACGCCGTCTCAGTCGGCGCGCTGATCGCGCTGGCCGTCGGCCACGCGCCGGTCTGGACGCTCTTCCTGGCCGCCGCGCCCGCCGGGGCCAGCGTCCCGCAGATCGGCGCGATGGTCCGGGCCCGCTGGGTCTCCCGGCTCTCCGACTCCCCGGCCACGCTGAACACGGCCTTCGCCTTCGAGTCGGTCACCGACGAGTTCACCTTCGTGATCGGCCCGGTGCTGGCCGGCGCGATCGCCACCACGCTCAACCCCTCGGCCGGACTGATCGCCGAGGCCGTCCTCACCGTGGCCGGCGGCCTGGCCTTCGCCGCCCAGCGCTCCACCGCCCCCGCCCGCCACCCCGGCACCGCCGGGGTCAAGCGCGCCTCGGCCCTCGCCTCCCCCGGCGTCCGGCTGCTCGCGGTCTCCTTCCTCGGCGTCGGCACCGTCTTCGGGGCCATGCAGGTCTCGATCACCGCCTTCACCCGGAGCGCCGGCCAGGAGGGCATGAGCGGCATCGTCTACGGCGTCTTCGCCGGCGGCTCGATGCTGGCCGGCGTGCTGTACGGGCTGATCGCCTGGCGGAACTCCGCCCGGCAGCGGATGCTCGGCTGCTACGCCCTGCTGGTGCTCGGCTGCTCCACCCTGTGGGCGATGCCCAACCTGACCGCGCTGGCGGTCGCCGGACTGTTCTGCGGCCTGGCCATCGCCCCCACCCTGATCACCGGCTACACCCTGGTCGAGAGCCTGGTCGCGGACGGTGCCAAGACCGAGGCCTTCACCTGGCTCACCGGCGCCATCGGCCTGGGCCTGGCGGCGGGTTCCACGGTGGCCGGCGTGCTGATCGACGGCCACGGCGCCTCGGGCGGGTTCCTGGTGCCGGTGGTGGGCTCCGGGCTCGGCCTGGTCGCCCTGCTGACGCTGCGCCGGCTGCTGGTCCCGCCGAGCACGCCGAGCCGCACCGTGGCCCGGGGTGGAACCGTGGGTGCCGGGCAGGCGTCCGTTCTCACACCTGCGGCGCTGGACTGATTCCACGGAATGCCGCATCATTGAGGATCGTTAGCACTCATCAGGCGAGAGTGCCAGGGGGAAGTGCAGGAGGAAGCCAAGTGCCCACGTACCAGTACCAGTGCACCGAGTGCGGGACCGGCTTGGAGGCGGTGCAGAAGTTCACCGACGACGCGCTGACCACGTGCCCCGAGTGCCAGGGGCGCCTCCGCAAGGTCTTCTCCGCGGTGGGTGTGGTCTTCAAGGGCTCGGGCTTCTACCGGACCGACAGCCGCTCGTCGTCCAGCAGCTCGGTGAGCTCCTCGACCTCGTCGTCCTCCTCGGCTCCGGCCGCGTCGGCGCCCGCTCCGGCGGCCTCGACCAGCTCCTCGTCCTCGACGTCGAGCTCGGCTCCGGCTTCGACCAGCTGACCCGCGTCTTTCCGGACGGCCCGGCCCCGCACCTCGGTGCGCGGCCGGGCCGTCCGGCTTTTCCACAGCCCTGTGGGTGACCCGCTTCGTCCACAGGGCCGGGTTTTCCACAGGGTTGTGCCTCGTCCCGCCACCGCCCCCGGCCCGGCCGCACGCTGATCCCCGCGACGTTCCCCCGACGTCGCGTCCCGATCGGAGGCGGTGCCCCATGACCACCCTGCACACCCGCACCACGGTCCCCCGCGCGACCTCCTCGGTCCCGCCCCGCCAGGTGGTCCCGGTCTTCCCACCGATCCGCCGCGGCTCCGGCGGCCGGCACCGCCTCCAGCGAGCCGTCCGCCATCGCCCCGGCCTGCTGGCCACCAGCCTGCTGGCCGCGGCCACCGCCCTCGCCGCGAGCCAGCTCCGGCCCGGCTCACCACCCCCGGCCTCGGCTCCGGCCGTGGCCGCCGAGGCCGTCACCGCACCCCGCTGCCCCGGCACGGCGCCGCCCTCGTAGCCGGCGGAGCGTCAACACCGCGCCACGAAGATCACCCGTGACCGATCCGGCCCGGCCTCGTTCAGCGCGGCATGAAGGGCTTCAAGGAATTCCTGCTCCGCGGCAATGTCATCGACCTGGCCGTCGCCGTCGTCATCGGCGCGGCTTTCACCAAGGTCATCAACGCCTTCGTCGACGGCGTCATCAGCCCGCTGGTCGGGGTGTTCGGCACCAAGGACCTGGCGTCCTACTCGTCCTGCCTCAAGGGCCCCTGCGAGGTGGACGCCGACGGGAAGGTCACCTCCGGCATCTTCATCCTGTGGGGCTCGGTGCTCAGCGCCGTGCTCACCTTCGTGATCACCGCGGCGGTGGTCTACTTCGTGCTGATCGTCCCGATGAAGCACCTGATGGCCAAGCGCAAGTCCCCCGTCGAGGAGGCCGCCGAGGCGGAGGCCAAGGAGGTCGAACTGCTCACCGAGATCCGCGACGCCCTGGTCCGCCAGCGCTGACCCACCCGGTCCGCCCGTACCCGGCCGCCGTCCCGCTCCCCCGTGGTGCGGCGGCCGCTACCCCCCGTGGTGCGGCGGCCGCTGACTCCGGTACCAGTCGATCCCGCGCCCCGCGCTCTCCCCGGCGCCGCCCCAGCCCTGGTCCGTGTCGTCACTGGTCTGCCGGTCGAAGGGGTCCTCGAAGACCAGCTTCGGCTTCGGCTCCTTCACCTGTTCCTTCGCCTGCTGCTCGGGCTGCTGCTCCGGCACCACGCCACTTCCTCTCACTCACGCGACTGCTCCCCCAAGCCTAGGCCGCGACGAAGACGGACCCCGCCGGGGCCGAAGCCCCCGCAGGGTCCGTCAGGTACCGGTCCTGGCCGGGTCAGGCGGCCTCGAAGCCCGCGTGGTCGGCGATCTTCTTGAGCTCCGCCAGCGCGTGCTTCTCGATCTGCCGGATCCGCTCCCTGGTCAGCCCGTGCTGCTTGCCGACCTCGGTGAGCGTCCGCTCCCGGCCGTCCTCCATCCCGTACCGGGACCGGATGATCGAGGCGGTGCGGTCGTCCAGCCGGCCGATCAGGTCGTCCAGCTCCTCCCGGCGGAGCATCACCATCACGGCGTCCTCCGGCGAGACGGCGCCGGTGTCCTCCACCAGGTCACCGAACTGGGTCTCGCCCTCGTCGTCCACCGCCATGTTCAGACTGACCGGGTCCCGGGCCCAGTCCAGTACGTCCTTGACGCGCTGCTCCGTGGTGTCCAGCTCGGCGGCCACCTCCGCCGGGTCGGGCTCGCGGCCCAGCTCCTTCGCCTTCTCGCGCTGCACCCGCCGGATCCGGCCGAGCTCCTCCACCAGGTGCACGGGCAGCCGGATGGTGCGGGACTGGTCCGCGATCGACCGGGTGATCGCCTGCCGGATCCACCAGGTCGCGTAGGTGGAGAACTTGAACCCCTTCGCGTAGTCGAACTTCTCGACCGCCCGGACCAGACCGGCGTTGCCCTCCTGGATCAGGTCGAGCAGCGGGAGACCACTGCGCGGGTAACGCCGGGCCACTGCCACCACCAGCCGGAGGTTCGACCTGATGAAGACGTCCTTGGCCCGCTCGGCGTCCTCGGCTATCGCCTCCAGCTCCTCCCGCTTCGACCCCTTGGGCAGCGTCTCCTGCTCCAGCAGGTGCTGGGCGTAGACGCCGGCCTCGATCCGCAGCGAGAGCTCGACCTCCTCGGCGGCGTCGAGCAGCGGCGTCCTGGCGATCTCGTCGAGGTACATACCGACGAGGTCGCGGTCGGCCTCAAGGTTGTTCGGGCGGGCCGCGCGAGTCCGGTCGGCCCTGTCGCGAACGACGGCACGAGTGGCCATGCTTGCTCCCTTGCTGCTGGTGCCGGTCTTCGGATCTCGCCCCGCCAGGTGTGAGCCGGGGCAAAGAGATTGCGGGCCTCGGAGAGGCTCACACGTAACGATCCAACGCACAGAATTCGGACAACATTCCCAACTCACCCAGTTTCTTCTCCGGATGCAGTATCCTGCGACTTTTCACCCGCGATCATGAACGCTCGGTGATGGACCATCGACCCGGAGTGGCAGGGGGAGTTCCGCCGCTCCGTCAACGAACGACGGCCTCCATCCGCAGCTTCTCCCCACAAAAGATGCCAAATCGCGATCGGTTCGGGTCCGGATCCATCGCTCGCCCTGGGAAGGTGTCAGCCATGTACCCGCCCAACGACGGCACCCACGCCGATCCCGGGTCGGCCGCCTCCGCCGCCCGCCGACGGCAGCGCCTGCTGATCTGCTCGGCGCTGGCGTCCGGCTCCGCCGCACTGCTCGGCGTCCTGCTGGCCCTGGTGACGTCCCACTGGGGCCCGCTGGCCCGGCTCGACCAGGGCTGGGTCGACTCCCTGCACGGCTACGCGGTCCAGCACAACATCTGGACGGCGGCCATGCAGACCCTCGCCGACATCGGCAGCACCGTCACCATGCGGGTGCTGCTCGGCCTGGCCGCGGTCTGGCTCTGGGTGATCGGCGCCCGCACCCTCGGCGGCTGGGCGGCCGCGCTGATACTGGCCGGCTGGCTGGCCAGCTGGCTCGGCAAGAACGTCGTCGGCCGGGAACGGCCGCACTTCGCCGCCCCGGTCGCCCAGGCCGGCGGGTTGTCCTTCCCGTCCGGCCACGCCCTCGCCTCGGCCATCACCTGCGCCGCCCTGGTGATCCTGGTCTGGCCTCGGGCCAACCGGACGGGCCGCGCGGTGTCCTGCACCGCCGCCGCGCTCGCCGCGCTCGCGGTCGGCTGGACCAGGATCGCGCTCGGGGTGCACTGGCCGAGCGACGTGCTGGCGGGCTGGCTGGCCGCCGCCCTGGTGGTCGGCACCGTCACGCTCGCCGTCGAGCTCTGGCAGCCGGGCGCGCTGTCCCGGGACGTCCGCCGGGTCGACTGGCGGACCAGGCCGCGGATCCAGCGCGTGCTGGCCACCGGCACCCCCGACCCCGCCTTCGACCCCTCTCTCGACAGCGCTTTCGACCCCGCCGCCGGGCCGTTCCCGCAGCCCGCCCGCCGAGCTGACGGTCAGTGAGAAGCGTCACACCACCGTTCGATCGGCGCACCGGGAGGGAAGGGACAGGGGCCCACCAACCGATTCAGTCCCTGTCGGCACTGGAAAAATCAGGACCAATTACCCTGTTTACGGCAGACCGGGACGGGTGGCCACGTGCCTTCCGCCAGGTCGGGAGATGTCCGGCACACGGCACGGATCTCCCCACCGAGTGCCGTGGTGAGGCAGACTGCTGCCGCCGGGTGTGCCTGCATCCGGCCGGGCCGGGCAGTCGCAGCACAGCAACCGCACGTCCACTGCCCAGGCACCGAGCGACGGGGGGCGCATGACCAAGCACACGACGGACGGGCCCTCCGGCCCGTACGGCGACCCGCCGACCATGCCGCTGCGTCAGATACCCGACGACCAGCTGATGACCGGCCCCGGTGGCCAGCCGACCGTCCAGCTCGGCCAGCAGGTGCCCAGCCCCCGGCTGCCGTACGCCCCGGTCCCACCGCCGCCTCCGGCCGCGCCGCCCGCGGCCGCGCCCGTCGAGGCAGCGGCCAAGCCGAGTTCCACCGCCCGCAACGGCATGATCATGGCGCTCGGTTCGCTGACCTCCCGGGCCCTCGGCTTCGTCCGGGCCGGTGTGATCACCGCCGCGCTCGGCACCGGCTTCGTGGCCGACGGCTACGCGGTGGCCACCATGCTGCCGAACACCATCTTCATCATGCTGATCGGCGGCGTGCTCAACTCCGTCTTCGTCCCCGAGCTGGTGCGCGCCGCGCAGCAGCACGCCGACCGTGGCGTCGCCTACACCAACCGGCTGCTGACGGTCTGTGGGGTCGTGCTGGTCGTGATCACCGCAGTGGCCTTCTTCTGCGCCCCGCTGATCGTCGACAGCTACACCCCGTACGGCCCGGACGACACCGTCCAGCGCGACCTGACCATCGCGCTGGCCAGGTACTGCCTGCCGGCCATCCTGTTCTACGGCTTCTTCGGTCTGCTCGGCCAGGTGCTCAACTCGCGGGACAGGTTCGGCGCGATGATGTGGGCCCCGGTGCTCAACAACGTCGTGGTGATCGCGGTCTTCAGCCTCTACCTGGCGATCTTCGTGCACGCCACCGACGCCAAGGACTTCTCCGACGGCGCGACCATGCTGCTCGGGCTGGGCAGCGCCTTCGGCATCCTGGTCCAGGCGCTGGCCCTGGTGCCCTCGCTGCGGGCCTCCGGCTTCCGCTACCGCCCGCGCTTCGACTGGCGCGGCTCCGGCCTGACCACGCCGCTGCGGGCGGCCGGCTGGGCGCTGCTGCTGGTGGTGGTCACCCAGCTGGCCTTCCTGGCGATCACCAACCTGGCCACCGGCGCGGCCTCGCTCGCCAAGCAGGACGGTCTGACCCAGGGCCTGGGCTACACCCCGTACAACAACGCCTACCTGCTCTTCATCGTCCCGCAGGGCATCATCACGGTCTCCCTGGTCACCGCGATCCTGCCGAGCATGTCCCGGTCGGTCGGCGCGGGCCGGTTCGAGGACGTCGGCCGCGAGCTGGCGCAGACCCTGCGGAGTTCGGCCGGGATGATCGTCCCGGCCTCGGCGATCTTCCTCTCGCTGGCCGGTCCGATCGCCGCCCTGGCCTACGGGCACGGGAACGTGACGGACGCGGACATCGACGTGGTCACCCAGATCCTGATGGCCTTCGCGCTCGGCCTGCCCGCGTTCTGCGCCCAGTACGCGCTGGCCCGCGGCTTCTACGCGATGAGCGACGCCCGGACCCCGTTCTGGCTCACCACGATCACCTCCGGCAGCAACGTGCTGCTCTCCTGGGTCGCCTACCTGGTGCTGCCGAGCCGCTGGATCATCGTCGGCATGGCGGGCGCGCACACCGTCGCGGTGCTGATCAGCGCGGCCATCACCGGGCGCGCGCTCGGCCGCCGACTGCGCCGCGAGGGTGCCGCCGGCGCTGCGCCGCTGCCCGCCGACGCCACCCTGGAGCTCGGCACCGGGCGCCGTCCCCGGGTCCGCAGCGGCCTGGACGGCGGCCGGCTGGTCACCCTGCACCTGGCGCTGGCGGTGGCCTGCGCGCCGGGCGCGCTGGCCGCGTACTGGCTGACCGGACGGCTCGACGCGGCGCTGGGCGGCGGGGTGCCGGCCGCGCTGGCGGCACTGGCGGCCGGTCCGCTCGCGGTGCTGGTCTCGGTGCTGCTGCTGGCCCGTCCGCTCGGCGCGGGCGCGGCGGTCGCCCCGCTGGCCCGCAAACTGCGCATCCCCTACCCGGAGCCGGCGGCCGGCGGCGGCAAGCACCGTCGCTGACGCGCCGTCAGGCCCGGGGCAGTGCCCCGCTTGTGACAGAGCCGTGACACACCCGCGCCGGTCGGCCGGTCGTGGACGGCCGATCAGATGTTAACGTCGGCGAACGCCTTCCGCGTGCAGGCACCGACGGCCGTGGTTCCGGCCCGTCGAGTGCCCCCGTGGCAGCCGGGAGCCCCGGAAGGTCCGACACCAGACCGGCCGCTCGGCCGGTACAGACACGGGAAGGTCTGCTGACTCCGTTGACCGTCATACCGCAGGTTCACCCTGCCTCCGGCGACCGCCCGAGGCACCGCCGACTGTCCCGGACGGTCGCCGCCACCGTGGTCGCCGCGAGCACCGGCCTGGCGCTGTTCTCGGTCGCCGCCTCGGCTGCTCCGGCGACCGGCTCGGACGCCCGGCAGCGCCAGTTCGCCGCCGCGGCCGCCGAGTTCAAGGTCCCGCAGAGCGTCCTGCTCGCGCTCGCCTACCAGCAGACCCGCTGGGAGTCGCACAACGGCGAGCCGAGCACCACCGGCAACTACAACGTGATGGGCCTGACCCAGGTCGACCCGTCCGAGCTGGTCTCCACGGAGGGTGGCCACCAGCACGGCCAGGGCGACGGCCTGCCGGAGCCTGCGGCCCCGGCCGCCACCACGCCGGCGCCGAAGCCGCAGGACAGCCCGGCCCTGCACACCCTGGACGAGGCCGCCGCACTGCTCGGCCGCCCGGCCGACCAGCTGCGCACCGACCCGGCGCAGAGCATCCGGGGCGGGGCCGCGCTGCTCGCCAAGTACCAGAGGGAGACCGGCGGTTCGCTCGGGACCGGTCCGGAGACCTGGTACAACGCGGTGGTCCGGTTCAGCCAGACGGCGCCCGCCGCCGGTGGCAACGTCTTCGCCGACCGGGTCTTCGAGACCGTCCGCGAGGGCGCGGCCAGGATCACCGTGGACGGCCAGGCCGTCAGCCTGGCGGCCGACGCCGCGCTGACCGTGGACCGCCCGCTGCAGTCCCGCGCCGCCACGCCGGGCAACCTGGAGTGCCCCGCGACCGTGAGCTGCACGGGCGCCTGGGCCGACGACGCCAACTACGCGGTCACCAACCGCCCGGCCGACGGTCAGAAGATCCAGTACATCGTCATCCACGACACCGAGGGGTCGTGGGACGGGACCATCTCGACCTTCAAGAACCCGGCCACCGAGGCCAGTGCGCACTACCTGGTCGGTGCCGGCGGCACCCACGACGGCCAGGTCGCCCAGCTGGTCAACACCAAGAACACCGCCTGGCACGCGGGCAACAAGACCTTCAACATGCACAGCATCGGTCTGGAGCACGAGGGCTACGCCCTCGGCCAGAACGCCAACAAGCAGCCGACCTGGTACACCGAGCAGCTCTACCGCTCCTCGGCCGAGCTGACCAAGTTCCTGGCCGGGAAGTACGGCATCCCGCTGGACCGGCAGCACATCATCGGGCACGACGAGATCCCGAAGCCGATCGACTCGGTGCCGCCGATGCACTGGGACCCGGGCACGTTCTGGGACTGGTCGCACTACATGGACCTGGCCGGCGCGCCGGTCCGGGCCGCCGCCGGTGGTTCGCTGCTGGTCGGCGGCAAGGTGACCATCGCCCCGCCGTTCGACGCCAACAACCAGCCGCCGGTGGCCGAGACGGGCCCGCGCCCGCAGAACTTCGTCTACCTGCGCCAGTCCCCCGACGGCGCGGCCGCGCTGATCAACGGCGGCACCACCGCCGCCTCGGACGTCCGCGCCAAGGCGGTCGCCGGGAGCAGCTACGTGGTGGCCGCCCAGCAGGGTGACTGGACCGCGATCTGGTACGACGGCGTGCAGGGCTGGTTCCACAACCCGAACGGCCAGAGCGCCGCCGCCGACAACCGCCGCGGCCAGAACGTCGCGACCCCGCGTGCCGGTGTCGCGAGCATCCCGCTGTACGGCCGGGCCTACCCGGAGCAGGCGGCGTACGCCAAGTACCCCGGTGTGACGTACAACCCCACCTCGCACAACCCCGTCCCGCTGAACGTGAGCGTCCCGGCCGGGCAGAAGTACACCCTGCTCAGCGACACCCCGGTCAAGGGCGACATCTTCTACGACGTCAACGGCGTGCAGGCCGTGGTGACCGGCGACGACACCTACTACCCGGTCCGCTACGGCCACCGGCTGGGCTTCCTGAAGTCCACCGACGTCGACCTGACCGTGGCCACCGTCCCGCCGGCCGCCGGTTACACCCCGGTCGGCCCGAAGCGGCTGATGGACACCCGGGAGGGCCTCGGCGGCTCGACCCGCCTGGGCGGCGCGGGCACCGCCTCGCTCCAGGTCACCGGCGGCAACACCGGTGTCCCGGCGGACGCCACCGCGGTGATCCTGAACGTGACGGCCGTCTCGCCCAGCCAGGGCGGCTACGTGACGGTCTACCCGGACGGCCAGCCCCGCCCGGTCGCCTCGAACCTCAACTTCACGGCCGGCCAGATCGTGCCGAACCTGGTCGTGGTCCCGGTGGTCAACGGCAAGGTGAACTTCTTCAACGCGGCCGGCACCGTCGACCTGCTGGCCGACATCACCGGCTACTACTCCCCCAGCGGCAGCTCGAAGTTCACCAGCGCGGGCCCGGCCCGGCTGCTGGACACCCGGTCGTCCGGCGCGGTCGGCCCGAACAGCTCGGTCACCCTCCAGGTCTCGGGCCGCGAGGGCGTGCCCGCCGACGCCACCGGCGTGATCCTGAACGTCACCGTCACCGAGCCGAGCACCACCGGCTTCCTGACCGTCTACCCGCACGGCACCAGCCGCCCCGGGGTCTCCAACCTGAACTTCACGCCCGGCCAGACCGTCCCCAACCTGGTGATGGTCCCGCTGGTGGACGGCAAGGTGGACTTCTACAACCCGGCCGGCACCGTCCAGGTGATCGCGGACATCACCGGTTACTACTCCCCGGGCGGCAGCTCGAAGTTCACCAGCGCGGGCCCGACCCGCCTGCTGGACACCCGCGAGGGCCTCGGCGGCTCCACCCGCCTCGGCCCCGACGGCGTGGCCACCCTCCAGGTGGCCGGCAAGGCCGGGCTGCCCGACTCCGGCGTCACCGCCGTCGTCCTCAACGTCACGTCGGTCAACGGCAGTTCGCCCGGCTACGTGACCGTCTACCCGGACGGCACGCCGCGCCCCGAGGTCTCCAACCTCAACTTCCTGGCCAACCAGGTGATCCCGAACCTGGTCGTGGTCCCGGTGGTCAACGGCAAGGTGAACTTCTTCAACAAGGCCGGCACGATCGACCTGATCGCCGACATCACCGGCTACTACACGGCGGGCTGACCAACTCCCGCCCGGTGAAACGACGGTGGCCCGCCCCCTTCCTGCGAAGGGGGCGGGCCACCGTCGTTGGAGCGGACTACGCCGGGGCGAAGTAGCCGAACAGGTCGGCGATCAGCTCCACGTCGCCCTGACTCCCGTTGTAGAAGGCGTTCTTGCCTCCCGCACCGGTGGCCACCACCACGTGGTTCGGAACGGTCTGCCCCGTCACCCAGTTGAGGTTCGAGACCACCGGCCGCTCGGTGGCGTCCGGGTACACGGTCAGGAATCCCGGTGCGGCGGTTCCGGTCACCGTCACGTTCATCGCGACCGCGCTAGCACCGGGGTACTCGACCACCTCGACGCTCCGGGTGGCTCCGCCCCGCACCGTTTCGCCGGGCTCCCACTCGTCGTACCAGGGCAACGAGCCCCGGGTGTCGGCCTTCCGCACCGGCACCAGCGCGTGGAACTGGTCGCCCCCGGTCTTGGTGTAGCACCCCGCGAGATCGGCGATCAGCTGGACCTGGCCCGGGCCGCTACCGGCCACGAACAGCGAGACCTTGCCGTCCTTCACCGGGACGGTCACCAGGTTCGGGACCACCTGGCCCTTGACCCAGTTGAGGCTGGACGCGGTCGGCCGCTGCTCTCCGTGCGGGTAGGCGGTCAGGAAACCGCCGTCGGTGGCGTCCGCCACCGTCACGTTCAGGGTCACGGCGGTGACGCCGGTGGCGGGCACCCCGTTCGCCCCGGTCACCTGGAGGTCGACCGTACCGCCCTGCCGGACCGGCGCCTTGGCGGCACCCAGGCCCTCGCGGGTGTCGAGCAGCCGCACCGGGGACTTGGCGGTGAAGCCGCTGCCCTTGGTGCTGTAGAAGCCGAGCAGGTCGGCCAGCACGTGCACGGTGCCGCCGCTGCCGTTGAAGAACGACACCTTGCCGTCCCGGACCTGAGTGGTCACCAGGTTCGGGATCGTCTGCCCGGCGGTCCAGTTGAGGTTCGAGGCGGTCGGCCGCTCCGCGCCGTGCGGATACACCGTCAGGAAGCCGCCGCCGGTGGACTCGGTGACCGTCACGTTCATGGTCACGGCCGTCACACCATCGGCCGGCAGCCCGTTCAGCCCAGTGACCGGCAAGTCCATCGTGGCCCCCGGAGCGACCGGCACCCGGGCCGGGACACCGGTCGCCTCCCGGGTGTCCAGTACCCGGACCGGCCCGACGGGGGTGTAGCGGGACCCGAAGTTGACCAACTCCTCCGCGCCCCGGTCCCGCCGTCCGCTGCCGGTCCCGGTGTCGGCCACCCAGGGGTCGTCCAGTGCCGACGATCCCCGTACGTCCACGGCCGACATGCCGGGCGCGCTCTCGTCCGCCGAGTCGATCGCCGGGGAGGTCCGCTCCCCCGTGTCACCCACCGAGCCGGGCAGGTTGGGCGCACCGATGACATCGTGCGCCCCCTGGCCGGAGGCCGCCGCGAACTGCGCGACCTCGTCGTACACGGTGCCCGCCCAGCTGTAGGCGGGCAGGCCGGCCCCGCTGTCGTGAAGGTTGTACGCGACCCTGGCGCCGGCCTTCGCCTCCTGGTCCACCCACAGCCCGGCGCGCTGTCCGGGGTCCGTGCAGGTACTGCCGGTGCTGTCGGTGCTGTCGGTGAGGACGTTGTTCATGACCGTCGCCCCGGTCGAGGCACCGGTCAGCCGGATCGCGGCCTCGCAGTGGCTGTCCACAGTGTTGGCCACGATCACCGTGCCCGGGGCTCCGTCGGCCACGATGCCGGGATGCCCACCGGCGGCGATCAGGTTGGTCGAGACGACCGTGTCCCGGACTCCCGGTTCCAGCACCACCAGGCCGCTGCGCTCCCCTGAGGCGTTCCGGGCCAGCGTGACGTTCCGGGCCGCGCCGGTGACCCGGACCCGTGGGTCTTCGCCGATCAGACCGGTGAGCAGATTGCCGGACAGGTTCACCTCGGTGCCGCCGTCGATCACCACCGACTCGTGGTACCCGAGCAGTTCGACCCCGCTGATCCGGACGTGACTCACCCCGCTGAGCGTGAACGCGGGCGGCATGCCCTCGAACCGCCAGAAGCCGATCTCGGTCTGCGGGGCGCGGTACCCGGCGCCCGGACCACCCGCGCCGATGAAGGTGATCGGTGCCTCGACGGTGCCGGAGCGGGTCAGTGTGACGGACTCCCGGTACTCGCCCGCTCCGATGAGCACCGTCTGTCCCGGCTCCACCTTGGCCGCCGCGGCCGAGACGGTGCAGTACGGCTGCTCCAGTGTTCCGGTGCCCGCGTCCGAACAGTTCCCGTTGAGCTTGTTGACGTAGAGCGTGGCGCTCGCCGCCACCGCCGTACCGGCCCCGAGCGCGGGCAGACTCACCGCGCCGAGCAGCAGGACAGCCCCCGTGAATGCCGCTGTAAGAGTTCTGATGGCGTACCTCCGAAGAAGCGACTTCCCCCCACCTGAGGGTGCGTCGTCAGGATGTCCCCCGAGAGCGCCAACTCGGCGCCCACGACCTGTACTTGAAATCGGCATCAGCCGGTTTCCCCACGAACTTCGGACGGATCATCGCACACTGCTTCGACTGCGGACCAGGGGGCACCGAAGGCCGGCGGCGTTACGCAGGGCAGTTGCTCAGTACGCCTCGTAGCCGAACAGGTCGACCACCAGGTGCACGGTGCCCCCACTCCCGTTGTAGAAGAGGACCTTGTCGTCCCGGACCGGCACCACGACCTGGTTCGGCACGGTCTGCCCAGCCGTCCAGTTGAGGTTGGACGCCACCGGACGCGGCGAACCGGCCGGATAGACCGTCAGGAAGCCGGCCGCGGTGGGCTCGGTGACCGTGACGTTCATCGTCGCGCTGGTGATGTGCGGCACGCAGACGCCCAGTTCGAGCGTCTGGCCGGGAGCCACCGTGGCGGCCCGACGGGTCTCCAGGCAGGTGTTACTGCTGTCCACGCGGGTGTCCAGCAGACGCTGCGGCTGCATCGTCCGGAACGCCGTGCGCGCCCAGGCTCTGGCGCCGTAGTAGCCCGCGACGTCGGCGATCACGTGCACGGTGCCACCGCTGCCGTTGTAGAACGAGACCTTGCCGTCGACCACCGGAACGGTCACCAGGTTCGCGATGGTCCGCCCGGGCATCCAGTTCAGGTTGGAGATGACCGGACGGTCCTTCCCGTGCGGATACACCGTCAGGTAGCCACTGCTGGTGGGTTCGGTGACGGTCACGTTCAGGGTGATCGCGGTGGCCCCGGTGAACGGGACGCCGGGGACCCCCGCCTGAAGCTCGACCGTGCCACCCGGGGCGATCGGCGTCCGGCCGGGCACGCCGATGGCATTCCGGGTGTCCAGCGAGCGGGACAGGTCCCAGGGGCTGAAGAGGCTGCCGCTGCTGCTGTAGTAGCCCGCCAGGTCGGCGATCACGTCGACGGCGGCACCGCCCACGGAGAAGGTGACCGTCCCGTCCGCATCGACCGGTACGGTCGCCAGGTTGGCCACCGTCTGCCCGGCGGCCGTCCAGTTGAGGATGGAGCTACTGCCGTTCGAGGTCGACAGCCACCCGCCGCCGCTGGTGCCGGTGACCGTCACGTTCATGGTGACGGCGGCGACCCCGTCGGCCGGGACGCCGTGCGCGCCGGTGACCTTGAGCTTGCGCGTCGAGGTCAGCCGGCCGTTCGGCCCCTCGTCCCGGGTGTCCAGGATCCGGGTCGGCCCGGTCGGGGTGTAGGCGGTGCCGACGTCCCGGTACTCGGTCGCGCCCCGGTCCCGGAAACCCTTGCCGGTACCGGAGTTGGCCTGGATCGGATCGTCCACCGCGGAGTTGCCGAACGCGTCGACGTCCAGCATGCCGGGGGCGGTCTCGTCCGCCGAGTCGACGGTGGGCAGCGGGCGGTCGTGCTTCCCGATGTCCTCCCGGATCACCGCGCTGTCGAACGAGTCGTGCGCGCCCTGGCCGGTCTCCGCGGTGAAGTCCCACCGGCTGTTGTAGCTCTTGGTGCCCCACTCGTACGCCGGACGGTCGTTGACCGTGCTGAGCACGTTGTAGTCGCTCCGCAGGCCGGACAGAGCGGTCTGGGCGACCTTCACCTGCGGCCGGAGCTCCGCGCGGCACTGGTAGTCGGAGAGCTGACCCGTCGCGACCACGTTGTTGACCACCACCGCGTCGGTGGCCGCACCGCCCAGCTCGAGACCCGTCCAGCAGCTGTCGAAGACGGAGTTGCTCACCACGACGGTGGCGGGCGCGTCCACCACCGAGATACCGGTGGCGCCAGGGCCGTTGATCAGATTGGTGGTCAGCGTGGTGTGCTTCGCCCCACCGTCCACGACGATCCCGGAGCCCCACATGAACGAGAGCCAGAACCGTCCGACGGTCACGTCCCTGGAGTCGGCCCCGGTCACCCGCACCGAGGCGGCGGCAGCGCCGGTCACCTGGCCGCTCATGGCCTCGACGTCCGTGGAGTTCTCCACCAGCAGGCCGTACTGGCTCCCGGCGAAGTGCAGGTCCTTGATCCGCACGTGCTCGGCCCGCACGACCGAGAGGCCCGTCGCCAACTCGCGGCTGCCGACCGTGACGTCCGAGGGCCACTGGCCCCACACGTAGGGGGTCCTGGTGAACGTGATCGGTGCGTTCGCCGTACCGGAGCGGGTCAGCTTGACCTGCTCCGGGTAGTCGCCCGGGGCGATGCTCACGGTCTGGCCGGGCAGCACCACGTCGGCGGCCTTCTGGACGGTGCAGAACGGCTGCGCCTGCAGACCGCTGCCCGTGTCGGAACAGTGGGCGTCCGCGGCGTTGTTGACGTAGACGTTGAGCGGAGCGGCGGCCGCGCCGCCCGGCCCGAAGGCGGGCAGGGCGAGCATGCTGAGCAGTGCGGCGGCGCTCAGCGCGCCGATGCGGGTTCTGATGGCGTTCCTCCGAGGAGTCGATCGCCCGATGGCCCGCCCCCGCCGGAGCGGGGACGGGCCATCGGGCGGCTCAGGACGGTGGCTCAGTAGGACTGGAGGCCGAACATGTCGACCACGAGGTGCACGGTGCCCGCACTGCCGTTGTAGAAGGAGACCTTCTGGTTGCGGACCGGCACCACGACCTGGTTCGGGATGGTCTGCCCGGCGGTCCAGTTGATGTTGGACGCAACCGGGCGCGGCGAACCGGTCGGGAAGACCGTCAGGAAGCCGGCGGCCGTGGGCTCGGTGACCGTGACGTTCATGGTCACGCTGGTGAAGTTCTGCCAGCAGACGCCCAGTTCGAGCGTTTCGCCGGGTCGGACGGCCGCCGCCGGGCGTGTCGGGATCGTCCGGCAGGGGCCATGGCTGTCAACGCGGGTGTCCAGCATTCGGCCGGGCTGCTTCGGCCGGTACGCGTCGTGGCCCTGGGCGCTGTAGTAGCCCGCGACGTCGGCGATCACGTGCACCGTGCCGCCACTGCCGTTGTAGAACGAGACCTTGCCGTCCACCACCGGGACCGTCACCAGGTTGGCGAGGGTCCGCCCGGGCGTCCAGTTCAGGCTGGAGATGACCGGACGGTCCTTCCCGTGCGGATACACCGTCAGGTAACCGCCACCGGTGGGCTCCGTGACCGTCACGTTCATCGTCACGGCGGTGACCCCGGTGGCCGGGACACCGTTGTTGCCTGCCACCTGGAGCTCGACGGTGCCACCGGGGGCGACCGGCGTGCGGCCTGGCACCCCGACGGCCTCCCTGGTGTCCAGCGCACGGGACGGATCGGTCGCGGTGAAGATGCTGCCGCTGCCGCTGCCGCTGTAGTAGCCCGCCAGGTCGGCGATCAGGTCCACGCTGGAGCCACCCAGGGAGAACGTGACCGTACCGTCCTGATCGACCGGCACGGTCACCAGGTTGGCCACCGTCTGGTCGGGCCCCGACCAGTTGAGCACCGAACTGCTGCCGTTTGAGGTCGAAAGGTAACCGCCACTGCTGGTCGCGGTGACGGTCACGTTCATCGTGACGGCGGCGACCCCGTCGGCCGGGACCCCGTTCGCACCGGTGACCTTGAGCTTGCGCGTCGAGACCAGTCGGCCGCTCGGCCCCTCGTCCCGGGTGTCCAGGATCCGGGTCGGCCCGGTCGGGGTGTAGGCGGTGCCGACGTCAATCAACTCGCTGGCACCCCGGTCCCGGAAGCCCTTTCCGGTACCGGAGTTGGGCTTGATCGGGTCGTCCACCGGGGCGAAGCCGTCCAGGTCGACATCCAACATGCCGGGCGCGCTCTCGTCCGCCGAGTCGACGGTGGGCAGCGGACCTGCGTGCTTGTCGCCCTGGTAGTCCATCGCCAAGCTGGCGAACGAGTCGTGCGCGCCCTGGCCCGTCGCGGCCGTGAACGTCTGCTGGTTGTCGTAGTTCACCGGGCCCCACTGGTAGGCCGGACGGCCGTTGACCGCGCTGACCACGTTGTAGTCGGCGCGGAGACCGGATCTAGCCACCGAGCCGACCTTCACCAGGGGCACCGGCTGGGAACAGTAATCGTTCGCAAGGATGTTCGCTGCGACCACGTTGTTGACCACAACGGCATCGGTGGACTCGCCGCTGAGCTCCAGCTCGGTGTGGCACTCCGAGTAGAGCGTGTTGCTCACCACGACGATGGCAGGCGAGTCGACGACCGAAACGGCATGGTTCGCGTCGATCCAGTTGGTGGTCAGTGTGGTGTTCTTCGCCCCACCGTCGACCACGATCCCGGCCGCCGAGTAGTGCCTGACGTTGAATCGGCCGATGGTCACGTTCCGGGAGTCGGCACCGGTGACCCGCACCGCCGCGACGGAGGAGGTCTGGCCCCAGCCCTCGATGTCGCCGCGCATTGCCTGGACGTCGACGGAGTTCTCCACCAACAGACCCTGCTGGCTCCCGGAGAACCCGAGATCGCGAATCCGCACGTGCTGGGCACCCACCACCGAGAAGCCGGTGGCGACTTGGGAGGAGCCGATCGTGCTTCTCACCATGGTCGGTGGAGCCGAAGACGGGCCCGCGAAGGTGATCGGTGCACCCTCCGTCCCCGAGCGGGTCAGCTTCACCGCCTCCGGGTACGTGCCGTTGGCGATGTTCACCGTCTGGCCCGGCAGCACCGCGTCGGCGGCCGCCTGGACGGTGCAGAACGGCTGCGCCTGCAGACCGCCGCCTGCGTCCGAACAGTGCGCCTCCGCAGCGTTGTTGACATAGATGTTGAGCGGAGCGGCAGCCGCACCGCCGGGCCCGAAGGCGGGCAACGCCAGCACGCCGAGCAGTACGGCGCCCGCGAGGGCCCCTGTACGAGTTCTGATGGTGTTCCTCCGAAGAAGTGGGATTGCTGCGGGGCGGTTGCTCAGTACGACTGGTAGCCGAACATGTCGACCACGAGGTGCACCGTGCCGCCGCTGCCGTTGTAGAAGGAGACCTTCTGGTTCCGGACCGGCACCACGACCTGGTTCGGGATGGTCTGCCCGGCGGTCCAGTTGAGGTTGGACGCCACCGGGCGCGGCGAGCCGGTCGGATAGACCGTCAGGAAGCCGGCCGCGGTGGGCTCGGTGACCGTGACGTTCAGGGTCGCGCTGGTGATGTCCTGCCAGCAGACGCCCAGTTCGATCGTCTGGCCGGGGGTCACGACGGCCGCCTGACGGTTCTTCATGCAACCGTCCTGGGTGTTCGTGCGGGTGTCCAACAAGCGGTTCGGCTGCATCACCCGGTAAACGTCGTGACCCGAGGCGCCGTAGTAGCCCGCGACGTCGGCGATCACGTGCACGGTGCCGCCGCTGCCGTTGTAGAACGAGACCTTGCCGTCCACCACCGGGACGGTCACCAGGTTGGCGATGGTCCGCCCGGGCGTCCAGTTCAGGCTGGAGATGACCGGGCGGTCCTTCCCGTGCGGATACACCGTCAGGTAACCGCCGCCGGTGGGCTCGGTGACCGTCACGTTCATCGTGACGGCGGTGGCCCCGGTGGTCGGGACGCCGTTGTGGCCTGCCACCTGGAGCTCGACCGTGCCACCGGGCGCGACCGGCGTGTGACCGGGCACGCCGATGGCCTCCCGGGTGTCCAGCGAACGGGACGGGTCGGTCGCGGTGAAGATGCTGCCGCTGCCGCTGTAGTAGCCCGCCAGGTCAGCGATGACGTCCACTGCGGAGCCACCCAGGTAGAAGGTGACCATGCCATCCACATCGACCGGTACGGTCACCAGGTTGGCCACCGTCTGCCCGGCCGCCGACCAGTTGAGGACGGAGCTGCTGCCGTACGAGGTCGACAGGTAGCCGGCGCTGCTGGTGGCGGTGACGGTCACGTTCATGGTGACCGCCTTGGTGACGAAGGTCGGGACGCCGTTCGAGCCGGTGACCTTGAGCCGGCGCATCGAGGTCAGCCGGCCGTTCTCCCCCTCGTCCCGGGTGTCCAGGATTCGGGTCGGCCCGGTCGGGGTGTAGGCGGTACCGACGTTCAGGTACTCGGTCGCACCCCTGTCCCGGAAGCCCTTGCCGGTACCGGAGTTGGCCTTGACCGGGTCGTCCACCGGGCCTTGGCCGGCCACGTCGACGCCCAGCATCCCGGGCGCACTCTCGTCCGCCGAGTCGACGGTGGGCAGCGGGCCGAGGTGCCTGTCACCCTGGTACGGGATCACCGGGCTGTCGAACGAGTCGTGCACGCCCTGGTTGGTCTCCGTGGCGAAGGTCGCCTGGCTGCTGTAGCTCTCGCTGCCCCACTGGTACGCCGGACGGCCGCCGACCGCGCTGACCACGTTGTAGTCGGCCCTCAGGCCGGACCTGGACTCGGCGCTGATCTTCACCTGCGGGGTCTGCGAGCCGCAGTTGCCGTCCGACATGGACTCGGCCGCGACCACGTTGTTCATCAGGACGGCGTCGGGAGACTTCCCGGCCAGCTCCAGTCCGACCCGGCAGCCGGCGTACAGCGAGTTGCTCACCACGACCGTGCCGGGCGAGTCCACCACCGAGACGGCGGTGGCCGAACCGGAGTTGACCAGATTGGTGGTCAGCGTGGTGCCCTTCGCACCGCCGTCCACCACCATTCCGACACCCGGGGCGTTGAGGAGCGTGAACCGGCCGATGGTGACTTTCTGGGAGTCGGCACCGGTGACCCGCACCGCAGCGGTGCTGCCACCGACCACCCCACCGTCCGTCACCCGGACGTCGCCGGAGTTCTCCACCAGCAGGCCGAACTGGCTTCCGGAGAACGAGAGACCACGGATCCAGACGTGCTGGGCCCCCACCACCGAGAATCCGGCCGTGCTCCCGGCGGAGCCGACGTTCACGAAGTTCGGCGTCCAGTGCCCACCGGGGCCCGCGAAGGTGATCGGCGCCCCCTGGTTCCCCGAGCGGGTCAGCTTCACGGACTCCCGGTACTCGCCCTGGGCGACGTTCACGGTCTGCCCCGGCAGCACCACGTCGGCGGCCGCTTGCACGGTGCAGAACGGCTGCGACTGCAGACCGCTCCCCGCGTCCGAACAGTGGGCATCCACAGCGTTGTTGACGTAGATGTTGAGCGGAGCGGCAGCCGCGCCGCCCGGCCCGAAGGCGGGCAGCGCCAGCGCGCCCAGCAGTACGGCGGCGCTCAGCGCGCCGACACGAGTTCTGATGACGGTCCTCCGAAGAAACCGGCCGATGCCCGCCCCCACCGGAGTGGGGACGGGCCTGCGGTGGAGCGATTGATCAGTACCCCTGGTAGCCGAACACGTCGACCACCAGGTGCACGGTGCCGCCACTGCCGTTGTAGAAGGCGACCTTCTGGTTCCGGACCGGCACCACGACCTGGTTCGGGACGGTCTGCCCGGCGGTCCAGTTGATGTTGGAAGCGGTCGGGCGGGGCGAACCGGCCGGATAGACCGTCAGGAAGCCGGCCGCGCTGGGCTCGGTGACCGTGACGTTCATCGTCGCGCCGGTGATGTCCTGCCAGCAGATGCCCAGTTCGATCGTCTGGCCGGGAGCCACAGCGGCCGCCTGACGGGTCTGCCTGCATCCGTCCTCGGTGTTCGAGCGGGTGTCCAGCAGGCGGTTCGGCTGGAGAGCCCGGAACACGCTGTGCCCGGCGGCGCTGTAGTAGCCCGCGACGTCGGCGATCACGTGCACGGTGCCGCCGCTGCCGTTGAACAGCGAGACCTTGCCGTCCACCACCGGGACCGTCACCAGGTTGGCAAGGGTCCGCCCGGGTGTCCAGTTCAGGTTGGAGATGGTCGGACGGGTCTGGCCGTGCGGATACACCGTCAGGTAGCCGCCACCGGTGGGCTCGGTGACCGTCACGTTCATGGTCACGGCCGTCACCCCGGTGGCCGGGACGCCGTTGACGCCCGCCACCTGCAGGTCCACGGTGCCGCCCGGGGCGACCGGCGTCCGGCTGGTCACGCCGATCGCATTCCGGGTGTCGAGTGCGCGGGACGGGTCGGTGGAAGTGAAGATGCTGCCGCTGCCGCTGTAGTAGCCCGCCAGGTCGGCGATCAGATCGACGGAATCTCCACCCAGGTAGAAGGTGACCATGCCCTCGTCGTCGACCGGGACGGTCACCAGGTTGGCCACCGTCTGCCCGGCACCCGACCAGTTGAGGAACGAGCTGCTGCGAAGCGTGGTCGACAGGTAGCCGGCACTGCTGGTCGCGGTGACGGTCACGTTCATGGTGACCGCCTTGACCCCGGTCGCCGGGACGCCGTTCGCGCCCGCGACCTTGAGCTGGCGCATGAAGGACACTCGGCCGGCCCTCCCCTCGTCCCGGGTGTCCAGGATCCGGGTCGGCCCGGTCGGGGTGTAGGCGGTACCGACACTCACCAGCTCGGTCGCGCCGCGGTCCCGGAAACCCTTCCCGGTACCGGAGTTGGCCTTGACCGGGTCGTCCACCGGGGCGTAGCCGTTCGCGTCGACGTCCAGCATGCCGGGGGCGCTCTCGTCCGCCGAGTCGACGGTGGGCAGCGGGCCGACGTGCTTGTCACCCTGCCACGGGATCACCGCGCTGCCGAACGAGTCGTGCACGCCCTGCCCGGTCTCCGCAGTGAACTTCGCCTGGTTGTCGTAGCTTTCGGTACCCCACAGGTACGCCGGGCGGCCACCGACCGCGCTGACCACGTTGTAGTCGGCCCGCAGACCGGACCTGGCCACGTCCCCAATCTTCACCTGCGGCTGCTTGTCCCAGCAGGTGCCGTCCGAGTCCGTGTCCGTCGCCACCACATTGTTGACCAGCACCGCATCGGTGCTCTCACCAGCCAGCTCAAGGCCCGTCCGGCAATGGCCGAAGAGGGAGTTGCTCACCACGATGGTGGCAGGCGAGTCGACCACCGAGACGGGCGTGCCACTACCGGTGTTGACCATGTTGGTGGTGAGCGTGGTGTTCTTCGCTCCCCCGTCCACCACGATCCCGGCTCCCTGGTACCAGAGCCGGAACCGGCCGATGGTCACGTACCTGGAGTCGGCTCCGGTCACCCGCACCGAGGCGGTGGCGGCACCGGTCACCTGGCCGCTCATCACCACGACGTCCGTGGAGTTCTCCACCACCACGCCGTACTGGCTCGCGGCGAAACCGAGGTCCTTGATCCGTACGTGCTGGGCGCCCACCACCGAGAAGCCCGTCGCCAGGCCGGTGCTTCCGATCGTCCCTTCCCAGATCTGGTGCTCCCACGGGGCAAGGGCTCCCCTGAAGGTGATCGGCGAACTCTCGGTCCCCGAACGGGTCAGTTTGACCGACTCCGGGTACGTGCCCTTGGAGATGTTCACGGTCTGTCCTGGCAGCACCGCGTCGGCGGCCGCCTGGACGGTACAGAACGGCTGCGCCTGCAGACCGCTGCCCGCATCCGAACAGTGCGCATCCGCAGCGTTGTTGACATAGATGTTGAGCGGAGCGGCCACCGCACCGCCCGGCCCGAAGGCAGGCAGCGCCAGCGCGCCGAGCAGTGCGGTGGCGCTCAGCGCGCCGATGCGAGTTCTGATGTTCTCCCCCAGTGGGTACGGAGCCGGCCCCCGGCCGGCCCGGTGGTGCGCAGAAGCGATCCGGTGCGCCGATGGCCCGCCCCGTGACCGGGACGAGCCATCAGCTGAGGTTCGATCAGTAGGCGTGGTAGCCCAGGATGTCGACCACGAAGTGGCTGTTGCCACCGCTGCCGTTGTAGAGCGAGATCTCGCCGTTCTCGTTGACCGGCACGACCACCTGGTTGGCGATGGTCTGGTTCGCGGACCAGTTCAGGCTGGAGGCCACCGGACGCTGGCCACCGGCCGGGTAGATGGTCAGGTAACCCGCCGCGGTGGGCTGGGTGACCGTCACGTTGAGCACCACGGACTTGGCCCGGACCGGGATGGTGGTCATGGTGAGGGTGTCACCGGCGGCGACCGCACCGGCCCGGCGGGTCATCTGCTCCTCGGTGTAGTCGTCCTCCCGGGTGTCCATCAGCCGCCACGGACCGACCGGGTTGTAGGTCGCGTACCCGCTCGCGCTGTAGTAGCCCGCCAGGTCGGCCAGCACCTCGACGGTGCCACCCTCGCCACCGGCGTAGAACGACACCTTGCCGTCGACGACCGGAACCGTCACCAGGTTCGGAATCGTCAGCCCGGGCGTCCAGTTGAGGTTCGACGCGGTCGGGCGGGGCTTGCCGTGCGGGTAGACCGTCAGGAAGCTGCCCTTGGTCGGGGCGGTCACCGTGACGTTGAGGGTCACGGCCGTCACGCCGGTGGCGGGCACGCCGCTCACCCCGGCGACCTGAAGGTCGATCGAACTGCCCATCTGCAGCGGCGCCTTGGCCACCCCGACACCCTCACGGGTGTCCATCAGCCGGACCGGGCCGGCCGAGGTGAACGGGCTGCCCTTCTCGCTGTAGTAGCCCGCCAGGTCGGCCAGCACCTCGACGGTGCCACCCTCGCCACCGGCGTAGAACGACACCTTGCCGTCAATGACCGGAACCGTCACCTGGTTCGGAATCGTCTGCCCGGCAACCCAGTTGATGCTGGAAGCGGTCGGTCGGGTGGCCCCCTCGGGGTACTCGGCCCCGTGCGGGTAGACGGTCAGGTAGCTGCCCTTGGTCGGCGCTGTCACCGTGACGTTCAGCGTCACGGCGGTGACACCCGTGGCGGGCACGCCGTTGACCCCAGCCACCTGCAGGTCGATCGAACTGCCCATCTTCAGCGGCGCCTTGGCCACTCCGACACCCTCACGGGTGTCCATCAACCGCACCGGACCGGCCGGCGTGAAGACACTGCCGAAGCCGAGGAACTCGTCGGCGCCCCGGTCCCGGATCCCGCTGCCCGTACCGGTGTTGGGGACGACCGGGTCGTCCTTGGCCTCATGGCCCCAGCTGTCGAGCGGCAGCATGCCGGGCGCGTTCTCGTCGGCCGAGTCGATGATCGGCGAGAGCTGCGGCGTCTTGCCGTCGTACGGGATGGACGGGTCGGCCACCACGTCGTGCGTACCGTCGCCGGAGGCCGCGTGGAAGGCAGCCTGGTCCCGGTAAGCGACGCCCGCCCAGTCGTAAACCGGACCACCGGCGACCGGGCTGATCACGTTGTAGTCGACGTCCGCCGTCGGGGCAGCGGCGGCAGACACGGTAAGCCCGGTGCTGTCCTTGCCCGCCGGGCAGGCACCGCTCGGGTAGTTTTTGGAGGTGTCGATCACGTTGTTCCGGACCACCGCACCGGTGGAAGCACCGGCCAGCACGATGCCGTTGCCGCAGCTGCTCTTGACGGTGTTGCTCACCACCACCGTGTTCGGCGACCCGAGCACGACCAGCGCCGGGTACGAGTCGGACGAGTTGACGAAGAACCGGTTGGTGCTGATCACCGTGCCGGTCACCCCGGCGTCGACCACCACGTTGCTGTTGCCGACGTAGGAGAAGTCCATCCCCGCCACCCGCACGTCACTGGAGGTCCCGGCGATCCGGATGCCCGGTGCCGAGGGGCCACCGCCCCAGACCGAACCACGCAGCAGCGAGATCTTCGAGGAGTTCTCGATCAGCACCGCCTCCGCGCCGCTGCCGGTGAACTCGACGCCCTCGAACGAGACGTGCTGCGCACCGGAGGCCCAGAGCGCGTGCAACCCGGCCTTCCAGTCCGTCTTGCCGATCTGGACGCCACCCATGGCGTCCACCCGGTCGGCCCCGACGAAGCGGATCGGCGCACCGGCCGTACCCGACTTGGTGAGCTTCAGCTGCTCGTCGTACCGGCCGGTCGCGATGTGCACCGTCTGCCCGGCCTCGGCCTTCCCGGCCGCCGCCGACACGGTGCAGAACGGCGCCGTCGGCAGGCCGGAGCCCGCGTCGGTGCAGTTCGACCCGGCCGCGTTGTTCACATACAGATCGGCGGTCGCGGCCCCGGCAACGCCGGGCCCGACCACGGGTGCCACCAGGGCAGCCAGAATCGCGGCGCCCGCCAGGGCGCCTCTTCGCGTCTTGATGTTGTCCCCCACGTACTCAGTGTCAGAAGACCGTGCGTTGCTCAGTGTCAGAAGCCCGTTCGCGGCCGACCGGCAGGGGCAGAATGCCGCGCCTCCCACGTCCGCATGCAGAGCATGCCACACACACTTCGAACACTTCTACGGGGATTCCCCCCACCGTTCGACCGCTCACTCGCCCCCGGCCGCAGCCTCTTCCCGCCGGTGCATCCAGGCCCGCCGGTCCACGGTCGCCAGCGCGGTGTTGACCACCGCCACCCCGGCGAAGACGGCGCCCCACCCGGGCCGGCCCACGCCGTACAGAGCGGCCGCCGCGGCACCGAACACCAGCGCCTTCACCACCAGAACTCCCGGCAGCGGCACCCGTATCCGAGCCTTCGGCGCGGCGAACATCCCCCACAGCACGGCCGCCGCGGTCGGAGCAGCCATCGCCAGCAGGAACCGCAGCACCGTACTCTCCGGGGTCTGCCACCCCCACCAGGCGAGCACCGCCAGAGCCATGACCTCCAGGACGAAGGCCAGCCCCTCGTTGACCACGTGCAGGGGAGTCGGGAGCTTCATACGGCTGCCATCCTTCGTCACGAACGTGGACCGGACCGGCTACGACCAAGGGCCCCGAACCGTGGTGGTTCGGGGCCCTTGGCCAGGTGTGCCCCATGCAGGATTCGAACCTGCGACACCAGCTTTAGGAGAGCTGTGCTCTATCCCCTGAGCTAATGAGGCGTAACCACTGACAGACTAGCGGATCGTGCGCTCGGCTCTCGCGCCCTTTCCGCTCCCTCGCGCTCCAGTGGGTTCAGGAGTCGGCGGCGTCCTCGGCGGCCTTGACCTGCTCGGCGAAGTCGTCGGCCGGGATGCGTTCGACGGTCGCGCCGTGTTCGGCCGCGAAGGTGTCGACGGGCTCGGCGGACTCCTCCCTGGCGTCGAGGACCAGCAGCCCGGTACCGTCCGCGACCCTCGGGGCGAGCACGATCAGCCCGGCGCCGCCGGTCGCGCCCCGTTCCTGCTCGGCGGCGTTGCCGAGGGCTGCCCCGGCGGCGAAGCCGAGGAAGGCGCCGACCGGGCCGCCGAGCATGCCGAGCAGCCCGCCGACCACGCCGGAGCCGACCGTCGGCACGCCCGCGCCCCGGGCGAAGCTGTCGCCCATCTCCAGCAGGCCGTCCGCCGAGCGTTCCAGCACCGCGGCCTGGCGCAGGCCCGGCAGGTGCTTGGCCGGCTCCAGGGCGGAGCGGCAGGCGTCGCGGTCGGCGAAGGCGAGCAGGACGACGTTGTGCTGGTCGGTCATCGCGTTCCGATCGGTCGGTGTCGGTGTCACGCCATCCTGGACACAGCTGTCCTGACGATGCCACAGGCCACGCCCATGGGGACTCCAGCTGTCACCCCGGCGTCGTGGCGGGTAGGTGGGGCTGATGGGGTTGGGGCAGGATCGGGAGGGAGTCGGGAATGGGCGGGTCGATGGAGGGCACGAGCGACGCGGAGGGTGCGATGCGGGCACAGCGGTTGGCGCGGGTGGCCGTCGGATGCGCCGGGGCGGCCGTGCTGGTGCTGGTGACGATGGTCGGGCTGCGCGGGGTCGGGGTGATGATCGCCGGGCTGATCGGGCTGGGCGTGGCGGCCGCCGGCGTCTGGTGGGGGCTGGCGTACCGGGGGCTGGCGCGGCTGTTCGGGCTGGTGCTCGCGGTGGCGGCGCCGGTCTGGGTGCTGGGCTTCCTGGTGGACAGCGGGATGGGCGTGGCCTCGCTGCTGGCGGTGGCGCTCTGGGCCGGGGCGATGAGCACCGCGGCGGGGGCGCTGCGGCAGGACCGCAAGGAACGGACCGTCCGGGAGACCCCGGCCGCCCGGCCCGCCCGGCCGGTGCTGATCATGAACCCGAGGTCCGGCGGCGGCAAGGTCGAGAAGTTCGACCTGGTGGCGAAGGCCGAGGCGCTCGGCGCCCGGGTGGTCCTGCTGACCGACCAGGACGTCACCGAGCTGGCCCGACAGGCCGTCAGCGACGGCGCCGACCTGCTCGGCGTCGCGGGCGGCGACGGCACCCAGGCGCTGGTGGCGGCGGTCGCCGCCGAGCACCGGCTGCCGTTCCTGGTGATCTCGGCCGGCACCCGGAACCACTTCGCGATGGACCTCGGCCTGGACCGGACCGACCCGGCCCGCTGCCTGGACGCCCTCACCGACGGCGTCGAACTGAGCGTCGACCTCGGCTCGGTGGCCGGCCGGCCGTTCGTCAACACGGTCTCCTTCGGCGCGTACGCGGAGATCGTGCAGAGCCCGGAGTACCGGGACGCCAAGGCCGCCACCGCCCTCGGCGCACTGCCCGACCTGCTCGCCAACCGAGCCGGCGCCCGGCTCACCGCCCAGGCGGACGACACCCGGCTGGCGGACCCGCAGGCGCTGCTGATCAGCAACAACCCGTACGAGACCGGCGACCTGCTGGGCGCGGGCAGCCGCCCCCGGCTGGACGCCGGCCGGCTCGGGGTGCTCAGCCTGCGGGTGGACGGCGCTGCGCAGGCCGCCGAGCTGGCGCTGCGCGGCGAGTCGGCGCAGGGGCTGACCGTCCTGACGGCCCGACAGGTGACGGTGACCGCCGACAACGGCACCATCCCGGTGGCCGTGGACGGCGAGGCGCTCACGCTGCCGACCCCGGTGCGGTGCGAGATCCGGCCGGGGGCGCTGCGGGTGCTGGTGCCGCGCGACCGGCCCGGGGCGACGGCGGTGGCACCGCTGCGGGACTGGCGGCGGGTCGGCCGGCTGGCCCGGGGGCACTGATGATCGAATCGAATCGGAGCGGAAGAGGAAGTGGCGATCGATGCGTAGCCCGATGACCGGACCGATTGTGCTGGACCTGGCGGCCCTGGACCGGGCGGTGTACGGCGCGATCGCGATCACCCCGACGCCCTCGCTGGACGGCGCGATGCGGCGGCTCTCCCATGCCGCGAACCACTCGAAGATCTCCTTCGCGCTGGCCGGGCTGCTGGCCCTGCGTGGCGGGCCAGCCCGGCGGGCGGCGCTGCTCGGGGTGGCCGCGATCGGGGTCGCCTCGGCCGCGGCCAACCTGCTGGGCAAGAACCTGGTGCGGCGGGAGCGGCCGGACCGGCTCGGCGCGCTGGTGCCCGAAGCCCGGCACGTGCGGATGCCCACCTCGGCGTCGTTCCCCTCCGGGCACTCGGCCTCGGCCTTCGCCTTCGCCGTCGCGGTGGGGGCCGAACTGCCCAGGACCGCCGTGCCGTTGAGCCTGCTGGCGGCCACCGTGGCGTACTCACGGGTGCACACCGGCGTCCACTACCCGGGCGACGTGGTGGCCGGCGCACTGCTCGGCGTGGCCTCGGCGACGGCCGTCCGGATCACGTTGACCTGAGTATTCGCAGCGGCGCAAGGTTGCACTATCCAGGGGCTCGGGGAACTGCGAAAGTGCCTGACCAGCTACGCACGGATCACCTTTTACGAGGTCGGCGTCGCAGTTCCCCGAGCCCCTGATGGCTGATGCCCGGAGCGCAGCAGGAGCCCCTCCAGGTAGTGCTCCAGGCGGTCGGTCAGCAGGGCCGGGGTGAGGTCGGTGCGGCCCAGCTCGCGCCAGGGGACGGCGACCTTCTCGGCATCCGGGGCGTAGGCGAGGGCGTCCAGCAGCCGCCAGTACAGCCGGGCGTCGCGGTTCGGGTCGAGCGTGCCGCCGGCGGCGGTGTAGCGGGCGGCGAACCGTAGGCCCTCGGCCGGGCCGTGCAGCAGTGCCAGTGCGGTGGAGCAGTGCGCCACGTCCAGGTCGGCCGGGCCCCAGGAGGTCTCCACCCAGTCGACCACCCCGCTGATCCGCAGGTCCTCGCCGGTCCCGCTGAACAGCACGTTGCCGGGGTGGAAGTCCCGGTGCAGGAAGGTGCCCCGGTACGGCGGCGGCTCACGGTCGATCAGCTGCACCGCGCGCTCCCAGAGCTCGGGCCGGCCGGTCTCCCGGGGCACCCGGACCCGCTCCGGGCCGGTCCAGGGCTGGTACGCGCGGGGGCGGGTGGTGACGTCGGTGCGGTGGATCGCCAGCAGCTGTCGGGCCATCAACTCGGCGCGGGGGACGGCCTCGTGGTCGTCCAGGCGCACCTGGCCGGGCAGCAGGGTCATCAGCAGGGACGGGTGGTCGCAGTGCGAACCGGTCGGGTCCACGGCGTGCAGCGCGGCAGCGGGCACCTCTGTGGGGCCGAGCAGGGTCAGCATCTCGGCCTCCCGGCCGAGCAGGGCCTCGGCGTGCTCCAGGAAGAACGGCTGGACGAAGGATCGCAGTACCAGATGGCCGGGCTCGCCGCCGGGCCGGTCGATCCGCAGCCGCCGCATCTCGGAGGTCCAGCCCCCGCGCAGCCGCTCCACCGCGCCGATCCGCTCCCCCGGCCCCAGGGTCGAGGTGACCCAGGCCCGGGTGGTGGACCAATCGTGATCGTGAACACGCTCTTCCTCGGCCATGGCGGCGACCCTATCGGGCAGGGTTAGCCCGATGACGGATCTTTCCGGGAGGGTGAGTTGACGGCGGATCGGATGATCGAACTCCTGCTGGACGCGGGGAGTTTCAAGCGCTGGGACCAGCCGGTCCGGTACGACGGGGCGGACCCCTCGTACGCGGCGGCGCTGGCACGGGCCGGCGAGCGGACCGGCCTGGACGAGGCGGTGACCACCGGTCAGGGGCTGCTGGCGGGGCGGCCGGTGGCGGTGGTGGTGTCGGAGTTCGGCTTCCTGGGCGGCTCGATCGGGGTGGCCACGGCCGAGCGGATCACCAGGGCGGTGGAGCGGGCCACCGCCGAGCGGCTGCCGCTGCTGGCCCTGCCGGTCTCCGGTGGCACCCGGATGCAGGAGGGCACCGCGGCCTTCCTCTGCATGGTGCGGATCTCCGCCGCCGTGCTGGCCCATCAGGAGGCCGGGCTGCCGTACCTGACCTATCTGCGGAATCCCACCATGGGCGGGGTGTTCGCCTCCTGGGGCACCCTCGGGCACCTGGTGCTGGCGGAGCCGGGGGCCCGGCTCGGCTTCCTCGGCCCCCGGGCCCACCAGGAGCTGCGCGGTGTGGAGTTGCCCGCCGAGGTCCAGCTCGCCGAGACCCTGGCCGGACGCGGCCTGATCGACGCGGTGGTCCCGCCCGAGCGGCTGGCCGAGGTGGTCGGCCGGGCGCTGGCGGTGCTGTCCGACCCGGCCGGACCGGCTCCCGAGCCCACCCCGGGGTACACCCCGGCACCGGCCGACGCCTGGGAGTCGGTCGGCCGCAGCCGCCTGCCGGGGCGGCCGGGGACGGACGCGGTGCTGGCGGCGGCGGACCCGGGCCGGGTGGAACTGGCCGCCCCGGACCGGGCGTTGGTGCGGGCGCTGGTCCGGTTCGGCGGGCAGCCCGCCGTCCTGGTCGGCCAACGTCCGGGCGCGGAGCGGCCGTTCACCGCCGCCGACCTGCGCGCCGTCCGGCGGACGGCGCGGATCGCCGAGCAGCTCGGACTGCCGCTGGTCACCCTGGTGGACACCACCGGGGCCGAACTCTCCGCGCAGGCCGAACTCGACGGCCTGGCGGTGGAGATCGCCCGCTGCCTGAGCACCCTGGTGGCGCTCCGCACCCCCGTGCTCTCGGTGCTGCTCGGCCAGGGCTCGGGCGGCGGCGCGCTGGCGCTGCTGCCCGCCGATCTGGTGCTCGCGGCCGAACACGGCTGGCTGGCCCCACTGCCCCCCGAGGGCGCCTCGGCGATCATGCACCGGGACGGCGCGCACGCGCCCGAGCTGGCCCGGTCACAGGGGATCGGCGCCGCCGACCTGCGGACGGCCGGCCTGGTGGACCGGATCGTGCCCGAGCGGCCGGACGCCGCCGAGGAGCCGCTCGCCTTCGCCGGCCGGGTGGCCGAGGCGATCGGTGCCGCGCTGGGTGAGCTGACGGACCGTCCGGCCGAGCGGCGACACGCCGACCGGCAGCGGCGCAACCGACGGCTGGGTGGCGCCTGACGCTAATCTTGATCCTGATTTGTCCCTATTTAGATGGATGATCAGATCAGATCTTGAGTCACGTCCGAGCACTCCTGCGCAGCGTCTGGCTTTGGCCCGCCCTGGCCATGCTGCTGGTCGGCCTGCTCCGGGCCACCGGCCCGGAGCTGTGGCGGGACGAGATCTCCAGCTGGAGCGCCGCCACCCGCGACCTGGGCCGGCTGTTCGGGATGCTGGCCAACGTCGACGCCAGCAACGGCGCCTACTACGTCCTGCTGCACTTCTGGACCGAACTGTTCGGCGACTCGGTGCTCAGCCTCCGGCTGCCCTCCGCCCTGGCCATGGCCGGAGCGGCCGCCTGCACCGCGCTCACCGCGCGGCGGCTCTTCGGCAGCCGGACGGCCGGACTCGCCGCCGGGCTGCTGCTGGCCACCGTCCCGCTGGTCTCCCGGTTCGCCCAGGAGGTCCGCGCCTACGCCCTGGTGACCTGCGCGGTGGCAGCAGCCAGTTGGCTGCTGCTCCGCGCGCTGGAGCGGCCGACGGTGGGCCGCTGGGCCCTGTACGCGCTGGCGCTCGCGGTGGCCGGCTGCTGCCACCTGGTCTCGCTGAGCAGCCTGGCCGGCCAACTGGTCCTGGTACTCGCGCACGGCTGGGGCCACCGCCGGGAGCGCGGCGCCGCCCGGGTGCTCTGGCAGTTCCCGCTCGCCGTCCTGGCCGCGCTGCTCCCGACCGTCCCGGTGGCCGTCTACGGCGACCGGCAGTCGGCCCGTCAGCTCGGCTGGCTGCCCACGCCCTCGGTGCACGACCTGCTCTACTTCTGGCACAACCTGCTCTACCCGCCCCGGGAGATGTACGCCTTCGCCGCGCTCGGCCTGCTCGCGCTGCTGCACCCCCGGTTCACCCGGGGCGCGGTGCAGGCGCTGCTGCTGGGCGTCCTGCCGGTGCTGGTGGTCTGGCAGGCCTCGCAGGGCACCGCCTCGTACTTCACCGAGCGCTACCTGCTCTTCACGGTGCCCGCGCTGGCCGCACTGGCGGGCGGTGGCGTCGCCGCCGTGGCCGAGCTGCTCGGCCGTCTGACGACCCGTCCGCTGGCCCTGACCGCCGCGCTGGCGCTGATCGCGGTCCCGCTGGTGCTCGGGGCGCCCCGGCAACTGCAACAGCGCGCACTCCTCGCCCACGCCGACCGGGACTACGCGGGCGCGGCCGCCCTGATAGCGGCGGGCTACCGGCCGGGCGACGGGATCGTCGCGACCGGCGGCGACCAGGCCTGGGCGATGGTCGGCCCCGGCATCTCCTTCTACCTGCCGCGGTCGGTCCGCCCGGCCCCGATGTTCGTCGAGCGGGACGCCACCCGGGCCGACGACCTCTACGCCGTCCCCTGCCCGGTGGCCCAGCCCTGCGTCGGCCACGCACCCCGGACCTGGGTCGTTACGATCGGCACGGGCGAGAACCCCTACGAGGGCCTGCCGGGAGACCAGACCGAGGCCCTGCAGCACGCGTTCGTCCCCACCGCGATCCGGCGCCTGCCGGGTCTGACGGTGTCACTGCTGGTGAGAAAGGCATAGACGTGACCACGGCCGACCAGGAGACCCCCTTCGCCGATCTCGGCGGGGTGCTGGTGATCATTCCGACGTACAACGAGGCGGAGAACGTCGAGCGGATCACCGCCCGGGTCCGGGCGGCCGTTCCCGAGGCGCACATCCTGGTCGCCGACGACAACAGCCCCGACGGTACGGGCGACATCGCCGACAAGCTGGCGGGCGCCGACGACCACCTGCACGTGCTGCACCGCAAGGGCAAGGAAGGGCTGGGCGCGGCCTACCTGGCGGGGTTCCGCTGGGGCCTCGACCGCGGGTACCAGGTGCTGGTGGAGATGGACGCGGACGGCTCCCACCGGCCGGAGGAACTGCCCCGGCTGCTCACCGCGCTGCGCACCGCCGACCTGGTGCTGGGGTCCCGCTGGGTGCCCGGTGGCGAAGTGGTGAACTGGCCGCGCTCGCGGCTGCTGCTCTCCCGGGGCGGCTCGCTGTACTCCCGGCTGATGCTGGACGTGCCGATCCGGGACGTGACGGGCGGCTACCGGGCGTTCCGGCGGGAGACGCTGGAAGGGCTCGGGATGGAGCACGTCGCCTCGGCCGGCTACTGCTTCCAGGTCGACCTGGCCTGGCGCACCGTCAAGGCCGGCTACAAGGTGGCGGAGGTGCCGATCACCTTCGTGGAGCGCGAGCTGGGCGCCTCGAAGATGAGCCGCAGCATCGTCGTGGAAGCCCTCTGGCGGGTCACCGCCTGGGGCGTCACCGCCCGGGTCGACAAGCTGCTGGGCAGGTAACTGCCCGTCAGGCCCCGCGTGCGGGGCCGCTGCTCCCGGGTGAGGATGGAGCCCCCAGGCCCACTCCGGAGGTTCGCGTGACAGAGTCGCTGACTCGGGCTCGGCAGGAGCCCGGCCGGTGGGCCCGCGTGAAGAGCAGGATCGCCGCCCTGACCACCACCGCGAAGGGCGTGCCCGACCGGGTGCCGATCGTCGGCCGGGCCGTCGGGCAACTCGTCCGGGTCAACCTGCTGGACAGCGCGACCCGGCTGGCCGCCCAGGCCTTCCTCAGTGCCCTGCCCGCCCTCTTCGTGGTCGCCGTGTTCGCCCCGGCGGCCGTCCGGGAGAACGTGGTCAGCTCACTCCGGGACCAGCTCGGCATCGAGGGCGAGGCCCAACAACAGGTCCAGCAACTGATGTCGGCCGGCCACGACGACGTGGCCCAGAGCTTCGGCCTGATCGGCGCCCTGGTCACCCTGCTCTCCGCGACCGCACTCAGCCGGGCCATGCAACGGGTCTGCGAACGCTGCTGGGAGCTGCCCAAGTCCGGTACCAGGGTGGCCGCCTGGCGTTGGCTCGCCTGGCTGGCGGTCTGGCTGGTCGTGCTGGTCTGCCAGGTCCCCGTACGCGACGGCTTCGGCGCCGGGGCCTGGCTGGGGCTGCCGCTCTTCATGCTGCTCGCCACCGCCCTCTGGTGGTGGACCCAGCACCTGCTGCTCGGCAACCGGGTCCGCTGGTACCCGCTGCTCCCCGGCGCCCTGCTCGCCGGCGCCGCCATGACCGGCCTCGGCATCGCCGCCCAGGTCTACCTGCCCGGCGCCGTCTCCCGCAGCATCACCAAGTTCGGCCCGTACGGCGTGGTCTTCACCTCGCTGTCCTGGCTGATCGTGCTCTTCACCGCCGTCACCCTGGCCATCGCCCTGGGCCGCGTCGTAGCGGAAGAACCGCTCGTCGCCCGCCACCTCGAGGCGTGGGGCAAACGGGACTGAAGGCACACGCATCGGCAGACAGGGGCTCGGGGAACTGCGACGCCGACCTCAAAAAAGGTGATCCGTGCGTAGCGGGTCAGGCACTTTCGCAGTGACCCGCACGCCAGATCTCCTCGCAGTTCCCCGAGCCCCTGGACAGTGCAACCTTGGGCTCTGCCTACATGATGCGCAGAAGGCGCGACATGATCGACGGCGGCGCCAAGTCCGACTGCAGGGTCACCGGTACCTCGACCTTGCCCTCGCCCTCACCTGCCGCGATGGTCCCGACCGGGGTGCCCGCCTTGACGGTGTGGCCGAGCTGTTCGGCCTTCATGGTGAGCTGGGCGGTGATCCCGGACCAGCCCGCGACCGTCAGGTCCTTGGTGGCGACCACCGGCACCTGCCCGCCGAGCCCGTCGTCCACGTACCCGACGACCTGGCCCTGCTTGGCGAGGGTCTGGCCGGTCAGGCCGTCCTGTGCGGCGGTGATGATCTTCTGGCTGACCGTCTGGGCGGCCTTCAGCAGGTTGTCCACGCCGGCCGGCTGCCCCAGCGTGACGCCGAGGATCATCCGCTTGGTGCCGCCGATCTCCTTGACCGCCGCCCACATCAGGCAGGAGCCCGCGGGGGTGCTGGAGCCGGTCTTGATGCCGATCACGCCGTTCTTGGCGGAGAGCAGCCCGTTGGTGTTGTAGATCCGCTGGCCGTTGAAGGTCATGTCCGGGGTGGCGACCACCTGGCGGAACACGTCGTCCTGCATCACCTGTCCGGCCAGCTTGAGCTGGTCCTTGGCGGTGCTCTTGGTGTCGTTGTTGTACCCGGCCGGGTCCGCGTACGTGGTGTTGGTCATGCCGAGCGCCTTGGCCTCGTCGTTCATCTTCTTGACGAACTCCGCCTCGGAGCCGGAGTCCCAGCGGGCCAGCAGGCGGGCGACGTTGTTGGCCGAGGGCAGCATCAGCAGTTCGAGCGCCTCGAACTCGGAGAGCTTCTGACCCTCGGTGAGCTGCGCGCGGGACTCGTCCACGTTGCTGGACTCGGCGGCGGCCTGCTTGTCCACCGTGATGACCGGGCCGGGCTCGCCCTTCTTCAGCGGGTGCGCCCGGAGGATCAGGTGAGCGTTCATCACCTTGGTGACGCTGGCGATCGGTGCGGGGGTCTCCGGGCCCGAGCTGCCGAGGCTGCCGACCCCGACCACCTCGGCGGCGGCCTGGCCCTTGGCCGGCCAGGGCAGGGTGAGCGGGCTGCCGGTGAAGGTGTACGAGCCGGCCAGCGAGAGCTTGACCTTGGGGTCGGGCAGCGGGCGGAGCAGCTGGGCGGCCACGACCGCGCCGATCACCACGGCGACGAACAGGCTCCAGACGGTGACCCGCTTGACGCCCCGTCGGAACGGCGAGACCGGACGGGCGGAGAGGGCTGCCAGCACCTCCATCGCCTCGGAGGTGGTCTCGGGCATCGGCAGCGGGGCCGGCGGCTCCTCAGCCGGCAGGGCGGCGGGCTCGGGGACCGTCCAGACCTGCACCGGCGGCTTCGCGAGCTTCACCGGCCCGGCCTCCGCCACGGCCTCGGGAGCCTCGGCCTCGACCTCGGCCACCTCCGCAACCTCGACCTCGGCCACCTCCGCAGCCTCGACCTCGACCTCGGGCTCGACCTCGCTCCCAGCCACGTCCGCCTCGTCCTTGGCGTCCCGAACCGCGAGACGGGGATCGACCGCCCTGGGCTCCTCGACCGGCTCCGCCGACTCCGCCTCCGGCTTGTCCGGGCTGGTCACAGCCTCGGCCTCGGCCTCCTCGGGCAGCTTGAGCATGGTGGTCGCGTTGTCCACCGGCAGCCTCAGCATGGTGGTCCGGCTGTCCACATCACGGACCCTCAGCTGGACTGTGGAGCTCGATCCGGTCCCGGCCGAGTCGGCCGACAGCTCCTCCTCGCCTTCCCCGTCGCGTCGCACCTTGTCGGGGGACTCGCCCACGTGATCCAACCTCCTCGTCCGCCGTACCGGCCGAACTCGATTTCCATTCGCCGGTTAGCTGTCCAGTCTCCGGCACCGACGGCCGTAACGGCCGTCACACCCCGCCCGACCGGCCACTATTCGGCCGAACCGGCCTCCGTCGGGGCTCTCCCCGCCACAGACGCGGGGCCCGTAGGGGGCGGTTCCAGCCCCCACCGCTAGGTCACGATTCGGAGGCGTACTCGACAAGCCGCTGTGAGAGGCGTCACTCTGTCATTCATCCACGCGGGGAGGCTTGGATGGGCAAGAGCCGCAGAACTATTCCCGAGGAACTCCTGTTGCTCGCCTTGGACCCGACCACGGGCACCACGGCGCAGCCGCAGACCCTCGACCTCGGACTCGCCGGGGCACAGCTCGTCGAGCTGTCCTTGGCCGGAAGGATCGTCCCTGACGGGGACCGGATCGCCGTGGTGATGCCACGACCGACCGGTGACCCGACGTTGGACCACGCGCTGGAACTGCTGCGCCGTCGCGGCAGCCCGGTGCGGGCCGCGCACTGGATCGGCGGGCCCCGACTGGGGCTCCGGCAGACCTACCTGGCGCACCTGGAAAGGTGCGGCATGGTGACCGCCGTGCCGGGCCAGGTGTGCGGTGTGCTTCCGACGACGCGGTACCAGGCGTCCGACGACTGCACCAATGCCGCGATCAAGCAGCGGCTGGACACGGCGATCCGCACGGGCGTCCCGCCGGACCCCCGAACGGCCGCACTGGCCGCGCTGGCGCATGCCGTCGGCCTGGGCAAGCACCTCTACCCGGGCAACGAGGGCAGATCCTCGCGGTCCCGACTGCGCGACCTGATCAGGTACGACCCGCTGGGCGGCATGGTGGCGCACGCGGTGATGGACGTTCAGAACGGGCTGCCCAACCAGGCCCGTGGTCCGGCGACGGCTGCCGGACCGAGCAGGCCGGCTCCGGCCGGACGGCCGGCGCCGAGCCGGCCGACCGCGGGCGGCAACGGCCACGGGATGGCCAGCCGGGCGGTAGCCCGCTGAACGGAGCGCGCGGCGGACCGTGCGCGCCGGTGATCGGAAAGACCCTTTCGGGGCGGTCGGGACTGGCAGTCAACTGCCGGTCCCGACCGCCCCGTTGGCATTTCCGGGCGCCGGACTCCTATAGCGGTTCCGGCGCCGGGGCGCAAGGGCCGTAATCCCGATTGAGTGGTTTTCCGATGGTCTGTTCTAGTGCGCTCCTGCGATTCCCCCGCGCCGTACTGAGCCAAGATGGCATGCTGCTCCAAGTCAGGGGGGTTGGTACCAATTTCCACAGTCTTCCGAGGCGCGCCGCTCTCCGGTGCGTCAGAGGTCCGGCCGGAGGTCGATGTGTCCGCCAACATCAATCCGACAGTTCGGCGACGCAGACTCGGCGCCGAACTGCGGCGTCTGCGTGAACTGAAGGGGATGACCGCCGAGGAGGTGGCCGGCCGTCTGATGGTCTCCCAGTCGAAGATCAGTCGACTGGAGAACGGCCGCCGCTCGATCAGCCAACGGGACGTCCGGGATCTCTGCGACGTCTACGAGGTCAGCGACGAGCGGGTCAGGGCCGGGCTGATGGAGATGGCCAGGGAGTCCCGTCAGCGCGGCTGGTGGCACGAGTTCGGCGACATCCCGTACAGCGTCTACATCGGCCTGGAGGCCGAGGCGAGTTCGATCCGAGCCTACGAGTCCTCCTTCGTCCCCGGTCTGCTGCAGACCAGGGACTACGCGGAGGCGGTGGTCGAGGGCACCCAGCCGGACACCGACGTGAGCGCCATCAAGCGACGGGTGGACGTCCGGCTGAAGCGGCAGAGCCGGATATACGGCGAGGACCAGCTCGGCAGTCTCTGGGTGGTGATAGACGAGGCGGTGCTGATCCGGGTGGTCGGCGGCCCGCGGGTGATGGCCGATCAGCTGCTGGAGCTGAGCGAGCGGCCGAACATCAACCTGCAGGTGATCCCGTTCCGGCACGGCGCCCATCCCGGCATGACCGGGACATTCTCCCTGATGGAGTTCCCGGAGTCGGCGGATTCGACCGTCGTCTACTTCGAAGGAGTGACGAGCGACCTCTACCTGGAGAAGGAGGCCGACGTCCGCCGCTATACCAATCTGTACGACCACCTGCGGGCCGCAGCGCTCAGCGTCGCGGAGAGCCGGTCATTGATTCACACCTATGCAGAGGGGTTCAAGAGATGAGCACGAAGTCGACCAGCAACCTGACCTGGCGCAAGAGCAGCCACAGCGGTGGCAACGGCGCCTGTGTCGAGATCGCCGTCCCGAGCAGCGCCACCATCGCCGTCCGTGACTCCAAGGACCCCGAGGGCCCCCAGCTGCACTTCAGCAAGGAGGCGTGGGCCGCGTTCGCCACCGCCACCGCGACCGGTGCCTTCGGCGAGATCTGAGACCCCGCCGCTCCGGGGAGCGGGCCACAGGCGACCAGCCTGCGGCCCGCTCCGCCGCTTCTCCGGGCCCTTCGGCGGCTACTTCACCGGGTAGCGCTCCGACCAGGCGGGGCCGCGCAGTTCGGGCCCGTGCAGCAGCTCCAGCACGAAGTCGTCGGCCAGCTCCAGCATCGTCCCCCGGCCCTCCAGCTCGGCCAGCAGCTCGGGCGGCAGCGCCGTCTCGCCGTGCAGCGCGCCGAGCAGACTCCCGCAGACCACCCCGGTCGAGTCGCTGTCACCGGAGTGGTTGACCGCCAGCAGCAGGCCGGACTTCACGTCGTGCGCGACCAGCGCGCAGTAGACCCCGATCGCCAACGCCTCCTCGGCGACCCAGCCCTGGCCCAGCTCCTCGACCCGCTCGGCCGAGGGCTCCCCCGCCCGGACCGCGTCCAGCGCCTTGCGCAGCGCCGTGGTGGTCTCCTCGTGGCCCGGGTGGTCGGAGAGGGTGGCCAGCGCCAGGTGGACGCCCTCCTCCAGGGTGCCGCCCCTGGCCACCGTGTGCACGATCACCGCGAAGGCACCGGCCGACAGGTAGCCGGTCGGATGACCGTGCGTCAACACCGAGCACTCGACCGCCAGTTGGAAGACCAGTCCCGGTTCCCAGGCGGTCAGCAGCCCGAACGGCGCGGCCCGCATCACGGTGCCGCACCCCTTCGACTCCGGGTTGCGCGGCGCCTCCAGCGTGCCGGGCCGCTCCGCGTCCGGGCCGGTCAGCCCGGAGAGGCAGGCCTGTCCGGGGGCCCGCTGGGCGTACAGCCACTCCTGCCGCCCGAGCCAGCCCAGATCGCCCTTGCGCTCGTCCGGGCCCCAGTCGTACTGGGTCGCCGCCCAGCGCAGATAGGCGTGGTGCACGTCGGTCGGCGGGTGCCAACTCCCGCCGTCCCGTTGGACATGAGCCCGGATCAGACCGTCCAGCGTGAACAGCGTCATCTGGGTGTCGTCGGTGACGCTGCCCGCCCTGCCGTACGCGGGGACGTAACCGGTCACCCCGGCCGGACCGTGCGCGGCGCGGATGCTCTCCAGCGACTCGAACTCGATGCCGGCGCCGAGCGCGTCACCGATCGCCCCGCCGAGCAGACAGCCCCGCACCCTGCTGCGGAAGTCCTGCTGCTGCGCGCGTGACCACAGTGGCATCAACGGACGGCACCTTTCCTCGGGTACGGGAGCCGCGCAGCGCCCGGCGCGGGCCGGGCTGGAGCGCATCCGCACTGTATTCGAATACCGCTCCGATTTGGACCTCCGGCCGCGAACACCAGCTCGTCAACAAATTGTTGCCGTCGCGCCACCCGGCGGCCACGCCGCAACGGCCCGGGGTTCCTAACGTCCGCACCATGACCACCTCCCCCTCGCGTCTCGCCCTCGCCGCGGCCCTCACCGGCGCCCTCACCCTCGGCTCCGGCGCGCTCGCCACCGGGACCGCGCTGGCCGACTCCCCCGCCCGGTCCGCGCAGCAGTCCGCCCACCGCATCCCGTTCACCGCCGCCACCGTGACCCAGCAGGCCGACGGCTCCTTCCGGCTCGACTGGACCGCTCCCGGCACCCGCAAGGTCACCGTGTACGCCGGCACCGACCGGGACGGCATCCGGCACCGCACCCCCGTCGCCCGCGGCACCGGCTCGGCCACCGTCGCCGTCACCGGACTGGCCGCCGCCGACCGCTGGTTCTTCGAGCTGGTCCCGGACCGCGGCGAGTCGCTGACCGTCGCCGACCGCTCGCTGCACCTCGCCTCCGCCCCCAACTTCCGTGACGCGGGCGGCTACCGCACCGCCGACGGCCACTGGGTGAAGATGGGCGAGGTCTACCGCTCGGACGACCTCAGCAAGCTGACCGACGCCGACCTGGCCAAGCTCCAGCGCCTGGGCATCCGGCAGATCTTCGACCTGCGCACCCCCGCCGAGCAGAAGACCGCCCCCGACCGCGTCCCGGCCGGCGCGACGGTGGTGAACGCCAACGTGCTCGGGGTCGCCGACACCGGCGCCTTCAACGTCACCTCGCCCGCCGCAGCCGTGCAGGCGATGATCGACGCCGAGCGGGTGATGGTCTCCGCCGAGAGCGCCAAGTCCGCCTACCGGGGCGTACTCCGGGCCGCCGACGACCGGCACGCGATCCTGTTCCACTGCACCGCCGGCAAGGACCGCACCGGCTGGGCGAACGCCGCACTGCTCACCGCGCTCGGCGTCCCGCGCAGCACGGTCGACGCCGACTACCTGGCCAGCAACGACTACCGCGCGGCGGCCAACGGGGCGATCCTGTCGCACCTGCCGGCTCCGTACCAGGCGATCTACAAGCCGCTGCTGGACGTCCGTCCGGAGTACCTGAACGCCGGCTTCGACGAGGTCCAGGCCAAGTACGGCACCTTCGACCACTACCTCAAGGACGGGCTCGGCATCGACACCCACCACCTGCGGAGCCGTCTCCTCGCTGGTTGAGTTGCACTATCCAGGGGCTCGGGGAACGGCGAGGAGATCTGGCGTGCGGGTCACTGCGAAAGTGCCTGACCCGCTACGCATCGATCACCTTGCACGAGGTCGGCGTCGCAGTTCCCCGAGCCCCTGGCGTGTGCCATCTACTCCAGGACGGGAAGCAGTTGCGGCAGGTGCCCGTCCGAGGCCAGCGCAGCGGCCCTGCGTTCGGGGGTGACCTCGCCGTAGGTGGTGGTGCGTTGGCGGTGGGGGCGGCCCGCGGCTTCGGCGATGGCTTCGAGGTCGCGGACGGACTTGTAGCTGCCGTACGCGGAGCCGGCCATCCGGGAGATGGTCTCCTCCATCAGGGTGCCGCCCAGGTCGTTCGCGCCGGAGCGGAGCATCTCGGCCGCCCCGTCGGCGCCGAGCTTCACCCAGCTGGTCTGGATGTTGGGGATGTGCGGGTGCAGCAGCAGCCGGGCCATCGCCATCACCGCGCGGTTGTCCCGCATGGTGGGGCCAGGACGGGCGATCCCGGCCAGGTAGACCGGGGCGTTGGTGTGGATGAACGGCAGCGTGACGAACTCGGTGAAGCCGCCGGTCCGTTGCTGGATCTCCGCGAGCAGCCGCAGGTGGCCCAGCCAGTGCTGCGGCCCGTCCACGTGCCCGTACATCATGGTGGAGGACGAGCGGATGCCCAACTCATGGGCGGTGGTGACCACTTCGACCCAGGTGGCGGCGGGCAGCTTGCCCTTGGTGAGCACCCAGCGGACCTCGTCGTCGAGGATCTCGGCCGCCGTGCCGGGGATCGTGTCGAGCCCGGACGCCTTGGCCTCGGCCAGCCAGTCCCGGATCGAAAGGCCGGTCCTGGTGGCCCCGTTGACCACCTCCATCGGGGAGAAGGCGTGCACGTGCATGCCGGGCACCCGGGCCTTCACCGCCCGGGCGATGTCGAAGTACGCGGTGCCCGGCAGGTCGGGGTGGATGCCGCCCTGCATGCAGACCTCGGTGGCCCCGACCTCCCAGGCCTGCTCGGCCCGGTCGGCGACCTGGTCCAGCGAGAGGGTGTACGCGTCGGCGTCGGTGCGGCGCTGGGCGAAGGCGCAGAACCGGCAGCCGGTGTAGCAGACGTTGGTGAAGTTGATGTTCCGGGTCACGCAGTACGTGACCTCCTCGCCCACGGTGTCCCGGCGGACCGCGTCGGCGATGCCGCAGAGCGCGTCCAGCGCGGGGCCTTCGGCCTGGAACAGGGCCAGCGCCTGAGCGTCCGTCAGCCGGGTCGGGTCGTCCGCCGCGACGGACAGGGCCTCCCGCAGGTCGCCGCCGAGCCGCTCCGGCGCGGTGGAGCCCACCTGGGCCCGGAGTTCCGCCCAGTCGCCGTAGACCTCCTCGAAGTCGGCCCGCCGGTCGCCGGTCCGGCCCGTGGTGTCGATCTCCACGTGCAGGTCGGTGCGCCCCGAGGCGGCGGGCAGGTCCTCCGGCTCCTGCCAGGGCAGGCCGACCGGCATCGCGTCCTCCCGGGCCAGCCCGGTGGAGGGGTCGGCCAGCGCCCGGACGTGCGGCAGGATCCGCGGGTCCAGCCACGGTTCGCCGCGCAGCAGGTACTCCGGATACACCGTCAGCCGCTCGCGCAGCGCGAAGCCCTGGGCGGCCGTCCGGGCGGCCAGCTCCTCGATCTGCGGCCAGGGGCGCTCGGGGTTGACGTGATCCGGCGTCAGCGGGGAGACGCCGCCCCAGTCGTCGATGCCGGCGCCGATGATCAGCGGGTACTGCTCGTCGACCAGGTTCGGCGGCGCCTGGATCCGGGCGGACGGGCCGAGCACCACCCGGGCGACCGCGATCGCGGCGGCCAGCTCCTCCAGTTCGGCGTCCGGCATACCCCGCATCGCGGTGTCCGGCTTGGCCCGGAAGTTCTGCACGATCACCTCCTGCACGCCGTGGTAGCGGCGGGCGGTGCGGCGGATCGCGAACAGCGCGTCGGCGCGCTCCTCGTAGGTCTCCCCGATGCCGATCAGCACCCCGGTGGTGAACGGCACCGCGCTGCGGCCGGCGTCCTCCAGCACCCGCAGCCGGACGGCCGGCTCCTTGTCCGGCGAGCCGTGGTGCGGGCCGCCGGGCTCGGACCAGAGCCGGGTCGCGGTGGTCTCCAGCATCATGCCCATCGAGGGGGCGACCGGCTTGAGCCGCTGGAAGTCGGTCCAGCTCAGCACCCCGGGGTTGAGGTGCGGCAGCAGCCCGGTCTCCTCCAGCACCCGGATCGACATCGCCCGGACGTACGAGAGGGTGTCGTCGTACCCGTGCGCGTCCAGCCACTCGCGGGCCTCCGGCCAGCGGTCCTCGGGGCGGTCGCCGAGCGTGAACAGCGCCTCCTTGCAGCCCAGCGCCGCGCCCTGACGGGCGATCTCCAGCACCTCGTCGGGCGACAGGTAGAGGCCGTGGCCGTCCTTGCGGAGCTTGCCGGGCACGGTGACGAAGGTGCAGTAGTGGCAGCGGTCCCGGCAGAGCCGGGTGAGCGGGATGAAGACCTTCTTCGAGTACGTGATGACCCCGGGCCGCCCGGCCTCGGCCAGTCCGGCGTCCCGGATCCGGGCCGCCGTGGCGCAGAGATCCGCCAGGTCGCCGCCCCGGGCCCGGAGCAGCACCGCGGCCTCGGCCACGTCCAGCGCCACCCCGTCCCTGGCCCGGCGGAGCGCGCGCCGCATCGAGTTGGCGGTCGGTGCGGGCGGCTGGTCCTCCGTAGCGTTCATGGGGCGACGATACCCAGGGGTTCGTCCATTGGGATGACGCAACCCTGATGTGGGCTCAGGGTCGGCTGCGCCGCTGGTCGTACGGGCGTCCCGCCCTGTGGGGCGATGCCGGGGAACCCGCCGCGGGCTCTAATGGTTGTGCAGAGCAGGACATCTGACGACGACAGGGGTAGAAGTCATGGTGGACCAAGTGCGGCCGTACCGATCCCGACGGCGCACCACCGCCCGGGTCCTGGTCCCGGTCGGCGTGGTGGCGCTGACCGCGGCCGGGATCGGCCTGGTGCCGGCGATGGCGGGCGACTCGGGGCCCTCGCTGCCCGCCCTGACGGCGGAGCAGGTGGTGGCCAAGGCGCTCGGCTCCGACACCGAGTCGCTCTCGGGCACCGTGAAGGTCAAGGCCGACCTCGGGGTGCCGGCCCAGCTGCTCGGCGGCGCGCTGCCCAGCGGTGCCGGCGGCGGCCACAACGGCGGCGGTGACCGGGGCGGCTCGCAGGCCGCCCCCGAGGCCAAGCTGCTCGAACTCCTCGGCGGCGAGCACACCCTGCAGGTCGCGGTGGACGGTCCGGACCGCCAGCGGATCGGGCTGATCGGCGGTCTGTCCGGCTACGAGCTGGTGCACAACGGCAGCGAGCTGTGGGCCTGGGACAGCAAGAGCAACGACGCGGTCCACCTGACCGGCCCGGCGGCGGCCGCCGCCCAGCGTCCGAAGACGCCGCTGCCGGTCACCCCGCAGGACGCGGCCCGCCGGTTCCTCGCGCTGGGCGCGGACTCCACCTCCGTGGTGGTGGACGGCACCGCCGAGGTGGCCGGACAGAAGGCGTACCAGCTGAGCCTGAAGCCCAAGCAGAGCGGCTCGACGATCGCCGAGGTGCGGATCGCGGTGGCCGCCGACAACGGCGTGCCGCTGGCGGTGCTGGTCCGGTCGACCGACGGCTCCAAGGTGCTGGACGTGCACTTCAGCCAGGTCTCGTTCGCCAAGCCGAGTGCCTCGACCTTCGCCTTCAGCGCGCCCAAGGGCGCGAAGGTGACGGAGCGTCGGGCCGACGCCGCCGAGGCCGCCGAGGTCCCCGCCGCCGGGCGCACCCTGCCCGACGCCGCAGCGCACAACGCGAGCGGCCTCGACCTGGTCGGCCAGGGCTGGGCCACCGTGCTCACCGCCAAGCTGCCCGAGGGCGAGGCCGGCGGCTTCGCCAAGGCGCTCGGCAAGCGGGTCGGCGGCGGCACCCTGATCGGCACCAAGGTGCTGAACGTCCTGATCACCGACGACGGCCGGGTGTTCGCCGGCGCGGTCACCCCGCAGGTGCTGCAGAGCGCGGCCGGGGTGAAGTGAGTGGCTCTGCTCGAGCAGTCGGACGGCCGGGCGGCCACCAGCCGCCCGGCCGCTCCGGCGGACGTGATCCGCACCAGCGGTCTGACCAAGCGGTTCCGCGGCGGCCAGCTCGCGGTGGACAACCTGGATCTGACGGTGCCCCGGGGGACGGTCTTCGGCTTCCTCGGCCCGAACGGCTCCGGCAAGACCACCACCATCCGGATGCTGATGGGCCTGATCGCCCCCACCGCGGGCCTGGCCACCGTGCTCGGTGAGCCGATGCCCGGCGGGGTGTCCTCGGTGCTGCCCCGGGTCGGCGCCCTGATCGAGGGCCCGGCCCTGTACGGCTTCCTGTCCGGCCGGGACAACCTGGCCCGGATCGACGCGGCCGACCCCACCGCCGACCCGCGCACCCGGTCCCGCCGGGTGGACGAGGCGCTCGACCGGGTCGGCCTGACCGCCGCGGCGGGCAAGAAGGCCCGGGCCTACTCGCTCGGCATGAAACAGCGGCTCGGGCTGGCCTCGGCCCTCCTCCGGCCGCGCGAGCTGCTGGTGCTGGACGAGCCCACCAACGGCCTGGACCCGCAGGGCATGCGGGAGATCCGCGCCCTGATCCGGGAGGTCGCGGCCGACGGCACCACCGTCTTCCTCTCCTCCCACCTGCTCGACGAGATCGAGCACGTCTGCACCCACGCCGCCGTGATGGCCAAGGGCCGCCTGCTGGTGCAGGGCACGGTGGCCGAGCTGGCCGCCCGCGCCTCGGGCCGCCTGGTGGTCCGTACGCCCGACGTCGCGCTGGCCGCCAAGGTGCTGACCGGCCGTCAGGTCGCCGACCTGACGAGCGAGGAGGACCGGGTCTCCGGCACCCCGCTGGGCGACCTGGAACTGCCCGAGCTCTGCGCCGCCCTGGTCGAGGCCGGGGTCCGGGTGCACGGCTTCGGCGTGGAGCGCGGCACACTCGAGGACGCCTTCGTGGCACTGACCGGGGAGGGTTTCGATGTCGCTGGTTGAGACGCGGCCGGCCGCCGTGGCGACCGTACGGGGTTCACTGTCGCTGTTCCGCAGCGAGCTGGGGCTGACCTTCCGCCGGGCCAGGACGATCACCCTGCTCGGCATCCTGGCCGCCCTGCCGGTGCTGATCGGGGTGGTGATCAAGTCCCAGACGGACGGCTCCGGGGGCGGTCCCGCGTTCATCGCCCAGGTGAGCCAGAACGGCCTGTTCCTGGTCTTCACCGCCCTGGCCGTCACGCTGCCGATCTTCCTGCCGATGACGGTGGGCGTGGTCGCCGGGGACTCGATCGCCGGCGAAGCCGCCTCCGGCACCCTGCGCTACCTGCTGGTCGCCCCGGCCGGGCGGACCAGGCTGCTGATCGCCAAGTTCGCGGCCGGGATGGCCTTCTGTCTGGCCGCCACCCTGACCGTGGCCGTCTCCGCCCTGGCCACCGGCGTCTCGCTGTTCCCGCTCGGCGAGGTCACCCTGCTCTCCGGCGACACCGTCGGCCCCGGTACGGCGCTGGTCCGCGCGGTGCTGATCGCCCTGGTGGTCGCCGCCTCGCTGGGCGGGCTGGTCGCGATCGGCCTGTTCGTCTCCACCCTGACGGGCAGTGGGATCGCCGCCATGGCCACCACGGTGGTGCTGGTGATCACCGTGCAGATCCTGGACAGCTTCCCCCAGCTGCACGCCATCCAGCCCTACCTGTTCACCCACCACTGGCTCAGCTTCGGCGACCTGCTCCGACAGCCGATCTACTGGGACAACGTCCTGCAGAACCTCGGCCTCCAGGCCGTCTACGTAGCCGTCTTCGGCTCCGCCGCCTGGGCCCGCTTCACGTCTCGCGACATCACGGCCTGAACCCTTTTCTCAGGGCGGTCGGTTGCACTATCCAGGGGCTCGGGGAACTGCGAGGAGGTCTGGCGCTCGGGTCACTGCGAAAGTGCCTGGCCACCTACGCACGATCACCTTGCAAGGGTCGGCGTCGCAGTTCCCCGAGCCCCTGACTTCCGAAGCGTGTGCCGAAAAGCTAAGCGGTGCGCGAGGAAGCCGCCGCGCAGGCGAGGACCGGGAGCTGGGTGGGTGAGACCAGGAAGAGCGGTGACCAGTCCGGGCAGACCAGGCGGACGCCGGCCGTCAGGCCGTGCAGGCGGGCCCGGTGCGACCCCTTGAGCTCGACCCGGTCCAGCCGGTACGGGGAGGCCAGGGTGATCGCCGGGCGGCCCTGGCGCTGCCAGCGGAAGGTCACCGGGCCGCCGGGGCGTTCGGAGCTGAGCAGGAGTTCACCGGTCTCGGCGGCGTCCATCTCACGGCGGACCGCGGGCACCCGCAGCGCCCCGCCGGAGGCCAGTACGACGGCGCCGTCCACGGCGGCCGCCGCACGTCGGAACGGCCGGGCCAACTGCGCCGTGAGCTGGACCATCGTGACTCCTCCCGGGGGCAGCACGGAGCTGTGGCACCGGACGTTAGCAGGAGTCCGGCCCGGTTGAGGAGATCCGGAAACGAAGTCTTCACATGACGGCAGGTCAGCCCGAGAGGGCTCGCTGCGGCGTGTCGGCCACGGCCGGCAGCGGGGCGAGGGCGGCGGCCCGGTTCTGCCGGAGCCGCCGCAGGGCGTCCCAGCTGAGCATCAGCAGCGCGACCCAGACCAGGGCGAAACCGGCCCAGCGGGCGGGCGGCATCTGCTCGTGGAAGACGGTGATCCCGAGCAGGAACTGGAGCACCGGCGCCAGGTACTGGAGCAGTCCGAGCGTGCTCAGCGGGACCCGCAGGGCCGCCGCGCCGAAGCAGAGCAGCGGGATCGCGGTGATCACCCCGCTGAGCATCAGCAGGCCGGAGTGGCCCCAGCCGGCCACCAGGAAGCTGCCCTGGCCCCTGACTGCCAGCCAGATCAGGAAGCCGACCGCGAACGGGAACATCACGGCGCTCTCCAGCGCGAAGCTCTCCAGGCCGCCGAGCGCGACCTTCTTCTTCAGCAGGCCGTAGGTGCCGAAGGAGAAGGCGAGGGTGAGCGCGATCCAGGGCAGCCGCCCGTAGCCGACGGTGAGCACCACCACGGCGGCCACCCCGACGCCGACCGCCACCCACTGGGCGGTGCGCAGCCGTTCGCGCAGCAGCAGGACACCGAAGGCGATGGTCACCAGCGGGTTGATGAAGTACCCGAGGCTGGTCTCCACCACGTGGCCGGAGTTCACTCCCCAGATGTAGACGCCCCAGTTGACCGAGATCGTCAGGGCGGCCAGCACCGAGAGCGCGAGCCTGCGCGGCTGAGCGAGCAGCGGCCTGATCCAGGCCCACCGGCGCTGGATCAGCAGCATCAGGGCGACGGCCACCAGTGACCAGGTCATCCGGTTGGCCAGGATGTCGGCCGCGCCGCTGGGTTCCAGCAGCGGCCAGAACAGTGGGAAGAGCCCCCAGATCCCGTACGCGGCCACGCCGTAGCCGATCCCGTTGCCGCTACCGGCCTGCTGCTGTATCGCCATCGACCGGCCGCCCTCCGCGCACGCTGCTATCCGGTCGAAGGTAGCGGCACGGAGGGTGGGCTGTCATCTCCGTATCAGGGTTTCACTCATGACATGTCAGATCGGTCAGACAGCGGCGGCGACGGTCTCCGCCAGCGGGGTGGTCGGACGGCCGATCAGCTTGCTCAGCTCGCCCTGGTGCCGGGCCAGCTCGCCCCGGGCGATCGCGGCGTCCACCTCGACCAGGATCGCGGCGAAGCCCTCGGGCAGACCCGCGCCGACCAGGACGGCCTGGTGCTGCTCGGCCGGCACGTCGCGGTACTCCACCGGCTTGCCCGAGGCGGCGGCCAGCGCGGCCGCGTACTCCGAGAAGCTCCAGGCCACGTCGCCGCTGAGCTCGTACACCCGGTTCTCGTGGCCCTCGCCGGTCAGCACCTCGACGGCCGCGTCGGCGTAGTCGCGGCGGGTGGCGGTGGCGATCCGGGCGTCGCCGTTGCTGCCGACCACCGCGCCGTGCTGCAGGGCGACGGCGGCGTTGGCGGTGTAGTTCTCGGTGTACCAGCCGTTGCGCAGGAAGACGTACGGCAGACCGGAGGCCAGGATGGCCGCCTCGGTGCCCTTGTGGTCGTCGGCCAGCGCGAAGTTGGCGTCGTCGCCGCCCAGGATCCCGGTGTACGCGAGCAGCGTGACCTCCGCCGCCTTCGCCGCCTCGACCACGGCGGTGTGCTGCGGGATCCGGGCCCCGACCGCGTTGCCCGAGATCAGCAGCACCTTGTCACCGGCCCCGAAGGCGGCCGCCAGCGTCTCGGGCCGGTCGTAGTCGACCACCCGGACGTCGACGCCCTGGGCGGCCCAGTCGGCGGCCTTCTCGGCCGAGCGGACGGCGACCGCGATCTCGGCGGCGGGGACCTTGGCCAGCAGGCCCTCGACGACCAGGCGGCCGAGCTGTCCGGTGGCTCCGGCGACGACGATCATGATGTTCTCCCTGCGGTGAGCTCTTGTGCTGACAGCACTCACCGTATGTACTGGACTTACCAATCGGAAGTACGCACCTTGAAGTAGGGTACTGACATGAAGGTAAGCGTCGAGCAGCTGCAGCACCCGCCGGACGTCAACGACCGGATGTGCCCGTCCCGGGGCGTGCTGGAGCACGTCACCAGCCGCTGGGGCGTCCTGGTGCTGATCGCGCTGGCCGAGCGCGAGTACCGGTTCAGCGAGCTGCGCCGCCGGGTCGCCGGAGTCAGCGAGAAGATGCTCGCCCAGACCCTGCAGAACCTGGAGCGGGACGGCTTCGTGCACCGCGAGGCGCACCCCGTGATCCCGCCCCGGGTCGACTACCGGCTCACCCCGCTCGGCGTCGAGGCCGCCGAGCTGGTCGGCGGCCTCGCGCACTGGGTCGAGCGGCACACCCCCACCGTGCTGGCGACCCGGCTGGTGTACGACGCCGCCCGCTGACCCCATGGCGGGGCCGGCGGGCGGCGGGAGGGGTCAGGCCACCGTCCAGGTGTCCTTGCCGGTCAGCAGGGCACCCAGGTCGCCCGGGCCGCGCTGCTCGACGGCCTGGTCGAGCTGATCGCTCATCAGGTCGTCGTAGACCGGCCGTTCGACCGAGCGGAGCACGCCGATCGGGGTGTGGTGGAGCGTGTCGGCGTCGGCGATCCGGGACAGCGCGAAGGCCAGTGCCGGGTTGGGGTGGTGCGCGTCGTGCACCAGCACCTCCGCCCGGTTCTCCTCGGTGAGTTCGGCGACGTACAGCTCACCGACCGGGTCCCGGAAGACGCCCCGGCCGGCGAAGGTGACCGGCTGCCCGTGCTCCAGCCGGATCAGCGCCTCGTCCCTGGTGCCCGGGTCCTTGAGCACCTCGAAGGCGTTGTCGTTGAAGATGTTGCAGTTCTGGTAGATCTCCACCAGCGCGGTGCCCTGGTGCTCGGCGGCCGCCCGGAGCACCGACTGCAGGTGCTGGCGGTCCGAGTCGATGGTCCGGGCGACGAAGGTGGCCTCGGCGCCGATCGCCAGCGAGAGCGGGTTGAACGGGTGGTCCAGCGAGCCCATCGGGGTGGACTTGGTGATCTTCCCGACCTCGCTGGTAGGCGAGTACTGACCCTTGGTCAGGCCGTAGATCCGGTTGTTGAACAGCAGGATCTTCAGGTTGACGTTCCGTCGCAGCGCGTGGATCAGGTGGTTGCCGCCGATCGACAGCGCGTCGCCGTCACCCGTCACCACCCAGACCGACAGGTCCCGCCGGGAGGCCGCCAGGCCGGTGGCGATCGCCGGGGCGCGGCCGTGGATCGAGTGCATCCCGTAGGTGTTCATGTAGTACGGGAAGCGCGAGGAGCAGCCGATGCCGGAGACGAAGACCGTGTTCTCCCGCTTGATGCCCAGCTCGGGCATGAAGGCCTGGACGGCGGCCAGGATCGCGTAGTCCCCGCAGCCCGGGCACCAGCGCACCTCCTGGTCGGTCTTGAACTCCTTGGCGGTCTGCAGCGCCTCGGCCTTGGGGACCAGTCGAAGGCTCTCCATCACTTCTCCTCCAGAGTGCCGATGGCGGCGAACAGCACGTCGGCCAGCTGCGCCGCCTTGAACGGCAGCCCGCGCACCTGGTTGTAGGACTCGGCGTCCACCAGGTACTTGGCCCGCAGCAGCAGCGCGAGCTGACCGAGGTTCATCTCCGGCACGATCACCTTGTCGTACGCCTTGAGGATCGAACCCAGGTTCGCCGGGAAGGGGTTGAGGTGCCGCAGGTGGGTCTGCGCCACCTCGCCGCCGTCGGCCCGCACCCGCCGGACGGCCGCGGTGATCGGCCCGTAGGTGGAGCCCCAGCCGAGCACCAGCACCCGGGCGCTGCCCGACGGGTCGTCAACCTCCAGGTCCGGTACGTCGATTCCGTCGATCTTGGCCTGCCGGGTGCGGACCATGAAGTCGTGGTTGGCCGGGTCGTAGGAGATGTTCCCGGTGCCGTCCTGCTTCTCGATCCCGCCGATCCGGTGCTCCAGGCCCGCGGTGCCGGGCACCGCCCACGGGCGGGCCAGCGTGGCCGGGTCGCGCTGGTACGGCCAGAACTCGCCGTCGTGGTTCGGGCCGGTGGCGAAGTCCGGGTCGATGGACGGGAGTTCGCCCACCGCCGGGATCCGCCAGGGCTCCGATCCGTTGGCCAGGTAGCCGTCGCTGAGCAGGAAGACCGGGGTGCGGTAGGTGACCGCGATCCGGGCCGCCTCCAGCGCCGCGTCGAAGCAGTCGGCCGGCGTGGCGGGCGCCACGATCGGCACCGGAGCCTCACCGTTGCGGCCGAACATCGCCTGCAGCAGGTCGGCCTGCTCGGTCTTGGTCGGCAGGCCGGTGGACGGGCCGCCGCGCTGGATGTCGACCACCAGCAGCGGGAGTTCGAGCGAGACCGCGAGGCCGATGGTCTCCGACTTCAGCGCCACGCCGGGCCCCGAGGTGGTGGTGACGCCCAGTGCCCCGCCGAAGGCGGCGCCGAGCGCGGCGCCGATGCCGGCGATCTCGTCCTCGGCCTGGAAGGTCCGGACCCCGAAGTTCTTGTGCCTGGACAGCTCGTGCAGGATGTCCGAGGCAGGGGTGATCGGGTAGGAGCCGAGGAAGATCGGCAGCCCGGAGCGCTGCCCGGCCGCGATCAGCCCGTAGGACAGCGCGAGGTTGCCGGAGATGTTCCGGTAGGTGCCGAGCGGCAGCCGGGCCGGGGCCACCTCGTAGGAGACCGCGAAGTCCTCGGTGGTCTCGCCGAAGTTCCAACCCGCCCGGAACGCCACGATGTTGGCCTCGGCGATCTCTGGCTTCTTGGCGAACTTCTGCCGCAGGAACGTCTCCGTCCCGTGCGTGGGCCGGTGGTACATCCAGGACAGCAGCCCGAGCGCGAACATGTTCTTCGCCCGCTCGGCGTCCTTGCGGGCCAGTCCCGAGTCCTTGAGCGCCTCCAGGGTGAGCGCCGTCAGCGGCACCCGGTGCACGTGGTACGCCTCCAGCGAGCCGTCGCCCAGCGGATCGGCGGCGTAGCCGACCTTGGCCAGCGCGCGCTTGGTGAACTCGTCGGTGTTGGCGATGATCTCGGCGCCGCGCGGCAGGTCGCCCAGGTTGGCCTTGAGCGCCGCCGGGTTCATCGCGACCAGCACGTTCGGCGCGTCGCCCGGGGTGAGGATGTCGTGGTCGGCGAAGTGCAGCTGGAACGACGACACACCCGGCAGCGTCCCGGCGGGGGCCCGGATCTCGGCCGGGAAGTTCGGCAGCGTCGAGAGGTCGTTGCCGAACGAGGCCGTCTCCGAGGTGAAGCGGTCACCGGTGAGCTGCATGCCGTCACCGGAGTCCCCGGCGAACCGGATGATCACCCGGTCAACCCGCCGGATCGGCTTCGCGGGGCGCTGCCGCGCGCCCGGGGGCGGGACCGGCCCCGAGCGGCCCTCGCCGCCGTCCGAGCCGTCCACTGCCTCTGCCTGATCCACCTGACTGGTCACTGCCGCGGACCTCCTCGTGGGCGCCAGCCGCGGGCGTGAGCCGTGTGCCCCGTCCGCGTGGTGCACTGCTTCGCATCCTAGGCGGCGGGACCCCGACCGGGCCGGAACTTAGGGTCAACGGCGGGGCCTCCACCGGTACACAACGTTGACGTCAGGGGTCTCCATACCCCCCGCAGGGGTGGCCCGGGTCGGGACGTGTCAGGACTGCAGATACGTCAGCACGGCCAGCACCCGGCGGTGGTCCTCCGGGCTCTGGCCCAGGCCCAGCTTGAGGAAGATGTTGCTGACGTGCTTCTCCACCGCGCCGTCCGAGACCACCAGCTGCCGGGCCACCGCGGCGTTGGTCCGCCCCTCGGCCATCAGCCCGAGCACCTCGCGCTCGCGCGGGGTCAGCCCGGCCAGCACGTCACCCTTCCGGCTGCGGCTGAGCAGCTGCTGCACCACCTCCGGGTCCAGCGCGGTGCCGCCGTCGGCGACCCGGACCACCGCGTCGACGAACTCCCGCACCTCGGCGACCCGGTCCTTGAGCAGGTAGCCGACGCCCCGGGTGGAGCCGGCCAGCAGCTCGCTCGCGTACTTCTCCTCGACGTACTGGGAGAGCACCAGCACCCCCACCGCCGGGTACAGACCGCGCAGCGTGACGCAGGCCCTGATGCCCTCGTCGGTGTGGGTCGGCGGCATCCGGACGTCGGCCACCACCACGTCGGGCAGCGCGTCGATGGCGGCCAGCTCCTGCACGGTGCGGACCAGCGCCTCGCCGTCCCCGACGCCCGCGACCACCTCCAGGCCCCGGTCGGTGAGCAGCCTGGTCAGACCCTCGCGCAGCAGTACGGAGTCCTCGGCGATGACGACACGGAGCATGACGGCCTTTCGGGCAGACGGACCGGACGGCGTCCAGTCTCCCGCATCCGACGGTCCGTCATATCGCGGGCCCCGGTCACATCGTGCGGATGGCCACCGCGTCGCACAGGCCCTGCAGGGCCGCCTTGGCCGGGCAGTCCGGCAGCGGTGCGAGCAGCGCGCGGGCCTCCTCGGCGTAGCGCAGGGTGTCCCGGCGGGCGCGCTCCAGCGCCGGGTGCCGGCGCAGCAGCTTGAGCGCCTCGGCGTGCAGCTCGTCGTCGGCCGCCAGGTCGAAGGTGAGCAGCTCGCGCAGCCGGAGGTCCTCGGGGTCGGCCTCGTCCACCGGCATCTGCTGGAGCAGCAGGATCGGCAGCGTCGGGACGCCCTCGCGCAGGTCGGTGCCGGGGGTCTTGCCGGACTCGTGGCCGTCGCTGGCGATGTCCAGCACGTCGTCGGCGAGCTGGAACGCGGTGCCCATCCGCTCGCCGTACTGGCGGAGGATCTCGACCGCCTCCGGGGTGGCCCCGGACATCAGCGCGCCGAGGTGGCAGGCGACCGCGACCAGCGAGCCGGTCTTGCCCGCGATCACGTCCAGGTAGTGCTGAAGCGGGTCGTCCTCGGGGCGCGGGCCGGCGGTCTCCAGGATCTGACCGGTCACCAGCCGCTCGAAGGCGTCGGCCTGCAGGCGGACCGCCGCCGGGCCGAGGTCGGCCAGCACCTGGGAGGCGCGGGAGAACAGGAAGTCACCGGTCAGGATGGCGACCGAGTTGTCCCAGCGGGAGTTGGCGCTCGGCGCACCCCGGCGGACGGGGGCCTCGTCCATCACGTCGTCGTGGTACAGCGTGGCCAGGTGGGTCAGCTCGACCACCACGGCGGCGGGGACCACACCGGGCGCGTACGGGTCGCCGAACTGGGCGGCCAGCATGACCAGCAGCGGGCGGAAGCGCTTGCCGCCGGCCTCGATCAGGTGGCTCGCGGTGACGGTGATGAACGGGACGTCGCTCTTGACCGTCTCGGTCAGGGACGCCTCGACGGCATCCATGCCGGCCTGGACGTCGCTGGTCAGATCGCGGTCCTGCACGCTCAGCCCGAAGGGCCCCACGACGGTCACGCAGACCACTCCTGTCCCTGGTCGATTCGCGGCCCGGTCCCTGAGTGCCGCCGCTGGCCTACTAGGAGGGTATCCGGTCGCGAGTGGATCACTGCACGGGCGTGCGGGTGTGCGCGCGGGTGTGCACGGAACAGGGCCCGCAGCCTGCGGCTACGGGCCCTGCCGGGATGACTCAACGCGTGAAGACCGAGGCCGAGGTGGCCAGGTCGAGGAAGTACTGCGGGGCCAGTCCGAGCACCAGGGTGACCAGCACGCCGACCGCGATCGCGGTGCTGGTGAGCACGCTGGGCACGGCCACGGCGGGCCCGCCCGGGCGCGGGTCGGAGAAGAACATCAGCACGATCACGCGGATGTAGAAGAAGGCCGCGACGGCCGAGCTGAGCACACCGACGATCACCAGCGGCGTGGCGCCACCGGCCGCCGCCGCCTGGAACACCGCGAACTTGCCGGTGAACCCGGAGGTCAGCGGGATACCGGCGAAGGCCAGCAGGAAGAGCGCGAAGACCGCCGCCAGCAGCGGCGAGCGCCGGCCCAGCCCGGCCCAGCTGGAGAGGTGGGTGGCCTCGCCCTTGGAGTCGCGCACCAGGGTCACCACCGCGAACGCGCCGAGGGTGACGAAGGAGTACGCGGCCAGGTAGAAGAGGACCGCCCCGACGCCCTGCTTGTTGGAGGCGATCACCCCGGTCAGGATGAAGCCGGCGTGCGCGATCGAGGAGTACGCCAGCAGCCGCTTGACGTCCTGCTGGGTGACCGCCAGCACCGCGCCGACCACCATGGTCAGGATCGCCACGCCCCACATGACGGGCCGCCAGTCCCAGCGCAGGCCGGGAAAGGCCACGTAGAACAGCCGGAGGAAGGCCCCGAAGGCGGCCGTCTTGGTGGCCGCGGCCATGAAGCCGGTGACCGGGGTCGGCGCGCCCTGGTAGACGTCCGGGGTCCAGGAGTGGAACGGCACCGCGCCGACCTTGAAGAGCAGGCCGACCGAGAGCATCGCCAGGCCGATCAGCAGCAGCGCGTCGTTCTGGGTGGAGCCCGCCAGCGCGGGGGTGACCTGGGCGACCCCCGACACCACGTCGGCGATCTCGCCGAGCCGGACGGTGCCCGCGTAGCCGTACAGCAGCGCGATGCCGAACAGGAAGAAGGCCGAGGCGAAGGCGCCCAGCAGGAAGTACTTGACCGCCGCCTCCTGGGAGAGCAGCCGGCGGCGCCGGGCCAGCGCGCAGAGCAGGTAGAGCGGGAGGGAGAAGACCTCCAGCGCGATGAACATGGTCAGCAGGTCGTTGGCGGCCGGGAAGAGCAGCATGCCGCCGACCGCGAACAGGGTGAGCGGGAAGACCTCGGTGGAGGCGAACCCGGCCCGGGTGGCCTGCCGCTCCTGCTCGCTGCCGGGGACGGCCGCGCCCTGCGGGGCGAAGGCGTCCACCGCGTTGCCGTTCAGCCTCGGCTCCAGCCGGCGCTCGGCGTAGGTGAGCACGGCCACCGCGGCGGAGAGCAGGATGACGCCCTGCAGGAACAGCGCGGGGCCGTCGATGGCCACCGCGCCCATCGCCAGCAGCCCGGCCTCGGTGGTGGCGTGGCCCTGGGCGGCCAGCACCACCACGGCGCCGAACGAGGCCGCCAGACCGAGCAGCGCGATGGTCAGCTGGGCGCCGTACCGGGCCCGGCGCGGCAGGAACGCCTCGGCCAGGACGCCGAGCAGGGCGGCGCCGAAGACGATCAGCATCGGCGAGAGCTGCCCGTACTCGATGTGCGGGGCCGGGATGCTGGGGCTGTTGCCGCCCGCGGCGGCGAGCCAACCGCTCACTTGTGCTCACCTCCGGTGGTGGCGGCGACCGGGTGGGCCGGTGCCGGGTCGGTCTGCTGGACCTGGGACTGGGTGGCGTCCACGGTCGGGTTGACCAGGTCGGTGAGCGGCTTGGGGTAGACGCCCAGCAGGATGGTCAGCGCCACCAGCGGGGCCACCACGGCCAGTTCACGGACCTTCAGGTCCGCCATGCCCGCCACGCCCTCCTTGACCGGACCGGTCATGGTGCGTTGGTAGAGCAGCAGCGCGTACAGCGCGGCCAGCACGATGCCCAGGGTGGCGATGATCCCGATCACCGGGTACTTGGCGAAGGTGCCCACCAGGACCAGGAACTCGCTGACGAATGGGGCAAGTCCCGGCAGCGAGAGGGTGGCCAGACCACCGATCAGGAAGGTGCCGGCCAGCACCGGGGCGACCTTCTGCACCCCGCCGAAGTCGCTGATCAGGCGCGAGCCCCGACGGGAGATCAGGAAGCCCGCGACCAGCATCCAGGCGGCGGTGGAGATGCCGTGGTTCACCATGTAGAGGGTGGCACCGCTCTGCGCCTGGGTGGTGAAGGCGAAGATGCCCATGATGATGAAGCCGAAGTGCGAGATCGAGGCGTACGCGACCAGCCGCTTGATGTCCTTCTGGCCGACCGCCAGCAGCGCGCCGTAGACGATCCCGATCAGGGCCAGCACCAGGATCACCGGACCGAAGGTGGTGGACGCCTCCGGGAACAGGCCCAGGCAGAACCGCAGCATCGCGAAGGTGCCGACCTTGTCGACAACGGCCGTGATCAGCACGGCCGTTCCGGCGGTGGCCTCGCCCATCGCGTTCGGCAGCCAGGTGTGCAGCGGCCAGAGCGGGGCCTTGACCGCGAAGGCGAAGAAGAAGCCCAGGAAGAGCGCCTTCTCGGCGGTCGGGTCGATCACCAGCTTGCCGCTCGCGATCGCGTCGGTCAGGGTCGGCAGGTCGAAGGTGGCCAGGCCCTGCCCGGAGGCGATCACGTACAGCCCGATCACGGCGGCCAGCATGACCAGCCCGCCGAGCAGGTTGTAGAGCAGGAACTTGACGGCGGCGTACGAGCGTTGGGCGCTCGCGTCCGGACCGCCGGCCCGGTCGCCGAAGCCGCCGATCAGGAAGTACATCGGGATCAGCATGGCTTCGAAGAAGACGTAGAACACGAAGACGTCGGTGGCCAGGAAGGACACCACCACCATCGCCTCGACCGCCAGCACCAGGGCGAAGAAGCCCTGGGTGCGACGGAGGTTCTCGAAGGTGCCGTCCGGGTTCTGGATCGGCTCGGCGTCGTGCCAGGAGGCCAGCAGCACGATCGGCACCAGCACCGCGGTGAGCAGCACGAGGACCGCGCCGATCCCGTCCACGCCGAGCGAGAAGCTGATCCCGAAGGACCTGATCCAGCTGTACGACTCGGTCAACTGGTAGCGGGCGCCGCCTGGTTCGTACCGGACGGCGACCAGCACGGCCAGCACCAGGGTGGCCGTCGAGACGGCCATCGCGGTGAGCTTCGCCGTCCGGCGGCGGGCCTCGGTGGTGCCGCCCGGCAGCGCCGCGGTGAGCACCGCCCCGGCGGCCGGGACGGCACAGGTGGCGGTCAGCAGGTAGCTCATCGCCGTACCTCCCTTGTGACGTGACGGGACATCAGACGGACCTCATCAGCAGAGTGGTGGCGACCAGCACCAGGGTGCCGCCGAACATCGAGAGCGCGTACGTCCGGACGTAGCCGGTCTGGATCCGGCGCAGGCGGCCCGAGATGCCGCCGATCGCGGCGGCCAGGCCGTTCACGAAGCCGTCCACCGCCTTGCTGTCCAGGTAGACCAGCGAGGCGGTCAGCGCGGAGCCGGGGCGGACCAGCACGGCGTGGTTGAAGTCGTCCTGGAGCAGGTCGCGGCGGGCCGCCCGGGTGAGCAGCGAGCCGACCGGTGCGACCACCGGGACCTGCGAGCGGCCGTACATCAGCCAGGACAGCAGCACGCCGCCGGCCACGCAGACCGAGGTGAGCACGGTGACCGTGGCGGCGTTCAACGGCGAGTGGCCGTGCGCCAGTCCGGTGACCGGCTCCAGCCAGCCGACGAAGGACTCGTTGAAGGCGAACAGCCCACCGGCGAAGACCGAGCCGAAGGCCAGCACGACCATCGGCAGCGTCATGCTCGCCGGGGACTCGTGCGGGTGCGGCTCGTGGCCCTCCGCGTCCGGCTGCCAGCGCTTCTCGCCGAAGAAGGTCAGGATCATCACCCGGGTCATGTAGAACGCGGTGACGGCCGCGCCGACCAGGGTGCAGACGCCGAGGATCCAGCCCTCGGTGCCGCCCTTGGCGAACGCCGCCTCGATGATCTGGTCCTTGGAGAAGAAGCCGGACAGACCCGGGAAGCCGATGATCGCCAGGTAGCCGAGGCCGAAGGTGACGAAGGTGACCGGCATGAACTTCCGCAGGCCGCCGTAGTGCCGCATGTTCACCTCGTCGTTCATGCCGTGCATGACCGACCCGGCGCCGAGGAACAGCCCGGCCTTGAAGAAGCCGTGCGTCACCAGGTGCATGATGGCGAAGGCGTAGCCGATCGGGCCGAGGCCCGCGGCCAGCACCATGTAGCCGATCTGCGACATGGTCGAGCCGGCCAGCGCCTTCTTGATGTCGTCCTTGGCACAACCGACGATCGCACCGAACAGCAGCGTCACCGCGCCGACCACCACGACCACGGTCTGGGCGTCGGGGGCCAGGTTGAAGATCACGCTGGACCGGGTGATCAGGTAGACCCCGGCGGTCACCATGGTGGCCGCGTGGATCAGGGCCGAGACCGGGGTCGGGCCCTCCATCGCGTCCCCGAGCCAGGACTGCAGCGGCACCTGGGCGGACTTGCCGCAGGCGGCCAGCAGCAGCATCAGCGCGATCGCGGTGAGCTTGCCCTCGCTCGCCTGGTCGGCGGTGCCGAAGACCCCGGCGAAGGTGACGTCACCGAACTCGGTGAACATCAGCATGATGCCGATCGACAGCCCGAGGTCGCCGACCCGGTTGACCAGGAAGGCCTTCTTGGCGGCCACCGCGGCGCTCGGCTTGTGCTGCCAGAACCCGATCAGCAGGTACGAGGCCAGCCCGACGCCCTCCCAACCCGCGTACAGCAGCAGGTAGTTGTCCGCCAGCACGAGCAGCAGCATGGCGGCCAGGAAGAGGTTCAGATAGGCGAAGAAGCGACGGCGGCGCGGGTCGTGCGCCATGTAGCCCATCGAGTAGATGTGGATCAGCGTGCCGACACCGGTGATCAACAGCACGAAGGTGACGGACAGTTGGTCCAGCTGGAAGGCGATGTCGGCCTTGAAGCCACCGACCTCGATCCAGGTGAAGAGGCGCTGGGAGACCGAGCGGTGTTCGGCCTCCCGGCCCAGCATGTCCGAGAACAGTGCCAGGCCGAGCCCGAACGAGGTGGCGGCCAGCGCGGTGCCGAGCCAGTGCCCGTGGCGGTCGAACAGGCGACCGCCGAGCAGCAGCAGGGCAGCACCGAGCAACGGGGCCGCCACGAGCAGCGGAATGAGTGAGTTCACCGTGGGCCCTCCGCCTACAGCTTCATCAGGTTGCTGTCATCGACCGAAGCCGAGTGCCTGGACCGGAAGATGGACACGATGATGGCGAGGCCGACCACGACCTCGGCCGCGGCGACCACCATGGTGAAGAAGGCGATGATCTGGCCGTCCAGGTTGCCGTGCATCCGGGAGAAGGTGACCAGCGCCAGGTTCGAGGCGTTGAGCATCAGCTCGACGCACATGAAGAGCACGATCGCGTTCCGCCGGATCAGCACGCCGGAGGCACCGATGGTGAACAACAGGGCCGCGAGGTAGAGGTAGTTGACGGGGTTCACGCCTGCTCCTCCGGCTCGGGCTTGGTCTTCGGCGTGGTCTCCAGCGCCTTGCGCGGGCCCGCCACCGGCGGCCGGGCCGACGGCGCGCGGCCCAGCCAGTCGGCGGTGCTCGCCTCCAGCTCAGCCATCCGGTCCAGCATGTCGCGGCTGACGTCGCGGATCTGGCCGCGCTCGCGCAGCGTGTTCATCACCGAGTCCTCGCTGACGGTGCCGTCCGGCAGCAGGGCCGGAATGTCCACCGCGTTGTGCCGGGCGTACACGCCGGGGGCGGGCAGCGGCGGCAGCTGGATGTTGTCCTTGACCCGCTGGGCGGCCAGCTGACGCTGGGTCAGCGGGGCCCGGACGTGCTCACGGTGGGTCAGCACCATCGCGCCGATCGCCGCGGTGATCAGCAGCGCGCCGGTCAGCTCGAAGGCCCAGACGTAGTCGGTGAACAGCAGCCGGGCCAGGCCCTGCACGTTGCCCTCGGCGTTCGCCTCGGTCAGGCCGGCGAAAGTGGAGAGCTTGGCGTTGGCGATGCCGGCGATCAGCAGCACGCCGAAGCCGAGGCCGCAGAGCACGGCGGCGATCCGCTGGCCCTTCAGCTGCTCCTTGAGCGAGTCGGCGCTCGTCACACCGACCAGCATCACCACGAACAGGAAGAGCATCATGATCGCGCCGGTGTAGACCACGATCTGCACCACACCCAGGAAGACCGCGCCCTGGGCGAAGTAACAGACCGCCAGCGCCATCATGGTGGCGGCCAGGCAGAGTGCGCTGTGCACCGCCTTCTTGCTCAGCAGCATGCCGAGCGCGCCGCCGACCGCGAGTACGGCGATGACCCAGAACTGGACCGCCTCTCCGGTGGACGTCATCCCTGCACCTCCCGCTCCCGGTCGTGCTTCTCCTGCTGGACGGTGCCGGGTGCCGCCTGGGTGATCTCCCCCAGGTAGTAGGCGCTCTCGTCGGCGCCCGGGTAGTAGGCGTGCGGGCTGTCCACCATGCCCTCGGTGAGCCCCACCAGCAGCTGCTCCTTGGTGAAGATCAGGTCGGCCCGGGAGGAGTCGGCCAGCTCGTACTCGTTGGTCATGGTGAGCGCCCGGGTCGGGCAGGCCTCGATGCACAGGCCGCAGAGGATGCAGCGGGCGTAGTTGATCTGGTACACCGCGCCGTACCGCTCGCCCGGCGAGTAGCGCTCCTCGTCGGTGTTGTCGGCGCCCTCGACGTAGATCGCGTCGGCCGGACAGGCCCAGGCGCAGAGCTCGCAGCCGACGCACTTCTCCAGGCCGTCCGGGTGCCGGTTCAGCTGGTGACGGCCGTGGAAGCGCGGAGCGGTGGGCTTCTTCTGCTCCGGGTACTGCTCGGTCAGCCGCTTCTTGAACATGGCCTTGAAGGTCACGCCGAAGCCTGCGGCCGGGCCGAGGATCGACCCCTTGTCGGACTCGTCGGACATGGTCAGCTCCCTTCCGGCGAGGAGTGGTTGGCGCCGTTGAGGGCGTCCTGGAGTTTCGGGGCCCGGCTGGGCCGACGCGGTACCGGCGACAGGGTCTGGCCGGGCAGCGGCGGCACCGGGTAACCGTCCGCCATCGGATCGAACTCGGCCGGCTCGACGGCTTCGGTACTCTCCTTCGGCTTGACCAGGTCCCGGATCAGGAAGGCCAGCAGGATCACCACGATCGGCGCGCCGACGTACAGCACCACCTGGCCGAACTGGTAGCCCTCGTTGCGCAGCGCGCGGACGGTGGCCACCATCACCAGCCAGACCAGCGAGACCGGCAGCAGCACCTTCCAGCCCAGCTTCATGAACTGGTCGTACCTGAGCCGGGGCAGCGTGCCGCGCAGCCAGATGAAGAAGAACAGCAGCAGCTGGATCTTGATGGTGATCCAGAGCAGCGGCCACCAACCGTGGTTGGCGCCCTCCCAGAAGGTGGAGATCGGGTACGGAGCCCGCCAGCCGCCCAGGAACAGGGTGGCCGCCACCGCCGAGACGGTGACCATGTTGACGTACTCGGCCAGCATGAACATCGCGAACTTCAGCGAGGAGTACTCGGTGTTGAAGCCGCCGACCAGCTCGCCCTCGGCCTCCGGGAGGTCGAACGGTGCCCGGTTGGTCTCACCCACCATCGCGATGACGTAGATGATGAACGAGACCGGCAGCAGCACCGCGAACCAGGTCGGCTGCTGAGCGGCGACGATCTCCGAGGTGGACATCGAGCCCGAGTAGATGAAGACCGCCGCGAAGGACAGGCCCATCGCGATCTCGTAGCTGATCATCTGCGCCGAGGAGCGCAGCCCGCCGAGCAGCGGGTAGGTCGAGCCGGAGGACCAGCCGGCCAGCACGATCCCGTAGATGCCGACCGAGGCCACCGCCAGGATGTAGAGCAGGGCGATCGGCAGGTCGGTGAGCTGCATCGGGGTCCGGGTGCCGAAGATCGAGATCTCGTTGCCGGCCGGGCCGAGCGGGATCACCGCGAAGGCCATGAAGGCCGGGATCGCCGCGACGATCGGGGCCAGTACGTAGACCACCTTGTCGGCGTTGGTGACCACCAGGTCTTCCTTCAGCGCCAGCTTGATGCCGTCGGCCAGCGACTGCAGCATGCCCCAGGGGCCGTGCCGGTTCGGGCCGATCCGCAGCTGCATCCAGGCGACGACCTTGCGCTCCCAGACGATCGCGATCAGCACCGTGCCGACCAGGAAGGCGAAGACGAAGACCGCCTTGATCAGCACCAGCCACCACGGGTCGTGCCCGAAGAAGCTCAGGGTCTCGGAAGCAGCGAGTGTCATGACTCCTCCGCCGGGGCGATGGTCACCAGGTGGCCGGTGGTGGTGCCGAGGGTGCGGTAGACGCCGCCCGGCGTGGAGTTGAGCGGCAGCCAGACCGTGCGGTCGGGCTGCTCGGGGTTCAGCTCCAGCGGCAGGGTGAGCGAACCGGCCGGGCCGGTGACCCGGAGCGCGGTGGTCGCGCCGATCTCGGCGGCGGTGGCGGGCGAGATCCGGGCCACCGCCGGGTGCCGGGTGTCGGCCAGGTGCTCGTCGCCGATCTGCAGCGTGCCCTGGTCGAGCAGCAGCCGGTGACCGCCGAGCACCGCCTGACCGGCGGCCGGGCGGGGCAGCGGGACGGTGACCGTGCTCGGCGCCGCCGGACGGTCGCCCGTCCAGGGGGCGAAACGGTCCAGCTCCAGCCGGGCGGCCCGGACGTCGGGCAGGCCGATCGGCCGGTCCAGCGCGTCGCTGAGCATGCTCAGCACCCGGACGTCCGAGTGCAGGTGACGGCCCATCAGTTGGTCGGGCTTGATCGCGGTCTCGAACATCCGGACCCGGCCCTCCCAGTCCAGGAAGGTGCCGGTCTTCTCCGCCACGGCGGCCACCGGCAGCACCACGTCGGCGCGTTCGGTCACCGCGGACGGACGGATCTCCAGCGAGACCACGAACCGGACCCGGGCCAGCGCCTCGTCGGCCAGCGCCGGGTCGGCCAGGTCGTCCAGGCCCAGGCCGCCGATCACCAGCGCGTCCAGGTCGCCGTGGGCGGCGGCGGCCAGGATCTGGTCGGTGTCCCGGCCGCTCCTGGACGGGAGTTCGGCTTCGCCCCAGATCGCGGCGGCCTCGCCGCGCGCCTCGGCGGCGGAGACCGGACGGCCGCCGGGCAGCAGGCCGGGCAGCGCACCCGCCTCGACGGCGCCGCGCTCACCGGCCCGGCGCGGCACCCAGGCCAGCTCGGCCCCGGTCGCGGCGGCCAGCCGCAGCGCGGCGGTCAGCCCGCCGGGCACGGTGGCCAGCCGCTCGCCGACCAGGATCACCGCGCCCGCCTGGCGCAGCAGTTGACCGGCCCGCCCGGCGTCGTCACCGAGCGCGGTGTCGTCGGCCAGCGCGGTCAGCCACTCGGCCTCGGTGCCGGGTGCGGCGGGCAGCAGCGCCCCGCGCAGCTTGGTCAGACCCCGGCTGCGGTGACTCGCCACCGCGAAGACCTGGAGCCCGGAGGCCCGGTTGGCCTTGCGCAGCCGCAGGAAGACGATCGGCGACTCCTCCTCGGGCTCGAAGCCGACCAGCAACGCGGCGGGCGCGGCCTCGAGTGCCTGGTAGGAGAGGCCGGTGCCGTCCAGGTCGACCCCGCGGCCGGCCACGGCGGAGGCCAGGAAGTCGGCCTCCTCGCCGCTCAGCGGGCGGGCCCGGAAGTCCACGTCGTTGGTGCCGAGCGCGACCCGGGCGAACTTGCCGTAGCCGTACGCGTCCTCGACCGTGACCCGGCCACCGGCCAGCACCGCGGCCCTGGCCCCGGCCAGGCCCTGGGCGGCGGCCGCCAGCGCCTCCGGCCAGGAGGCGGCGACCAGCTCACCGTCCTTGCGGACCAGGGGAGTTGACAGCCGGTCGCGCTGCTGGCCGTAGCGGAAGGCGAACCGGCCCTTGTCGCAGTTCCACTCCTCGTTCACCGCCGGGTCCTCGCCCGCCAGCCGGCGGAGCACCTTGCCCCGGCGGTGGTCGGTGCGCTGGGCGCAGCCGGCCGAGCAGTGCTCGCACACGCTCGGCGAGGAGACCAGGTCGAACGGGCGGGAGCGGAACCGGTAGGCGGCCGAGGTGAGCGCGCCGACCGGGCAGATCTGGATGGTGTTGCCGGAGAAGTACGACTCGAAGTCGTCCCCGGCGCCGGTGCCGACCTGCTGCAGCGCGCCGCGCTCCAGCAGTTCGATGAACGGGTCGCCGGCGATCTCCTGGGAGAAGCGGGTGCAGCGGGCGCAGAGCACGCAGCGCTCCCGGTCCAGCAGTACCTGACTGCTCACCGGGACGGGCTTGGCGTAGGTCCGCTTCATGCCCTCGAAGCGGGAGTCGGTCTCGCCGGTGGACATCGCCTGGTTCTGCAGCGGGCACTCGCCGCCCTTGTCGCAGACCGGGCAGTCCAGCGGGTGGTTGATCAGCAGCAGCTCCATCACGCCGCGCTGGGCCTTCTCGGCCACCGGCGAGCTGAGCTGGGTCCGGACCACCATGCCCTCGGTGACCGGGATGGTGCAGGAGGCGACCGGCTTGCGCTGGCCCTCGACCTCCACGATGCACTGCCGGCAGGCCCCGGCCGGGGCGAGCAACGGGTGGTCGCAGAACCGGGGGATCTGGGTGCCGATCTGCTCGGCGGCGCGGATCACCAGGGTGCCCTTGGGCACACTGACCTCGACCCCGTCGATGGTGAGCGTGACCAGGTCGGTGCTGGTCTGCGGCTCGGTCACGGTCATGCGTGCACCTCCCTCTCGGTGGTGGACTCGTGGGCGCTGCGGTCGGCCCAGACGGTGGAGGCCGCCGGGTCGAACGGGCAGCGCCGCTCGCTCAGGTGCTGCTCGTACTCGGCCCGGAAGTGCTGGAGCGAGGAGACGATCGGGCTGGCGGCACCGTCGCCGAGCGCGCAGAACGACTTGCCGTTGATGTTGTCGGCGATGTCGAGCAGCTTCTCCAGATCGCCCGGGACGCCCTGCCCGGCCTCGACCCGCTTGAGCAACTGCACCAGCCAGTACGTGCCTTCGCGGCACGGGGTGCACTTGCCGCAGGACTCGTGGGCGTAGAACTCGGTCCACCGGGTGACCGCGCGGACCACGCAGGTGGTCTCGTCGAAGATCTGCAGCGCCTTGGTGCCCAGCATCGAGCCGGCCGCACCGACGCCCTCGTAGTCCAGCGGGACGTCGAGGTGCTCGTCGGTGAACATCGGGGTGGAACTGCCGCCCGGGGTCCAGAACTTGAGCCGGTGTCCGGCCCGCACTCCCCCGCTGACGTCCAGCAGCTGACGGAGCGTGATGCCGAGCGGCGCCTCGTACTGGCCGGGGTTGGTGACGTGGCCGGAGAGCGAGTAGAGCGTGAAGCCGGGCGACTTCTCGGTGCCCAGCGACTTGAACCACTCGTTGCCCCGGGCCAGGATCGGCGGCACCGAGGCGATCGACTCGACGTTGTTGACCACCGTCGGGCAGGCGTACAGACCGGCGATGGCGGGGAACGGCGGCCGCAGTCGCGGCTGGCCGCGGCGGCCCTCCAGCGAGTCCAGCAGCGCGGTCTCCTCGCCGCAGATGTACGCCCCGGCGCCCGCGTGCACGGTGATGTCCAGGTCGATGCCCGAGCCGAGGATGTTCTTGCCGAGGTACCCGGCCTCGTACGCCTCGGCCACCGCCGCGTGCAACCGCCGCAGGACGGGGACGACTTCACCGCGCAGGTAGATGAAGGCGTGGTCGCAGCGGATCGCGTACGAGGCGATGATCATGCCCTCGATCAGCGAGTGCGGGTTGGCGAACAGCAGCGGGATGTCCTTGCAGGTGCCCGGCTCCGACTCGTCCGCGTTCACCACCAGGTAGTGCGGCTTGCCGTCGTTCTGCGGGATGAACTGCCACTTCATCCCGGTCGGGAAGCCGGCCCCGCCGCGGCCGCGCAGACCGGAGTCCTTGACCAGCGCGATCAGGTCGTCCGGCGCCATCGCCAGCGCGTTGCGCAGGCCCCGGTAGCCGTCGTGGCGGAGGTAGGTGTCCAGCGTCCAGGGGCGGCTGTCGTCCCAGGAGGCGGACAGCACGGGCGAGAGCAGCTTCTCGGCCGGCTCTACGGAGGTCATCACGCTTCCGTCCCTTCGTGCCGGGGGGCCACGACCTTGGCGCCCGGGGTGCCGGGCAGTGCCTCGCCCTTGGCCAGCCGGAGGCCGGCCAGCGAGGGCGCGCCGCCCGCGCCGGAGGCGTCCACCGCGCCGGGGCGCTCGTCCGGGAAGCCGGCCAGGATCCGGGAGGTCTCCTTGAAGGAGCAGAGCCGGGCGCCCCGGGTCGGCCTGGGGTCGTGTCCGGCCCGCAGGTCGTCGACCAACTGCCGGGCGCTGTCCGGGGTCTGGTTGTCGAAGAACTCCCAGTTGACCATCACCACGGGGGCGTAGTCGCAGGCCGCGTTGCACTCGATGTGCTCGATCGAGATCTCGCCGTCGGCGGTGGTCTCGTTGTTCTCGATGCCCAGGTGCTGCTTGAGCTCGTCGAGGATCTGGTCGCCGCCGAGCACCGCGCAGAGCGTGTTGGTGCAGACGCCCACGTGGTACTTCCCGGCGGGCTTCCTGCGGTACATGGTGTAGAAGGTCGCCACCGCGGTCACCTCGGCCGTGGTCAGCTCCAGCTGCTCCGCGCAGAACCGGATACCGGTCGGCGTGACGCAGCCCTCCTCGGCCTGCACCAGGTGCAGCAGCGGCAGCAGGGCGGACCGGGCCACGGGGTAGCGGCCGATCAACTCCTTGGCGTCCGCCGCCAGTCGGGCGTGCACCTCGACCGGGTACGGCTTCGCCGGAAGTGCCGGCATCCCCAGTTGGACGTCACTCACCGGTCCACGCCTCCCATCACCGGGTCGATCCCGGCCACCGCGACGATCACGTCGGCGACCTGGCCGCCCTCGCACATCGCCGCCATCGACTGCAGGTTGGTGAACGAGGGGTCGCGGAAGTGCACCCGGTAGGGCCGGGTACCGCCGTCGCTCACCACGTGCACCCCGAGCTCGCCCTTGGGCGACTCGACCGCCGTGTACGCCTGGCCGGCCGGGACCCGGAAGCCCTCGGTGACCAGCTTGAAGTGGTGGATCAGGGCCTCCATCGAGGTGCCCATGATCTTCCGGATGTGGTCCAGCGAGTTGCCCATGCCGTCGGGGCCGACGGACAGTTGGGCGGGCCAGGCGATCTTCTTGTCCGCCACCATGACCGGCCCGGGCTTCAGCCGGTCCAGGCACTGCTCGACGATCCGCAGCGACTGGTGCATCTCCTCCAGGCGGATCAGGAACCGTCCGTAGGAGTCCGCGCTGTCGGCGGTCGCCACGTCGAACACGTAGTTCTCGTAGCCGCAGTAGGGGTCGGTCTTGCGCAGGTCGTGCGGCAGGCCGGTGGCCCGCAGGATCGGTCCGGTGGCGCCGAGCGCCAGGCAGCCGGCCAGGTCCAGGAAGCCGACGTCGACCAGCCGGGCCTTGAAGATCGGGTTCCCGGTGGCCAGCTTGTCGTACTCGTGCATCCGGGAGCGGAGCAGCTTGACCGCCTCGCGGATCTGGTCCACCGCGCCGGGCGGCAGGTCCTGGGCCAGCCCGCCGGGGCGGACGTAGGCGTGGTTCATCCGCAGGCCGGTGACCAACTCGAAGACGTCCAGGATGAGTTCGCGGTCCCGGAAGCCGTAGATCATCAGCGTCGTGGAGCCGATCTCCATCCCGCCGGTGGCCAGGCAGACCAGGTGCGAGGAGATCCGGTTGAGCTCCATCATCAGCACCCGGATCACGCTGGCCCGGTCCGGGATCTGGTCGGTGATCCCGAGCAGCTTCTCGACCGCGAGGCAGTACGCGGTCTCGTTGAACATCGGGGTCAGGTAGTCCATCCGCGTGACGAACGTGGTGCCCTGGACCCAGTTGCGGTACTCCATGTTCTTCTCGATGCCGGTGTGCAGGTAGCCGATCCCGCACCTGGCCTCGGTCACGGTCTCGCCGTCGATCTCCAGGATCAGGCGCAACACACCGTGGGTGGACGGGTGTTGCGGACCCATGTTGACGATGATCCGCTCGTCGTCGGCCCGGCCGACGGCCTCCACCACCTCGCCCCAGTCACCGCCGGTGACGGTGAAGACCCGGCCCTCGGTGGTCTCCCGGGCTTCTTCGTAATGAGTGGTCATCAGCTGTACGACCTCCGCTGGTCGGGCGCCGGGATCTGGGCGCCCTTGTACTCGACGGGGATGCCGCCGAGCGGGTAGTCCTTGCGCTGCGGGTGGCCGGTCCAGTCGTCCGGCATCATGATCCGGGTGAGCGCCGGGTGGCCCTCGAAGACCAGGCCGAAGAAGTCGTAGGTCTCGCGCTCGTGCCAGTCGTTGGTCGGGTAGACGCTGACCAGCGACGGGATCCGCGGGTCGGCGTCCGGCGCGGTGACCTCCACCCGGAGCAGCCGGGTGTGGGTGATCGAGCGCAGCGGGTAGACCGCGTGCAGCTCGCGCCCGGCGTCGCCCGGGTAGTGCACCCCGTTGACCCCGAGGCAGAGTTCGTAGCGCAGGGCCGGGTCGTCGCGCAGGATCCGGGCCGCCCTGAGCAGGTGCTCGCGGGCGATGTGGAAGGTGAGTTCACCCCGGTCCACCACGGTCTTCTCGATCACCTCGGCCGGGTCGAGCCCCTGCTCCTCCAGCGCGCCCTCGAACTCGTCCGCGACCTCGTCGAAGCCGTGGCCGTACGGGCGGCTGCTGGCGGGCGGCAGCGCGATCGGGGCGGCCAGGCCGCCGAAGCCGGAGGTGTCGCCGCTGCCCTGGGCGCCGAACATGCCCTGGCGCTTGCCGACCACCTCGATGGGGATTTCTTTCCGGGTCGCGGGTACGGGTGTCTGCTCGGTCATCGCAGCAGCCCCCGCATCTCGCTGGTCGGGGTGGCCTCCAGGGCCAGTTCCTCGGCCAGCTCCTCGGCCCGGCGCCGGTTCACGCCCAGCGGCTCGTGCTGGATCTTCTCGTGCAGCTTGAGGATCGCGTCCATCAGCATCTCCGGCCGCGGCGGACAGCCGGGCAGGTAGATGTCGACCGGGACGATGTGGTCCACGCCCTGCACGATCGCGTAGTTGTTGAACATCCCGCCCGAGGAGGCGCAGACGCCCATCGAGATGACCCACTTCGGGTTGGCCATCTGGTCGTACACCTGGCGCAGCACCGGCGCCATCTTCTGGCTCACCCGGCCGGCCACGATCATCAGGTCGGCCTGCCGGGGCGAACCCCGGAAGACCTCCATGCCGAACCGGGCCAGGTCGTAGCGGCCCGCCCCGGTGGTCATCATCTCGATCGCGCAGCAGGCCAGCCCGAAGGTGGCGGGGAACAGCGACGCCTTGCGCACCCACCCCGCCGCCGTCTCGACGCTGGTGAGCAGAAAGCCGCTCGGCAGCTTCTCCTCGATTCCCATCAGATCCCTCTCTGCCTTCTCCAAGTCCGGTGGTTCGCCCTTGTGTTCATGCGTTCACAAGGGGCTGCTCAGTCCCACTCCAGACCGCCGCGGCGCCAGACGTAGGCGTACGCGACGAAGACGGTGGCGATGAACAGGAGCATCTCGACCAACCCGAAGATCCCCAGGGAGTCGAAGCTGACCGCCCAGGGGTAGAGGAAGACGATCTCGATGTCGAAGACGATGAAGAGCATCGCCGTGAGGTAGTACTTGATCGGGAACCGGCCGCCGCCCACGGGCTGCGGGGTCGGTTCGATACCGCACTCGTACGCCTCCAACTTGGCCCGGTTGTAACGCTTCGGGCCGGTCAGTGAGGCCATCACGACGGAGCCGACCGCGAACGCCGCCGCGATGGCACCGAGTACGAGGATCGGCGCGTAGGCATTCATGAGCCCCCGCTCCCTCCGTCCAGTCGTCCTTGACTGCAGATCGGAACTGACGGGTCACGCTGTGGTTGACCCGTGATCCAACCCGTGAGATCACCTCATGTGAGGCAGTTCACAAGGGCTGGAACGAGCGCATCCTATGCCCGTCGGCTTGTGATCTGCGACACGCAGTTCTGGATGATCTTTGTGATCTACGCCACCTCGCAAAGCGCAACCAAGGCACCGGAGTCGTCTTCAATCAACACAGTGCAGGCAAGTGCTCACAAACCGTCGCAATTATCGGTGAAGTGACTGGTCAGGGGGCTCTGCCTATATCAATTGGACTGCGTGCCGAGCAAATTTCAAGGAGCCGGGTTGACGTGATAGTGGATCTCACCCGACCGGGTGGCGACCTCCGAACACTCGCTTGACCTTTCGTTCACAAGCGCACGAACGCCCGGCCCGGCTACCGCCGTTCGCCCCAGACCCGGGCCGCGATGCCGACCCGGTTCCGGACGCCGAGCTTGCGCTGGATGTTGGCCAGGTGGTTCTTGACCGTCCCCGCCGAGATGAAGAGCCGCTCGGCGATCTCGGCGTTGGTCGCCCCGTCCGCCACCAGCCCGGCGAGCTCGCGCTCCCGCGCGGTGAGCGGGTCGACCGGCTCGGGCGCCGGCCCGGTCGCTTCCTGGCCGATCGCTTCCTGGCCGGCCAGCGCACGCAGCAGGCGCACCGTCACCTGCGGGCTGATCAGGGTGTCCCCCGCCATCGCCGCCCGGACCGCCTCCACCAGCAGCGCCGGGCTGGACCGCTTGAGCAGGAAGCCGGCCGCCCCGTTCCGGAGCGCGGCGTGCACGTACTCGTCCAGGTCGAAGGTGGTCACCACGACCACCTTCAGCGGGTCGGCCACCTCCGGCCCGGCCAGCTGCCTGGTCAGCTCCAGACCGTCCAGCTTCGGCATCCGGATGTCCGCCAGCACCACGTCGGGCCGGACCAGCCGGGCCTGTTCGAGCGCCGACGCCCCGTCGGCCGCCTCCGCCACCACGGTCAGGTCGGGCTGGGCGTCCAGGATGATCCGGTACGCGCTGCGGATGTCGTCGTGGTCGTCGGCCAGCAGGATCCTGGTGCTCATGACTGCCCCTCGGTTCGGTCCGACGGCAGCGTCACGGTGACCTGCCAGCCCTGCTCGGTGCGGCCCGCGTGCAGCGTGCCGTCCAGCGCCTCGACCCGGGCGGTCAGTGCGCTCAACCCGTGGCCGCCCCGCCGACGTGGCTGGTGCTCGGCCGCGCCGCCGTCATCGGCGACCGTCAACTCCAGGCTCTTGCCCTGACTGTGACGGAGCGTCACCAGTACGGTCCGGGCCTGCGGAGCATGCCGCCGGACGTTGGTCAGCGCCTCGACCACGATCCGGTGCACGGTGGCCCCGGCCTCCCGGCCGAGCGGCTGCTCCGGCAGGTCGAGCCGGACCGTGGCGGCTCCCGAGGCGGTGAACCGCTCGGCCAGCGCCGGGAGTTCGGCGATACCGGGCTGCGGGCTCCGGCGGGCCCCGGTGTCCTGGTCCGGAGTACGCAGCAGGGCGACCGTCCGGTCCAGTGAGGCGAGCGCCTGCTGACCGGACTGCTCGATCCGCTCCAACACCGCCGCCAGCTCCGGGTGCGGCCCGGCCAGGAAGCCCCCGGCCTGGGCCAGCGCGACCATCCCGCTCACGTCATGGGCCACGAAGTCGTGCAGGTCGTGCGCGAGTTCGAGCTGCTCGGCCCGGCGGGCAGCCGCCACCTCCCGATGGCGGAGCCCGTCCAGCGACCAGAGGTAGCCGCCGATCAGCGCCGCCGCCAGGGCTCCGACCGCGCCGAAACCGAGCAGTCCGACCTGCTCCCAGCCCTCGACCGGGGCCGCGTACCGGAACGGCCAGCAGAGCAGTGCCACCGCCAGGCCCGCGATGGCCACCCCGCCCCGGCCGGTACGCACCGTCACCGTCACCAGGGCCAGCAGACCGGCCAGTTCGACCACCCCGAACAGCCCGGCCGGACCGCCCTCGCCGAAACCGCCCCCGGCCGCTCCGACGGCCGTCAGCCCGAGCGAGACCGCCCCGGCCACCACCGTCGGCCGTGGCCGCCTCGTCCACAGCGCGGCCGCGACCGCGAGCACCGGTACGGCGCTCCCCCACTCCTCGATCATGCGTCCAGCCTAGGTACTGACACCCGACAGCGCCTGTGCCGAACGGCACATGACGGACCGTCGGACCACCCACAAACCTCCCGATCGGCATCTGCCGCCGGTGCCAGGACCGCCGCGAGGCTGGAGGCACACCGAACGAGAGGAACCCCCCGATGACCACCGCTGTTGCCACCCCTGCCGCGCTTCCCCCCGCCGTCCTTCCCGCCCCCTGGGCCGTCCGCGCCGCCAAGCTGGCCGCCCTCACCACCGTCCCGTCCGGCCTCTGGCGACTCGCCCTTGGCGTCGGCATCCCGGTCGGCTTCTCCGGCGCGACCGAGCGGCAGATGACCGCCCACATGCCGGGCTGGGGCACCGTCTACGTGATCGCCCTGAGCGCCCTCGCCGAGGCGCTCGCCTTCCTCTCGCTGGGCCTGGTCCGCCCCTGGGGCCGGGTGGCACCCCGCTGGCTCCCGCTGATCGGCGGCCGCCCCATCCACCCGCTCGTCGCAGTCGTCCCGGCCGGCCTGGGCGCGCTCGCGGTCACCGCGCTCACCTTCACGGCCGGCCTCGGCGGCTGGTACAGCCCGGAGGCGATGGGCGACCCGGAGGCCCCGCACGGCCTGGCCGGCCTGGTGATGACCCTCTGCTACGCCCCGCTGCTGCTCTGGGGCCCGCTGCTGGCTGCCGTCACCGTCGACTACTACCGGCGTTCCAGGGCCGGTTCGCGCTGACCCGCCGCCACCGGGACCGGCTCGGGAGCCGGGGCCGGGGCCGCACTGCGGCGGCCCCACTCGGTACCGACCAGCACCAGGAGGGCGCCGAGGAGGGCGAGCGGGCCGAGGTGGTCGCCGGCCAGGGTGATGCCGAAGACGGCGGCCCAGAGCGGTTCGGTACCGAGCAGCAGGGAGACCCGGGACGGCGAGGTGGCCCGGACGGCCCAGGTCTGGACGAGGAAGGCGAACAGGGTGCAGAGCAGCGAGAGGTGCAGCAGCAGGGCCCAGTCGGCGGCGCCGTAGGAGGCGGCCAGCGCCAGCGGGGACGGGCCGACGAACGGCGCGACCAGGGCGAACACCAGGGTGGCGGTGGCGAGTTGGACCCAGGTCAGGGCGCTGGAGTCGGTGCCCTTGATGATCCGCAGCCGGGACATGGTCAGCACGTTGACGGTACGGACCACGGCCGCGCCCAGCACCAGCAGATCGCCGAGGCCCGGCACCCGGAAACCACCGCCGCCGGTCAGCAAGGCAACACCGACCACCGACAGCCCGGCCGCCGCGACGAACACCCGGGGCAGCGCGGTCCGGCTCAGCACGCTCTCCGCGAGCGGGGTGAACACCATGGTGAGGCTGATGATCAGCCCGGCGTTGGTCGCCGAGGTGTGCACCGCCCCGTACGTCTCGAGCAGGAAGATCGCCCCGAGCACCAGCCCGAGCACCGCACCGCCGAGCCACTCCCGGACCGTCAGCTTCACCAGCGCCCGCCAGGTGAACAGCGCCAACAGCGGCAGCACCAGGCCGAACCGGAGCACCAGCATCGCCACCACGCTGTCCGCCGTGGCCACGTTCTTGACCGCCAGAAAGCTGGATCCCCACACCACGGCAACGCCGAGCACCGGCAGGTCACGGACGGTCTGGGCAGCGGACATGCGCATGGGAGCTCTCCTCCGGAAGGCTGGGACCCGTACGCCTTCGGACGGAGCTGCTGGCGGGCCATCGTCGCCTACCCGGCCTGACTGATCAACACCATTCCGGCCCTCGGACCGTGGTCACCGCCTCGGCACGACGTTTCCGAAGCGTCGTCAGCTGCCGGGCCGTAATCTGCTGACGACGGTTCGGAGTGGTGGGAGTTGGCGTTGGACCTGTACGACCGGCTGCGTGACCTGCGGGAGCACGCCCGCGCCGAGCGGGAGGCCACCGGGCTGCGGTTCTCCGCCCTGGCCACCGAGCAGGCCGTCCGGCTCTCCACCCGGCCGGGAGCGGCCGAGTTCACCGCCCGCCGGATCAACGACTGGGCGCCGGCCAACCGCAAGGACGCCCGGCCGCCGTCGTTCGAGGACCGGGGCTGCCTGCTCGCCCTGGCCGAGCTCTGGAGCGACTGGGCGGAACTCCCCTTCGACGAAGCCTCCTGGGCCGCCCTGCTCCCTTCACCGCCTGCCCCGCTCGCCCTCCCCTGGACCACCAACCAGATCAACGACGGCGACTTCCACGGCACCGTGGTGATGGCCCAGACCGCCAACCTCGGCCTCCCCGAACAGCGCCGCCCCGCACCCTCCGCGCTGGCGCCGCTCCGCGCCCTGCCTCCCGAATTCACTGGGCGTGAAGCAGAGTTGGCGGCTCTGCTGCCGCTCCTCGACCCCGCCTCCGAAGCCGAACCCGTCCTGGTCACCTCGGTGGCCGGCATGGGCGGTATCGGCAAGACCACCCTGGCCTTGGCGGCCGGCCACGCCGCACTGGAGCAGGGCTGGTTCACCGGCGCGCTCTTCATCGACCTGCACGGCTACGACGACACCCCGGTCGAGGCCACCCACGCCCTGGACACCCTGCTCCGCGCCCTCGGGGTGCCACTCGAGCAGATCCCGCCCGACGAGGAGGCCCGGGCCTCGCTGTACCGGTCCCAACTCGCCGCCCGCGAAGCCGTGCTGGTCATCGCCGACAACGCATCGGACCCTGAACAGCTGCGCTCGCTGGTCCCGGGCGCCGGGCGTCACCGGCTGCTGACCACCTCCCGCGACACCCTGGTGGCGCTCGGCGCCACGCTGGTCGATCTGGAGGTGCTGACCCCGACTGCCGCCGGCGCCTTGGTCGAGCGCACCCTCCGCACGGCCAACCGCCGTCCCGAGCGAGTGTCCTCGGACCCGGACGGCACGGCTCTGCTCACTCAGCTCTGCGGATATCTGCCGTTGGCCCTGCAGATCACCACCGCCCAACTCGTCCGGGACCCGCACCTGACGATGGCCCGGCTCGCCGAGGACCTGCTGGACGACCTGGCCAGTACGGGCAGTCGGCTCGACCAGCTCCAAGACGGGCGACTGGCTGTCAGGGTCTCGCTGGACCGCTCCCGGCGCCGCCTGACCATCCCGGAGACCCAACTGCTGGAGCAACTGGCGCTCGCCCCCGGCCCGGACATCTCCACCGAAGCGGCCGCGCAGCTCTCCGGTCAGAAGATCAGCCACACCCGCCAGCGGCTCACCGCCCTCGCCAACGCCAGCCTGCTCCGGCAGAGCCCGGTCGGCGGGCGCTGGACCATGCACGACCTGGTCCGGGACCACTCCATCGAGCATGCGCGAGCAGCAGGCCGCAACCACCGTCCGGCTCTGGTCCGCCTGCTCAGGTACTACAACGACACGACCAGGGCCGCCGACGCTCATCTGCGGCTCGCGTCCGCCCGCCGGCCACCGGCCCTGTTCCCCGACCGCGACGCCGCCATCCTCTGGTTGGACACCGAGCAGACCAATCTGATCGCCGGAGTCCAGTTGGCCGACGGTCTGCAACTCCTGACGATTGCCCGCTCGCTCGCCGACGCCCTCACCACCCACCTGAGCCTGCGTCGGCGCTACGACGATCTCCACACCACCAGCAGAATCGAGCTGGCCGCCGCTCGGGCGCTCGGAAATCGCGCGTTCGAAGCCGAGGCTCTGCTTGACTGCGGCCGTGCCCTCAAGGGCCTGGACCGCCGCGATGCGGCGCAAGCCGACTACCAGCAGGCCCTCGCCATCAATCGGGAAATCGGGAACCAGCGGGGCATGGCGTCCAGTTTGTCCCTCCTCGGGGTCGTCCTGCACGAGGCGGGCAACGTGGTGGCCGCGCACAGTGCGCACCTTCAGGCCGTCGCGGTGGTCACTGCCCTCGGCAGCATTGACGAGCTGGCCTGGGTCTGGGGTAATCACGGTCTGACCTTGGTGAGCATGGGACGCTGCGAGGAGGCCACGGCTGCCATGCAGCGGGACCTGGCGGCTTGCCGGACCCTTGGTGACCGCATGGGCGAAGCCATGAACCTCAACAACCTTGGCAGTGCCCTCCGCGCGCTGAGTGAGTTCGACCGGGCCGCCGAGGCCGGTCAGCAGGCGGTCCAGATCTTTCAGGCCCTGACCGAGCACTACCGGGAAGGGCAGGCCCTGGGCGAGCTGGCTGACACGGCACAGCAGGCCGGCTTGCCGGCGTCCGAGGTCCGGTCCCTGCGCGACGCCGCAGTAGCTGCCTATCGGCGTGCGGGCGCCCACCAACAGGCGGAGAAGGCCGTCACAGGGGAGGACAGTCGCTTCTGACGCAGCGCCAGGGTGGGTCGACCTGACATCGTGCATACCGAACGGACCGATGGGCATGGATGATTGGTCCATGTCAATCTATCCTCCGGAGGCACCCCAAGTGCTGCGCAAACACTGGGCGTTACTGTCCGCCGCCACCACTGTGCCGCTCCTGCTGACCACTTCGGTCGGTGTCGCCGACGCCGCCCCCGTCGCGACGGTGACCTGCGCCTACACACCCGCGGTGCCCGCCGACAACTTCAAGGGCATCCCGGTCTTCGACGCCAAGAAGGCCGCCCAGCCGTACAGCGCGACCCTGAAGACCACCCAAGGGGCCATCACCTTCAAGGCGTTGACCACCCAGGCACCGTGCACCACCTTCTCGTTCCGCTTCCTGGCGGAGCACGACTACTTCGACAAGAGCCACTGCCACCGGCTCACCACCGAGCGGATCTTCGTCCTCCAGTGCGGCGACCCGACCGGCACCGGCAGCGGCGGCCCCGGCTACTCCTTCCCGGACGAGAACCTCACCGGCGCCACCTACCCGGCTGGCACCGTGGCGATGGCCAACGCCGGGCCGAACACCAACGGCAGCCAGTTCTTCTTCGTCTGGAAGGACACCAAGCTGTCCCCCGCCTACACCCCGTTCGGCCAGGTCACCGCAGGTCTGGACGTGCTCCAGAAGATCGCCGCGGCCGGCTCGGACTCGCAGAACAACCCCGGCGACGGCTACCCGAACCTGCTGCCCACCTTCCGGGACGTCAAGATCAGCAAGCGCTGACCGGGCGCTCCCGTACGGTGGTGCCGCCGACCGCCCACCACCGCACGGGAGCACCACCATGGACGCCAGCACCTGGGACACCCTCGATCGCCTGGTCGACTGGCTCGACTCCGAGAGCCAACTCTCCGAGGGCGACGAGAAGTTGCTCCGCATCCTCAAGGTCACCGAAGAGGCGGGCGAGGTCGCCCAGGCCGTCCTCGGCGCCACCGGCCAGAACCCCCGCAAGGGCACCACCCACACCTGGACCGACGTCCAGCACGAACTCTGCGACGTGGCCTTCGCCGCCCTGGTAGCCCTCCGCACCCTCACCCCGGACGCCCGCACCGTCTTCGCCGAACGGCTGGCCCACGTCGACCGCCGCTCCCAGCAGCAGCCCTGAACTACCGTGCCACGCCCAAGGTGTGGCGGATGGTGTCCGGGCGGGTGAGGGTGGCGAGCATGCAGTGGGCCACGTCCGCGCGGGAGGCGCTGGTGCCGCCGGGGAGGTTGCGGTCGAGGGCGGTGCGGTAGGTGGCCGTCAGGGGGCCGTTGGTGAGGCGGGGCGGGCGGACGGAGGTCCAGTCGAGGGGGGCGGCGCGCAGGACGTCCTCCATCCGGGCCAGGTCGGCGTAGTGCTCGCGGAGGAAGAACCGGGTCAGCGGGGCGCCGAGGTGGCGCATCAGGAAGGTGTCGCCGGGGTCGTGCTTCGGTGGGTTGGGGCGGGCCGGTGAGGCGACGGCGCCGATCGGGGCCGCGCTGAGGGTGACGATCCGTCGGACCCCGGTGGCGTGCATCGCGGCGACCACCGCCTCGGTGCCGCGCCAGGCCACCCCGGGCTCCGAACTGGACGTGGCGCCGAGGGCGGAGAGCACCGCGTCGGCCCCCTCGACGGCGGCGGCGAGCGCCTCGGGGTCGGGGTGCGAGAGGTCGGCGGTGACGGTCCGGACGGACGGTTCCGCCAGCTTGGCGGGGTTGCGGACCACGGCGGTGACCTGGTGGCCGGCCGCCAGGGCCTGGGTGAGCAGGTGGCGGCCGGTGGCACCGGTCGCGGCCAGGATGGTGAGCTTCATCGTGGGCTCCTTCTGAGGAATCGTCAGCCCAGGTGGGCGAGCTTGTCGGGGTTGGTGACGAAGTAGATCCCGGTCACCAGGTCGCTGTCGGGGGCGAGTTCGAGGACCAGCACGGCGAACGGTCCGTCCCCGGCGTACAGCAGCGCCGAGGGGTCACCGTTGACGCGGCCGAAGACCACCCGGAGCCGCGAGGCGTTGCGCGAACCGCCCCGGAGCAGCAGCTCCGCGACCAGGTCCCGGCCGTGCACCGGCTGCCGTCCGGCCGCGGTCGCCTTGCCGCCGCCGTCCGCCCACATCACCACCTCGGGGGCGAGCACCTCCAGCAGCTCGGCGAGGTCGCCGCCGCTCACCGCCGCCGCGAACCGTTCGGTCACCCGACGGCGGACCAGCGGATCGGTCTGGAAGCGCGGGCGGCGCGCCTGCACGTGCTCCCGGGCGCGGTGCGCGAGCTGGCGGACGGCGGACGGGCTGCGGCCGAGGATCGCCGCGGTCTCGGTGTGCCGGTAGCCGAACACCTCGTGCAGCACGAAGACCGCCCGCTCCACCGGGGTCAGCGTCTCCAGCACCACCAGCAGGGCCATCGACACCGACTCCCCGCGCTCGACCTCCCCCGAGGCGTCCCCGACCACCACCTCGGGCGTGAGCAGCGGCTCCGGCAGCCACGGCCCGACGTACGTCTCCCGCCGCCGCCGGACCGCGTCCTGCCGGGCCAGCGCCTTGTTCACCGCGATCCGCACCAGGTACGCCCGGGGGCTCTCGATCTCCGCCCCGTCCGCCGCCCCGGCCCGGGCGGCCCAGGCCAGCCAGGTCTCCTGCAGTACGTCCTCGGTGTCGGCGACCAGCCCGAGCATCCCGTAGACCACCGAGAACAGCAGCTCCCGGTGGGCCACGAACACCTCGGTGGCGGCCTCCTCGGCCGGTGTGGATTCGGACATCGGTCTCTCCTTCGCGTCACATCCTTTGAGCGGAACGACGGTCGGAGTGTGACACCGGGCCCCCGGCTTGTGACGCGGCTCACCCGGGAACGCCGCAGGCCCGCCCCGGACCGAGTCCGGAGCGGGCCTGCGCGAAGGGGTCAGGCGTTCGGAGCCACCTTGGCGAGACCATTGATGATCCGGTCCATCGCGTCGCCGCCCTGCGGGTCGGTGAGGTTGGCCAGCATCTTGAGGACGAACTTCATCAGGACCGGGTGGGTCAGGCCGCGCTGGGTGGCGAGCTGCATCACCTTGGGGTTGCCGATCAGCTTCACGAAGCCGCGGCCGAGCGTGTAGTAGCCGCCGTAGACGTCCTTGAGGATCCGCGGGTAGGCCTCCAGGGCGCGCTCGCGGCCCGCGTCGGTGATCCGGGCGTGGGCCTGGACGATGACGCCCGCCGCCAGCTGGCCTGACTCCATCGCGTACGCGATGCCCTCGCCGTTGAACGGGTTGACCATGCCGGCCGCGTCGCCGACCAGCAGCAGGCCCCGGGTGTAGTGCGGCTGCCGGTTGAACGCCATCGGCAGCGCGGCGCCCCGGATCGGGTCGGTCATGTTCTCGGGGGTGTAGCCCCACTCGGCGGGCATCGAGGCGCACCACGCCTTGAGCACCTCGCGCCAGTCCAACTCCCCGAACGCGGGCGAGGAGTTGAGGATGCCGAGGCCGACGTTGGAGGTGCCGTCGCCCATCCCGAAGATCCAGCCGTAGCCGGGCAGCAGCTTGCGGTCGCCGCCCCGGGTGTCCCACAGCTCCAGCCAGGACTCGAGGTAGTCGTCGTCGTGGCGCGGGGAGTTGAAGTACGTCCGGTACGCGACGCCCATCGGGCGGTCCTCCCGGCGGTGCAGGCCCATCGCCAGCGAGAGCCGGGTGGAGTTGCCGTCGGCGGCGACCACCAGCGGGGCCCGGAAGGTGACCGGACGCTTCTCCTCGCCCAACTTGGCGGTGACGCCCACGATCCGGCCGGTCCGGTCGTCCAGCACCGGGCCGGTGACGTTGGCCCGCTCGTACAGCCGGGCCCCGGCCTTCTGGGCCTGACGGGCCAGCAGTTCGTCGAAGTCGGCGCGCTTGCGGACCAGTCCGTAGTCCGGGAAGGCCGACAGCTCGGGCCAGTCCAGCTCCAGCCGGACGCCGCCGCCGATGATCCGCAGACCCTTGTTGTGCAGCCAGCCGTTCGAGGTCGACACGTCGATGCCCATGTCCACCAACTGCTTGGTGGCGCGCGGGGTCAGGCCGTCGCCGCAGACCTTCTCGCGCGGGAACTCGGTCTTCTCCAGCAGGAGGACGTCCAGACCGGCCTGGGCGAGGTAGTACGCGGTGGTGGCACCGGCCGGTCCGGCGCCGACCACGATGACGTCGGCGGTGCTCTCCACGGTCTCGCTGCTCAGGTCAACTGCGGTCTCGGACACGGCTGGGCACACTCCTGCGATGCGGTCGGCTGGCTTGGACGAGTCTAGGGGCTGCCTGCCAGATCCCGCCGGATCAGGCCGGGTCGTTCGGTGCGTGCGATCGGCGTGCGGCCGGGACGCCCTCGTAGCGGAGCTACTTGGGCGTTTCGGCCGTGCGGCGAGCGTGCGCACCGGGCGGCCCGGCCCCGGCGGGATCTGGCAGGCAGCCCCTGGCTACGGTGCAGGCTTGAAGCCTCGGTGCAGAGCGACGATGCCGCCGGTGAGGTTGCGCCAGGCGACCTTGGACCAGGCGGCCTGCTGCAGCCGCGCGGCCAGCGCGGGCTGGTCGGGCCAGGAGCGGATCGATTCGGCGAGGTAGACGTAGGCGTCCGGGTTGCTGCTGACCGCGGTGGCGACCGGCGGCAGCGCGCGCATCAGGTACTCGGTGTAGACCGTACGGAACGGCGTCCAGGTCGGGGTGGAGAACTCACAGATGACCACCCGGCCACCGGGCTTGGTGACCCGGTACAGCTCGCGCAGCGCGGCGTCGGTGTCCTGCACGTTGCGCAGCGCGAAGGAGATGGTGACGGCGTCGAAGCTGTCGTCCGCGAACGGCAGCTTGGTCGCGTCGCCCGCGGTCAGGGCGAGTTCGGGGTGCCGGAGCTTGCCCTCGGTCAGCATGCCGAGCGAGAAGTCGCACGGGACGACGTCGGCTCCGGCCTCCACGAACGGCAGCGAGGACGTGCCGGTCCCGGCACCCAGGTCGAGCACGGTCTGCCCCGGCTGGGCGGCCACCGCCTCGGCCACCGCACGGCGCCAGGCACGGGCCTGACCGAGGGAGAGCACGTCGTTCGTACGGTCGTACTTGGCGGCGACGTCGTCGAACATCGCGGCGACTTCGTGCGGCTGCTTGTCCAGGGAGGCTCGGGTCACGTGCCCATTGTTCACCACGGTGACTGTCGGCAAGCGCTCGGGGGAGACGAGCCCCGCAGGGGCTCGGGGAACGGCGACGGTTCGTGGCTCATGGGTCAAAAAGCGAAAGTGCCTGACCACTTACGTACGGGTGACCTTGTACGAGGTCGGCGTCGCAGTTCCCCGAGCCCCTGGACCGTAGGACCTGAGCGCCTAGCGGCGTGCCCGGCGGCCGGGCTTGCGGCGGCGGCTGCGCTTGCCGTGGCTGATGGCGGGCATGTCGTTGCCGAAGGACTCGGTGGCGAAGGCGACCGTGGTGCGGACCCGGACGTCGGTGCGGGTGGCGGCGCGGGCGCGGTGGTGGCGCCAGATCCGGGCGGCGCAGAGGGCGAACAGGAGCAGGGCGATCGGGACGCTGGTGCGGGCCAGGCCGACGCCGGCGGGCTGGGGGTAGCGGTTGCCGCAGACCCGGACCGCGGCGGGGTCCGCGGCGGCGTACTCCAGACAGATCGGGTCACCGGTCTTGGCGTGCTCGGGGAGCCAGAGGTCGGTGGCGGTGAGCGGGCGCCCGTCGGCTCGGTAGCTGATGGAACTGTAGGTGGCGCTGCCGGCCGGGAGTTGGGTGATGGTGCCCTGGACCCGGACGGGGTCGGCGCCGATCCGGTCGGCCTGGTCGGCCTGGCGCCAGCCGAGCAGGCACATGCCGAGCGCGAGCACCGCGCTGAGCACGGCCGCGAGGTACCAGCCTCGGCCGAGGCGCGCGTTGCGCGGGCGGAGAGCGGTCGCGGATCGCATGGTTCCTGTCGGCTTGCCGGACCGGGCTGGGGAGGACCCGGTGGAAGAGCACCCGTCCGCAGCACGGAGGGCTGACCGGGATCGTAACCGCTGGCGACCCCTCAGGTCACGACGAGGATCAATCAGTTTGTGTGAATAAAAGGGGCGTTAAGGGGTTGACCTTCCCCCTGACGGTCCGCCAGGCACCCTCGCTCAGCGCCGGCGGTACAGCAGCCGTCCGCCCAGCACGGTGGCCAGGCAGCAGCCGGCGCCGGACCGTTCGAGCTCCGCCACCGACGCGGCGGCGAAGACCGCGAAGTCGGCCCGGCCGCCGACGGTCAGCGGTCGGTGCACGACCGAGGCCAGCGTGGCACCGGCGAGCGGGTCGAGCCCGCCCGGAGCGCCGGTACCGGGCACGGCGGTCAGGCCCGAGCGGGTCACCGCGGTGCGTACGGCCGGCAGTGTGAAGGGGCCGGCCAGCGCGGTCACGCCGTGGCCGAGCAGGCGCTGCAGCCCGAGCCGGGCGCTGCCGCCCCGGCGCTCCGCGGGGACGGCCGGCTCAAGCGGTTCGGTACCGAGCTCCTCCCGGGGGTCCGGGTGGTACGCCGTCTCCAGCAGCCACTGCCCGTACGGGTTGAGCAGGCCCGGCGTCAGCAGCCCGTCCCACTCCCGCACCCGGGCCCCGGCATCCGACAGCGCGGCGTACGGGCCGACCGCCGCCACCGTCGCGCCGTCCACCAGCACCGCCCCGTCGGGAATCGACGGGGCGGTGGGGTCCACCACCAGGACGGTGGCCCGGTGCAGGGTCAGCATCAGGTGGTGGAGAGGATCTTCAGCTCGGGGTGCGCGGTGCCGCCCTCGATCGCGGTGGAGGCGATGTGCGAGGCCACCCGGGGGTCGACCGGGTCGTTGGCCGGGTCGTCCAGCACCCGCAGGTGCTGGTAGGTGGTGGAGCGCTGGGCGGGGGTGCGGTCGGCCGCGCGGATCAGGTGGATCAGCTCGGTCAGGTTGGAGCGGTGCTTGGCACCGGCCATCGAGACCACGTTCTCCTCCAGCATCACCGAGCCGAGGTCGTCCGCCCCGTAGTGCAGCGAGAGCTGGCCCGCCTCCTTGCCGGTGGTGAGCCAGGAGCCCTGGATGTGCGCGATGTTGTCGAGGAACAGCCGGGCGATCGAGATCATCCGCAGGTACTCGAACACGGTCGCCTGGGTGCGGCCCTTGAGGTGGTTGTTCTGCGGCTGGTAGGTGTACGGGATGAACGCCCGGAAGCCGCCGGTGCGGTCCTGCACCTCGCGGATCATCCGCAGGTGCTCGATCCGCTCGGCGTTGGTCTCGCCGGTGCCCATCAGCATGGTGGAGGTGGACTCGACACCCAGGCCGTGCGCGGCCTCCATGATCTCCAGCCAGCGCTCGCCGGACTCCTTGAGCGGGGCGATCGCCTTCCGCGGCCGCTCCGGCAGCAGCTCGGCACCGGCCCCGGCGAAGGAGTCCAGGCCCGCCTGGTGGATCCGGGTGATGGCCTCCTCGATCGAGACCTTGGAGAGCCGGGCCATGTGCTCGACCTCGGAGGCACCGAGCGAGTGGATCACCAGCTCGGGGAACGAGCCCTTGATCGCGGCGAACGCGGTCTCGTAGTACTCGACGCCGTAGTCCGGGTGGTGCCCGCCCTGGAACATCACCTGGGTGCCGCCCAGTTCGACCGTCTCGGCGCAGCGGCGGAGGATCTCGTCCAGGTCGCGGGACCAGCCCTTGTCGCTCTTCGGCGCCACGTAGAAGGCGCAGAACTTACAGGCCGTCACGCAGACGTTGGTGTAGTTGATGTTCCGTTCGATGATGTACGTCGCGATGTGCTCGGTGCCCGCGTAGCGGCGGCGGCGTACGGCGTCGGCGGCGGAGCCGAGCGCGTGCAGCGGCGCGGAGCGGTAGAGCTCCAGCGCCTCCTCCGGGGTGATCCGGCCGCCGGCGGCCGCGCGGTCGAGGACGGCCTGCAGGTCGTTGGCGGAAAGGTTCTGCTCGGACACCTTGCTGGCCTTCTTTCTCTTCCGACGTCGGACGCGAACCAGCCTACGCCAGCCCCGTCACGCCCCCACGGGCGTGTCGGGGCCTGCGACAGCCGGGTCAGGCGGGCTGGAGCAGAGTGACCGTCACGTCCGGCGCGAAGCCGCTGTCGTGGCCGATCCGGCGGGCGAACTCGGCGATCCCGGCGAGCTGCCGCTCACCGAGCGAGAAGTCCAGCGCCTCGCTGAAGTACCGCTCCAGGACGGGCGCGTCGAAGGACTCCCAGCGGGCGGCCTGCGCGGCCACCTGGCCGGCCTCGGCCAGCGAGAGGTCGCGGGACTCCAGGAAGGCCCGGTGCACGGCGGCCACCGTCTCGGGGCTGCGCTCGGCGTAGTCGCGGCGGGCGGCCCAGACCGCGAAGACGAACGGGAGGCCGGTCCAGTCCTTCCACATCGCGCCCAGGTCGTGCACCGCCAGGCCCTGCTGGGGCGCCTGCTCCAGCGAGGCGCGCAGCGCCGGGTCGCCGATCAGCACGGCGGCGTCGGCCTCGGCGAGCATCGCGTCCAGGTCCGGCGCGGCGGTGAAGTACTCGGGCCGGACGCCCTCGCGCTGCTCCAGCAGCAGCCGGGCCAGTCGGACGGAGGTGCGGGAGGTGGAGCCGAGGGCGACCCGGCGGCCGTCCAGCTCGGCCAGCGGCAGCTTGCTGACGATGACGCAGGACATCACCGGGCCGTCGCTGCCGACCGCGATGTCCGGGAGCACCACCAGCTTGTCCGCGTTGCGCAGGTACTCCACGCAGGTGATCGGGCCGATGTCGAGCGCACCGTTCACGAGTTGGTCGCTGAGCTTCTCCGGGGTGTCCTTGGTCAGGTCGAGGTCGAGCAGGTTGCCGGTCCTGGCCAGCCCCCAGTACAGCGGAAGACAGTTGAGGAACTGGATGTGTCCGACCCGCGGCCTTACCGCCGCCGAGCCACTCGTGTCCTGACCGGTCACCGTGCGTCCTTCCTACCTGCCCGTTTCGTGCGCTCTCCGCAGCGTATGCCCGTTCACAGCGGCGGGGTGGTCAGGGGCCCCTGACGGTCCGTGCCACGCGCGCGCGGGACACGAGGAGCGTGGCCTTGGTCACCCCTGGTCGGGGCTGCCGCTGCGTGCTACCGTTCCATCCAGTTGCAGTTTGATTCCCCTTGCAGTACTTGAAGCCTGCGGAGCATGTAACCGCGGGCTTTTTGTAGTTTTTCAGCGTTATCGAAAAACTCCGGACCCTTCCGGAGGCGGGGCGATCAGCGCAGCGGACCGGTTCCACACGGTGTGGTTACCGAAACGTCCCTCGCAAGGAGAACGGCATGGCTCAGGGAACCGTCAAGTGGTTCAACGCTGAGAAGGGCTTCGGCTTCATCGCCCAGGAGGGCGGCGGCCCCGACGTCTTCGTCCACTACTCCGCCATCAACGCGAACGGTTTCCGCTCGCTGGAGGAGAACCAGGCGGTCTCGTTCGACGTCACCCAGGGCCCGAAGGGCCCGCAGGCGGAGAACGTCACCGCTATCTGATTCATCTCCTCTGATGATCTGATCGCTCTGGACCCCATTTCGGGTCCGGCGGCGGCCCGCGCGGCCGCCGGTACGAGCATGACGAGTACCACCAAGGGGGCCCGCCACGTCTTCGGACGCGGCGGGCCCCCTGCCTCTGTCCCGACCCCCACCAGGCATGATCGAGGCCATGCACCTGGCCACCCGCCTGCTCCGGGCCTTCGACCGCCGACTGCACCGGATCGGGATCGACGGCTACCTGCTCCTGCTGCTCGGCACCGTCGGCCTGGCCACCCTGCTCCCCGCCCGGGGCGCCGCCGCCGAACTCGCGAGCGACTCGGTGAGCGTCGCGGTCGGACTCCTCTTCTTCCTGTACGGCGCCCGGCTCTCCCCCCAGGAGGCGCTGGCCGGCGCCCGGCACTGGCGGCTGCACCTGCTCATCCTGGGCAGCACCTTCGTGCTCTTCCCGCTGCTCGGCGAGGCCACCCGGCTGCTCCCGTCCGCCGTCCTGGCCCCGCAGTTGGCGACCGGGGTGCTCTTCCTCACCCTGCTCTCCTCCACCGTGCAGTCCTCGATCGCCTTCACCTCGATGGCCCGCGGCAACGTCGCCGCCGCGATCTGCGCGGCCACCTTCTCCAGCCTGGTCGGCATCGTGCTCACCCCGCTGCTGGCCGCCTGGCTGCTGGCCGGCGGCGCCGGCGTACGGATCAGCGGGCAGCAGGTCCTGGACATCGTGCTCCAGCTGCTCGTCCCGTTCGCCCTCGGGCAGCTGCTCCGCCGCTGGGTCGCGCCCTGGCTGAAGCGGCACCGCTGGCTGACCATGCTGGTCGACCGCGGCTCCATCCTGCTGATCGTCTACACCGCCTTCAGCGAGGGCGTCCGGGAGGGCATCTGGAGCCGGGTGACGATCGGTCAGCTGCTCTGGCTGGCCGCGATCTGCCTCACCATGCTCGCCCTCGTCCTGCTCTTCACCGGCACCGCCGCCCGCCGCCTCGGCCTCTCCCGGGCCGACCGGATCACCGCCCAGTTCTGCGGCTCCAAGAAGAGCCTGGCCAACGGCCTGCCGCTGGCCACCATCCTGTTCCCCGCCGCGGCGGTCGGGATGGCGGTGCTCCCGCTGATGCTCTTCCACCAACTCCAGCTGATGGTCTGCACGGTGCTCGCCCAACGCTGGGCCCGGCAGGCCACACCGGATCACAGCTGAACGAGCACCGCCTCGGTACGGCCGGTCGCCTGCTGCCAGTACCTCAGCAGGACGCCGACATGGTCCTGGAACTCCTTCTTGGAGTGGCCGCCCCCGGCCTCCAGCAAGCCCGGCAACCGCACCGGGGCCGCGTCCACGAGCAGGATCCGGGCCTCCACCCAACTGCGGCCGTACCGCCCGGTCCTGCGCCGGACCTCGATCCGGGTGATCCGCTCCCAGGGCACCGTCCTGCGACTGCCCGGAGAGGCCAGCACCAGCCCGGCCGGCGTGAGGGTGGTGCTGCTCCAGCCGTGCCTGACCAGCGACGTGAGAGCGACGACGGCCAGCACACCGACGGCACCGCCGACCACCGGGCCGTTCCCACCCGCGTCCTGCGCAACCATCAGGGCGGCGATGCCGCCGAACAGCACCACGATCCCCGCCATCCGCAGCTTCGTCCTGCGCAGCCCCACCGGGCCGAACCCGATCCGTATCTCGTCCATGCGCGGGATGGTAGTGCCCGCGTGAACTAGAACCGGTCGGTGGCCAGCTCGACGCCGAACGGCTCCGGAAGGCGGGGATCGCTGTCCGCGGGGTGACCTACCCTGTCGCGCATGGAATCCCTAGCTGAAGAGGTCGCGCGGGTGTGGGCGGTGATGGAGGCCCGGATGCCGACCGGCCCCGGCGGCCTGAACCCTCCGGCGACGGAGGAGCAGATCCAGACGGCGGAGCGGGCGGTCGGACACCGGTTCCCGGAGGAGATCCGGGCCTCCTACCTGCTGCACGACGGGGGCTACCTGCCGAGCTCGGACGAGCACCCCGAGTGGGGGCCGCCGATCGAGATCCTGCCGCTGCACCGGATCGCGGAGCTGCACGAGGGGCTGCTGAGCTGCCGGGACACCTGGTGCGATCACCAGGACGGCGACGAGGACTGCGGCTGCGAGTGGAACCAGCGCAACGGCGACCCCGTCCGCCAGGGCAACTCCTGGTACCCGGGCTGGCTGCCGCTGCACGACGGCGGCGACAGCTCGTACCGGGCCGTGGACCTGGTACCCCTCCGCGGCGGCCGGGTGGGCCAGGTGATCTGCGTGGACTGCGGCCCGCCGACCCAGGTCGAGTTCGGCTCGTTCCTGGACCTGCTGCGGGCCTGGAGTTCCTGAGCCGAGGGACCCAACAGGCGGTGACGCCACAACGGTTCGAGCCCTCGCCCGGTGATCGGGGAGGGCTCGAACTGTCGGTGTGTCAGGCGGCGACGGCGATCTTGTCGCGGGTGGGGGCGTCCTCGGTGAGGAGGTCGCCGGTGGGGTTGTTGTAGGCGGCGAGGTCGAGGGTCTTCTCGCGGGCCGCGACCAGGATCGGGACGACGGACTGGCCGGCCACGTTGGTGGCGGTGCGGATCATGTCGAGGATCGGGTCGATGGCGAGCAGCAGGCCGACGCCCTCCAGCGGGAGGCCGAGGGTGGAGAGGGTCAGGGTCAGCATCACGATCGCGCCGGTCAGGCCGGCGGTGGCGGCGGAGCCGATGACCGAGACGAAGGCGATCAGCAGATAGTCACCGACGCCGAGGTCGATGCCGTAGACCTGGGCGACGAAGATCGCGGCCAGCGAGGGGTAGATCGCGGCGCAGCCGTCCATCTTGGTGGTGGCGCCGAACGGGACGGCGAACGAGGCGTACTCGCTCGGGACGCCGAGGCGTTCGGTGACCCGGCGGGTGACCGGCAGGGTGCCGACCGAGGAGCGGGAGACGAAGGCGAGCTGGATCGCGGGCCAGGCGCCCTTGAAGAAGTTCAGCGGGTTGAGCCCGCCGACGAAGCGCAGCAGCAGCGAGTACACGCCGAACAGCACGATCGCGCAGCCGACGTACACGTCGATGGTCAGGGTCGCGAAGGGCTTGAGCAGGTCCCAGCCGTAGACCGCGACGGACTTGCCGATCAGGCCGAGGGTGCCGAGCGGGGCGAGCCGGATGACCCACCACAGGGCGGTCTGGGTGAGGTCGAGGATCGCCTCGTTGAGCTTGCGGACCGGCTCGGCCTTCTCGCCCAGCTTGAGGACGGCGGCGCCGACCACGATGCCGAGGAAGACGATCTGCAGGACGTTCACCTTCAGGAAGGCGTCCGCGATGTTGGTCGGGATGATGCCGGTCAGGAAGTCGATCCAGGTGCCGGGCTTCTCCGGGGCCTTGAGGCCCTGGGTGGAGAGCTTGGCGCCCTCGCCCGGGTTCGTCAGCAGGCCGAGGCCGAGGCCGACGCCGACCGCGATCAGCGAGGTGATCAGGAACCAGAGCAGGGTGCGGCCGGCCAGCCGGGCGGCGTTGGTGACGTTCCGCAGGTTGGCGACCGAGAGCACGATCGCGGTGAAGACCAGCGGCGGGACGGCCAGCTTGAGCAGCTGGACGAAGGTCTTGCCGATGGTGTCCAGGGTGGTGGTGAGCCAGGCGATGTCCTGGACCCGGGCCAGGTAGCCGAGGGCCAGGCCGAGGACCAGGCCGCCGACGATCTGGGCCCAGAAGGGAGTCTTGCGGACCTTCGCGAGGAAGGTGGGCGCGGGCGCTGTGGACATGGTGCTGCGGCTCCGAGGCAGGAGAAGGACGGGGAAAGGCGCACGGGCGGCGACACGGCCGGGCCGACCACGGCGGGGAGGAGCCGGGGGCCTCAGGGGCGACGTGCCGCCTGGATACAGCTGACGGTGCGACAGCCGCCGTCCACGGCACCGGGCAGGCACGCGCAGCGCATGAGCGCGGGGCTCATGTCGTGCTGCCGGGGCGTGCCTGCGGTGGTCATGGGCGAAAGACTAGCAACAAACCTTTGAGATGTTCAAAGTACTTATTTGAGCTACGGCCACGAACCACCCGGGCACCCCGAGGCCCTGCGTCGGTTGGGGGGTGGGTGAAGGAGCGGCGTTGGGGTGCGTGCATCGGCGGCGCCGAGGAGGGAGCCTGATGCAGCGCATCGGCGACCGACGAGAAGCCGGCGAGGTGCGTGCCCCGGCGCCGCGACGCCGCCCCCCAACCGACGCAGGGCCTAAATCACCTCTTCAGGTAAGCCGCCGTCATCGCCTTGGCCACCGGCCCGGCCAGCCCGCCGCCGGTGATCTCGTCGCGGTCGGTGGAGCCGTTCAGGACCACGGCGGCGACGGCGATCCGGTGGCCCTTGCCGTCGTCGGCCCAGGAGGTGAACCAGGCGTACGGGAGGCCGGAGTTGTCCACGCCGTGCTGGGCGGTGCCGGTCTTGCCGCCGACCGTCAGGCCGGGGATCGCGGCTGCCTTGCCGGTGCCGTCGGTGACCACCGAGACCATCGCGGACTGCAGCTGCTTCGCGGTCTGCGCGCTCATCACCCGCCCCAGCTCGGCGGGCGCGAACTCCTGCACCGTCCGCCCGGAGTGGTCCGTGAGCTTCGACACCGTGGACGGCGTCATCAGCACCCCGTCGTTGGCGACCGCCGCCGAGACCAGCGCCATCTGGAGCGGCGTCGCGGTGACCGAGAACTGCCCGATCCCGGTCAGCGCCACCTGCGAGGGCTCCATCCCGGCGGGGTAGACGCTGGTGGCGGCCCGGACCGGGGTGTCGAGCTTCTCCAGGTTGAAGCCGAACTTCGCCGCCTGGGCGGAGAGCTTGGCCTCACCCAGATCGGCGGCGGCCTTGGCGAAGACGTTGTTGCAGGAGTACTCCAGCGCCGTCCGCAGGGTGGCGTTCGCACAGGGCGCGGCGGCGTTCTCGTTGGTCAGCACCGTCCTGGTGCCCGGCAGGGTGTACGGGTTGGGGCTGGCCGTGGGGGTGTCCACGTTCGGGTAGAGGCCGCTCTCCAGCGCGGCGGCGGCGACCACCAGCTTGAAGGTGGAGCCGGGGGCGTAGGTGGCGCGGAGTGCGCCGTTCACCATCGCCTTGCCGCTGTCGGCACTGAGCGCCTGCCAGGCCCGCTCGTCGGCCTTGGACCGGCCGGTGATCCCTGACGGGTCGTAGGACGGGGTGGAGACCAGCCCCAGGATCCGGCCGGTGGCCGGGTCGATCGCCACCGCCGCGCCCTGCCGCCCGCCGAGCGCCGCCCAGCCGGCCCGCTGCACCGCCGGGTCGATGGTGGTGACCACGTCGCCCCCGGCCGGACGGGACCGGGTGAGCGGGTCGGTCAGCGCCTCGACCGGGCCGGTCAGCCGGGGGTCGCTGCCGTCCAGCAGGTCGGCGAAGATGCTCTCCAGCTGGTTGCTGCCGTACGCCTGCGAGGTGTAGCCGGTCAGCGAGGCGTAGAGCGGCCCGTCGGTGTAGCTGCGCTTGAAGGCGAGCGGGCCCTCGGTCGGCACCGAGCCGGTCACCGGCTGCCCGCCGACCAGGATGTTGCCGAGCGGCTGGGCGTAGCGGTCGATGGTGATCCTGGCGTTGGCCGGATTACTGGTGTAGCCGTCCGCCTCGGCGACCGCCAGCCAGGTGGCCCGGGCCATCAGGGCTAGCACCAGCAGCAGACAGAAGGTCGAGGCGCGGCGCAGCGGTCCGGCCATCGCGTCGCGGGTCCTGGGGGTCTTCATCCGTTCCCTGTACGGCCCCCGGAGCGGCTTCCCGTCCGCGCGGCGGCCGGTCACGGCCGGCGTCCCGGTCCGGCCTGGCGAGTGCTCAGCTGTCGGACTGTCAGACGACGAACGATCCCGTGCGGTTCCGGGCCGCCGATTGACCTCGCTCCGGTTATACGTATAACTTATGGACTTACCGCCGCCCTCCCCTGCCCTCAGGAGACCGAACCCCATGGGCTATCTCGCCCTGCTCCGCGCCCCGCACGTCACCCGTCTCCTGCTCGGCACCCTGCTCGGCCGCCTCCCCGCCGGAATGACCGCCCTGGTCATCGCGCTCGCCCTGCGCGAGGCCGGCACCCCGTACAGCAGGATCGGCCTGGCCACCGCCGCGTACGCGATCGCGGCCGCGATCGGCGGCCCGGTGCTCGGCCGGATCGTCGACAGGACCGGGCAGCCGCGCGTGCTGCTGCTCTCCGCCCTGGTCGCCGGGGTCGGGTACGCGCTGCTCGCGCTGGCGCCCGGCTCGGTCTGGGCCGCACCCGTCGGCGCGGCGATCGCCGGGCTCGCGATGCCGCCGCTGGAGCCCTGCCTGCGCGCCCTCTGGCCCGCCGTGGTCGACGAGGAACAGCTCGACACCGCGTACGCCTTCGACTCCGCCGCCCAGCAACTCCTGTACGTGGCAGGGCCGTTGGCGGTGGCCGGGATCGCCGCCGCGTTCTCCCCGGTGACCGCGCTGTGGACCGCCGCCGGGCTCGGCCTGGCCGGCGCCCTGGTGGTCGCCACCGCCGCCCCCGCCCGGGCCTGGCGGGCACCCGCCCGGCACGCCTCCTCCGGACTCCTCGGCCCGCTGCGTTCGCCCGGCCTGGTCCTACTGCTGGTCGGCCTGGCCGGCGCGGGCTGGACCGTCGGCGCCCAGAACGTCCTCTTCATCGCCTACGCCGAGAACCACCCCGACGGCCTGCCCGGCGGCGCCGGACTGCTGCTCGCCCTGGCCGCCCTCGGCGGCCTGGTCGGCGCCCTCGGCTACGGCGCCGTGAAGTGGCGCAGCACCACCGCCACCCGCACCTGGGTGATCGCGCTGGCGATGGCCGCCTCCTACCTGCCGCTGCTGCTGCTTCCGGCCCCGCTGCCGATGGCCGTCCTGGCCCTGCTCTCCGGCATCGGGCTGGCCCCCCTGCTGGCCGCCGCTTTCGTCCTGATCGCCGAACTGGCCCCGACCGGAACGGTCACCGAGGCCTTCGCCTGGCTGATCACCCTCTTCGCGACCGGCAACGCAGCGGGCTACGCCGTCTCGGGCGCCCTGGTCTCGCACTCCCTGACGGCGGTCGCCCTGTGCGCGGTCGGCGGCATCGGCCTGGGCGGCCTGCTGCTCTTCGGCGCCCGCCGTTGGTTCCAGGCAACGGGGAGCACCACCAGGGGCTCGGGGAACTGCGACGCCGACCTCGGGAGCGTTGCACCTGCGTAGGTGGCCAGGCACTTTCGCAATGAACCCGCACGCCAGCTGTCCTCGCAGTTCCCCGAGCCCCTGGGTAGTGCAACTCAAGCTCTCACTATGAGCGGCGGCCCCGCTGACGACTCGTCAGCCCGAGCACCGCACCCGCCGCAGCCAGCGCCAGCGCCAGCACCGCGAAGAACGCCGCCGGGAAGTCCGACCCGGTGTCCGGCAGCCCGCCGGTCGCCGAGGCGGTCGGGCTCGCCGGAACGGTCGGCGTGGGCGGGGTCGGCTCGGGCGTCGGGGTCGGGCTCGGGGACGGAGTGGGCTCCGGCGGGAGGATCAGGCCGAGGTCCAGGTTGAGCTGGGCCTCGCCGCCGGCCACCGTGACGTTCTCGGTGATGCCGGTGACCGGGTCGGCGTCGGAGTCCTCCGCGCTGGCCGCCGTACGCCGGACCGCGTCCTTGACCGTGACGGTGGCCCCGGCCGGGATGGTGCTCAGGTCGAACTGGACGGCGTAGGTGCCGTCCGGCACGTGCAGGAAGATGTAGTAGCCCCGGCCGGTGCTGGTGGAGGTGGCGGGCTTGCCGTTCCGGTCACGGATCTTGCGGCCCTTCCCGTCCAGCAGGAACGCGGTGACCCCGCCGACGTAGGGCTCGCCCGGGTCCTGGAGGCCGTTCTTGTTGAGGTCGTTCCAGACCAGGTCGCCGATCGAGTTGGCCGGCTTGACCTTCTGGTGCACCCCGACGCCGACCTTGGCGGGCTCGGCCGGGAGCAGCTGCGCCCCGCTGTTGTCGGTGGCGGTGTAGGCGAAGCTGTTCCAGGCGAACGCGGACTCGGGGGCGTCGTACGAGGCGACCATCGGCCAGGTCAGCGTGAACAGCCCGCCGGAGGCCAGCGTGCCGGGCCGGGAGATCCGGAACCAGGTGGCCAGGCCGGGGCCGGGGAACGTGGTGCTCCACTCCGCGGCGAGCGCGCAGCCCGCCGGACCGCCGAGCGAGACCGGGCGGCACGGGTTCGGCACGGTGGAGTACTCGACCACCACGGTCGGGTCGCTGCTGACGATGGGTTCGGTCAGCGAGGGCGTCCAGGCGCTGCCGCGCGGGGTCTCCGGCCGCAGCACGTACCCGTCGCCGGGGGTCGGCAGCCGGTCGTAGGCGACGAAGTCGGTGACCGCGTCCGGCGAGTCGTTGCGGACGGTCATCCGGTACGAGATCTGGCCGCCGGGCGAGGTGGTGGCCGAGCTGCCGTAGTCGGCGTCCTCGTCGCCCTTGACCTCCTTGAAGGCCCGCAGCACGGCGGGCACCTGGATCTCCACCTTCGAGGAGGCGTGGCAGAGCTTCTCGGTGGTGTTGCCGTTCTCGTTGAAGTCGTCGGTGTCCGGCACCGAGCTGTCCGTGCCGTAGAACATGCAGGTCACCGGTGGTGACGCCCCGTCAGCCGTGACGTAGACGTCGTTGGTGAGCGTGCCGGGCTGGGCGCTGCCGGCCGCCTCGGCCTCGAACAGCACCCGGTAGGCCAGGTTGTCGTGCAGGTACATCATGTCGGGGCTGCCCGCGGGCCAGGTCATCCGGATCAGCTGACGGCCGTTCTTGCCCGGCAGCACGACCACCTCCTGCGGCCCCTTGGCGTCCGTCCAGGCCGGGTCGGGCCGGACCGAGCCGTCCACGTAGACCATGCCGGGCGGCAGCAGGTCGTACAGCACCAGCGGCTTGTCCAGCGTCCGGCCGGTCCGGTTGTACGGGATCACCTGGAAGGTGGCTTCGCCGCCGGGGGCGAGCACCGCGCCGGCCACCGTGGTCTTGGCGGCGCCGAGGTTGGTGGCGGCGGTGACGGTGGTGTCGGCGCAGGCGGTGGCGGTGTCGGTGGTGCTGCCGTCGGTGCCGACCACGGTCACGCAGTTGTGCAGCGGGGTGGGCGCGGTGGCACCGTCGTGACCGGTGTACAGCACCTGGGCCAGCACCTGGACCGAGCTGCCCGGGCTCCAGCCGGTCGGGATCGGTCCGGCCCAGCTGAACCGCAGGCCGTGCAGCCAGCGGCCGGCCGGGATGCCGACGATGTCGTTGGCCGGGTCACCCGCACCGGTGGCGAAGGTCAGCCGGCGGGCGGCGGCGCCGTTGAAGGGGGTGCCGGGTGTGAAGGTCTGCCAGGCCGGGTCGCCGTTCAGCCGGTACTCGAAGGTCAGCCCGATGCTGGTCGGGTTCCACGCCTCCAGCTGGATGCTCTGCGGGGCCAGCCAGTTGTAGAGGTCGGTGGTGGTGTCGGTGCCCGGGTCGGTCATCACCAGGCTGGTGATCGGGACCGAGACGTTGGTCGGGAACAGACTGAACGAACCGATGTCACCGGACACGAACTTCGACTGCCAGACCTTGGCGGACGAGATCTTCACCCCGGTGCTCGGGTCCTGGAAGGTCGGGCTGACTGCGGTGGCGGTGTCCAGGTCCCGGGCACCGTCCGGGCCGAGCGGGTCGCCGTTCAGGGTGACCGAGTTGGTGGCGGTGCTGCCGGTCGGGAAGGTCGGGTCGGGGAAGTTGACCACCAGTACCCCGGGGTTGCGGCAGCCCGCCTGGCCGTTGCCGGAGACGAACGGACCGACGTCGTACTGCCAGGTGTTGGTCCCGCTCCCGTCGTCCGCCCAGCCGGGCGAGCGCGAGGTGTCCACCACCGCGCCGGCCGGCAGCTTGTCGATCAGCTTGGTGACGTCCAGGTCGACGTTCGGCACCCCGTCGGTGGAGCAGGTGCTGAACTGGTACGTCACCGTGCGGCCGTCCTGGCTGCTGGTCTGCACGCCCTTGGTGACCTTGTACTTCGGCTGCACCACCGCCGTGGTGGTGGCGGTGCCGGTCTGCGGGGTCTCGCCGTCGGCGGTGAAGACGGCCGAGTTGACCGCCTGGGTGCCGTTCGCGGTGGTGAAGTTGGGGAACTTGAGGGTCACCTTGACGGTGGCGGTGGTGCCGGGGGTGAGCGGGTTGAGCGCGATGTCCATCGTGCCCCCCTTCGCCCCGGCGGCGGGCACGGTGGAGTTGTCGACGTCCACGGTGGTGGCGTCCGGCGTCCAGCCGACGAACTCCATCCCGGCCGGCAGCGCGTCGGTGATCTTCCCGTTCTCGCAGTCGGTCTGGGAACACGTGTAGCTGAGGGTGTAGGTGACGTTCTCCCCGGGCGCCGGGTTCGCCTTGTCCACCGTCTTGGTGAAGGTGATCGCCGCCAGCGCGTTCGGAGTGCCGGCCACCGTGCCGGCGAGCAGGCTGGCGGACAGCAGCCCACAGGCTGTCAGCAACCGGGGAACCCGGGATTTCTTCCACATTCCCCCATCTGATGCCATCCGTCGCATTTGTCTGATACGCCACGACGGAGTTGTCAACCGGTAGGACCAACAGGTCGTCAGATGGGCTACTGCGCGGGGCGGGTGGAGCTGCGCAGCACCAGGCCGGTGGCCAGCGGGGCCACCGGGGGGACCGGTTCGCCGCGCAGCAGGGCCGCCAGCGCGGCCACGCCCGTACGGCCCAGCTCCTCGCCCGGCAGGTCGACGGTGGTGAGCGGCGGTGCCAGCAGATCGGCCACCGGGATGTTGTCGATGCCGACCACCGAGACGTCGGCGGGAATCCGCAGCCCGAGCTCGGCGGCCGCCTGGTACAGCCCGGAGGCGACCACGTCGTCGTCGCAGACCACCGCGCGCGGGCGGTCCTGACGGCTGAGCAGCTGGTGGGCGGCGGACCGCGCGGCGCGCTGACCCTCGTTCAGGGTGACGCCCAGCTCCAGCACTTCGAGCCCCTCGGTGGCCGCCTCGAAGGCGGCCTGCCGGACCCGGAAGGTGTACGCGGAGTGGGTCGAGCGCAGGTGGCCGATCCGCCGGTGGCCGAGCGCGGTCAGGTGCTCGACGGCGGCCCTCATGCCGCCCGCGACGTCCAGCTCGACGGTCGGGCGGGTCCGGCCGGTGCCCGGGTCGGCCAGCGCCGGGTCGGCGTCCAGGAAGACCACGGGGGTGTCTGCGGGCAGCGCGCCGAGCTGACTGTCGTCCGGCGAGCAGAGCAGCAGACCGTCGAACCGGCTGGTGGTGGCCGCCTCGGCCAGCGTCGCACTCCCCCAGCCCGAACTGACCACCACGGCCAGACCGTGCTTCCCCGCCTCCTCGTGCACCCCCACCAGCACCCGGCCGAAGAACGGACCGAGGATGTTCGGCACCGCGAGCAGGATCATCCCGCTCCGGCCCAGCCGCAGCTGACGGCCCGCCGCCTGCGGCCGGTAGCCGAGCGTCCTGGCCGCCTCGCGGACCCGCTCCCGGGTCGCCTCGGAGACCCGCTGCCCGGCCTCCGCCCCGGAGAACACCAGCGAGACGGTCGCCTGCGAGACCCCGGCCAGCCGCGCCACGTCCCGGCCGGTCGGGCGCCGGGACGGCGGCGGTGCGGAGGACTCGGTCATCGCTGGGGGACGGCTCAGCCCTGGCCCTGCGCGGCCGCCGCACGGGCGGCGTCGTCGGCGGCGTCCTCCTCGGCGGCCACCTCGGCCGAACGGGACCGGCGGTTCGCCACCTTCTCGGCCAGCTGCGCGGACATCTCGTCGCGCTGCTTGCTGAGCAGGATGTAGCTGAGCGGCGCGGACACCAGACCCGCGATCAGCACCAGGAAGACCACACCCGTGCTGCCGGTGACCGGGATGACCCCGAAGCGGCCGAGCAGCATGGCGAGCAGCAGGCACGACAGGAAGATGCTCAGGCGCATCGAGGTGTAGCGGAGCGTGGCGTGCTTCTTGCTGCTCACGGGGACGTCCTTCACTGCGGGGGTACGGCTGGCGCGGCTATCCAGTGAAGCATGCCCGTACGGCTGCGCCTTTTGCAGGGCACACGGTTCGGAAGACAGGGGCTCGGGGAACTGCGACGCCGACCTCGTGAGCGTTGCACCTGTGTGGATGGTCAGGCACTTTCGCAGTGATACCCGCCAGCCACGAACCGTCGCAGTTTCCCGAGCCCCTGCTTCTACCGGAGGTCGAGCCACATGGTGACGTCGTCGCGGTCGTCGCCCGGGGCCACCCGGATGGCGCCGGGGACCCGGCCGACCTCGGTGTAGCCGCAGCGGCCGTAGAACTTCTCCAGGCCGAGCCCGCCGCGGAGGGTGAGCCGGAGGCCGGCCCAGCCGGCCTCGCGGGCGACCCGGGCGGCCTCGGCCATCAGCTGCACGCCGTACCCGCTGCCCTGGAAGTCGGGGTGCACCATGACCCGCTTGAGCAGCCGCCAGTGGTCCATCAGGTCGAACCGCATGTCCTCGAAGAACAGCGCCGCCGCCAGCCGCCCGCCCGGCTCGAAGCCGACCAGCAGCATGTCCGGCTGGCCGGGGCCGAGGCCGCCGAACTGCTTCTCCGCCGTGACCCAGACCTGATCCTCCGTCACCGGCGGGACGAACCCGACGGCGCCGCCCGCGTTGGTCGCGTCGGTCCACAGGGTGATGATCGCGGCCCGCAGTTCGGGGGTCAGCTCGGGGGCCAGGGCGAAGGTCAGCGTCATGAGTCCCAAGCCTAATCGGCGGCCAGGACAGGCCGGGCGGAGGTGTCCCGGCCGAGCGCCAGGCAGAGCAGCACGGCCACCGCGCAGAGCGCGCCGGCGCCGTACCAGGCCAGGTCGTAGTCGCCGAACCGGTCCCGGCTCAGGCCGGCCAGGCCGGCCACCGCGGCGGCGCCGAGCTGGTGGCAGGCCAGCACCCAGCCGAACACCACGGGTGCGTCGGCGCCGAAGTGGCGGCGGCAGAGCGCGATGGTCGGCGGCACGGTGGCGACCCAGTCCAGGCCGTAGAAGATCACGAAGGCCAGGATCGGCGGCTCCAGCGAACCGGCGAACAGCTGCGGCAGGAAGAGCAGCGAGAGGCCGCGCAGCGCGTAGTAGGTGATCAGCAGCGAGCGGGAGTCGAAGCGGTCGGTGAACCAGCCGCTGGCGATCGTGCCGACCACGTCGAAGACGCCGACCAGCGCGAGCAGGCTCGCGGCCGTGGTGACCGGCATGCCGTGGTCGTGGGCGGCCGGGATGAAGTGGGTGCCGACCAAGCCCGCCGTGGTGGCGCCGCAGATCGCGAACGAGCCCGCCAGCAGCCAGAACGCCCGGCTGCGGCTGACCTCGCGGAGGATCCGCAGGCTGCGCAGGATCGCGCTGCCGTCGGTCACCGGCGCGGGCGGCTGCTCGGTGGCCCCGTACGGGAGCAGGCCGAGGTCGGCCGGGCGTTCGCGCATCAGCAGCAGCACCGGGAGGGCGACCACGGTGGCGGAGACCGAGACCACCACCACGGCGGTCCGCCAGCCGTGCTCCTCGACCAGCCAGGCGAGCAGCGGCATGAAGACCAGGTTGCCCGCCGCACCGGCGGCGGTGAGCACGCCGGTGACCAGTCCCTGCCGGGCGGCGAACCAGCGGCCGGAGACGGTGGTGGCGAACGCCCCCGCCATCGAGCCGGAGCCGAGGCCGACCAGGACACCCCAGCAGAGCACCAGTTGCCAGCTCTGGGTCATCAGCATGGTGAGACCGGCGCCGGTGGATATCGTCAGCAGCGCGCTCACCACGATCAGCCGGACGCCGAAGCGGTCCATCAGGGCGGCGGCGAACGGCGCGGTCAGGCCGTAGAGGGTGAGGTTGACCGAGACGGCGGCCGAGATGGTGCCGTGCGACCAGCCGAACTCGCTGTGCAGGGCGTCCATCATCAACCCGGGCGTCGACCGGAACCCCGCTGAGCCGAGCAGCACCAGCAGGGTCACCCCGGCCACCACCCAGGCGTAGTGCGGGCGACGGGACTTGACGACGGACGGGGCGTCGACCGGGGCGGTGGCGGGGGCTTCGTTCACGTGATGATCCTTCCGTATGTCCCGTCCCCCACACGAGGGGCTGAACTGCCACGTTGCTGCGAAACACCGCCACCGCCCGGCTGCCTCACGCCCGGTCGGGGACCCTGCGGAGGGTGCGGATGGGCCGGGCGAGGAGCAGGGCGACGACCGCCAAAAGAGAGACCACGATGCCGACTTCGAGCACCCGGTCGGCGCCGAAGGCGTTGGTGGCGGGGCCGGAGAGGGCGCTGCCGATCGGGAACATGCAGACCGAACCGGCCACCTCGTAGGCGTGGATCCGGTTGAGCACCTCGCCCGGGACCTGCGTCTGCACGCTGGTGGCCCACATGACGCTCCAGAAGGTGAGGCCGATGCCGACCACCACCTGGGCGATGCCGAGCAGCCAGGCGGGCCAGCCCAGCACGATGCCGAGCGGGTACAGCGGGAACGCGAGCATGGCCACCGCTCCGACGGCGAGCGGGCGTTGGGGCTTGAAGCGAACCGCGAGCAGGCCACCGACCACGGTGCCCGCCCCGAACGCGCAGTTGAGCAGGAAGTAGACGGAGTCGCCGTACTCAGGGATGACCAGCCCGGAGGTGACCGGCAGCAGCGGGCCCCAGCCGAGCACGGTGAAGAAGAGCCAGACCAGGATCACGCCCCAGAGCCAGCTGCGGGAACGGAACTCGTGCCAGCCGACCACCAGGTTGCGCCAGAGGCTGTCGCCCGGCGGCGGGGCCGGGACGGCGCCGAGCCGGAGTGCGAACAGGCAGATCGCGCTGATCCCGAAGGTGACGGCCGCGATCACCATCACCCAGCCGGTGGCGACGGCGGCCAAGGCTCCGGCCAGGGCCGGGCCGAGCAGGGCGGCGAAAGCCTCGGAGGTGCGCAGTACGCCGTTGGCGCCCTGCACGTCGCGGGCTACCAGCGGGACGGTGGAGGCCGCGCCGGGCTGGAACATCGCGGCGGCCGTCCCGGCCAGGGCGAGCAGGAGGTAGAGCTGCCAGAGCTGGTCGATCCCCCGGAAGAAGAGCACCGCGAGCAGCACCCGGGTGGTCAGGTTGAGCAGGTCGGCGCCGATCATCATCCGGCGGGCGGTGAACCGGTCGGCGAGGACGCCGCCGAACAGCACCAGACCGGCGAACGGGCCGAACAGGAAGGCCAGGGCGAAGCCGACGGTGCTGGCGCCGTGGTGGGCGCTGACGAGGCCGGCGGTCACCGCGACCGGGAGCATCGCGTCGCCGAGCAGGCCGGCGCTGCGGGCGGTGAAGTAGTACCGGAAGTTGCGGGACCAGATCGCCGGCGGCTCGGCCGACGGAGCTGCGGTGGGCCGGATCTCGACGGACTGGTCCTGGAGTTCGGGGAGCGTCACCCCAGCAGTTTTGGTGTAGACCACTCCGATTTCCAGTGGTTTACGGTCACGATCGGACGGCGGCGCGGCATGCGCGCCCCGAGCACGGCACGACGGCCGCCGTCCGATCGGCGTGCCCGGGGCCCCTGCACCCGCGCACCGAGCGCTCCGTACTCGTCAAGGAAGGAAATCCCACCCGCGCGACCGGCAGCCTGCGACCCCCAGCTGACCGCACCGATGCTCCCTCGACGTCCCCTCACAACGGAGAACTGCACCCAAGAGTGATCAGTTGGATACGTCACGTCAATGGGTTGTCGGAAATTCGGAATGGTTGCGGCGCATTTAGCGAGTCACGGGAGCGTGCGGCGTAGGATCACGCGATCAGTGCGCCCCCTGCGCCGCTGGTCCGCTCCATGGCCGGGGCCACCATCGCGCCCTCGCCGATCTCGCACCAGACCCGCTTGCCGGAGCCGTCCGGGTACCAGCCCCAGCGCTCGCACAGCAGCTCCACCAGCTCCAGGCCCCGCCCGTTGGTCGCGTCACCGGCCGCGCACCTGGGGGCGGGCGCGATACAGCTGCCGTCGGCCACCTCGACCCGGACCAGGGTCGGCGCCGACGGTCCGTCACCCTCCGGCAGCGGCACGGAGAGCCGGAGCACGGCCGGCGAACCGGTGTGCACCACCGCGTTGGTGACCAGTTCGGAGACCACCAGGACCAGGGTCTCGGCGATCGGCGCGTCCGGGTCGAACCCGTGGCCCTGCAGCCGCGAGCGAACCCACCGGCGCGCCCGGCCGACCTCGGCCGGGTCCGCCTGGACCGCCAACTGGACCTGAAGTACCTGCACCGCTCCACCACCCGCACTCGCAGTTCGAGGCCCGGTCGGACCGGCCATGGCTCCGTCACGAATACGCCTCAGAATGATCCGGCAGGACGGTCGCAGCAAGCGCTTCAGGCATATTCCAGCGATCGGGGGACAGCGCAGTGCATACTGTCCCGCTCACTCTGGCGAGCGTCGCACCGGCGATCGTCCGGCCACCCGCTCCGACCTGGCCTTCCGACGGTCGGCGCGAGCGTAACGAAACGTACCGCGAGGCGACGCCGAACCGACCGCCGCCACGAGCGAACCACCCTTGCTACATCTGTCCACCGCGGATCGAACGACGAAAGTCCGTATGGCCACCATGAACTGACGACTCGAAACTTCTTCATACGATTCCCCCCGCCGACGATTCCCGGCCAGTTACCGTGGACCTGAAGCAGGGGGAGGGGCGATGGAGACCGCCGGACCGGTCCCGAGCTGGGACGAGCAGATCCACTGGCGGCTGGCCCGGGGCGAGGAGACCGCACTCGCCGAGCTCTACGACCGGTTGGCGCCGCTGGTGCACGGGCTGGCCGGCCGGATCCTGACCGACCAGACCGCCGCCGAACAACTCACCCGTGAGGTTTTCGGCCAACTCTGGGAACACCCCGAGTCCTTCGACCCCCGGCAGGGTTCGCTGCGCGCCTGGCTCGGCTCGCTGACCCGGCGGCGCGCCCTGGACCGACTCCGGCTGGAGCACGCCGACGACCGCGAGCTGCAGCGCCGCGCCGGGGCCGCCCGGGCCCAGTACGTGGTCGACTCGCTGCCCGACCCGCTGCGCGAGACCATCGCGCTGGCCTGGTTCGACGGCCACAGCTACCAGGAGACCGCCCGGCAGTTGGGGATCAGCGAGCAGGCCGCCAAACAGCGCCTCCGGCTCGCCCTCCAGCTGCTCGCCACCGAACTGGCCGACGAGGAGGGCGAGTCGTGACGCACCAGGACGACCCGGCGGCCGAACTCCGGCACGAGGCGTACCGTTCCCTGCTCGGCGCCTGGGCCCTGGACGCCTGCCCGCGCCGCGAGGCGGCCGAGCTGGCCCAGCACCTGGCGCTCTGCCCGGACTGCGCCGAGGAGGCCACCCGGCTGCGGAACGCGGCCGGCCGGCTCTCCCCCGACGAACCGCTCGACCCGGCCGGCTCGCTCCGCCAGCAGGTGCTGGACTGGTGCCTGGCCCGCCGCCCGCCCCAACTGCCCGTCCCCGACTGGGCCGCACCGTACGCGACCGAGACCGCCAAGCTGGACGCGCTGCTCCGCGACCTCGGCCCCGAGGAGTGGCAGGAGGTGGCCGAACTCCCCTGGTACGGCGGGGTGCAGCGGTGGCGTCCGGCCGAGGTGCTCGGCCATCTGACCGCCGTGGACGGCTATCTGGCCCCGGGCCTTGGACTGCCCGACCCGGTGCCCGGCACCGCCACCACCGCGGCGGTCCGGGTGCCCGCGCAGCACGGCCCGACCTCCCGGGCGCCGGTCCAGGGCAGCCCCGCCGCCGGAGTACTGGAGCGCACCACCCGGCTGCTCGCGGTCCAGACCGGCCTGGACCCGGGCACCGTCCGCGCGCAGTGGCGGCGGCAGGGCCACGCGCTGGTCCGCAGCGCCGCACTCCGGCCGCAGGGCGGCGCGACCGTCGACTTCGGCTTCGCCCGGCTGCCGCTGCGGGACGCCTTCGTGGACCGCGCCTTCGAGTGCTGGGTGCACGGCGACGACATCGCCCGCGCCGTCGACTACCCCTACCCGCCGCCACTGCCCCGCCACCTGCGGCTGATGGTCGACCTGGCGGTCCGGATGCTCCCGCTCGCCCTGGCCGCCACCCGCCCGCCGGTGGCCGGGCCCGGGCGGGTCCTGCGCCTGGTCATCGAGGGCCCGGCGGCCGGCGAGTGGCTCATCCCGCTGGACGGCTTCGCCACCGGGGGCCCGCAGGTGGCCGAACTCGTGCTGGACGGGCTGGAGTTCTGCAACCTGGTGGCCGCCCACCGCGACCCCGACCGCATCCCGGCCGGCCAGTACGGCGACCGCGCAGCCATCCGCGACGTCCTCCGGGCCGCACCGCTGCTGTCGCGACCGTAGGCAGGCGCTCAGCCGGTTACGGTCCAGGGGCTCGGGGAACTGCGACGCCGACCTCGGAAAGGTGATCGTGCGTAGCTGGTCAGGCACTTTCGCAGTGACCCGAACGCCAGATCTCCTCGCAGTTCCCCGAGCCCCTGGCGTGTGCCACCAGCCCGTGTGCCTCAGGCGAAGACGACCGTGCGGGTGCCGTTGAGGAGGACGCGGTGCTCGCTGTGCCACTTGACCGCGCGGGCCAGCGCCTGGCACTCGACGTCGCGGCCGACCGCGACCAGCTGGTCGGGCGTCACGTCGTGGGTGACCCGGGCCACTTCCTGTTCGATGATCGGGCCCTCGTCGAGGTCGGCGGTGACGTAGTGGGCGGTGGCACCGATCAGCTTCACGCCCCGGGCGTGCGCCTGGTGGTACGGCTTCGCGCCCTTGAAGCTCGGCAGGAAGGAGTGGTGGATGTTGATGATGCGTCCGGTCAGCGCCTTGCACAGGTCGTCCGAGAGCACCTGCATGTAGCGGGCCAGCACCACCAGGTCGACGTGCTCGGCCGCGACCAGGTCGAGCAGCTGCTGTTCGGCCTCGGCCTTGTTGTCGCAGCCGACCGGGAGGTGGTGGAACGGGATGCCGTAGGACTCGGTCAGTTCGCGGAAGTCGGTGTGGTTGGAGACCACGGCGGCGATCTCGACCGGCAGGGCGCCGATCCGGGTGCGGAACAGCAGGTCGTTCAGGCAGTGCCCGAACTTGCTGACCATCAGGATCACCCGCATCCGCTCCGCGCTCGGGGTGATCCGCCAGTCCATCCGGAACGAGGCGCCGATCGCGGCGAAGCTGGCCCGCAGCTTCTCGGTGCTGACGGGCTGTTCGGCCGAGAAGTGCACCCGCATGAAGAACAGCCCGCTGTCCCCGTCCCCGAACTGCTGGCTGTCGATGATGTTGCAGCCGGTCATGAAGAGGTAGCTGGAGACCGCGTGCACGATCCCCTGCTTGTCCGGGCAGGACAGCGTGAGGACGTACTGGGCGCTGGCCGTCGGCTGGTCCACGGGTGTCGTTCCGTTCTGCGGGCGCTGGTGGCGGATCGACCAGGGTGTCACATACCGGACGCCCACCGCCGGACCGCCCGCAGTACGGACGGCCCCGCAACGCGTACCGCCTCAGCCGACCCGGGTCAGCATCCGCAGCGTCTCGAGCGAGCGCGGCGGCCCTGCCGGGTCCTCGCCGTCGGCCAGGGTGAGCCGGATGTGGGCGGCGCGGGCCGCCTCGACCGCCTCGGGCCAGCCGGGGTGGCCCAGGTAGGCGGCGGCGGGGGCATCCGCGCCGATCTCGTGCAGGACCCGGAGCACCCGGAGCACCGCGGCGTCCACCAGGGCCGCCTCCTCCGCGTCCCGCAGGATCGTGCCGACGTACTTCTCGGCCGGCCAGCGGTCCAGCCAGGTGTCCTCGACCAGCCGGTAGACGGCGTCGGTGACGTCGCCGAAGCCGCCCTGGCCGGTCAGCCAGGTCTGCTGCTGGAACGCGGGGTCGGAGAGCATGTGCAGCGCCGAGCGGAGTCGGGCTCGCCAGCGCCACCAGGGCAGGTCGTTGAGCGGCATGCCGCCCATCGTGCTTGAGCGGTGCCCGCTACGAGAAGAGGTTCGGGCAGACCGATACGAAGAATCTGTACTCGCGGACATGGAGAGCGATGCTACGTGCCCCGACTTCACACGTTCTACTCGCGTCACCCCGACCTTCCCACCCGGAGTTCCGCCCCCGTTGGCCCGTCGTTCGCTTTTCGTCCCTCTCGGCGCACTCCGCCGGGTCAAGGCTGAACCTGGCCGACCAGGCCGTCAGTTGTTTGACCAAGGAGGGGCACACCATCATGAGGCGGAGCGGAACGCCCGTGCACGCACAGCCGAACGGCAGCGAGAGCCGGGCAGGCCGATGCCGCCGCACCGCCGGAGCGGTGGTCGCCGCACTGCTGCTGCCTCCCCTGCTCGCCGCCTGCGGCGGCCCGGCGGACGCGTCCCCGCCGGACGAGATCACCGTGATGACCTGGGCCCCGTCCGGCACCGGCTCCGCCGACCGGCCCGGGATGACCGCGCTGGCCGAGGCGGTCGGCCGCGAGCTGAACGCCGGCGGCGGCCTGGCCGGCCACCGGGTCAAGGTGCTCACCTGCAACGAGCACGACACCGCCGAAGGCGTCACGGAGTGCGCCCGGCAGGCGGTGACCGCGCACGCGCTCGCCGTGGTCGGCTCGTACAGCCAGTACGGCGAGACCTTCATGCCCGCCCTGGAGGCGGCCGGCATCCCGTACATCGGCGGCTACGGCCTCTCCACGCCCGAGTTCAGCAGCCCGTTCTCCTACCCCGTCTCCGGCGGCACCCCCGCGCTGATCGCGGGCAGCGGGCAGCAGCTGGTCGAGGCCGGCTGCAAGAGCGTCGCGGTGATCCGCCCGGACACCCGGGCCGGTGACACCCTGCTCGGCTTCCTGGCCGGGGCGCTGAAGCCCGCCGGGATCACGCTCAAGGACGTCAAGGCCCCGGAGCGCTCGAACAACTACACCGAGATCGCCAAGAAGGCGATCGGCGACGACAAGGCCGGCAACTGCGTCACCGCCGCGCTCGGTTCGGAGCCGACCGCCAACCTGCTGGACCCGTACCGGCGGCTGGAGCCCAAGCGGACCCAGCTCGCCTCGGTGATCGGCAGCTTCCAGCAGTCGGTGGTCGACTCCACCGGTGGCGACGGCGGCCCGCTCGGCGGCGCGCTGGCCACCGGCTGGTACCCGCCGGAGAGTTCCCGGGTCTGGGACGGGCTGCGCTCCACCGCGCGCCTGCACGGCGGCGGCAGTGCCCCGATCGACGTCTCGGACCCCGGGGTGCAGACCACCTGGGTCGCGTACGAGGTGTTCCGGCAGGTGGTGGAGCGGACCGGGAACGGCAAGGAGATCACCACCAGGGCGCTCCGCGGGGTGCTCGACGGCGGTGAGCCGGTCGAGACCGCCGGGGCCACTCCCCCGCTCACCTGGGGGCTCACCAACATGCTGCCCAGCGCGGACTCGCCGCGGCTGGTGAACACCTCGGTGACCTTCCAGCGGGTGCAGGGCGGCCGCCTGGTCGAGCAGCGGGCCGGCTTCGTCGACGTCCGCAAGATCCTGGCGGGCTGAGCCCCGCTGGGCCCGGGAACGGCGCGGCCCCGGCCCCCTCGATGGGGGAGCCGGGGCTGACTGCTGCTCAGAGGTCGGTGTCGGCCTTGGTCGGCTGGCCGGTCTGGGCCGCGATCGCGTTCCACAGGGTGCTGGCCTGCTTCTTGGCCGTGGTGGCCTCGCCGCTGGCCGTGTTGCCGAGCTTGTAGTGCGGGTTGTCCTTCTTGGTCGGGTCGCAGGCCGCGACCGAGTCGGCCGCCCAGAGCGCGTACTCCCGGTCGGCCCTGGCCGAGGCCTCCCAGGCCTTCTTGAGCTGCTCGGCCAGCTGGGGGCCGCCGGTCAGCTGGTCGGTCTTGAGCCCGGCCAGGCTGCTGATCAGCTGGTCGCGCTGGCCCGCCGCGTCGTTGAGGGCCTGCTGCGACTCGGGGAGCTTCTCGCACTTGCCCACCGAGGCGACCGCGCTCCCGACACTCTGCCGGGTCGCGTTCGCGGTGCCGAGCACGGTGGAGAGCGCCTGCGCCTGCGCCTTGGCCTCCGGGCTGACCGCACCGGCGCCGGTCCCGGCGGCGGCGCTCCCGGCCGCCGAGGTCTTGGCGACCGGGGCGGTGCCCTTGTCGGGCTTGTCGTCACCGCCGCTGAGCAGCACCGCGATCAGGATGCCGGCCGCCGCACAGCCCGCCACCACACCGCCGATGATCAGCCGGTTGTTCGCCCGCGGCGGCTCCGACGCGGGCATCGGGGCGTACGCCGGGGGCGCGGGCTGGTACTGCTGCTGGCCACCGTACGAGGGCTGCTGGCCGCCGAAGTTCTGACCGCCGTACGACTGGCCGCCGTACGACTGGTCACCGAACGACTGGCCGCCGAACGACTGCTGACCACCCATGGGCTGCTGCTGCGGCGGCCCGAAGCCGGGCTGCGCCGACGGCTGGCCGGGCTGCTGCTGACCACCCGTCGGATCGCCGGTCGGGTAGGGCGGCAGGAACTGGGTGGCCGGCGCGGGTTCGGCCGTCTGCTGCTGCGGTTGCTGTTGCTGCTGCGGCGGCACGCCGGGTGCCCCCGGGTACGTCTGGCCCCCGAGGTACTCCGGGCCTCCGCCCTGGAACTGCTCCGTCGGCACCCCCTGCTGGACCGGCGGCTGCCCGTTGGCGTCCGGCTCCGGTCTGAAGAGGTCGTCCAGGTTGAAGTCACCTGAGTTGGAGTGGGAGTACGAGCGGCGCTGGCTCAACGCGATTCCTCACCTGTGCACGGCCCACGACCGCACCGCGGGGGCCTTCCTCGGTTCTTCCGCGCGCTCGCTGCCTCTACCACGCAGGGGACGCCGACTATCACGCCCAACCTACCCCGTCGTTCCCAAAGGTGACTACGCGCCCTGGAAGTCCGTTTATGCGGCCTCCAACTCCATCCTGGCCTGGAACTCCCGGACCGCGCGGTGGCTCCGGTACGGCTCCAGCCGGCGGCGGAACTCGTCCAGGTACTCCACCCCCCGGTTCGAGCGCAGCCCGCTGAGCAGCCGGACCGCCTGGGTGCCGGTCTCGCAGGCCCGTTCCAGGTCGCGCTGCTGGAGTTGGGCGGTGGCCAGCAGCACCAAGTCCACGGCGCGGCGGCGGACCCGGGTCGGCGGGTGGAGTTCGAGGGCGGTGCGGGCGTACTTCTCGGACTGCACCGCCTGCTCGAGGTCGCGGTGGCAGTGCGCCAACTCGTCGGCCAGGTAGGCCTCGTCGAAGTGCACGATCCAGTCCGGGTCGTCCTCGGGGTTGCGCTGCTCCATCGCGGCCAGCGCCTTGGCGGCCACCGCCTCGCAGGAGCGGACGTCGCCGAGCAGGGCGTGGCCCCGGGCCTCGGCCGCGTAGAACATCGCCATCGCCGTCGGGGTGGCCACCGAGCGGGCGCCCTCCTGGGCGGCGCGGGCGAGTTGGGCGATCTCGCGCGGATTGCCCAGCGCGGCCGCCAGGTGGCTCATCGAGGCGGCCAGCACGTAGCCGCCGTAGCCCCGGTCGTCGGCGGCCTGGGCCAGCCGGAGGGCCTGGATGTAGTAGCGCTGGGCCAGGCCGGGCTGGCCGGTGTCCACCGCCATGTACCCGGCCAGCTCGGTCAGCCGGGCGACCGCGCCGAAGAGTTGACGGCCCGTCTCCTCCCGGTACGCGCCGCTGAGCAGGCCGGAGACCACGCTGTTCAGGTAGTGCACCACCACCGGGCGGACGTGACCGCTGCCGAACCGGTGGTCCAGGTCGACCAGCATCTGCGTGGTGGCCCGGATCGCCGCCACGTCGGCCAGCCCGACCCGGGGGCCGCCGGAGCGGGCCACCACCGGGTCCGGCGGGGTGATCAGCCAGTCCCGGCTGGGCTCGACCAGGGCGGAGGCCGCCACCGTGGCGCCGGAGAGGAACTCCCGGCGGCCGACGTCGCTGCGCCACAGCTCGCAGACCTGGTCCAGTGCGCCGCTGAGGGTGGCGGCGAACTGGAGGCCGACCCCGGAGCTGAGGTTCTTGCCGTCCGCCATGCCGATCTCGTCGACCGTGACACCGCGGCCGAGTTTGCGGCCGAGCGCCTCGGCGATCACCGCCGGGGCCTGGCCGCGCGGCTGTTGGCCGCGTAGCCAGCGGGCCACCGAGGTCTTGTCGTAGCGCAGGTCGAGGCCGTGCTCGGCGCCGCAGAGATTCACCCGGCGGGCGAGCCCTGCGTTGGAGCAGCTCGCCTCCTGGATCAGCTGCTGCAGACGCTCGTTGGGCTGCCGTGCGACGAGTGCTCTTGCGGCCATGGGCTTCGCCTCCCCACGCCCCCGGCCCTGACCGGCGGGCGACGATTTGCTGCTCGAACTGCCGACGTGCCGACCGGTTGGGACATCTGACTTCAGGTTAGCGATCAGCAACACCAGCGGGATACCCACGGTGACGGGCCCACCCCCCACGCGCCCTGCCAAATGCCCCTGTGCGCCCCCTGTTACGCCGTCAGGGCTCCTTCGTCTTCTACCCGCCCCCAACCCCCGGGAATCCGTCCGGCAGTTGGCCGCCGCCGTCCGGAGCCGTCACCGGTACGGGTGACAATCCCGCCCGGCCGGAACCGACCTGGCCACGGGCCGTAACCCCACTCACGGACGGTAGTTGAGCAGCACGTGGAAGACACCCCGGAAGCCCCCGAGACGGGCCTGCCCAAGCCGCTCAGCGCGGCCCTCAGCTACGTCGAGGACCGCCACTGGGAGGTCGCGGCCGGGACGTGGCTGCTCGACGACGACGGCCCGGCCCGCTGCTCGTGCGGCGACCTGCGCTGCGCGCTGCCCGGTGCGCACCCCACCCACGCGGAGTGGCGGAACAAGGCCAGCGCCGGTCCCGGCGTGGTCCGCCGCTGGTGGTCGGAGCACCCCGGGGCGTCGATCCTGCTGCCCACCGGCCGGTTCTTCGACGTGCTGGACGTGCCGGAGGTGGCGGGCTGCCTGGCGCTGGCCCGGATGGAGCGGCTGAACCTCCAGCTCGGCCCGGTGGTGGCGGCCCCCGCCTCGTCCGGTCAGTCCGGGCGCCGGCTGCTCTTCCTGGTGCTGCCCGGGGTGGTGGCCAAGCTGCCCGAGATGCTCCGCCGGCTCGGCTGGGGCCCGGGCCGGCTGGACCTGGTGGCCCGGGGCGAGGGCGACTGGATCGTCGCGCCGCCGTCCAGGGTCGGCCAGTTCGGCCCGACCCGGTGGGCCAGGCCGCCGTCCGAGCTGAACCGCTGGCTGCCGGACGCCGAGGACCTGATCAGCCCGCTGGCGTACGCCTGCGGCCGGGAGGCACCGCCGCTGCGGCCGCAGCCGAACCAGCCGGCCGCCGCCGTGCGCTGAACAGTTGACGGCGGCTCAGCCGCCTCCTCGAACTGCCGTCCTACGCCTATCGGGTGAGGGCGTGCACCGCGCGGGACCACGCGCGCGACTGACGGGCCTTGTCTCCCACCGGAGCCGGGGCCCGTCACACGTTTGCCCGGATAAGACACCGACGTACCCGGCCGGCCGGGGCGGAAGCCGCTCGTACGAGTGACAGCGCTCAAGGATTGCCAAGATCTGCCGAGGGGAGGAATTGCTCCGAGAGGGACCGCAGGAGGGGCGCTCGGACGGGGAAGCCGAGTGACGCGGATCGGGGGGGCTCTCGGGAGTCGGGGGGCTCTCGGGGGGACGGCGGGGGACCGGTGGGGAACGGTGGGGGAACGGCTGAGCCCGGTGCCAGGGGAGGCACCGGGCTCGACCGCACCACTCGCTCGCCGGACTACTGCACCTCGGCGACGAACAGGTGCGCGGCGATGTCCTTGGGCAGCTCGGCCGCGCTGTCGCCCGAGCCGACCAGCACGCCGCCGTCGGCACCGGCGCCGACCCGGACGGTGTGGCCGGGGCGGATGCCCGCCCGGCGCAGCGTCAGCATCAGGCCCTCGTCGGTCTGGATCGGCTCACCGATCCGGCGGACCACCACGTTGACCCCGCTCTCGCCCGGCTTGACCGAGTCCAGGGTGGCCAGCGCGGCATCGAAGCCCTCGCCCTCGGCCCGGGTGTCACCGAGCTCCTCCAGGCCGGGGATCGGGTTGCCGTACGGGGACTGGGTGGGGTGGCCGAGCATGGCGAGCACCTTGCGCTCGACCGTCTCGCTCATCACGTGCTCCCAGCGACAGGCCTCCTCGTGCACCTGCTCCCACTCGAGGCCGATCACGTCCACCAGCAGGCACTCCGCGATCCGGTGCTTGCGCATCACCCGGACGGCGAGCCGTCGGCCCTCCTCGGTCAGCTCCAGGTGCCGGTCACCGGCCACCTGGAGCAGCCCGTCCCGCTCCATCCGGCCGACCGTCTGGCTGACCGTCGGGCCGCTCTGCTCGAGCCGCTCCGCGATCCGGGCACGCATCGGAACGATGCCCTCCTCCTCCAGCTCCAGGATGGTGCGGAGGTACATCTCTGTGGTGTCGATCAGCCCAGACATCGCCGCTGGCTCCGTTCCTCGGTATCCTCACCGCCAATTCTGACGTACGCCGCAAGCAACCGTGGGCGCGCGACCCCTTGTTCCCCGGGCTTTCCGTCAGCTCGGGAGCTTTTTCGTCACTGTTGACAGCGGCCCCCCCGAGGCCGCACGGTGCTGGCCGTAGCTTTCTCCCACAGCTGCGGTCTGGACCACCGGGCCGCCCCAGGGTACGGAGATCTGATGAACGACCTGGTCGGGCAGTACTTCGACGCCGCGGTGGAACACCTGCACCGGATCAGGACCGAAGAGGCCGGCTCGATCGACCGGGCGGCCGAGCTGCTGGCCGAGGCGGTCGCGGATGGCCGCCGAATCTTCACCTTCGGGGCCGGGCACTCCTCGCTGGCGGCCCAGGACGTGGTCTACCGGGCCGGCGGCCTGGTGGTGATCAACCTGTTGAACGTGCCCGGCATGACCGGGGTGAACGTGATGCCCGCGCCGCTCGGCAGCGCGCTGGAGCGGGTCTCCGGGCTGGCCACCACCACCCTGGACCTCACCCCGGCCCGGGCGGGCGACCTGCTCTTCGTGATCTCGCTCTCCGGCCGCCAGACCATGCCGGTCGAGCTGGCCCAGCACGCCAGGGCCCGCGGCCTGACCGTGATCGGCGTCACCTCGCTGGCGTACCCGGGCGAGGTGAGCTCCCAGCACTCCTCGGGGACGTACCTCAAGGACCACTGCGACGTGGTCCTGGACAGCAAGATCGCGGTCGGCGACGGCGAGCTGAGCCACCCCGCCGCCGGGACCACCTTCGGTTCGGTCTCCACCATCGTCACCAGCGCGCTGATGCAGGCCGTGGTGGCCTCGGCGGTCGGCCGGCTGGCCGACCGGGGCATCACTCCCCCGCTGTTCCGCTCCGGGAACGTGGACGGCGGCACCGAGTGGAACGTCAAGGTGATGGCGGACAACGCCGAACGGATCTACTACACCTTCTGACCCTCCGGCGCCCCGCCCGGCGGCCGATCGATCGTCAGTTCCCCTGTGATCATGGCCAGTTGACACGCATACTGGCCGCACACCGAGCGTACCGCCGCTCCGCCGGGGGCAGTAGGTACCTGCTGACGCGGACGGCGAGGGGCGGGGGTCCAGATGGTGGCGGCTGGTGCCGGGCGTTCGATGGGGTGGGTCCGCGAGGACGAGCTGCTGCCCGAGCTGTTCTGGACGGCGGACTCCTCCTCGCTCCAGGGCCAGCGGCGCGCGGTCGCGCTGTCCCGCTGGGAGCTGCTGCTGCTGGTGATGGCGGCCTTCGCCGGTTCGGCCGACGGCAGCCTGTGGGCCTGGGCGGCGGCCCTCGCCTACCTGCTCACGGTCGGCCTGGCCGCCGTGACCGGCCGGCAGAACCCGCAGGGCCTCTGGTACGAGGGCCGGGCCGCCGCCGAGTCGGTCAAGACGCTGTCCTGGAAGTACGCGGTCCGGGCCGACGCCTACCAGCCGCCGCCGAAGACCCTGCCGGACGCCGAGCGGCTCTACGACGTCCAACTCGGCGGCGTGATCAACCAGTTCGGCACCAGCCGGGCGATCCCCCAGCTCGGCCGGGTGCAGGCCGAGCTGCAGTCCTGGCGCGGTCCGCTGGCCGGGCGGCCGCCGAGCCACCCCCAGATCACCGACACCATGCGGCAGTTGCGCGACCAGCCGCTGACCGTCCGGCGCGAGGTGTACCTGCGCGAACGGGTCAGGACCCAGCGGGAGTGGTACCGGAACAAGGCCAGGTACTGCACCAACGCGACCCGGTGGGCCGACCTGCTCGGCGTGGTGCTGCCGCTCACCGGGCTGGTGCTGGCGATCCTGCGGGCCCTCGGCGAGTTCACCTTCGACGCCCTCGGCGCGGTCTCCGCGGTGGCCGCCTCGGTGTCCGCCTGGGCGCAGCTGCGCCAGTACCGGCCGCAGGCCGCCGCGTACTCCATCGCCGCCTCCGAACTCGCGGTGATCGAGACCCAGTTGACCCAGCTCGCGGTGGACGCCCCGGACGCCGAGGAGAACTGGGCCCGGCTGGCCCGGGACTCCGAGGACGCCATCTCCCGCGAGCACACCACGTGGCAGGCCCGACGCGAGGTGCGCACCACCGACGCACCGCTCTAGGGCCTTTCCACTTATCCGGAGGTAGCCACGTGGTGTTGCAACTGGTCGAGGTGGGGGACTCCCGCTCGCTCGCGGTCGAGACCTTCGGCGATCCGCACGGGCGGCCGGTGTTCGTGCTGCACGGCACCCCCGGCAGCCGGGTCGGCCCGTACCCCAGGACCTCGGTGCTCTACCGGCTCGGGGTCCACCTGATCGCCTTCGACCGGCCCGGCTACGGGGACTCCACCCGGCTGCCCGGCCGTCGGGTGGCCTCGGCGGCGGCCGACGTGGAGGCGATCTCGGACGCCCTGGGGTTGGACGAGATCGCCATCCTCGGCCGCTCCGGCGGCGGGCCGCACGCGCTGGCCTGCGCCGCCCTGCTGCCGGACCGGGTCAGCCGGGTGGCCGCGCTGGTCAGCCTGGCGCCGCGGAACGCCGAGGGACTGGACTGGTACGCCGGGATGACCCCGTCCAACGTGCACGCCTATCAGGAGGCGGAGCGCGGGCAGCACCACTTCGCCGCCTCGTTCCAGGCCAGGTCGCGGCGGATCAAGGCCGACCCGGCCAGTGTGATCCGCGGCCTGGTGCCCGAACTGCCGCCCACCGACCGGGCGCTGGTGACCGACTCGGGCATCCGGCAGCGGCTGATCTCGACCTACCGGCAGGCGTTCCAGAACAGCGCCGACGGCTGGATCGACGACGTGCTGGCCTTCACCACCGACTGGGGCTTCAAGGTCGAGGACATCGCCGTCCCGACCCGGTTCTGGCACGGCGCGGACGACCAGTTCTCCCCGGTCGGCCACTCCCGCTGGCTGGCCGACCACATCCCCGGCGCCGAGCTCTACCTGGAGCCCGGCGCCGCGCACTTCGGCGCCCTGCAGGTGATGGCCGAGGCGATGCGCTGGGCCGGCGCGGCTACGGACTGACCAGCGTGGGCGGCTGACCACCCGTCAGCACCGCGAGCAGGTTGTCCACCGCGAGATCGCCCATCGCCTGCCGGGTCTTCACGGTGGCGCTGCCCAGGTGCGGGGCGAGCACCGCGTTCGGCTGGGCCAGCAGGGCGGCCGGGACGGCGGGTTCGCGCTCGAAGTTGTCCACGGCGGCCGCCGAGAGGTGCCCGGAGGCGAGAGATTCGGCCAGATCCGCTTCGTTCACCACGCCGGCCACCACGCTCACCACCACGGCCCCGGCCGGGAGTTGGGCGAGCCGCTGCCGGTCCACCAGATGGCGGGTGGCGGCGCTGAGCGGGCAGGTCACCACCAACACCTGGGACCGGGCGAAGAGTTCGTCCAGCGGCAGCCACTCGGCGCCGGCCTCGTCCGCCGCCGGGAGGCGGCTGCGGTTGTGGTAGGCCACCGGCATCTCGAAGCCGACGGCCCGGCGGGCCACCGCCTGGCCGATCCGGCCCATACCGAGGATGCCCAACCGGGTGCCGGTCAGCTCCATGCCGAGCAGGAAGGTCGGTGCCCAGGCCCAGGGTTCGCCGGACCGGAGCAGCCGCTCGCCCTCCCCCAGCCGGCGGGTGGCGGCGAGCAGCAGGGCCCAGGTGAAGTCGGCGGTGGCGGCGGTCAGCACGCCCGGGGTGTTGCTGACCAGCACGCCCCGGGCCGCGCAGGCGGCGTGGTCGATGTTGTGGGTGCCGACCGCGTGGTTGGCCACGATCCGCAGCCCGGGCCCGGCCGCGTCCAGGAACTCGGCGTCCACCACGTCGTCCAGCGTGGTGATCACCCCGGCCTTGCCGCGCACCGCCGCGAGCAGCGCGGCCCGCGTCATCGGCCGCTCCTCGTCGTGCGAGGTCACCTCGACGTACGGGGCCAGCCGTTCCACCACACCGGGCGCCAGGCGCCGGGTCACCAGTACCGATTCCATGCCCCGACCCTACTCAGACCCTCCGGTCTCAGCCCAAGGTGTCCTCCACCTTCAGGTGCCCGTCCTGGGTGACGAACCGCTGGTTGGGGTGGTCCACGCACTCCCAGATCCGGGCGTTGTCACCGTCGTTGCGGGTGCCGCCGATGTCCAGGCACATCGAGGTGATGGTGCCCGCGGTGTCGGCGAGCTGGACCCGGCCGCGGTCGATCACCCAGGTCTGGTCGAGGCGGTCGGGCCCGCCGGTCACGCACGGCCGGACGGCGACGTTGTCACCGTTCTCCCGGGTGCCGGTCGCGGCCACGCACATCTCGGTGGGCCGGCCGACGGTGTCGGCCGACTTGATCCGGCCGTTCTCGACCACGAACCGCTGCTCGGCCCGGTCGGCGCAGCGCCGGATCGTCACGTTGTCGCCGTCGGCGCGGCCGGCCGCGTCCAGGCACATCGCGTTCGCCCCCGGGCGCGGGGCGGCGGCGGGGGTGGCGACGTTGAGGGTGCCGTCACCGATGCTGTAGTCGGTGCTGCTGCCCGGGTTCCGGTAGTCGAGGGTGCCGCGCCCCGGAGTCAGCGTGGTACCGGCCGGTGCGTCGGCGGCCACCGTGAGCTGCGGCCAGAACCGGAAGTAACTCCCGGCCGGCCAGCCGCTGTTGCCGCCGTTCACGCCGTAGCCCTCGCAGGCCAGCGTGCGGCCGCCGGAGCCGAGCATGCAGTTGCGCAGGCCCAGGTTGTTGTACAGCCAGCCGCTGCCGTCGGGGCTGTACTGGCTGGGGACGGTGGTCTGCGCGGTGAACGTGGAGCTGCCGGGGGCGGTGAACACCACCCGGGTCCCGGCGGCGGGCAGCAGGCCCGGTCCACCGGTGTTCCGGTACGTCCACGGCACCAGGGCGGTGGCGCCCGGGGCGACGGTCACGGTGGTGGGCACGTCTTGGCCGATGAAGGTCACGGCGGCGGCGGGCGAGGCGGTGGCACAGGTCAGTGCGACCGAGGCCAACAGGGTGCCCACGAGGCGGGCGGGCCGGGCGGTCAGGGGACTCACGTGGGCTTCTCCCTAGTCTCAGCAAGGATCGCGCTCACGCTATGAGGCCACCGGACCCACCCGGGCCGCGCCATGCTCGGGCCGCGTTCGGATTCACCCGCCAGGGGGACGAACCGTCAGATGGCTTGGTACTGAAGGGCCATCCGTAAACGAACGCATCAACGGCCCGTCAGCCCAGCTCGGGCGCCTCCCGCAGCTCCACCGACACCGGACGCGCGTCGCCGAGCTCGAGCACCACCAGCTCGTTCACCCCGGCCCGGAGCAGCGGCTGCGGGCAGAACAGGGTGACCTGCGGACCCCGCTCGTCGTAGCTGCCGAGCAGGAAGCCGTTCACCCAGATCCGGCCGCGCCGGCCGCCGGGCACCGCCAGGAAGGTGTCACCGGTCTCCGACAGGGTGAACTCGCCCCGGAGCACCGGGCCTTCGGTCCCGAGGTCGAGCGGCGGCAGCTCCGCCCCCAGGTCGAGGACGGCCGTCCGGCAGCCGTGCAGGTACTGCCGCTCGTGCCTGACCCCGCCCGTGATGCCCTTCCGGTCGGTGCCGGGGCCGTAGTTGACCCGGCCGAGCGAGTCCACCAGCAGCTCCAGGGTCACCCCGCCGGGCACCGTAAGGGGCTCGCCGGCCACCCCCCGGGCCAGGTCGGCCACCCGCTTGCCGTCCACCAGCAGCACCGCCCGGTCGTGCAACCCCTCGACCGTCAGCGGCAGTTCGGGCCGGTCCCGCGGGACCTCGAAGACATACCTGACCACCCCGTGCTCGATCCCCAGCTCCTCGAAGGCGGGCGGCACCGGGTGCGTCGTCTCCGGCCCGAACGGGATCGGCGCCGAGCCGGTCAGCGCCACCGACCGCGCGGCCAGCACCGGCGGCAGCTCCGGCAAGGCGGGCGTCCGGTCGTCCAGGTAGCGGGCCTGCTCGGGGTGCTCGGCGGCGAACTCGGCCAGCACCGCCCGGAACAGCTCGTACTTCAAGGTCACCGCGCCGCGCTCGTCCAGCGGGGCGTCGTAGTCGTACGAGGTGGTCACCGGCTGGTACGGGGACTCGGTCCAGTCGGTCGAGTTGAACGGCGGGTCGGCGTGGTTGGCCCCCGCGCCGGTGCCGAAGTTGCTGCCGCCGTGCGCCATGTACAGGTTGACCGAGCCGCCCGCGGCCAGCATCCGGCGCAGCGTGTCGGCGGCGTCAGCCGCGTCCCGGGCGTGGTGCGGCTTGCCCCAGTGGTCGAACCAGCCGTTCCAGTACTCCATGCAGAACGGCGCGTCGTCCGGCCGGTGTCGCCGCAGCGTCTCGAACGCGGCCTCCGGCTCCGACCCGAAGTTCACCGTGGCCAGCACCCCGGGCAGGGTGCCGCCGGTCAGCATGTGGTCCTCCGGGCCGTCCGAGGTGAACAGCGGGACGTCCACGCCCCGGCGGAGCAGCCCGTCCGCCAGGTGCCGCAGGTACACCCGGTCGCTGCCGTAGGAGCCGTACTCGTTCTCCACCTGGACCATCAGCACGTTCCCGCCCCGGGTGGTCTGACGCTCCACCACCGAGGGCAGCAGCCGGTCGAAGAAGCCGTCCACGGCGGCCAGGTACTCCGGGTCCGAGGTCCGGGCCCGGCGGCCCACCCGCGCGGTCAGCCAGCCCGGCAGCCCGCCGTTGTCCCACTCGGCGCAGATGTACGGGCCCGGGCGGACGATCGCCCACAGGCCCTGCCGGGCGGCCTCGTCCAGGAACGCGGGCAGCTCGTCCAGCCGCCGGAACTCACCGGGCCGGGGTTCGTGCAGATTCCACGGGACGTACGTCTCGACGGTGTTCAGGCCCATCGCGCGCAGCGCGGCCAGCCGGGCGGGCCACTGCTCGGGGCGGGTACGGAAGTAGTGCATGGCCCCGGAGAGGATGCGCAGCGGGCCGCCGTCGAACCGGAAGCCGGTGGAGTCGTAGGTGAGCATGCCCCCAGCCTGCGGGAACCGGCAGGCCCAGGCCATGGACAAAGCCCCGGCGGGTGTTGGATTGTCGGGCGGGAAGGAGGTCGGTGATGGAGCGGTGGTGGCACTACCTGACGCCCGGTCCGGCGCAGCTGGCCACCGGTCTTGCCTGCCTCGGCGTCGGGATGCAGCGCGGCCGGCTGCCCACCGTCGGACCGCGCACGCTGGACCACTGGGTCGCCGTGGTGGTCACCGCGGGGCACGGCTGGTTCACCGGCGCGAACGGAGTGCGCCGGCCCGTGAGCGCCCCCGCCGTGCTCTGGCTGCGCCCCGGCGAGCCGCACCACTACGCGCCGGACGACAACGGCTGGGCGGAGTCCTTCGTCGACTTCACCGGCCCCGGCACCGCCGGGTACGCCGAGCTCGGCCTGCTGCCCGCCGTGGACGTCACCCCGCTCACCACCGCCGACTCCGCCCAGCGGGTGGTGGCCCGGATCGCCGGTGCCTGCCGCCGGGGCGGCCCGCTGGTCGACCTGGAGTCCTCGGCCGGGGTGCACGAGCTGCTGGTCGAACTGCGCCGCCACCGGGCCGACCTCGACCTCGCCGGCGAGCCGGTGCTCGAAGTACTCCGCCGGGACGCCTGCCTCCCGCTCTCGATCGCCCAGCACGCCCGCCGGGCCGGCCTGACGGTGGCCGAACTCCGCCGGGCCGTCCGCTCGGTCGGAGCGGTCGGCCCCAAGGAGTACCTGCTGACCGTCCGGCTGAACGAGGCCAAGGCCCTGCTGGCCGCCAGCGAACTCCCGGTCGCCGCGGTGGCCCGCCGGGTCGGCTACGACGACCCCGCCTACTTCACCCGGATCTTCACCCGCCGGGTCGGCCTGGCCCCGTCCGCCTTCCGCGCCCAGCAGTACCGCGGCGACGGCCAACTCCGCGCCGTCCCCCGCGAGGAACTCGCCGAAGAACTCACCGGCCTCTACGGCCCCGAACGGGCCACCACCGAAGCCGGCCGGGCCACCGGGTAACCTCGTTGACCGTGGACCCCAAGACCCGAATGCGAATCGTGAGCGGCGCACTGGCGCTGCTGCTGGCCGTAGTCATCGTCAGCGCCCTGCTGCGCCGCTAGGCACGCGCCCAGGTGGCACACGCAGGGGCTCGGGGAACTGCGACGCCGACCTCGAAAAAGGTCACACCCGCGTGCATGGCCAGGCACTTTCGCCTTTTGCCCCGCACGCCAGATCTCGTCGCAGTTCCCCGAGCCCCTGGCCCGTGCTACCCGATCAGAGCTGCTCGACCACGTAGTCGATGCAAGCGGTGAGCGCCTCGACGTCCGCCGGCTCGATGGCCGGGAACATCGCGACCCGGAGCTGGTTGCGGCCGAGCTTGCGGTACGGCTCGGTGTCCACGATCCCGTTGGCCCGCAGCGCCTTGGCGATCTCGGCGGCGTCGATCGAGTCGTCGAAGTCGATCGTGCCGACCACCTGCGAGCGCTCCTCGGCCTTGGCCACGAACGGCCGGGCGTAGGAGGACTTCTCGGCCCAGCCGTACAGCCGCGCCGAGGAGTCGGCGGTCCGCGCGACGGCCCAGTCCAGGCCGCCCTGGCCGTTCAGCCACTCCAGCTGCTCGGCCAGCAGGAAGAGCGTCGCGATCGACGGGGTGTTGTAGGTCTGGTCCTTCGAGGAGTTGTCGATCGCGGTCGGCAGGTCGAAGAACGGCGGGATGTACCGGCCCGACGCGGCGATCGACGCGGCACGCTCCAGCGCGGCGGGCGAGAAGGTCGCCAGCCAGAGGCCACCCTCCGACGCGAAGGACTTCTGCGGCGCGAAGTAGTAGACGTCCGTCTCGGTGATGTCGACCGGCAGGCCGCCGGCGCCCGAGGTGGCGTCGACCAGCACCAGCGAGCCCTCGTCGCCGCCCGCCGGACGGCGGATCGGCATCGCGACACCGGTGGAGGTCTCGTTGTGGGTGAGGGCGTAGACGTCCACGCCCGCCTCGGCGACCGGGAGCGGGTGGGTGCCCGGCTCCGACTTGATCACCGAGGGCTCGCCCAGCCACGGCGCGGCCTTGACCGACGACGCGAACTTGGACGAGAACTCACCGAAGTTGAGGTGCTGGGACTTCTCGCGCACCAGCCCGAAGGCGGCGATGTCCCAGAACGCGGTGGAGCCACCGTTGCCGAGCACCACTTCGTAGCCCTCGGGCAGCGAGAACAGGTCGGCGACGCCCTCGCGGACGCGCTTGACCACGTTCTTGACCGGGGCCTGCCGGTGCGAAGTACCCAGCAGCGAGGTGCCGGTGGCGGCGAGGGCACTCAGTGCCTCGGGGCGCACCTTGGACGGACCGCAGCCGAAACGGCCGTCTGCGGGCTTGATGTCAGCGGGGATCTGGATCTTAGCCACGGCGGCAGCCTACTGCCCGGGGTGCCGAACTCGCAGCGCCCGTCCGCACGCTGAGATGTGATCTTCCCCGCTCAGAGCAGGTGTCGAGCGGGTCCGGGGCGACTGCCCCGGACCCGCTCGAAAGAGTGACGCGACGTCAGTGCGCGATCGACTCGAAGCCCTCGATGTCCTGCGGGCGGCGCGCGGCCGGACCGATGTAGCGCGCGGCCGGCCGGACCAGCCGGCCGGTGCGCTTCTGCTCCAGGATGTGGGCGGACCAGCCGGCCGTCCGGGCGCAGGTGAACATCGAGGTGAACATGTGCGCCGGGACCTCGGCGAAGTCCAGCATGATCGCGGCCCAGAACTCCACGTTGGTGGCCAGCACCCGGTCGGGGCGGCGGTTGTGCAGCTCCTCCAGCGCGGCCTTCTCCAGCGCCTCGGCGATCTCGAAGCGCGGGGCGCCGAGCTCCTTGGCGGTGCGGCGCAGCACGCGGGCGCGCGGGTCCTCGGCGCGGTAGACGCGGTGGCCGAAGCCCATCAGCCGCTCGCCGTTGTCGAGCGCCTTGCGGACGTACGCGGCGGCGTCGCCGGTCCGCTCGATCTCCTCGATCATGCCGAGCACCCGGGACGGGGCGCCGCCGTGCAGCGGGCCCGACATCGCGCCGACCGCGCCGGAGAGCGCGGCCGCCACGTCGGCGCCGGTGGAGGCGATGACGCGGGCGGTGAAGGTGGAGGCGTTCATGCCGTGCTCGGCGGCGGAGGTCCAGTACGCGTCGATCGCCTTGACGTGCTTCGGGTCCGGCTCGCCGCGCCAGCGGATCATGAACCGCTCGACCACGGTCTCGGCCTTGTCGATCTCGCTCTGCGGGACCATCGGGCGGCCCTGGCCACGGGCGGACTGCGCCACGTACGAGAGCGCCATCACCGCGGCCCTGGCGAGGTTGTCGCGGGCCTCCTCGGCGGAGATGTCGAGCAGCGGCTTGAGGCCCCAGACCGGGGCAAGCATGGCGAGCGCGGACTGCACGTCGACCCGGATGTCACCGGAGTGCACCGGGATCGGGAACGGCTCGGCGGCGGGCAGGCCCGGGTTGAACTTGCCGTCCACGAGCAGGCCCCAGACGTGCCCGAACGAGACGTGCCCGACCAGGTCGTCGATGTCCACGCCGCGGTAGCGGAGCGCGCCGCCCTCCCGGTCGGGTTCGGCGATCTCGCTCTCGAACGCGACGACTCCCTCGAGCCCGGGTACGAAGTCGGACATGACGGCTCCTTCAGTGTTCCGATTCCGGCGGGCCGCCGCTGGTGGGGCGGGCGACGCCGGTGACCGATGGTGTGTTGGCACTCGGTGTCAGACTGACAGGCACGGAGTGCATTGCGCCAGACACCACCACGGTGATGTTTCCCGGCGGCCGCCCCGGCCGGTCAGTCACGGGTCCGGCGGCATTGGCGGACCGTAGCGGGATGTTCCGGACGAACCCGGGCAATCCCCTGCCCGGCGGCGGGTGGGGCGGTGGCGAGACACCTTATCTCCCACCCGGGTTTGCCTGGACGTAGCGGTATCCGACGCTTGTCGTACGGGATGATGTTGCCGTGCCTACCGCGGATCGTCACCCGACCCCTCCGGCCACGCCCACCGAGGCCCGGCCCACCCCGGACCCGAGCGTGATGCGCAAGCATTACCAGCACGAGGGCCTGGCCGAGAAGCAGCTCGCGGCCGAGCCGGTCGCCCAGTTCACCGAGTGGTTCCACCAGGCGGTGGACGCCGGGGTGACCGAGCCCAACGCGATGGTGCTCAGCACCGCCGACGAGCAGGGCCGGCCCAGCTCGCGAACCGTGCTGCTGAAGGGCTACGACCGGCGCGGCTTCGTCTTCTTCACCAACTACGGCTCCCGCAAGGGCAGCGAACTCGCCGTCAATCCCTGGGCCTCGCTGCTCTTTCCGTGGATCTCGATCTCCCGCCAGGTGGTGGTCAACGGCCGGGTCGAGAAGGTCGGCCGGGACGAGACCGCCGCCTACTTCCGCACCCGCCCGCACGGCTCCCAGCTGGGCGCCTGGGCCAGCGAGCAGTCCAGCCCGGTGAGCAGCCGGGAGGTGCTGGAGCAGCGGTACGCGGAGCTGGAGCGGCGCTACCCGGAGGGCGAGGGCGTCCCCGTGCCGCCGTTCTGGGGCGGCTACCGGGTGGTCCCGGAGACCGTGGAGTTCTGGCAGGGCCGGGAGAACCGCCTGCACGACCGACTGCGCTACCTGGCCGAGGGCAACGGCTGGCGGGTCGAGCGGCTCTGCCCCTAGTCGTACCCCGGGCGTGCGCAGCTGACCCTACGTCAATCGCAGTAGTGGCAACTCGCACGAACTGATGGATTTATGGCCATTTGGCGGGCGGTACGTAGGCGCGTCCGGGACACTCGGCGGTAGTCGGGCGGGCCCGAAGCCGGTGCAAGTGACTCCGGGTTACCCCGTTTCCCCGCGCTTCAACCGCAGAAACGAGACTGCAATGGTCACCGCACTCGCCACCCGGCCTGCAGACCGCGACTCCGTCGAGCAGCCCGCCCCACGGGCCTCGCTCGCCGCCCTCGCCGCTCTGGGCACCGATCACCTCACCGCCGAGCTGCACCGGGCGCTGCCCGGCCAGGAGAGCGGCCAGGTCGCCGTGGCGGCCTTCAACTCCTCCATCTGACGGTCGCCGCGCAGCCGACGCCCCGTCATGTCCCGTCCCCCCGCGCCGTTCTCGCAGTTCGTCCTCAAGGTGCACAGCCGCTGTGACCTGTCCTGTGATCACTGCTACGTGTACGAGCACGCCGACACCAGTTGGCGTGGCAAGCCGCGCACCGTCTCGGAGCGCGTCCTCGCGGCGACCGCCGACCGCATCGCGGAGCATGCCCTGGCCCACCGGCTGACGGCCGTCCACGTGGTGCTGCACGGCGGGGAGCCGCTGCTCGCGGGCCCCGCCGTGCTGCGCCGGGCCGCCGAGCTGCTGCGCGCCGCCCTCCCCCCGGGCTGCGCGCTCGACCTGCGCATCCACACCAACGGCGTCCAGCTGTCCGAGCGGTTCTGCGACCTGTTCGCCGAGCTGGACATCAAGGTCGGCATCTCGCTGGACGGCGACCGGGCGGCCAACGACCGGCACCGCAGGTACGCCGACGGCCGCAGCAGCCACGCCAAGGTGCTGGCCGCCGTCGAGCTGCTCCGCCGCCCCGCCTACCGGCACCTGTACGCCGGGCTGCTCTGCACCATGGACGTCGAGAACGACCCGGTCGCCGTCTACGACGCGCTGGTCGAACTCGCCCCGCCCCGGATCGACTTCCTGCTCCCGCACGCCACCTGGGACGATCCGCCGAAACGTCCCTCCGGTGCGGGGCCCGCCCCGTACGCCGACTGGCTGCTGGCCATCCACCGGCGCTGGACGGCGCAGGGCCGCCCGGTGCCGGTCCGGATCTTCGACTCGGTGCACCGCACCCTGCGCGGCCGCTCCAGCCTGACCGAGTCGCTCGGCCTCGACCCGGCCGACCTGGTCGTGGTGGAGACCGACGGCACGCTGGAGCAGGCGGACAGCCTCAAGACGGCGTACGACGGCGCACCCGAGACCGGCTTCGACGTCTTCGCGCACACCCTGGACGAGGTGGCCGGGCACCCGGGCATGATGGAACGTCAGTCCGGCCTGGCCGGACTGAGCGCGGACTGCCGGTCCTGTCCGGTGGTCCGCTCCTGCGGCGGCGGCCTGTACGCGCACCGGTACCGGAGCGGCCGTGGATTCGACAACCCCTCCGTCTTCTGCGGGGATCTGATGAAGCTGATCACCACCATCCGGGACCGGGTCGCCCCCGCGACCACCGTCCCGGCCCAGCCGGGCCCGTCCGAAGGGGCGCTCACCGAGGCCCAGTTGGCCGAGCTGGCCACCGGTCACGGCAGCGCCGCCACCGTCCGGGCCCTGGCTTCGGCCCAACTCGGGCTGACCAGACGGATGCTGGCCGCCCTCTCGGCCGCCGCCCCGGAACCCTGGTCGCTGCTGGCCGAGTTGGACACCACCGCGCCGGACGCGCTGGACGCCGCCCTCGGCCACCCGTACGTCCGGGCCTGGGCGGTGCGCTGCCTGGACCGCGACCCCGGGGCCGACCTGGGCGGCTTCGCCGAGCTGGCGGCCGCGGCGGCGCTCCGGGCCAGACGGGAGTTCGAGCTGCCGGTCCCGGTCCGCGGCGGTGCGGTGCACCTGCCGACGCTGGGCCGGGTCGAGGTCGGCGGCGCGGGCGAGGCGGTGCTGCGCGGCACCCCGGACGGCTTCACCGTCCGCGACGTCACGGTGGGCTGGGACGATCCCGGCGGCGGCGCCTGGCAGCCGGTCCGCCGGGTCGCGCTGCCCGGCTGGACGCTCGCCCTGGAGGACACCGACCCGCAGCGCGACAGCCACCAGTGGCCGGTCACCGACCGGCTGACCGACGGCGAACTGCTGGCCTGGACGGGCAGCCTGCGGGAGGCCTGGGAGCTGCTCGGCCGCGACCTGCCCGAGCACGCGGCCGGCCTGCGGGCCGGGCTCTCCACCGTCACCCCGCTCCGCCCCGGCCCCGCCGGACGGGACGTCAGCGCGGCGGCCCGGCAGGCCTTCGGCGCGGTCGGCATCGCCCGGCCCGGCACCGCCCCGATCCTGGCCCTGCTGCTGGCGCACGAGTTCAACCACGTCAAGCTCGGCGCCGTGCTGGACTTCCACGACCTCTACGACCCGGCCGACGACCGCCTCTTCCACGCCCCCTGGCGCCCCGACCCGCGCCCCCTGGAGGGCCTGCTCCAGGGCACCTACGCCCACCTCGCCGTCACCGAGTTCTGGGCCACCCGCGTCCACGCCTACGCCGGCCTCGACAGCCCCGCCGCCACCCACGCCCGCACCCAGCACACCACCTGGCACACCCACACGGCCACCGCCATCGAAACCCTGGCCGAATCAGGCTCCCTGACCCCGCTGGGCACCCGCTTCACCGAGATCATGCGCTCCACCATCGACCACCCAGGGGCTCGGGGCTCTGCTGATGAGCGGCTCCGCCGCGGGGCGACGCCGACCTCGGAAAACGTGATCCGTGCGTAGGCGGTCAGGCACTTTCGCTCTGACTCAAGGGAGACCGCACCGGTGATCAGCATCAACCAACTGGAGCACGACCTGCGGTCCCTGGGCATCCAGGAGGGCGAAACCCTGCTCGTGCAGTCCTCCCTCCGCGCCGTCGGCCCGATCGCCGGCGGCCCCGCCACCCTGCTCAAGGCGCTCCAACGCGTCCTCGGAGAGCAAGGCACCGTCGTCGCCTACACCGCGACCCCCGAGAACTCCAACACCTCCCGCCTCTCCCTCGCCCCCACCGACGGGATGACGGACCAACAGAAGCAGGCGTACTGGGATTCGCGCCCCCCCTTCGACCCGGACACCACCCCGACGTCACGCATTCTCGGCCACTTCTCCGAAGTGCTGCGGCAGACCCCGGGCGCCCGCCGCAGCCACCACCCGCAGACCTCGTTCGCCGCGATCGGCCGCCTCGCCGCCGAACTGACTGACGGTCACCCGCTCGAATCCCACCTCGGCGAGACCTCCCCGATCGGCCGCCTCTACGCCGGCCGGGCCCGGGCGCTGCTGATCGGCGTACCGGTCTGGTGCTGCACGGCGCTGCACCTGGCGGAGTACCGGCAGCCCGATCCACCGATCCAGACCTACAGCTGCGTGCTGCCGAACGGCAGCTGGCAGTCGTTCGACGCGGTGCACCTGCGGGACGAACACTTCGAGCCGATGACCGGCGTGCTGAGCGAAATGGCCAGCCTGCGCCGGGGGCGGCTGGGTGCGGCGGACTGCTTCGTGATGGACATCGCGGACGGGGTGGACGTGGCCGACAAGTTCCTCCGGGACAACGCCCTATTCCATTCGTGAACCTGACGTTCCTACACTGAAGGCCCTCTGTGGGGGAAAGACGCGGCTGGGAACTGAGCACACCCCGGCTACGTCTGAGACGGTGCACCACCAACACACCGGAAAGTCTCGGGGGAGGCGCGTGTGTACGGCGACGACGACCCTGGCGGGTGGGACGAGAGCGCGGAGCGTCCGTACTTCTTTCTCAGTTACGCGCACGTGCCGAGATCCCGCACCGGTGGGGCCGGTGATCCCAACCAGTGGGTCAACCGCCTCTTCAACGATCTCTGTGACGAGGTGCTGCACCTGACCGACCTGCGCGGCGGAGCGCCGGTCGGTTTCATGGACCAGTCCATGCACCAGGGCCAGTTGTGGGCCGAGCGGCTGTCCCAGGAGCTGGCCAGCTGCCGGGTCTTCGTGCCGCTCTACTCGCCGCGCTACTTCACCAGCGTGGCCTGCGGCCAGGAGTGGCACTCGTTCGTCCAGCGGCCGGTCTTCCCGGAGCGGCAGAGCACCGAGCGGCCGACCGGCATCGTGCCGGTGCTGTGGATCCCGATGAGTGACCATCAGCTGCCCGAGGTGGCCCGTCAACTCCAGTTCAACCACCGGGGTTTCGGCCCCGACTACGAGGCCGAGGGCCTGTACGCACTGATGCGGCTCGGCTACTTCCGCCGGGCGTACGAGCTGGCCGTGCACCGGCTGGCCGAGCGGATCGTGGACGTGGCGGCCAGCACGGTGATCCCGCCGGGGCGGCCGCTGGACTTCCAGGCCCAGCCGAGCGCCTTCCCGACGCCGCGCACCCGGCAGTTGCGGATCTCGGTGCTCTCCTACCCGCGGACCGAGCTGCCGGAGGGCCGGAATCCGGACTACTACGGGCCGAAGCCCACCGACTGGCGCCCGTACCAGCCCACCTCGGCCCGGCCGCTGGCCGACCACGCGGCCAGGGTGGCACGGCAGTTGGGGTTCGAGCCGAGCGTGCACGCGTACGAGGACGAGGCCGAGGCGATCCTCGCCGAGGGCCCGCCGACCGCGCCCGGGCTGCTGCTGCTGGACCGCTGGGCGCTGCGGGACGAGACCCGGCGGGAGGCGGTGGTGGACTTCGACCGGCGCAACCCGTCCTGGGTGAGCGTGCTGGAGCCGTGGAACAGCGCCGACCCGGACTGCGTGGCCGACGACGGGGAGCTGACCGAGCTGAGCGCCCGTACGCTGCGGGCCCAGCACCGCGACAGCAGGCCCAGCTTCCACGGCACCCCGACCGAGCTGGGCACCCTGGAGGAGTTCGAGGCCGCGCTGCCCCGGGCGGTGATGCGGGCCAAGTACGCCTTCGAGGAGAGTTCCAGACCACCGACGGGTCAGAGCAACCAGCCCGAAGGGACCGGCAGTTCGGGCAGCGCCAGGCCGAGCCTGCGCCGGGCCTTCGAGAATCCGCCGGGCACCAGGGACGAGCCGCAGGTCCGACGGCCCTGGCTCCGGGACGACCGGGACAGCGACCAGCCGCGCTATCACGAGGAGGACGATTCTCCCCCGGGGATCGCCTTCGGGGGAGGAGAGCTATGACCGACAAGCCGACCAGGAAGCTCCGGATGGCCGACCCGGTGGAGGACGCCGAGCCGCAGGCCAACGAGGACCGCCAGGGCCGGGTGGTGACCTTCTACTCCTACAAGGGCGGTACCGGCCGCACCATGGCGCTGGCCAACACCGCCTGGATCCTGGCCGCCAACGGCTTCCGGGTGCTCACCGTGGACTGGGACCTGGAGGCACCGGGCCTGGCCAAGTTCTTCCGGCCCTTCCTCGACCAGGGCGCGCTGGCGGGCACCACCGGGATGATGGACCTGATCACCGACTACCGGGAGGAGGCGCTCCGCGAGGTCGAGCACCCGCCGGGCTGGCACCAGGACTTCGCCCGGGTCCACCCGCACGCGCTCTCGCTCTCCTGGCCCGGGTTCCCGCCCGGCGGCAGTCTGGACTTCCTCTCCGCCGGGCAGCTGAACCGGGACTACTCCGAGGTGGTCGGGCGGCTCGACTGGGACCTCTTCTACGACCGGTTCGACGGCGGGCAGTTCTTCGACGCCCTGAAGCGGGACATGAGCCGCCGGTACGACTACATCCTGATCGACAGCCGGACCGGCCTGTCCGACATCGCCGAGATCTGCACCGTGCAGATGCCGGACGACCTGGTGGTCTGCTTCACCCTGAGCGACCAGAGCATCGAGGGCGCCTCGAAGATCGCCCAGCACATCAACGACCGGTACCGGGAGCGGGCGATCCGCATCCTGCCGGTGCCGATGCGGATCGACGAGGGCGAGAAGGAGAAGGCCGACGCCGGCCGGGCGCTGGCCCGGCTACGGTTCTCCGGGCTGCCCGAGGGACTGGTCGAGGAGGAACTCGCCCACTACTGGGGCTCGGTGGAGATCCCGTACCGGCCGTTCTACGCCTACGAGGAGATCCTCGCCACCTTCGGAGACCAGACCGGCACCCCGACCTCGATGCTGGCCGCCTGCGAGCGGCTCACCTCGGTGCTGACCAAGGGCCGGGTCACCGCGCTGCCGCCGCTGGACGAGGACGTCCGGCTGCACTGGGTGGAGGCGTACACCCGGCGGCGGCCGACCGTGCCCGCCGACCTCTACCTCTCCTTCGTGCCGGAGGACCGGATCTGGGCGGACTGGATCGCCGCCGTGCTGGAGAGCGCCGGGTTCCGGGTGGTGCCCCGGGACATCGGCGCCGGGGCGGACTCCCGGGCGGAGACCGAGCGCGGCATCGACGCCGCGTACCGGACCGTCGCGGTGCTCTCCGGCGCCTATCTGAGGGCCCCTCAGGCCCGCGCGCTGTGGGACTCGATGGGCGGCTTCGACCCCTCCGGCAGCCGTCGGCAGATCGTCCCGGTCCGGGTCAGCGACGTCCGGCTGAACGCGCCGTTCGTCAGCCGCAACCCGGTCGACCTGGTCGGCCGGGACGAGACCCAGGCCGCCGCGATCCTGCTCCGCGCGCTCGGCCGGGCCGACGCCGAGATCGACGCCGAGGTGCAGATCCCGCGCTTCCCCGGCACCAAGCCCTCGTTCTGGTCGGTGCCGCAGCGCAACCCGTCCTTCACCGGCCGGGCCAAGGTGCTGGAGGAGCTGCGCGAGCAGCTGGTCGGCGGCCCGATGGTGGTGCTGCCGACCCCGCAGACGCTGTACGGGCTCGGCGGCGTCGGCAAGACCCAGCTGGCGCTGGAGTACGCGCACCGCTACATGTCGCACTACGACCTGGTGTGGTGGATCGACGCCGAGCAGACCGAGCTGATCCCGACCGCGCTGGCCGAGCTCGCGGGCCGGCTCGGGCTGCGGGTCGGCGACAGCGTCAACGAGTCCGCCGAGGCGGCCAGAGAGGCGCTGCGCCGGGGCAACCCGACCTCGCGCTGGCTGCTGATCTTCGACAACGCCGACGAGCCGGGCGAGATCCGCCGGTTCTTCCCCGGCGGATCCGGGCACATCCTGGTCACCTCGCGGAACCAGGCCTGGTCCGGCCAGGCCGGCGTGCTCGGGGTGGACGTCTTCACCCGCGGCGAGAGCGTCGAGCACCTGTGCCGCCGCACCAGGGGCCTGTCCCGGGCGGACGCCGACCGGGTGGCCGAGGCGGTCGGCGACCTGCCACTGGCGGTCGAGGTGGCGGCCGCCTGGCTGGACACCACCCGGACCCCGGTGGACACCTACGTCCTGCAGCTCCAGCAGGAGGCCACCCGGGCACTCGCGGTCGGCCGCCCGGCCGACTACCCGACGCCGGTCGGCGCGACCTGGAACGTCTCGATCGCCCGGCTGCGCGAGCAATCGCCCGCCGCCGTACGGCTGTTGCAGCTCTGCGCGTTCTTCGCGCCGGAGCCGATCTCGATGGACCTGTTCTACAGCGACCAGATGATCAAGTCGCTGGTCAGGTACGACGAGGACCTCAGCGACACCTTCATGCTGGGCAAGGTGATCCAGGCGGTCGGCCGGTACGCGCTGGCCAAGGTGGACGCGGGCAGCAACAGCTTCCAGGTGCACCGGCTGGTGCAGGCGGTGGTCCGCTCCGAGATGGACGACGCGGCCCGGGAGGCCGCGATGCACGAGGTGCACCGCATCCTGGTCGGCGCCAGGCCGACCCTCGGCGACACCGACAACCCGGCCAACTGGCCCCGGTTCGAACGGATCTGGCCGCACCTGGCCCCGTCCAGGGCGCAGGACTGCGACGAGCGGGAGACCCGCGAGCTGCTGATCGACCGGGTCCGCTACCTGTGGAAGCGCACCGACCTGGACCGGGCCCGGCTGCTGGCCGAGCAGCTGGACGCCACCTGGACCGCCCGGCTGGCCGGCGAGCGGGACGACGGCGAGGCCAGGCACCTGCGCCGCCAGGTGCTCAGCCTCAACTTCCAGCGCGGCAACGTGCTGCGCTCGCAGGGCAGTTTCGCCGAGGCCCGGGCGCTCGACGAGCGCACCCTGGCCGGCCAGAAGGCGCTGCTGGGCGAGCACAACCCGTACACCCTGATGACGGCGGGTTCGCTCGGCGCCGACCTGCGGGCGCTCGGCCGGTTCCAGGACGCCCTGGAACTGGACCTGGAGACGTACGGTCAGTTCCGCGAGCTGTTCGGCGAGGAGAACGCCCGCACCCTGTCGATCGCCAACAACCTGGCGATCGACTACCGCCTGGTCGGCGACAGCGAGGCCGCCCGCGACCTGGACCAGGACACCTTCGACCGGCGGCTCGCGGTGCTCGGCCCGAAGCACCCGTACACCCTCTCCAGCAAGTCCAACCTGGCCCGCGACCTGCGCGAGATCGGCGACTACAAGGGCTCGATCGAGCTGCTCAGGGAGGTCACCGAGGAGCTCGCCGGGGTGCTCCAGGCCGATCTGCCGGAGAACCTGCGCAACGCCAAGTCCCTTGCGGTGTCGCTGCGTCGGGACGGCCACCTGCGGGAGGCCAGGCAGCTCACCATGCAGACCTACGAGCGCTACCTGGACCGGGTCGGCGCCGATGCGGCGGAGACCCTGGCCTGCGCGCTCAACCTGGCGGCCGACCACAGCGCCTCCGGCGACAAGGAGGCCGCCCGGGACCTGGCGACCACCGTCTACGAGGGGCACCAGCGGCTGTTCGGCGACGAGCACCCGTTCACCCTGGCCTGCGAGAACAACCTCGGCATCTACCTGCGCGGCAGCGGCGACGTGGACGCGGCGATCCGGCGCGGCACGCACACCGTGCAGAACCTCCGGGCGGTGCTCGGCCCCGACCACCCGTTCACCCTGAACGCGATGATCAACCTGGCCAACGCCTACGGCGACGGCGGACTGCCCGCCAAGGCCGAGGAGTTGGAGCGGGCCGCCTACGCCGGACTGTGCAACCGGTACGGCCCCGCCCACCCGGACGCCATCGCCTGCGAGTCCAACCTCGCGGTCACCCTGCGCAAGTCCAATCCCGCCCAGGCCGCCGAACTCCGCGAGCACGCCCTGTCCGAGCTCCTCCGCCTGTTCGGCGAGGAGCACCCCAACACCGTCTCCACCCGGGGCTGGCGCCGGATCAACCGAGACCTGGAGCCGCAGCCGGTCTGATCCCCGTACGGGCGGGGGCTCCCCCGCCCGTACGGGTGTCCTGACCAGGGGTCAGGCACTCCAGTCCGCCAGCGGCAGGCGCTCCAGCACCGTGTAGCGGGACGGGCCGAAGCCCTGCTCACTGCGCATCAGACAGAGCTCACCGGCCTGCCACTCACCGCCCCGGAAACCGTCCAGCGCCCCGGCCAGCGACTGCAGGTCGCCCGCGTCGGTCCGCCGGGCGGCCCGGCGGCGGCCCTGCGAGGAGCCCGCGCGAGCCAGCGTCAGATGCGGATGGAAGCCGAACTGGTCGGTCTCGACGCCGAGTTCGTTGACACCCTCGCGCACCGCCTCGGCCAGCCGCTTCAGCGCCCAGACCTCGCCGTCCACTCCGGCCCAGAGCACCCGGTCACCGAAGCACCCACCCCCGGCCAGCCGCAGCAGGTGCGCCCCGTGCTCCCCGGCCACCCGCTCCAGCAGCCCGGTCAGCCCCGGCAGCTCGGTCACCGGCACCTCCCCCAGGAAGGCGAGCGTCAGGTGCCACCCGTCGACCCCGCTCCAGCGCAGCCGCTCCGCCCCGGGCAGCTCGCGCAACGGCGCCACCGCGTCGGCCAGTTCCTGTACCGCTGCCACCGGCGGGTTCACCGCCACGAAGAGCCTCATGACTCCATGATCCCCCGCCGGCGGTCAGCAGGCGGTGGCCAGCTCGCGGCTGCGGACCGGGGTGCGCGGCACGAAGGCCACCACCCGGGAGCCCCGGTGCAGGTCGACCCGGACCTTGAGGTCGGCGGACCTGGCCAGCACCAGGCCGACCACCAGGGCGGCCAGCGCGGAGACCGCGCCGCAGGCCAGCAGGCCGAGCCGGGGCCCGTACACGTCGGTGACCCAGCCGACCACCGGGGCGCCGACCGGCGTGCCGCCGGTGAAGACCAGCACCAGCAGCCCGCTCACCCGGCCGCGCATCTCCGGGTCGGTGGACAGCTGGATCATCGAGTTGACCGAGGTGTTGAAGGTCAGCCCGAAGACCCCGATCAAGGTCAGCAGCAGCGCGAACGACCAGTACCCGGGGGCGAAGGCGGCCAGCACCTCCAGCGCGCCGAAGACCAGCGCCGCGCCGACCAGCCGGCGCAGCCGGGGCACCCCGCGCCGGGCGGCGAGCAGCGCGCCGGCCAGCGAACCGACCGCCATCGCGGTGTTCAGCAGGCCGTACTGCCCGGCACCGACGTGGAAGGTGTCAGAGGCGAAACCCGCCAGCAGGGTCGGGAAGTTGAACCCGAAGGTGCCGATGAAACCGGCCAGCACCATCGGCCAGAGCAGCTCCGGACGCTCCTTCACATACCGGAGCCCCTCCCGGAGTTGGCCGCTCTGCCGGGTCACCGGCTCGGTCGGGCGCAGCTCGCTGGTGCGCATCGCCAGCAGGCCGCCGATCACGGCGGCGAAGGACAGTGCGTTGACCGCGAAGGCCCAGCCGCTGCCGACCGCGGCGATCAGCAGACCGGCCACCGCCGGGCCGATCAGCCGGGCGGTCTGGAAGTTGGCGGCGTTCAGGCTGACCGCGTTGGCCAGGTCCTTGGCGGGCACCATCTCACTGACGAAGGCCTGCCGGGTGGGGTTGTCCACCACCGTGACCAGGCCGAGCAGCAGCGCGAAGACGTAGACGTACCCGGCGGTGACCGCGCCGGAGACGGTGAGCACCGCGAGGCCGACGGCCAGCAGGCCCATCGCGCCCTGGGTGGCGATCAGCAGCCGCCGCTTGGGCAGCCGGTCGGCCAGTACGCCGCCCCAGAGGCCGAGCAGCAGCATCGGGAGGAACTGCATCGCGGTGGTGATGCCGACCGCGAGCGGGCTGCCGGTCAGGCTGAGCACCAGCCAGTCCTGGGCGATCCGCTGCATCCAGGTGCCGGTGTTGGAGACCACCTGACCGGCGAAGTAGTAGCGGTAGTTACGGACCCGCAGGGAGGAGAACATCCCGCCGGGCCGGGTGAAGCGGGCCCCCGTGGGGCCGTCCCCTCCCGGTGTCTGCCGGGTCGGGGCGGACGCGGCGGTCGGTGCCGCCGCGGTGCGTTCGTCGGGGTCGTCGTCGCCGCTGCCGGGCAGACCCACGGGGGTCGGCGCCAGGCTGTCGGCGGGGGCAGCGGTGGTCGCTGCCGATTCGGTCGTGGAGTCGTCGGTACGGATGGCGGCGCTGGCGGCGGCCGGCGGTGTCACGGTGCTCTCCCCTCGAAGCGCGACCACGGTGGCGACCGTGGTGGCGCTGCTGGTTGCTCGGTTGCGTGTTGCGGTGATGCGGTACTCCTTCTTCCGGTCCCGACGTCCTTCGACCGCGTCCTAGAGATGGGCCAGCTTGTAGAGGACGGGTGCGGCCTCCTTGAGTACCGCCCACTCCTCCTCGGTCAGCCCCTGGGCCAGTTCGGCCAGCCAGGCGTTCCGCTTGCGGCGGCTCTCCGCGAGGATCGCCTCCGCCTGCTCGGTGGCGCTGACCACCACCTGTCGGCGGTCGTCCGGGTGCGGCTCGCGCCGTACCAGGCCCTTCTCCTCCAGCATCGCGATGATCCGGGTCATCGACGGCGGCTGGACGTGCTCCTTCCTGGCGAGCTCGCCAGGGGTGGCTCGGCCGCACCTGCCGAGGGTGCCGAGCACCCCGATCTCGGTGGGGCTCAACGACTCCTCGACCCGCTGGTGTCGCAACCGGCGGGAAAGGCGCATGGCGGACGAACGCAGCTGGCTGACCGCTGCGAGGTCCTCCTCGGACATCTCGGGCATAGTCATTAGCCTATCTCATTACTCTCGCTAATAAAAACGCATACCCGCCGGTCGCCGGGATCCCTGGACATCCCGTCAGGACTTCGTGCCCAGCCTTTGTCCTACTCGTGAAGGACCCACCCTGAGCTGGGAGTTCACCAAATCCCCCAGGGTTGCCCCGAACCTGACCCGCCGTTAGCCTCCAGATTGTCAGGAACACAGCACGCCGGCACAGTGCTCCCCGCCCCCGTCCAGGGAGTCTTCTTGGGTCACATCGACCACGCCGTCCACGGTTGGGCCACCCCGGCGATCTCGTACTTGGCCGCCTGCCTCGGTGCCCTGCTCGCCCTCCGCAGCACCCGCTGGGCGCTGCTCACCGAGGGCCGGACCAGACGGAACTGGCTCGCCTTCGCCTCGGTCTCGCTCGGCGTCGGGATCTGGAGCATGCACTTCATCGCGATGCTCGGCTTCGCGGTCCGCGGCGCCGAGATCCGCTACAACGTCCCGCTCACCGTGCTCAGCCTGGTGGTCGCCATCGTGGTGGTCGGCGCGGGCATCTTCACCGTCGGCTACAGCAACCACCCGGTCGGCTCGCTGCTGGCCGGCGGCGTGGCCACCGGGGTCGGCGTGGCCGCCATGCACTACCTGGGCATGGCCGCGATGCGGATCTCCGGCAGCATCTCGTACGACCTCCCCATCGTGGCCGCCTCGGTCGGCATCGCGATCTTCGCGGCGACCGCCGCGCTCTGGGCCGCGCTGAACATCCAGGGCACCGCGGCCGTCCTGGCCGCCGCGCCGGTGATGGGGATCGCGGTCTGCGCGATGCACTACACCGGCATGACCGCGATCAGCGTCCAGCTCTCGGCGGTCCGCAGCACACCCCCCGGGGTGATCGGGCTGCAGTTCGTCTTCCCGCTCGCGGTCGGCCTCGGCACCTACGTGTTCTCCAGCGCGCTGGCGTTCGCCGTGGCCCCGAGCAAGGAGGCCGGGCGCTCCTCGGTCTTCCTCGGCCCGGCCGCCCCCCTGACCGTCCGGACCCGTTGACCGGACGCGAGAGGGCCCCCGCCGCTGCCCGGCGGGGGCCCTTTCATGTCCGCTCCGTCAGCCGCGCAGGTGCGCCGGGGTCTCGGCCGGGCAGCTCTTGTGCACGAAGGCCCGCCGCAGCTGGTGGTAACTCTCGCCGGGGTCCAGGAAGTTGTGCCGCATCCGGGTCAACTCCTCGCCCCGGTACGCCGCCAGCGGCTTGACCGCCTCATCGTCGGCCCGCTGCCGCTTCTTCGCCAGCAGCCGCGCCGCCAACTCACCCGACCTGGTGACCAGTTCGGCCTGCTCCTGCACCCAGCCCCGGAACGCGGTCGAGTCCCCGCCGGAGACCCGGTCCACCAGGCCGAGCGCCAGCGCCTCCCTGGCACCCACCGGCAGCGCGGCAGCGGTCAGCCGCTCGGCCTGCTCGGCGCCGACCCTGCGCGGCAGCGTGTACGTCCAGTACTCGGAGCCGTACAGCCCCATCAGCCGGTAGTGCGGGTTGAGCACCGCCGAGGACCGGCACCAGACCTCGTCCGCGGCCAGCGAGAGCATCAGCCCGCCGGCCGCCGCGTTCCCGGCCAGCGCCGCCACCACGTACTTGTCGGTGCTGGTCAGGATCGCCTCGACCAGGTCGTCCATCGCGTTGATGTTCGCCCAGGACTCCTCGGCCGGATCGGCCGCCGCCTCGATCACGTTCAGGTGGATGCCGTTGGAGAAGAAGTCCCGCGCGGGGCCGAGCACCAGCACCGAGGTCGGCCGGGCCACCGCCGCCCGGTACGCGGCCAGCAGCCGACGGCACTGCGCCGTGCTCATCGCCCCACCGGGGAAGGCGAATTCGAGGTAGCCGACCTCCCCCGCCTCCCGGTACCGGATCTCCGACCAGGTCTGCCGCCCGGCCGCCGCCGCAGGCGTGACCGGCACCTCCGGCACCCCGGCCAGCACCAGCGCGGGCCCGAGCACCCGGGCCGCGGGCAGCTTGAAGGCCGGCGGCCCACCCGCCTCCCGGCGTGGCCGCAGCTGCGGGATCCAGACCGCGCCGTCCACCGTGGCCCGGCACACCGCACCGTCCCGGCTGGCGATCAACTCCCCCGGCCTGCCGCGCAGTTCGTCCTCGGCGCAGCCGCCGTGCAGGAAGTACTCGCGGCCCAGCAGGGTGTCCAGCACCCCGGGCTGGCTGTCCGCCGCCCGCAACTTGCGCAGCACCGTCGCGGTGTCGTCCACCGCCCAGTCGATCCGCCGGAACTCCTGCGCGTGGTACGGGCGGAGCTGCCCGGTGACGTCCCACTGCGAGTAGTCCAGCGGCTCGGGCGCGTACCAGCCGCTCTCGAACCGCTCGACCGCCAGCAGCACCGCCTCGGCCGCCGCGTCCGCGACCTCGTTCCGGTACAACTCGCTCTTCCCGCCGGCCCGGACGGTGAACGGCACCGAGGCCCAGATCGGCCCGGCGTCCATCTCCGCCACCGCCTGCAGCACCGTCACGCCCCACTCGGCCGCACCCTGGTGGATCGCCCAGTCCAGCGAGGAGGGCCCCCGGTCACCCTTCGGCCCCGGGTGCACGATCAGCACCGGATACCGCTGCCAGACGTCCTCCGGAACCGCCCGGGTCAACATCGGCGCCAGAATCAGATCCGGCTGGAACCGGGCCACCCCGGCCCGTACCGCCTCGTCCCCCAGGGCGAGTTCGACCCCGAGCGTGTGGCCGCGCTCGCGCAGCTCCACGTGGACGCGCTGGGTCAGGCTGTTGAAAGCGCTGGCGATCAGCAGAATGCGCATGTGCCCTCCGACGGCAGGTCAGCAGTACCGCGAACTCCCCCCGTTCACACCCTGCTCAGCCCCGCCCCGAGCCCCGGGCGAGCATCATCCAAACATGTCCATGCCCATTCGAACGGCCACCCCTGGGACCTCTACAACACCCCTCCCAAACACCCTCCGGGAACGCACGGAGCCCTCCCACGCGGTGCGCGGGAGGGCTCCTGGTGACGCGGGTCCGGTCAGCCGAGGCCGAGGGCCGGCATCAGGTAGTAGAAGGCGAAGACCGCGGCGACCGCGTAGAGCGCGACTGGGACGGTGCGGCCGCGGCCGGCCGCGAGGCGCAGCACGCAGAAGGTGATGAAGCCGAAGCCGATGCCGTTGGTGATGCTGTAGCTGAACGGCATCAGGACCATGGTCAGGAAGGCCGGCACGGCGATCGTGTAGTCGGACCAGTCGATGTCCCGGATCGAGTTGGCCAGGATCAGGAAGCCGACGGTGACCAGGGCCGGGGTGGCGGCCTGGGCCGGGACCATGGTGGCGAGCGGGGTGAGGAAGAGCGCGACCAGGAAGAGCGCGCCGGTGACGATCGAGGCGAAGCCGGTCCTGGCGCCCTCGCCGACGCCCGCGGTGGACTCGACGAAGCAGGTGTTGGCGGAGGAGGAGGTCGCGCCGCCCGCGGCGGTGGCGATGCCGTCGACCATCAGGATCTTGTTGATGTTGGGCAGGTCGCCCTTCTCGTCCAGCAGGTGGGCCTCGTCGGCGACGCCGAGGATGGTGCCCATCGCGTCGAAGAAGCAGGACATCAGCACGGTGAAGACGAACAGGCAGCCGGTCAGCAGGCCGACCTTGCCGAAGCCGCCGAACAGGCTGACCTGACCGACCAGACCGAAGTCGGGAGCGGCCACCGGGTTGCCAGGCCACTCCGGCACGGTCAGGCCCCAGGAGGCCGCCGGGACGCTGGCGGCCTGGTCGACCAGGACCGCGACGGCGGTCATCGCGGCGATGCTGATCAGGATCGCGCCGGGGACCTTGCGGATCATCAGGGCCAGGGTGAGCAGCAGGCCCAGGATGAAGATCAGCACCGGCCAGCCGTTCAGGTGGCCGTCCGAGCCGAGCTGGAGCGGGACGGTGGTGTGCGCGGCGTCCGGGATCCGGCTGACGAAGCCCGCGTCGACCAGGCCGACCAGGCAGATGAAGAGGCCGATGCCGATCGCGATCGCCTTGCGCAGGCCGAGCGGCACCGCGTTCATCACCCGCTCGCGGAGCCCGGTGGCCACCAGGATCATGATCGCGAAGCCGGCCAGCACCACCATGCCCATGGCGTCCTGCCAGGTCATCCGGGGGGCGAGCTGGAGCGCGACGATGGTGTTGACGCCGAGGCCGGCCGCCAGGCCGATCGGTACGTTGCCGATCACGCCCATCAGCAGCGTGGTCAGACCGGCCGTCAGGGCGGTCGCGGTGACCAGCTGAGCACTGCTCAGGTGGGTGCCGTTCATGTCGACCGCACTGGCCAGGATGATCGGGTTGAGCACCAGGATGTACGCCATCGTGAAGAACGTGGCGACACCGCCGCGGACCTCACGGGCGAGCGTGGAACCACGCTCGGAGATCTTGAAGAACCGGTCCAGCGGGCTGGACGGCTGCGGGGCGGCCTGGGAGGGCTCGGGCGACTTTGCGGTCGGCTGGGCCAGCGGAGACATTCGCGTCCTCGTCAGATGTGGGGGAGGTGAGGAGGGCGGAGACCCGGAGCGTCACTGGCCGGGGCTGCCGGGCGACGGCCGGGCAGTTGGGGATCGCACCAGGGCCGTAGCGGATTCTCAGTATGGATTCCCCGGTCGTGCACGCGCTATCTTCGCGCGTAGAAAGAGCCCATTACGGTCAGATTCGATCACGCGACCCGGCCCACCACTACGGTCCCGACCACCCCGCCCCGTAGGCTGGGCCCCATGGCCAAGACCGCACTGCGCCCCTCTCCCCCACCGCTGGAAGCGAACGACGTGGCGATCGTCGGCGGCGGCACGGTGCTCTGGTTCGTCGGCTTCCTGGTGCTGATCCCGTTCAAGGGCAGCCTGGAGCGGAGCGGCCACGGCAGCTGGCCGTGGATCTGCCTGGTCGGAGCCGCGCTCGGACTGATCGGCCTCTGGTACTGCCGGGCCCGCCGGGACGCGATCCGCCGCAGCAAGGAAGAGGCGGCGGCCGAGAGCCCCGCCACTCGGTTGGACTGAATCGGACCAAGGTAGGGCGCACTGCGCAAATCGCCCACCTAGAGTCGGTCCCATGACTCACCCTGCGGAGAACACGGCGACCGAGCCCGGCGACGACCCGCCCGCCGCCCGCCGCCCCCGGCAGGAGGACCACGGGCGCCCGGGCGGCCTGACCGCCGCCGAGGTCGCCGAACGGGTGGCCCGCGGCGAGGTGAACGACGTACCCGTCCGCTCCAGCCGGTCGACCCGCGAGATCGTCCGGGCCAACGTGTTCACCCGGTTCAACGCGATCATCGGCGTCATGTTCGGCATCATCCTGGTGGTCGGACCGCTCCAGGACGGGCTGTTCGGCCTGGTCATCGTCGCCAACACGGCGATCGGCATCATCCAGGAGCTGCGCGCCAAGAAGACCCTGGACGGCCTGGCGCTGATCGGCGAGGCCAAGCCGCAGGTCCGCCGGGACGGCACCGAGCAGCAGGTCGCGGTGGCCGGCATCGTGCTCGACGACACCGTGCTGCTCGGCATCGGCGACAAGGTGATCGTGGACGGCAAGGTCACCGAGGCGGACAACCTGGAGATCGACGAGTCGCTGCTCACCGGCGAACCGGACCCGGTGCTCAAGCAGCCCGGCGACCAGGTGATGTCCGGCAGCTTCGTGGTCGCCGGGGCCGGCGCGTTCACCGCCACCAAGGTCGGCCGGGCCGCGTACGCCGCGCAGCTCGCCGAGGAGGCCAGCCGGTTCACCCTGGTCAGGTCGGAACTGCGGAGCGGCATCGACGCGATCCTGAAGTTCATCACCTGGCTGCTGATCCCGACCGCGATCGGCCTGATCATCAGTCAGCTCGCGGTGGAGCGGAACGACTGGCGCGAGGCGGTCCGCCGGATGGTGGCCGGCATCGTGCCGATGGTGCCCGAGGGCCTGGTGCTGCTCACCTCGGTGGCCTTCGCGATCGGCGTGGTCCGGCTCGGCCGCAAGCAGTGCCTGGTGCAGGAGCTGCCCGCGATCGAGGGCCTGGCCCGGGTGGACACCGTCTGCCTGGACAAGACCGGCACCCTCACCGAGGGCGGCATGGACCTGGTCGAGCTCCGCCCGCTGGCCACCCGGGACGGCGGGGGCGCCGACGGTGGGAGCGCCGACGGCCACCTGCGGCCGGACGCCCCGCTGGCCAACCACGTGCTCGCCGACCGACAGGTGCTGCAACAGGCGCTCGGCGCGATGGGCGGCGCCGACTCCCGGCCCAACCCCAGCATGCAGGCGGTGATCGACGCCTACGGCGACGGCCACGCGGACGGTGAGCGCTGGCGGGTGCTGGAGGCGATGCCGTTCTCCTCGGCCCGGAAGTGGAGCGGCGTACAGCTGCTGGAACCGGCCGGCACCGAGGCCAGCTGGCTGCTCGGCGCCCCGGACGTCCTGCTCCCGGCCGGCCACCCGGCGCTGGCCGAGGTGGACGAGCTCGGCTCCCGCGGCCTGCGGGTCCTGCTGCTCGGCCGGACCCCGCAGCCGCTCGACGCCCCGGACCCGGCCGCCGACCTCCAGCCGCTGGCCCTGCTGGTGCTCCAGCAACGGCTGCGCGAGGACGCCGCGGACACCCTGCGGTACTTCGAGGGTCAGCAGGTCGAGGCCAAGGTGATCTCCGGCGACAGCGCGGTCTCGGTCGGCGCGGTCGCCGCCCACCTCGGACTGCCGGGCGCCGAACTGCCCTTGGACGCCCGGACCCTGCCCACCGACCCGGCGGAACTGGCCGAGGTCGCCGAACGGACCACCGTGTTCGGGCGGGTGACGCCGCAGCAGAAACGCGAACTGGTCGGCGCGATGCAGTCCCGGGGCCACACCGTGGCGATGACCGGCGACGGCGTCAACGACGTGCTCGCCCTCAAGGACGCCGACATCGGCGTGGCGATGGGCTCCGGCAGCGAGGCGACCCGGGCGGTGGCCCAGATCGTGCTGCTGAACGACAGCTTCGCCACCCTGCCCTCGGTGGTCGCCGAGGGCCGCCGGGTGATCGGCAACATCGAACGGGTGGCCAACCTCTTCCTGGTGAAGACGGTCTACTCGGTACTGCTGGCCCTGCTGGTGGTGATCACCCACGTGCCGTACCCGTTCCTGCCCCGGCACTCCACCGTGCTGAGCGCACTGACCATCGGCATCCCGGCCTTCTTCCTGGCCCTGGCACCGAACAACGAACGGGCCAGGACCGGCTTCGTCCGCCGGGTGCTCCGCCTCGCCGTCCCGGGCGGCGCGATCGCGGGCACCGCCACCTTCACCGCGTACATGCTGGCCAGGTCCGACCACGCGACCGACCTCAAGGCGGACACCAGCGTCGCGACGCTGACGCTGTTCCTGGTGGCGATGTGGGTGCTGGCGATCGTGGCCCGCCCGTACAACTGGCTGCGGATCGCGCTGATCGCCACCATGGGCGGGGCGTTCGCGCTGGTGCTGCTGGTGCCGTGGCTGTCGGACTTCTTCCAGCTCTCGCTGGCCGGCACCCGGGACCCGTGGGTCGGGGTCGGCATCGCGGCGATCGCGGGGCTGCTGCTGGAGGTGGTCTGGCGGGTCATCGTCCGCCGGAGCGGGGACAGTTGAGCGGTGGTATCCCCCTGGAGCCGGACGAAGATCATGTGACATGATCCGCACGGCTTTCGGTCCGTGCGACTATCGCACGCGGCCAAACGGGGGCCGAGGTCCGCTCCGCCGTGCCGACTGCCGGCGGTGCCGATTCTTCGGAGGCACACCATCAGAACACGCATAGTGGCCCTCGCCGGGGCGGTTGCCCTCGGCGCGCTGGGGATACCGCTCGGGGGTGCCGTCGCGACGGCCGAGGGCGAGTGGCTGTACGTCAACAACGCGGCCGGGACGAACTGTTCGGACGCGGGCACCGGTGCCCAGAGCCGGCCGTACTGCACCGTCGGGGCCGCCGTGGCCAAGGTGCAGCCCGGACAGACCGTCAAGATCGCTCCCGGGCACTACCCGGAGCAGATCACCCTGACCAGGTCCGGGACCGCCGACAAGCCGATCACCATCGAGGGCAGCGGCGGGATCACCGAGTGGCAGCACCCCACCGTGGTGGGGACCGACGGCGTGAGCAGCGCCCGGGCCGCGCACACCGTGGCGGCCGCGAACGTGCAGCACATCCGGATCAAGGACCTCCAGATGGAGGCCGCCGAGGAGGTGGTGCTGCTGGACGGCGTCACCGACTTCGGCATCAGCGGGACCAACCTCTACAGCCACGGTATCGCCAACAACGACTTCGTCCCGCTGATCAGGATCGGCGGCGCCAGCAAGTCCGTGACGGTCAGCAGCAGCCGCAACACCGGCGGCCCGGGCACCTTCGTCATGGTCGGACCGGGTGTCGAGGGCACGGTGCTGGCCTCCAACGAGATGAACGGCAGCAGCATGCGCCGGACCTTGGTGGTGGACGGCGCCAAGGACACCCGGATCATCGGCAACACCGTCTCCGGCCACTGCCAGGACGCCGTCGTGCTGACCGGTGCCGCCACCGGCACCGTGCTCGCCAACAACGTGCTCTCGACCGCCGAGGCCGAGAACCACGCGAACCCGCTCTGCGCCGACTCCGCCAAGTACGTCGGGCTGCGGGTGGACGCCACCGCGACCACCGGCACCCAGGTCTCGTACAACGCCTACGACGATGCCGACGGCAGCCCCGCGTACAGCTGGGCCGGCACCACGTACGCCACCGTGGCGGGCTTCGCGACAGCCAGTGGCCAGGGCGGTCACGACGCGATCGGCACGGTCGAACTCAGCACCTGGCGCGGCGACTCCGGCCAGTTGAAGTCGCCGGTGGTGGACTCCGCCGACGAGACCGTGGCGGGCGCCACCCCGACGGACTCCTGGGGGCAGAAGGCGGTCGACGACCCGTGGGTGGCGGACACCGGTACCGGTTCGGGCCGACGCGACCGGGGCGCCCGGGAGTTGGACAACTTCGGCACCAAGTACACCGCCGTCGGTCCGCTCCGGGTGCTGGACACCCGCCAGTCCGTCGCGGTCGCGCCGGGCGGCACGGTCGACCTTCCGCTGGCGGGGCTGAACGGCGTGCCCACGGACGGCGTCACCGCCGTCACCATGAACGTCACCGTGACCGAGCCCGGCAGCGGCGGATACCTGACGGTCTATCCGCACGGCGAGCAGCGCCCGACCGCCTCCAACCTCAACTGGACGGCCGGGCAGACCATCCCGAACCTGGTGACGGTGCAGGTCAAGGACGGCAAGGTGTCGTTCTACAACGGCAGCGGCAGCACCACCCACGTGATCGCCGACCTGCTGGGCTACTACAGCACCCAGGGCAACGCCTTCACCGCCAAGTCCCCGGTCCGGCTGCTCGACACCCGAGAGGGCCAGGGCGCGGCCAAGGCGCCGCTGACTAACGGTCAGCCGGTCGACCTCCAGGTCACCGGCAAGAACGGCATCCCGGCCACCGGCGTCACCGCCGTCACCCTGAACGTCACGGTGGCCGGTGCGGCCTCCGGCGGGTACCTGACGGTCTATCCGCACGGGGACCAGCGCCCGACCGCCTCCAACCTCAACTGGGTCAAGGGGCAGGTGATCCCGAACCTGGTCACCGTCCCGGTCAAGGACGGCAAGATCTCCTTCGTCACCGGCTCCGCCGGTCCGGTGGACGTAATCGCGGACCTGGCCGGGTACTACAGCCCGAACAGCGCCGGCTTCTACCACGCGATCGCCCCGCGACGACTGGTGGACACCCGCACCGGGTGGGAGGACAGCGGGTCCGGCGACACCATGCCGCCCGCACCGGTCAAGGCCGGCCAGTCGCTCGGCGTCCGCACCACCTCCGGCGAGCCCGACACCGCGGTCTCGCTCAACGTCACCGTCACCGGGACCAAGTCCAGTGGCTTCCTGACCGCCTACCCGTTCGGCACCGACCGGCCGAACGCCTCCAACCTCAACTGGACGGCGGGGACGACCATCCCGAACCACGTGGTGGTCGCGGTCGACCAGTGGGGTCAGAACAGCTTCTTCAACGGCAGCGGCGGCGACGTCGATGTGATCATCGATCAGAACGGCTACTTCTCCTCCTGATCGATCGTCAGGCATGCCGGTGGCCCGCTCCCTTCACCGCAGGGGGCGGGCCACCGTCCTGTCCGGCTACTCGAAGTCCCGTGCCGCCAGCAGCTCGTAGGCCCGGTCCGGCTCGGTCAGGGCGGCCAGAATCTCGAACCGGCGGTGCCACTGGCCGACCGACCAGGCCAGCCCGGCGGCCAGGCCCTCGGGGGTGGCCGCGTGCAGCAGGCCGGGGACCGGCGGGGTCTCGAACTCGTCGTCCTCGTCGGCCGCTTCGGCGTCCTCGGGGTCGTACGGGAGCTCGGGGGCGGCGGCGGAGGTGTCCCAACGCCAGCCGATGGCGGCCTCGTTGCCGTCGGGGCCGACCACCAGGAGCTCGTCGTGCTCCTCGTAGACGGCGGGGCAGCCGGGCAGCAACTCCCGTACCACCGAAGGCGTCCGGTGCAGGGTGCCCTCGGAGAGCACCCGGCCGCCGGCCACCTCGCTGGCCAGCGAGACGTGCAGGCGTTCGGCCAGCTCCGGGGCCAGCTCGGGGGCGACCGGCAGCAGCGGGTACGGGTGCAGCAGCTCGACCAGGTCGGGGGCGTCCGCGACCACCGCGTCGGCGGCGTCCACCAGCACCGTGACGTCGGGGCGGCGGCCGGTCTCCGGGTCCATCGGCGGCACCGCCCTGACCAGGTCGAGCGCCTCCACCCGGTCGGCCGGTACGCCCGCCAACGCGCTGTGGATACCGTGCAGTTGACGGTGCGACACGGCGGAGGCCGGGTCGGTCAGCCGGTCCAGCAGCTCGTCCGGGCCGTGCGGCTCGGCGAGCAGGGCGGCCAGCGTGGTGCGCACCCCGAGGGCGTGCAGGAAGGTCTCGTCCAGCGTGGTGCGGGCCTCGTCGTAGAGGCCGCGCAGCAGCGGGTCGGCCCCGGCGGCGCGCAGCCCGGCGGGCTCGCGGCCGTCCAGCACGGGGTGGTCGCGCAGCCACCAGGCGGTGTACGGCGGCAGGTCGACGTAGCTGCCGTTCGGCAGCAGGGTGCGGACCGGGTTGACCACCGCCTCCCGGTACGGCGGCCGGGACAGCAGGGCCAGTGCCTCGGGCCAGGCGTCCTCGTCCACCAGGTCGAGGTCGCGGACCGCGAGCAGCTCGGCGGCCACCGGCGGGACGCCCAACTCTCCGTTGTCGTCGGCGTGCAGGGCCTCCAGCGCGTCCTCGCACCAGTCGGCCAGGCCGTCCGGGGCCTCGTCCAGCAGGCCGGTCGGGCGGCCACCCGCGGCCCGGTCGGCGGGGGCGGTCGGGTCGAGCCGCTCCAGGTCGTCCGGGTCGAGCACCACGTCCTCGGCCCGGACCAGCACGAAGGTGCTCAACGCCCCTGCGGCGGCCAGAACTTCGGGGCCCCAGCGCTCCAGCAGGTCCTCGTCCACGTACCCGGCGTCGTCCTCCCGGGCCAGCGCGGACAGCGGGGAGTCGGGCAGGATCAGCTCGCCCGCGCGGGACAGCTCGCCCTCGTCGTCCGGCAGCGCCAGCCGGGCCAGCCACGGGTGCTCGCCGGCGGTCGACCCGGCGGCCTTGACCAGCGCCAGCACCGCGTCGGCCAGGTCCACGGCGGCGTCGAAGTCGTCCTCGCCGAGCTCCAGCGAACGGGCCACCGCCGCCCGCACCTCGGGGGTGTCCAGCACCCCGGCGGGGGTGGCGGTCCCGGCGCCGAGCTTGGCCAGCAGCGGGTGCGCCGCCTCCGGGTGGGCCAGCCGCAGGTCGAGCAGGCCGAGCGCGTCGGCCAGCGACTCGGGGTAGCCCTCGAAACCGGCCCAGTCGGCCGCGTCCGAGGGCAGCAGCACCCGGCGCGGGCCCCGTACCGTACGGCCGTCGGCCAGCGGCACCGGCAGCGCGCCGAGCGCCTCCGGATCGGCACCGGCCAGCGCCGCGTACAGGTTCCGCCACCAGGCCGGTTCCCGCTCCAGGCCGCCGAGTTGGTCGACCACCTCGGCCAGCGGCACCCGGCGGACCGCGAGCACCCGCAGCTCGGTGCGGCGCTCCAGACCGGCCGGCAGCAGGCCCGGGAAGATCGGCGCCAGCGCCTCCACCACGTCCCGGTCGGCGCCCTCGAGCAGCGTGGCGTCCCGGGGCCGGAGCGCCGGGGTGCCCTCCTCCACCGGCGCCGGGTGCGGCAGGAACGGCGTGCTGGGCAGCCGGCGCAGGATCGCCGAGCGCAGCGCGTTGTCCAACGCACCCTCACCGAGCGGTCCTGGCACCAGGCCGAGCGACCCGAGGTCGCCGCCCCGGGCCCGCAGCAGGTCGGCGTACGCGTCCGCCGCGCGCTCGGTCAGGAAGTCGGTCAGCGGCCCGGGCGCGACATGACGGCGGGTCGGGTCCAGCGGGTACCCGGCGATCAACAGGGCGGGTACGCCCAGCGGTTCGTCGCTCGGGGTCGGGGCGTGCACCACCGGATCGGTCCGCAGCGGCTGCGGGACACCCTCCGGGGAGACCGGCACCGCCCAGGTCACCGACCAGTACGGGCGGGCCCGTTCCTCGGTGGGCCGGTCGGCCAGCAGCTCCGGCGCGGTGCTGCCGCTCTGCGTGACGGTCTGCCAACTGGTGCTGCGGTCCCCGTCGGTGAGGGTGACGGTGGTGATGCCGGCGAGACCCTCGGCGGACTCCTGGCCCGCCGAACGGGTCAGCGTCCGGACGCCGTCGGGCGTCTCGACGGTGACCTCGGCCAGCCCCGGCAGGGTGAGCAGCAGCGCGTCGTCGATCCCGGCCAGCAGACGGCGGGTCAGATCCTCGGCGGCGGTGTCCCGGAGCGGCAGCACCACCACGGTGTCGTAGCCGGTCGGCGCGGCGCCCTCGGCCGGGAACGGCAGCCGCAGCAGCGGCACATGGCCCTCCCGCCGACGCAGCTCCTCGACCAGCGAGGACCGCTCCTCGGTCAGCGCCTGCGCCTCCGCCAGCGACCAGCGGACCCCGCCGTGCGCCGACAGCACGGCCGGCTCGTCGGTGACCGCGAGCACGGCGGCGAAGCCGACCCCGAACCGGCCGACCGTACGGGCCTCGTCGGTGCGCTTGGAGGACGCCCGCAGGGTGGCCAGCGACTCGACGGCCGCCTCGTCCAGCGCGGCGCCGGTGTTCGCGGCGGCCAGCACGCCGTCCCGCAGGGTCAGCCGGAGACGGCCGGGGCCGCCTCCCGCACGGGCCGCCGCGTCGGCGGCGTTCTGCGCCAACTCGACGATCAGGCGGTCACGGTAGCCGCCGAGGGCCAGCTCCTCCTCGGCGTTCGCATCCTCCCGGAACCGGGCCGGGGCGGCCGTCCAGGCGTCCAGGACCCGCCGTCGCAGGCCGGCCGTGTCGAAGGGGTCGGCCACCTGCTCGTCGCTGCTGCCGCCGATGATCCGAGGCTCCACTGCACTGCCGCCTTCCGCCGCCACCCTGGCCTGCCGTACGGGGCATTCTCCCCTGCCGCAGCGGCAACTCTTCGCAGGGGCTCGGGGCGGCAACTTTTTGCAGGGCGCTCGGTTGCACTATCCAGGGGCTCGGGGAACGGCGAGGAGATCTGGCGTGCGGGTCAAAATGCGAAAGTGCCTGACCACCTACGCACGGATCACCTTGCACGAGGTCGGCGTCGCAGTTCCCCAAGCCCCTGGTGACTGATGCCGGAGCGCGCAGCCTGCTACGAGTGGCCGAGCTCCTCGGTGGGGGCGTCGGGCTCGACGGAGCCGCTGGTGCGGTCGGGGTGGAGCTGCATCGGCTCGAGCTCCAGCTCGTCGAGGATCAGCTCGGACGGGGCCGGCGGGGCCGGGATGACCGCCGCCTCGGAGTGGCCGCCGCAGCCGTAGGCGAAGGAGACGACCTGGCCGTCGGCCGGACCGAACTCGTTGCCGCAGATGCCGAAGGCCTGCCCGAGCGAGCCGCCGATCGGGATCAGGAAGCCACAGGTGTCGCAGTTGGCCGGGGCCGCCTGGGCCATCGGCGTCTGCGGACCGTGCGCGGTCTCCCAGCGGTCGGCGGCCAGGTGCAGGCCGAGCCGGGACAGCACCCGGGGGCGGCCGAGGCCGAGCTCCCCCGCGATGGCGCTGATCTGGGCCCGGACCGGGGTGGGCTGGACGTCGCCGTCGGTGACGACCAGGTCCTCGGTCTCGTCGAGGGCGGCCACCGAGTTCGGGGCCGGCTCGTCCTCGCCGGACCAGCCCGGCTCCAGCCGGAGGTCGTCCGCGTCGGTGGGAAGCAGGTCGCCGGGGCCCATGTCACCGGGACGCAGGCGCTCGCTCCACGGCACCCACTGCGGTGCGAGCACCGCGTCGGGGCCGGGCAGCAGCACCGTCTCGTCCAGGGTGACGTTCTTCGCCCGGGGCGCGCGGGCCACCGTCACGGCCCAGTGCCAGCCGCGGTAGGCCGCGTCCAGGCACTCGAACGTGTGGGTGACGACCCGCTCGCCGTCGGCGCGGACACCAATGTGCGCACCGACGGCCTCCGGGCCGACCGCCTCGACGGCGGCCTGACGGGCGATCTCGACGGCCTCGGCACAGAGCCGGTCGGGGGTACGGCTTCGCATCGCAGCACTCACGGCGTCGATTCTCTCCCAAGTTCTGTAGCCTGCGGCCCATTTGCCCACGGTCCGTCAGCTGCTGGACCCGCGCGGTCCTGCCAGGAGTTCCGGTCCGGTGGGCACCGTCTCTCGTATCATTCTGCGCGACCCGCGCCTGTCCGCTGACCGGCCGCGCCGCCCGCTGGGCAGTGCACGCGCGTAGTGCAGGCTACCCGCCGGTCGGCCACCCGGGACAGTCCGGCTTGGACGCGGGTCCGGTCAAGTCGTGGTGATCATGGTCTTCCCCCGCGTTGTCCGGGTGATTCTCGGGCAGGATTGGCTACATGGCGGACGAGAACAACCCCGTCCCCTCGGCGAGCGACAGCGGGCCGCCGCCGGAGGGTGGGACGACGCCGCCCCGCCGGAATCTGTTGGTACGCGGTGCCTCTTCCGCCGGTCTGCGCACCGGCCGGGTGGTGCACGGCACCGGCCGCCGGATCCGCCGCGCCACGGCCGCCGAGGGCGCCGGTGAATCCGGCCTCGCCAAGTTGATCGAACTGCACGCGCTGAATTCGTTCGGCGACATGCTGATCGGGATCGCGCTGGCCTCCACCGTGTTCTTCTCGGTCCCCACCGGCGAGGCCCGCGGCCGGGTCGCGCTCTACCTGCTGGTCACGATGGCCCCGTTCGCGCTGCTCGCCCCGGTGATCGGCCCGCTGCTGGACCGGATGCCGCACGGCCGCCGGTCCGCGGTGGCGGTCTCCATGCTGGCCCGAGCGATGCTGGCCTGGACGATGGCGGGCCCGGTGGTGGACGGCGGCCTCGCGCTCTACCCCGCCGCGCTCGGGGTGCTGGTCGCCTCCAAGGCGTACGGGGTGGTGCGCAGCGTCGTGGTGCCCCGGCTGCTGCCGCCCCGGCTCTCCCTGGTGAAGGCCAACTCCCGGGTCACCCTGGCCGGTCTGCTGGCCGGCATGGTGGCCGCCGGGGTGGGTGGCCTGCTGCACCTGATCGGGCCCGCCTGGCCGCTGCGCGGGGCGTTCCTGGTCTTCGTGGCGGGCACCCTGATGGCCTTTCACCTGCCCCACCAGGTCGACTCGGCGAAGGGCGAGCAGCGGGCCGTGCTGCACTCCGAGGAGCACCTGACCGGCGAGGAGCACCGCCGCAGGCCCGACCGGGCCCGGCTGCGGACGGTCGGCCCCTCGGTGATCCTCGCCCTCCGGGCGGTGGCCTCGCTGCGGGCGCTGGTCGGCTTCCTGGTGATGTTCCTGGCCTTCCTGCTCCGGGACGACCCGGTCGGCGGGCTGGAGCCGACCGTGACGATCGGCGTGGTGGCGGCCTGCGCGGGCGGCGGCAACGCGCTCGGCTCGGTGCTCGGCTCCTGGCTGCGGACCCGCAGTTCCGAGGTGATCGTGACCACCGGCCTGCTGTTCGCCACCGTCGCGGCCGCGGCGGCGGCGATCTGGTACGGCCTGCTGACGGTCGGTCTGGTCGCGGCCACGGCCGGGGCGGCGGCCTCGCTGGGCAAGCTGGCGCTGGACGCGCTGATCCAGCGGGACGTGCCGGAGGCGGTCCGGACCTCCGCCTTCGCCCGGTCCGAGACGCTGCTCCAGCTCTGCTGGGTGGCCGGCGGCGCGCTGGGCATCACCCTGCCGCTGGACGGCTCGCTCGGACTCTGGACGGCGACGGGGCTGCTCACCGTCCCGCTGGTCTGGACGGTCTGGGCACTGGTCCGGCTCGGCCCGCGCCGGGCCCCCCGGACGGCCTAGGGTCGCTCGTTCGGATCACACCGAAAAGCTCCCGGGACTGCTCGTTCGGGTGAACACCCTCCGGCGCGGGACCGGACGGGCGACCCGGGAGTTCGGTGATCGGACCAGGCCGGTAGCCTCTAGCCCATGAGCCTCAGCACCCGTGTCATCGCCGCCCTCGGCGCCGTTGTCGTGATCGGCGCCGGCACGGTCGGCGGTTCCATCGCGTACGCGTCCGGCAAGGACGAGCCGAAGGGCAAGTCGGCCACCCTGGTGGTCGGCCGCTCCTCCATCACCTCCCAGCCGCACGGCAAGTTCTGCTACAACGACGGCAAGCCGTTGGACGAGCAGGCCCAGGCGAAGTGCCAGGAGAGCGCCGCCGAGGCGCGCAAGAAGGGCACCCTGCCCACCCTCGACGTGAAGGTCAGCGACCGGATCGGCGTCGGCGTCGACCCCGAGGTGGCCGACAAGGGCTGGTTCGCCTTCACCGACGGCGGGCAGCAGCAGCGCGCCACCCTGGCCTCGACCCGCACCGGTTCGACCTTCTCCGGCCTGCTCCCGGCCTCGGGCCTGCTGGCCTCCACTGAGAAGACCACCGTGACCGTGGTCGAGGCGAACGAGAAGACCGGCGACATCATCAGCGTCTGGTACTTCCAGCTGAAGAACGAGGACGCCGTCGGCGAGCAGCAGCAGCAGCCTGCCGCCCAGCAGTCCCAGTGACGATGACACAGCCTCAGCACGGCGACGAGCGGCCGGGTACCCCCCGGCTGCTCGTCGCCGTTGCCGTTCAGGCGGAGGCCGAGGCGGTGCTGCGGGGCCTGCGGGACGGCGCCCGGCCGGTACCGCTGGACGTCGGCGAGCTGCGCCGCAGCGAGCACGCCTCGGGCACCGAGGTGGACGTCCTGGTGGCCGGGGTCGGCCCGTCGGCGGCGGCCGTCTCGGTGGCCGCCGTGCTCGCCCAGCACCCGTACGACCTGGTGATCTCGGCCGGCATCGCCGGGGGCTTCGTCCCCCGGGCGCCGATCGGGGCGATCGTGCTGGCCGAGGAGGTCGTGGTGGCCGACCTGGGCGCGCAGACCCAGGACGGGTTCCAGGACGTGAGCGAGCTCGGCTTCGGCCGGATCCGGTACACCCCGGCGCCCGGGGCCGTCCGGCTGGCCGCCGACGCGCTGGACGCCGCCACCGGCACCGTGCTGACGGTGTCCACCGTGACCGGCACCGCCGAGCGGGCGGCCGAGCTGACGGCCCGCCACCCGCACGCGGTGGCGGAGGCGATGGAGGGCTACGGGGTGGCCCAGGCGGCCGAGCGGTACGGCGTGCCGATGCTGGAGCTGCGCACCGTCTCCAACCCGGTCGGCCCCCGGGACCGGGCGGCCTGGCGGATCGGCGAGGCGCTGGGCGCACTGGAGCGGGCGTTCGTCCTGCTGCCCTGCCGAGAGCTGATCCAGGAGATCTCCCGATGACCCTGCAGGTCGCCTACTCCCCCTGCCCGAACGACACCTTCGTCTTCCACGCCTGGGCGCACGGTCTGATCCCCGGCGCCGAGGTGCCCGAGGTGACCTTCGCGGACATCGACGTCACCAACGGCCTCGCCGAGCGCGGGGAGCTGGACCTGCTGAAGATCAGCTACGGCCAGCTGCCCTGGGTGCTCGACGAGTACGTCCTGCTGCCCTGCGGCGGCGCGCTGGGCCGGGGCTGCGGCCCGCTGGTGCTGACCCGGGAGGCCGGGGAGCCGGCCGACCTGACGGGCCGTACGGTCGCGGTGCCGAGCGAACGCTCCACCGCGTACCTGCTGTTCCGGCTCTGGGCGGCGACCGCGGTGCCCGGCGGCTTCGGCGAGATCGTGGTGCTGCCGTTCCACGAGATCATGCCCGCCGTCCGGGACGGCAAGGTGGACGCCGGACTGGTGATCCACGAGGCCCGCTTCACGTACCAGCAGTACGGCCTGCACCGGCTCGCCGACATGGGCGAGGCCTGGGAGCAGGAGACCGGCCTGCCGATCCCGCTCGGCGCCATCGTGGCCCGCAGGTCGCTCGGCCGCGAGCGGCTGAAGGAGCTGGCGGCCACCATCCGCAGCTCGGTCCGGATGGCCTGGGACGACCCCGAGGCGTCCCGCGACTACGTGCTGGCGCACGCGCAGGAGATGGACCCGGCGGTGGCGGACCAGCACATCGGGCTGTACGTCAACGAGTTCACCGCCGACCTGGGCGAGGCCGGCTACGCCGCCGTGCGCGGCCTGCTCACCCGGGCCGCCGCCGAGGGGCTGGTGCCCGCGATCGGCCCGGGTGCGCTGGAGTTCTGAGGGAACCTCAGACGTCGAACTGGTCGGCCACGGCGCGGAGCAGGCCGGCCAGCTTCTCGCCGGTCGGCTTGGCCGGGTAGCGGCCGTGCTGGAGGCCGGGGAGCACCGCGTCCAGCATGGTGATCAGGTCCTGCACGATCGGTGCCATGTCGTCCGCGCTCTTGCGCTGGGCGGCGGCCACCGAGGGCAGCGCCTCCAGCAGCGTGACCGACATCGCCTGGTCGCCCCGGTGCCCGGCCACCACCCCGAACTCGACCCGCTGCCCCGGCCGGAGCGCGGTCACCCCGGCGGGCAGTGCCTTGGTGTGCACGAAGACGTCGCCGCCGTCGTCGCGCGACAGGAAGCCGAAGCCCTTCGTCTCGTTGAACCACTTGACCTGGCCGGTGGGCATCTCGAAAAGTCCTCAGGTGGGTGCGGGGAGACCCCGGCCGTGGGCCGGGGATCACCGGGGGTGGATGACGAGCCGACCGCGCTGGGGCGTCAGGTCGGGCTCGGGGGCAGCAGCCTAATGATCCGTCAGTGCCTCACCGGCACGCAGCCGGTTTCTCGTACGGCGCTCTGATGTGCCCGGCACTGCAGGATCGGGGCCTGGCGCGGCCAGGGAGTGGCTGAGCGCTCTGCACTGGCGACACCCCCGATCAGGACGGCGGGACCCGAACGGCCCCGTGCGAAGGCTGCATACCCTGACCACCCGCGAGCCGAAACTTTCCGTCCCCGGGGAACTGCACGCTGTGACGGACCGTCGGATCCGCGCAGGTCGGAGGTGTGCGCTCAGGCGGGGGCGTTCAGCTTGTCGCCGAGCCAGCCGAGCGAGGCGGGGAGCATCCGGCTCCAGGTGTTGAAGTTGTGGCCGCCGGTGTCCAGGGTGATCGAGGAGACCTTGGTGGCACTGCCCTTGGCGGCCTCGGCGAACGCCTTGGTCGACGGGTAGTAGTCCCCGTCGCCCTCCTTGCTGCCGCCGACCAGCAGCGAGACCTCCGGCTTCGGCAGGTTGGCCAGCCGCCAGTCCAGGTCGGCCTGGTTGCGGCGGTCCTGGCTGCCGCCGAACAGGTCGCCGGTGGTCGGGTCCTCGGCGGCCTTGTAGTAGCCGGACAGCGAGACCCCGGCGGCGAACACGTCCGGGTGCTTCATGGCCAGCTTGAGCGCGCAGTACCCGCCGGTGGAGTTGCCGATCACGCCCCAGCTGCCCGGCCCCGAGGCGACCCGGTAGGAGTCCCGGACGGTCTGCGGCACGTCCTGGGCGAAGTACGTCTCGGACTGCGGGCCGCCCGGGATGTCCTCGCACTCGGTGTCCCTGGGCATGGCCGGCGACGGGCGCATCAGCACCAGGACGTACGGCTTGGTCTTGCCCTCGTTGATCAGCGACAGCTCGGTGGAGGGGTAGTTCAGCTTGGTGATCAGGTTCTTCGCGTCACCGGGGAAGCCCGTGATGGCGATCGCGGCCGGGAACTTCCTGTCCTTGAACTCCGGCTGGAAATACTGCGGCGGCAGGTAGACGTACCCCTCGGTGGTCAGACCGGTGGCCGCGCCGGGGATCCGGATCTTCTCCAGCTTGCCGACCACGGCGGGCTCCCGGCCGACCGTGTTGGCGCCCCGGACGTTCTCGTTCGAGATCGTCTGGACCACCGCACCCTTGCGGCCGTCCGCGAGCTGGCTCTGGATCACCACCGGGCCGTCCTGGTTGCTGCCGATCAGGTCGGCCCAGCTGCTGTAGAACGCGAAGTAGTTGTTGGCCACCAGCCCCACGGTGCACATCACGGCGAGCTGGGTGGCCAGGATGGTGCCCAGCCGGCCGAACACCGTCGCCCAGCTCCGCTTCGCCAGCCGGGGCCAGAGCCAGACCGTCGCGGCCACCATCAGCACCGAGACCAGCGCCGACAGCGCGAGCACCTTGTGACTCGTCAGACCCATGTGTTCGCTCGCCCCTGCTCTGCCCGCTCGTCCCGCACAACACCCTCCAGGGTGCCTGAGCGCCGGACCGAAGACCTGAGCGTCTGGGCGGAGCCCGCCCCCGCCGATCGACGGGGGCCCCGGGCTGCCACACTTGACCCGTCCCGGGCCACGTCGTCGAGGAGTCCCCCGTGAGCAGCACCACCACCGACCGCGGCGACAGCCTCGTCCGGGCCGGCGCCATCGTCTTCCTGATCGGGGCGGTGGCCACTCTGGTGACCTTCGTCCCACTCTTCCTCGACCTGCCCCGGCTCCCGTCGGTCGCCTACTGGGTCTCGATGGTCATGCCCCTCGGCCTGCTGATCGCCCTGACCGGCCTCTTCCGCTCCGCCAGGCACACGGCCCGGCAGGCCCAGGGCTGACGCCTAGGCGAGGTGCGCCGCCAGCCAGGCCGGGAACTCGGTGAGGTCCGTGAGGACCACGTCCGCACCCCCCGCGTACAGCTCCGCCGCCGTGTACGGCCCCGTCGCCACGCCGACCGCGACCGCGTCCGCCGCCCGGGCGCCGATCATGTCGCCGAGGTGGTCGCCGACGTAGACGGCGGCGCCGTGCTCCCGCAGGGCGTCGCCCTTGGATTCGGCCCAGGTGTCGCCGACCAGGATGTCGGTGACCAGGCCGACGTGGTCGAGCTGGAGCCGGGCGTTGGACTCGTACTTGCCGGTGATCACCGCGACCCGGCCGCCGTGGGCCCGGACGGCGGCCAGCGACTCGACCACCCCGGGCAGCAGCAGCGTGCCGGGCAGCGCGTGCTCGCGGTAGAGCGTCCGGTACAGGTCCGCCATCTCCGCCACCGCCTCGGCCGGGAACCAGTGCCCGATCTCCTGAGCGAGCGGCGGCCCGAGCCGGCTGACGGCCAGTCCGCTGTCGATCGGGACCCCGGTCGCGGCTGACAGGGCGTCATAACAGGCCCGGATGCCGGGCCTGGTGTCGAGCAGGGTCATGTCGAGGTCGAAGCCCACGGTGAGAGACATGACCCCACCCTAGAAGGCGGAACTTGCCCCGCCCGCGGCCCCCAACTTAGGTTTGCCTGAGTTGACTGCGAAATGGGACGAATGCCTGCCATCACCGAGCCGGTCCGGAGCGCGCCGCCGCACCGCCGAATACTCTGGCTGACCGCCGCCGTGGCCGTCCTGCTGGCCGCGGTCCTGCTGAGCCTGACGGTCGGCAGCCGTACCGTCCCGTTCGGCGAGGCCGTCTCGGCGCTGCTGCACGGCGGCGACACCGCCAACGCCGTGGTGGTCCGCGAGCTGCGGCTGCCGCGCACCGTGGTCGGCCTGGCCGTCGGCGCCGCGCTCGGCCTGGCCGGGGCGGTGATGCAGGGGATCACCCGCAACCCGATCGCCGAGCCGGGCATCCTCGGCGTCAGCCAGGGCGCGGCGGCGGGCGTGGTGTTCGCCATCTCGGTGCTGGGCGTCGGCTCACTCGCCGGGTACGTCTGGTTCGGCTTTGCGGGGGCCGCGATCGCCGCCGTGCTGGTGTACCTGCTGGCGGGCACCGGCCGGGGCGGCGCGACGCCGGTCAAACTCGCCCTCGCGGGCTCCGCGATGACCGCCTTCATCGCCTCGCTGATCTCCACCGTGCTGACCACCGACGCGGCCACCATGGACCAGTTCCGGTTCTGGCACGTCGGCTCGCTGGCGGGCCGGACCTCCGACGTGGCCTGGCAGCTGCTGCCCTTCCTGCTGGTCGGCACCGTGCTGGTGTTCGCGGTGGCCCGGGGCCTGGACGCGCTGGCGCTCGGCGACGACACCGCCAAGGGCCTGGGCGCGCGGACCGGCACCACCAGGGCCGTGGGAGCGCTCGGCGCGACCGTACTGACCGGTTCGGCGGTGGCGGCGGCCGGGCCGATCGCCTTCGTCGGCCTGGCCGTGCCGCACGCCGCCCGGGCGCTGGTGGGCACCGACCACCGCTGGGTGCTGACCCTGTCCGCGCTGCTCGGGCCCGCGCTGCTGCTGCTCGCCGACACCCTGGGCCGGGTCGTCTTCCCGCCGTCGGAGGTACCCGCGGGCGTGATGACCGCGCTGGTCGGCGTACCGGTGCTGGTCGCGCTGGTGCGCCGGAAGAAGGTGGTGGCGGCATGAGCCTCCCGCTGAGCGGTTACTCGGTGGCTCGGTTCGGCCCGGCCTCGTTCCTGGTGCACCGGCGGTCGGTCGCGGTCGCGGCGGCACTGCTGGTGCTGCTGTCCGGCGCGGTGGTGGCCTCGCTCTGCCTGGGCCAGTCCACCGTCTCGCCCGCCTCGGTGCTGGACGTGCTGCTCGGGCGGCCGAGCCCGGACCAGCTGGTGGTCGGCGAGCTGCGGCTGCCCCGGGTGACGGCGGGTCTGCTGGTCGGCCTGGCGCTCGGCCTGGCCGGGGCGCTGATCCAGACCGTCGCCCGCAACCCGCTGGCCAGCCCGGACGTGATCGGGGTGAGCCACGGCGCGAGCGCGGTGGTGGTCGGCCTGATGGCCTTCGGGTATGTGCAGACGGCCCGTCAGGTGCCGTGGGTGGCGGTGGCCGGCGGCCTGGCGGCCGGGCTGCTGGTCTATCTGCTGGCCTGGCGGCGCGGTATGCACGCGCAGCGGTTCGTACTGGTCGGGATCGGCATCTCGATCGCGCTCTCCTCGCTCACCTCGCTGTTCCTGACCAAGGGCGACGGTCTGCAGGCGCAGCAGGCCAAGGTCTGGATGACGGGCAGCCTGAACGGCGCCGGCTTCGACCAGTCGACCTGGCTGGCCTGGGTGCTGCTGGCTTCCGTACCGGCCGTGCTCTGGGCGGCCCGGGCGCAGCGGTCGATCTCCTTCGACGACTCGACGGCGGTCGGTCTCGGCCTGCGGCTGAACCGGATCCGGCTCGGCATGGCGCTGCTCGGCATCGTGCTGGCCTCCTGCGCGACCGGTGCGGCCGGGCCGGTGGACTTCGTGGCGCTGATGGCGCCGCAGATCGCGGTCCGGCTGGTCCGGGGCGCGCAGCTGCCGCTGTTCTGTTCGGCGCTGACCGGCGCCGTGGTGGTGGTGCTCGCCGATCTGCTGGCCCGTCGGCTGCTGGCGCCGGTCGAGCTGCCGGTGGGGGTGGTGACGGCGCTGGTGGGCGCGCCGTACCTGATGTGGCTGTTGATCCGTTCCCGTCGTGGAGGTTCCTGATGCACCGTCTGGCAGCCCGGGGGCTGACCCTCGCGTACGAGTCCAGGACGGTGGTCGAGGAGCTCGACCTGACCGTGCCGGACGGCGCCGTGACGGTGATCGTCGGCCCGAACGCCTGCGGCAAGTCCACCCTGCTGCGGGCGCTCGGCCGGCTGCTGAAGCCGGTCCGCGGGGCGGTGCTGCTGGACGGCGCCGAGCTGGCCGGCACCCCGACCCGGAAGATCGCCCAGCGGATCGGCCTGCTGCCGCAGTCGCCGGTCGCGCCGGAGGGCATCTCGGTCGGCGACCTGGTGGCCCGGGGCCGCCAGCCGCACCAGAGCTGGTGGCGGCAGTGGTCGGCGGCGGACGAGCAGGCGGTCACCGAGGCGATGGCGCGGACCTCCACCACCGACCTGGCCGAGCGCAGCGTGGACGAGCTGTCGGGGGGTCAGCGGCAGCGGGCCTGGATCGCCATGGCGCTCGCCCAGGGCACCGACATCCTGCTGCTGGACGAGCCGACCACCTTCCTGGACATCGCCCACCAGGTCGAGGTGCTGGACCTGGTCCGGCGCCTCAACAAGGAGCGCGGCCGCACCGTGGTGGCCGTGCTGCACGACCTCAACCAGGCCGCCAGGTACGCCGACCACCTGGTGGCGATGCGGGACGGCCGGATCGTCGCGCGGGGCCCGCCCGCCGAGGTGGTCACCGCGGAGCTGGTCCGGGAGGTGTTCGGTCTGGAGGCCGTGATCGTGCCGGACCCGGTGACCGGGACGCCGCTGGTGATCCCGGGCGCGCCCTGGGCGGGCTGACCGTACGTCAGTGGACAACTCGGACATAATCGACATGTCTCGTACTGTCGAGCCGCCCGGGGTGCCGATGCCACGTCAACTCTCCCGCCGTACCGCCCTGGCCGGACTGGGCGCGGTCCTGCTGGCCGGCTGCACCGACCGGCCCGTCTTCCCGGCCGTCCCCGACCTGCCGGACGGCACCGAGACGCCCAACCCCGAACCGGTGCCGAGCGTCACGGTGACCGCCGCCACCGGCGAGGTCGAGGTGCCCGGCGCACCGGTCCGGGTGGTGGTGCTGGACACCGCCGAACTGGACTCCGCCTTCACCCTCGGCATCCCCCCGGTCGGCGCCGCCCGGGCCCCCGCCGACCGGGAGCTCCCCGACTACTGGCCGGCCTCCTGGCTGGAACGGATCGGCATCGTCGGCGACATCGGCAGCCCGGACGGCGCCCGGATCGCCGCCCTCACCCCCGAGCTGATCCTGAGCAACCAGACCCGGGACGGCGCGCACTACGACACCCTGCGGGCGATCGCCCCCACCGTGCTGAGCCGGACCACCGGCTTCCCCTGGAAGGAGAACTTCCAGCTGCACGCCCAGGCCCTCAGCCGCCAGGCCCAGGCCGCCGCCGTCATCGCCGAGTACGGACGGCACGTCGGCCGGGCTACCCGGGCGATCGGCGACGCCGGTTCGGGCGGCAAGCGGATCAGCCTGGTCCGGTTCGTCGAGGGGTCACCCACCGTCCGGCTGTACGGGAAGCAGAACTTCCCCGGCACCCTGCTGGCTGACCTCCAGCTCGGCCGCCCCGACCCGCAGAACGTCGACCAGTTCGCCGTCGAGGTGCCGCCCGACCGGATCGCCCAGGCCGACGGGGACTACCTCTTCTACTCGACGTACGGCGACCCCGCCAAGGCCGGCACCGACGCCGTGCTGGCCGGCGCCGGCTGGCAGGCCCTCGGCGCGGTCAAGGCCCACCGGGCCTTCCCGGTGGACGACCAGCTCTGGTACCAGGGCATCGGCTACACCGGGGCCAACCTGATCCTGGCCGAGCTGCAACGCCTGCTCGGCGCCTGACCTCAGCCCTCCACCACTGCTTTGCGCCGACGGAGCGTCACCAGCAGCAGGAACAGCGCCGAGACCACCGCCGCCAGCCGCAGCGCGCCCGGCGCACCGTCCCAGACCTGACGTCCCAACTGATCGGCCGGCCCCGCCGGGGACCCCCACCGGCCCTGGACCCGGCCCCACTGCCAGAGCGCCGTACCGGTCATCGTCCCCAACGGCACCACCAGCACCGCGAACTTCCTGGTCAGATCACCCAGCCTCGACACGTACGCCAGCGCCCAGCCCGCCAGCAGCGCGAGCAGCTGCCCGGTGACCGCACCCGCCAACAGCACCACGACCGCCAGCAGCACCACCGCCGAGGGGCGACGCCCCGTCATGAACGACCGTCGCGGCCCGGCCTCCGCCGCCGGCTCCTCCTCCCCCACCGGCTCCGCCGTCCGCTGCTCCGGCAGCTCCGCCTCCCCCGCGACGGGCTCGGGCTCGACCACCGGGAAGTCGAACGTGATGCTGTCCCACCCCGGGAAGTCGGCAGCCGTCAACGGCCGGCTCGGCGCAGCCCGAGCGATCAACCACGCCCCCTCCCCCGGCACCTCCCCCCGCTCCACCGGCACCTCGGGCGCGTACACCGACTCCACCACCTCGGCCGACCCTTCCCCGCCCTTCCGCCCCAACACCCGCCACGGCCCGTCCACCCGCCACCACTCGCCGTCCGCCATGCCCCCGACGCTACCCACATCCACCCCCCGAAACGACCCCCTTCACGCCCCCACGCCCCCTGCTGGCACACGCGCCGGTGGCACACGCAGGGGCTCGGGGCTCTGCTGATCTGCGGCTCCGCCGCGCGGGCGACGCCGGATAGCTGCTGGCACACGGTTCGGCAGTCAGGGGCTCGGGGAACTGCGACGCCAACCCCAGAAGCGTGATCACCGCGCACATGGCCAGGCACTTTCGCCTGAACCCGCACACCAGGCAACCTGAGCCGCGCCCGGGGTTGGCCGCTCCCGCACTTTGCCCCCGCCCCGTGGCCGGCGTCGCAGTTCCCCGAGCCCCTGTCTGCCGCAGCGTGTGCCACAGGCCCTGGCTTGTTTGCGTAGGTGCCGTAATCTGGGTCGGATGACCAGTCAGCAGAGCGAGCCCCGCCCGGCGAAGGCCGCCGCACCCCGGACGCTCGCCGAGGAGCTCCGCGCCCGCGACGACCACTCGCTGGCCGCCCTGCTGCACGCCCGCCCCGACCTGCTCAACCCGGTCCCGAGCGACCTCACCCAGTTGGCGGCCCGGCTCTCCAGCCGCGCGTCCACCCTCCGGGCGCTGGAGCGCCTGGACCGCTTCACCCTGCAGACCGCCGAGGCCCTGGCCGCCGCCCCCGACGGCTGCACCGACACCGTGATCCGGAACCTCCTGGCCGGCCCCGCCCGGGTGAAGCCGCATCCCGCCGCGACCCCCGCCGACCGCGCCGCCGTCGCCGCCGCGCTGCCCGGCGCGATCGCCACGCTCCGTTCCCAGGTGCTGCTCTGGGGCCCGGACTCGGCACTCCGGCTGGTGATCGCGGTCCGCGAGGCGCTCGCCCCGACCGCCGCCAACCCCGGCCGGACCGGGCTCGGCCCGACCCTGGCCGAGGCGACCCTCGGTATGTCGCCGGCCCGGCTCCAGCAGCTGATCGCCGGTGCCGGGCTGCCGCCCACCGCCGACCCGGTGACCGCCGTGGCCGCGCTCGGCCAGTTGCTGCAGGACCGCAAGCGCTGCGCCGCCCTGCTGGCCGGGGCCCCGGCCCCGGCGCTCGCGCTGCTGGAGAAGCTGGTCTGGGGACCACCGACCGGCACCGTCCCGGACGCGGCCCGGCCGGTCACTGTGGACGAGGCCCGCAGCCCGGTCGAGTGGCTGCTCGCGCGCGGACTGCTGCTCCCTTCCAGTGCCGGATCCGTGGTGATCCCAAGGGAGTTGGCGCTGCACCTGCGCGGCGAGCGGAGCCACCGTACGGTCGAGCCGACCCCGCCCGCGATCACCCCGACCGTCGAGCGCGATCCACAGGCTGTGGACAACGCGGCGGCCGGCCAGGCGTACACCGCCGTCCGCACCGTCGAGGAACTGCTGGAGGCCTGGGGCCTGCAGGCCCCACCCACCCTGCGGGCCGGCGGTCTGGGCGTACGGGACCTCAAGCGGGCCGCGCTGGTCCTGGAGTGCAGCGAGCCCACCGCCGCCTTCTGGCTCGAACTCGCCTACACCTCCGGCCTGTTGGCGCCGGATGGGGAGACCGACGAGCGCTGGGCGCCGACCCCGGCGTACGACCACTGGCTGCAGCAGTCGACCGCCGACCGCTGGTCGCTGCTGGCCCGCAGCTGGCTGGCCGCCACCCGGGTGGCCGGGCTGACCGGCACCCCGGACGGCAAGGGCAAGACCCGCGCCCCGCTGGGCCCCGAGCTGGACCGTACGCTCGCACCGTCCGTACGCCGCGCGACACTTGAGGCGCTGGCCGGTCTGCCGGCCGGCGGCGTGGCGGACGCCGCGACGCTGCTGCCGCTGCTCCGCTGGCAACGCCCGCTCCGGGGCGGCCCGGTGGGGTCGGACGGCCGGGACTTCCGCGACCACCTGGTCGACTGGACGCTGCACGAGGCCGAACTGCTCGGCATCACCGGCCGGGGCGCCCTCGGCGCACCGGCCCGGGCCCTGCTCGCCAACGCCGATCCGGCCGCCGTACTGGACCCGCTGCTCCCGCAGCCGCTGGACCACGTGATCCTCCAGCCGGACCTGACCGCGATCGCGCCGGGCCCGCTGCTCACCCCGCTCGCCCAGGCGCTGGCGCTCTGCGCGGACATCGAGTCCAAGGGCGGCGCGACGGTCTACCGCTTCACCACCGGCTCGATCCGCCGCGCGCTGGACGCCGGGCGGTCCGCCGCCGACCTGCACTCCTTCCTGGGCCAGCACTCCCGCACGCCCGTCCCGCAGCCGCTCAGCTACCTGATCGACGACGTGGCGCGGCGGCACGGCGTGCTCCGGGTCGGCGCGGCCTCCTCGTACCTGCGCTGCGACGACCCCGGGCTGCTGGCCGAGGTGCTGGCCGACCGGCGCGCGGCCGAGCTGCGGCTGCGGATGCTCGCCCCGACCGTGCTGGCCGCCCAGGCCGGTCCCGAGACGCTGCTCTCGGTGCTCAGGTCGATGGGGTACGCCCCGGCCGCCGAGTCCGCCGAGGGCGACGTGCTGCTGACCCACCCGGACAGCCGCCGCACCCCGCCGCGCACCGCCCCCACCCCGGTGCCCGACGGACCGCCGGAGCCGGACCGGGTGCTGCTGACCGCCGCCGTCAAGGCCGTCCGGGCGGGCGACCGGGCCGCCACCGCCGTCCGCCGGGAGACCGTCACCGGACCGGCCGCCAACCGCCCGCAGAGCGGCCCGGCCCGCAGCGACCTGCGCCAACTCCCGCGCACCGCCGCGGCGGACACGCTGGCCGCGCTGCAGACCGCGGTGCTGCTCGGCGAGCGGATGTGGATCGGCTACGTGAACGCCGAGGGCCTCTCCTCGCAGCGGGTGATCGACCCGGTGAAGGTCGAGGGCGGCTACGTCACGGCGTACGACCACCTCAGCGACGAGGTCCGCACCTTCGCCCTGCACCGGATCACCGGAGTAGCCGAGCTGGCCGACAGCGCGCAGTAACCTCGGGGCATGGAGCTCGCACCCGGTATCCGGTACGCCGTCATGGACCGCCACGGCGGGGTCAGCCAAGCCCCGTTCGACTCACGCAACCTCGGCGGGCGGACCGACGACGATCCCTCGAACGTCCGCCGCAACCGCGAACTCACCGCGCTGGAACTCGGCCTGGACCCGGCCCGGGTGGTGATGATGCGTCAGGTGCACGGCACCGAGGTCGCCTACGTCACCGAGCCGTACGACCCGCGGACCGCGCCGCCGCTGGACGGCATCGTCACCGACCGCCCCGGCCTCGGCCTGGTCGCGCTGGCCGCCGACTGCGCCCCCGTACTGATCGGCGACCCGGTCCGCCGACTGGTCGGCGCCGCGCACTCCGGCCGGGCCGGTACGGTCGCCGGAATGGCCACCGCCCTGGTCACGGCGCTGACCGAACGCGGCAGCGACCCGGCCGACCTGGTCGCCCTGGTCGGCCCGCTGGCCTGCGGCCGCTGCTACGAGGTGCCGCGGCAGATGCAGGACGAAGCCTGCGAACAGCTCCCCGAACTCCGGGCCACCACCCGACAGGGCACCCCGTCCCTGGACGTCCGGGCCGGCATCACCGCCCAGCTGACCCGCGCCGGAGTCGGCGAGATCCGGCACGACGACCGCTGCACCATCGAGGACGAGGACTTCTTCTCACACCGCCGGGAGCAGATCACCGGCCGGTTCGCCGCCTACATCTGGCTGACCGGCTGAGGCTACTTCTTCTCCTTGGCAGCCTGCTCGGCCTGCTGCTGCTTGGCCTGCTCCATCAGCACCTCCGGGTCCGGCGGCGTCGGGTCCACCCCGGTGAGCAGTTCGGTCCCGGTGAACGCGACCAGCCCGAACACCCCGCCGGCGTTCTTCAGATCGGGCATCCCGGCGGTCTTGGCCGCATGGGCGGGCACAGCGGCGGCGGCCAGCGCGGCACCGGACAGCGCGACCGCGGCGAGCAGGCGATTCGGCATCTTCATGCCCTGCCCAACGAGCGATCCGTCCAACGGTCACCCGGCTCCACCATCTGCGCGCTTTTCTCGTAGCGCGAAAGGCCATTGATCAGCACACGGAGCGCATTACTGTCAGCCCACCATGTGACATGCAGTCACCCATGGGACAGGAGGGGATCATGGGCAGGGCGTCCAGGAGGAAGCAGCAGCGACGACCGCAGGAGGCAGCGGCATCGGCCGTCGGGGCTGCGGTCGACGACAGTCGGCTTGCACCCGGGCACGCGGCCATTGCACGGCTACTGCGCTCGAACGAACCGGGAAAGCTCAGTCTGGCTGCCTGCTACGCAAGATGGCGTCCCGTGGAGTGGTGTAGCAGGGATCTTGGAGTGACCCCTGGTCATGGGGCAGCCATCGCGCAACTCTCTGTGTAGAACGGCGAGTTCACCCAGGGAGGTACGCGATGGCCTTATCCCAGTCTGACCTACTCCGCCTCATGGAGTCACTGCGTTCGGCCGACGGAATCGAGTTGATCAGGACCCTCGCCCAGCGGATCCTGCAGGAGCTGATCGAGGCCGAGGCCACCGCCCGGATCGGCGCCGAGCCCGGCGAGCGAACCGAGGCCCGTACGACCTGGCGCAACGGCCACCGGGACAAGACCCTGACCACGCAGGCCGGCGATCTGGAGCTGGCCATCCCCAAGGTCCGCACGGGCAGTTTCTTCCCCAGCCTGCTGGAGCGCCGGCGCCGCATCGACCAGGCCCTTTACGCGGTCATCATGGAGGCCTACGTCCTGGGCGTGTCCACCCGCTCGGTCGACGACCTGGTCAAAGCCCTCGGAGCGGACACCGGCATCTCCAAGAGCGAGGTCTCCCGGATCTGCGCTGACCTGGACGAACAGCTCACCGCCTTCCGCACCCGGCCGCTCGGCCACACCCGTTTCCCCTACATCTACCTGGACGCGACCTACTGCAAGGCGCGGGTGAACCACCAGATCGTCTCCCGGGCCGTGGTCGTCGCCACCGGCATCACCGAGGACGGCGGCCGCGAGGTGCTCGGGGTGATGGTCGGCGACAGCGAGACCGAGGTGTTCTGGGCCGAGTTCCTGCGTCACTTGCGCGAACGCGGCCTGACCGGGGTCCGCCTCGTCATCGGCGACCACCACAGCGGCCTGGTCAAGGCGATCCGCAAGGTCATGCTCGGAGCCGCCTACCAGAGATGTCGCGTCCACTTCCTGCGCAACACCTTCGCGATCATCCCCAAGGACGCGGCCGAGATGGTCGCCGCGACCATCCGCACGATCTTCGCCCAACCCACCCAAGCCGCGGTCCGAGCTCAGCTGGACACCGTCGCCGACATGCTCGGCAAGCAGTTCCCCAAGGTCAAAGCGATGCTGCTGGAGGCCAAGGACGACCTCACCGCCTTCGCCGGCTTCCCGGAGCGACATTGGAAGAAGATCCAGTCCACCAACCCGCTGGAGCGGATCAACCGCGAAATCAAACGCCGCACCGACGTCGTCCAGGTCTTCCCGAACGACGACGCGCTCCTGCGGCTGGTCACCGCCGTGCTGTTCGAGATGCACGACGAATGGATCGCCTTCCCCCGCCGCTACCTACCCGAGGGCAGCATGGACCAGATCTACCCCGCCGAACACGCCCGCGACGAACTACCGCCCACCGCATGACCGTTGGCGCACGACCACTACACCACTCCACGGGACACGACCCTACGCAATCGGGTACATGGAGCTCGGGATCGCCCAGCAGGAGGGCACCGACCCGTTCTGGTACTGCGAGATCGACCCCTTGGACGCGCTGTTCCTGGGCTCGGCCTGGCCCGGAAAATTCCATGACGAGTTCGAGTTCGCGAATGCCCGTGACGCTTGGCTCCGCCTTCTGCAAGGGACGGTCCATGGCCAGGGCATCCGGACCTTCGTCCACGAGGTCGTCGCAACCAGTCGGGAGCTGGGCCTCCCAGTGGATGACGGACAGCTGATGCTGGCGGTCGCCGATCGACTCGAGGCAGCTGGACTCGACAGGCGCAGGCTTCCTCTCCGTCTACTCCCGGGGCAAGCGCTCGAGGAGCACCGCGCTGTCCGAGGGCCTGCTCCGGATCTGCGGTTCCCGGAGCCGCCGGAGGACGCGCAGGAGCGAGTCGAACGGTTCTGGCAAAGGTCGCCCGAAGACTCATGGGAAGAGACACCCCTGGCCGTACTCCGCAGTGGGCTGCACCGGCTCCAGGACGCTGGGCTACCCGTGGAGCAGGAGTCCTGCATGCTGCTGTCGGCTCTCTACCGTGCTCTCCTGGCCAAGCCCGGTGAGCCCTTGGAGAGCCTGCCGGAGCACGCCATGGCCTGGGCCTTCTCCCTGGATGAAACGTCAACGCTGCTACCGGTCGTGGACCTCCTGGCCATCGCCCCTATTCAGGGACTGTCGACCGACGAGGTGCTTGGACGTCTCTTCGCCATACCCGCCTTCACCGAAACGATTCCGTCCGCTGCCCTGCTGTGGACCAGTTCTCCCGGACTCGCCCTGCCGCGCCTGGCATTCGAGCTGGGGGTCTCCGAAGTCTCCACGCTGGCGGCCGAGCTCACACCGGACATGCTCGACTGGGTCGGCATGCACACCAGGATGCGGCTGAACGTCGCCGCGCACGAGGGTGCCAATGAGGCAGAGAACACAGCTGACGACGAGTCGGCCGAGGATCTGGCCGTGCGACGTGCCGCCGTACGCAGCACGGTCTTGGACAAGATCCGTAAGAAGTCCGATGGTGCAGCTTCCTCCCAACGTGAACCCGACCGCCCCGTCGAGCGAATCTGGAACGCGGACGGCAGCTCCTTGGTGCGGATCCCGACGGACACCGCGCAGGGGCAGGAGATGCGGAAGGCCGTGGAGGGCCAGCGGAAGGCGTTCCAGGAGAAGTTCGGCCGTGAGCCGGGCCCGGACGACCCACTGTTCTTCGATCCCGATGCGGACGAGCCCACTCCCATCACACGGGAGTACTTCGACAACGTGTTGCTGGAGATGGCCGACCACGCAGCGGAGAAGGGCCTGGACCCGGCCCCCCTCCACGCCTGGCGCGAGGTCGGCTACGTGGTCACCGCGGAGACCAGAGGCATGTTCACCACGGCGGAGGTACTCGCCTTCAACAGGGCCGTCGCCCGTTATCAGCAGGATGAGCAGTGAGCACCGAGAACCGGATCGACGGAGGACACTTCAACGGCGATGTGTTCATGGCAGAGCACATCACACAGATCCTTCCGGGCCGCCCTCACCCTGCGCTCTCCGGAATGCCCAGGCATTCGCCCACCTTCACCGGCCGCGAGACCCAACTCGACCAAATCCTGGCTGTGTTGAGGCCGGAGGAAACAGCCGCCACCGTGGTGGTGACCGGGCTCGCCGGCATGGGGAAGACCGAGTTGGTGCTCCAAGCCGCACATCGGGCACAACAGGAGGACGGCTGGTTCCCGGGCGGGGTGTTGTTCGTCGATCTGCACGGATACGACCCAGTGCACAAGGTATCGCCGAAGCGGGCCCTCGCCACCTTGCTGCGAGCACTCGGGGTTCCCCCCGACCACATCCCCACGAGGATCGAGGAACGCGCTGCCGTCTACCGTACGGTGCTCGCTGAACGGGCCAAGGACGGGCAACGGATGCTCGTCGTCCTGGACGACGTGCCGGCTGGGGAGAAGATCCATCATCTTCTACCGGGTGACGAGAGCACTGCCACTCTGCTGTCCTCGCGACATGTCCTCGCGGACCTGGACGCACTGACGCTGACGTTGCGGGAGTTGATGCCGGCATCCGGTCGCAAGCTGATGAGCGAGGTACTGAGCCGGGCGCTGCCCAATGACTCGCGCGTCACGGTGGCTCCCGAGGACGCGGACCGGATCGTCGCACTGTGCGGCGGGGTCGTGTCCCGTGGAGTGGTGTAGTGGTCGTGCGCCAACGGTCATGCGGTGGGCGGTAGTTCGTCGCGGGCGTGTTCGGCGGGGTAGATCTGGTCCATGCTGCCCTCGGGTAGGTAGCGGCGGGGGAAGGCGATCCATTCGTCGTGCATCTCGAACAGCACGGCGGTGACCAGCCGCAGGAGCGCGTCGTCGTTCGGGAAGACCTGGACGACGTCGGTGCGGCGTTTGATTTCGCGGTTGATCCGCTCCAGCGGGTTGGTGGACTGGATCTTCTTCCAATGTCGCTCCGGGAAGCCGGCGAAGGCGGTGAGGTCGTCCTTGGCCTCCAGCAGCATCGCTTTGACCTTGGGGAACTGCTTGCCGAGCATGTCGGCGACGGTGTCCAGCTGAGCTCGGACCGCGGCTTGGGTGGGTTGGGCGAAGATCGTGCGGATGGTCGCGGCGACCATCTCGGCCGCGTCCTTGGGGATGATCGCGAAGGTGTTGCGCAGGAAGTGGACGCGACATCTCTGGTAGGCGGCTCCGAGCATGACCTTGCGGATCGCCTTGACCAGGCCGCTGTGGTGGTCGCCGATGACGAGGCGGACCCCGGTCAGGCCGCGTTCGCGCAAGTGACGCAGGAACTCGGCCCAGAACACCTCGGTCTCGCTGTCGCCGACCATCACCCCGAGCACCTCGCGGCCGCCGTCCTCGGTGATGCCGGTGGCGACGACCACGGCCCGGGAGACGATCTGGTGGTTCACCCGCGCCTTGCAGTAGGTCGCGTCCAGGTAGATGTAGGGGAAACGGGTGTGGCCGAGCGGCCGGGTGCGGAAGGCGGTGAGCTGTTCGTCCAGGTCAGCGCAGATCCGGGAGACCTCGCTCTTGGAGATGCCGGTGTCCGCTCCGAGGGCTTTGACCAGGTCGTCGACCGAGCGGGTGGACACGCCCAGGACGTAGGCCTCCATGATGACCGCGTAAAGGGCCTGGTCGATGCGGCGCCGGCGCTCCAGCAGGCTGGGGAAGAAACTGCCCGTGCGGACCTTGGGGATGGCCAGCTCCAGATCGCCGGCCTGCGTGGTCAGGGTCTTGTCCCGGTGGCCGTTGCGCCAGGTCGTACGGGCCTCGGTTCGCTCGCCGGGCTCGGCGCCGATCCGGGCGGTGGCCTCGGCCTCGATCAGCTCCTGCAGGATCCGCTGGGCGAGGGTCCTGATCAACTCGATTCCGTCGGCCGAACGCAGTGACTCCATGAGGCGGAGTAGGTCAGACTGGGATAAGGCCATCGCGTACCTCCCTGGGTGAACTCGCCGTTCTACACAGAGAGTTGCGCGATGGCTGCCCCATGACCAGGGGTCACTCCAAGATCCCTGCTACACCACTCCACGGGACGCCATCTGCGGCGGTCTGCCGCTGGCTCTCCGTATCTTGGCCTCCCTGCTTGTGGACGCACCAACCAGACCGCTGTCCCACCTCCGCCTGGAGCTGGAGGACGCCCACTCCAGGCTCTGTGTACTGCGCCGGGAGGAGCGCGCGGTGACAGCAGCCTTCGAACTGTCCTACCGAGCGCTTTCCGAGGAGCAGGCCAGACTGTTTCGCCTCACGAGCCTGCACCCGGGGCCGGATTTCTCCACCGAAACCACGGCCGAGTGGTACGACGGAAACGCCACGAAGGCGAACCAACTCCTGCAGGCACTAGGGGCTGTTTTGGAAGGTCGTCCGGCGTGATGCCAGGCTCTGTGGATGGGGCGTGGGGATCTGTCGGATGATCAGTGGGCTGTGCTGGAGCCGTTGCTGCCGATGGCCGGGGTGGGTCGTCCGGCGAGGTCGCGCCGCAGGCTGGTCAACGGGATTCGGTGGCGGGTGCGGACGGGAGCTCCGTGGCGGGACGTTCCGCCGGAGTACGGACCCTGGCAGACGATCTATGGCCTGTTCCGCCGCTGGCAGCGTCAGGGCATCTGGCAGCAGATCCTGGCTGGCCTGCAGACGCGGGCCGATGCGGCGGGGCTGATCGTCTGGGAAGTGAACGTCGACTCCACGATCTGCCGAGCCCACCAACACGCCGCTGGCGCCCGGCGGGACGGGGCCGCGCAGAAGGAGCCGCCAGGCGGCGTGGGCAAGGAGCCCGCGGACCACGGACTGGGCCGGTCGCGAGGCGGTTTCACGACCAAGATTCACCTGGCCTGCGAGCAACGGCAGAAGCCGCTGTCCCTCCTCGTCACGGCCGGCCAGCGCGGGGACTCACCGCAGTTCGAAGCGGTGCTCGACGCGATACGCGTGCCCCGGACCGGGCCCGGCCGCCCCCGCACCCTGCCGCTTCGAGTGCGCGGCGACAAGGCGTACTCGTCCAAGGCCAATCGCGCCTACCTGCGCAGACGCGGCATCCTGTGCACCATCCCGGAGCCGGCCGACCAGATCCGTAACCGCAAGCGGCGCGGCGCGAGCGGGGGACGTCCGCCCCACTTCGACCGAGAGGACTACAAGGGCCGCCATGCCGTCGAGTGCGGCATCAACCGGTTGAAGCAGCACCGGGCGGTGGCCACCCGGTTCGACAAACTCGCCGTCCGCTTCGAGGCGGCCGTCCTCGTCGCCGCGATCAACCAGTGGCTGTGAGAACCGATGTGTCGGGCTCGCGTGCCATGCTGGCCGCGAGCCCGGAGCGGGGTGTCGCACAGGGGAGAGACCGGTGGCCGCTGACTACTACTGCGCCGACAGCGAGAACGGCGACCACATCGACGACCCGTCCGAAGACGCCATCTTCATGCTGGTCGACGATCTCAACGACACCGACAACACGTTCGTCGTCATCCAGCCCGACGAGGACGACCCGATCTGGTACCTCTCGGTCGCTGTCCTCGACAAGGGCGGATACGAGATCGTCCGCCGTGACGCGAGCCGTCGCGAACACGACGTGGTCACCGAGACCAGCATCCACACGATCGCGCGCGACCTCATCCTCTGGCTGGCCGCCCGAAGCTTCCCCGGACGGCCAACCAGAGGCACCTTCGACGCCTTCTAAAACACGGCCTAGCCCGTCGGCACCTGGTCGAGCCGCGAGGGACATACGGACGTTGGCAGCAGCACAGTCTCGTCCGGCTCTACTCCCGGGAGCAGCTGACGTCAGCCGATGACTCCTGGGGCGAGAGTCTGATGCGCTTGCTCGCCCACCTCTACCGGATGAGCACGCTGGCGCAGAAAAAGTTCTTCAGCCCCGCCAAGGCAAACCCTGCGGCCGAGGAGCGGTTCGCCGATCGGAGCTCGGCACTGCGATGGCTCGAGGAGGAGCAGTACACCCTGATCGCAGCCGCACTCTGGGCGCACAGCGCGGATGACCATCGGATGTCGGTGGCTCTGTCAGCATCCGTCTCACAGTTCCTGACCGAGCTGCGCTCCTTGGACGAAGCCGAGTTGGTCCTGAGAGCCGGCATCCGATCAAGCCGGGTTATCAAGGACCGTCACAACGAGGCCTCACTCCTCAGCCTTCTGGGCATCGTGCTCAGGGACAAGCGCAAGCTCGGAAAATCCGTTCGTGCACACCGCAAAGCCATCGAGATCTCCCGTCGACTGAAGAACCGTAAGGCCACGGCCAGAGCGCTGAACAATCTCGGGCTCTCACTCCACGAGCAGCGCAAGTTCGAGCAAGCCGTGGCGGCCCATGCCGAGGCCGCACGGGCGCTCAAGCGTGCGGGCGACAGGCGTGGAGCAGGACAAGCGCTGAGCAACATTGCGGAGACGCTTGTCGAGCAGGGCCGGACAGCAGAGGCTGCCCGCTACCTCCGCAAGGCCGCGACGATCTTCAAGAAGGAGGGCGACCCGCGCAGTCACGCCCAGGCGCTCGGCACACTCGCCAAGGTACTGCGCCATGACGGGGACCTTGCGCAGGCGGTGGAGCTGCACCGGCGCGCACTTGGCATGGTCGACGGTCTGCTCATCCCCCACGAGCGGGCGATCGAGCTGGCCAACTTCGGCGGTACCTTGACCATGGCCGGTGAGCTCGAGGAGGCTCTCACCGTGCTACAGGAAGCCCTCGACATCTTCCGCCCCTTGGGTGACCGCCGAGGTGAGGCCATGGTCCTGGGGAACATGGCCCTGATCTACCACGAGCAGGAACGCTGGGAGCAGGCTCTGCCACTGCACACGCTCGCGTTGGAGGCCTTCGTCGAGAGCAACGACGACCACGCCTTGGCCGTGGAGCTCAAACATCTCGGCTTTGCCCTGCTCGAGCTCGGCCTCAACACCGAGGCCCTGGAGAACCTGGAACTGGCCACCACATTGTTCCAGCGGACTGGCAACGAGCGGGAAGCCGATCAGCTGCTCGACTTCACCGACCAGGCACGCAGACGCTTTACAGCCAGCTGGTGAGCAGACAAGGACCAGAGGGCACCGCCGGACATGCGGCAGACTTGAGGTTTGGCCACCACTACACGTGGCCGGCCACTGCTGTCGGAAAGGACGCGCGTGAACGACGGACCGCTCATCGTCCAGAGTGACAAGACCCTGCTGCTGGAGATCGACCACCCCAAGGCAGCCGACTGCCGCCGTGCGATCGCGCCGTTCGCGGAGCTGGAGCGGGCGCCCGAGCACGTGCACACCTACCGGGTGACCCCGCTCGGGCTGTGGAACGCCCGGGCCGCCGGGCACGACGCCGAGCAGGTGGTGGACGCGCTGGTGAAGTACTCGCGCTACCCGGTGCCGCACGCGCTGCTGGTGGACGTGGCCGACACCATGGGCCGGTACGGGCGGCTGCAGCTGTCCAAGCACCCGGTGCACGGGCTGGTGCTGAGCACCACCGACCGGCCGGTGCTGGAGGAGGTGCTGAAGTCGAAGAAGATCGCCCCGCTGGTGGGCGCCAGGCTCGACCCGGACACCGTGATCGTGCACCCCTCGGAGCGCGGCCAGATCAAGCAGGTGCTGCTCAAGCTGGGCTGGCCGGCCGAGGACTACGCCGGGTACGTGGACGGCGAGGCGCACCCGATCGAGCTGGAGCAGGACGGCTGGACGCTGCGGCCGTACCAGCAGCAGGCCGTGGAGGGCTTCTGGCACGGCGGCAGCGGTGTCGTGGTGCTGCCCTGTGGCGCGGGCAAGACGCTGGTCGGCGCGGCCGCGATGGCGGAGGCCAAGTCGACCACGCTGATCCTGGTGACCAACACCGTCTCGGCCCGGCAGTGGAAGCACGAGCTGGTGAAGCGGACCTCGCTGACCGAGGACGAGATCGGCGAGTACAGCGGGACCCGGAAGGAGATCCGCCCGGTCACCATCGCCACCTACCAGGTGATGACGACCAAGCGGAAGGGCACCTACGCGCACCTGGAGCTGTTCGACGCGCGGAACTGGGGCCTGGTGGTCTACGACGAGGTGCACCTGCTGCCCGCGCCGGTGTTCAAGTTCACCGCCGACCTGCAGGCCAGGCGGCGGCTCGGGCTGACCGCCACGCTGGTCCGCGAGGACGGCCGGGAGGGCGACGTCTTCTCGCTGATCGGGCCCAAGCGCTTCGACGCGCCGTGGAAGGAGATCGAGGCGCAGGGCTACATCGCGCCCGCCGACTGCTGCGAGGTCCGGGTCACCCTGACCGACTCGGAGCGGCTGACCTACGCCACCGCCGAGCCGGAGGAGCGCTATCGGTACTGCGCCACCACCGCGACCAAGCGGCGGGTGGTGGAGGCGCTGGTCAAGAAGCACGAGAAGGACCAGACGCTGATCATCGGTCAGTACATCGACCAGCTGGACGAGCTCGGCGAGGTGCTGAACGCCCCGGTGATCAAGGGCGAGACCAGCAACGCGCAGCGCGAGAAGCTGTTCGAGGCGTTCCGCACCAAGGAGATCAGCGTGCTGGTGGTCTCCAAGGTGGCCAACTTCTCCATCGACCTGCCCGAGGCGACGGTGGCCATCCAGGTCTCCGGCACCTTCGGCTCCCGGCAGGAGGAGGCCCAGCGGCTGGGCCGGGTGCTCCGCCCGAAGGCGGACGGGCACTCCGCGCACTTCTACTCGGTGGTGGCCCGGGACACCGTGGACCAGGACTTCGCCGCCCACCGGCAGCGCTTCCTGGCCGAGCAGGGCTACGCGTACCGGATCATCGACGCGGACGACGTGCTGTAACGGATCGTCCGAGGGGCGCGCGGACTAAATGATTCGCACTGCGGGTGGGGGCAGGTCTAGGATTTCCGGTCTTGCCCCCTCCCGAAGCGTGGTGCCGTCCTGGCAGCCGTGGGAGCCCGTCCGGTCGGCAACCGGGCGGTTTTTCACCGTGAGCTACTGACGAGACCGCCACCCCACGCCGGGTGGCCGGGAAGGTTCGCTGTGCACTCCCCCGCTCCTGTTGATCCCCTGCTCCAGCGCGAGCGCGACCACCTGGCCGCCTCCCGGGACGCGCTGCGCGCGATGCGCGCGGACGTCGAGTCGCTCGACCTGCGCGACGTGACCGGCACCTGGGTCTCCGCCGCCGTCCTGCAGAACCAGATCACCAACCGGATCGCCGCGCTCGCCGACCTGGCGCACACCCCGCTGTTCTTCGGCCGGCTGGACTACCTGCACGCGATCAGCGAGGAGCAGGCCGAAGGCGGCGGTGGCGAGCGGTTCTACATCGGGCGCCGGCACGTGCACGACGCCACCGGCGACCCGATGGTGATCGACTGGCGGGCCCCCGTCTCGCAGCCGTTCTACCGGGCCAGCCGGACCGAGCCGCTGGACGTCGACCGGCGGCGCCGATTCGGCTACACCGGCGGCGAGTTGACGGCGTACGAGGACGAGCACCTGAGCGACCCGGCGGAGATGGAGGGCGCCTCCGCGCTGCTGGCCGCCGAGATCGAGAAACCCCGCGTCGGCCCGATGCGGGACATCGTCGCCACCATCCAGCCCGAGCAGGACGAGATCGTCCGGGCCGAGATCGGCGGCACCATCTGCGTCCAGGGCGCCCCCGGCACCGGCAAGACCGCCGTCGGCCTGCACCGGGTCGCGTACCTGCTCTACGCGCACCGCGACCGGCTCGCCAAGTCCGGCACGCTGGTGGTCGGGCCGAACCGCTCCTTCCTGCACTACATCGAGCAAGTCCTGCCCGCCCTCGGTGAGTTGGACGTCGCCCAGGCGACCGTGCAGGAGCTGGTCAAGCACGTCGAGATCCGCGCCGAGGACCCGTCCGAGGCCGCCAGGCTGAAGGGCGACGCCCGGCTGGCCGAGGTGCTGCGGCGCGCCGTCCGGTCCGGCATCAGTCTGCCGACCGAACCGCTGGTGGCGGTCCGCGGCTCCCGCCGCTGGCGCCTCCCGGTGTACGAACTCGTCGAGATCTTCGAGGAGATGCGCGGCCGGGAGATCCGCTACGGCGCGGCGGGCGAGGCGCTGCCGCAGCGGCTTTCGCACGCGCTCCTGCTGAAGATGGAGCAGGGCGGCGAGGCCCCCGACGACCGGGTGCAGGACGCGATGGCCCGCAACCCGCAGGTCAAGGCCCTGGTGAAGCAGTGCTGGCCGCCGGTGGACCCGGCCAAGCTGGTGCACCGGCTGCTCACCGACGCCGAGTTCCTGGCGAGTTGCGCGGACGGCATCCTGACCGAGGACGAGCAGGCCACCATCCGCTGGGCCAAGCCCGGACGTTCGGTGAAGACCGCGCCGTGGACCGCCGCCGACGCCGTCCTGGTCGACGAGACCGCCGACCTGGTGCAGCGCACCGCCTCGCTCGGCCACGTGGTCCTGGACGAGGCGCAGGACCTCTCACCGATGCAGTACCGGGCCGTCGGTCGCCGCTGCAGCACCGGCTCCGCCACCGTGCTCGGCGACCTCGCCCAGGGCACCACCCCCTGGGCGACCGGCAGTTGGGCCGAGGCCCTGCACCACCTCGGCAAGCCCACCGCCCACATCGAGGAGCTCACCAAGGGCTTCCGGGTCCCCGAGGAGGTGATCGCGTACGCCTCCCGCCTGCTGCCCGCGATCGCCCCCGGCCTGGCCCCGGCCACCTCGGTCCGTGACGCCCCGGGCTCGCTGACCCTCCGTCAGATCGCGGCCGACGAGCTGGACTCGGCGCTGGTCGCGGCCTGCCGCAGCGCGCTGGAGCGCGAGGGCTCCACCGGCCTGATCGCCGCCGACGCCCGGATCCCCGCCCTGGCCGAGGCCCTCACCGCAGCCGGTCTGCCTTTCCTCGAACCCGGCACCGAGACCAGCGCGGACGCCCGCCTCACCCTGGTCCCCGCCTCCCTCGCCAAGGGCCTCGAGTACGACTACGTGGTCCTCGACGAGCCCGCCGCCGTGGTCTCCGGCGAACCCGACGAACGGACCGGCCTGCGCCGCCTGTACGTCGCCCTCACCCGAGCGGTCTCCGGGCTCGCGGTCCTGCACGCGCAGCCGCTGCCGGAGCAGCTCCGGTAGCCGCCCTGGGCGGGCCTCCGGTCACGACGACCCGGACCGTCCTCACGAGGGGTCGGCCTCGTTCGACCCGCCCGCGCGCAGGGTCAGATCGAGTTCCGCGACCTCCCGCAGGGACAGCGCCAGATCGTGCTGCCGGCACCAGGACAGCAACAGGCCCAACGGCAGACCCTGCTCGGAACGCAGGCGGACCAGCAGAGGAGGAACCTCCTCGGGCCCTCGGAGGGTGCGGACCGCGTCGAGGAAGCGGGCGTGGCCGAGGGTGAGCACCCGCTCGAACGCCCCGATCTCCCGCTCCACCGTGGCCAGCGCGTGGTCGGTCAGCCGGGGCAAGCCCAGCGGCACCCGGACGGTGGCGTCCGCGAGCGACAGCAGCCGGGTCACCCCGGACGGCGAGCCGCCGGCCAGTGCAGTGGTGGCTGCGGCACCCCGGAGCAGCCTGCGGGTGACGTGGGCGCGCCCACGCGGCCCCGGGGTGACCCCGGAACCCAGCAGCAGGGCCACTGCGGACAGCCGGTCGGCGACCATCAGCCCCTCGCTCTCCCGACACCTCCCGGCCGCGAAGTCGGGCACCGCTGCCGCCAGTCCGTCCATCAACGGGCGCAGCTCCGGCAGGGCGAACGGCGACCGCACCTCGGCGAGCGCGCACATCACCGCATACTCCGGGAGCAGTAGTTCAAAAGTCGGCCTCGACTCGGGCACCAGACGCCCGTCCCGCAGCCGGACCCGTCGGACGACCTGGCCGTAGGCGAGCTGCCGGTAACGGCCGCAGGGGCAGCCCGGGCCGCATCCGGTGGAGCACGGCGGCCCCAGCGGCAGCTCCAGCGTGAGGCAGGGGCCGAGCTCCGGCCGCAGCCGACCGGGGAATCCCGGCGGCGGCGCGGCCAGCAGCATCTGGCACCCCGGCAGGCCGAGCTCCGCCAAGGTCTGCTCCTCCGTGCCCCGGGGCGCCGACACCCGGAGGACGAGGGCCCGACGGTCGATCCCGACCGATCCCAGTGCCTCCAAGGCGTCCTGCACCGGTCGGCCCGACGGGTGATCACCGACCCAGACCGCGCCCACGAAACGCTGCGCCGACGGCACCGCCCCGAACGGGAGCGCCTCCGACCGGCTGGTGCTGACGCACCACTGGAGGGCCACCGCGCCACCCCCCGCACCCCGAGGGGCGCCGGCCACGAGCCGACGTCGCCACGACGGCGAGGCCGGTGAGGTGAACAGGACAGGCTCTCCAGGGTCGGACACCAGGGACCGGGGCGCCTGGCGCCGGTATCCGGCCTGGACCAGCCCGTCGGCCAACCGCTGCGCCGCCCAGTCCGACCCGGGCTCCGCCCGAGGACTCCGCCGGTTCGCTGTCACTACCTTCACGGCCCACCGCCCGAATCAATGTGACTGTAAATAGTGACTCTCTTGACTGGAAGCCTACTAGAGGCACTCCGAGCTGCAAAGCCCATCCCTCCCATATGAGAACAATCCGGACACCCGACCCTATAACATCCCAGGGTAATAGCGCTTGACAGCCGTTGTCACGACTGTCACTATTCTCAAACATCGGAGCGGACCTGAAACAGAAAAAGGGATGCCCGATCGAGGAGGGGTAATGTTTATCAAAATTCGGTCCGGCCTTGCACTGTTCGCAGCGGCACTGACCCTCGCGGTCACCGCGGGAGCGCTGTGCGCCGGCCCCCAGGGCACCGTCCGTCCGACGCGAGCCGCGTCGGCCCCGGCCGCGCAGCCCGGCCCCTTGCTCGACATCCCGCTCTGCTGCTGATCATCCGCGTTCGTCACGGGGGACCGGGCTCAGCCAGGGATACGAGCAGCGCCGGGGGCGCGGAGAAAGACCGGAAGAACACCGAGGGGGGCCACCCGGCTGGGTGGCCCCCCTCGATTCGGCACATCGACAGGATTCAGCGTGTCGACCGCTTCGTGGTCCGACGGTTCAGCGGCGCAGCGACTTGCCCGGAGCGGTCACCAGACTGCCCCTGCGACCGAGGCAACGCATGCTCTGGCGATAGGCCCAGACGGCCCGCTCGTCATGCCCGCACAGCTCCAGGATCTCGGCCAACTCCGCCCAGGCGAAAGCGGCCTGACGCCCCGACTCGGACGCTTCCAGCATCAGCGCGCCGCGCTCGTAAGCCTCCTGGGCAGCCTTGTCGTTACCCTCGGCGAGCCGCGCGGCCGCCAGGACGAGCAAGGTACGGGCGCTCTCCAGGCGGTGCTCCGACCCGAGCAGCTCCAGTGCGCGGTCCGCGTGCGCGATGGCCGCGCCCGGGTTGTCGAGCAGCAGCTCCGCCCGGGCCAGCGCCGTCTCGCAGTAGGCGACGTCGATACTGCTGCCGGAGCTGGCGAGGATGTCCGCGCTCCGGGTGAGCAGTTCCTTCGCGGCCTCGGCATCCGGCTGCTCCAACTGCAGGAGCACCCCGGCGTACGCGTTCCGGAGCCGGGCCAACGCCCGGTCGTCCTCTCCCTCGGAGTAGATCGCCAGGGCCCGCTCGATCAGGTCGAGGGCATCGGCCGTGCGTCCGTTCCGGTGCATGACCACGCTGGCGTTCCAGTACGCGGCGCCCAGTGCCCTGGGGTTGCTCACCTCCTGAGCCTGCTCGATGGCAGTGGAGGCGAGATAGGCGGCCCGGTGCAGGTCACCCCGCTCGCAGTAGATGCCGACCAGGGTGGACAGCAGCTCCACCCCGAGCAGAGTGGGGGTCAGGTTGAGCCGCTCCAGCTCGGCCAGCGTCGCCTCGGCCAGCTCGATCCCGTGGGAGAGGTCGCCGAGCTCCCGGTAACAGCGGCAGAGCGCCACGACGATCGGGAGCCGGGCCACCTTGTCATGGGACTTGTCCGAGGCCTTCCGGAGCGCCTCGTACCGGGCGACCGCCTCCTCCAGTCGCCCGCTGTGCTCCAGCGACTGCGCGATCCCGGTCTCGGCCGCGAACCAGAGTTCCGGCTGCTCCGACTCGGTGACCTTCCCCTGGAGCGCCTCGAAAGCCGCCAGCGCGGCCTGCGAGTCGCCGTTTCGGCGGGTCATTTCCGCATAACGGAGTTCCAGCTCGAACTCCTTGACCTGAACCTGCTCGGTCAGCTCGAGCAGCTCGCCCGGGTCGCACCGGAGGCGCTCGACCAGCTGGTTCAGCACCTCGGGCGAAGGCGTGCGCTTCCCGGCCTCCAGCAGGGAGATGTAACTCGGCGAGAGGTTGGGGCCGGCCAGTTCGGCCTGCGACATGCCCGCCGCGCGACGGAGCTGGCCGATGCGGGTACCGATGGTTTTACTGTCCATGCCTCCCCTAAGTCCTGAGTCGTATTCAGGAGACCAGCAGTAAAGATGGCTGTCAAGCTCGCCTGGCGGCCGCCCCCGGCGGCCCGCTCCGACCGTCCGCGCGCCCCGCTGCCCCGCTTCGGCCGCCCGAGCCGGCATCCAGCGACCACGACAGTCGCCCACATACCGACCTGAAGCCCCTGATTCCTGCCATCGCGATGCATTGCGACTTTCTCTCTTGACTGACATGACTCGCGTAGTCAATATGACCAGAAGCAGATATCCGGAGATCGGCCCCACTGGGCCGACCGGTCGAGTGCGGCTTCGGCGGCAAGCCTTCGGAAGCCCTTCAACGATCTTGGAATGGTGCGATGAGCGACGTTCTCCGCATAGGGCAGGTAGGCCTCGGCTGGTTCGGGGGCCTGCACCTGCAGACCTGGGCCGACATCGCCGGGGTCGAGGTCACCGGTGTGTACGACGCGGACCCGTCCCGGGTCGGCGCGTTCGGGGCGCACCAGGCACAGGAGGACTTCCACGTCCGGGTGGGCGGCGAACCCGCGCCCCGGCTGGCAGCGGGCACGGAGGTCTTCTCGTCCCTCGACGAGCTGCTGGCCTCCGGCATCCAGGTACTCGACGTGGTGGTCCCGGAGGGGTCCCACGCGGACTGCGTCCGGCGCGGTCTGGAGGCCGGTGTCGACGTCATCGTCGAGAAGCCGCTCGCCCTCGATCCGGCCGAGGCACGGGACCTGGTCCGACTGGCCGAGCAGGTGGGGCGCAACGTGTACGTGGGGCACATCCTGCGCTTCGACCCGCGCAACGCGACCCTCGGGGCCCTGCTGCGGAACCGGACGCTGCGTCATCTCTCGCTCAGCCGCCGGTTCCAGCCGGCCGCGCTCGACGTCTACGGCCGGGTGCACCCCGTGCACACCGCGATGATCCACGACATCGACCTGGCGATCTGGTACACCGGCCGACGGCCGGACCGCGTCACCGCCTTCGCCACCTCGCACCTCGGCCGGGAGTTCCCGGACGTGGTCGACCTGGTGCTGCACTGGGACGACGGGGTCCGGGCCGTCATCGGCAACTCCTGGCACCTGGCACCCAACTGCCCGTACGGCTTCGAGTTCGAGTGCAAGGTCCAGACCGACGGGGGCACCTACACCGTGCGCAACGAGCCCGACCTGCTGGCCTGGGACGAGAACGGGGTGAAGGCCCCCGACCTGTTCTTCTGGCCGCACTACGAGGGCGCCCGGCACGGGGCCCTCCGGGACGAGCTCCAGCACTTCGCGGACCGGGCGCGGCAGGGCCGGCCCAGCGAACGGGTACCGCTGGAACACGCGGTCTGGGTGGCCGAGACCTGCCGGGCCGCCCTGGACAGCATCGCCGGCGCCGGCACCGTGGCGGTGGCGGGATGCTGACCGTCGACACCACCCGTGACATCGAGTCCGTGATGGCCGAGGCCGTGGTCGACCCGCTCAGGCGGTTCGCCGAGCAGCGGACCGACCTGATCCGGACGGCCTTCGTGACCGGCAGCTACGCGGCCGGTCACTGGAACCGCCAACGGCCCAATCTGAACGTCTACTTCATCGCCCACGCGGACCGCGCGATGGACCTCCGGCTGGCGGCGGCGGACCTCTGGACGACGATCCGCACCGAGCTGGCGGCGGACGGGCACAGCCTGCACGTCGACTGCCACCCCTTCACCCTCTCCCAGCAGCCCGACGCCCACCGCTCGGGCCCGCCGGTGACCATCACCTCCAAGGTACTGGAGGAGGAACACCGGAACTCCCGGTACCGGCTTCCCCCCACCATCGGACCGGGCTGGGCCGCCAACTTCCTCCTGCTGACCGGTCACCCGGAGGATCTCGACTGCCTCCGGGCTCACCCGGACCGCGACATCGAGTGGCTGCGCACCCTGCACCAGGCGCTCTCGCACTACCGCAACATCCTGGACCACCTGCCCTGGGCGGTGGACCGGGAGCACTCCCCGTGGGTGCTGGTGGAGGAGTCCTGCCGGTACGCGGAGGAGGCCATCAAGGACAGCCTGGCGCTGGCACTGACCGGCGAGGAGCTCCGCGACGGCCGGCACATCGCGCTGCTCGCCGACTGGGCCCGCAGCGCCCAGACGTTCATCGCCGAGCGGTTCGGCCCGGACGGGGTCGCCGCCGCCGCTCTGGTGGCCGAATTGAAGGAGGCCGCCGCGCGCTCGGAGCAGGCCGACCCGGCCGAGGCGCTGGCCGCCTGGCGGACCGCCCAGTCCGTGATGGCCTGGGCCTGGGCGCAGTACCTCCCGGTCGCGCGCGAACTCTCCCCGGAGACCACCGGGTTGACCCGACTGGACGCATTCCTGTGACGCTCCCCGCCCAGCGCTCGGGCCCCGACGCCGAGTGGGGTGGCCCCGACCAGCTCTGCTACGGCCCGCCGGCCGCCGATCCGCTGCGGCCGACCCGGCCGACCCGGCCGGTCACCGCCGCCCCGGCCGGGCTCGCGGAGTTCGCCGCCCGGGCCACCGCCCTGCTCGGGGCCGGCCGGGTGCTCGCCGACCGCACCAGCCTGGGCCTGCACTCGTACGACGCCTCGCTGGAGGTCCGGCAGCCCGGCCTGGTCCTGATCCCCCGTCATGCCGCCGATCTGGCCGCCCTGGTGACCGACGCGGCCCGGATCGGGGTGCCGTGGGTCATGCGCGGGGCCGGGACGGGCTACAGCGGTGGCGCCCTGGCCGAGCACGGCGGAGCCGTCGTGCTGACCCGGGACCTGAACCGGATCCTGGAGATCGACCCGGACCGGCGGCTGGTCCGGTGCGAGCCCGGCGTGGTGCTCGGGGACCTGCGGGAGGCGCTGCGGCCGTACGGTCTGCGCTACCTTCCCGACCCGTCCTCCTACCAGGTCTGCACCCTCGGCGGGAACGTGGCCGAGAACGCCGGGGGCCCGCACGCGCTCGGGTCCGGTCCGACCTCGAACTTCGTGGTGGGGCTCGACCTGATCCTGCCCGACGGCTCGCCCGCCACCCTGACCGAGGCGGACGTCTGGCAGGGCGGCCTGGACCTGCGCAGCCTGCTGGTCGGCTCCGAGGGGACCCTCGGAGCGGTCGGCGCGATGACCTTGCGGGTGGTCCCCGAACCGGAGTGCTCCCAGGTGCTGATCGCCCGGTTCGAGGAGCAGGACCCGGCTGCGGCCACCGTTGAGGTGCTGCTGGCCGGCGGGCTGCTCCCCAGCGCGCTGGACATGATCACCGGCGCGTACGTGCCCGACCGCCCTGCGCTGCGGGACCCTTCGCTGCTCTTCATCGCCTTGGAGGGCACCACAGCCGAGGTACGCCACCAGGCGGCCGTCGCCGAGGCCGCGGTGGCCGCGGCGGGCGGCAGCTCCGAACTCCTGGCCGTGGACGCCTTCATGGCGGTGCGGGCCCGGCTGGTGAAGGAGAAGGTGCGCCGGATGGTCACGACCGGCGGCCGACCCTGTTACTACCTGTTCGACGCGGTGGTACCGCGCAGCGGTCTGAAGAAGCTGATGGGTGCCCTGCGCCGGCGGGCCGACCAGCACGGCTTCCCGCTGCTCAACACGTTCCACGCAGCTGACGGGAACGTGCACCCCACCCCGTTCTACGATCCGGCGGACCCCGGCTACCGGGACGGGCTGCTGGCCTTCCTGCGCGACGTACTCTCCGACTGTGCCGAACTCGGCGGATCCCTCTCGGGCGAGCACGGCGTGGGCCTGGAGAAGCGGGAGCACATGCCGTTGTTCCACACCGAGCGCGAGCTCACCGTGATGCGGCGGATCAAGGCGGCCGTCGACCCCGGCCAGGTGTGCAACCCGGGGAAGATCCTGCCCGAGCCCGCTCCCGAGGGCGCACCGCACCGCATCGGGCGCCGCCACCCTGACCCGCAGGGCGGGGCCGCCCTGCGGGTCAGGGTGGCGGACGGCGCGATCGACGTCCGGGACCGCCGGGTCACCTTCGGCGAGATCGACCGGGCGCTGGCCGGCTCCGGTCTCGAGCTGCCGTACGAACCGTTGGGCGCCGGACCGGACACCTCGGTCCTGGACGCCCTGGACCGGGGCGGGCCCGCCCTGCGCGAACCGCTGACGGTCCGCGCCCGCGACCTGATCCTGGCCACCGAGCTGCGGTCGGCCCAGGGCCGGCCGCTGGCCACCGGGGGTTCCTGCACCAAGGACGTCTCCGGGTACGAGCTCCGCAAGCTGGCATTCGGCGGGCGCGGCCGAATCGGGCAGCTGGTCGCGGCCTCGCTGCGGCTGCTCCCCCGGGCCTCCGACCGCCGCTCCCTGACCGTGCCGTGCGACGGCCCCGCCGAGGCCGGCCGGCTCTGCCGCGCCCTGCACGAGGCCCGGTTGCCGTTCGTCTCCCTCGGCGTCCTGACGGATGCCCAGGGGGACGTGTCCGTGACCGGTCTGCTGGAGACCAGGGGAGGCTCGCTGGACGAACCCGCCGACCGGATGCGGACCGCCTTCGGCCTCCCGCTCACCGAGAGCCGGTCGGCCGCCCGGTGGGAGGCCGCTCCCGTACGAGCCTTCGCCGGGTACGCCGAACTGTCCCATCTCCCCGGCCAACCCTGGCACCTGGTCGCCGAGTTGGAACGACTCCGGCAGACCGGCAGTCCCGGATTCGCAGCGGTCGGCACGCCCGCGCTGTGGTTCCCCCGCGATCCGGCCGAGCCCACCGAGCCGCCGGTCCCCACCCTGCTCGCCCGGGTGGCCGAAGCATTCGGAGACAGCGCATGGACCTGACGGCGACCCTCGACCGCTGCACCCAGTGCGGCCTCTGCCTGCCGTACTGCCCGACCTACCGGGAGAGCCGCCTGGAGCACGACAGCCCACGCGGCCGGGTCTGGAGCCTGCTGCAGGCAGCGAGCCAGGGCCTGCCCCCCGGACCGGAGGACTCCAGCTTCTGGGGGTGCACGAGCTGTGGGCTGTGCGTCGACCCCTGCCCGACCGGCGTCGATCTGCCCGGGGCGGTGGCGGCCGCCTGGGACGTCCGGGGCGGGCCCGTCGAGGTACCGGAACCCGAGCACGCGGAACTGCCGGCGGCGGTCGATCCTGCGGAGGCCGTGGGGCGTTCGGTGGTGACCGGGCTGCTGACGGCCGTCGAACGGCGGTCCACCCCGGTCCCGCTCGGCGAGGGCCTGCTGGTCGCGGTCAGCCCCTGGCTGGCGGCGGTCCGGCCCGAGGCCGGGGAGCAGGCCAGAGAACTCCTGCGTGGCCTGGGCCTGCCGGTCGCCGATCCGGACGGCACCTGGTCCGAACTGGCCCTGCCGGCCGGCGGACTGCTGCGCGACGCCGGGCACACCACCGTCGAGCGACAGGCCGCCGAGCTGCTGCGCGGCGCCACCCCGGCCGGGCGGACCGTCCTCCTGGTGGACCTGCCCGCGGCCCGGCTCGGCGCCGCGCTGGCCGGGGCCGACGCCGAACTCCGCACGCTGCCGGACTACCTGGCCGAACACCGTCCTGGCGCATGGAAGTTCGAGCCCGACCCGGACCTCGATCTGCTCGATACCCACCAACCGGACGAGAGCTGGCTGGCGCCGCTGGCCGCCGCCGTGCCCGGTCGCGGATGGCGGCCGGAACTGCTGCCGCTCGACCACGCCGGGGCCGGCGGGCCGGACATCCGGCAGCCGGCCACGGTCAACGCCTCGCGGCGACTGGTCGGGCGCAAACAGCACTGGCTGGGCGGCCGGGGCCTGTTGACCGCCGACCCGCGCAGCCTTCTCAGGCATCCCGGCGCCCGCTTCTACCTGGAGGGAATCCACCGTGCATGACCTGACGCAGGACCGGCCGACAACCGTATCGGCCGCCGCTCCCGACCCGGACCCGGACGAGGTGCTCCGGGTCTGCGCCGACCTCATCGCGGCCCCGAGCGAGAACCCCGGGGGCGACGAGGAGGCCGCCGCGGCCGTGGTCGAGCGGTACCTGGGGAGCTCCGGCTTCCACATCCGCCGGGTCTACGCCCGGCCGGGCCGGCCCAACGTGCTGGCCACCCTCGACCGGGGGCCCGGCCCCCGGCTGATCCTGCAGGCGCACCTGGACACCAAGCCCGCGGGCCCACCGGCCGCGTGGAGCGGCGACCCGTTCACCGCCCGGGTGACGGACGGCCTGATGTACGGCCTCGGCGCTTGTGACACCAAGGGCGGACTCGCCGCGATGCTGGTCGCCGCCGACCGACTCGCCCGGCGCTCCGACTGGCAGGGCCAGCTGGAGGTCCAGGGAGTCGCGGACGAGGAGGACGGCAGCGCGCTCGGCGCCGAGTTCCTGCTCGCGGAAGGGCTGCTGATCGCCGACGCGGCGGTGGTCAGCGAACCGACTGGCGCGCTGCCGTCACCGGCCCAACTCGGCAATGCCTGGGCCGAGGTGACGATCCGTACGCCCGGCGCGCATGCCGGCACGCCGTGGAAGGGCATCGACGCGGTCGAGGTCGCCCGCCGCTATGTCGCGGTGCTGGAACGCCTGTTGCGGGAGATGCCCACCGATCCGGCCTTCCCGCACCACCCGCGGCTGAACGTCGGGCACCTGATGGCTCCGGGGCATCCGGGTACGCTGTCCAGCAGTTGTATGCTCCGATGCGACATCAGAGTCCTTCCCCACCAGCGACATGCCACGGTGATGGACCTCTACGACCGGGCGGCTCGCGAGGTCGCAGACCCGCCTGCAGGCGTTTCGCTGCATGTCGGCCCGTACCAAGGAGGTGGATGTGAGTCCCACGCAATCGCGGTGGACCACCCGCTGCTCCTTGCCTTCGACGCGGCCGCTCAGGCACTCGGTGTCCCCTCAGGACGGTGCTCCTTCGCGGGTGGCAGCGACGCGCGCTACTTCGCGCGGGCGGGCACTCCCGCCGTCGTCCACGGCCCCGGGGATCTCGACCGGGCCCACGCGCCCGACGAGTTCGTCCCGATCTCTGAACTGAGGCTGGCAGCCCGTCAAATCGAGCTGGTAGCTGCGGACTTCCTCCAGTCTCCCGGCCGGTACCCCCCTGGCCGACAAATCTAGAAACAGGTAGAAACCCCAAGATGATGAACCTGGAACTCATCCGGACCAATCCCGATGCCGTGAAGCGGGCCGCCGCGGCCAAACGGGTCAGCGTCGACATCGACGAGCTGATCGAGCTCGACCAGAAGTCCCGGCGCGCGACCGAGCACCTGGACGGCCTGCGGCACACCCTGAAGACCGTCTCCCGGCAGGTCGGCGCAGGCGGCGAGGGTCGTGAGCAGGCCAAGGCGCTGGGGGACGAGATCCGTGTGGCGGAGCTCGAACAGCGGAACCACCGGGGGCGGCTGGACACGCTGCTGAGCCAGGTTCCGAACATCCTCGCCCCGGAGGTTCCCGAGGGCGACGACGACAGCGACAACCTGGAGATCCGCCGCTGGGGCACCCCCCGGTCGTTCGACTTTCCGAAGCGGGACCACCTGGAGCTGATGCTCGACCTGGGCATGGTCAACCTGGACGGGCCTCGCCAGTTCGCCGGCGCCCGCTCGTACGCCCTCACCGGCCCCGGCGCGATGCTCGAACTCGCCGTCCTGCGCTACGCGATGGACACCGTGGTGGCCAAGGGCTTCACCCCGGTGATCCCTCCCGTGATCGTCCGGGAGCAGGCGCTGTTCGGCACCGGCTTCTTCCCCGGCAGCCGCGAGGAGACCTACCAGCTGCCCGCGGACGACCTGTACCTGGTCGGCACCAGCGAGGTCGGTCTGGTGGCCATGCACAGCGACTCGATCCTCTCCGAGGAGCAGCTGCCGATCCGCTACGCGGGCTGGAGCCCGTGTTTCCGCCGGGAGGCGGGCTCGGCCGGCCGGGACAGCCGCGGTCTCTACCGGGTGCACCAGTTCACCAAGGTCGAGCAGGTGGTGATCTGTCACAACGACCCGGTCGTCTCGGAGCGGGAGCACTACGGGCTGCTGGGCAACGCCGAGGCGATCCTGCAGGGCCTCGACCTGCCGCACCGGGTCGCGCTCGCCTGCTCGGGCGAGACCGGCCTCGGGCAGTACCGCAAGCACGAGGTCGAGACCTGGATGCCGAGCCGGGACAGCTACTCGGAGACCCACTCCTGCTCGACCATGCTCGACTTCCAGGGCCGCCGCTCGCGCATCCGCTACCGCTCGGGCAAGGACAAGATCTTCGCGCACACCCTGAACAACACCGCCGTCGCGTCGCCGCGCATCCTGGTGGCGATCGTGGAGAACTACCAGAACGCCGACGGCACGGTGACCGTCCCCGAGGTGCTGCGTCCGTACATGTACGGGCTGGAGGTCATCTCGAAGTGACCGGGGCCGCTGCTCCGCCGAGGCTGGGGCCGGTGCCGCTGGGCGGCACCGGCGTCCAGATCTCCGAGTTCGCCCTCGGCACGCTCAACTTCGGCCTCCCCGGCCGACCGACCGAGACGGACGCGGGCTGCCGGGCCGTGCTGGACACCTACCAGGAGGCCGGCGGCACGGTACTCGACACCGCGGTGACCTACGCGGACGGCGCCGGGGAATCGGTGCTCGGCCGCCTGCTCCGCGGTCGGCGCGAACAGTTCCTGCTGGGAACGAAGTTCGGCCTGCGCAGTACGGGGCTGCCGTTCTCCGGCGGCCTCTCCCGGCGAAGCCTGGCCGACGCCCTGGAGCGGAGCCTGCGGCGGCTCGACACCGACCGGGTGGACCTGCTCTGGGTCCATGCCTGGCACGACCGCATCCACCCCGAGGAGTTGGTCCGCGCGCTGGACGAGCAGGTCCGGGCCGGCAAGGTGCTGTACGCCGGGATCTGCAACGCCCCGGCCTGGGTGGTGAGCCGGCATCAGACGCTGGCCGCCGAGCGCGACCGGGCACCGTTCAGTGCGATGCAGGTGGAGTACTCGCTGCTCCAGCGCGATGCCGAACGTGAACTGCTGCCGATGGCACGGGCGTTCGGGCTACCGGTGTTCGCCTGGTCACCGCTCGGCCGCGGCCGGCTGGTGGGCGCCGCCGGCCCCGGCGAGCCGCCCCGGACGGCGGCGCTGGCCGGCGCCCTGGAGCTGGCAGGACGGGAGCTCGGGCTCCCGGCCGCCGCGGTCGCCTTGGCCTACGTCCGCGCGAAGGGCCTGATACCCGTCGTCGGGGCGAGCGATCCGGCACAGCTCGGCGCAAGCCTGCGCGGTGCCGGGGCGCCCCTGCCGTCCACCGTGCTGGACCGACTGGACGCAGCGTCCGCCGTCGACCTCGGTTGGCCGCACGACTTTCTGCGCGCCGTGGCCGGCCGAATGACACCGCAGTCATAGTCCGAAATTGACCGGAAAGCCCGGGACGAGCCTCGCTCGTTCCGGGCTTTTCTGTCATTACGAGCATTGTCACAGATTTCCGTGACAGCCATGACTAGTGATATTGACACTCTGGTCATTATGGCAGTAACTTTGCCCCGGGCGGTTGGGCGCCCCAGGCCGCGGATCGTGGCCTGCCATCGGGGAGGAATGATGCGATCAGCTGTCAGCGTGCTCATCCCGGCACGAAACGAGGAACGCACGCTACCTGCGGCTCTGCCCTCGATACTTCGAGCGGCCGACCAACTGGACTGCCCCGTCGAGCTACTGGTCATCACCCCGGCCGACTCGCCGATGCTCCGCAACCCGCCCGTCGACGACCGTCGAATCCGCTGGCTGGCCACACCGCAGCCGGGGAAATTCCGCGCCCTGACCATCGGCGCCGACCAGGCCAGGGGGGACATCCTGATTCTCATCGACGCCGATGTCCGTCCCGAGCCGGGAGCGTTCGCCGCACTGATCGACCCGATCGTCCGTGACACCGCGGACGTCGCCGCCGGCCGGATCGTCCTGGCCAGGTCCGGCAGCACCCTGACGGCCCGTCTGCTGGCCCACTGGTCGGAGCTCTCGATGGAGGCCTGGCACCGGATGCGCGGCCGACACCCCGAACACCGCTGGGCACTCCCCGGCGCGCTGTACGCGCTGCGCCGGGACCTGCTGCCCAAGGCGCTGGAGATTCCGCTGGTGGACGACGCCTCGATCGGCCTCCAGGCCAAGCTCGCCGGGGCCCGGATCGGCTACGCGGCCGACGCCCTGGTGCGGGTGACCGTCCCGGAGACGTTCCGCGAATGGCGGCAGCAGAAGCTGCGCAGCCGCCGGGGCTGGGGAGCCCTGCGCGACCGGCACCCGCAGCAGGTACTGGCCTTCGACCGGAGCTTCGCGACCTGCCTGCGCGAGGTCTCCGCAGGCGACCCGACCGTGCTGCTGATGCGACTCCAGGACAGCGTCCTGCGGCTCGCCGCCCGGCTCGCACCGGACCGGGCCGCCTGCACCACCGGCGCCTGGACACCCCAGCGCTCCGGCCTCCCCGGCCCGGACGCCGCACCGGTCACCCGCCTGGCGGCTCCGACCGGTACCGACACCCACCGAAAGGTCACCACGTCATGACGGGGCACCTGCTGTCCACCCGCGAGGAAGGCCCGAAACTGCTCACCGACGGCCTGGCGGACCTCCGCCGGTCACTGTCCGGGCTGGACCGGCACATCGCCGACCTGGACCTGCTCGGCTACACGGTGATCGAGAACGCCCTCGCACCGGAGACGGTGCAGTCCCTCCGCGACGGCCTGCTCGCCGTCGCCGCCGAGGAGGACGGCGCACGGCCCGACACCGTGACCGGCCTCAGCCACGCGAACCGCACCCAGGAGGTCGTCCTGCTGCTGACCCGGGGCGGGCGGGCGTACGAGGAGCTGTTGCTGACCCCGACCCCGTTGGCCCTGATCACCTACCTGCTGGGGCGCAACCGGGTGCTGAGCAGCATGACCGGCTACCTCAAGGGCCCGGGCAACGCGGCCCTCGGCGTCCATTCGGACACCGCCTACGTCCCCGACCCGCTGCCGCCGTACGCGCAGCTGGCCAACGTCAACTACTGCCTGAGCGAGTACACCAAGGAGGACGGCTGCCTGCGGGTGGTGCCCGGCAGTCACCGCTACTGCCACCGCCCGCGCGGCGACGAGGGCGCGGAGCTGGCCGTACCGGTCGAGGCACCGCCCGGCTCGGCGATCGTCTTCCACGGCAACACCTGGCACGGGGCCTATCCCCGAACCAGGGACGGCCTGCGGCTGACCGTCTCCACCCTGTTCGCGCGGACGTACATGCGCCCGCAGGAGGAGTACGCCAAGTCGCTGGCACCGGAGGTGCTGGACCGGAACCCGGCGCTCTTCCGTGAACTGCTGGGGCTCGACCTGCCGACCGGATGGTCCACCGAGGAGGAGGCCGTCGAGGTCTTCCGCCGACGCAAGGACTACGCCGCCTCGTACTACCGGACCAGGGCGCAGCACACCTGACGTCTGCCCGGCTGGCGTCCCGTCAGCTGATGCCCACTCGGATACCTGCAGGAACGCTGGAGATTGGCGGCAAAGGGAATGACAAACATCGTGACCCGGCTCTCGGCGGGCGGCGGCGCACTGGCGGACGCCACGTTCCGCGCGCTCTGGCTGAGCCGGCTGGTGTCCGCGATCGGCAGCGCCGTCATTCCCGTGGCCATGGCGTTCGCGGTCCTGGAGATCGGCGGCGGCGTCGGCCAGCTCGGCACCGTGCTCGCCTGCGGCGCGGTCACCGAGGTCGTCATGCTGACCGTCGGCGGCGTGTGGGCCGACCGGCTGCCCCGCCGTACGGTCATGCTCAGCACCGAGGCGTTCAGCGGTCTGCTGGCCGGCGGGCTCGGCCTGCTGCTGCTGACCGGCCACGCCCAGGTCTGGCACTTCGGTGCGCTGGCCATGGCCTCGGCCGTCGGTAAGGCGTTCTTCCGTCCCGCCACCGCCGGCCTGGTCTCCGAGCTCGTGCCGCCCCGGCAACTGCAGTCGGCGAACGCGCTGCTCTCACTCTGCCGGAGCGTCCCGGCGGTGGCGGGCCCGGCCGTCGCCGGGTTGCTGGTCGCCCTGGCCGGCCCCGGCTGGGCCTACGTCATCGACGGCGCCAGCTTCCTGTTCAGCGCGCTGCTGCTGGCCACCATCCCGGTGGGCCGCCGGGAGCCCAAGGAGCGGGACAGCTTCTGGAGCGAGCTGCGCGGCGGGGCCGCCGAGGTCACCGGACGGCCCTGGCTCTGGCAGAACCTGCTTTCGCACGGCCTGTGGAACCTGGGCTTCTCCATGCTGTTCGTGCTCGGTCCGACGCTGGTCATGGTGGAGACGTCCGGTTCCGCCGCCGGCACCGGGGCGGCCGGCTGGGCCGCCGTCTCGACCGGCCTCACGGTGGGCGGGCTCGCCGGCGGCCTGCTCGCCCTGCGAATCAGCTGCCGTCGGCCTCTGGTGGTCGCCAACCTGGCCCTGGCCACCGGCGCCGCACCGTTCCTGGCGATGCTGGCCGACGCCCCGATCTGGACCGTCGTGGTGGCGGCGGCGGTCGCCGCGGCGGGCACCGACGTGCTCGGCGCGCTGTGGGACTCCACCGTCCAGCAGCTGGTGCCGCAGGAAAAGATGTCCCGGGTGACCGCCTACGACTGGATGGTCTCCCTCAGCATCACGCCACTGGGCTACGCCCTGGCCGGACCGCTCGCCGAGCACCTGGGGTTCACCCGCGCTCTGCTGGTCCCCGTCCTCCTCATCCTGCTGCCCAGCATCACCCTCGCGTTCCTGCCGGCGATCCGCTCGATCGAGCGGTCCGCCGACGGCACCGTCACCCAGCACCCGGTCGCCCCGGATCAGTCCCTCGAATACCAGACCACCACCCCCGGAAGGTGAGCACCATGAATAGCGGTCACCGGCAGGCGACGCTGTCCGAAGAGTTCGAGCGGGTCGCGCAGGCCCATCCCCGGCGGCTCGCGGTGGTCGACGCCGAGCACAGTCTCAGCTACGAGGAGCTCGACCGGCGCGCCGACCGCGCCGCGTTCGAGCTGCGGGCGAGCGGCGTACCGGCGGGTGGTCTGGTCGGCCTCAGCGCGGGCCGCTCGGTCGACCTGATCGTGGGCATCCTGGCGATCCTCAAGGCCGGGGCGGCCTACGTGCCGCTGGACCCGGCCCTGCCTGCCGACCGCCGGCGCTACATCGTCGAGGACTCCGGCCTGGGCGCGGTGCTGACGGACCGCCAGGACCACGCACCCGACACCGGCCGGGTGCCGGTCGTGTCGCTGACCGGGATCGACCCGGCCGGACCGGTACTGCCCCGGGACGACCGAGACGCCGACGGGCTCGCCTACGTGATCTACACCTCCGGCTCGACCGGGGCGCCCAAGGGCGTGATGGTCGAGCACCGACAGGTGCTGGCCCTGTTCGACGGCGCGGACCAGGAGTTCCGGTTCGGCCCCGACGACACCTGGACGCTCTTCCACTCCTACGCCTTCGACTTCTCGGTCTGGGAGATCTTCGGCGCGCTGCTCCACGGCGGTTGCCTGGTCGTCGTCCCGCAGGAGGCGACCAGGTCGCCCGAGGCGATGTGGAAGCTGATCCAGCGCGAAGGGGTCACGGTGCTCAGCCAGACCCCGTCCTACTTCGCCCGGCTGCTCCAGGCCGACCAGGGCTTCGGCGACGGCCTTCGATACGTGGTGTTCGGTGGCGAGGCCTTGGAGTTCGCCCGGCTCGGCACCTGGTACGAGCGGTACGGCAACACCGGCCCGCTGCTGGTCAACATGTACGGCATCACCGAGACCACCGTGCACGTGACGTACCGTCCGCTCGGCCCCGAGGACGTCACGGGCGTCCGCTCCGTGATCGGCAGGCCGCTGCCGCACCTCACCGTCCAACTGCTCGACACCGAACTGCGGCCCGTCGCGGCGGGGGAGGCCGGGGAGATCTGTGTCGGCGGGGCCGGCCTCGCCCGGGGCTACCTCGGCCGGGAGGAGCTCACCGCGGAGCGCTTCGTCGCCGACCCCCGGCAGCCCGGCGCCCGGCTCTACCGCAGCGGCGACCTCGGCCGCCTGCTGGACACCGGCGAGCTGGAGTACCTGGGCCGGTCGGACCAGCAGGTCAAGGTCCGCGGCTACCGCATCGAGCCGGGCGAGGTCCAGCACTGCCTGGCCCAGCACCCCGCCGTCGCGGACGTGGTGGTCACCACCCGGGACCTGGACGGCTCGGACGCCCAGCTGGTGGCGTACCTGGTCGCCCGCCCCGGCGCGGTACTGCCGCCCGCCGCCGAGCTCCGGGAGCACGCGGGCCGGACCCTGCCCGGCTACATGATCCCCAGCTGGTTCGTACCGATCGACCGGATCCCGGTGAACCACAACGGCAAGCTCGACCGTGCGGCCCTGCCCGACCCGGGCACCGTACGCGCGCCCGGCTCGGCCCCGGACGTCCGGGCGGCCGGCCCGGCCGGAGTCCTGTTGGCGATCTGGCAGGACGTCCTCGACGTCGCCGGGATCACCGTCGACGACCACTTCTACGCGGTCGGCGGCGACTCGATCCGGGCCATCCGCGTGGTCGCCGCCGCCCGGGCCCAGCAGCTCGCGATCAGCGTCGACGACCTGCTGGGGAACCCCACCGTCGCGGAGTTGGCGGCCGCGCTCGACACCCGGGACGACATCCCGGCGGACCCGCGCACCGAGGTCCGGGAGCTGCTGACCGCAGCCGACCGGGCCGCGCTGCCGACCGGGGTGACCGACGCCTACCCGGTCACTTCCCTGCAGATGGGCATGCTCTTCCACACCGACGGCCCCGGGTCCACCGCGTACCACAGCGTCTCCACCGCCACGGTCAACCTCGCCCTCGACGCCGACCGGTTGCGGGCCTGCCTGGGTCGGCTGACCACTCGTCACGAAGCCCTGCGAACCTCGTTCGACCTGGCGAACTTCTCCGTGCCGCTCCAGCTGGTGACGGAGTCCGTGGAGCCGTCGCTCACCGTTGACGACCTCACCGGGCTGCCCTCCGGCGCCCGGGCGGACGCGGTCCGCGCGGTACTGGAGCAGGAGCGGGCCCAGCCGCTCGACTGGCGGTCGGCTCCGATGATCCGGTTCCGGGTCGCGGTGCTCGGCCCCGAGCAGTTCCTGTTCGTCTGGTCCGAGCACCACTCCGTCCTGGACGGCTGGAGCAGCAACTCGCTCTTCGCCGAACTGATCGCCGACTACACCGGGGCGGCGACCACCGAGGGGACGGAACTGCCGCCGCTGCGCGACTACGTGGCGGCCGAGCAGCTGGCGCTGGCCTCCGGCGACAGTCGCTCGTTCTGGTCCGACTACCTGCGTGGCGCTCCGGCGACGGCCGCCGACGGCCCGGCCGCCGAGCAGGCACACGAGGCGGTGCTCGACCTGCCGGCCGACACCTACCAGCTGCTCCAGGAGGCCGCCCGATCGACCGGCCGGACGCCGAAAGCACTGCTCACCGCCGTGGTCGCGGCCGCGATCGGGGTCCACCGCGGCCGGTCGGAGGTGGTCGTCGGCCACGTCAGCCACGGTCGACTCGACCGCCCCGGCGGCGAGCGGGCCCTCGGGCTCTTTCTCAACATCCTGCCGCTGCGGATCGACCTGACGGGCTCCTGGCAGGACCTCGCGGCGTCGGCGAGCGCGGCCGAGCGGGTCACCAACCCGCACCGCCGCTACCCGCTGGCGGCGATCCAGCGGGCGGCCGGCGCGGACTTCCGGCTGGACAACCTGTTCAACTTCACCGACTTCCACCAGCTCGAACCCCTGGTCCGGCAGGGCCTGATCAGCCAGGACGGGGTGGGCAACTCGACCTGGACGAACCTGCCGCTGGTGGTCGAGGCGGAGCGGCGGGCAGCCGACGGCCGGCTGACCGTGACGGTTCAGTTCCAGGCCGCCGAGTGGACCGCCGACGCACGGGCCGCCTTCCTCAGCACCCTGGGCACCCTGCTGCGCCACGCGGTCGAGGAGCCGGCGGCCGTCGCGGTGGCTCCGGTCTGCCTCGAGGCCGAGTCCGGGACCGGGCCCACGGCGGTGGACGACATCGTGGCGCAGGCCGCCACCCGGCCGGACCGGATCGCGGTCGCCGACGGACGGACCGCACTCGGCTACGGCGAACTGGTGCGGCGGACCCGGGCCCTGGCGCTGCTGCTGCGCTCGCACGGTGTCGGGCCCGGCAGCGTCGTGGGCATGTGCCTGCCCCGGACGGTCGACCTGCTGGTGGCCTCGCTCGCGGTGTACTGGACCGGCGCCGCGCTCGTCCCCCTGGAGCCGGACTACCCGCTGGAGCGGCGGCGGTTCACCCTCGACGACGCCGGTGCGGACCTGCTGCTCACCGAGGACACCACCGCCGACCCGGCGGCCGCCCGGCCGACCCTGTCCCTCGGCGGACTCGACTGGGCGAGCCTGCCCGACGACCCCGACTTCGGACCGCTCTGCACCCCGGACGACCTGGCGTACGTCCTGTACACCTCGGGATCGACCGGAACCCCGAAGGGCGTCGAGGTCGCCCACCGCAACCTGCGGGCGATCATGCGGGCGGTGAACCGGACCATCGGGCTTACCGAGCGGGACGTCGTCCTCGGCTGGTCGTCGGTGGCGTTCGACATGGTCTTCACCGAGCACGTCGCCGCGCTGATGGCCGGTGCCCGGGTCGAGCTGCTCACCGACGGCGAGGTGCGCGAGCCGGCCCGGGTCCGGGACCGCTGCCGCGCCACCGGGGTGACACTGATCGAGGCGACGCCGTCGAAGGTGCAGACCCTGCTGGACGCCGGATGGCCGGGCGCCGACACCGTGCTGTGCGGCGGCGAGGCCCTGGCGCCCCAGCTGGCCCAGGAGTTGCTGCGGACCGGCGCGGCCGTTTGGAACGGCTACGGCCCGACCGAGACCACCGTCTACGCCACCCTGTACCGACTGGCCGAGGGCCACCAGGGACCGGTGCCGATCGGCCCACCACTGGCGGAGGTGCCGATCCGGATCGTGGACGCGCTGGGCACCGAGGTGGCCGAGGGCACGCCTGGTGAGCTGTGGATCGGCGGCCCGGGCGTCGCCCGCAGGTACCTCGGGCTGCCCGAGCTGACCGCGGAGCGGTTCGTCGGCGAAGGCCGGGACCGGTACTACCGGAGCGGGGACCTGGTCCGCCGGAACGCGGCGGGTGACCTGGAGTTCCACGGTCGGATCGATCAGCAGGTGAAGATCAACGGCGTGCGGATCGAACTCTCCGAGATCGAGCACGTCCTCGCCGAACACCCTGCGGTCGGCACCGTCGCGGTCCTGCTGGAGGAACGGGCCGGGGGTCCCGGGCTCACCGCCTACGTCGCCGTCGGCACGGTTCCGGTGGACTCGGCGGAGCTGCGCGGCTTCCTCGCCGACCGGCTCCCCGCCGCCATGGTCCCGTCCCGTTGGCTGTTCGCCGCAGCCCTGCCGCTGACCACCGGCGGCAAGATCGACCGCCGTCGGCTGGGCGACCGGCCGGTCACCGCAGCGGCGGTGCCGGTCACCTCTGCCCGACTCTCCGGACCGGACCAGGAGCTCGTCGCCGAGGTCTGGCAGGCCGTCCTGGGAGTGCTGCCGGTCCGTCCCGACGACCGGTTCTTCGATCTGGGCGGGGACTCGCTGACCGCCATGCGCGCGGTCGGCCAGTTCGCCCGCCGGGGCGTCGTGGTGCGGGCCGGCGAGCTGATGGAACACACCACCGTGGCCGCCCAGGCCGCCCTGGCCGCGCGCGGTCGGATCAACGAGGAGGTACCGGCATGACCACCGACACGACCCACCATCTGACGGACCGGCACCTGATCGTCCTGGACTCGGGCCGGATCGGCCGGAACGAGAGCATCCGCGCGGTGCTCGGCGAGCAGCCGGCCGCACTGGGCACGGTCACCGTGCTGGACACCCTCTCGACCGCGGCGGACCCGGTGCTGAGCCGGCGGGCCGCGACTCACCTCGGGACCCTGAGCCCGTTCGTGGCCGAGCCGCTGACCGTGGTCGCCCACTGCATGGACACGGCGCTGGGCTGTGAGCTGGCGGCCGCACTGACGGCCGCCGGGCACGGCCAGCTCCGGATGGTGCTGTTCGCGCCGGCCCAGGCCGACCGCGAGATCCTCCGTGGCCACGCCGGGGAGCTGCTCGGCTCGCTCGGACTGCCGTCGGCTGAGGCCGACGCCTTCCTGGCCGGCCTGTGGGACGGCACCGTGCCGACCCCCGAGGCGCTCCGGTCGACCGGCAGTCGGCTGCACGCACTGGCGCTGGCCCAGGCAGTCGAGTTCGAGCTCGAGGCGGAGGAGGCGGAGGTGTTCGCCACCGAGCTCTGCGAGCGCTACCAGCTGTGGCTGGGTCACCTCGCGGGGCAGGTCGACCACGCCGTCGGCGCCCCGGGCTGCCCGGTCGACGTCATCGGCGACGACCCGGCGGCCGCGCTCGCGGCGGCCACCCGGATCGCGGCCTTCGGCCCGGCCCGGGCCCACCACGCCGCCGACCCGTTCGACTTCGCCGGCCCGGAGCTCCGGGACCTGTTCCACCGGATCCTCACCCTCCCCGCCCCGGGAGCCGACGCGACCGTACGGAAGGCATGATGACCACCGCGACCTCGGCCCAGCAGGAGCTCTGGCACCTCGACCAGTACGCGGCGGCCGGCCCCGTGCTCAACGTCCCGCTCGCCTGGCGCATCCTCGGTGACCTCGACCAGGTGGCCCTGGCGGCCGCGATCCACGCCGTGGTCGCCCGGCACGAGGCGCTGCGGACGGCCTTCCGTCCGCAGGACGACATCCCGGTGCTGGACGTGCGCCCGCCCGCCGAAGCGCTCCTGACGGTCCGGCAGCTGACCGGCCCGGCCGACCTGCCCGAGCTGCTGGCCGCCTTCTACGCCCGGCCGTTCGACCTGTCCTCCGGACGCCCGCTGGCCGCCTTGCTGCTCCGGCTGTCCGACGGGGAGAGCGTGCTCGCCCTGAACGTGCATCACGCCGCGATCGACGCGTGGTCGACGGGCATCGTCGAGGCGGAGCTCGGCGCGGCCTACCGGCTCGCCCACCGGGACCAGCCCCTCGACCTGACGACCCGTTACTCCCTGGCCGAGGTGGTGGAGGAACTCAACGGCCGGCACGGATCGGCGGCCTGGGCCGCCGACCTGGCCCACTGGGTGACCCAACTCCGCGACGTACCGGGCGTTGTGGCGCTCCCCGGCGCCCTCGACCGCGACGACGGCGCCGGCTTCACCGCCCAGCAGATCCGCCGCCGCCTGCCGGACGGGGTACGGCAGAAGCTGACCGCACTCGCCCGGGAACTCGACGCCACGGAGTTCCAGCTGCTGTTCGCCGCGTACGCCGGCCTGCTCGGCCGCTGGGCCAACCGCGACGATTTCGTGCTCGGCGTCCCGATGGCGGACCGCTCGTCCGAGATGCTTCAGGGCGCCGTGCTGTTCGCCACCAACGTCGCCCCGATCCGGGTCCGACTGGCCGACGACCCGACGTTCGCCGAGCTGGTCGGCCGGGTCCGGCGCCAGCTGATCGACGCCATCGGCCGAACCTCGACACCGCTGTCGGAGATCCTCCGGGCCGTCAACTCCGGGGCGAGCGAGGACGTGGCCGGGCTGGCCGGACTCGCGATGACCTACCGCAACCGACCCGGCCAGGGGCTCGGGCTCGACGGCCTGGTGTGCGAGCCCTACCCGGTCTCCACCGGCCGCTCGCTCTACCAGCTCGCCTGCCACATCGAGCACGGCGACGACGGTCTGGTGGTGCAACTCGAGGGCCGGGCCCTCGACCAGGATCAACTGGACGGGCTCTGGCAGCGGCTGGTCGCCGTCCTGGCGGCGGTGACGGACCATCCGACGGCGGCGCTGTCGAGCTGGCCGACCGGGCTGGCCGGTGACCTGCCGGACCGCGCGGCCGCAGCCCGACCGGAGACCGGGACGGTGGTCGACCGGTTCCTGCGGACCGCCGCAGAACTCCCGCAGGCCGTCGCCGTGGCCGACCCGGAGCAGCAGCTCAGCTACTGGCAGCTCCGCCGCCAGGTGCAGGCGGTCGCAGGCCGACTGACCGAGGCCGGCCTGCGACCGGGCGAGGTGGTGGCGGTGTGTGTCGGCCGAGGCGTCGGCGCCGTCGCGGCCCTGCTCGGGGTGATGCACGCCGGCGGTGTCTACCTGCCGGTGGACAAGGCCTGGCCGGCCGGCCGGCTGGAGACCGTACTGGTCGACGCCGAGGTGCGGTTCGCGGTGCACGACGAGGGGACGGCGGGTCACCCCGGGCTGGCCGGCGTGCTCGGCCTGCCGGTGTGGGGGGACGCCGCCACGACGCCGTCCGCGCCCCGGGCCACCGGCGCCGACCCGGCGTACCTGCTGTACACCTCGGGCTCGACCGGCCGGCCCAAGGGCGTCCTGGTCGGTCACGCGGCGCTCACCCAGCTGGTGGGCACCGTGCACCGGGCGGCCGGCGCCACCTTCGTCGAACGGGTGCTCGCCACCACGACCACCACCTTCGACATCTCGCTGGTCGAGCTGCTGCTCCCGGTCACCACCGGCGCGACCTGCGTGCTGGCCGACGAGGACACCGTCCGTGACCCGATGCGGCTCGCCGAGTACATCGCTGCGGGGCGCATCGACTTCGCCCAGGCGACTCCGACCCTCTGGGGCGCGCTGCTGGAGCACCTGCAGGTGCGGATCCCGGTCACCGTCTGCGCCGGTGAACCGCTCGGCGGCGCGCTGCGCGACCGCCTGCTGGCGGCGAGCGGGTACGCCCTGAACGGCTACGGACCCACCGAGACCACGGTCTACGCGACGCTCTGGCCGCTGGCGGAAGGCGTACCGGTATCGATCGGCGCACCGATCGCCGGCACCACCGCCTGGGTGCTGGACTGCTGGAACCGGCCCTGCGCGACGGGGGCGGTGGGCCGGCTGTTCCTCGGCGGGGCCGGGCTGTCCGAGGGCTACCTCAAGCGCCCCGAGCTCACTGCGGAGAAGTTCCTCGACGGGCTCCCGGGGGTCACCCCCGACCGGGTCTACGACACCGGTGACCTGGCCGCCTGGGGTCCGGACGGCCTGCTCTACCTGCACGGCCGGGAAGACGGCCAGATCAAACTCCGAGGGTTCCGGATCGAGCTCGGTGAGATCGAGTCCGTGATCGCCCGCACCCCGGGCGTGTCCGCTGCGGCCGTGGTCCCCTACGTCCAGGGCCAGGGCCAGCAGGGGCTCGCGGCGTTCGTCCGCGCGACCGGGCCGACCGCCGACGTCGCCGACGTGCTGCCGGCCGAGCTGGAGCAGCGCATCCGCGCCGTACTGGCCGAGCAGCTACCCGAGTACATGCGCCCCCGGGTCGTCCTGCCGATCGGCGAGCTGCCGCTCACTGGCAGCGGCAAGGTGGACCGGAAGGTGCTGACCGGGCGGATCGAGGCCGCCCCGCCCCGGCCGGCCGCCACCGTCCCTGCCGTTGCGACCTCTCCGCTGCACGCGCAGGTCACCGCGCAGTGGCGGGAGTTGCTCGGGGTGCCGCAGATCGGCGAGAGCGAGAGCTTCTTCGACCTCGGCGGGGACTCGATCGGCGCGGCCCGGCTGGTCGCCCGGCTGCGCCGGACGTTCGGGACAGCGATCCCGCTGCGCTCCTTCGTCCAGGACCCGACCGTGGACGGCGTGGTCCGAATGATCCGTTCCGAACCGTTGGAGAGTGCTGTCCATGCGTGAAGGCAGGAAGCCCCGGCTGGCCGTCGTCTACGACTACGGTGCGGCTGCACCGACCCAGATCGCCAAGGCGCTCCAGCCGTTCGCGGACCTGCGGTTCGTGGTGCCCCGGTCGGAGCACGTGCGCGGCACGCTGCCGCTGCTGGAGGAGTACGGTCCGGTGACCATGCTCGACCGGGCGATCGCCGGCGGGTCACTGCCCGAACCGGCCGACGGCATCGTCACCTTCAGCGAGCGGATGCTGCCCGCCACGGCCCAGCTGGCCGAGACGCTCGGCCTGGAGTTCCACACCCCGGACTGCGTGGTCGGGCTGACCGACAAGCAGCGGCAACGTGATCTGGTCGCCGCGGCGGGCATCGACTCGGTGCGCTACCGGCTCGCCCACGACCCGGGCGAGCTGGCCACCGCCCTGGCCGAGGTGGGGGCTCCGGCGGTGGTCAAGCCCAAGCGCGGGGAGGGCAGCAACCACGCCTACCCGGTGCACGGCGAGGCCGACGCCGCTGTGGTCCTCCGGCTGTTCACCGACGACTGGCCGGTGGACGGCACCGGCCGGCCGCTGGTGCTGATCGTCGAGGAGTTCCTGGCGGACGCTCCGGCCCGCACCGGGATCGGGAACTACGTCTCGGTCGAGAGCGCGGTGGTCGACGGGGTGCCCACGCAGCTCGCCGTCACCGGCAAGTTCGCGCTGGCCACACCCTTCCGGGAGACCGGTCAGTTCTGGCCCCCGCTGATGGACCGTCAACTGGAGCAGCGGACGGCGGACCTGGCCGGAGCCGCGATCGTCGCGCTCTCGGTGCGCAGCGGCATCTGCCACACCGAGATCAAGCTGACCCCGTCCGGCCCCCGACTGATCGAGGTGAACGGCCGGCTGGGCCGGGACATCGCCGAACTGGCCCAACGCTCGGTCGGCACCGACATCATCGCGCTGGCCGGGCGGATCGCCCTCGGCCACCCGGTGTCGCCTGCGCCGCTCCGGCCGGGCCAGGTGCACTTCCAGTTCCACCACCCGTCCCCGAAGGCGGCCCGCACCGTCCACGAGGTGGCCGGGCACCAGGCCGTCGAGGCGCTGCCCGGCATCGACAGCTACCGCCGGGTCCAGCTCCCCGCGCCGGTGTCGGACGTCAGCACCTCCCACTTCGACGTGCTGCGGGGCTCGGCGGACTCGCACCGGGAGATGGCGGACCTGATCGACCGGGCCAGCGGGCTGCTCACGTTCAGCTTCTCCGGTGACGGCGAGGACGCCAGGGTCATCGGCACCGAGCTCCACCAGTTCGCGTAGGAAAGGAACCACACGTGTCCGACAGTCAGACGATCCAGCTCCCGGTGTCCCCCGGCCCGACCCCCGCGACCCCGGAGCCGTCCGGTGCCCTCGCCACGGTCTGGGCTGCCGTCCTGGGCGAACAGCCAGAGCCGGGCAGCAACTTCTTCGCCTCCGGTGGCACCTCACTGGGCGCCGCCCGCCTGGTCGCCGGAATCCGTCGGCACTGCGAGGTGGGGCTGAAGCTGGTCGATGTCCTGGAGCACCCCACCTTCGGCGAGCTGCTGGCCCTGATCACCCGGTCCGGCGCCGCTCAGGTCGCCGCGGCGGACACCTGGACGCTGCCGACCGGGACCGCACCGGTGCTCTCCCCCAACCAGCGCAGCCGGCTCGTCCGGGACGCCGGGAATGTCCGCGAGCTCGGCCGACGGCTGCCGCACACCGTCGCCGTCACCTGGATCGCGGACGGGCCGCTCGACGTCCCCCGACTGTTCGACGCCGCCCGGGCGGTGGGCAGTCGGCACGCCGCGCTCTCCCTGCGCGTCTCCGGGCCCGACGGGGTGTGGGGTGGGGACGGCGCGCCGGAGTGCCGGGTGATCGACCTGCCCGGGCTCGCGGTGGACGACGACCGGGTCCGCCGGGAGGTGGACGACCACGCCGGCGGCCTCATCGACCTGCACGACGGCCCGATCTGGTCCGTCCAGGTGCTCCGGCTCTCGGCGGTGAGCCACGTGATCAGCATCGCCGTCGACCACCTGGTGTGCGACGGGGATTCCCTGCCGGTCCTGCAGCGCGACCTCACCGAGGCGTACGAGACCCGGGAGGCGCTGCCCGCGCTGCCCCACAGCTACTTCGACTGGGTGGCCTGGCAGAAGAAGCTGATCGCGGACTCGGACCTCGACGAGGTGCGCGAGCGGATCGGCGCCGCCCCGGACGCCGGGACGGTGGTGCCCGGACTGCGGCTCCGGGACGAGAGCCAGGCGGCCGGTGCCCCGGCGGTCGGCGTCGTCGAGCAGCGGATCCCCGCCGGCGTGGTGGCCGGGCTGGAGCGGCTCTGCCGGGAATCCGGCTGCCCTCCCATGCACGCGGCCCTGCTCGGGCTGGCGGCGGCCCTCGAAGGTCAGCGCTCGCCCGGGCGGCTCGGGGTGCTGGTGCCCTTCGCCAACCGTGACCATCCGATGTCGGCCGGTCTGATCGGCTGGATGGCCAACCTGGTCCCGTTGAGCTTCGAGCCGGAGGCCGACGGGTCCTTCGCGGCGAACCTCGCCCTCGTCAGCCGCTCGCTCCGGACCGCCGCCGGTGACGCCCACATGGGGCTGGGCTACCTGATGGAGCGCGCCCGGGAGGAATCCATCCCCTTGGACGGCACGGACCTCACGCTGTACTTCGACTACCGCGAGGAGTCCGTCGAGCACTTCCGCCTGGGCGGGGCCACCCTCCGGGAGTACCACGGCGAGGTGGAGTACGGCCTGCGGAACCGGTTGAGCGTCTGGGTCACCCGACTGCTGGACGGCAGTCTGGAGTACCGGATGGCCCACGAGCTTCCCCGAGTCCCGGCGGACCGCGCGAAAGCCCTGTTGGCCACTGTGGCCGCCCTGCTCACCGAGGCGGCCGAGCAGCCGACCGCCTCCCTGCGGTCCCTGGCGACCCCCCGCTAGGCCTCTCGTTCGGATCACTCCGGGCGGCTTGGGCTCAGCTGTCGATCAGGGCCCGCCAGTGCGCGACCTTGGCCGGGTCGACCGGGGTGTCCCAGCCGTTGCTACGGACCGGGCCGCCGACGTGGAAGCCGGCGAAGCCGGCGGCCCGGAGGCCGGGGACGTGTTCGGCCCGGAGGCCGCCGCCGATCAGGATCTGCTGGCGGTAGCCGGGGTCGCCCGCCTTGGCGAGCTCGCCCGCCAGGACCTCCTGGCCCGCGCTGACGCCGGCCGGGGAGCCGGAGGTGAGGAAGGTGTCCAGGCCGGGCAGGTCGCCGACGGCGGCGCGGACGGCGGCCCGGTCGGCGCTGTGGTCGATCGCCCGGTGGAAGGTCCAGCGGCAGCCCGCGACGGCCTCGGCGACGGCCTGGGTCGCGGCCAGGTCCACCGCACCGTCGGCGTCCAGGAAGCCGAAGACGAACTCCTCGGCGCCCTCGGCGCGCAGCGCGGCGGCCCGCGCGCGCAGCTCGTCCAGGCTGCCGGGGGTGAAGCCGTCGCGGATCCGGAGCATCACCCGGAGCGGGATGGTCACCGCGTCCCGGATGGCGGCGAAGTCCTCGACGGAGGGCGTGAGTCCGTCGGCGGCCATGTCGGCGACCAGTTCGAGTCGGTCGGCACCACCCGCCTGAGCAGCCCGGGCGTCCTCCGCCGTCAGCGCGATCACTTCGAACATTGGTCTAGACATATTGCTTACCCTGCCACATCCGGAGGCCCGTCGGCGAGCCCCCTGCACGGGGAAATAGATCAGCCCCGCCGGGCGGCGGACCTGTGCTTCCCAGCATGGCCACCACCCGGCAGGGCTGCATCCGGCACCGGCTCAACCAGTGCTGACCCGCTCCCGCCGACGCGTCAGGTACCGGCAGGCCAGGACGACCGCCGGACCCACCAGCAGCACCACCGCCGCCAGCCGCCCCGCACCACCGGCCTGGCTGACCGCGTCGAAGGTGCACTGCTGCACCGCGTACGGCAGCGCGGCCACCGCGACCGCCGCCACCCGGGGTGCCCCCGCGCCGACCCCGGTCAGCAGCAGCGCCAGCAGCAGGACGATCACCAGCACGCCCCGGCCCGGATAGCCCGGGTTGTAGAAGTCCCAGCCGACGTACATCGCGCCCGCCAGCAGCAGACCGGCGGCCGCCGCCAGGGCCTGCCCCCAGGAGGCCCTGGCCCGCAGATCCGCCGGCACCAGCCAGAGCAGCACCGCCCAGAGCACGGGGGCGGCCACCACCCAGGTCAGGTCCAGCAGGGCCCAACCCGCGCGGAAGACCGAGCTGTGCTCCCCGATCCAGACCATCAGGAACCCGTACCGCAGCAGCGCCCCGGCCGCCATCAGGGCCACCGCCAGCCGGGCCACCGCCCACCGGCCGGCCGGCCCTGCCACCAGGGCCAGCAGCGAGCAGCCGACCACGCCGTACCTGAGCTGCGGGGGCACACCGGGGTAGTCGTGGTCCAGCAGCACGGCCAGCAGCATCACCCCGGCCTGCAGGCCCAGCATCAGCGGCGCCGCCGCCGCGAGCACCCGGCCGGTCATCCCACCGAACGTCAGACCGGTGCGCAGGCGCAGCCCGTAGGCCGCCAGGTCGAGCGCCTCCCGGGCGACGGCCAGGCGGCCGGCTCCGGCGGTGGTCTGGCCGAACACGGCGGCCAGTTCACCGCCGCGCTCGCGGCGGTAGGCGGCCGGGTAGAGCGCCAGGGCGAATCGGAACAGCTTGGTCATGCGAAGGCCCCCCTGACCCTCGGGCGGACAACGGCGAGTCGGCGGTCGGCCTCGGCCAGCACCGCGCGCAGCCGTTCGGTCTCGGCGGCCAGCGCGGCCCGGCCGGGCTCGGCCAGCGCGTACGTCCGGCGGGCCCGGCCGTCCACGATCTCCTCGCGCTCGACCGTGATCAGGCCCTGGCCGAGCAGCCGGTCCAGCGCGCCGTAGAGCGTGCCGGTGCGCATCCTGACCCGGCCGTCGGAGATCGCGGCGATCTCCTGGATCAGGGCGTACCCGTGACGCGGCGCGTCGGCCAGCGCGGTGAGCAGCAGCAGGGTGGGCTCCTGCATGGAGCGTTCTGTCATACGCCTACATATATCGTTCACCGGCATATGAGGGCAAGAGATTCCTGACCCACCGTCGGGAAGAATGACCGTCATGACCACCGCGCTGCTGGACCGTTGGACCGCCCTGCTGCTCCGCACCGGAGCCACCGTCGACCCCGGGCCCTACGGCCGCGACCTGCTGGCCCGCTGGGCCGAGCCGCAGCGGCGCTACCACTCCACCGCCCATCTGACGGCTGTGCTGGACCACGTGGACACGCTGGCCGGACACGCCGAGGACGCCGACGCCGTCCGGCTGGCCGCCTGGTTCCACGACGCCGTCTACAAGCCGGACCGTTCCGAGAACGAGGAACGCAGCGCCCAACTGGCCGTCCGCGCCCTGCGCGAGGCCGGGCTCGGCGAGCCGCTGACCGAGGAGGTCGCCCGGCTGGTCCGACTGACCGTCGGCCACCACCCCGCCCCCGGCGACCGCAACGGCGAGGTGCTCTGCGACGCCGACCTGGCCGTCCTCGGCGGCACCCCCGAGCAGTACGCCGCGTACGCCGCCGCCGTCCGCGCGGAGTACGCCTTCGTCCCCGACGACGCCTTCCGCGAGGGGCGGGCCGCGATCCTGCGCCAGCTGCTCGCGCTGCCCGCCCTCTACCGCACCGACACCGCCCGGCAGCGCTTCGACGACGCCGCCCGCCGCAACCTGGCGGCCGAACTCATGCTCCTGGAGCGCTGACCTTCAGATCGGCCGTCCGCCCGGCCTTCCGCCGCCGCAGCCCGGCCGCGGTCAGCCGGGCAACCAGCTCCTTGCTACCGACCGGCTGCGCGCCGAGCCCTATCGCCTTCTCGTACCAGGCGGCCGGGATGTCGTAGTGATCCCGCTCGAACCCGCGCGCGGGGGCGCCCAGCCGCTCGGCGAAGGCGTGCAGCTCCTCGTACGAGACGTCGCTGACCAGGTGCGACCAGTGCTTCCCGTGCCCCGGCCAGGACGGCGGGTCGATCAGGATCACGACAGCGCACCCACCGGCGCCACCACGGCCGCCTCCTTGCCGCACACCCAGTGCGGCTCGGGCCCCAACTCCGGCTCCACACTCAGCGCGTGCGGGTCCCCCTCGGCCGCACACACCTCACACAGCGGCCAGCGGCCGTACGCCTCCAGCAGCTTGTCCTGCACGTCCTGCGCCACCAGCCCGAGCACGTACTCGGTCCCGTCCGGCCACTGCTCCAGCCACCACCGCCGGTGCGTCACGGCATCCTCCACCAGCGACACCACCTGCGGGTCGGCCACCTCCCGCGCGGTCAGGTCGGCCAGGATCAGCGCCCGCGCGGCGTGCAGCGCGGCTTCGATGTCAGCGGAGGAACTCATCCGCCCATTGTCCCGCAGGCCGCCGGAAGCCGGAAACGCCGCGAGGCGGCCCCCCGAAGGGGACCGCCTCGCGGTGCTGAACCGACTGATCCGCAGGAGGATCAGAAGTCCATGTCGCCACCCGGCATGCCGCCGCCCGCGGGGGCACCGGCCTTCTCGGGCTTGTCGGCGATGACGGCCTCGGTGGTGAGGAAGAGCGCCGCGATGGAGGCGGCGTTCTGCAGCGCGGAGCGGGTGACCTTGGCCGGGTCGATGATGCCCGCGGCGATGAGGTCGACGTACTCGTTGGTCGCGGCGTTCAGGCCCCAACCGGGCTGCAGGTTGCGGACCTTCTCGACCACGACGCCGCCCTCGAGGCCGGCGTTGACCGCGATCTGCTTGATCGGGGCCTCCAGCGCGACGCGGACGATGTTGGCACCGGTGGCCTCGTCGCCCTCGAGCTCCAGCTTGTCGAACGCGACCGCGGCCTGCAGCAGCGCAACGCCACCACCGGCGACGATGCCCTCCTCGACGGCGGCCTTCGCGTTGCGAACGGCGTCCTCGATGCGGTGCTTGCGCTCCTTGAGCTCGACCTCGGTCGCGGCGCCGGCCTTGATGACGGCCACGCCGCCCGCGAGCTTCGCCAGGCGCTCCTGGAGCTTCTCGCGGTCGTAGTCCGAGTCGCTGTTCTCGATCTCGGCGCGGATCTGGTTGACCCGGCCGGCGACCTGGTCGCTGTCGCCGCCACCGTCGACGATGGTGGTCTCGTCCTTGGTGATGACCACCTTGCGAGCGGTGCCCAGCAGGTCGACGCCGGCGTTCTCGAGCTTGAGGCCGACCTCCTCGGAGATCACGGTGCCACCGGTGAGGATGGCGATGTCGCCGAGCATGGCCTTGCGACGGTCACCGAAGCCCGGGGCCTTGACGGCGACGGACTTGAAGGTGCCACGGATCTTGTTCACGACCAGGGTCGACAGGGCCTCGCCCTCGACGTCCTCGGCGATGATGACGAGCGGCTTGCCACTCTGCATGACCTTCTCCAGCAGCGGGAGCAGGTCCTTGACCGAGCCGATCTTGGAGTTGGCGATCAGGATGTACGGGTCCTCGAAGGACGCCTCCATCCGCTCCAGGTCGGTGGCGAAGTACGCGGAGATGTAGCCCTTGTCGAAGCGCATGCCCTCGGTGAGCTCGAGCTCCAGACCGAAGGTGTTGCTCTCCTCGACGGTGATGACACCTTCCTTGCCGACCTTGTCCATCGCCTCGGCGATGAGCTCGCCGATCTGGGTGTCGGCGGCCGAGATGGAGGCGGTCGAAGCGATCTGCTCCTTGGTCTCGACATCCTTGGCCTGGGCCAGCAGCTGGTCCGAGACGGCCTTGACGGCCTTCTCGATGCCGCGCTTCAGGGCCATCGGGTTGGCGCCGGCCGCGACGTTGCGCAGACCCTCGCGCACGAGCGCCTGGGCCAGCACGGTGGCGGTGGTGGTGCCGTCGCCCGCGACGTCGTCGGTCTTCTTGGCGACCTCCTTGACGAGCTCGGCACCGATCTTCTCGTACGGGTCCTCGAGCTCGATCTCCTTGGCGATGGAGACGCCGTCGTTCGTGATCGTGGGGGCGCCCCACTTCTTCTCCAGGACGACGTTGCGGCCCTTGGGGCCGAGCGTCACCTTGACGGCGTCGGCAAGCTGGTTCATGCCACGCTCAAGGCCGCGGCGAGCTTCCTCGTCAAACGCGATGATCTTGGCCATCGGAAGTGGTCCTCCAGGACACGGTCGACTGCACCGGACCGAGGGGCGCCCGCGACGGACGGCCCTGGTGTGCGGGGGTCTTGTCCCCTACCGCTCCCGGGGGCCTCACCGACCCGGTCCGTTGTCACTCTCATGCTGCGAGTGCTAACGCCAATGATTAGCACTCTCGGGTATCGAGTGCAAGCCCAATCGTGGTAGTGACACGCGAACAGCGGGAACGGGCGGGAACGACAGCAGGCCCGTACGACGGTGTCGTACGGGCCTGCTGCCCAACCAGGTGACGCCAGCTCGTGGCCGAGCCGAGACTCCGAGGTTCGGAAAGGTCAGACCGCCGGCGTACGGACCATGTCCGCCTGCGGGCCCTTCTGTCCCTGAGAGATCTCGAACTCGACCCGCTGGCCCTCCTCGAGGGTGCGGTAGCCGTCCATCTGGATCGCGCTGTAGTGGACGAACACGTCCGCACCACCGTCGACCGCGATGAAGCCGTACCCCTTCTCCGCGTTGAACCACTTGACGGTGCCCTGAGCCATTCCGAACTCCCCTTGTGCTGTGCTGGCCCTTCGCGGACCCGCAGGATGCGGGCCCAGGTCTGAACAGGCACGCCCGAGGGAACCCCCCCTGGGCGCAGCCGTGCACGCCGCAAACGCCCCACCGGGCCACCAGGAGGCGGTCCGGCCGACGGGTGAATGCGTCGATCGCGGCTGAATGTATCCGGACAGACGCCCTCTGCAACAGGGCCAACCTTGCCGAATTCCCCGGCAGCCGAATGGGATATCGCGGGAGGAAAGCGGCAGAATGCGGCAATTCACTCCGGGCATAGCGGACTCATCACCGCAAAATGCGGCCAGATTTCTGACGCTTGCCTGACATCTTCTGTCTCACGCGGTCCGGCGGATGTCTCAACGGCCGGACGGGCCTTGCGTACGCGATCGGCTGACGGTGCGTGGGGCGGGCGGCGGAGCGAGTGCGGATTCGCCGACCCGGGATCGCACTCTACTCCCTCGCACCTGCCCGAATTTCCACCCGACAGCGGCGAGCCGCCGACAGTACCGGAAATAGCGATTCCGGTACGTCGACGGCTCGACGGTATTCCTCGAAGGGCGGGAGTTCAGCAGCCGCCGGCCACCGCGGGAATGATCGAGATGCCCGCGCCGTCCTTGATCTCGGTCTCCAGGCCCTCGGCGAAACGCACGTCGTCGTCGTTCACGTACACGTTGACGAAGCGACGCAGCTTGCCCGCGTCGTCCAGCACCCGGGCGGCGATGCCGGGGTGGTTGGCGTCCAGGTCGGCGATGACGGCGCCCAGGGTGGCGCCCTCGGCGGTGACCTCGGCGACGCCGCCGGTGTAGGTGCGCAGGATGGTCGGGATGCGGACGGTGGCGCTCATGCGCGGGCTCCTAGCGGGGAGGTGAGGGGGGATCAGGCGGAGGCGAGACCGGCGGCGCGGAACGAATCCAGCGTCGGGCGGATGGTGGCGGTCAGACCCGCCTCGGCGACGGCGTCCAGGGTCTTCAGGCCGTCCCCGGTGTTGATCGCGACGGTCTCCTTGGACGGGTCCAGCTGGCCGGTCTCGACCAGCTTCTTCAGCACGCCGATGGTCACCCCGCCGGCGGTCTCGGCGAAGATGCCCTCGGTACGGGCCAGCAGCTTGATCGCCTCGACCACCTCGGCGTCGGTCACGTCCTCGACCGCGCCGCCGGTGCGGCGGGCGATGTCCAGCACGTACGGGCCGTCGGCCGGGTTGCCGATCGCCAGCGACTTGGCGATGGTGTCCGGCTTGACCGGGCGGATCACGTCGTGGCCCGCCTTGAAGGCGGTGGAGACCGGGGAGCAGCCCTCGGCCTGGGCACCGAAGATCTTGTACGGGCGGTCCTCGACCAGGCCGAGCTTGATCAGCTCCTGCAGGCCCTTGTCGATCTTGGTGAGCTGGGAGCCCGAGGCGATCGGGATCACCAGCTGCTCCGGCAGCCGCCAGCCGAGCTGCTCGCAGATCTCGTACGCCAGGGTCTTCGAACCCTCGCCGTAGTACGGGCGGAGGTTGACGTTGACGAAGCCCCAGCCCTCGCCGGCCGGGTCGCCGATCAGCTCGGAACAGAACCGGTTCACGTCGTCGTAGTTGCCCTCGATGCCGACCAGCTCGCCGCCGTAGACACCGGCCATCACGACCTTGCCCTGCTCCAGGTCGTGCGGGATGAAGACGCAGGACTTGAAACCGGCCCGGGCCGCGGCGGCACCGACGGCACCGGCCAGGTTGCCGGTGGAGGAGCAGGAGAGGGTGGTGAAGTTGAAGGCGCGCGCCGCCTCGATGGCGCAGGCGACCACCCGGTCCTTGAAGGAGTGGGTCGGGTTGCCCGAGTCGTCCTTGACGTGCAGCTGGGCGGTGAAACCGAGCTCACGGCCCAGGTTGTCGGCCTTCACCAGCGGGGTCCAGCCCGGGTTCAGGTTGGGCTTGCCCGCCACGTCGGCCGGCACCGGCAGCAGGGGGGCGTAGCGCCAGATCGACGCGGGACCGGCCTCGATCCGCTTGCGCAGCTCCTCGGCGGACTCGGAGCCGAACTCGTACGCGATCTCCAGCGGGCCGAAGCACTCGACGCAGGCGAAGCTCGGACCGAGCGGGAATCGGGTGCCACACTCGCGACAGGACAGGGCGGCAGCGGGGCCGAGGTCGACGGTCGGGGCGGCAGAAACAGCGGTAGCCATGATGGCGGAGGCCTCTCTCCTCATCTTCCCCATGACGCGGGCGCGCCACAGGACGGAATTGGCACCTGTCCCGCCGGATGACCACTGCTGGTCGGCCGTGCGAGAAGGTTGCCGGGACTTCGACGGGCCGTTCCCTCAGTCCCTCTGGATGAGCTCTGTGAAGTTGTGGTCCTGCTCTCCGGCCGACCCCGACGTGCGAAGGTCTGACCGCAGTACGAAGACTGTATCCGAAGGCGCCCGGCAGGGAACCGCGCGTCCGAGTCGCGAGATGCCCTGTCCCGAGAAGCCAGTCCGCCGATCCAGCCCGAGGAGATCAGACGTGCCCGACCAGCCGATCCCGGCCGAACCGCCCGAGGAGCTGCTGCCGGAGGTGGCCGACTGGCTGCACCGGCGCTCCTGGACGACGGCCGACCGGCCCCCGGCCGACCTGCTCGCCGCCAAGCGGGCCGCCGGCCCGGCCGGGACGGTCAGCGTGGTGCTGCCCGCGCTCGACGAGGAGCCCACGGTCGGCGAGATCGTCCGGGTGATCCGGCGGGAACTGATGGAGCGGCTGCCGCTGGTGGACGAGATCGTGGTGGTCGACTCCGGCTCGATGGACGGCACCGCCGCGGCCGCGGCGGCGGCCGGCGCCCGGGTGGTGCACCGGGACGACGTGCTGCCCCGGCTGCCCGCCGCCCCGGGCAAGGGCGAGGTGCTCTGGCGCTCGCTGCTGGTCACCTCCGGCGAGATCGTCTGCTTCATCGACGCGGACCTGCGGGAGTTCGACCCGGCCTTCGTCTCCGGCATCGTCGGGCCGCTGCTGACCGATCCGGCGATCCAGCTGGTGAAGGCGATGTACGACCGGCCGCTGGAGACCGATGGCGCGGTGGTGCCGGCCGGCGGCGGGCGGGTCACCGAGCTGGTGGCGCGGCCGCTGCTGAACCTGCACTGGCCCCAACTGGCCGGATTCGTCCAGCCCTTGGGCGGGGAGTACGCCGCCCGGCGGTCGCTGCTGGAGCGGCTGCCGTTCCCGACCGGGTACGGGGTCGAGCTGGGCCTGCTGGTGGACGCGCTCGACCTGGTCGGCCTGGACGCCCTGGCCCAGGTCGACGTCGGGGTCCGGCACCACCGGCACCAGGACGGCCAGGCGCTCGGCCGGATGGCGGCCACCATCTACCGCACCGCCCTGGAACGCCTGGACCGCACCCACCGCCTCAAGACCACCCCCGACCTGGTCCACCCCCTGCTCACCCAGTTCACCCGCGACCCCGCCACCCGCGAGTTCACCGCCCACACCCACCCGGTCGGCGCGCTAGAACGGCCCCCGATGATCACCATCCCCGACTACGTGCACCACCAGGGGCTCGGGGAACTGCGACGCCGACCTCGAAAGAGGTGATCGCCGCGTAGGTGGTCAGGCACTTTCGCAGTGACCCGAACCGACCCCCTGACTTGCCCGAAGGGTGTGCCGACTGGTTTGACCCCCCGGGTGCGAGGCAAGGTTGGTGTCATGGCCGATCTCGCGACCGAACGTTCGAATCTGACCGGAGCCGCCCCCATCCTGGTGGCCTCCAACCGGGGGCCGGTGTCCTTCACCGCCGAGGACGACGGCTCGCTGACCCTGCGCAGAGGAGGCGGCGGCCTGGTCTCGGGCCTGTCCGCGATCGACGACCCGTCCGCCGTCTGGGTGTGCGCCGCCCTCTCCGAGGCCGACCGGACGGCGGCCCGCCGCTCCCCCGAGGGCCGGCTCGACCTCGGCGGCTTCGAGGTCGGCGGCCAGGCCGTCCGGATGCTGGACATCGACCCCGGCACCTTCGCCCGGGCGTACAACGGCGTGGCCAACTCCACCCTGTGGTTCGTCCATCACCTGCTGTACGAGACGCCGGTGGCGCCGGTCTTCGACGACCGGTTCCGCCGCGAGTGGGACTCCTACCGGGCGTACAACACCGCCTTCGCCGAGGCGCTCGCCGCCGAGGCCGCGCCGGGTGCGGCGGTACTGATCCAGGACTACCACCTCTCCCTCGCGCCGGACCAACTCCGGCAGCTGCGGCCCGACTTGAAGATCGGTCACTTCTCGCACACCCCGTGGGCCCCGCCCGAGTACTACCGGATGCTGCCGGACGACGTGGCCGCCGACGTGCTGACCGGCATCCTCGGCGCGGACCGCGCGGCCTTCCTGACCCGCCGCTGGGCGCTGGCCTTCGCGGACTGCTGCGAGGCGGTGCTCGGCGCCACCGTGGACCGGGCCGCGCTCACCGTGACGCACGCCGGCCGGACCACCCGGCTCGGCGTGCACGCCCTCGGTGCGGACGCCGACTTCCTCCGCGAGCGCTCCCACCAGCCGGACGTGGACGCCCGGTTGGCGACCCTGAAGGAGGCCGTCGGCGAGCGCCGGACGATCGTCCGGGTGGACCGGACCGAGCTGAGCAAGAACATCGTCCGCGGCCTGCTGGCCTACCGGCACCTGCTGCGCTCCCGCCCGGAGTGGCTGGACCGGGTGGTGCACATCGCGTTCGCCTACCCGTCCCGGCACGACCTGCCGGAGTACCGGGAGTACACCGCCGCGGTGCAGCGGATCGCGCAGGAGATCAACGACGAGTTCGGCACCCCGGCCTGGCAGCCGCTGATCCTGCACGTGAACGACGACTTCCCGCGCTCGCTGGCCGCCTACCGGCTGGCCGACGTGGCGCTGGTCAACCCGATCCGGGACGGGATGAACCTGGTCGCCAAGGAGGTGCCGGTGGTCTCCGACGCCGGGTGCGCCCTGGTGCTCTCCCGGGAGGCGGGCGCGTACGCCGAACTGGCCGACGACGCCATCACGGTGAACCCGTACGACGTGATCGAGACCGCCGAGGCGCTGCACCGGGCGCTCACCATGCCGACGGCCGAACGGACCGACCGCACCAAGCGGTTGGCCGCCGCCTCGACCGCACTGCCGCCGCAGCAGTGGTTCCTGGACCAGCTCACGGCACTCCGCGAGTAGCGACCGAATCAGGCCGCGAACCCGCCGTCCACACTGATCGCGGCCCCGGTGACGTACCGGCCGTCAGGCCCGGCCAGGTACGCCACGGTAGCCGCGATCTCGGCGGGTTCGGCGTAACGGCCCAGCGCGGTGAAGCCGTTCACGGTCTCGGCGAACGGGCCCTCGGCCGGGTTGGCGTCGGTGTCGGTCGGGCCCGGGTGGACCAGGTTGACGGTGATGCCCCGGGGGCCGAGCTCCCGGGCCAGCCCCTTGACCATGCCGACCTGGGCGGTCTTGCTCGCCGCGTACAGGGCGAGGCCGGGGAACACCACCCGCTCGGCCACGTTGCTGCCAATGCCGATGATCCGGCCGCCCTCGGTCATGTGCCGGACCGCCGCCTGCGCGGCCAGCAGCGGCGCCCGTACGTTCACCGCCAAGGTCCGGTCCAGCAGGCCGAGTTCGAGCTCCTCCAGCGGGCCCATCGGGAACACCGCCGCGTTGTTCACCAGGATGTCCAGCCGCCCGAGCGTCGCGGCCGTCTCGTCCACGGCTGCCCGGACGGCCGCCGGGTCGGCGCTGTCGGCCCGGATCGCCAGTGCCCGGCGGCCGAGCGCCTCGACCTGCTTGACCACCTGCCCGGCCCGCTCCGCGTTCCGTTCGTACGTCAGCGCCACGTCGGCGCCCTCCTCGGCCAGCCGGATCGCCACGGCCGCGCCGATCCCCCTGCTGCCGCCGGTCACCAGTGCCACATGTCCCTCAAGTCGCTTCATGTGGACCAGCATTGTCGACTGAGGCGGCCCGGTCCGGCGGGATTCGGACCTCGCGTTCCGGGGTGCGGTGTCACCACAACCTCCGCACCCCGGAACGGACGTCAGCCGGCCACGCCGACCACGACGGCCTGACCCGGCGTCACCTTGACACTCGCGTAGCTGTAGGTGACGCCGTGTTCGACCTTGGTCAGCGCGGGGCGGGCGGCCCCGTTCACCGTCAGGGTCGGGTGGCTGCCGACGAAGCGGGCCTCCCAGGTGTACGTGCGGGAGGCCGAGTGGTTGGTCAGGGTGGAGCTGGTGGCGCCGTCGTGCCGCAGGCCGACGGTGTCCTTGCCGACCGGGATGTCGTCGACCTGGAGCCAGTCCATCCCGGCGGGCAGCCGGGACTGGGTGGTCAGCCGGCGGTTGGGCGCGTCGGGGTCGAGGCCGAGCAGGCCGGAGACGGTCTGGCCGACCAGGGTGAAGGAGACCTCGGGGTAGTCGCCGTTCGGGCCCTGCGAGGCGTTCACGTGCTGGACGTCGCGCTGGTCGTAGACGTGCCGCATCCACTTCCAGGCGGTGTCGTTGCGGTTGTTGTTGAAGAAGGTGTCGGGCAGGTAGGTGAACGCCTCGATGTTGGACGGGCCGTCGGCGCCGGCGGCCTGGGCGTCGATGTAGTCCAGGTAGGCGTCGTTGCGCGGACCGGCCTCGATGATCTTCTTCATCGGCATGAACCAGCTGTTCTCCAGGCCCCAGCCCTTGAACGCGGTGCCGTCCAGGGAGTACGCCCGGACCATGTCGGCGCCCGAACCGGTGCCGCTCCACTCCGAGTTGAAGTACTGCTTGAGCGCCGCCGCCTGCTGCTCCGCCTCGGCGGCCAGCGCCGCGTCGCCCTTGGCCTTCGCCAGCGCGGCCACCGCCAGATAGGCCTGGTACTGGGCCGCGATGCCGTCACCGGCCTCGGCGAGCTTCTCGTTGCCCTGCTCGTTGTAGCTGGCGGTGCCGGAGAAGATGCCCTTGCCGGTGCCCTCGGCGACCTGCACCGCGCCGTTGCCCTTGGCCGCGTTGTGCAGGGCGACGAACTCCTTGGTGGTGTGCCGGTAGAAGTCCCAGAACACCTCGTCGTTCACGTACGCCGCGTCACCGCTCCAGCGGTACGCCTGGGCCGCCTTCTCCACCAGCTCGAACGGGGCGGGCACCTCGCGGACGAAGGAGCTCGGGTTGCGGTAGTCGATGCTCAGGTAGCTGCCGGTGTCGAAGTTGTGCGCCCAGACCGGGTAGTACTTGTGCGCCTCGGTGGCCGAGGCCGCGAAGGAGCGCAGCATGCTGCGGTTCTCGGCGGTCAGGCCGAGCACCTGGGCGCCGACCACCTGGTGCGCCATGTCCCGGGAGTAGTAGCCGCTGCGGTTGGCGTAACCAGCCCAGTAGGACGGGCCGTAGGTGGCGGTGCCGGTGCCGAAGCGGTTGTTCTCGTCGACGTTCACCGGGCCGGTCGAACCGGCCAGCAGCACCCAGCTGTTGGCCTTCCGCTTGGCCCAGTCGAACATCTCCACGACCTTCGGGTCGGAGGAGCTGATCCGGGGGTCGGCCGGGGCCGCCGGGGAGATCATCACGTCGTCCACGTTGAGCCAGCCGTCGCCGGACTCGAAGGCGATCTCCAGCCTGTCGCCCCCGGCCACCGAGACCCGGCTGACGGTGTGCCGGGAGTACTCGTACCGGGTCGGCACGGTGACCGCGCCGGCCTCGACGCCGTTCACCCGCACCACGAACCGGCCGTTCGGGCCGCCGGTGGCGATCCAGGCCGAGATGTCGTACCGGCCGGCGGTCGGGGCGGTCAGGGTCTGGGCGACCCGGAAGCCGCGGCCGCCGTCCAGGTACGCCAACTTGGCGCCGCCGTGCGGGTAGTTGCTGGCGACCCCGGCACCCGAGGTGAACTCCCATCCCCTGGTGCCCAGTTCGAACCCGGGATTGAGCACCGTCGGCACCTTGGCGGCGGCGGCCGGGGCTGCGCCGGCCACCGCCAGGGTCTGCGGGACGAGCGGTATCAGCAGTGCGAGAGCGGTGAGCAGCGGCAGTCTGGCGCGTCGCATCAAGGTCTCCAGGTCTCTCCGTTGAGGGTGCCGCGACGCTAACAGCGAGCCGGGCCCACTTTCAATGCGCTGGAGCAAGGATTCTTCCTCGCCTGCACGATCTCGAAGAAAGTTTTCATCGATCCATTGCAAGTCGGCTCCGCTCATTGCTAGCGTCCTGGCCGTCACACCACCCTCGAAAAAGGCGGACCACCATGACCACCCTCGACCGACGCGGACTCCTCAGACTCGGCGGCGCCCTGACCGTGGGTGCCGGACTCGCCGCCTGCTCGGGCACCGGCACCGGCACCGACGGCGGTGGCGCCGGCGACCCCCGCAAGGGCGAGATCACGGTCTGGAGCTGGCAGGGCCCAGCCGCCCAGCTCAAGGCGCTGCTGCCGGAGTTCAACAAGACGTACCCGGACATCAAGGTCACCGTGCAGGACATCGGCAACCCGGCGATCTGGGACAAGATCACCACCGGTCTGGCGGCCGGCGGCAGCGGCCTGGCCGACGTGCTGCACATCGGGGTGGACTACCTGCCCGGCTACGTGGAGAAGTTCCCGACCGGCCTGGCCGACCTCGGCCCGCTCGGCGCGAACAAGCACAAGGACGCCTTCGCACAGGGCCTGTGGCAGACCGTCGCCCCCAAGGGCCGGGTCAACGCCCTGCCCTGGGAGGCCAATTCGGGCGGCTTCTACTACCGCGCCGACCTCTTCGAGAAGGCCGGGGTGGACGTCGAGTCGCTGGGGACCTGGGACGAGGTGATCGAGGCGGGCAAGAAGCTCAAGGCCGCCACCGGCGCCCACCTGCTCGGCATCGACAAGCCCGCCTCGCAGCCCGACGCGGCCAACTTCTTCCAGCTGCTGCTCCAGCTCCAGGGGAAGTTCTACTTCGACCTGGCCGGCGCGATCACGCTGGACTCCCCCGAGGCGGTCACCGCGCTCACCTTGATCAAGAAGATGAACGACGCCGGCCTGGTCAGCGACCTGTCCGGCGGCTGGAGCGCGCTGGAGAACTCGATCAAGCAGGGCACCGCCGCCGTGCTGCCCTGGCCGACCTGGTTCGGCGGCATCATCGAGGGCCTGGTCCCGCAGGAGGCCGGCAAGTGGAAGGTCCGGCTGCCCCCGGCCGTCCGCCGGGGCGGCGCCACCGCCGCCACCGTCAACTCCACCCACCTGGCGATCGCCGGGTCCAGCAAGCAGCAGGCCGCCGCCTGGACCTTCATCGAGTACGTGCTCACCAAGCCGTCCTCGCAGGTGGCGATCTACCGCGGCAAGGGCATCGCCCCGGCCCTGATGGCCGCGTACGAGGACTCGGTCTTCCACGAGCCCTCGGCGTTCTTCAGCGGCCAGAAGAAGGGCGAGATCTTCCTCGGCGCGCTGAAGGCCCCCTCCCCCGCCTTCAACTACTCCGCCGACTACGCCCGCGCGCTCAAGGTGGTCACCGACGCGCAGACCAAGGTGCTGCTCAAGGGCGCCGACCCGGCCGAGGTGCTGAAGCAGGCTGCCGACCAACTGGCCCAGCAGACCGGGCGCAAGGTCGTGCGATGACCCGTCGCACCATGCCCTACCTGTTCGTGCTCCCGGCGGTGCTGCTGTTCGCCGCCTTCAAGCTCTACCCGATCCTCGCCTCGTTCCGGCTCAGCCTCTACAAGCAGTCGGGCGGAGTGGAGACCTTCGCCGGTCTCGACAACTACGCCCGGCTGCTGGACGATTCGCTGTTCTGGACCGCGCTCGGCAACAGCGCGGTGATCCTGGCCGTCCAGGTCCCGCTGATGCTGGCACTCGCCACCGGCCTCGCGGTCGCCTTCAACTCCCGCTTGCTGAAGGCCCGTTCGGTGTTCCGGCTGGGCTTCTTCCTGCCGATGATCACCGGCCTGGTGGCGTACGGGATCGTCTTCTCGGTGCTGCTCAACCAGCAGTACGGGCTGGTCAACTGGCTGCTCGGCAGCGACATCCCGTGGCTGACCGACCCACTGCTCGCCAAGGTCTCCCTCGGCCTGGCGCTCACCTGGCACTACACCGGCTACAACGCGGTGATCCTGCTGGCCCGGTTGCAGACCGTCCCCACCGAGCTGTACGACGCGGCGGCGGTGGACGGCGCCGGGGCCTGGCGCGCCTTCCGGCACGTCACGCTGCCCGGGCTGCGGCCCGCGCTGCTGCTGACCACCGTGCTCTCCACCATCGGCACCCTGCAACTCTTCGACGAGCCCTACGTGCTGACCGGCGGCGGGCCCGACAACGCGACCCTGACGATCGGCATGTACCTCTACCAGAACGCCTTCAAGTACTTCGACTTCGGCTACGCCTCGGCCATCGCCTACGCGCTGGCCCTGCTGATCGGGGCGCTCGGCCTGCTCCAGTTCAAGGTGCTCGGAGGGAAGTCGTGAAGCTCCGCAGCCTCACCCTGACCTGGTCGCTGGCCCTCACCCTGGCCGCCGTCCTGGTCCCGTTCTACTGGCTGGTCATCGCGGCCACCCACAGCTCGCAGGAGATCTTCCGCACCCCGCCGCCGCTGCTCCCGGGCGGCCACCTGCTGGACAACCTGAACAGCCTTCAGGAGAAGGCCGGCTTCGGCCGGGTGGTGCTCAACTCGCTCGGCATCGCCACCGTCTACACGCTGGTCGCCGGGACGGTCTGCACGCTGGCCGGGTACGGCTTCGCCAAGTTCCGGTTCCGCGGCCGGGAGCCGCTGTTCGGGCTGCTGATGCTCGGTCTGGTGATCCCGGCCCAGGTCACCCTGGTGCCGCTGTTCCGGCTGATGGCCGAGCTGCGGTGGCTGGACACCTACCAGGCGGTCCTGCTGCCCAACCTGGCGCTGCCGTTCGGGATCTTCCTGATGCGGCAGTCGATGGCCGCGCTGCCGGACGAACTGCTCGACTCGGGCCGGGTGGACGGCTGCGGCGAACTGCGGCTGTTCCTCCGGGTCGCGCTGCCGCCGATGCGGCCCGCGCTGGCCGCGCTCGCCATCTTCCTCTTCCTGTTCCAGTGGAACGAATTCATCTGGCCGTTGATCGTGCTCCGTGACGACTCCTCCCTGACCATCCCGGTCGCGCTCGCCTCGCTGCAGGGCGTCGACGACACCGACTACGGCGCGATCCTGGCCGGTACGGCGATCGCCGCACTGCCGATGGCCGCGCTCTTCCTCGCCCTCCAGCGGCACTTCGTGTCCGGGCTGCTCGCCGGGGCGGTGAAGGAATGAGCACCGATCAGGAGGCGGTCACCACCGCCGAGTTGACCCCGGCCGTGTTCGAGCCGCTGCTCGACCAGGTCTCGATCGCCGTCCCGGACGGACACTGGTCCAGCACCGAACTCCCGTCCGGCCTCCGGCTGGTGGCCGTCGAGGCGGGTGGCGGGCCGGTCGAGGTCCGGCTGACCGTCCCGCTCGGCGACGCCGCCGGGTACTGGCACCCGCAGGGCGGCTGGCGGCGCACGCTGCCCGCCGACTGGGAGGGCCGGGCGAAGGTCTCGCTGGTGGACGCGCTGGCCACCGGCTGCCTGTTCGACCACGCGGGCGCCACCCTGCTGACCTTCGCGGCGGCCGACCCGGTGCCCGAGGCCGAACTCCGGTTCGGCGTCTCGGAGGAGACCGACAGCTTCGTCGTCCAGCTCCGGCTGCCGCCGTCCGCCGACCCGCACCGGCTGCTCTTCGTGCCCCGCTCGCCCACCGTGGCCGGCGCCATGCGGGCGCTGCGCTCCTGGTACGCCGCCGGGGTCGACCCGATGCCGGTGCCCGAGGGCGCCCGCACCCCGGTCTACTCGACCTGGTACGCCTTCAACCAGCGGGTGGACGCCGAATCGGTCGAGCAGGAGGCCGCACTGGCCGCTCAGCTCGGCTTCGGCGCGCTGATCCTGGACGACGGCTGGCAGCTCGGCGGCCACGGCCGGGGCTACGCGGGCTGCGGCGACTGGCGGCCCGACCCGGCCAAGTTCCCCGACCTGGCCGCCCACGTCCGCCGGGTCCGCGCCGATGGCCTGCGCTACCTGCTCTGGACCGCCCCGCTGCTGGTCGGCCCGCACTCCGAGGCCTACCGCCGGTGGGCCCCGACCGTCCCGGCCACCGTGCCGGGGGCGTACGTGCTGGACCCGCGCAAGCCCGAGGTCAGGCGGCACGTGATCGAGCTCTGCGCCTCTCTGGTCCAGGAGTTCGGGGTGGACGGGCTCAAGCTGGACTTCCTCGACGAGGCCATGGTGCACGCCGGGGACGGCGGCCCGGACGTCGGCCGGGCGATGACCGTACTGCTCACCGAGCTGCGGGCCGAGCTGGAGCCGATCCGGCCCGGACTGCTGCTGGAGCTGCGCCAGCCGTACGTCGGGCCCGGCATGGCGCCGTTCGGGAACCTGCTGCGCTCCTTCGACTGCCCGGCGGACTCCACCGCCAACCGGGTCCGCACCCTCGACACCGCGTTCCTGGCGGTCGGCGGCGCGGTCCACTCCGACATGCTGCTCTGGCCCCCGGAGGCCCCGGCGCACAGCGCCGCCCGGCAGTTGATCGGCGCCCTGCACGCCGTACCGCAGGTCTCCGTCCGGCTCACCAGGCTGCCCGAGGAGCACCTGGCCGCGGTGGCCTTCTGGCTCGGGCAGTGGCGACGGCTGCGCGACACCCTGCTGGACGGCGAGGTCGAGCCGGGCCGCCCGGACGAGCTGTACCCCGTGGTGCGGGTCTCCGGCGACCGGGTCCTGCTGGTCAGCGTGCACGCCGAGCAGGTGGTCCCGGTCGCGCTGACCCGGCATCAGGAGCTGGTCCTGGTGAACGGCTCGGCCACGGACCGGCTGGTCCTGGAGGTGGCCGCGCCGGGCGTTTCGGCCGAGCTCGCGGTCCACGGCCCCACCGGCCGTATCATCGAGCGGAGTCGGCTCACGCTGCCGCCCGGCCTGCACAGCCTGCCGGTGCCGCGCTCGGGCCTGGCCATTCTCACCAGCTTGGAAGGGACGGCATGAAGGTCGGGATCACCGAACTCGCAGCCCGCGCGGGGGTCAGCGAGGCGACCGTAAGCCGGGTGATCAACCGACGGCAGGGGGTCGCCAAGAAGACCCGGGACGCGGTGGAGCAGGCGATGGCCGAGCTCGGCTACGAACGCTCCACGCCCGGGCAGTTGGTGGCCGTGGTGACCGAGCACATCTCCAACCCGTTCTTCGCGGACGTGGCCGAGCGGATCGAGTCCGCACTCGCCCCGCACGGGCTCAAGATGGTGCTCTGCCCGGCCTTCCCCGGCGGCGTGCAGGAACGCGACTTCGTCGCCGCCCTGGTCGACCGGGGGGTCGCGGCGGTGGTCTTCCTCTCCGCCAGCAACACCCTGGAGGGCGCCGACACCGAGACGTACGAGCTGCTGCGGGACCGCCGCATCCCGTACGTCGGCGTCAACGGCCAGTTCGAGGACGGCCACCCGGCGCCGGTCTTCTCCACCGACGACGCGCTGGCCGCCGAACTGGCGGTGGACCACCTCTACCGGCTCGGCCACCGCCGGATCGGGATGGCCTCGGGCCCGGCCGGGAACCACCCGGCGGACCGCCGGGTGGCGGGCTTCCTGACCGCGATGACCAGGCGCGGCCTGGCCGACGCCGAGCAGTGGGTGATCCGGCAGTCCTACACCGTCGAGGGCGGCCAGGCGGCCGCCGCCGCCCTGGTCCAGCGGGGTGCCACCGCGATCGTCGCGGCCAGCGACTTCATGGCGCTCGGCGCGATCCGCGGGGTCCGGCGGCAGGGCCGCTCGGTGCCCGAGGACGTCTCGGTGGTCGGCTACGACGGCACGATGATCACCGAGTTCACCGACCCGCCGCTGACCACCGTCCGGCAGCCGGCCGACCGGCTGGCCCTGGAGGTCGGGCGCAGCGTACTCGCCCTGGTGGCCAACCGGCCCGTGCCGGTGGGCGAGTTGCTGTTCGACCCCGAGCTGGTGATCCGCTCCACCACCGCACCGCCGCCCGCCGCCTGACCGGCCCTACAGCCGGGCGGCCAGCGCCCCCAGCAGCTCGGCCACCCCGGCCGGGCCCGGCACCAACAGGTCGGCCCGGTCGGCGAGTTCGGTGACCTGGGCCTCGCCGGTGGTGGCCGAGCTGCACACCAGCAGCGCCGGGTGCCCCGCGGCGCGGCGCCGCTCCAGCGCGGCGTACGCCGGGAGGTCGCCGAGGTCGTCACCGGCGTAGAGCACCGGGCCCGGCTCCCGCTCGGCGAGGAAGGCGGTCAGGGCGCCGCCCTTGTCGACCCCCGGCGGCCGGAGCTCCAGCACGTACCGGCCCGGCTCCACCATCAGCCCGTTCGCGGCGGCCAACTGCTCCAGCGGGGCCCGGAGTTGCTCCAGCGCACCCTGCGGGTCAGCGGTCCGGCGGGTGTGCACGGCCAGCGCCCGGCCCTTGTCCTCGGTCCAGGTCCCCTCCGGGGCACCCGACTCGGCCAGTACGGACGGCAGTTGCTCCCGAGCGGCAGCCACCCCGGCCGGCGGCGGCGGCGAAGTGAGCACGCCCCCCTCCCAGCGCTCGGCACCGTACTGCCCCAGCACCGTGAACCGGTCCAGCCCGGCGAACCCGCCGTACTCCACCGCCACCGCAGCCGGACGGCCCGTCACCACCACCACCGCACCGAGCAGGGGCGCCAGCGCCTCCAGCGCGGCCACCGCGGCCGGGTCGGCCCGCGCCGAGTCCGGATCCGCCACGATCGGGGCCAACGTGCCGTCGAAGTCCAGCGCCACCACCGCGGACCTCGGCTCGGCCAGCAACGCGGCCAGCCCGGCCCGGCCGGCGGGCGTACTCGGCTCAGGGATACCCATGGCTCGACCATAGGGCCAGGGCACACGGTTCGGTAGGCAGGGGCTCGGGGAACGGCGACGGTTCGTGGCTGGCGGGTCAAAATGCGAAAGTGCCTGACCACCTACGTACGGATCACCTTGCAAGGGCCGGCGTCGCAGTTCCCCGAGCCCCTGCCTACCGAACCGTCAGCGTTCAGTGCGCTTCGCGTCGCGAACCCGGCGGAGCCGGTTGACCAGTACCGGAGCGTGGGCGAGTGCCTCCTGACGGTCCAGCAGCCCGTTCAGGATCTGGTAGTACCGGGTGGCCGAGAGGTCCAGCTCCTCCCGGATGGCCCGTTCCTTGGCGCCGGTGGTGCGCCAGCTGCGGCCCTCCAGGGCGAGCACGGCCAGCTCGCGTTCGGTCAGCTCGGACATGGGCGGGTCACCTCCACTTACGGGGTGTCATTCTGCCCGCTCAGGCCGACACAGTGTGCCGCCCCCGCCGTGACGGCGGGGGCGTTAGCGTCGGGTGCCATGACCAACAGTTTCGCTCTGCACATCCCCGACGCCGACCTCGAGCCCGACCCGCTGGACCCGGCGCAGATCATCGAAGGCTCCCCCGAGGTCTCCGGCAAGGTGGTCTGGGAGTCCCCGGACGGCCGCCGGATCCGCGGGGTCTGGCAGATCACCCCGGGCGTGGTGACCGACACCGAGGCGGACGAGATCTTCGTGGTGATCAGCGGCCGGGCCACCATCGAGTTCGAGAACGGCACCGTGCTGGAGGTCGGCCCCGGCGACCTGGCCGTGCTGAACGAGGGCGACCGCACCACCTGGACGGTCCACGAGACCCTCCGCAAGGCGTACGCGATCGACCTCGGCCCCGCCGGCTGACGGACCGTTACTTGCGGGCCTCCGCGGCCGCCTCGGCGGCCGCGGTCTGCAGCCGGGCCAGCGTCTCGCCGCCGCCGTCCTTGACCGCGCCGCCGATCTCCTTCTTGAGCTGCTCGCTGACCTTCGCCCAGGACGGCTCGCCGTACGGGTAGAAGCGGGCGTCCGGCAGCGCGTCCAGGAAGGGCTTGAGGTCGGCGTGGGCGCTGTCGGCGGCCATCTGCACGCGGGCGTCCTGGGTGACCGGCAGCATGTTGTAGGTCTCGTAGAACTTCAGGGTGTTCTCCTTCTGGTAGGTGAAGGAGAGGAACTTCTTGATCTCGGCACGGTGCCCGTTGGCCTTGAAGGCCATCATCCAGTCGGCCACCGCGAAGCCGGCCGCCTTGCCCTGCGGGTCCTTGCGCGGGATCTGCGCCAGGCCGTAGTCGATCTTCGCGGCGACCGCCTTCTGGACCAGCGCGGGGTGGCCGTTGAGCATCGCGATCTTGCCCGCCGCGAAGTCCGCGAAGGCGGTCTTGCGGTTCACCGTGCCGGGGTCGGCGTAGGTCAGGCCGTCCTTGACCAGGTTGGTGCGCAGCCACTCGAAGGTGGCCCGGTTGGCCGTGCTGTCGATGCTGTAGTTGCCCGCGTCGTCGGCCAGACCGCCTCCGCCGCTGGTGGTCCACATCAGCGACTCGGCCTGCGCCTCCTCGGGGCCGAGCGGCAGCCCGTACGGCACCACCCCGGGGACCTTCTGCTTGATCAGCTTCGCGTCCTTGCGCAACTCCTCCCAGCTGGTGGGGGGTTGGGTGATACCCGCCTTCTCGAAGATGGCCTTGTTGTAGAAGAAGGCGCGCGAGGAGGCGATGAACGGGATGCCGTACTGGCTGCCCAGCACCTGGCCGGCCTTGGCGAACGCGTCGATCGTGTTGACCTGGGCGTCGATGGTGAGCACCTCGCTCACCGGGTAGAGCCGGCCGGCCGCGACGTGGTCGGCGTAGCCGCCGGTCTGCAGCATGTCCGGGATCTTGCCGCTCTTGATCAGCTCGGCCACCCGCTTGTCGATGTCGTCCCAGATCACCACCTCGAGCGCGATCTTGATGCCCGGGTTGGCCTGCTCGAAGCGCTTGACCAGGTCGTTCCAGTACAGATTGGAGCTGTTCGCCGGGCTGTCGCCGTAGTCGGCGACCACCAGGCGCAGCGTGACGTCACCGCCGGAACCGAGCACGTTCGAACCGCAGCCGCTGAGCAGCAACGCGGTGGAGACGGCGAGAGCCGTCAGGGGCAGTGCGGGCTTCCGGACGGCGCTGAACAACGGGGGACCACCTTCGGGGGGAGGAGGAGCGTCGGCCACCCTCTCAGCGCGGACCGCCAGTGGTCCAGACCTCTACCCGGAGTAGTTACGCAATCTCCGCCGCCGTTGCGCCCCGTGCAACGGCGGCCGCCGTTCAGACCGCGATCACCCGGACGCCGGCCTCCGTGAAGGCGGCGGCCAGCTCGGGCCCGATGCCGGTGTCGGTGACCAGCACCGAGACCTGGTCGAGGCCGCAGATCCGGGCGAAGGCGCGGTGGCCCAGCTTGGACGAGTCGGCCGCCACCACCACCCGGCGGGCCCGGTCCGCGAGCAGCCGGTTGACGCTCGCCTCACCCTCGTTGTGCGCGGTCGCGCCGTGCTCGGCATCGAGCGCGTCCACCCCCAACACCGTGACGTCCAGCGTGAGTTCGTTCAGCACCAGGGAGGCCAGCGGGCCGATCAGCTCGTACGACTGCGGCCGGGCCACACCACCGGTGAGCACGATCTTCACCTGCGGACGGACCGTCAGCTCATTGGCGATGTTGACCGCGTTGGTGACGATGGTGACGCCCTGTCCGGTGCCCTCCGGCTCGGGCCGGACCGCCAGCGCGCGGGCCACCTCGGTGGTGGTGGTGCCGCCGTTCAGGCCGACCACCTCGCCGGGGGCGACCAGTTCGGCCACCGCCGCGCCGATCCGCTGTTTGGCGTCGGCGTTGCGCGCGGTCTTGTAGCGCAGCGGCAGGTCGTAGCTGACGTTGTGGGCCACCGCGCCGCCCCTGGTCCGGGTGACCATCTGCTGGCGGGCCAGCTGATCCAGGTCGCGCCGGATCGTCGCGGCCGAGACCTGCAGTGCGTCGGCGGCCTCCTCGACCTCCAACTTGCCGTGCTCGGCGAGCAGTTCCAGCAGTGCGTTCCACCGCTCGTACCTGGACACGCAGATGCCGTCCCTTCCAGTCCCGGAGCCGCCGTGCGGCGGCGGGGTCAGCTTCCCACAGTTCCATCAAGCGAGCCGGTCTTGCGCAATCATGCTCGAAACCTCTATAAATCAAACAGCTTCACGCATTCCACTCCGGAGCACCTCCGTAAGGAGCCCGCATGCCCTTCTCCTCACTGACCGCCGAGGAACTCGCCACCCAGCCCGAGAACTGGCGGCAGGCCGCCGCCCTCGCGCCCACCGCGGCACCCGTCCTGCCGCAGCGCGGCGAGCGGGTCGCGGTGATCGGCTGCGGCACCTCCTGGTTCATGGCCCAGGCCTACGCCGTGCTGCGCGAGAGCGGCGGCCACGGCGAGACGGACGCGCTGGCCGCCTCCGAGTTCCCGGCCGGCCGCCGCTACGACCGGGTGCTGGCGATCACCCGCTCGGGCACCACCACCGAGGTGCTCGAACTGCTGGAGCGGCTCAAGACGCCGGCCACGGTGCTCACCGGCACCGTCGGCAGCCCGGTGTTCGAGGTCGCCGAGCACACCGTGCTGCTGGACTTCGCCGACGAGCGCTCGGTGGTGCAGACCCGGTTCGCCACCACCGCACTCGCGCTGCTGCGGGCCCACCTGGAGCTGGAGGGCGCCCTGCCCCCCGGCACCAAGCGGATCGCCGAGGCGGCCGCGGACGCCGAGGCGGCAGTGGCCTGGGAGGTCCCGGCCGAGCTGGTCGCGGCCGAGCAGGTCACCTTCCTCGGCCGGGGCTGGACGTACGGGCTGGCCCAGGAGGCCGGTCTGAAGATGCGCGAGGCGGCCGGCGCCTGGACCGAGTCCTACCCGGCGATGGAGTACCGGCACGGCCCGATCGCGATCGCCGCCCCCGGCCGGGCGGTCTGGGCCTTCGGCGAGCTCCCCGACGGGCTCTCCGAGCAGGTCGCGGCGACCGGCGCGACGCTGGTGCACGAGCCCGGCGCCGACCCGCTGGCCGACCTGATCCGGGCCCAGAAGCTCGCCGTCGCCACCGCCGAGGCCCGCGGCCTGGACCCGGACCGGCCGCGCGCACTGACTCGTTCGATCATCCTCACCTGACCGCCACCTCCCGTACGGGATTAGGTAAAGCAGATTGCCTAAGGAAGACCAACTACCCTTAAGCCACCCTTAAGGCGACAAACCTCACCTCGCTGGACCAGACCAATCACGCAACTGGACTAGACCTCTCCGACAAGGTCAAGGGAAACTGTCCCCCGTGAAGCACGTCATCGCACTCGATGTAGGCGGAACCGGCATGAAGGCCGCGTTGCTCGCCCAGGACGGCTCCGTGCTGTTCGAGGCACGCCGACCGACCGGGCGGGAGCACGGCACCGATGCCGTCGTCGCCACCATCCTCGACTTCGCCGCCGACCTGGCGGACGAGGGGCGCGCCCGCTTCGGCAGCGCACCCCTCGCCGCCGGCGTCGCCGTGCCGGGGACGATCGACGAGAAGAACGGGATCGCGGTCTTCTCCGCCAACCTCGGCTGGCGGGACCTCCCGATGCGCAAGCTGCTCGGCGAGCGCCTCGGCGGCATCCCGGTCGCCCTCGGCCACGACGTCCGCTCCGGCGGACTGGCCGAGGGACGGATCGGTGCCGGGCAGGGCGTGGACCGTTTCCTCTTCATCGCGCTCGGCACCGGCATCGCCGGCGCCATCGGCATCGGTGGGTCGATCGAGGCGGGCGCGCACGGCTACGGCGGCGAGATCGGCCATGTGGTGGTCCGCCCCGGCGGACCGCAGTGCGGCTGCGGCGCCCGCGGCTGTCTGGAGACGCTGGCCTCGGCCTCCGCGGTCTCCCGGGCCTGGGCCGAGGCGAGCGGTGACCCGGACGCCGACGCGGCGGCCTGCGCCACCGCCGTCGACGCCGGGGACGCCCGCGCCCTGACGGTCTGGCAGAACGCCGTCGAGGCACTCGCCGACGGGATCGTGCTGGCCCAGAGCCTGCTCGACCCCTCGACGGTGATCGTCGGCGGCGGCCTGGCCGAAGCCGGTGACACGCTCTTCACACCATTGCGCGCAGCGGTTTCCGAGCGGCTGACCTTCCAGATGCCCCCGAAGGTCGTACCGGCCATGCTCAGAGACACCGCCGCATCCCTGGGCGCGGGCCTGCTCGCCTGGGATCTGCTCTCCATGGAGGTGACCGCGTGACCGCGGACCGTACTGCACTGGCCGGCGCCCGACTGGTCCTGCCGGGTGGCGTCGTCGAGAACGGCCGGCTGGCCATCGAGGGTTCGCGGATCGCGGGTCTCGGCGGCGAGACCGGGCCGGGTGACGTCGACCTGACCGGCTACACCGTCGTCCCCGGTTTCGTGGACCTCCATGTACACGGTGGCGGCGGCGGCAGTTACGCCTCCGGCATCGCCGAGGAAGCCCTCACCGTCGCCCGGACCCACCTGGCGCACGGCACCACCACCACGATCGCCTCCACCGTCACCGGGGAGATCGACGAGCTCTGCCACCAGGCGGCCGTCCTCTCCGAGCTGGTCGAGGACGGCGTGCTGGCGGGCGTCCACTTCGAAGGCCCGTTCATCTCGCACAACCGGTGCGGCGCGCACCGTCCCGACCTGCTCCGCGACCCGGACCCGGCGCTGGTGCGCAAGCTGGTGGACGCCGCCCGCGGCACCGCCAGGATGTTCACCCTGGCACCGGAGTTGACGGGTGGTCTGGAGTCGGTCCGGATGCTCGCCGACCTCGGCGTGATCGCGGCCGTCGGGCACACCGACTCCGACTACGCCAAGACCCTGGAGGCCGTCGAGGCGGGGGCCACCGTGGCCACCCACCTGTTCAACGCGATGCCGGGCATCCAGCACCGCGCGCCCGGCCCGATCGTCGCCCTGCTGGAGGACGAGCGGGTCACCGTCGAGCTGATCAACGACGGTGTGCACCTGCACCCCTCGGTGCTCGACCTCGCCTACGGCACCGCCGGTGCCGAGCGGGTCGCGCTGATCACCGACGCGATGGGCGCGGCCGGCATGGGCGACGGGCTCTACCCGCTCGGCCCGCTCCAGGTCCGGGTCGAGAACGGCGTGGCCCGGCTGGTCGAGGGCGGCTCCATCGCGGGCTCCACCCTGACCCTGGACGTCGCCTTCAAGCGCTCCGTCACCATCAACGGCCTCTCGCTCAACCAGGCCGTCACCTCGCTGTCCACCGTCCCGGCCCGGCTGCTCGGCCTGGCCGACTCGATCGGCTCGCTGGAGGTCGGCAAGAACGCCGACCTCGTCGTACTCGACTCCGAAACCCACGATCTCGTCGCGGTGATGCGCCGCGGCGAGTGGATCGTCGGCGCGGACCGTCTCGCCAAGGCCCACGCGGCCTGACCTCCGGTCACCCACCGGGAGAGGTGAGCAGCGGCTCTGCGTCCCGCTGCCCACCTCTCCCGGGAGACACCCATGCCCGTTGCCCGTACCGCCGACCTGCTCGCCGCCGCCGTCGCCGAAGGCCGGGGCCTGCCCGCCTTCAACGTGATCACCCTGGAGCACGCCGAGGCGATCGCCGCCGGGGCCGAACTCGCCGGCTCCCCGGTCGTGCTGCAGATCAGTCAGAACGCCGTCGCCTACCACGGCGGCCGGCTGCTCCCGCTGGCCCGGGCCTGCGCCGAGGTCGCCGCCGCCGCCAGGGTCCCGGTCTCGCTCCACCTCGACCACGTCGAGGACTTCGACCTGCTGCGGGCCAGTGCCGCCGCCGGCTTCAGCTCCGCGATGTACGACGCCTCCACGCTGCCGCACGCCGAGAACGTCAAGCGCACCGCCGAGGCCGCCGACTGGGCGCACCGGCACGGCCTGCACCTGGAGGCCGAACTCGGCCGGGTCGGCGGCAAGGACGGCGAGCCGCCGCTCTCCCCGCACGCCCCCGGCGCCCGCACCGACCCGGCCGAGGCGGCCCGCTACGTCGCCGAGACCGGGGTGGACGCGCTCGCGGTGGCGGTCGGCAGTTCGCACGCGATGACCACCCGGACGGCCCTGCTCGACCACGATCTGATCCGCCGTCTGGCCGAAGCCGTACCCGTCCCGCTGGTGCTGCACGGCAGCTCAGGGGTGGCCGACGACGAACTGTCGGCCGGCATCGCGGCCGGCCTGGTGAAGGTCAACATCGGCACCGCGCTGAACACCGCCTTCACCCCGGTGGTCCGACAGCGCCTGGCCGAGGACCCGGCCGGCACCGACCCGCGCAAGTACCTGGCCCCGGCCCGGGCCGCGATGACCGAGACGGTGGCCCGGCTGGCCGCGGTGGTCGCGGGCAGCCGCAGCGGTCAGCTCGGGTAGGTCTCCACGCTCATCGGCGTGAGCGCGACCTGGTCGACCAGGATGCTGTTGCCGCTCCCGGCCGGGATGCCCACCGTGATGGTGTTCGTCCCGGCCTGCAGCTCCGGCCATATGTTGGTGCTGTACCAGGCCTGGGCCGGGTCCACCCCGGCGCCCGAGTAGTTCTTCACCGTGATGCCACCGTCCCGGTCCTTGCCGTTGACGGTGACGGCCGCGCTGAAGTTCTGGCCGGTGTTGTTGAAGTGCAGCCAGAACTTGTACGCGCCCGCGCTCGGGGCCGTGAACGTCCAGGTCACCGAGGAGCCCGCGGTCAGCGTCAGGTAGCTGCCGTCCGCCGACCTGGCGCCCTTCACGCTGTTGCCGGAAGGGGCGTTCTGGCCCTTCAGCGTGCTCGCGTCCGCGATCGGCTTGGTGTCGGGGGTGGGGCTCGCCGACGGTCCGGACGAACCGGAGGCCGAGGCCGAGGGGTTGACCGGGGCGCTGCTGCCGCCGGACGCCTTGTCCTTCGTCTTGCCCGGATCGCCCATCGAGAGGGCCACCCCGGCGCCGATCGCGATCGCGGCGACCACCGCGACGGCACCGATCACCACGCCCTTGCTGCGCCCGGCCGGCTGCTGCTCGCCCGGCTGCGGGCGGGAGTGCTCGGCGTACCGCGGCTGCTGCGGGAGCTGCGCGGTGACCTGCGCCGGCGGCTGCGGCCGGGCCGGGGGCTGCGGCGTGGACTGCTGGCCGTACTGCGCGCGGCCGACCTCGACCGGGCGGGAGTACGAGTCGCGGGGCTGGGTGGCCGCCTGCTCGCCCTCCGCCGGACGGTAGAGGTACGCGAACGGGTCGTCCTTCGCCGCGTCCTCGGGCGCTCCGTTACTGCCGGCCGTTGTCACGGTGGTCAACTCCCCATCGCAGCACACCGTACGGCCGCCGAACGCCGTACGGGCAGATGAACGCTCGTACCGGGGGAACCCTACCTGCCAAGCGCGATCCGGTGGAAAGACGGTTCGGAGCCCGGACGGTCAACGGGACCGGTGACGGAACCGTGGGGCCCGGTTCACCCCGCGCGCCGGTGCGAACGCTCGCCCCGCGCGCCCCGGGCCGGGCCGCCGCGCGCCCGCTTCTCGTCGTACATCCGCTCGTCGGCCACGTGCAGCACCTCCTCGATGCTCATCCCGCAGCCCGCCCAGCCGATGCCGAGGCTGACCCCGACCCGGGTGGTCCGGTTGTCGATCCGCATCGGCGGGATGATCGCGTTCCGCAGCCGCCCGGCCAGGTCCTTGGCCTCCTCGCGGCCGATCCCGTCGGCCAGCACCACGAACTCGTCGCCACCCAGCCGGGCCACCGTGTCACCCTCCCGGACCACCTGCTGGAGCCGTCTGGCCACCTCGATCAGCACGCTGTCCCCGGCCTTGTGGCCGAACCGGTCGTTGACCGTCTTGAAACCGTCCAGGTCGCAGAAGAGCACCGCGAGCCCCTTCTCGGCGGCCCCGGGCCTGCCCGAGCCGCCCCACAGCTCGCCCCCGCCCGGCAGCTCGGCCGGGATCACCGCGTGCACGTGGTCGGCCGGCACCTCGGAGCACTCCCGGGGGCGGCCGAGCTGCTCCCGGTCGGGCCCGGACGAGCGGCCGAAGCCGTCAGGCGCCCCGTAGCCGTGCGGCAGCGCGATCTGACTCCCCTGGCCGTCGAACGCGCCGTGCGCGCCGTAGGAGGCCGCCTGACCGGCGTACGCGGGCTCTGTGTCGTGCCGGTCCTGGTCCGGGTGCGCGGCCGGGGCGCCCGGGGCCTGGGCGCACAGCCGACGGCCCAGCCGGGTGCGCAGCTCGGCGCTGTTCGGCAGCCCGGTGAGGGCGTCGTGGCTGGCCCGGTGGGCGAGCTGGAACTCGTGCCGCTTGCGCTCCTCGATGTCCTCGACGTGGGTGAGCAGGAAGCTCGGGCCCTCCGCCGCGTCCGCCACCACCGAGTTGCGCAGACAGACCCACTGGTAGCCGCCGTCCCGCCGGGACAGCCGCAGCTCGGCCCTGCCCCCCTCGGCACTGGTCCGGTTCAGCAGCTCGAGGTCGTCGGGGTGCACCAGGTCGGCGAACCGCTGCTGCCGCAGGGTCGCCCGGGGGCGGCCGAGCAGTCGGCAGAGCGCGTCGTTGACCCGGGTCAGCTGGCCGGTGCCGGCCCCGTGCAGCTCGGTGATCGCCATCCCGCTCGGGGCGTACTCGAAGGCCTGCCGGAAGCTTTCCTCGCTGGCCCGGAGCGCCTGCTGCTCCTTCTCCAGCCGGGCCAGCGCCCGCTGCATCTCGGCCCGCAGCCGGGCGTTGCCGATCGCGATCGACGCCTGGAGCGAGAACATCTCCAGCGCCTCCCTGGTCCACGCCCCGGGCCGCTTGCCACTGCGCGGGCGGTCCACCGAGAGCACGCCGAGCAGGTCTCCCCCGGCGCTGTACATCGGGGCCAGCAGGACGTCCTGCGGGTGCCAGTCGTTGGTGTACACGGGCAGCGGGCCGTCGCCGGTCCAGCTCGGGATGTCGGTGCCGATCGCCCAGCCCCGGTCGTACGGCAGGAAGCGCAGCGTGCCCCAGTGGTCGCTGACGCTCAGCATCCGCTCCCAGGACTCCCGCGAGCCGACCTGGCCGAGCAGCACGGCGGGGCCGCCGAAGGCGCTCTCCTCCAGCTCCCAGACCGCCGCCACCACCAGATCGCCGTCCGGCCGCACCAGGCTGACCGCCGCCGCGTCGAAGCCGAGCCCGTGCACGGCGCCCTCGACCACGGCCTGCAAGGTCCCGGCCAGGCTGCGGGCAGCGTTGAGGTCCGCCACGACCCGGTGCAAGGTGCGGAGGGTCGCGAGGCGGACGTAGGGCTCCGACTCGGCTTCCATGCGGGGGCTCCCCGGCTGCTTCGGATAGTTCTTGATGGTTATCGTCCGATTGCCAGAAGAACTGAATCACAGGGAGCACAACGTTCGGCACGCTCGGTCAACAATAGGTCACCACTTGTGACCCAAATCACACAATGCACATGACCGAAACCGCAGCTCACCCGCCCTGGAGATGACATCTCCGGACAATCGCGACCATTGGCTGTCCGGTCGTCCACGGCCCGGACCGAAGGCCGGTTCAGCCCTTCGGCCCAGCAGTACCCGGCAGGACCTAAGACCACGGCCCGATGCCGCCCACCCGGTCGGCCGACTACCGTGCGGTACGTGCAGACGTCCCCGCAGTCCTCCACCACCAGCCCGGCCGCGACTCCCGAGGAGTTCCGCGCCGCCCTCGGCCAGCTCGCCTCCGGCGTCACGCTGGTCACCGCCCACGACCCCGAGGACGAGGAGGACGCCGGCATGACGGCGACGTCCTTCCTCTCGGTCTCGCTGGAGCCGCCGCTGGTGCTGGTCTCGGTCCGCGAGGACTCCCGGATGGACGAGCTGCTGACCCGCACCGACCGCTGGGCCGTCTCCCTGCTCGGCGAGACCCACCGGGCGGTCGCCTCACGGTTCGCCATGAAGGGCCGCCTCAGCGACCGCCTGCTGTTCGCCGACACGCCCCACCACCGGGGCCCCCACACCGGCGCACCCCTGATCGACGGGGCACTGGCCACGGTCGAGTGCCGCACCGTCCAGCGCATCCCGGCCGGCGACCACGTCCTCCTCCTCGGCCACGTCCTCGCCGCCGAGGTCACGGCACCCGGCGCACGGCCCCTGCTCTACCACCGCGGCAGCTACCGCCACCTGGCCTGAGCACCGATCTCGGGCATCAGCCACCAGGGGCTCGGGGAACTGCGACGGTTCGTGGCCGGCGGGTATCACTGCGAAAGTGCCTGACCACCCACGTACCTGCAACGTTTTTCGAGGTCGGCGTCGCCGTTCCCCGAGCCCCTGGTGGCTGACGTCTCAGTCCGTCGAGGGCCGGCTGCGGCCTTGCTTGAGGTCGGAGCGGTGCCGCTTGTTGGAGAGCCGACGCTCGATCATGCCCTTGCTCGGCTTGGTCTTGCGGCGGGTCTTCGGCGGCGGGGCGGTGGCTTCGCCGAGCAGGGCGGCCAGCCGCGCCGCGGCGACCTCGCGGTTGCGCCACTGCGAGCGGTGCTCGGAGGCGCGGACCACCAGGATGCGGCCGTCCACCAGGCGGGTGGCGAGCCGTTCGAGGGCGCGGTCCTTCCAGACCTGGGGCAGTGCGGCCGAGGCCGCCAGGTCGTAGCGGAGCTCGACCTGGGTGTCGGAGGTGTTGACGTGCTGGCCACCGGGGCCGGAGGAACGGGAGAAGCGCCAGACGAGCTCGGCGTCGGGGACGACCACCGATCCCCGGACGCGGATGGGCTCGGGCATGGGCCCATCATCTCGCGCCGGTGCGGCGCGGTCACCAGGTTTACGCCTGGGAGAATGGGCGGCGTGATCGAGCTCGGCTACGCCCTCTCCAACCGCTTCCCCGACCCTCCGCAGACGGACTACCGGACCGCGCCGGTCCGCAGCCTGCGGCACGACCTGTTCTGCGGCGACGTGTACCTGGACGCGGACGGCGCGGAGTTGTCCACACGCTGGGGATGGGTGCCGGTACTGGACTTCGCCTGGGCACTCTGCGACACCGTCGAACAGCTCGACCAGGACCCGCGCGGCAGCCGGTCCGCCGCCGTGCAGACCTTCGACCTGGACTTCACCCAGAACACCGAGCTGCTCCGGTTCGCCCGCCGGTTCGGCCTGGTGGAGATCAGCGCCACCTGGCTGCCGGACGAGCCGATCGCCGTGGTCCGCCACGCCGATCTGCGCCGGGAGGCCCGGGACTTCCTGCAGGACGTCCTGGCCGACCTGTTCGACCTGCACGAAGGGCTGGCGGACAACCCGAACATCTGGACGGTTCAGGGGAAGTTTCCCCGGGTCTGAGCCCCCGTCAGGGCTCCGGCATGAGAAATTGGCGGCCGCGGCAGGAACCACCAGCCCCGCCGCTCGCGTTCTTCCGACAAAAGCGACGAAGGGACACCACACCATGCCAGTGAGCCTCTCCAAGGGCGGCAACGTCTCGCTGACCAAGGAGGCCCCCGGCCTCACCGCGGTCAACGTGGGCCTCGGGTGGGACGTACGCACCACCACCGGTGCCGAGTTCGACCTGGACGCCAGTGCCATCGTGCTCAACGCGGAGGGCAAGGTGCTGTCCAACGGACACTTCGTGTTCTTCAACAACACCAGCGCCCCCGACGGCACCGTCGTGCACACCGGCGACAACCGCTCCGGTGAGGGCGCCGGCGACGACGAGGTCATCAAGGTCAACCTGGCCGGCCTGCCGGCCGAGGCGGCCCGGATCACCTTCCCGGTGTCGATCTACGACGCCACCACCCGGGGCCAGAGCTTCGGCCAGGTCCGGAACGCCTACATCCGGGTGCTGAACCAGGCCGGCGAGGCCGAGATCGCCCGCTACGACCTCTCCGAGGACGCGGCCACCGAGACCGCCATGATCTTCGGCGAGCTGTACCGCAACGGCGCCGAGTGGAAGTTCCGCGCCATCGGCCAGGGCTACGCCTCCGGCCTGGCGGGCATCGCCCAGGACTTCGGCGTCAGCATCTGACGAGCCGACAACGACCGAGGGGCCCGGGGATTCACTCCCCGGGCCCCTCGGTCGTTCTCCTGACGTCAGCTCAGCTCGGCCCGGAGCTGGGCGACGTGGATGATCTCGGTGTCGTCGTGCGGGGTCAGGTCGACCACCTCGGGCCTGGCGTGCTGCTCGTCGGGCTCGGGGGCGGCCACCGGCTGCTCGACCGGCTGCTGCCGGGCGGCGTACCGGGCGCTCTCGGCGAGCGCCTCGTCGCCGAGCACGTCGGCCAGGTCACCCTGGGCCCCGAGCTCGGTCACGCTGCCCACGGCGGGCGCCGGGGCGGCGGCCCGGACGGCGGCGGCACCGGCCGCGCCGCTGCGGCCGAAGAAGCTGAAGTTCGGCACCCGCGAGGCGGGCCTGGCCCGCTGCCGGACCGCCACGACCGACTCGGCCGACGCGCCGGGCGCGGACAGCACCGGACGCTCCGGCGCGGCACCGAGCTGACGGACCGTCGGGACGCTCTCGGGCAGCGCCGCCGGGCGGAGCGCGACGGCGGCCCGCTGGTCGCTCTCCCGCCGGGCCTCGGCCCGCTCGGCCGCCTGCTCCAGCTGCCGCAGGACGGACGCCGCGCGGACGTACGCGGCCGGGGAGGCGGGGTACTTGGGGCGGGCGGCGGCCAGCGCCCGCTGGTGCGCCTCGGCCTCCTTGAGGGCCTGCTCGGCCACGCTCACGGCCCGCTCGCGGAGCAGCCGGGCGATCTCGGTCTCGGCCTTGGCCAGCCGGGACTTCTCGGCGGTCAGCCGACGGCCGAACCGGGTGGCCCGCTCCTCGGCCACCTCGGCCGCGTACTCGGCCTCGGCGAGCTGCTCCTCGAAGCGCTCCTCGGACCGCTTGCGGCGGGTGGCGGCCAGTTCGGCGGCCACCCGGGCGGTGCGGTCGCGCTGGCGCAGCACGACGCCGACCCCGACCGCGGCGAGCACCGCCGCGATCCCGACCGAGCGCACCACGAGGGTGTCCGGACTGGCCGCGAGTGCACCGAGGGCGGCGACGACGAGTACGCCGATGGCGATCGGCGGCACAGAGCGGCCGAGGACGGAGGAGTGCCGGTGGCGTCCGCGAGACATGCCAAAGAAACTAGCGTGCGAATTGGGGCGCTGTCAGCCTGGGCCCCGTTTCGGCTCTTGACAGTTCGTCACGGCCACCGCCGGTGACCGTCGCCCGACGCCCCGTCAGCGCGGCGAGGGGGCCGACCCGGCCGGGGGTTCGTGGTCCTCCGGGAGCCGGCAGACGTGCTGCAGCCAGAGCGCGGCGGCGACCACCGCGACACCGGCCAGCACGGCGAAGCCGGCCGTGATCGCCTGCGAGGAGCGGGCCGGGTTGTCCAGCTGGCTCAGCAGGTGGATGCCGGTGCCCGCGTACACGCCGGTCATCAGCGCCGACACCAGGGCGCTGGCCTGGGCCAGCACCACCGCCCGGGCGGCACCCAGCGGGTCCACGCCCTTGGCCCCGGGCTGCCGCTCGCGGACCGCCTTGAGCCGGGACCGGAGCGAGATCGCGGTGGCCAGCAGGACGACCGCGACGGCCGCGAGCACGATCGGGGCGGCGGTGGGCACGCCGGGCAGGTGGCCCAGCGAATCCCACAGCCGGGCGCCGGCCCAGGCGAGCGCCGTCGCCACGGCGGCGATGACGAGCAGCAGGCGAAGGCGGAGCGGCTTCACGGAGGTCCTTCCCGGGCGGGTGAGCGGGCGGTACGAGATCCTGACGGCTGGTCAGCCCACCGTACCGGCGCTCACCCGGTCGGACGGCCGACAGGATCGGGAAGTTCCTGCCCGGGCCTACTCGGGCAGCCGGAGTTGGATGTCGTCCCGGCGCTTGACGCCCTGGCCGGGCTGGTCGGCGATCTCCTTGAGCAGGTCGGCCACCCGGCCCAGGCCCGGCAGCTCGCCGTCCGGGTCGGCGTCCTGCCAGGGGGCGAGCACGAAGGCCCGCTCGTGTGCCCGGGGGTGCGGCAGCAGCAGCTCGGGCTCGGCGCTGGTGACCCCCTCGTACGCCAGGATGTCGACGTCCAGGGTGCGCGGGCCCCAGCGGACGGTGCGGACCCGGCCGAAGGCGTCCTCGACCGCGTTGGCCCGCTCCAGCAGCGAGTGCGGGGGCAGCGTGGTGCGCAGCACCACGACGGCGTTGAAGTAGCTGGGCTGCTCGTCCGGGCCGCCCAGGGCGTCCGTCTCGAAGACGGCGGAGACGGCGGTGATCCGCACCCCGGGGGTGTCCTCCAGCGCGTCCACCGCGCCCTGCAGGGTCTCCAGGCGGTTGCCCAGGTTGCTGCCGAGGGCGACCACGGCGCGGCGCGGGTTGTGCAGGGTCGAGTCGGCGGTGTCGACCCGGCGTTCCAGGTCGAACGTGGTCGGCGAGGCGGTCGGGTCGCTGGTGCTCATCAAGATCCCTCTGCGGCTTCGGGGGCGGGACGGGGCACGGACGTCACGCGCGGCCCCGGTGGATGGTGATCGTGACGTCGTCGAACGGAACGGTGATCGGGGCGTCCGGCTTGTGCACGGTGACCTCGACCTCCTCGACGGCGTCGTGCGCGAGGCACTGGTCGGCGATCCGCTGGGCCAGCGTCTCGATCAGGTCGACCGGCTCGCCGGAGATGATCGCGGTGACCTCCTCGGCCACCACGCCGTAGTGCGCGGTACGGGTCAGGTCGTCGCCGGAGGCCGCCGGGCGGGTGTCCAGGTAGAGCACCAGGTCGACCACGAAGGTCTGGCCCTCGATCCGCTCACGCTCGAAGACGCCGTGGTGGCCCCGGGCGCGGAGGCCCCGCAGAGTGACGCGGTCCAGCAACTCACTTCTCCCATGTGAACAGGCCCCGCGCAGGGCGGGGCACCGGGCCTCGTCGCCCGCGACCTTCGAATCTACCTGCGGGCGACGACGAACCCCGACCGTCCTACCCGGCACCGCGCGGCGCCACGCGCGCCGGAACGGCCATTGACGTGAACATCCGGTGCACGTCCGCAGAACACTTCCGGCTCCGGCCGGATTCCTGGCCGCCCTGGCCAGGCGTCAGTCCTCGTCCTCGTCGTCGCCGCTGGTCAGCACGGGTGAACCGTGGTGCGACCAGAGCTTCCAGCCGCTCGGCGTCCGGCGGAACAGGTTGGTCGAGACCACCTTTCCGCCGACCAGCGGACCGAGTTCGCCCTCCTCCTCGGCCTCCCCGCCGGACAGGATGTTCTCGGTACAGGTGACCAGGGCCACATCACCCTGCACCTCGCACTCCACATCGGTCAGGAAGAACTGGATGTACTCCGTGTTCATCATGATCAACATGTACGAACGGGTCACCTGGGCCCGGCCGCGCAGCACCGGCCAGCCGGGGTGCACACAGACCGCCCCGGTCTTGTCGTCCGCCTCGCCGGGGCCCAGCCAGGCGGCTTCGACGCCCTCCAGGTCCCCGTTCTCCAGCGCCTCGTAGAGCGCCTGATTGGCCGCCAGGACGGCTTCGCGGTCCATCGCCGCCGCCGTCGCCCGGTCATCGGTCGACCTGCCGTCACCCGCCATGCTTCCTCCGAACCGCCAAGCCAGCGTCCCCTCCGGGGCCCACGTCACCGCCCCCTTCGTGCGGCCCGTTCCCAGGCCGCGACCACTCGTACGGCGTCGGCGGTGCCGGCCACGTCGTGCACCCGGACCGCCCACGCACCCGCCTGGGCCGACAGCACCGAGACCGCCGCGGTGGCGTCGTCCCGCTGCCTGGCCGGGCGCGGCTCCCCGGTTTCCGGGTCGGCGAGCAGCGTACCCAGGAACCGCTTGCGTGAAGCGGCCACCAGTACGGGCCGCCCAAGCGCGGTCAGCTCGCCCAGCCGGCCGAGCAGCGCCCAGTTGTGCTCCGAGGTCTTCGCGAAGCCGAGGCCCGGATCGAGCACCAACTGCTCCTCCTTCACCCCCGCCGCGGTCAACGCGGCGACGCGACCGGTCAGTTCGGCCACCACGTCGACCACCACGTCCTGGTACACGGCCAGCTTGTCCATGTCCGCGGACTGCCCCCGCCAGTGCATCACCACGAACGGCGCGCCGGTGTCCGCCACCACCCCCGCCATCTCCGGATCGGCCAGCCCGCCCGAGACGTCGTTCACCAGCCGGGCCCCGGCCGCCACCGCCCGCTCGGCCACCGCCGCCCGCATGGTGTCCACCGACACCACCACCCCCGCCGCCGCCAGCTCCCGGACCACCGGGATCACCCGCCGCAGCTCCTCCTCCTCGGTCACCCGCAACGCCCCCGGCCGGGTCGACTCCCCCCCGACATCCACCAGATCCGCCCCCCGCCCGGCCAGCGCCAACCCATGCGCCACGGCCGCCGCCGGATCCAGCCACAGCCCCCCGTCCGAAAACGAGTCGGGGGTCACGTTGACCACCCCCATCACAGCGCAACGGTCGAGACTCGGAAGCCCAGGCAGGTAGTTCATGAGGCCATTATCTGCACCCCGTTGCACCACCAGGGGCTCGGGACTCTGCTGATGTGCGGCTCCGCCGCGTGGGCGACGCCGACCTCGTACAAGGTGATCCGTCCGTGCGTGGTCAGGCACTTTCGCCTTTTGCCCCGCACGCCAGATCTCGTCGCCGATCCCCGAGCCCCTGGTCTGCTCTGGCTGAGCGCCTGCCTAAGCGGCCTGCGTGAGCACCGCCGCCTCCGGCATCAGCCCCTGCCGCTGCCGCTTCCGCCCGAACCGCGGCATCCCCAGCGTGATGAACGCCTCCGCCTGCATCGCGGCGAAGCCGATCCGCGGCAGGTCCCTGGTCTGCGGATACACCAGGAACCGCGGCTCCCACTCCGGCTGGAACTTCGCGTTGAACTTGTACAGCGACTCGATCTGGAACCACCGCGAGGAGAACACCAGCAGCCCCCGCCAGGCCCGCAGCACCGGCCCGGCCCCGATCCGCTCACCACGCGCCAGCGCCGCGCGGAACACCGCGAAGTTGAGCGACACCCGCCGTACGCCCATCGCGGGCACGGCCTGCAGCGCGGCCACGATCAGCAGCTCGTTCAGCCCCGGGTCGGCCGCCCGGTCACGCCGCATCAGCTCCAGCGAGATGCCGTCGGGCCCCCACGGGACGAAGTGCAGGACGGCCTTCAGGTCGTCGCCGCTCTCGCCCTCCTCGGGTGCCTTGTGGGCGGTGACCACCACGCACTCGTCGTCGCCCGGGTCGCCGAACCGGCCGAGCGCCATCGAGAAGCCGCGCTCGGTGTCGGTGCCGCGCCAGCGGGCGGCGGCGTCGGCGATCCGGTGCTTCTCCTCCTGGGTCAGGTCGCCGACCCGGCGGACCTGGCAGGAGTAGCCGTTGCGCTCGATCCGCTTCACCATCTGGCGGACGTTGCGCATCGCCCGGCCGGCCAGCGAGAAGGTGGTGGCGTCGACGATCGCCTCGTCGCCGAGCTCGATCGCGTCCAGGCCCGCCTCGCGGGTCCAGATCTCGCCGCCCAGCTCGCTGCAGCCCATCACGGCGGGCACCCAGGCCCGCTCGCGGGCCTCGGCCATGAAGACCTTGATCGCCCCGGGCCAGGCCTCGTAGTCGCCGACCGGGTCGCCGGAGGCGAGCATCACGCCGGAGACCACCCGGTAGGAGATCGCCGCCTTTCCGGTCGGCGAGAACAGCACGCTCTTGTCCCGGCGCAGCGCGAAGTAGCCCAGCGAGTCCCGCTCGCCGTGCTTGTCGAGCAGCGCGCGGACCTTGACCTCGTCCTCGGCGGTGAGCTCCGGCTGGGGCTTCTCCGGCCGCAGCGCCAGGTACGCGGTGGTGCCCGCCGTGAGCAGACCGAGCGCGCCGAGCGAGTAGCCGACGTACCAGGCGACCTTCTCGGAGCGGTAGTCGATCGGGCCCTCGAAGCCGAACAGGCCGTACGCCACGTGCTCCAGCCGCTGGAACAGGCTCGGGTCACCGAGCTCCGCGCCGTGCCGGACCCCGACGATCAGCATGCCGAGCCCGAGGCTGACCAGGGTCAGCAGGACGAACGCGACCACCGCCCGCCAGCGGGTGCGCGGGTCGGCCTTGGCGTAGAACTCGCGGTGGTGCACCAGCATCACCGCGAGCAGCACCAGCGAGATCACCGCCGGGCCGACCTGGTGCCAGCGCAGCAGGTGCAGGCCGGCCCCGATCGGGAGCAGCACGCAGACCGCGCGCCAGGCCCGGCGCTTCCGGCGGCGCAGCGCGTGCGCGAGTATCACCAGCAGCAGGCCGACCATCAGGGTTCCGGCCGCGGCCAGCGTGGTGGTGCCGCCCGGGAGCTGCCCGGCCAGCCAGTGCATCTTGGTGTTGCGCAGCTTGGGGAACACCGCACAGGCGATGTCGACCAGACCGATCAGCAGGGCGGCGTACCCCACCGCACCGGGCAGCCAGGCGCGGGGCACCGCGGCGGCTTGGGTGCGCAGGTTCTGGAACCGGCGGCGCGGCTGTTCCTGGGGCGCCTCGGCGGGCGGCTCAACGGGCACGGGAACGCTCATGGAGAGTCAGCGTAGGTGCTGTTGCGGTCCGTTCTGTCACTCCGGAGGAGGAGTCGTGATGAACCTTCATGACAAATCCTTGATCTGGCAATCGGACCGTCAAGTCGGAGTCCCGGAACGGTACTTGCCGGGACCCCCGGTGACGGCACAGCCCTGGGGACGGGTGTGCCGCACCCGCCGAACGGCGGGTACGGCTCGGTGGAGCACGCGGGGCGCGCCTCGGCGCCGCACACGGTGGACGCCGCATTCTAGGCCCTCGGTTGCGGCCCTCGCGGCTACCCGTCCGGCGCAGCCCCACTGGCTCCGGCCCGACCGCCCGCAGCACGATGGTCCGTGACCCCGGTACGACCGGGAGGGGGCCGGGCCAGGGACCGGGCCACCGGGCTGACGGACGTTCAGTAGGAGAGAACCATGCTCAGTACCCGCTCACTCTTCCAGCAGATCTACGCACACGACGAGGCGTACCAACTGTTCTGCAGCGTCGCGGCGGGCGGCGAGGACCAGGGCGGCTGGGAGAACGAGCGGATCACCGAACTCACCACCGACCCGGTACTGGCCCCCAAGATCGCCCGGCACGGCGCGGACGAGCGCAAGCACGGCCGGATCTTCACCCAGCTGCTCAACAAGCGCGGCCTGAGCAAGGTCTCCATCCCGCTCGACACCGACTACTGCATGCTGCTCGAACGCCAGGGCATCGGCCTCTCGCACGACCGCCTGAAGTCCACCACCCCGCTCGACGACCGGGAGATCATCACCTACCTGGCGCACAGCCGGGTCACCGAGCAACGCGCCTCGGAGCAGATGCGGCAGCTGGTGAAGGCGTACGGGTCCAACCCCGAACTCGACAAGGCCCTACGGATGATCTCCGCCGACGAGGACAACCACCTCGCCTACTGCCACGAGGAGCTGCTCCGGCTCGCGGTGGCCGGCCACGAGCCGTACATCCGGCACACCCTGGAGTCCATCGCCCGGGGCGAGATCCGCACCCACCGCGACGTCGGACTGGCCGTGATGGCCGCGCTGGGCCGCATCCTCGGCTGGCCGCGCCACCAGCGCCTCCTGCTGGCGGCCGGCCTGCACGCGCTCTACCTCTACGAACGCACCATCGGCTGGCGCCGGATGGTGTCACTCACCATGCCCGCCAAACGCAACGCCCTCGGCTGAAGGCACACGCTGCACCACCAGGGGCCCGGAGCGCCGGTTACCGGCCGATGATCAGGCTCATCGCCTCGGCCCGAGTAGCCGGGTCGCGGAGCTGACCGCGGACCGCGGAGGTGATGGTCTTGGCGCCGGCCTTGCGGATGCCCCGCATCGACATGCACATGTGCTCGCACTCGATCACCACGATGGCCCCGCGCGGCTCCAGGATCCGCATCAGCGAATCCGCGACCTGGCTGGTCAGCCGCTCCTGGACCTGGGGGCGGCGGGCGTAGACGTCGACCAGGCGGGCCAGCTTGGAGAGGCCGGTGATCTTGCCGCTGCTGGACGGGATGTACCCGACGTGCGCGACGCCGCGGAACGGCACCAGGTGGTGCTCGCAGGTGGAGAACACCTCGATGTCCTTGACCAGCACCATCTCGTCGTGGCCGAGGTCGAAGGTCGTGGTGAGGACGTCCTCCGGCTCCTGCCAGAGCCCGGCAAATATCTCCTGGTACGCCCGGGCCACCCGGGCCGGGGTCTCCAGCAGGCCCTCGCGGTCCGGGTCCTCGCCGATCGCGTAGAGCAGCTCGCGGACGGCGTTCTCGGCACGCTTCTGGTCGAACGTCCCGATGGCGGCGGCGTCCTGCTCCAGGGTCACCGGGTCGATCATGCGTGCCTCGCTTGCGTCAGGGTCAGGGCCAGCAGCACGAATGCCGCGCCTCCAGGGTACAAACCCTGGTGGCGCGGCATCCATTCCGTACCGGTCGGTCAGCTTTCGGCCGGGGACTCCGGCTGCTTGACCGTGTCGACCACCGGGGTGACGGTCTCCGACTGAGCGGCGTTGGTGAGCGCCAGCTCCTTCGGGGACTGCACCGGCGGGCGGGTGGACGGCGTACGACGGGACGAGCCCGTCCAGGCCGGCCGGGCCGGGCGCTTGACGATGGAGCGGAAGATCTCGGCGATCTGCTCCTTGTTCAGGGTCTCCTTCTCGAGGAGCTCCAGCACCAGGTTGTCGAGCACGTCGCGGTTCTCGACCAGGATCTCCCAGGCCTCGTTGTGCGCGTTCTCGATCAGCTTCTTGACCTCCTCGTCCACCAGCCCGGCGACCTCTTCCGAGTAGTCGCGCTGGTGGCCCATCTCGCGGCCCAGGAACGGCTCGGAGTCACTCGTGCCGAACTTGATCGCACCCAGCCGCTCGGTCATCCCGTACTGGGTGACCATGGCGCGGGCGGTGGCGGTGGCCTTCTCGATGTCGTTCGAGGCGCCGGTGGTCGGGTCGTGGAAGACCAGTTCCTCCGCCGCGCGCCCGCCCAGCATGTACGCCAGCTGGTCGAGCATCTCGTTGCGAGTGGTCGAGTACTTGTCCTCGTCCGGGAGCACCATGGTGTAACCCAGGGCCCGGCCGCGGGACAGGATGGTGATCTTGTGCACCGGGTCCGCGTTGGGGGAAGCCGCCGCGACCAGGGCGTGACCGCCCTCGTGGTACGCGGTGATCTTCTTCTCCTTGTCGGACATGATCCGGGTGCGCTTCTGCGGTCCGGCGACCACCCGGTCGATGGCCTCGTCCAGGATGCCGTTGTCGATCAGCTTCTTGTCCGAACGGGCCGTCAGCAGGGCGGCTTCGTTGAGGACGTTGGAGAGATCGGCACCGGTGAAGCCGGGGGTGCGCTTGGCGACGGCCTTGAGGTCGACGTCCGGCGCGACCGGCTTGCCCTTCTGGTGCACCTTGAGGATCTCCAGGCGGCCCATCAGGTCCGGGCGGTCGACCGCGATCTGGCGGTCGAAGCGGCCGGGGCGCAGCAGCGCCGGGTCCAGGATGTCCGGGCGGTTGGTGGCGGCGATCAGGATGACGCCGCCCTTCACGTCGAAGCCGTCCATCTCGACCAGCAGCTGGTTGAGGGTCTGCTCGCGCTCGTCGTGACCACCGCCGAGGCCGGCGCCGCGGTGGCGGCCGACCGCGTCGATCTCGTCGACGAAGACGATCGCCGGGGCGTTCGCCTTGGCCTGCTCGAACAGGTCGCGGACCCGGGAGGCACCGACACCGACGAACATCTCGACGAAGTCCGAGCCGGAGATCGAGTAGAACGGGACGCCCGCCTCGCCGGCCACGGCACGCGCCAGCAGGGTCTTGCCCGTCCCGGGCGGGCCGTACAGCAGCACGCCCTTGGGGATCTTGGCGCCGACCGCCTGGAACTTGGCCGGCTCCTGCAGGAACTCCTTGATCTCGTGGAGCTCCTCGACCGCCTCGTCCGCGCCTGCGACGTCGGAGAAGGTGGTCTTCGGGGTGTCCTTGGTCAGCAGCTTGGCCTTGGACTTGCCGAACTGCATGACCCGCGAGCCGCCACCCTGCATCTGGTTCATCAGGAAGAGGAAGACCAGCACGATGATGACGATCGGCAACATCGACAGCAGCACGCTGACGAAGGTGGACTGCTTCTCGGGGACGACGGTGTAACCGTTGGGAACCAGGCCGGGGTTCTTGCTCAGGTCGGCCGCGACGGCGGCGCCCTGGTCTCCGATGTACGAGGCCTGGAACTTGGAGCCGGAGGGAACCTTGCCATTGCTGCCAACCGGCAGCTTCTGACCGTCCCTCAGCTCGACCTTGATCAGATTCGAGTCGCCGGTGGTGATCTGCACCGACTTCGCCTGATTGCTGTTGATCGCAGCCACGATCTGGCTGGTGTCCACCGTCTTGGAGCCGCTCGAGTCGGAGACGACCTGCATCAGCACAATGACGGCTAGGACGGCCAGCACGATCCACATGATCGGCGCACGGAAGTATCGCTTGACGTCCATCCATGCGGGGCGTTGCCGCCCCGTCCCTCCTGCCACTCAACGGCGCTGCACGGCTGTGGGCCGTCGGCGCATTCCGGGTATGTGCTCATCAGAAGAGCGGTTAATGGGACCGTACCGCAGTCCTCTCCGCCCGAGGCGGGAGCACCACGACTACGACGTATTTTCCTACCCCGGCACAACGGGCGGGAACATCGCACCGTTCCCGCCCGTCGCCCGATTGGGGCAGCTGTTGTCCGACGGTCCGTCAGCCCCCGTAGACGTGCGGGGCCAGCGTGCCGATGAACGGCAGGTTGCGGAGCTTCTCGGCGTAGTCCAGGCCGTAGCCGACCACGAACTCGTTCGGGATGTCGAACCCGACGTACGCGACGTCGATCTCGACCTTCGCCGCGTCGGGCTTGCGGAGCAGGGTGCAGACCTTCAGCGAGGCCGGGCCGCGCGAGCCCAGGTTGCCCAGCAGCCAGGACAGCGTCAGGCCGGAGTCGATGATGTCCTCGACGATCAGCACGTCGCGGCCGGCGATGTCGGTGTCGAGGTCCTTCAGGATCCGGACCACGCCGGAGGACTTGGTGCCCATCCCGTAGGAGGAGACCGCCATCCAGTCCATCGTCACCTGCGAGTGCAGCGCGCGGGCCAGGTCGGCCATCACCATCACGGCGCCCTTGAGCACGCCGACGATCAGCAGATCCCGCCCGGCGTAGTCCCGGTCGATCCGCTCGGCCAGCTCCAGCAGCTTGGCGTCGATCTCGTCCTTGCTGATGAGCACCTTCGCCAGGTCGGCGCCCATGTCGTTGTGATCCACCGGGGATACGTCCTCAAACGTTCGGGGTCCTGTGTCGGCGGCGGCCCTGCGACCAGGTGTTCACTTGTCAGTCGCTCTGTCGCCGAAACACCAGCGTGCCACACCTACGGGTGACCTCCACGCCACCGGGTAGGTGCAACGGCCCCTGGCCGCGCCAGCCGGTCACCAGCAGGTCCACGGTTTCGAGGTGACGGGCGAACAGGTCCCCGGCCGGGCAGCCCGCCCGGAGCGCGGCCCGGCGGAGCAGTCGGCGGCGGACGGCGGAGGGCAGTTCGGCCAGCTTCGGGACGTCCAACGCCCCTTCGGCCGTCCGGAGGTCGCGCTCGGCCAGCGCGGCCCACTGGTCCAGCGCGTCGGCGTCGTCCCGGAACAGCCGGGCGGTCCTGGCCAGCGCCTCGACCACGCCGGCGCCGAGGTGCTTCTCCAGCACCGGCAGCACCTCGTGCCGGACCCGGGAGCGGGTGTAGGCGGGATCACTGTTGTGCGGGTCGTCCCAGACCGGGATCGACTGGGCGGTGCAGGCCTGCCGGGTGGCGGCCCGGTCCAGCTCCAGCAGCGGACGGCGGTAGCGGCCCTTCTGCGCGGGCATCCCGGCCAGCGAGCGGGCGCCGGAGCCGCGGGCCAGGCCGAGCAGCACGGTCTCCGCCTGGTCATCCCGGGTGTGGCCGAGCAGCACGGCCTCCGCGCCGAGCCGGTCGGCGGCCTCGTCCAGCGCGGCGTACCTGGCCTCCCGGGCGGCGTTCTCCGGGCCGCCCTGACGGCCCACCAGCACCGGGACCGCCTCGACCGGGTCCAGGCCCAGCTCGCGCAGCCGCTCGGCCACCTGCTGGGCCCGCTCGGCCGAACCGGCCTGGAGTCCGTGATCCACCGTCACCGCACCGACCCGCAGGCCGAGCTTGGGTGCCTCGAAGGCGGTCGCGATGGCCAGCGCCATCGAGTCGGCACCACCGCTGACCGCGACCAGCACCAGCGGGGAGCCGGGGGCGGCGGGCGTACGGGGCAGTCCTGACGGGTGTCGGCGGGCGTTGCCGATCAGGGTGGTGGCACCGGCGGCACCGGCGGCGCCGCTCAGGGCCAGCTCGGAAGGCCGGCTGCGGGGTGCCCGGGCGGCGGGGGTGGTCTCGCCCAGGTCGGCGGCGAGTTCGGCGAGGGTACGGCGGACGGCGAGGCGTATCGCCGCGACAGCGGGGTGTGGTCCCACGGGTAAGCACTCCTTGGCGGAGAGGCGGAGCGGATGGTGACGCGGCGTCAGCGCACGGTCACCGGGTGCTCCCAGATGGTCGCAGAATCCGGGCACCGGCTACGCCACCCGCGCCACCGGTACGACCACCGTCCCACGTACGAGTGAATGAAGAAACGTTCATCCGCAGCCAACGGGTCAACCGGCGCGAACGTGCGGACGAGTGGGTCGCTCAGGGCGCCACCCGGGCCACCCAGGCGCCCGGGTTGTGGATCTCCTCGCGGGTGGGCAGCGTGTTCGGCGAGGTCCAGACCCGGTTGAAGCCGTCCATCCCGACCCGGTCCACCACGCCCCGGACGAAGACCGCGCCGTCCTGGTACTGGCGCAGCTTGGCGTCCATCCCGAGCAGCCGCCGGATCACCAGGTCCAGCCGGCCCGCACCGCCGGCCCGGCGCCGCTGGAACTTCTCCCGGATCTCCGCCACGCTCGGCACCACGGCAGGCCCGACCCCGTCCATCACCACGTCGGCATGCCCCTCCAGCAGGGACATCACCGCGGTCAGCCGGTTCAGCGTCTCCCGCTGCTGCGGGGACTGGACCGCCTCCAGCAGGGTGCCCCGGCGCTCCTCACCCCGCCCGGCCAGCAGGTCCCTGGCCCGGTCCAGCATCGCCGCCGGATCGATGTCGGTCTGCGCCAGGAAGGACTGCACCTCGGACTGGATGTGGTCGCGCAGCCACGGCACCGCGGTGAACTGGGTCCGGTGGGTCTCCTCGTGCAGACAGACCCAGAGCCGGAAGTCGTGCGGGTGCACGTCGAGCTCGCGCTCGACCTGGACGATGTTCGGCGCCACCAGCAGCAGGCGCCCCGGGGTCAGCGGCGGGAGCGCCCGCCGCGGCGTGTCCAGGATGCCCGCCGGAGTGTCCGGCGCCGCCGGCAGCGCACCGGGGAACTCGGCCGGGGCGAAGGTCTCGTACTGACCGAGCACCTTCCCCGACAGGAACGCCAGCACCGCACCCACCTCGACCCCGGTGGCCTTCTCGCCGAGCGCACCCAGCGCGGCCGCACCGGGCGAGTCCGAGCGGCGCGACTGCAGCTTCTCCACCAGCGGCCGGACGATGGTCCGGAAGCCCGCCACGTTCGCCCTGATCCAGCCCGGACGGTCCACCACCAGCACCGGGGTGGCGTCCAGCGTCAGCAGACTGCTCGATCCCATCCGGGTGAAGGCCCGGACGTGCTCCTCCGCCTCCAGCGCGTGCCGCCGCAACTCCGAGACCACCGCCCGCGCCTCACCCCGGCTCACCTCAGGCCCCGACCGGGCCAGCCGGGTCGCCGTCGCGACCGCGAGATCCCAGTCGACCATCCCAGCCCCGCCGCTCGCGCTCGTCATGCCTTCACCGTACGGGACCGCGGGGCGCTCAGGCACGGGCTCAGGCATCTACGGTCAGGGGCTCGGGGAACTGCGAGGAGGTCTGGCGCCGGGGTCACTGCGAACGTGCCTGACCAGCTACGCACGGATCACCTTGCACGAGGTCGGCGTCGCCGTTCCCCGAGCCCCTGACCGTAGTCCTGGAGCGCCTGCCTAGTGGCACCCGCAGTTGGCGAGTTGCCCCACGACCCGGTCGACGGCCGCCCGGGCCGCGTCCGGAGCTGCGGTGGTGCGGATCATCAGGGCGAAGGCGAGCGCCCGCCCCTCGGCGTCGAGCACGGTGCCGGCCAGGGTGTAGATGCCGCTGCCGGCCAGTGTGCCGGTCTTGGCGCGGACGATGCCGATCCCGTTCTGCGCCCGGGTCGCGGCGCCGAACCGGCCGAGCAGCGTCCCGGTGAACCCGGCGATCGGCAGGCCGGTGAGCACCGGCCGCAGCCGGGGGTGTTCGGGCGAGGCGGCGAGCGCGAGCACCTTGGAGAGCACCAGCGGCGAGATCTGGTTGCCGGTGTGCAGGCCGCTGCCGTCGTGCAGGACCACGCCCGCCATCGGTACGCCGAGCTTCTCCAGGGTCTGCCGGGTGGCGGCGGAGGCGCCGTCGAAGCTCACCGGCTGCTGGGCGGCGATCGCGACCTGACGGGCCATCGCCTCGCTGAGGGTGTTGTCCGAGGTGGTGAGCAGACGTTCGATCAGGCGGGCGACGGTGGGCGACTCGACGGCGGCCAGCTGCTGGGCCCCCGCGGCGGCCGTACCGGCCTTGGGCTTGCCCTGGACGGCCACGCCCTCGGCGCCGAGCGCCGCGGCGAAGGCTTCGGCGGCCTGGCCGGCCGGGTCGAAGACCCGGGCCGGGCCCTCGTCGGTGGACTTCGGGTCGATCCGGCCCTCGTTGACCATCAGCGGGGTGACGGTGGCGATGTTCATCGCGTCGTGCTGCGGGTGGTTGAGCGGGCCGGTGTACATCGCGGTGTCGTAGCCGAGCTTGACCGAGGCCACCCCGGCGGACTTGAGGGCGGCCGCGGTGCGCTTGGCCAGGTCGGCCACGGTGGCGGGGGCGGTCTCGGCGTCCACCGGCAGGCCGCCGACCTTGACCTGGTCGGCCGGGAGGGTGGAGAGGGTCGGGTCGCCGCCGCCGACCAGGACGATCTCGTCCGGTGCGGCGCCCTTGACCACCTTGGTGGTCAGCCGGGAGTCGCCGGGGATCAGTTCGAGCGCGGCCAGCGCGGTGAGCAGCTTGGTGGTGGAGGCCGGGGTGGCCGGGTTGTTCTCGCCCGCGCCGTACAGCAGCTGCCCGGTGGCACCGTCGGTGACGGCGAAGCTCAGGGTGCCGAGCGCCTTGTCCTGGAGCACGGCGGCCAGGTCACGCTGGAGTCCGGCGCCGGTCGGCATCCCCTCCGCCCCGGTCGTACTGGCCGCGAGCACGGCCCCGCCGGTGGCAACCGCCTTGCGTCCGGCGGCGGTTGGCGGCTGCGGCGTACCGCTGCCGCTCTTGCCCGGGCTGGGCTCGGCCCACGCCGGGCTCAGCACGGCCGCCGTCAGTGCCACCCCGAGCACCCCGGCGACCGCCACTCTGCGGCCACGCCCCACCCCTGCACCTCGCTGCACCGACCGGCCCCTTTCCTGAGCACACCCTCCCGTAGGAGACACTTGGATTCTGTCAGTCCCTACCTTGGAGGAACCGTTGGAGTTCGACGTCCTGATCGAGATTCCGAAGGGCTCGCGGAACAAGTACGAGGTCGACCATGAGACCGGTCGCCTCCGTCTGGACCGGATGCTCTTCACCTCGACCCGCTACCCGGCCGACTACGGCTACGTCGAGGGCACCCTCGCGGACGACGGCGACCCGCTGGACGCGCTGGTCATCCTGGAGGAGCCGACCTTCCCCGGCTGCCTGATCAAGTGCCGCGCCATCGGTATGTTCAAGATGACGGACGAGGCCGGCGGCGACGACAAGCTGCTCTGCGTCCCGGCGACGGACCCGCGCTGGGAGCACCTGCAGGACATCCAGCACGTGTCGGAGTTCGACCGCCTGGAGATCCAGCACTTCTTCGAGGTCTACAAGGACCTGGAGCCCGGCAAGTCCGTCGAGGGCGCCGACTGGGTCGGCCGCGCCGAGGCCGAGGCCGAGATCACGGCCTCGATCAAGCGCCTCGCGGACGCCGGCCACTGAGCCCGGCACCGCCAACGGCCCTGCGGGCCACCCCGGCCGGGGCGAGCAGAGATGCTCGCCCCGGCCGTTTTCTGTCCGCTTAGCGCGACTTGACCCTGGTTTGGGGAGAATGGTGTCGACAGGTTTACCGACACCATGTCGGCATGACATTGACTTAGGTAAGGCTAACCATAAGAATCGGGGCCAGAGCCCGCCCCCATCGGAGGTCCGCATGACCAGCCCTGAGCCCACCCCGTTCTCCACCGTGCTGCGCACCGCCAGCGCCGCCGAGCACGAGGCCGCCGAATCCTCCTCGTTCATGGGGCACCTGCTGAACGGGCGGCTGGGCGTGGAGGCCTACGCGGAGCTCTCGGGCCAACTCTGGTTCGTCTACCGGGCCTTGGAGGGGCGGGCCGCCGAGCTCGCCGAGCACCCGGTCATCGGTCCCTTCATCGACCCGGCGCTGTTCCGCACCGCCGCACTGGAGGCCGACCTGCTGCACCTGCGCGGCGCCGACTGGCAGGACGGGCTGACCGCCTCGCCCGCCACCGCCGCGTACGTGGCCCGGCTGGAGCAGCTGATCGACACCTGGCCGGCCGGGTACCTGGCCCACCACTACACCCGCTACCTGGGCGACCTGTCGGGCGGTCAGATCATCCGGGGCATAGCCGAGAAGACCTGGGGCTTCGAGAAGAAGGGTGCCGGGGTGTACTTCTACGTCTTCGAGCGGGTCGAGAACCCTGCCTCCTTCAAGCGCGACTACCGGGCCAAGCTGGACACGGCCGGCGAGGCGCTGGACGAGGTGGAACGCCGCCGGGTGACCGAGGAGACCAAGCGGGCGTTCACCCTGAACGGCGCGATCTTCGCCGACCTGGACCTGCGGTACCCGCTCAGCGCCTGAGCACAGCAACGCCGTTGCCCCCTGGTGGAGTTGGCCAACTCCACCAGGGGGCAACGGCGTGGTCCGCCTACTTGACCGTGCGGCGGCGCAGCAGCACCGTGGTGCCGCCGCCGAGCAGCAGCAGACCGGCGGCGGTGGCCAGCAGCGGGACGACCGGGGTGTCCATCCCGGTGGAGGCCAACTCGCCTGCGGTGACCGAGGATCCGCCGCTGGTCAGCACTGCGCCGCCGGTGGTGCCGGTACTGCCGCCGAGCGCCGGGGTGGTCGCAGCCGGGGAGCCGGTGGTCGGCGCGGCGGTGGGCAGCGTGGCGCCCTTCTCGAAGGCCAGCGTGGCGGTGACCGGGTCCAGCACGGCACCCGCCTGGTAGAAGCCGCCGAAGGCGGTGGCCCCCTGCTCGGTCAGGGTGGCCGGGAGCCGATCGAGCGTCACCACGCCGTTGACCGGGGCGAAGCTCGCCTTCGAGACGTCGAGCGAGGCGATCTTCGCGCCCTTCAGCTCGCTGACCTTGCCGTCCAGCGCCTTGGACGTCACGTCGGCGGTGAGGAACGCCCCGGCCCGCTCGACCTGGACGCCCAGCTCGGCGAAGGTCAGGTCGAGCTCGTAGCCACCGCCCTTCGGGTGCGCCAGGAAGCGCACCGAACCGTCGAACCCGGCCGTGACGGCGTGGGTCTTCAGGTTGTACGCACCGCTGCCGCCACCGAACCGGTAGTCGGCCGCGCCGCCGCCGAACTCCACCTTGCCGGCCGCCGCCGGGGAGGCCAGGTACTTGCGGAAAGACTCCTTCACGCCCCAGTTCAACGCACCGTCCAGGATGGGCAGTTCGGTGGGCGCCGGGGTGGAGGGGGTGGCCGACGGCGAAGGCGACGCAGAGGCCGAGGCACTGGCCGACGCAGGTGCAGATGCAGAAGCCGAGGCTGAAGCGGAAGCGCTGGCCGACGCCGACGCCGACGCGGACGCAGACGCCGACGCGGTCGGCGTCGACTTGGTGAGCACCAGCTTGACCGGGTCCATCGCCGCACCGGCCTGGTAGAAGCCGCCGAATGCCTTGGCGCCGTCCTCGGTCAGCACGGTCGGCGTGGCCACCCCGGTGGTGGTGTCGCGGCCGACCGCAAAGGTCACCAGCGGGACGTCCGCGCGCTCGACCAGCTTGGTGCTCTTCGCCTTGGTGGCCGGGTCCTCGGTGGTCTCGGCGGTGACCGCGTCCACCGTGATGGTGCCGGTGCTGCCGGAGGTGGTCAGCTTGAAGTCGGTCAGCGCGATGTCCAACTGGCCCTGGTGGCCGGTGAAGTGCAGTCCGCCGGTGAAGGCGCCGCTGATCGTGTGGGCCGTGCCGTCGTACGCGCCGGTGCCGGCCAGGTGGAAGCTGCCGTCGGCGTTGCGGGTGGTGCCGCCGGTCAGCTCGATCTTCCCGCCCTGGGAAGCGGGGCCCTCCAGGTACTTGCGGAAGGACTCCTTGACGCCCCAGTCCAGCGAGCCCTGGTCGTAGACCACCGTGGCGGGCCCGGCGCCGAAAGCCACTCCGGGCATCCCGACGGCGGTCAGGCCGAGCCCGACCGCGACGGCGGCCAGGGCCGGCAGGGGGGTGCGGTTGCGGCGGGCGCTCTTGGTGGTGACGGGCATGGTGCTGGTACTCCTTCAGGGACGGCGGCGGGGGAGAGAGTTCAGACGATCCGGCGGCGCCGGACCAGCCGGGTAACGGCGACGGCCGTACCGGCTGCCAGCACCCCGCCGCCGACGGCGATCCACGGCCAGGGCGAGGAGCCCCGGCCGCCGACCGCCGCGACCGGTGCGGGGGCCACCGGGGCGGCGGGGGTGGCGGTCCGGGTGCTGCCGAGGTCCGGCAGCGGGGGGAGGGCCGCGGCCGGGTCGAGCGCGACGGCGAAACTCAGCGGGTCCATCGCGGTGCCCGCCGGGTAGAGGCCGCCGAAGGCCCTGGCGCCGTCCTCGGTGAGCAGCAGCGGCAGTTCGGTGGCCTTGAGCAGCCCGCCCTCGGGCTTGAGCGCGGCCGCGTCGAAGCTGCCGAGCGGGACGGCCTGGATCTGCTGAGCGGCACCGCCGGTGGTCTTCCCGGTGACGTCAGCCAGCAGCGTGCCCTTGCCTCCGGCCACCTGCACCGCAGGGTTGGTCAGGCTGAGGTCGAGCCCGTACGCGTCGCCGGTCTGCAGGCCGCGGAACCGGACGGCGCCGGTGAAGGCAGCGGTCAGTGCTCCGGTGGCCGGGTCGTAGCTGCCCTTGGCAGGGGTCCAGCGGAAGAACGCTCCACCGTCGGCGGCGCCGTCGGCGAGCTGCCAGTCGCCCCTGGCGATGGTGCCGGTGACGTAGTCCCGGAAGGTCCGGCGGACACCCCAGTCGAGCGCGCCCTTGGCGAACTCGGTCCGGCTCACGGCGGGCGGAGCTGACGGGGTGTCGGCGGCGACCGGAGGGGGCGTCGTGGTCGGCGCGGTGGCGGGCGGGGCGGCCGTGGTGGGAGCGGCAGCAGCCTTGAGGTCCACCGAGACGGTCAGCGGGTCGAGCGCGGTGCCGGCGGGGTAGAAGTTGCCGAACGCCACCGCACCCGAACTGGTCATCACCGTGGGCACGTTGGAGAGCGTCAGCGTCCCGGACCGGCCGCGCAGGTCGAGCCCGTCCAGGCCGAGGTCGACCAGCTTGGCCTGGGTGGCGTTGGTCACCACCCCGGTGTCCTTGGCCTTGCTGCTGACGTCGGCGTACAGCCCCGCGCCGCTGCCACCGGCCTTCAGGGTGAACCGGCTGAGCTTCAGGTCCAGGCCGTAACTTCCGTTGGCCTCATGCCCCTTGAAGGTCACTCCGCCGGAGAAGGCGGCCGTCAGCGCACCGCTCTCCGGGTCGTACGTCCCGGTCGCGGAGTGGAACCGGAAGGTGTTGCCGCCGACCGTGGCGGCTCCGCCGGTCAGACCCCAACTGCCTTTGGCGATCGGGCCGGTGACGTACGTCAGGAAGGACTGCTTCAGCCCCCAGTCGAGCCGTCCGCCGGAGACCGTGCCAGGTGCCGCCAGCGCCGGGACGCTCGGCAGCGCGACCAGCAGCAGTGCCGCGATCGCCGCGACCAAGGTGGCGGCGAGGCGGCGCAGACGTCGCGAAACGGGCATGGCGAAGCGCTCCTCGGCAGCGTGGGGCGGGGCAGGCCCAAAAGGAACCCCCCTTGCGTTACTCAGGTAAGGCTAACCTAATATATGCGTCAAGAGTCACCCCGGATCCACACCCGCTTCACGATCCGGACGTGCCAGCGCCCAGCCAAGGAGCAGCAGTTGACGGGGACCATCCGAAACCGCGCCCGTGCGCTGGGCCTCGCCCTGCTGCTGGCCACCGTCGCCGCCTGCGGCGGCAACGCGGCCGGCACCGGGGCCGGCACCGGGGCGGCGAAGGCCCCGGCCGCACCCGACCGGGTCGAGCCGCTGGCTGCCACCGCTCCCGTACTGCCCGCCACCGTCAGCTCGGCCGACGGCCGCCAGGTCACGGTGGCCGGCGCCGACCGGATCATCCCGCTCAGCGGCAGCCTGGCCGAGCTGGTGTTCAGCCTCGGCCTCGGCGACCGGGTGGTGGCCCGGGACGTCTCCACCACCTTCGAACAGGCCGCCGCGCTGCCCGTGATCACCCAGGCGCACGACGTCTCCGCCGAGGGCGTGCTCTCGCTGCACCCGACCGTGGTCCTGGCCGACCGCTCCACCGGCCCGGCCGAGGCGATCGCGCAGATCCGCGCCGCCGGCGTGCCGCTGGTCGTGCTGGACGACGCCAAGCGGCTCACCGACCTCGACAGCCGGATCGCCAAGGTGGCCGCCGCCCTCGGAGTCCCGGACGCCGGACGGCAGTTGACCGAACGGACCGCCGCCCGCACCAGGGAGGTGCAGGCCGCCGCCCGGCCCACCGGCGGCAGGCCCAAGGTCGCCTTCCTCTACCTGCGCGGCAGTGCCTCGGTCTTCCTGCTCGGCGGCGCCGACTCCGGCGCGGGCTCGCTGATCGACGCGGTCGGCGGCGTGGACGCGGGCACCGCCTCCGGCCTGACCGGCGACTTCACCCCGCTCACCAGCGAGGCCCTGGTCAAGGCCGCCCCCGACGCTCTGCTGGTGATGAGCAAGGGCCTGGAGTCGGTCGGCGGCATCGACGGGCTGCTCAAGCTCCCCGGCGTCGCGCAGACCCCGGCCGGCCTCGACCGCCGGGTGGTCTCGGTGCCGGACGGCGTCCTGCTCAGCTACGGCCCGCGCACCCCCGAGGTGCTCAGGTCGATCTCCGAGCAGCTCTACGGGGCCGCCAAGTGACCGCCACCGCCCTCCCGTTGACCCGCCGCCGCCTCGCCCGCACCACCCTGCTCACCGCCGGTCTCGCACTCGCCCTGCTGGTCGCCGCCCTGCTGGCGGCCGGGGTCGGCGCGTACCGCATCCCGCTCGGCGACCTGCTCGCCTCGGTCACCCACCGGCTCGGGCTCGGCGGCCACCCGCTCGACCGGGTCCCCGAGTCGGTGCTCTGGAACGTCCGCTTCCCCCGGGTGGTGCTGGCCCTGCTGGTCGGCGGCTCGCTCGGCTGCGCCGGAGCCCTGATGCAGGGCGTCTTCGGCAATCCGCTGGCCGAGCCCGGCGTGATCGGGGTGTCCTCCGGCGGCGCGGTCGGCGCGGTCGCCTGCATCGTGCTCGGCCTGGACGCCCTGGGCAGCTGGACGGTCACCGTCTTCGCTTTCGGCACCGGCCTGTTGACGGTCTTCGCGGTGTACGCGATGTCCCGCTCCGGCGGCCGGACCGAGGTGGTCACCCTGGTGCTCACCGGCGTCGCGGTGAACGCCTTCTGCGGCGCGCTGATCGGCCTCTTCCTGTTCACCGCCGACAGCGCCGCGATCAGCCAGGTGACCTTCTGGCAGCTCGGCTCGCTCGCCCAGGCGACCTGGGGCAAGGTGCTCGCGATCCTGCCGTTCGCGCTGCTCGGTCTGGCCGTCGCGCCGTTCCACGCCCGGAAGTTGGACCTGCTGGCGCTCGGCGAACGCCCGGCCAGGCACCTCGGCGTGGACGTCGAGCGGATGCGGCTGGTGCTGATCACCGTGGTCGCCCTGCTGACCGCCGCCGCCGTCTCGGTCAGCGGCATCATCGGCTTCGTCGGCCTGGTCGTCCCGCACCTGCTGCGGATGCTGGCGGGGCCGGGCCACCGCTTCCTGCTGCCCGGCAGCGCGCTGGCCGGCGCGCTGGTGCTGGTGCTCGGCGACCTGGCCGCCCGCACCCTGGCCCAGCCCGCCGAACTGCCGCTCGGGGTGCTGACCGCCCTGATCGGCAGCCCGTTCTTCTTCTGGCTGCTCCGCCGGACCCGTACCAAGCAAGGGGGTTGGGCGTGAAGCGACGCCGCCAGGTGCCCGAGCGTCCGCTCCCGGGCGCCGAACTGCTGACCGCCACCGGCCTCCGGCTGACCGTCGGCGGACGCGAACTGCTGGGCGGCGTCGACCTGGTGGTCCGGGCCGGGGAGGTGCTCGCGCTGCTCGGGCCGAACGGGGCCGGCAAGTCCACCCTGCTCTCCGTACTCGCCGGGGACGTCCCGCCGACCGCCGGCACGGTCACCCTGAACGGCCGACCGCTGACCGGCTACCGCCCGGCCGAACTCGCCCTGCACCGGTCCCTGCTGCCGCAGGCCGCCGCGCTCTCCTTCCCGTTCCCCGCCGGAGAGGTGGTCCGGATGGGCCGCGCGCCCTGGGCCGGGACGGCGGCCGAGGCCGAGGACGACGCGGCGGTGGCCGCCGCACTGGCCGCCACCGAGTCCGCCGCCTTCGTGGACCGCCCGTTCACCGCGCTCTCCGGCGGCGAGCGGGCCAGGATCGCACTGGCCCGGGTACTCGCCCAGCGGGCCGCCCTGCTGCTGCTCGACGAGCCCACCGCCGCCCTCGACCTGCGCCACCAGGAGCTCGTGCTGCGGGTGGCCAGGGACCGCGCCGGGGCGGGCGACGCCGTCGTGGTGGTGCTGCACGACCTGTCGCTGGCCGCCGCGTACGCCGACCGCGTGGTGCTGCTCGCGGCCGGCCGCGCGGTGGCGGACGGGCCGGTCGCCGAGGTGCTGAACGCCCCGCTGCTGACCGAGGTCTACGGGCACCCGGTCGAGGTCTTCCCGCACCCCGGCACGGGCACTCCGCTGGTCCTGCCCGCCCGCTGAGTGCCCGTGCCGGGGTCCTGCTCAGTCCTCGTCGTCCAGCCGGAAGCCGACCTTCAGCCCCACCTGGAAGTGCGCGACCCCGCCGTCCGCGATGTGCCCCCTGATCTGCGTCACCTCGAACCAGTCGAGATTGCGCAGCGTCCGCGAGGCCCGGCCGACCCCGTTCCGGATCGCCGCGTCCACCCCCTCGGTCGAGGAACCGACGATCTCGGTGACCCGGTACACGTGTTCGCTCATGGCTCTGCTCCCATCGATGCGTCCCCGGTCCACCGTGCCCCAGCCGGGCGGCTCCCGCACGCTCACCCGCCGGCGAGCAGGTCGTCCACCCTGGCCTCGCCCTCGCGGTAGCGGCGGGTGATCTCCGCGCTGCAGTCGTCCGCCCGCCGCTGGAGCGCCTGCCGCCGCCCGGAGACCTCCCGCTCGTGCACCGTCAGGCGCTCGACGGCGGCCACCAGTTCGACGGTCTGGTGGGCCTCCAGATCGGCCAGTTGGACGTCGCCCATCAGGGCGTCCGCCTCCCGCTGGTAGCGCTCCCCGCGCGGCGGGCCGAGCCGCAGGTGGCGGGCCGGGCGGCGGACCGGTGACGGGGTGTCCGCCAGGATCGCCGGGAGCTGGTCGAGCAGGGCGTCCGACAGCCCGTCGGCCCCGGGCTCGGCGGACCCGGTGGACCGCCGGCGGGCCAGCTCGGCCCGCAGGATGTCCAGCCGCCCGTGCAGCAGCCGGCGCAGGTACGAGAGGTCGGCCTCCTGGTCCTGTGCGTCCCGGCGGAGCAGCCGGAGCTGCTCCAGCCCGAGGCCGGTGAGGCCGTACTCCCGCTCGTGGGCCGTGCTGCTCGCGTCCATCAACCAACCACCTGCCGCTGTACCGGTCACTGAATCCCCCACTGACTCTCCGCCGCCGGGCGCCCCTGTCTGGTGCACGCCCGCCCGGCGCCGGGGGTTCCCGAAGGGCAGCGACTCCACCCGTGCGAGCGACCCCGGAACTCCGAACCCCCACGTGGCTGCTCGTCCACGCGTCGCCCACAGCGTGCCATCCGGGACCGGCCGGTGCACCGCCCGTGCACCCGAACGGCCCCCTGGCGAAGGGGGGTGGCTGATACGACCGGAACAATCCGCAGGCCGCACCACCCGTCCGACGGCGCGCAGAACGCGCCCCCGGCGCGCGCGCCCCTGCCACGCGCCTGCGGAACGGCCGTACCGCTCCGGCACAATGAGGCCCATGCGAGCAGTGGTACAGCGGGTCGCCGAGGCGGCCGTGACGGTGGACGGCGAGACGGTCGGCGCGATCGAGGGCCCCGGGCTCTGCGTACTGGTCGGGGTGACCCACGAGGACACCCCGGAGAAGGCGGCCCAACTCGCCCGCAAGCTCTGGTCGGTACGGCTCTTCGACGGCGGCACCCCCGACGATCGAAGCGGCGAGCTGTCCTGCTCGGACCTGAACGCCCCGCTGCTGGTGATCAGTCAGTTCACGCTCTACGGCGACGCCCGCAAGGGCCGCCGCCCCACCTGGAACGCCGCCGCCCCCGGCCCGCTGGCCGAGCCGCTGGTGGACGCCGTGGTGGCCGAACTCCGGGCGCTCGGCGCCAAGGTGGAGACCGGCCGGTTCGGCGCCGACATGAAGGTGTCGCTGGTCAACGACGGCCCGTTCACCGTCCTGCTGGAGCTCTAGGTCAGGCGGGGACGATGACGTCCTGGCTGCCCGGCACGCCGTCGGCCAGCAGCACCTCGTCCACCGGCGTGTTCCGCTTCACCAGGGCCAGCGCGATCGGTCCCAGCTCGTGGTGCCGGGCCGAGGAGGTCACGAAGCCCACCGGGCGGTCCTGGCCCGGCCGGAGCACCTCGGCGCCGTGCGCCGGGAGCTTCTCCTCCATGCCGTCCAGGTTGAGCAGCACCAGCCGGCGCGGCGGCTTCCCCAGGTTGTGCACCCGGGCCACCGTCTCCTGGCCCCGGTAGCAGCCCTTCTGCAGGTGCACGGCGGTGGACAGCCAGTCCACCTCGTGCGGGATGGTCCGGTGGTCGGTCTCGAAGCCCAGCCGGGGCCGGTGCCCCTCGATCCGCAGCGCCTCGTACGCCCACATCCCGGCCGCCGGGCCGTAGCCCGCGGTCAGCCCGGCCAGCTCCGCGCGCGGCACGAACAGGTCCCGCCCGTACGGGAGTTCACGGACCGCGGCGGCGCCCTCGGCGGAGACCTCGGAACCGGCCGGCAGGTACACCACGGCGTAGTCGGCGGTCGCGTCGGCGACCTCCACCCGGTAGAAGAACTTCATGCTCTCCAGGTACGCGATCAGCGCCGCCTGGGTACCCGGCTCGACGTGCGCCCAGGTGGTCTCGCCGTCGTCCACCAGGTAGAGCGCGTGCTCGACGTGCCCGTTCGGGGAGAGCACCAGCGCGTCGGTGGCCTGCTGCGGCGGCAGCGCGCTGACGTGCTGGGTGAGCAGCAGGTGCAGCCAGGACAGCCGGTCAGCGCCGGTGACGGTCAGCACACCCCGGTGCGAGAGGTCCACGAAGCCGCGCCCGGCGGCCAGTTCGCGCTGCTCGGGGAAGAGACCGCCGTAGTGCGCGGCCACCCCTTCGTCGGCTCCTTCGGCGGGGACGGCACCGGGCAGGGCAAGCAACGGACTCTTCATGACCGCAAGCTTACGACTGCTCCCCCGCGAGCTTCGCGGTGCAGTCGGCGCAGCGGCCGAAGATGGCGAAGTGCTTGAGGTCGGTGTCGAAGCCGTGCTCCGCGCGCAGGCTGTCGATCAGCGGCGCGGCGATCGCGGTGTCGGTCTCGGTGACGCTCTCGCAGTCCCGGCAGACCAGGTGCAGATGGGTGTGCCGCCCGGCCAGGTGGTAGGTCGGGGCGCCGTGGCCCAGGTGCGCGTGCGAGACCAGCCCGAGCTCCTCCAGCAGCTCCAGGGTCCGGTACACGGTGGAGATGTTCACCCCGCTGGCGGTCTTCCTGACCTCGTGCAGCAGCTCGTCCGGGGTGGCGTGGTCCAGCGCGTCCACGGCCTCCAGCACCAGCTGGCGCTGCGGGGTGAGCCGGTACCCGCGCTCGCGCAGGTCGGCCTTCCAGTCGGAGGGGGTCTCGGTGTCAGCCACGGTGCGCCTGCCCTGCTCTAGGTCGTGCGACAAGTGTAGGGACCGACCCGCGGGCCGGCCCCTACGTTGCACCACTGGCTCAGCGGAAGAAGGCGATGCCGTCGTCCGGCAGGTCCGCGATGTCCTGGATCAGCCTCGCCGGGTTCAGCACCTTCTTGAGCTGCGCCGACATGTACGGCCGCAGCGGCACCTCGGGGGCGGACTTCTCGCCGACCCAGAGCAGCTCCTCGGCGACCATGCCGTACAGCCGCTTGCCACCGCTGTACGGGGCCGCGCCCTCGATCCGGGCGACCGCGTCGGTGGCCAGGTCGATCTGCGGCTTGCCGTCGTGCAGCTTGCCGTACCAGATCTCCACGGTGCCGTCGTCGCGGACCGAGGAGACCTCGATCTCGCGCTCGCCGCTGGTGCCGTGCTGGTTGCTGGTGATCCGCCAGAACGAGTGCTCGGTCTCCAGCGGGCGGACCTTCTCACCCTCGTTGTCCAGCACCCAGGTGCGGGAGCGGAACTCCAGGAACGGGCGGCTGTCGTGCCGGAACACGATCTCCTGGCCGAAGTTGCACTTCTCGGTGCCCGGGAAGTCGTAGACGCCCGCGCCCTCCCAGGTGCCGAGGAGGAAGGCCAGCGGGACGACGTCCTTGTGGAGGTCAGAAGGGATCTCGATCATGTTCCTGGTCGCTGTCGTCGGTGGGGGACTGCGTCAACCGTACGGCAGTCGGGGTCAGCGCTGACCCTGGTAGAGCTTCATGACGGCGAAGATGGCGAACCAGGTGACCAGCACGGCCACCAGGACGAGCAGACCAGTGAAGACGATTTCCAGACCGGACACGGGGCGCTCCCATTGCGGCGTTGCGGTACAGAGCAGGACTGGCTGAGTCTATCGGCCCGGTATGCGCCGGTCTCGGTGAGCCCCACCACGTCCTCTATAGGGTGTCACTATGCCGAAGAAGCTGGTCATCAAGGTCACCGCCGGAGCCGACGCGCCGGAGCGCTGCTCGCAGGCCTTCACGGTGGCCGCCGTCGCGGTCGCCAGCGGGGTCGAGGTCTCGCTCTGGCTGACCGGCGAGTCGACCTGGTTCGCGCTGCCCGGGCGCGCCGCCGAGTTCGAGCTGCCGCACGCCGCGCCGCTGCCGGACCTGCTGGAGGCGGTGCTGGCGGCCGGGCAGGTCACCGTCTGCACCCAGTGCGCGGTGCGCCGGGGCATCGAGGAGAAGGACCTGATCGAGGGCGCCAGGATCGCCGGGGCCCAGCTCTTCGTCCAGGAGATCATGGCCGAGGACGTGCAGGCGCTCGTCTACTGATCCGGGCGGTCCCGGTCGTGCCCCGGCTCGTCCCACTCCGGGTCCTCCCAGCGCGGGTCCTCCCACCAGTCATCCTCGGGGTCGCGCTTGTTGGCGAAGATCGCGGCGACCGGCGGGATCACCATGGCGACCACGCACATCCCGATCGCGGCGCCCACCGAGAAGAACCGCACCACTCCCCAGGCCAGGACGAACATCGTCAGGCAGACGCCCATCATGACGAAGTAGTAGAGGTGCCTCCGCCGCTGCTGCACCCTTCCACGGTACGACCGAGGGCCCCCTGCGCGGCAGAGGGCCCTCGGTCGTACGTCAAAAGCAGCTGTCGGGTCGTCAGACCGCGATCGCGACCTCGGTCTGGGCGCCCTGGGAGGCGACCACGACCCGGTCCACGGTCGCGCCCGGGACCAGCGCGCGCAGCGTCCACTTGCCCGGACGGGCAAAGAAGCGGAACTGCCCGGTCGCCGAGGTGGGCACCTCGGCCGTGAACTCGCCGCCCTCGTCCAGCAGTCGGACGTAACCGTTGACGGGCTCGCCGTCGCGGGTCACCGAACCCTGGATGATCGTCTCCTTGGCCACGTCAACTCCTGCCAGATCGGGGCCACCGGCCTTCGCACCGCACATGATGTCTTCCCTCTTCCTACGGTTCGAGGCTCAGTTGTCGCCGAGCGCGATCGGCACGCCGACCAGGCTGCCGTACTCGGTCCAGGAACCGTCGTAGTTCTTGACGTTCTCCTGGCCGAGCAGCTCGTGCAGCACGAACCAGGTGAGCGCGGAGCGCTCGCCGATCCGGCAGTACGCGATGGTGTCCTTCGCCAGGTCGACGCCCTCGGCGGAGTAGAGCTCCTTGAGCGCCTCGTCCGACTTGAAGGTGCCGTCGTCGTTGGCGTTCTTCGCCCACGGGATGTTGCGGGCGGACGGGACGTGGCCCGGACGCTGCGACTGCTCCTGCGGGAGGTGGGCCGGGGCGAGCAGGCGGCCGGCGAACTCGTCGGGCGACCGGACGTCGACCAGGTTGAGGGTGCCGATCGCGTTCACCACGTCGTCACGGAAGGCGCGGATCGACTTGTCCTGCTCCTGCGCCTTGTACTCGGTCGCGGCGCGCTCGGGCACCTCGGCGACCAGCTCGCGGGCGTCCAGCTCCCACTTCTTGCGGCCACCGTCGAGCAGGCGGACGTCACCGTGGCCGTAGAGCTTGAAGTACCAGTAGGCGTACGAGGCGAACCAGTTGTTGTTGCCGCCGTAGAGCACCACGATGTCGTCGTTGCCGATGCCCTTCTTCGAGAGCAGCGCCTCGAAGCCGGCCTGGTCGACGAAGTCACGGCGGACCGGGTCCTGGAGGTCCTGCTTCCAGTCGATCCGAACGGCGTTGCGGATGTGGTTCAGCTCGTACGCGGCGGTGTCCTCGTCAACCTCGACGACGACGACCTTCGGGTTGTCCAGGTTCTCCTGGACCCAGTCGGCGTCGACCAGGACGTCACTGCGGCTCATGGTGGTGTCTCCATCCGGGGGCGGTACTGCGGAAGGGGGTACGAGGTGCCCGGCACCGGCCGTCCCGGAATTCTGTCCGAATACCGAGACAGCACAGGGGTGGCCAGGATCGAGCTGGAGTCAGGGGCGCCGAGGCGGTCCAAGGCATAAAGCTGCCTGGTCAGAGCCATCGGCAGGGAGTGGGCAGGGCCGGACGTACCGGTCAGAACCGCCCGTTCAGCGCATTCGACACAGGCAGGCGGCCACGCGGCACAGGTCTACCGCCCGCCGCTTCGTGAGGTCCGCCTGTCGCTTCATGCCGACGATGCTAGGGACTCGGACGGGTCGCTGTCATCAGCGTGTCGAATACTGAGACGATTCGCATCACATACTGAGATTTGGGGGTTTCCCGCCGTGGTGGCACCGGGTCCGCGCCGATCCGGCATCCGGGCGGACGGGCCCCGGGAGGGCATTGCTGGACAGTGCGTCTCGCAGAGCGGACGTCAGCCGAGCAGCCACGACCCGATCCAGGCCAGCGGAGCGGCCACCGCGAGCGGCAGCGCCACACCCGCCGTGAAGTGCACGAACCGGGACGGGAAGTCGTACGAGGCCACCCGTCGGCCGACCAGCGCACCGACCGCCGCCAGCCCCGCCACCACCGGCGGAGCGCCCGCGATCACCCCGGCGGCCGCACCCAACAGCAGCGCGGCGACCGGCGCGAGCGCCCCCTGCACCGGGGCCGCAGCCACCAGCGTGGTGACCGCCACCGCCAGCAGCGCGGCCGGGACGTGCCCCGCGAGCAGCACCGACGCCAGCAGCCCGGTCAGCAGTACGCCCGAACCGAGCACCGTCAGCGTGTAGAACCGCTCGGCCGGATCAGCCGGCCTGAACGTCTGCCACACCAGCACCGCCACCAGCCCGACCCCCAACGCCGCCGCGAGCCCGGCCGTCCCGCCCGCCGGCACCGCGACGTCGGCGGCGAAGCCCGCCACCGCCACCCCCGCGATCCCCTGCCGGGCGGGCCACATCCCGTGCAGCCTGAACCACCCCACCGCGGTCAGCCCCTGAGCCACCATCAGCCCGGCCGTCAGGCCGTACCGGCCGCCCAGGGTGGCCACCGCAAGCAGGGCGCACAGCACCCCGGTGAGCAGCGCCGGCAGCGGGCCCGGCTCCACGATCGGCGAACCGCTCTTCGCGGGGGCGGCGGTCAGGACCATCTGTACTTTCCAATCTGGCTCAGCCACGTGAGACCCAGGGGCTCGGGGAACTGCGAGGAGGTCTGGCGCCGGGGTCACATGCGAAAGTGCCTGACCACCTACGCACGGATCACCTTGCAAGGGTCGGCGTCGCAGTTCCCCGAGCCCCTGGATAGTGCAACTCAGCCGCCGGCGAAGGGCGGGAGGGCCTCGATGGTGCCGCCCTCGGTGAGGGGGACGGTGGTGTGGTCGCGGGTGCCGACCTGCTGGGCGTCGACCAGGTAGGAGCAGTGCGCGAGCACCTGGAGCAGCTTGGGGTTGTCCGCGTGGCGCAGCCGGACCGCGGCGAGCGCCTCGCCGAGGGTCGCGGCCTCGTACGGCTCCTCCGGGAGCCCTGCGGCGGCCTTGGCCGCGGCCCAGTACCGGATGGTGCCGGTCACCCTGGCGCCGGTGACTGCCGTCGCTCGTGCGGTGGAAGTGTTCGCTGCCATGGCAGCCCTCCTCGTCGTCCTCGCCCGGTGCGGTGCGCCGGCTCTGCTGCCGGGGCACCCACGCCAAAGGTGTACACGTACGGTGCGGCCGGTGCGGCTCCCATGATGGACCGGCCGGCCCCGGATGCCGTAACGACCCTGGTCGCGCGAGCGCGCGCCGGCTCCCGGTGAACGGTCCGGACGTGGTGGGAGTCACGCCCGGAGTGGCCCGATGTGGCCAACCCCCGGTACGAGGACCTCCCCGTGCGGGGAGTGGTCGGCTATTCTCGTGGCGTGAGGGACCTGGGCAGAGTCGCCCCCGGGTCCTTTTGTGCTTTCAGGACGCCAGGTACGAACGGCCTCCCGGGACGGTGCCCCACCCGCACCGCCGTCGGCGAGGACCGGTCGGCCGGAGCCGCACAACGATGTGCGGGAGCCCGGCCGGGCGGGAGTGCAGCGGGATGCAGACCGGAAGGTTCGCGGATGAGCAGGACTGAGTCGGAACGTCAGGGGTTGCGGGACCTCGGACGCACGCCCCGGCTGGTGCTGCGCACTCACGAACCGGTCGGATCTCACCCCTCGGACGTCCGCTCCCCCACCTTCCCCGCAGCCACCCACCGGCCCCCCGGCCGGACGACTGCGACCGCGACGACCCGGAAAGGGGACTACCGGGTATGAGTTCTCTCCTCCTCCTCACCAACGCACTGCAGCCTTCCGCGGAGGTGCTGCCGGCCCTCGGCCTGCTGCTGCACACCGTCAGGGTGGCCCCGGCCGAGGGCTCCGCCCTGGTCGACACCCCGAGCGCCGACGTCATCCTGGTGGACGGCCGACGGGACCTGCCGCAGATCCGCAGCCTCTGCCAGCTGCTCCGTTCCACCGGGATCGGCTGCCCGCTGATCCTGGTGGTCACCGAGGGCGGCCTGGCCGCCGTCACCGCCGAGTGGGGCATCGACGACGTCCTGCTGGACACCGCGGGCCCGGCCGAGGTCGAGGCCCGGCTGCGGCTGGCGATGGGCCGGCTCCAGGTGACCTCCGACGACAGCCCGATGGAGATCCGCAACGGCGACCTGGTCGTCGACGAGGCCACCTACTCGGCCAAGCTCAAGGGGCGGGTGCTCGACCTGACCTTCAAGGAGTTCGAGCTGCTGAAGTACCTGGCCCAGCACCCGGGCCGGGTCTTCACCCGGGCCCAGCTGCTCCAGGAGGTCTGGGGCTACGACTACTTCGGCGGCACCCGGACGGTGGACGTGCACGTCCGGCGGCTGCGGGCGAAGCTCGGCGTCGAGAACGAGCAGCTGATCGGCACCGTCCGCAACGTCGGCTACCGCTTCGTCATCCCGGAGAAGCCGGACAAGGGCGAGCGGCCGGGCCTGGAGCAGCGGTCCGCTGCGGCCCGCGAGCTCTGACGGACCGTCCGGTGTGACCGGCTTGTCCGACTACGCCCCGGCCTGTCCGGGGCGGGTCGGGCATCCCCCGCACCCCCCTTGCGCCACCCGCGTAGACTCCCCTTGTGGCCAAGGTGACGCGTGACGATGTAGCCCGACTGGCTGGGACCTCGACCGCGGTCGTCAGCTACGTCATCAACAACGGGCCGCGCCCGGTCGCGCCCGCGACCAAGGAGAAGGTGCTCGCGGCGATCGAGCAGCTCGGCTACCGGCCGAACAGCGTCGCCCAGGCGATGGCCTCCCGGCGGACCAACCTGGTCGGCATGGTCCTGCCCGACGCCCGGCAGCCATTCTTCGCCGAGATGGCGCACGCGGTCGAACGGGCCGCCTCCGAGCGCGGCAAGCTGGTCCTGATCGGCAACTCCGACTACGTGGACGACCGCGAGGTGCACTACGTCCGCGCCTTCCTCGGCATGCGGGTCTCCGGTCTGATCCTGGTCAGCCAGGGTCCGTCCCAGCGGGCCGCCGAGGAGTTCGCCGCGATGGAGGGCGCCAAGGTGGTGCTGCTGCACCGCCGGCCCGAGGCGATCGACGACGTCGCGGTGGTCACCGACGACGTGGGCGGCGCCGAGACCGCCGTCCGCCACCTGCTCGAGGTGCACGGGCACCCGTACGTGGTCTGCTTCGGCGGCCCGGTCGAGCAGCCCGCCCCCGGTGACCCGGTGATCGACCACGTCGAGGGCTGGCAGCGCGCGATGGACGCGCACGGCCTGCCGGTCGAGCCCAACCTGGTGGACGCCCCGTTCCACCGCTACGGCGCGTACGAGGTCGCGGTGGCCCTGCTGCGGTCGCCGCAGCGCCCGCCGGCGATCTTCTGCTCCACCGACGACCAGGCGATCGGCGTGCTCCGGGCCGCCCGCGAGGTCGGCCTGCGGGTGCCGGAGGACCTGGCGGTGGCCGGCTTCGACGACATCCCCGAGGCCGCGCTGGCCGACCCGCCACTGACCACCGTCGCCTCGGACCGGGACGCGATGGCCCGGGCCGCCGTCGACCTGGTGCTGGACGACTCGCTGATGGTGCCGGGGTCGGACACCGAGCGGGTCCGGAAGTTCCCGTCCCGGCTGGTCATCCGCCGTTCCTGCGGCTGCGGGGGCCCCTCCGAGGCCTGACCAGGCTTTATGAGAAGTCAACGGGCTTCTCGGGTGGCTCTGACCGCGCTCTCATCCGGCTCTCATCAACCGGGCGGACGTTGGATGCATGAGCGACCAGCACCGCAACTCCGAAGACCAGGGTCCGTACGGCTACCCGGGCTGGACCCCGCCGCAGCCGATCGAGCCGCCGACCGTTCCGACGAACGCCCACGTGATCGAGGGCACCGTGCTCCCGCACGGCCCGTACACCGAGGACTTCACCGCTCCCCCGGCCGAACCCACGCCCCCCGCGAGCCACGCCCGTAAGAGCTTCCTCAAGGGCCGGCTGGCCCTGGTCACCGCGGTGGCCACGGTGGCCGCGCTGCTCGGCGGCGTCACCGGTGGCGTGATCGCCGCCGCCGACGGCCCCGGCGGCTCCAGCTCCAGCACGCTGGTCAGCCCGGTCTCCTCGAAGTCCGACGGCACCGCCGACGTCACCGCGATCAACTCGGCGGTCTCGCCGAGCGTCGTCCAGATCACCGTCAAGTCCAACTCCGGCACCTCGACCGGCACCGGCGTGGTGCTCACCGCAGGCGGCCAGATCCTGACGAACTATCACGTCGTCTCCGGCGCCGTCAGCGGCGGCGGCCAGCTCACCGTCACCTTCAAGGACGGCTCCACCAAGACCGCCACCATAACCGGCACCGACGCCGCCCTGGACGTCGCCGTGATCACCGCCAACGGCGTCAGCGGACTGCCCACCGCCACCCTCGGCGACTCGGCCGGCGTCCAGGTCGGCGACTCGGTGGTGGCCATCGGCAACCCCGAGGGCCTGACCGGCACCGTCACCTCCGGCATCATCAGCGCCAAGGACCGCCCGGTCACCGTCCAGGTCGACGAGTCCACCACCAGCGGCAACGGCGGCTTCGGCTTCCCCAACCTGCCCGGCCAGCGCGGCTCCGCCTCGTCCGGTGGCGAGACCGCGAACTACAAGGCGCTGCAGACCGACGCCGCGCTCAACCCCGGCAACTCCGGCGGCCCGCTGATCAACGCCGCCGGCCAGGTGATCGGCCTCAACTCCGCGATGTACTCGGCCAGTGGCTCCAGCTCCACCGCCGGATCCAGCACCGCGGGCAGCGTCGGCCTCGGCTTCGCCATCCCGATCAACGACATCAAGAACGTGCTGCCGAAGTTGCAGGCCGGCCAGCGGCTCTGAGCTGGACAATGACAAGACGACCGGACTAGGAAAGGTCCCGCCCCGATGACACCCCCCGCCGACGACCGCACCCCTGTCGAGACCCCGGGCAGTACGGCCCGACTCCTCGTGGTCGACGACGAGCCCGCCCTGCGGGACGCCCTGGAGAGCAGCCTCGCCTTCGAGGGCTACGAGGTCACCACCGCCACCGACGGCTTCGAGGCGCTGGACGCCGTCGAACGCGACCACCCCGACCTGGTCCTGCTCGACATCATGATGCCCCGGATGGACGGCCTCACCGCCGTCCGCCGGATGCGGGCCCGGGGCGACACCGCCCCCGTCCTGATGCTCACCGCCCGCGACGCGGTCGGCGACCGGGTCACCGGCCTCGACGTCGGCGCCGACGACTACCTGGCCAAGCCCTTCGAACTCGACGAACTGCTGGCCCGGGTGCGGGCGTTGCTCCGCCGCTCCGCGCTGGCCAGCGAGGCCGCCGCCCGCGCGGCGGTCGAGGCCGAGGACTCCGAGGTGCTCGCCTTCGCCGACCTGCGAATGAACACCGCCACCCGCGAGGTCACCCGCGAGGGCAAGCCGATCGAGCTGACCCGCACCGAGTTCATGCTGCTGGAGATGTTCCTCTCGCACCCGCGGCAGGTGCTGACGCGGGAGCAGATCCTCAAGGCGGTCTGGGGCTTCGACTTCGAGCCCTCGTCCAACTCGCTGGACGTGTACGTGATGTACCTGCGCCGCAAGACCGAACAGGGCGGCCTGCCCCGCCTGATCCAGACCGTCCGCGGCGTCGGCTACGCCCTCCGGTCAGCCACCGGCACAGCGGCGTGAAGAGACTCACCGGCTGGTTCCGCAGCCGCTCCCTCCGGAGCCGGCTCGCCATGCTCACCGCCGCGGCGGTGGCGGTCGCCATCGCGCTGTCGGCGCTGGCCTGCTGGTTCATCGTCAGGGACCGCCTGTACGGGCAGGTCCACGACAGCCTGGTCGAGGCGAAGCTCCCACCGAACCCCACCGTCTTCTGCGGTTCCACGACAGCCGAGGCGCTCGTGAAGGCGAAGGAAGCGCCGAGCGCCGGCCGGTTCCCGAGCAACAAGTGGGACGTGCAGCTGGTCGCCGCCGACGGCCTCGTCTGCTTCCCGGGTGGCGCGGACCGGATCATCAAGACCAGTCCGTCCGACTTCACCATCACCGGCACCACCTACCGCGACGGCAGCTACTCCGACGGTGAAGCCGCCATGGTGCGCCTCGACCGGAGCACGGTCAGGTTCGACGGCACGCTGTACACCGTCACCATGATGACCGCGGTGTCCGTGACCAACGTGGAGGAGTCACTCCAGCAGCTGGCCCTGCTGCTGCTCGGCGTCGCCGCCCTCGGGGTGGTCGGTGCGGGCATCACCGGGCGGCTGGTGGCGCGTTCGGCGCTGAAGCCCGTCGACCAGCTCACCGACGTGGTCGAACACATCGCCCGGACCGAGGAGGTCGGCTCCACGATCCCCGTGCACGGGGACGACGAGATCGCCCGGCTCTCCTTCTCCTTCAACTCGATGTCCACCGCGCTCGCCAACTCCCGTGACCGGCAGACCCGTCTGATCGCCGACGCCGGTCACGAGCTCCGTACCCCCCTCACTTCCCTCCGCACCAACGTCGACCTGCTGATCCGTTCCAACGACACCGGCCGCCCGCTGCCCGAGGCGACCCGGACCAAGCTGCTCGGCAACATGAAGGCGCAGATGCAGGAACTCACGCTCCTCATCGGCGACTTGCTCCAGCTCTCCCGCCCGGACTCCCCCAGGCCCGAGCAGAACCCCACCGTGGTGGCCCTGCACGAGATCACCGCCCGCGCCGTCGAACGGGCCCGACTCCGGGGCCCCGGCCTGCACTTCGCCCTCGCGATCGACCCCTGGTACGTACACGGCGACGCCGCCTCGCTCGAACGCGCGGTGATCAACCTGCTGGACAACGCCGTCAAGTACTCCCCGCCCGCCGGCACCGTCGAAGTCGTGCTCGATCAAGGCAGGTTGACCGTTCGCGACCACGGCCCCGGCATCCCGCAGGACGAACTCCAGTACGTCTTCGACCGGTTCTGGCGTTCCCCGTCCTCCCGCCAGCTGCCCGGCTCCGGCCTCGGGCTGTCGATCGTCGCCCAGACCGTCCGCGACTCAGGCGGCGAGGTGGCGCTCGGCGCGCCCCCGGACGGGACCGGCACGCTGGCCACCGTCCGCCTCCCGGGGCAGCCCGACCGGCCGAGGTGAGGCTCAGGCCTCGGCGGCGGCCCGCACCATCGCGAGCAGGCCGCTGAGGTCCCGCTCGAAGGTGAACTCCCGGACCAGGGTGGTCCATCGGCCGTTCTCCCGCCGCCAGACGAAGGTGTAGAGCGCCGGCAGGCCGCCCTCGACCCGGCGCATCACGATCGTCCCCTGGTCGCCGTACTCGGTGGTGGCCAGGAAGCTGACGCCGTCGAGCGTCTCGCCGACCCGCTGCCCCTGAGCGCCCAACGCCCGGAACCGGGCCATGAACTGCTCCTTCACCAGGGTCACCACCAGGCCCGCCCCGTCGAACCGGACGTTCTCGAACTCCGGGTCGTAGAGGGCGTCCAGCGCCTCCACGTCCATCGCGAGCCCGGCGTTCAGGTACTCCCACATCCGGTCCACCAGCGTCTGATCCATGGTCAACTCCCCTCCCCGGGGCCGCTGGTACGGCCCGTCACTCCCCTAAGGTCGCAGACCCCGCTCACAGTTCACCGGCAGCCCGCTGTCGCCCCGCAAACGCGAGAGGAGCACCCCCGCAGGGGTGCTCCTCACAGTGCGTCAGGCGTCGGGCGTCAGTCGATGTCCTCGCCGACGCCGATGATCTTGATCCGGTCCTGCGCCGGGACCGCCAGCGGGGCGGTGGCGGAGGAGTTCGCGCCGAGGTAGGCGGCGAACAGGTCGAGGTCGGAGGCGCCGACCAGCTTGTCGGTGCCCGCCGCGAAGGTCGGGAAGCCGTCGCCGCCGCCGGCCAGGAACTCGTTGGCCGCGACCCGGTACTTGGCGGCCGGGTCGATCGGGGCGCCGTTCAGCTTGACCGAGTCGGCCGGCACCCGGTCGGCGCCGGTCTTGTTCAGGTTCAGGGTGTAGGTCAGGCCCTTGGAGACCTGCAGGATCTTCGGGGCGGCGGTGTTGCCGCCGCTGACCTGCTCCTTGAGCAGCTGGATGACCTGAGCACCCGTCAGGGTCTTGACCTGCATCATGTTGGTGAACGGCTGGACGGTGAACGCCTCGCCGTAGGTCACCACGCCGTCGCCCTCGGCCCCGCTGGCCTTGTAGACCAGGTCGGAGCGGATGCCACCGGGGTTCATGAAGGCGATCTGCGCGCCGCCCTTGTCGGCCGCCGCGAGACCGGCGAGCTGACCGTCGGCGATCACGTCACCGAGCGGCTTCTCGAAGGCGCTGGAGCCGCGGCCGTTGATGTCGGCACCGATGAAGCCGAGCGAGCGGTTGGCGATCGGGGCCGCCAGCTTGCTGTACTGGCTGATCAGCGAGGTGATGTCCGGCGCCTTCTCGACGGTGCGGCGCACCACGTGGTTGGCGGCGGTGACCGACGGGCGGACGATGGCGCCGGTCCGCTTGTCGAGCTTCAGGTTGATCTCGGTGTACAGGCGGCCGAACGAGGCGGCGCTGGTGACCGAGCGCGGCACACCCTGCGGGTCCGGGATGGAGCAGGCGTACGCGTTGTGGGTGTGCCCGGTGACGATGGCGCCGATCGCCGGGTCGAGGCCCTTGGCGATGTCGACGATCGGGCCCGAGATGCCCTGGCCGGCCGCGCCGCAGTCGTAGTTGTACGTGGTGGAGGCCGGGTAGCCGCCCTCGTGGATCAGCGCCACGATCGAGTCGACGCCACGGTGCTTGAGCTCCTTGGCGTACTTGTTGATGGTCTCGATCTCGTCGCCGAACTTGAGGCCCTGGATGCCGGCGGCGGTGACGATGTTCGGGGTGCCCTCGAGGGTCGCGCCGATGAAGCCGACCTTGACGCCGCGGACGTTCTTCACCCAGTACGGCTTGAGGATCGGGCGGCCGGTCTTCTCGTTGGTGACGTTGGCGGCCAGGTACTGGAAGTCGGCGCCGTCGAACTCGCGGCCTTCCTGGTAGCAGCCGTCGGTCGGGTGGCAGCCACCGTTCTGCAGCCGGAGCAGCTCCTTGGAGCCCTCGTCGAACTCGTGGTTGCCGACGCTGGTGACGTCCAGGCCGACCTTGTTGAGCGCCTCGATGGTGGGCTCGTCGTGGAACAGCGCGGAGACCAGCGGGCTGGCGCCGACCAGGTCGCCGGCCGCGACGGTGACCGTGTTGGGGTGGCCCTCGCGGGCCTGCCGCAGCGCGGTGGCGAGGTACTCCATGCCGCCGGCGGGGGTGTCGATCACCTTGCCGGTCGCCGGGTCGACCTCCTTGATGTTCCCCGAGGAGCCGGCCGGCGGCTCGAGGTTCCCGTGCAGGTCGTTGATGGCGAGGATCTGGAGGTCCTCGGTCTTCGGCTTGTGCCAGTCCCAGTTCCAGTCCCAGCCGTGCGCCTGGGCGGCGCTCGGCACCAGCAGCGTCCCGAACAGGCCGACGGCGACGGCTGCGGCGTACGCGGGTCGACGGAAGCGGCCGAGCTGACCGACATTGGGCATGAGGTTTCCCCTGCACCGTTTGGGGCTCCGTTGTGGGGGGAGCCGAGGGTGGTGTGACCCGATGCAGCCTAGAGTCAACGCGCGTAGCTGTCAGGACCTGTGAGGTAACGAGAGGGTTTCGTGAAGACGAAATACGCCAGGCTCGCCGAGCTGACCCGGCGTCAGCGTCGCGGCTCCGCCTCCAGATGCCGCTCGGCCCGGTCCCGCTCGGCCACCGCGTCCTCGGTCATCGCGCGGTCGGTGTACACCAGCGGGCGCTCGGCCTCGGTGATGATGTGCTTGACCACCTGGACGTTGCCGTTCACGTCCCAGACCGCGATGCCGGGCGAGAGGGTCGGGATGATCTCCACCGCCCAGCGCGGCAGGCCGAGCACCCGGCCGGTGGCTCTCGCCTCGTCGGCCTTCTGCATGTAGATGGTCCGGGTGGAGGCCATCTTGAGGATCGCCGAGGCCTCCTTGGCCGCCGCCCCGTCCACCACGTCGGAGAGGTGGTGGACCACCGCGACGAAGGACAGTCCGAGCCGGCGGCCGAACTTCAGCAGCCGCTGGAACAACTGGGCCACGAACGGGCTGTTGATGATGTGCCAGGCCTCCTCGACCAGGAAGATCCGCTTCTTCCGGTCGGGGCGGATCCAGGTGTGCTCCAGCCAGACCCCGACGATCGCCATCAGGATCGGCATCGCGATCGAGTTCCGGTCGATGTGCGAGAGGTCGAAGACGATCAGCGGCGCGTCCAGGTCGATGCCGTCGGTGGTGGAACCGTCGAACATGCCGCGCAGGTCACCGTCGACCAGCCGGTCCAGCACCAGCGCGACGTCCAGGCCCCAGGACTGCACGTCGTGCACCTCGACCCCGAGCGAGGCGATCGAGCCCAGTTCGGGGCTGCGCAGGGTGGAGATGATGTCCTCCAGCACCGGCTGACGGTCCGTCACGGTGGCCAGCACGTGGGCGTGCGCGGCCTTCAGCGCGAAGCCGGCCCGCTCCTCCAGGCCGCGCCCCATCGCCACCTCGATGATGGTGCGCAGCAGCGACAGCTGGCCGGTGGTGGTGATCGCCGGGTCGAGCGGGTTGAGCTTGACGCCGCCGTCCCTGGCGGCCATCGGGTCGAGCCGGATGGACTTTATCCCCAGCGCGTTCGCGATCAGGTTCCACTCGCCGACGCCGTCCTCGCCCTGCGCGTCCAGCACCACCACCTGGCGGTCCTTGAAGCGCAGTTGGCGCAGCACGTAGGTCTTCTCCAGCGCCGACTTGCCGTTACCGGACTCGCCGAGCACCAGCCAGTGCGGGGCGGGCAGCTGCTGCCCGTACAGCTGGAACGGGTCGTAGACGTAGCCCTTGCCGCTGTACACCTCGCGGCCGATGATCACCCCGGAGTCGCCCAACCCCGGGGCGGCGGTGGGCAGGTACACCGCCTGGGCCTGGCCGGTGGAGGTGCGTACGGGCAGCCGGGCGGTCTCCACCTTGCCGAACATCAGGCTGGTGAAGGCGTCGGTCAGGTTTCCGATGGCCATCAGTGGTCCTCCCGGAAAGGGTCAGCGGCGGATGCCCGTGGCGAACGGGAGGGTGTTGACGAAGGCCCGGTGGTGCTCGCGGTCGCACCACTCCAGCTTGAGGTAGCTCTTGCCCGCCGAGGCGCGGATGGTGCGCTTGTCGCGGGCCAGCGCCTCGGGGTTGCGCGAGGAGACGGTGATGTACCCGACCAGGTTGACCCCGGCCGCGCCGGAGGCCAGGTCGTCGCCGCGCTGGTCCACCCGGCCGGTGTGCGCCAGGTCGCGCGGGTCCACCGTGCGGTTCATCTTGGCGGCCCGGCTGACCTCCGCCTCGTCGTTGGTCTTCTCGGTCAGCATCCGCTCGATCGCGACGTCGGTCGGCTCCAGGTCCATCGTGACGGCGACGGTACGGATCACGTCCGGGGTGTGCACCAGCAGCGGGGCCAGGAAGTTGACGCCGACCGGGGTGAGCGGCCACTCCTTGATCCAGGCGGTGGCGTGGCACCACGGCTCCCTGGTGGCCGACTCACGGGTCTTGGCCTGCAGGAACTGCTGGTGGGTGGCGTCCAGTTCGGCCGGCCAGGCGTTGCGCTGGCTCATCGCCTGGATGTGGTCGATCGGGTGGTCCGGGTCGTACATCGAGTGCAGCAGCGAGGACAGCCTGGCGTGCCCGAGCGGCTGCCTGACCCGGATGTCGGCCTCGGCCAGCCGGGCGCAGATGTCGGTCAGCTCACGGGCCATCACCGCCGCCAGGCCCTCGTCGTCCCTGGCCCGCCGGGCACCGGAGGTACGGCCCATCGCGTGCGCCTCGGCCGCCAGGTCGCGGGTGTAGTGCATGCAGGCCACCAGGTAGGCCCGGTGCTGCTCGGAGGAGGTGGAGACCATCGACTGGAGCTGGTCGTAACTGTCCTGCAGCCAGCCGGGGGAGGACGGGTCGCCCCGCCGCTCGACGTCCTTGGCGTGCGCGTCCGGGTCGGCCGGCAGCGTCCGGGCCAGGATCTGAAGCCGCGTCACGAAGCCGTCCCCGTTGGCCACGTGCTTGAGCAGGGTGCCGAACCGGTCGACCAGCGTCTCCTGGTCCTCCGAGTCGCGCAGCCCGACGCCCGGCCCCTCGATCTCGATCGCGGCCGTCACGGTCCGGCGCTCCAGGTGCATCAGCACCCCGACCTCGTCCGGACCGAACGGCGCGGACAGCCAGCGCAGCCGCCCCACCCCGGGCGGCGGGCCGATCTCGATCTCCCGGCCGTCCAGCCGCGTCCCGGCGTCCACCACGTCGGACCGCCAGAGCCCCCGGCCGCTGCGCACGGTGCGGCGGTAGGTGCGGTTGATCTCCACCCACTTGTAGAACGTCCGGCGCCGGTAGGGCACGTAGACGGCCATCGCGGCGAGCAGCGGCAGGCCGATCAGACCGGCGATCCGCAACGGCAGGACCGGCATCGCCAGGCCCCACACCATGCCGAGGAAGGCGCCGAAGATGATCAGCACGATCTCCCCGGACTCCCGGTTGCGCCCGATCGGCGCGTTCGGGCGGGACTTGCCGATCAGGTAGGTGCGGCGCTGGTGCACGTACGGCTGGGCGTAGGACCCTCCGCCGTACTGATCGCTGCTCACTGGCCGGTCACGCTCCCTTCACTGGGTTGGCGGTCGGGGCGGGGGCCTGGGCCGGCGGGGCCGGGGTGCGGGAGGCATGCGCGGCGATACCGGGGGCGACCGAACCGCCGCCCGCTCCGGTGGAGGCGTTCGCGGTCTGCGGGCCGCCGCGCGAGCCGTGCGTGGAGATGCCCTGCTTGACCAGGTTGGCCGGGCCGTTGATCATCGCCGAGCCGGCCGAGACGGCGCTCGCCCTGGCGTTCCGCAGCTGCATCATCTCGTCGCCGAAGCCGGGGACGAAGCGGTAGACGGCGGCGCTGGCGAAGATCGACAGGAACAGGATGGCGAGGCCCGAGATCACCTTGGAGAAGTCGTCGGTGACCCCGGCGCCGGTGGCGACCGCGCCGGCCAGCCCGAGGATGATCACGATGATCGGCTTGGCCAGGTCGACCGCGAGCATCACCCCGGCCCAGCGCCGGACGTGCTTCCAGAGCTGCTTGTCCACCAGCCCGGCGTACACGGCGGTGCCGAGCAGCGCGCCGACGTAGAGCATCGCGGCCCGGATCAGCAGCTCGATCCAGAGCACCGCCGCGGCCAGCACCGCGACCAGCGAGATGATGATCAGGATCAGCGGCCCGCCGCCGATCGACCCCTTCTCCAGGGTGTCCGCGAACCCGCCCAGATAGGTGCCGGTGTCGGACTTGGTGCCGGCCGAGATCGCGTCGGTCAGACCGTCGGTGGCGGAGACCAGGGTGTAGAGGATCAGCGGGGTGAAGGCCGAGGCGATGACGGTCAGCCAGAGGAAGCCGATCGCCTCCGAGATGGCCCCGGCCAGCGAGGCGCCGCGGACCGCGCGCTTGGTCACCGCGAGCAGCCAGAGCACCAGGGTGATCACGGTGGAGGCCGCGAACACCACCGCGTACTGCTGCAGGAAGGCGGCGTTGGTGAAGTCCACCTGGGTGGTGCCGTCGATCGCGCCGGACAGCGCCCGCACCACGTACGAGGCGGCCTGGGCGCAGCCCTTGGCCAGCGAGCCGAGCGGGTCGGTGATGCCGCCGCCGACGCCGGTGACGCCGCCGCTGGGGACCACCACGGCTCCGGAGGGCGCGTTGCAGACGTTGCCCGCGCCCGGCAGCGGCACGTCACACCTGGACGTCGGCGAGGGCACCACCGGGTCGGCCCACGCCTGCTGGGCGGCCAGCAGCACCAGGACCGGAAGGGCGCCGAGCAGCGTGGCCGCCCGGCCGAGTCGGTGACCGTCAACGGGCATAGCGGAAGCCTCCGAAGTCCTGGACGGCGCCGGTGATCTCCTCGGCGGTGGCGGCCTGTTGGTCGCCGGGCAGTGGGGCCGGACCGGTGCGCCGGGCGAAGTCGGTCAACTTCCAGTCGGCCCCCGTCCAGCGCATCGTGACGGTGAGGGTGTACCAGTTCTCGGTGACCGGCAGCACCGAGCCAGGACCGGCCAGCCCGAGCAGGCCGGTGCACCAGATCTCGACCACGGTGGCGGTGTCGGCGGAGTTGGTGGTCTTGGTGCCGACCGGTACCGTCCGGCTGACGAAGGTCAGCCCCTTCGGGGCTTTCCCCTTCTCGTCCAGGCCGAGCTTGGCCAGCGTCTCCTTGCTGAACGCGGCGTCCAGCCGGGCGGTCAGCGCCGCCTGGCTGGTGCTGTCGGCGATGGTGGCCAGCACGGTGCGCCGCCCCTCGGCCCGGAGCATCTCCGCCGAGCCCAGCGCCACCGCGTAGTTGGCGGCGGCGGACTGCGCGCCCTGGTCGGTGTGCGGGTGGCCGACGCCGATGCCGTTCGAGGCGGTGGCGACCGGCAGCTGGCCGGACGGCGCGGTGGCGGCGGTCTTCGGGGTGGCCGCCTGGTCGGCCGAGGCGGTGCCGACCGGGTCCGGCTTGTCCCGGTTCGCGACGGAGATGGCCACCACCAGCAGGGTCACCACCAGCAGCACCGTCAACAGGGTGCGCAGCGGGCGAGGCTGACGGCCCGTCGACTGGTAGACGGACTGCTCGCCGACCGGCAGCCGCGTCCGGGTGTGCGGCTGGTCGTCGGACACCGGCACGGCGGCCCTCCTGGTACGGGGAGCCCGGCGGGCGCCCAAGCGTGGACTGACTATGCCGCGCGCACATGCTCGGAAGCGCGACAGCCCGGTGGCGACGGCCGCCTGGCCGCACCACCGGGGTAGGACTGTCTGATCGTCAGATGGCCATGCCGTACACAATGGTGAACAGAGTGCCGAGTGATCCGATGATGAACACGCCGGTCAGCCCCGCGACGATCAGCCCCTTGCCCTGTTCGGCCCCGAAGGTGTCCCGCATCGCGGTCGCGCCGATCCGCTGCTTGGCCGCACCCCAGACGGCGATGCCCAGGCAGGACAGGATGGCGACCGCCATCACCACCTGGACCATCGTCCTGGCCTCCGCGCCGAGGCTGGCGAACGGGCCCCAGTCCGGGGCGATGCCGCCGATGATGGTGTCGATGCCGGCCTTCTTGGGCTCTTCGGCCAGGAAGCCGATCCGGTCACTCAGCATGCTGCTCTGGTTCATTCCATCTCACCGCCCGATCAGGCAAATTCAAGGCCCCGGACCAGGGTTGCGCGAAGGGCCGCTACCCATTCTTGGCCAGATCTGATGCCGACTTGGCTGCTTCTCGCGGATTGGTCGTGGGGGATGGGACACGTACGCCAGGATGTCCACCGTACGAATGATACCGCTCACTCTTTGTATCTGCGATGATTGCGCTGAGCAATGCCTTCTCGTACACAGGAAACTGACGCCTCGTCGGGACGGTGCTGATGCTACTCGGGAAGGCCAAGGCCGCCGCAGCCGCCACCGGCGCGCTCGCCACCGGCCTCGTCGGCGTGATCGTGCTCGGCACGTACGCCGCCAGCGGTGCGCCCGCCGCCAACTCCAACACCCCCGGTCTCTCCAGCCGTTCGGTGCCGGCCGCGTTCCAGCCGCTGATCGAACAGTGGGGCACCCTGTGCCCGGAGATCTCACCCCCGATGCTGGCCGCCCAGCTCTACCAGGAGAGCGGCTTCGACCCGGCGGCCCGCAGCCCCGCCAAGGCGTACGGCCTGGCCCAGTTCCTGGAGGGCACCTGGGCGAGCTACGGCCGGGACGGCAGCGGCGACGGCAAGGCCGACATCTGGAACGCGGCGGACGCCATCGCCTCCGCCGCCACCTACGACTGCGCGCTGGCCAAGGACGTCGCCAAGGTCCCCGGCGACCACCAGGCCAACCTGCTGGCCGCCTACAACGCCGGCCCGTACGCGGTGATCAAGTACAACGGCGTGCCCCCGTACAAGGAGACCCAGGGCTACGTCCGCAACATCAAGTCGCTGGCGGTCAGCTTCACCGCGCCCGCGGTGGGCAGCTCGCTCGCGATGTCCGCCCAGTCCGCCGGAGCGATCTACTACGCCCAGCGGACGCTGGGCACCCCCTACCTCTGGGGCGGCAACGGCTGGGCCTCCCAGGACGGCCGGTTCGACTGCTCCGGTCTGACCCAGGCCGCGTTCGCCAGCGTCGGCATCGAGCTCCCCCGGGTCGCCAACGACCAGTGGAACTCCGGGCCGCACCCCAGCCGGGACCAACTCCGCCCCGGCGACCTGGTCTTCTTCGCCACCGACCAGGGCGACCCGCGCTCCATCGACCACGTCGGCATCTACGTCGGCGGCGGCTACATGATCAACGCACCGCACACCAGCGCGGTGATCCGCTACGACAGCATCGACCGGGCCAAGTACTTCGGCGCCACCCGGGTCACCCCCGACGGCGCGGTCGCCCTCCCGGTCCGGAACTCCGAGGGCGCCATCACCGGCAGCGGCCAGGGCACCGTGCGGAGCTGACCCCCGTTCAGACGTCTGTGGCCGCGGAGTGGACGGTCAGTCAAGTTTTCGTAACTCCACTCCGGGGCCGGAACCCGATACCCCGGTTCTGACGTTGTGTCCGGTGGCGAACAATCGGATCCAACGGAGGTGTGGCGTGTCGACGCTGCTCGGCGACACGACCGGGCCGGACCTGGAGCTGCTGCGCGCGGTGAACGGGCTGGCCGAATCCGCCCCCGACTGGATCGACAGCACCGTCGCCTGGTTCGGCGAGTACGGCATCCTGCTCGGCCTGGCCCTGATCGGCGTGGTCGCCTGGCTGCAGGCCCGCCGACGCCCCGACGCCCCGGTCGCCATCGCCGGCCTGCTCTGGGCCCCGCTCGCGGTCGCCCTCTGCGAGCTGGCCAACCTGCCGATCTCCGCCCTGGTGAACCGGCCCCGGCCGTTCGTCGACCACCCCGAACTCGACGTCCTGGTGGCCGGCAAGGAGGGCACCCTCTCCTTCGTCAGCGACCACTCGGCGATGTCGATGGGCATCGCGATCGCCCTGCTCCTGGTCAACCGCCGACTGGGCCTGATCGCCGCCGGGCTCGCCCTGCTCCAGGGCTTCGCCCGGCTGTACGTCGGGGTGCACTACCCGACCGACGTGCTCGGCGGGTACGCGCTGGCGGCCGCGGTGGTGCTGCTGCTCGCTCCGCTCGCGATGGCCGTGCTGGTCCCGCTCTGCCACGCACTCGGGCGGACCGCCCTCCGCCCGCTCCTGATCGCCCCGCAACCCCGCCGCCGCAGCCGGCACGCCGAGCGCGACCTCGCCGCCTAGGCAGGTCCCGAGGTTGCACTATCCAGGGGCTCGGGGAACTGCGAGGAGATCTGGCGCCGGGGTCACTGCGAAAGTGCCTGACCATCTACGCAGGTGCAACGTTTCCGAGGTCGGCGTCGCTGTTCCCCGAGCCCCTGTCTACCGAAGCGTGTGCCAGGTGCTCAGCCGCGTCGCGGCGGGAGCGGTCGCGGGAGCGACGGGCGGGTGCGGACCAGCCGCAGGTGCAGTGGGCGATGGCGAAGGAGCCGCGTTCGTCGATCGTCACCTGATGCTCGCGGGACACCCTGCCACCGTAACCGCTCCGCCGACCGGCGCGAAATGCGTATCGCGCGCCGGTCCGACCGTAACCCCTGGACCGTCAACTCGTTTGCCACGCAAGAGCTCTGCCCATCCGGGGTGGCGCTTGCCGGGTCCAGGCCCGAGGGGGTTGTCGCTGTCGTGAAGAAGTCCGCTCGTACCGCCACCGCCGTGGCGGTGCTCGCCGCCGCTCTGACCGCCTGCGGAGGCGGCTCGGGTCACCCGGCCGGTGCGTCCGCCGACCAGTTGTCGGCCGATCCGCTGACCGCCGTCCGCAGCGCGGCCGACATCACCGGACGCACCGGCTCCGCCCAGGCGGTCACCGAGCTGACCACCGAGTCCGGCGACAAGAAGGCGGTGTTCAACGGCGCCGGCGGCTACGACTACGTGAAGCGGATCGGCCGCCTGGAGATCACCGTCCCGCCGGGTGCCGCGACCACCGGGAAGATCGTCGAGGTGGTGCTGCCCGGCACGGTCTACCTGCAGAACAGCGGGGCGAAGATCCCCGAGGGCAAGTGGGTGAAGCTGGACATCCGCCAGCTCCCGGACGGCAACCTGGTCAGCAGCGGCGCGACCGACCCGGCCAGCGCGGCCGGGGCGCTGCGCGGTGCGCAGCAGGCCGAGCTGGTCGGCACCGAGTCGGTCGGCGGGGTGGAGCTCAAGCACTACAAGGGGATGCTCGACCTGGCCAAGGCCGCCGAGGCCACCGGTGGGCGCGGCGGGGACGGGCTGCGGATGGCCGCGGGCACGTTCACGGTGAAGGAGATCCCGTACGAGGTCTGGCTGGACGGGCAGGGGCGGCTGCGCAAGGTGGTGCAGACGTTCGGGTTCTCCGGGGTGGCCGGTTCGAAGCAGCCCAAGGACCAGGTGAAGGTGGTCTCGGTGCTGTCGCTGTCCGATTTCGGCAAGCCGGTGCAGGCCGTGGAGCCCGCGCCGGCCGAGATCTACTCGATGAAGCCCGGTCAGCCAGGGGCGTCGACCCCGCCGAAGTAACCGCCCGGATGGTGGCCAGAGATGGCCCGTCCGTGCCATGCGGCCGCGCACCCCGGCTCCCTACGCTGGAGTCGGGGGCGGCACGCCACCGGTCGGACGGGTCCATGGGGGTGGAGCGGGTGATGGCGTCCTCGGGGCCCCGTGGCGGCGGTCACGACCAGACCGCCCTGGACGAGATCGAGCTGACCGGGGAGCTGATGATCGCCGCCTCCGGCAGCGAGTGCGAGCGGCTCGCGCCCGAGCGGATCGACGAGGTGCTGCTCGCCGGTGACGAGGCGTCGGCTGACTGAGCCTCAGGTCCGCAGCAGCCGGGAGATGGCGGCGGTCGCCTCGGCCACCTTGGCGTCGAGCTCACCCTCGCCCGCCTCGGCGGCGGCGGCCACGCAGTGCCGCAGGTGCTCCTCCAACAGCGAGAGCGCGAAGGCCTGCAGGGCCTTGGTGTTGGCCGAGACCTGGGTCAGGATGTCGATGCAGTAGACGTCCTCGTCGACCATCCGCTGCAGCCCGCGCACCTGACCCTCGATCCGGCGCAGCCGCTTGAGGTGCTCGGCCTTCTGCGAGCTGTACCCGTGCGGGCCGTGCCCGGTCTCCTGCTGCCCGGTCTCCTGCTGGTGCTCGGCACCCTGTGTCCCGACGCTGGTCATGCCGTCCGCCTAAGTCTCGGTGCTCACCTGTCCGTAGGGCTCCAGTGTCCAACACCACGACCCCCCGGTCTGTTCCTCCGTACGAGCGGCGCGACCGATCCCCGGGCGCAACAGGGGGGTAATTGGGCCGAGGTTCCGTCAGACTGATGGCTCACGTCCGCACGCCGGTGTGCGGACCCGACCGCACCACTTCGCGCCGAAGTGCGGAACCGGACGCTCCGGCTCCTCGAACATCACCCCGTTTGCGTACTTCTGACGCCTTGCGCCTAGCATCGTTCAGTCCCTACCCCGCACATCGGAGATTTCCGTGCGTTTTAGCCTGACCCCGAAGGAGACGAGCTTCTACGACATGTTCGCCGCAGCCGCGGAGAACCTGGTCGTGGGATCGAAGCTCCTGCTGGAACTGCTGGGTTCAGACGTGTCGGCCCGCGCGGAGATCGTCGAGCGCATGCGCGCCGCCGAGCACGCCGGGGACGACACCACCCATGCGGTCTTCCACCAGCTCAACTCCTCCTTCATCACGCCCTTCGACCGCGAGGACATCTACAGCCTCGCGTCCTCGCTGGACGACATCATGGACTTCATGGAGGAGGCGGTCGACCTGGTCGTCCTCTACGACATCCAGACCCTGCCCAAGGGTGTCGAGCAGCAGATCGAGGTGCTCGCCCGGGCGGCCGAGCTGACCGCCGAGGCGATGCCGAAGCTGCGCACCATGGACAAGCTCACCGAGTACTGGATCGAGATCAACCGGCTGGAGAACCAGGCCGACCAGATCCACCGCAAGCTGCTCGCGCACCTGTTCAGCGGCCAGTACGAGGCGATCGAGGTGCTGAAGCTCAAGCAGGTCGTGGACGTCCTCGAAGAGGCGGCCGACGCGTTCGAGCACGTGGCCAACACGGTGGAGACCATCGCCGTCAAGGAGTCCTGACCAGCGTGGATACGGCAGCACTCATCGCCGTCCTCGGGGTGGCGTTCTTCTTCACGTACACCAACGGCTTCCACGACTCGGCGAACGCCATCGCCACCTCGGTCTCCACCCGGGCGCTCACCCCCAAGGTGGCGCTGGCGATGGCCGCGGTGATGAACCTGGCCGGTGCGTTCCTCGGCAGCGGGGTGGCGAAGACGGTCTCCAAGGGGATCATCGAGACCCCGACCGGCAACCAGGGCATGGGCATCCTGTTCGCCGCCCTGGTCGGAGCGATCACCTGGAACCTGGTCACCTGGTACTTCGGCCTGCCGTCCTCCTCCTCGCACGCGCTGTTCGGCGGCATGGTGGGCGCGGCGCTGGCGGGTGGCACCGAGGTGATCTGGTCCGGCGTGCTGGACAAGATCGTCATCCCGATGTTCCTCTCCCCGGTGGTCGGCCTGGTGGCCGGCTTCCTGGTGATGCTGGCGATCCTGTGGATCTTCCGGAAGGCCAACCCGCACCGGGCCAAGCGCAACTTCCGGGTCGCGCAGACCGCTTCGGCCGCCGCGATGGCGCTGGCGCACGGTCTGCAGGACGCCCAGAAGACCATGGGCATCGTGGTGATGGCGCTCACCATCTCGGGTCACCAGAGCGGCAGCGACATCCCGGTCTGGGTGAAGATCTCCTGCGCCACGGCGCTCTCGCTGGGCACCTACGCCGGTGGCTGGCGGATCATGCGGACGCTCGGCCGCAAGATCATCGAGCTGGACCCGCCGCAGGGCTTCGCGGCCGAGACCACCGCCGCGACGATCATGTACATCACCTCGTTCGTCTTCAAGGCCCCGATCTCCACCACCCACGTGATCACCTCGGCGATCATGGGCGTGGGCGCCACCAAGCGGATCCGCGCGGTCCGTTGGGGCGTGGCCAAGAACATCGTGCTGGGCTGGTTCATCACCATGCCGGCCGCCGCCATCGTCGCGGCACTGATGTACTGGGTCGTCCAGCTGTTCTTCGGCTGACAGGCTGACAGCTGACCGCCCGTCGGAAAAAGACGAAGGCCCGCCCCCACATCACGGGGGCGGGCCTTCTCTGACTTCGCGGCGGCACCGCCATGCAGCGCCGCGAAGCAGTCTGGGGTTTAGCCGAACCGGCCCGAGATGTAGTCCTCGGTGGCCTGGACCGACGGGTTGGAGAAGATCCGCTGGGTGTCGTCGAGCTCGACGAGCTTGCCCGGCTGACCGACCCCGGCGAGGTTGAAGAAGGCGGTGCGGTCGGAGACCCGGGCCGCCTGCTGCATGTTGTGGGTCACGATCACGATGGTGAACTGCGACTTGAGCTCACCGATCAGGTCCTCGATGGCGAGGGTGGAGATCGGGTCGAGGGCGGAGCAGGGCTCGTCCATCAGCAGCACCTGCGGCTCGACCGCGATCGCGCGGGCGATGCAGAGCCGCTGCTGCTGACCACCCGACAGACCGGAGCCGGGCTTGTTCAGGCGGTCCTTGACCTCGTTCCAGAGGTTGGCGCCCTGCAGCGACTTCTCCACCACGCCGTCCAGCACGGACTTCTTCTTCACGCCGGCCAGCTTGAGCCCGGCCGCCACGTTGTCGTAGATCGACATGGTGGGGAACGGGTTCGGCCGCTGGAAGACCATCCCGACGGTGCGGCGGACGGCGACCGGGTCGACCGCGGCGGCGTACAGGTTCTCGTCGTCGAGCAGCACCTTGCCCTCGACCCGGGCGCCGGGGATCACCTCGTGCATCCGGTTCAGGGTGCGCAGGAAGGTGGACTTGCCGCAGCCGGAGGGGCCGATGAAGGCCGTCACCGAGCGGGGCTCGACGGTCATCGAGATGTCCTCGATGGCCTTGGTGGTGCCGTAGTAGGCGGACAGTCCGCTGACGTCGATGCGCTTGGCCATGATCTTTCGTCTTCTCTCGTCTTCTGCTGCTGCGTCAGTCGGTGTGTCAGTGACCGGACTTGGGCGAGCGCCAGCGGGCGATGCCCCGGGCGACCAGGTTGAGCGCCATCACGAAGGCGATCAGCACCAGTGCGGCGCCCCAGGCCCGGGCGTACCCGAAGTCGTTGTTGCTCTGGTACTGCTGCCAGATGTAGAGCGGCAACGACTGCTGCGGCCCCTCGAACGGGTTCGAGTTGATGATCTCGGTCCCGAAGACCAGCATCAGCACGGGCGCGGTCTCACCGGTGATGCGGGCCACGGCCAGCATCACACCGGTGGTGATGCCACCGATCGCGGTCGGCAGGACGATCCGCAGGATGGTCTTCCACTTCGGCACGCCCAGGGCGTACGAGGCTTCGCGCAGCTCGTTCGGTACGAGCTTCAGCATCTCCTCGGTGGAGCGGACCACCACCGGCATCATCAGGATCGCCAGTGCGAGGCTGCCCGCGAAGCCGGAGTACTCGAAGTCGAAGAGCAGGATCCACAGCGAGAGGATGAACAGACCGGCGACGATCGACGGGATGCCCGTCATGACGTCGACGAAGAAGGTGACCGCCTTGGCCAGCCGGCCCCTGCCGTACTCGACCAGGTAGACGGCGGTCAGCAGACCCACCGGGGCGGCCAGCGCGGTGGCCAGCCCGACCTGCTCCAGGGTGCCGATCAGCGCGTGGTAGACACCGCCACCCGCCTCGGTGCTGATCACGCCCTTCATGGAGTGGTTGAGGAAGCGGGCGTCCACCACACCGGCGCCCTGCTGGACGGTGTAGAAGATCAGCGCGACCAGCGGGATGACCGCCAGCACGAAGGCCAGCCAGACCACCGAGGTGGCGAGCCGGTCCTTGGCCTGCCGACGGCCCTCGACCTTGGCCGAGGAGGCGTAGGTGATGCCGACGAAGAGCAGTCCGGCGATCAGGCCCCACTGGATCTTGCTGTCCAGGGAGAACCCGAGGCCGATCGCGACAGCGAGCGCGATCGAGAGGACGGCGATGCCGGCCGGGGCCCAGTTCGGCAGCCGATTGGTCGTCAGACCCCGGCGCAGCTGCGGCGCGACGGCCACCGAGTCGGTAACAGCGCTCATCAGTTGGCCCCCGAGTATTCCTTGCGGCGAGCGATGATCATCCGTGCGGCACCGTTCACCAGCAGGGTGATCACGAACAGGACGAGCCCGGAGGCCATCAGCGCGTTCCGGCCGTTCTCGCCGGCCTCGCCGAAGCGGAGCGCGATGTTCTGCGCGAAGGTGCCGCCACCCGGGTCCATCAGGTGCAGCGAGAGCAGCGGGCTGGAGGAGAGCACGGTGGCGACCGCGATGGTCTCACCGAGCGCCCGGCCGAGGCCGAGCATCGAGGCGGAGATCACGCCCGGGCGGCCGAACGGCAGCACCGCGGTGCGGATCATCTCCCAGCGGGTCGCCCCCAGGGCGAGCGCCGCCTCCTCGTGCATCCGCGGGGTCTGCTTGAAGACCTCGCGGGAGACTGCGGTGACGATCGGCAGGATCATGATCGCCAGGACGATGCCGACCGTGAACAGGGAGCGCGGGGCGGCACCGTTCTTGGTCGCGTCGAAGATGTACGTCCACCCGAGGTACTCGTCCAGCCAGCTGGTCAGACCGCTCATGTGCGGGACCAGGAAGAGCGCGCCCCACAGGCCGTAGACGATGCTGGGCACGGCCGCGAGCAGGTCCACCAGGTAGGCGAACGGCTGGGCGATCTTCCGCGGGGCGTAGTGCGAGATGAACAGCGCCACCCCGATCGCCACCGGCACCGCGATGATCATCGCGATGAGCGCGCTGGCGATCGTGCCGAAGGTCAGCACCGCGATGCCGAAGACCGGCTTCGGGGCGTCCGGCAGCCACTCGAAGGTGGTGAGGAAGTTGCCCTCGTTGTGGCCGAGCGCGAGGAACGAACGGTACGTCAGGAACCCGGCGATGGCGGCCATGATGACCAGCAGCAGGATGCCCGAACCACGGGAGAGGTTGAAGAAGATGCTGTCGCCGCGCCGGCTGTCCGATCGGCCCCGGCGGGCCCTGCCGCCGGTGGCGGCAGGGGGAGATGAAGTCATGGTTTCTACTCCGGTCTGGTGGTGCTGCCCCGCGGAGGGCGGCACCATGGCGGCGGTGCCCCGGACTTGTTGCTGATGCGGTGGTGCCGGCCGGGCAGCCCCGCCCCCCTCTTCGAGGGCTGCCCGGCCGGTGGTCAGTCAGATCAGGCGAGCGCGGTGACCGCGGTCTTGACCTTGTCGCTCAGCTCCTTGGGGAGCGGAACGTAGCCCTTGGTGGAGATGGCCTGCTGGCCGCCGTCGCTGATCGCGTAGGTCAGGAAGGACTTCAGGGTGTCCAGCGTCTCCGCCTTGTTGCCCTTGTCGCAGACGATCTCGTAGGTGACCAGGACGAGCGGGTAGGCGCCCTCGTCCTTGGTGCCGTAGTCCAGGCTCAGCGCCAGGTCGCTGCCGGTGCCCGCGATCTTCGCCTTGGCGAAGGTGGTCGCGGCGTTGGCGGCGGTGGCCTCGACCGGCTTGCTGGCGCCGGTCGCGATCGCGGCCGACTTCAGGTTGTTGGTCTGGGCGTAGGCCAGCTCGGCGTAGCTGATCGAGTTCTTGACCTGCTTCACCTGGGCCGAGACACCGGCGTTCTGGGCCGCCGACTGGCCGCCCTTGCCCGCCCAGGTCTTCGCGGCCTTGTACGGCCAGGCGCCGGCCGAGGTCTTCTCCAGGTACTTGGTGAAGTTGTCCGTGGTGCCGGAGTCGTCCGAGCGGTGGACCGCCTGGATCTCGGCGTCGGGCAGCTTGGCGGTCGGGTTCAGCTTGACGATCGCCGGGTCGTTCCACTTGACGATCTTCGAGTCGAAGATGCCCGCCAGGGTCGGACCGTCCAGGACCAGGTTGTCCACGCCGTCCACGTTGTAGACGATCGCGATCAGGCCGGCCACCAGCGGCAGGTTGATGCCCTGGCCGGTCTTGCAGACCTCCTTGGACGCGTCGACCTCGGCCGGCTTGAGCGCCGAGTCGGAGCCCGCGAAGGCGACCTTGCCCTGGTTGAACTGCTGGACACCGGCGCCGGAGCCGCCACCGGAGTAGGTGATCGTCGAACCGGCGCAGGCGTTGCCGTAGGCGACCTTCCAGACGTCGACCGCGCTCTGCTGCGCGGTGGAACCGGCGCCGAGCAGCTGGCCGGCCTTGCCACAGGCGATCGCGGCGGCCGACGGGGCGGCCGAGCCGGACGCCTTCGGGTCGGCGTTGTCGTCCGAGCCGCAGGCCGCGAGCGACAGCGAGCCAACGAGCGCCATGGCACCGATCGCGAGGGCCTTGGAGCGGCCGTTCCGCTGGAGCTTCACAGGGGTTCCCTTTCTGTGGCACCACCCGCTCTCTGCCTGCTCCCGGTGACGGGACGGCGGTACGGGTTCTGCTGTGGTCCGGGGCCCGTGCGGCCCTCCGGTGCTACCGAAGTTAGGCCGGGTAGGTGACGCGTCAGGCGGACGCGAGTGAACGGAGAGTGAACCTGTAGCGGATGACAGGAAACACCGATCGGTAGTAACGGTTGCGTCACAGGCAGAGCGCGGGCAGGTCTCTCATGACGCTCCGTCACCCAAGACCCGCAGCAGCGCGTCCACCAGCTCCCGGTCCCGCTCGTGGGTCAGCCGGGCCTTCGCCTTCCGCGGCGACAGCCACTTCAAACGGTCCACCTCCCGGTTGGGCGCGAACGAGCCACCGGTCGGCACCGCCGCCCAGTACCTGACCTCCTTGGCCCGCCCCTGGGCCAGGTAGTGCTGGGTGGGCAGCTCCACCCCCAGCACGCAGCGCAGCCCGGTCTCCTCCAGGACCTCCCGCAGCGCGGCCGCCCGCCAGCCCTCCCCCGGGTCCAGCTTCCCCTTCGGCAGCGACCAGTCGTCGTACTTCGGCCGGTGGATCAGCGCGATCCGCGGCTTCTTCCGGCCCGTCCCGTCCTTCTTCGGCGGCCCCGGCACCCAGAGCACCGCCCCGGCCGCCAGGATGGTCTGCCCGTGCCGGGCCGGCCGCCCACGCGTCCCCCGGACCGGTGCGGTCAGCAGCTTGCCCATTCATGCCATCCGTGATGCTGGAGAGTCGGCCACTGGTGGCCGAAGGCGTACCGCGCAGCCTCCACCTCCAGCCGCTGATCAGCATGCACCACACCGAGCACGTACGCCGTCGCCGGGGTGATCCGCGGCGTCCGCGCCGCCGTCGACACCGTCACCGCCGCGTCCGCCGCCTCCTGGTGACGGTCCAGCACCTGATCGATCCCGTCCAGCTCGGCCAGCGACGCCCCGCACACCTCCAGCGCGTACCTGGCCCGCTTCACCAGGATCCGCACCCGGTGCCACGGCGCGTCGTCCAGCGCCACCACCGCGTCGGCGTCCGCCGCCACCCCCTGGGCCGGCACCGCCCCCAGCCGGTGCAGACCCTCACCCCCGTACGGCGCCCTGGCCGGCGGCAGCGTCGCCACCCCCGCCGCCAGCAGCTCCAGCGCCGCCGCCACCCGCGGCCGCAGCTCACCGGCGCCCTCCGGCCGCACCGGCACCTCCCCCGCCAGCAGCGTCATCCGGTCGGCCAGCGCGTGCAGCCGGGCCGACCGCAGCTCCTGCAGCAGCGCGGTGTGCGCCCTGGTCCTGGCCAGCGTCAGCTGACGCTCCATCAACGCCCGGGCCTTCGGCGCACCGGCGTGCCCGGCCAGCATGCCGGGCCTGGCCGGATCGGTCTCGCTCAGCGAGTCCAGCGCCGCCAGCAGCCGCGCCGACCGCCGGACGTACCCCGGCTCCTGCGCCAGCAGACCCGACAGCCAGCGCAGCTCCGTCCTGGTCTCCTCCGCCCAGACCGGCTCGAAGACCGGCGAGAAGGTGTGCAGCGCCCCACCGATCCGCCGCACACAGCGCAGCAGCTCCCCCGTACCGGTCGCCACCCCCTGCCCGCCGCCGGTGCCCCCTGCGCTCGGCAGCGAGCCGGTCCTGGACCCGGCCTCCCCCACCGCCAGCGGCAACGCCCGCAGGAACGCCCCCGCCCGGGCGTTCAGGTACCCCTCCAGCACCTCCCCGGCCGGGGCAGGGTGGTCGGTGCGCTCCGTCGTCGTCGGCAGATCGGTCATGCTGATTCCTCGTCCCCCCGAGGGCTGTCCCCGCTGTGGTGGCGATGCCCCGGGGATGGTGACTGTCTCTCAGCTCCTGCTACGGCAGCTTGCGCCGACGCTGCCTGGAGTCGATCAGCAGGTCCTGCACGTGCCGCAGCCGCCGTCCTTCGGCGTCCTGCGAGTGTCTGCTCCACCGGCCGTCCGACCCCAGGTGCCAGGACTCGGTCTCGTCCGACATCCCGAGATCGATCAGCCCCGACAGCTCCGCACGGGCCGCCGGGTCGGTCACCTTCACCAGCGCCTCGATCCGCCGGTCCAGGTTGCGGTGCATCATGTCCGCGCTGCCGAACCACACCTCGGGCTCGCCGCCGTTGCCGAATACGAAGATCCGCGAGTGCTCCAGGAACCGGCCCAGGATGCTGCGCACCCGGACGTTCTCGCTCAGCCCGGCCACCCCGGGCCGGACCGCGCAGATCCCGCGCACCCAGACGTCCACCGGCACCCCGGCCTGCGAGGCCCGGTACAGCGCGTCGATCACGGACTCGTCCACGATCGAGTTGACCTTGATCTTCACGAACGCCGGACGCCCGGCCCGGTGGTGCGCGATCTCCTGCTGGATCCGCGCCACCAGCCCGTCCCGCAGCCCGCGCGGCGCGGTCAGCAGCCGGCGGTAGGACTCCCGGCGCGAGTAGCCGGAGAGCCGGTTGAACAGGTCCGACAGGTCCGCACCGACCTGCGGGTCCGCCGTCAGCAGCCCCAGGTCCTCGTACAGCCTGGCCGTCTTCGGGTGGTAGTTGCCCGTCCCCACGTGGGCGTACCGCCGCAGCGTGTCGCCCTCCTGACGGACCACCAGCGAGAGCTTGCAGTGCGTCTTCAGCCCGACCAGGCCGTACACCACATGGCAGCCCGCCTCCTCCAGCTTGCGGGCCCACTTGATGTTGGCCTGCTCGTCGAAGCGCGCCTTGATCTCCACCAGCACCAGCACCTGCTTGCCGGACTCGGCCGCGTCGATCAGCGCGTCCACGATCGGCGAGTCACCCGAGGTGCGGTACAGCGTCTGCTTGATCGCCAGCACGTCCGGGTCGTTGGCCGCCTGCTCCAGGAAGGCCAGCACCGAGGTCGAGAAGCTGTCGTACGGGTGGTGCAGCAGCACGTCCCGCTCACGCATCGCGGCGAAGATGTCCGGCTGCGAGGCCGACTCCACCTCGATCAGCCCGCGGGCCGTCCCCGCCACGAACTTCGGGTACCGCAGCTCCGGCCGGTCCAGGTCGGCGATGCCGAACAGGCCGGTCAGGTCCAGCGGCCCCGGCAGCGGGAAGACCTCGGCGTCGGTGATGTTCAGCTCCCGCACCAGCAGGTCGAGGATGTAGGGGTCGATCGACTCCTCCACCTCCAGCCGCACCGGCGGGCCGAACCGACGCCGCATCAGCTCCTTCTCCAGCGCCTTGAGGATGTTCTCGGTGTCGTCCTCCTCCACCTCGAGATCCTCGTTCCTGGTCACCCGGAACGCGTGGTGGGCCAACACCTCCATCCCCGGGAAGAGCTCCTCCAGGTGCGCCCCCATCACGTCCTCCAGCGGGACGTACCGCTGCGGGCCCGCCTCCAGGAACCGCGACAGCGACTGCGGGACCTTCACCCGGGCGAAGTGCTTGTGCCCGGAGACCGGGTTGCGCACCACCACGGCCAGGTTCAGGCTCAGCCCCGATATGTACGGGAACGGGTGCGCCGGGTCGACCGCCAGCGGGGTCAGCACCGGGAAGATCTTCTGCCGGAACAGCGAGTGCAGCCGGGCCTGCTCCTTCTCCGCCAGCTCGGCCCAGCGGACCAGCTCGATGCCCTCCGCCGCCAGATCCGTCAGCACCTCGTGCTGGAAGGTCGCGGCATGACGGGCCATCAACTCACGGGACCTGGTCCAGATCTGGTCCAGCACCTCACGCGGCTGCAGCCCGGAGGCCGACCGCTGGGCCACCCCCGTGGCGATCCGGCGCTTCAGCCCGGCCACCCGGACCATGAAGAACTCGTCCAGGTTGCTGGCGAAGATGGCCAGGAACTTGGCCCGCTCCAGCAACGGGATCTGCGGGTCCTCCGCCAGCTCCAGCACCCGCTCGTTGAACGCCAGCCAACTGCGCTCGCGGTCCAGGAACCGGCCCTGCGGCAGCTCCTCCAGCTCCTGGCCGTCGACCTCCAGATCGACCTCGGCCAGCGCAAGCGAGGGCGGCAGGGTGGTGGCGGGCCCCGGGGTCTGAGTCTTCTGGGCCTTCGGGACGGCGGCGGGACGGGGGATGCTCATGGGCTCCAGCTCCTCCAGCAGGACGTGCTCCGGGTACCCGGTGGCAGGCGCCAGCGCCCAGCCGCCGGGGGCGGTGGGCGACCGGTCGGCCGCGGGGTCTCCGGCCGACCGGGGGCTCGGCACTGCTGACGTCATCCTGTGATCTTTGCGGCGACAACTTAATCCACGGTAAACACCGCATGGCCAGGAGGAAAGCTGAGTCGGTCACCCCGTGTCCGGGGTCCGGTCACCTCCCTGCCGCGGTGTCGACGCGGTACACCAGGTCCACCTCGTGCACGGTGAACCCCAGTCGTTCATATACCCGCACCGCGGCCGGATTGTCGGCGTCCACATAGAGCAGTACGGCCGGCACCTTCCGGTCCTCCGCCAGGTGCCGCAGCCCGGTCGCGGTCAGCGCCCGGCCCAGCCCGCTCCCCTGCTCCGCCGGGTCCACCGCCACCACGTACACCTCACCCAGACCGTCCGGGTGCACCTTGGTCCAGTGGAAGCCGACCAGCTGCTCCCCCCGCCAGGCCAGGAACAGCCCCGCCGGGTCGAACCACGACTCGGCCAGCCGCTCGGCCAGGTCCTGCTCGGTCCAGCTGCCCTGCTCCGGGTGGTGCGCGAAGGCCAGCGCGTTCAGCCGCAGCCAGGCCGCCTCGTCCCGGCCCGGACGGAAGGTCCGCACCGTCACGTTGTTCGGCAGTACGGGCTCGTCCGGCACCGGCTCGGCCGGCCTGCGCATCTGCCGCAGCTCCCGGACCAGCTCCGCCCCGTACTCCTCCGCCAGCCGGGCCGCACCCGGGTGGCCGCCGTGCGCCCAGAAGTCCACCGGACCCGCGTCCGCCTCCGCCAGCGCCGCGTCCAGCAACTGCCGCCCGAGCCCGGCCCGCCGGTGGTCCGGATGGACCGTCAGCTCCACCGTGGTCCGCCCCTCGGCCGCCTCCAACTGCGCGTACCCCGCCGGCACCCCCTCCTGACGCTGCACCAGATGGGTCACCCCGGGCCGGGCACTGTCCACCCGCAGCCGCAGCCGCCCCGCCTCGGACACCGCCTCCCGCCCGTCCACCGCACTCGCCGCCGCGAGCACCGCCCTGGCTGCCGCCAGATCGTCCGGACCGAGGGTCTCGGTGCTGCGGATACCGTCCTGACTCGGGTTCGTCGTCTCCATGACGCCGACCATACGCGGCGTCAGGAGCCGGAAAGGGCTGGTCCACCGGGTCCGTCCGGTGATTGGCTGTCGGCTCCCAGCGGACTCGGGCGCCAGTCGCCGGAAAGGAAGCCCTGACATGACAGCGGAGCTGGAACGACGCCAGCGGGTGGCCGCGTACGGAGTGTGCGTCCAGGACGGACAGGTCCTGCTCGCCCGCTGGGCGGCACCCGACGGCACCCACGCCTGGACCGTCCCCGGTGGGGGCCTCGACCACGGCGAGGACCCGTACGAAGCGGTGATCCGGGAGGTGCGGGAGGAGACCGGCTACCAGGTCGAGCCCGAGCGGCTGCTCGGCATCCACTCCCAACGGCTCCTCGACCCGCCCTTCGCCCGGAAGGGATCACCGAAGGACTTCCACGGCCTGCGGATCGTCTACGCGGCCCGGGTGGTGGGCGGCAGCCTGCGGAACGAGGTCGGCGGTTCGACCGACCTGGCCGCCTGGTTCCCGCTCGGGGAGGTGGCCGGCCTGGTGCGGGTCTCGCTGGTCGACATCGCCCTGGAGCTGTACCGGTCGCGGCCGGAGGTCGGGCGGGTGCCGTAGCTGCTTTCTTGCGGTGCTCCTGGGTTGTCCGTCCGGGTCCGGAAATGCAGAAAGCCCCTCCGGGAGACCCGGAGGGGCTTTCTGTGAATGATTGTTCGGCGGCGTCCTACTCTCCCACAGGGTCCCCCCTGCAGTACCATCGGCGCTATGAGGCTTAGCTTCCGGGTTCGGAATGTAACCGGGCGTTTCCCTCACGCTATGACCACCGAAACACTATGAAACTGTATGACCGCACCACACCCGTGACCAAACGGTGTGGGGTCGTTGTTTCAGAACAACACAGTGGACGCGAGCAACTGAGGACAAGCCCTCGGCCTATTAGTACCGGTCAGCTCCACCCCTTACAGGGCTTCCACATCCGGCCTATCAACCCAGTCGTCTACTGGGAGCCTTACCCTCTCAAGGAGGTGGGAATATTCATCTCGAAGCAGGCTTCCCGCTTAGATGCTTTCAGCGGTTATCCCTCCCGAACGTAGCCAACCAGCCATGCCCTTGGCAGAACAACTGGCACACCAGAGGTTCGTCCGTCCCGGTCCTCTCGTACTAGGGACAGCCCTTCTCAATATTCCTACGCGCACAGCGGATAGGGACCGAACTGTCTCACGACGTTCTAAACCCAGCTCGCGTACCGCTTTAATGGGCGAACAGCCCAACCCTTGGGACCTACTCCAGCCCCAGGATGCGACGAGCCGACATCGAGGTGCCAAACCATCCCGTCGATATGGACTCTTGGGGAAGATCAGCCTGTTATCCCCGGGGTACCTTTTATCCGTTGAGCGACGGCGCTTCCACAAGCCACCGCCGGATCACTAGTCCCGACTTTCGTCCCTGCTCGACCCGTCGGTCTCACAGTCAAGCTCCCTTGTGCACTTACACTCAACACCTGATTGCCAACCAGGCTGAGGGAACCTTTGGGCGCCTCCGTTACTCTTTAGGAGGCAACCGCCCCAGTTAAACTACCCACCAGACACTGTCCCTGATCCGGATCACGGACCCAGGTTAGACATCCAGCACGACCAGAGTGGTATTTCAACGACGACTCCACAACAACTGGCGTTGCTGCTTCAAAGTCTCCCACCTATCCTACACAAGCCGAACCGAACACCAATATCAAGCTATAGTAAAGGTCCCGGGGTCTTTCCGTCCTGCTGCGCGAAACGAGCATCTTTACTCGTAATGCAATTTCACCGGGCCTATGGTTGAGACAGTCGAGAAGTCGTTACGCCATTCGTGCAGGTCGGAACTTACCCGACAAGGAATTTCGCTACCTTAGGATGGTTATAGTTACCACCGCCGTTTACTGGCGCTTAAGTTCTCAGCTTCGCCAACCCGAAGATTGACTAACCGGTCCCCTTAACGTTCCAGCACCGGGCAGGCGTCAGTCCGTATACATCGCCTTACGGCTTCGCACGGACCTGTGTTTTTAGTAAACAGTCGCTTCTCGCTGGTCTCTGCGGCCGGCCCCAGCTCAGAGTGCAAGACTCATCACCAGTTCCGGCCCCCCTTCTCCCGAAGTTACGGGGGCATTTTGCCGAGTTCCTTAACCATAGTTCACCCGAACGCCTCGGTATTCTCTACCTGACCACCTGAGTCGGTTTGGGGTACGGGCCGCCATGAAACTCGCTAGAGGCTTTTCTCGACAGCATAGGATCATCCACTTCACCACAATCGGCTCGGCATCAGGTCTCAGCCTTAATGAGTGACGGATTTGCCTATCACTCGGCCTACACCCTTACCCCGGGACAACCACCGCCCGGGCTGGACTACCTTCCTGCGTCACCCCATCGCTCACCTACTACAGACTTGGTTCAGCGGCTCCACCACGTCCCTTTGTCCGAAGACTCCGGGCCGGCTTCGCGGCTTTAGCATTACCTGGTTCGACGTTGGCGCTTCAAAGCGGGTACGGGAATATCAACCCGTTGTCCATCGACTACGCCTGTCGGCCTCGCCTTAGGTCCCGACTTACCCTGGGCAGATCAGCTTGACCCAGGAACCCTTGGTCAATCGGCGCAAGAGTTTCCCACTCTTGTATCGCTACTCATGCCTGCATTCTCACTCGTGAACCGTCCACAACTGGATTCCTCCGCTGCTTCACCCGGCACACGACGCTCCCCTACCCATCACAGCGGGCGTTGGCCCTATAGCTGCAATGACACGACTTCGGTGGTGTACTTGAGCCCCGCTACATTGTCGGCGCGGAATCACTTGACCAGTGAGCTATTACGCACTCTTTCAAGGGTGGCTGCTTCTAAGCCAACCTCCTGGTTGTCTCTGCGACTCCACATCCTTTCCCACTTAGCACACGCTTAGGGACCTTAGTCGGTGTTCTGGGCTGTTTCCCTCTCGACCATGGAGCTTATCCCCCACAGTCTCACTGCCACGCTCTCACTTACCGGCATTCGGAGTTTGGCTAAGGTCAGTAACCCGGTGAGGCCCATCGCCTATCCAGTGCTCTACCTCCGGCAAGAAACACGTGACGCTGCACCTAAATGCATTTCGGGGAGAACCAGCTATCACGGAGTTTGATTGGCCTTTCACCCCTAACCACAGGTCATCCCCCAGGTTTTCAACCCTGGTGGGTTCGGTCCTCCACGAAGTCTTACCTCCGCTTCAACCTGCCCATGGCTAGATCACTCCGCTTCGGGTCTTGGGCATGCAACTCAGACGCCCTATTCGGACTCGCTTTCGCTACGGCTACCCCACACGGGTTAACCTCGCTACACACCGCAAACTCGCAGGCTCATTCTTCAAAAGGCACGCAGTCACGAGACACACAGCAAGCTGCATGTCCGACGCTCCCACGGCTTGTAGGCACACGGTTTCAGGTACTATTTCACTCCGCTCCCGCGGTACTTTTCACCATTCCCTCACGGTACTATCCGCTATCGGTCACTAGGGAATATTTAGGCTTAGCGGGTGGTCCCGCCAGATTCACACGGAATTTCTCGGGCTCCGTGCTACTTGGGAGAAGCTCAAGTGAGCCGCACAGATTTCGTCTACGGGGGTCTTACCCTCTACGCCGGACCTTTCGCATGTCCTTCGACTATCCATACGGTTTCTGACTCACCGACCGGCCGGCAGACCGATCAAGAACTTTCCCACGACCCCGCTCTGGCAACCCCTGCCGGGTCTCACACCAAAACGGTTTAGCCTCATCCGGTTTCGCTCGCCACTACTCCCGGAATCACGGTTGTTTTCTCTTCCTGAGGGTACTGAGATGTTTCACTTCCCCTCGTTCCCTCCACACACCCTATGTGTTCAGGTGCGGGTGACAGCCCATGACGACTGCCGGGTTTCCCCATTCGGAAACCCCCGGATCAAAGCCTGGTTGACGGCTCCCCGGGGACTATCGTGGCCTCCCACGTCCTTCATCGGTTCCTAGTGCCAAGGCATCCACCGTGCGCCCTTAAAAACTTGGCCACAGATGCTCGCGTCCACTGTGCAGTTCTCAAACAACGACCAGACACCCACCCTCGCAGCGCTTTGACGCACCACTCAAGTAGGACCGGCACTGAAGCAACGACCATACGGCCGTTCCCTCAGGACCCAACAACGTGCCCGACACACCCGACCTTGCTTGGTCTCACTTTCCACGCCGAAGCAGTACTTGTGAGGCCAACAGACCGTGTGTGCCGAATAGTCAACGTTCCACCCATGAGCAACCGTGTGAGACATTCGCTCACATCCGGCTATGTGCTCCTTAGAAAGGAGGTGATCCAGCCGCACCTTCCGGTACGGCTACCTTGTTACGACTTCGTCCCAATCGCTGGTCCCACCTTCGACGGCTCCTCCCCTTACGGGTTAGGCCACCGGCTTCGGGTGTTACCGACTTTCGTGACGTGACGGGCGGTGTGTACAAGGCCCGGGAACGTATTCACCGCAGCATGCTGATCTGCGATTACTAGCAACTCCAACTTCATGGGGTCGAGTTGCAGACCCCAATCCGAACTGAGGCCGGCTTTTTGGGATTCGCTCCGCCTCGCGGCATCGCAGCCCTTTGTACCGACCATTGTAGCACGTGTGCAGCCCAAGACATAAGGGGCATGATGATTTGACGTCGTCCCCACCTTCCTCCGAGTTGACCCCGGCAGTCTCCTGTGAGTCCCCATCACCCCGAAAGGCATGCTGGCAACACAGAACAAGGGTTGCGCTCGTTGCGGGACTTAACCCAACATCTCACGACACGAGCTGACGACAACCATGCACCACCTGTATACCGACCACAAGGGGGCGACTATCTCTAGCCGTTTCCGGTATATGTCAAGCCTTGGTAAGGTTCTTCGCGTTGCGTCGAATTAAGCCACATGCTCCGCTGCTTGTGCGGGCCCCCGTCAATTCCTTTGAGTTTTAGCCTTGCGGCCGTACTCCCCAGGCGGGGAACTTAATGCGTTAGCTGCGGCACCGACGACGTGGAATGTCGCCAACACCTAGTTCCCAACGTTTACGGCGTGGACTACCAGGGTATCTAATCCTGTTCGCTCCCCACGCTTTCGCTCCTCAGCGTCAGTAATGGCCCAGAGATCCGCCTTCGCCACCGGTGTTCCTCCTGATATCTGCGCATTTCACCGCTACACCAGGAATTCCGATCTCCCCTACCACACTCAAGCCTGCCCGTATCGAATGCAGACCCGGGGTTAAGCCCCGGGCTTTCACAACCGACGCGACAAGCCGCCTACGAGCTCTTTACGCCCAATAATTCCGGACAACGCTCGCACCCTACGTATTACCGCGGCTGCTGGCACGTAGTTAGCCGGTGCTTCTTCTGCAGGTACCGTCACTTGCGCTTCTTCCCTGCTGAAAGAGGTTTACAACCCGAAGGCCGTCATCCCTCACGCGGCGTCGCTGCATCAGGCTTTCGCCCATTGTGCAATATTCCCCACTGCTGCCTCCCGTAGGAGTCTGGGCCGTGTCTCAGTCCCAGTGTGGCCGGTCGCCCTCTCAGGCCGGCTACCCGTCGTCGCCTTGGTAGGCCATTACCCCACCAACAAGCTGATAGGCCGCGGGATCATCCTGCACCGCCGGAGCTTTCCACCAACCCCCATGCAGAGGAAGGTCATATCCGGTATTAGACCTCGTTTCCAAGGCTTGTCCCAGAGTGCAGGGCAGATTTCCCACGTGTTACTCACCCGTTCGCCACTAATCCACTCCGAAGAGCTTCATCGTTCGACTTGCATGTGTTAAGCACGCCGCCAGCGTTCGTCCTGAGCCAGGATCAAACTCTCCGTGAATGTCTGCAGGTAATCCTGCAACCACTTCGGAAGAGCGGCACGGCAACCACCGGAATAGGCGGCCCCGCGCACTGCGTCCTCGCTAGTGTTTTACTTCATAAAGGAATCTCCAACCCCATCAAACGATGAGGCCGGGGATGTCAACATATCTGGCGCTGACTTTTGGCACGCTGTTGAGTTCTCAAGGAACGGACACTTCCTTCGAGCCGCTTATCAGGCGGACCCTCCGGGCGCTTCGTTCTTTCGTGTTCCGAGCTTATCATGTCCGCCGTTCGGCGTTTCCGACTCGCTCTTTCCTTCGGCCTTTCGGCGCTTCCGACTCTATCAGGTTTCCCTGACCGGCCGTTCCGCGCTTCCGGATCCTCAAGAAGCTTGTGCCGTAACCGACCTGACGGCCTGTCCGACGTTTCAAACCTTAGCCGATCCCCGCTTCACAAAGCGAATCCGGCCGCAATCCCTTAAATGTGCACACGCCAATTCGCACTGGGTCGCGACAAAGCACGAGCCAGCTCAAGAAGTGGAGAAGTGGTGTTTCAGGAGATCGGCTACCCCGGGAACGTCCGTGCAGAGCGCGCGTCCGTTTCTCCCTGTCAGGCAGCTCGAAGAACACTAGACCTCCGAAGGGCCCACGTCAACACCAGCTGGAGCGGCCGCCAGCTGGAAGGCCAGCACCGCCACGTCGTCGTCGTGATCGGAGCTGACACCCATCGCCCGCAGCAGGCGCGAGCAGACCACGTCAGGGGTGCCGACGGCGCCGGCCAGGGTGTGGGCGAGCTGGTCGATGCCCTGGTCGATGTCCTCGTCCCGGCGTTCGACCAGGCCGTCCGTATAGAGGACGCCGGTGGTGCCGGGGAGCAGGCGGAGGGTGTGGGAGAGGTGGGTGCCGCCGCCGGTGCCGAGTGGGGGGCCGTTCTGTTCCTCGCCGCGCAGGACGGTGCCGTCGGGGCAGCGGAGCAGGAGGGGGAGGTGGCCGGCCGAGGCGTAGACCAGGGTGCTGGGGGCCGGGTCCCAGACGGCGTAGGTGCAGGTGGCGATCTGGTTGGCGTCGATCTCCATGGCGAGGCCGTCGAGCAGGGTCATCACCTCGTGCGGCGGGAGGTCGAGGCGGGCGTACGCCCGGACCGCCGTGCGGAGCTGGCCCATCACGGCGGCGGCGCGCAGGCCGCGGCCCATCACGTCCCCGATCACCAGGGCGGTCCGGCCGCCGCCGAGGCCGATGACGTCGTACCAGTCGCCGCCGACCGCGGCCTCGGCTCCGCCGGGCTGGTAGGTGGCGGCGACGGTCAGGCCGTCGGGCTGTTCGAGCTTCTGCGGGAGCAGGCTGCGCTGGAGAGTGACGGCGGCGGCGCGGTGCCGGCCCTCGGACTCGCGGAGCCGGGTGGCGGCCTGGACCTGGTCGGTGACCTCGGCGGCGAAGATCAGGACGCCGATCGGCGGGCCCGGCTCCGCGCCGGCGACCGGGTCGGCCTCACTGCCGAGCGGGACGCAGGAGACGTTGTAGTAGCGGTTGCCGCCGAGGCCGAGGATGCACCGGGACTTCACGCTCCGGGGGCGTCCGCTGCGCAGGGCCTGGTCCATCAGCGGGAGCACGCCCATCGCGGCCAGCTCGGGGAGGGCCTCACTGGCGGGCAGTCCGTTGGTGCGGTCGCCGAAGAGTTCGCGGTAGGCGCGATTGGCGTAACCGAGCTGGTGCTGCGGCCCGTAGGTGACGGCGACCGGTGCGGGCAGCCGGCCCAGGACGTTGCGCAGGTCGTACAGCTCGTGGATCTCGCGCAGGTCGAGCAGCGGTCCCGGCCGGGCGGGCTCGCGCGGGCCGGGGACGGTGAACGGGTCGCCGGTCGCGGTGGGCGGGGCGGCGCGCCACGGGGCTCCGGCGAGCCGCGCGCTCCAGCGCATGAGGTTCAAACGACGGCCATTTCTTTGGGGCGGCGAGCTTTGGGGCGGGGACCAGCGGGACGGCGAGCTTCGGGACGGCGAGCTTGCGGACAGCAGAGATCATCTGACGGATCATCACATCGTGTGCCTGGCAAGACACTAGGCGTGATGATCCGGACGGGCTGATCCTGTCAGGCCGGGCCTCGATTCCGAAAGTCGTACGACGATTGCCGTGCGTCCCGGCCAAGTTCCCCGAGCCGTACTCACTGGCGGAACCCCGCCTCGAACTCCGAGCGCGGGTGCTCGACCGTCCCGAGCGAGACCACCTCCCGGCTGAACAGGCCGCCCAGCAGCCAGCCGGTCAGCACCCTGATCCGCCGGTCGGTGCTGGGCAGTCGCCGCAGGTGGCGGGCCCGGTGCAGCCACCAGGCCCGGCGGCCGGTGAGCTGGCCGCGCCGGGTGTGCGCGACGCCGCGGCCGAGACCGAGCGAGGTGGAGCAGCTCAGCCGGTCCGGCAGGTACGGGGCGGGTTCCCGTGCGTCGAGTACGGCGGCCAGGTTCTCGGCCAGCAGGGTGGCCTGGGCCAGGGCGTGCTGGGCGTTCGGCGCGCAGTACGCCCCGGCGCCCGCCGCCGGGTCGGGGACCGCCGCGCAGTCCCCGGCGGACCAGACGTCCGGCAGTGCGGCGCCGTCCGGGCCGATCGCCTGCAGGGTGGGCAGGCAGCGGACCCGGCCGACCCGGTCGAGCGGCAGGTCGGTGTCGCGGAGCAGCGGTGCGGGCCGGACGCCGGCCGTCCAGACCAGGGTGCGGGCGGCGAACCGGCTGCCGTCGGAGAGGCACATCAGCCGATCGGTGGCCGACTCCAGCCTGGTGGAGAGCCGGACGTCGACGCTGCGGTCGCGGAGCTCGGCCAGGGTGTGCGCGGCGAGGTCCGGCGACTCCTCGGGCAGGATCCGGTCGGTGGCCTCGACCAGCACCCACCGCAGGTCGTCGGCCGCCACGTTGTGGTAGCCCTTGGTGGCGTACCTGGCCATGTCCTCCAGCTCGGCGAGCGCGCCGACGCCCGCGTACCCGGCGCCGACGAAGACGAAGGTCAGCGCGGCCTGCCGGAGGGCCGGGTCCCGGGTGGTGGAGGCCAGGTCGAGCTGTTCCAGCACGTGGTTGCGCAGGCTGACCGCCTCGCCGACGGTGGCGAAACCGAGGCCGTGTTCGGCGAGGCCGGGCACGGGGGCCGTCCTGGAGACCGAGCCGGGCGCCACCACCAGGATGTCGTACGGGAGTTCGGCCGGTTCGGGTCGCTCGCCCCGGCTCGCGCCGTCCACCCGGACCAGACGGGCGGCGTGTTCGATCCCGGTGACCCGGGCGGTCAGCACCCGGCAGTGCGGCAGCACCCGGCGCAGCGGGACCACCACGTGTCTGGGATCGATCGAGCCGGCCGCGACCTCGGCCAGCAGGGGCTGGTAGGTCAGGTACGGCTGCGGTTCGACCAGGGTGATCTGCACCCGGCCGTCCCGGAGTTGGGCCTTGAGCAGCTGCTGGAGGCGGAGTGCGGTGGCGGTTCCGGCACAGCCGCCGCCGACGATCAGGATCCTGATGGGGGCGCCTCCTTCCGGTGTGAGCTGGTTCACGCCTCCATGACGCCCTGTCGGGTGGCTTCTTGTCCACAGGCCGTACCGGATCGGGTGGTTCGATCCGGCCGCCGGTGCGTCGGCGGTCCGTCGCCGATACGCCGTCGGAGTGTCGGTTTTGCCGCGAGGGCGGGGTTTCGGTCCACTTCTGCCGCGAACTTCCTTGAACTATGGTCGGATTGTGCGTCGGGCCGGACCGTTGTCCGGCCTGAGCGGTATCTGACTGCGGCAGGGCCAACCGGGGAAGGGTGGTCCACAGCGGCCGCCCGACCGGGGACGGCCCCGTGGGATCGGGCGCGGTGGCGCACCTGGGGGGTGTGCCACGGCCGGACTGTGGCGCCCGGTGCCGGGCACCTGTGGGGGAGGTTGGGATGACGGATCAGGATCAACTACTGGGACTGCCCGTGCCATCGTCGGCGGGCGAGGGCCCGGTCGGCCATGGCGTGGTGCCGGAACAGCGCGGCCCGCTCCAGCGCGAGTCGTACGGTGCTCCCGGGGCGGTCGCCCCGGCGGCTGCGCCGGCGGCCTCGGCGGACGAGCCGGGCGGCACCGCGCGCCTGCGGGTGGACGCCCGGCGGAACCTGGAGAGCGTGCTGCGGGCGGCCCGACAGGTGTTCGGTGAACTCGGCTACGGCGCCCCGATGGAGGAGGTCGCCCGGCGGGCCGGGGTCGGGGTCGGCACGGTCTACCGGCGCTTCCCGAGCAAGGAGGTCCTGGTCCAGCGGATCGCCGCCGAGGAGGTCGCCTGGCTGACGGCCCAGGCGAAGGAGTCGCTGTACGGCGGCGCCGGACCGTGGGAGTCGCTGGCCGGCTACCTCTCCCGGGCGGTCGGCTCCGGCGCCGGACGGCTGCTGCCGCCCTCGGCGTTCCGGTACGCGGACGAGCTGGCCACCTTCCGGGACGCGGCGGACGTACCGCAGGTGCAGGTGCCGGTGCAGCGGGGCTCCGAACCGGTCTGGGACTCGGATCCGCGTCAGTTACTGCACCTGCTGGCCGCGTTGGTCGCTCGGGCGGCGGCTGCGGGTGAACTGCGGCCGGGGGTGACGGTGTCGGATGTGGTGTTGGTGCTGACGGCGGCGGTGCCGGTGCACGCGCGGCCCGTCCGGGCCGAGGGCGACGAGAGTCAACCTCAGGACACCCCGGGCGAGCGGTTGTTGCACATCCTGCTGAACGGCCTCCGCGCGCGCTAGGCACACGCCAGAGTCTCGGCGAAAACTGCGACGGCGTGCGGGTACAGGCGAAAGTGCCTGACCATTCACGCGGCGATCACGCTCCTGAGGTTGGCGTCGCAGTTCCCCGAGCCCCTGACCGTAGGCACTCGGGCAGCCTGGGACGGTGCCCGATCGGGTGGGGTGGGGGTGGAGCGGCTTCACGCCGGGGCTGCACTATGCCAAGCTTTGGCCGTGGTTGGAGCCATTGTCCCGTTGCGCGCCGTTCGCCCGGCCATGTCCGCGCCCCCTGCGGTCCGGCGTACCCAGGTGTCCGGGAGGGCAGGTTGAGCGCCGAGGAGCAGAACGAGCACGGCTACGGTCTCGGTGCGCCCGGCCAGGTGCCGGACCAGGCGGCTGCGCCGAGCCGTGAGTCGCTGACCGGCCGGGTGCCGGGCCAGGCTGCGGCCGGGCACGGCGGGGTGACCCCGGAGGCGTTCGTCGGTGCCGAGGGTGAGCCGCCCGCCCGGCCGCTGGTGCCGGCGCCCGCCGATCCGGTGGACGGTGAACGGCCGCCCTCCGATGCCGAGTTGACGGCCAAGGTGCGGGCAGGTGACGACACCGCGTACGAGGAGATCTACCGGCGGCACGCGGATTCGGTGCGCCGCTACGCCCGGACCTGCTGCCGGGACAGCTTCACCGCCGAGGACCTGGCGGGCGAGGTGTTCGCCCGTACCCTGCAGGCGCTGCGGGCGGGCAAGGGGCCCGAGTTCGCGGTCCGCGCGTACCTGCTGACCGCGGTGCGGAACGTCGCCGCCGCCTGGGCCAGGAGCGAGCGGCGCGAGCAACTGGTGGACGACTTCAGCACGTTCGCGCAGACCTCGGCCGCCACCATCGACCTCGACCTGGCCGATCCCGGGGCGGATGCCTGGGCGATGGCGATGGCCGACCAGCGGATGGTCATGCAGGCGTACGCCGAACTCCCCGAGGACGACCGGGTGGTGCTCTGGCACACCGAGGTCGAGCGGGAGTCGCCGAAGACCGTGGCGGTGATGCTCGGCAAGACCGCCAACGCGACGGCGGTGCAGGCGCACCGGGCCCGCGACCGGCTGGCCGCCGCCTTCCTGCAGGCCCATGTGTCGGGCAGTCAGGAGCGCGACTGCGAGGCGTACGCCAACCGGCTCGGCGCCTACGCCCGCGGTTCGCTGCGCAAGCGGGCCTCGGCGGAGGTCGGGCGGCACGTCCAGGAGTGCGACCGCTGCACGGCGGCCTACCTGGAGCTGACCGAGATCAACACCGGGCTGCGGGCGATCCTGCCCGGCGGGGTGCTGCTCTGGGTCGGTGCCGGGTACTTCACAGTGGCCGCGGCGGCCGTCGGTGCGGGTGCGGTCGGCGCCGGTGCGCTGGCCGGGGCCGGTGCCGCGTCGTCCGGTTCCTCCTCCGGCGGGGGCGGGGCGGTGGCCGGGCAGGGTCTGGGCACCGCGGCGAAGGCCGGGATCGCGGCCGGGATCGCGGTGGCCGCCGCCGCTGTGGCCGCGTACGCGCTGACCGGGGCTCCTGAGCCGAAGCCGCCGGTGGCGGCTCCGGCGGTGTCCGCCCCGGCGGCGCCCAAGCCCGCCCCGGCTCCGCCGACGCCCACCCCGACGCCGGAGCCCGCGCCGGAGCCCGCGCCGGAGCCCGAACCGTCCCCCACGCCGACGCCGGAGCCCACTCCCCCGCCGAAGCCCGCACCGACGCCCACGCCGACCCCGGCCCCCGAGCCTCCGGCCGAGCCGACGCCGGAGCCCACTCCGACGCCGACCCCGCCGGTGATCGAGCTGCCCCCGGTCCCGACACCGCCGCCGGTGCCGACCCCGACGCCCACGCTCCCGACGCCGCCGGTGCCCCCGATGCTGCCGACCGACTTCTGGGCCGACGTGCTGCCGTTCAGCCGGAACGGCACGCACCGTGACCCGCCGTCCGGCCCCACCATCAGGCGCGGCGGGGACCCGGTCTGGCAGCGCTCCGACCTGTGGGTCGGCGGCAGCGGCTACCGGCACGGGCTGAGCGTCAACACCCCGTCCGCCGTGACCATCGACCTGAACCGGACCTGCACGGCCTTCCAGGCGAAGGCCGGGCTGGACGACTTCGGGATCCGGGTCGGCACCGTCCGGTTCCGGGTCGAGGGCGGGGACGGCCAGGTGCTCTGGAGTTCGGGCCGGGTCGGCCCCGGCGACCGCGCGGTGCCGGTCCGGGCGGACCTGACCGGCCAGCGTTCGATCCGACTGGTCGTCACCCCGGACGAGGGCGGCTGGGGCCTGATCAACCTGGCCGACTGGGCGGACGCCCGGGTCACCTGCGTCTGAACGTACTAGTAGTGCTTTGTTAGGTGTCTTGCCAGGTCTGGGGGTTGGTAGTTCTCTGCCTGTATGAGGGCTGGGGAACTTGCGGTGTGGCGGGGCCGGTTGGAGGAGTTCGCGGCTGAGATGTTCGTGCCCTTGGCCCGTTGTGACCAGCGGGCCAAGGGCGGTCTGTATCTGCGGGGGCTGTTGCTGGAGGGCCGGCGCAAGTCAATGCAGCCGATGGCCGAACGCCTTGGGGTGGACCATCAGCGGTTGCAGCAGTTCATGACCTCCTCGACCTGGTCGGCCCGCGAGGTGGGTCTGCGGCTGGCGTGGCGAGCGGTCCGGGCGGTGCGGCCCGAGGTGTGGGCGGTGGACGACACCGGCTTCCCCAAGGACGGCACCGCCTCGCCCGGGGTGGCCAGGCAGTACTCGGGGACGTTGGGAAAGGTCGGCAACTGCCAGATCGGGGTCAGTGTCCACGCCGTCTCCGACACCGCCTCCTGTCCGCTGTCCTGGCGTCTGTTCCTGCCCCAGTCCTGGGACGGGCCCCAGGCCGAAGCCCGGCGGGCGGCGTGCCGCATCCCCGACGACGTGCGCCACCAGCCGAAATGGCGCCTGGCGTTGGACATGCTGGACGAGCTCGCCGGCACGGGGCTGCGACCCGCGGTGGTGGTCGCGGATGCCGCCTACGGCGCGAACGCCGATTTCCGCCGCGGTCTCGAGGACCGCTCGCTGGCTTATGTGCTGCAGGCCAAGGGCGAGATGACCGCCTACCGCCAGGACGAGGAACCCCATCAGCCGGCCTATGGCGGTCTGGGCCCGCGGCCGCTGCCCCGCTACCGCACCCGTCCACTGGCCTTGCGTGAGCACGCGCTCGCCGCCGGGCGCCGAGCCGGGCGGAGCATCACCTGGCGCAAGGGCTCGAAGGCGGCGATGAGTTCGCACTTCGTCCTGCTGAAAGTCCGCCTGGCCGGACGGCGTCCCAAGCCCGCCGCCGACGGCACGATCCCGCTCACCTGGCTGATCGCGCAGTGGCCCGACGGCGAGAGGGAGCCGGTGAAGTACTGGATCTCCAACCTGCCTGCCGACATCCCCGCCAAGGACCTCGTCCGCCTCGCCAAGTCACGCTGGCGGATCGAACACGACTACCGGGAGCTGAAGACCCGTCTGGGCCTGGACCACTTCGAGGGCCGCTCCTTCACTGGCTGGCACCGCCACGTCACCCTCGTCAGCGCCGCCCACCTCTTCCTCACCGAACAGCGCACCCACCCAAAAGCCCTGTCCAGGGCCTGACCTTCTATCAGACCCTGGACCTCCTCCAGCACCTCATCGCCACCTGGACCGGCCACTGCCCCACCTGCCGACAACCCACCCCCTGGCAGCCCTACGACACCACCTAACAAAGCACTACTAGGGCCTGTCTGACCATTCGCGTCGGATCAGGCCGGGTCGTTCGGTGCGTGCGCTCGGCGTGCGGCCGGGGCGCCCTCGTAGCGGAGCTACTTGGGTGTTTCGGCCGTGCGGCGAGCGTGCGTGCCGGGCGGGCCGGACCCGGCGGGAATGGTCAGACAGGCCCTGGCCCCGGACCGTTGACCGGCCCGGGGCACCTCCGATGATCCGTCAGACGGCGCAGGCGCCGTCCGCGCAGCTGTCCCCGTGCGGGGCCTCGGGCTCGGCGGCGGTCTCGGCCGCGACCTGCTCCAGCACCCGGAGGAAGGTGTCCGCCTCCTGGCCGCCCTGGACGGCCCACTTGCCCTCGAAGACGAAGGTGGGGACGGCCGTGATGCCGATCTCCCGGCCCTCGGCGAGCTGCGCCTGAACGGCGTCCGTGCCCTCGTCACCGGCCAGGTAGGCGGTCACCCGGTCGCGGTCGAGACCGGCGGCCACCGCGATCTCGGTGAGCTGCGTCCGGTCGCCGACGTCCACGCCCCGGCTGAAGTGCGCGGTCAGCAGCGCCTCCTTCAGCACGCCCTGCACCGCCGCGCCGTACTCGCTCTCGGCCAGGTGCAGCAGCCGGTGGCCGAGGAAGGTGTTGGCGTGCAGCGCGGTGTCGAAGTCGAAGTCGATGCCCTCGCCCTTGCCCAGCTCGGTCACCCGGGCGTCCATCGCCACCGACTGCGGCCCGTACCGGTCGGCCAGCCAGGCCCGGTGCGGGGTCGCGGTCTCGGGCGCGTCCGGCACCAGCTGGTACGGGCGGTAGACCACCTCGACGCCGTCCTTGCCCGCGAACCGGTCGAGGGCCTGCTCGAAGCGGCGCTTACCGACGAAGCACCACGGGCATGCGACGTCCGACCAGATCTCGACCTTCATGACGGTGACTCTCCTGCTCTCGGGGCCTCGGGGGACTGACTGGTGAACCCTCAACAATCAGCCCTGATTCCCGGCCGCCGTCGGCTGTGACCGCAGACACCCAGGTCGCCGGAGGGCCTCAGTGGGCGGGCGGAGCCGGGACCACCAGGACCGGGCAGGCCGCGTGGTGCACGGCGGCGGTGCTGACCGAGCCGAGCAGCAGGCGGCTGAAGCCGCCGTTGCCCCGGGTGCCCACCACCAGGGTGTGCTGGCCGCGGGTGCAGCGGAGCAGGACCTCGATCACGTTGCCGAGCACCACGTGCAGGGCCAGCTCGCCCTGGTACGGCCGGCCGCGGGCCTGCTGGACGGTGGTCACCGCCCGGCGCAGGCCGTCCGCCATGCTGGCCGACAGGCGTTCGATGCTCTCCTGCACCAGTTCGATCATCCCCGGCGGGTAGCCGGTCGGGGACGGGTTGACCACCGCGAGCACGTACAGCGGCAGGCCGAAGAGTTCGGCCTCGGCCATCGCCCGGTCGAGCGCCCAGAGCGACCCGTCCGAACCGTCGCAAGCGGCCAGCACCCCCGGCGGATCGGCGGCCGGCAACTCCCCGAACACCGGCAGCACCTCGGGCGCGACGACCTTCTCTGAGCTGGACACGCCCCCATGATGACCCGTCAGATCCCACCATCCGGTGAGGACGCGCGCGGGCTCAGGCCGGGCGGGCCAGGGCCGGGCGGTCCGGCGTGGGCAGGCCGGTCCAGCAGGAGCCGTGCCGGCGGGCCAGGATGCGGCGGAGCCAGAGCTCGGTGGCGACCAGCTCAGCCAGGCCGGCCACCGTCCCCGGCAGCGGCTCGGCCGTCGGGTCGGTGGCCTCGGCGAGGGCGGCCCGGACGGCGGGCAGGTCGATCAGCCCGGCCTCGGCCAACAGGGGGGCGCGGAACAGTTCGGCCAGGCCGTCGGCGGCGAGCCGCAGTCCGTCCCGGTCCGGGCCCTGGCGGTCCGGACGGGCGGCCCGGCCCCAGTCGGGCGGCAGGTCGGCGCGGGAGGCGCCGGTCAGCACCGCCCGCAGCAGCGCGTGCCGGGCGCCGGGCTGGAGCCGGGTCTCGACCGGGAGCATCCGGGCCGCGCGCACCACCTGGTTGTCCAGGAACGGCGCGTGCAGCCGCTGGCCGCGCTGCTCGGCGGCGTGCAGCAGGGTGCGGTACTCGGCCGCGTGCCGGTGCAGCGCGTACCTGGCCCGGCGGGCACCGGGCGGTTCGGCCGGGGCCGGGCTGCGGGCCGCCAGCCGGAGCCGGAGGGCGACGGCGGAGAGCGCGTCGTCCGACAGCCAGCGGGCGGCGGGGCCCGGCACGCACCAGGACAGTTCGGCCGCCGAGACCTCACCGAGGCTGCGCCCGGCCGGACCGTGACGGGCCGTCAGCCGGACGGCCGCGTCGTCCAGGGCCTCCGCGTACCGGGCGCGGGCCAGCCGGTGCGCGGCGCGCCAGACCGTCAGGGGCGTGCGCAGGGTGTCCAGTACGCCGGTGGCCGCCGCCCGTTCGGCCCCGGTCAGCGCGGCCACCGGGGCGGCCAGCCGCCGGGCCCGCCCGGCCCGGACCAGGTCCGCCAGCCGGGCCGGGTGACCGTCCAGCACCTGGCGGGCGCCGTAGCCGGTGAGGTGGTCGGCACCGCCCGCGCTCAGCCGGCTGCCGATCCGGGCCGCCGCCACCAGCGCCGTCCCCGGCTCGTCGGTGAGCGGCCCCGCGGGCAGCTCCGCCCCCGGGTCGGCCAGCTCGGCGTACGGGAGGGTGGACGGCAGCACCAGGTGCCGCAGCCGGGGCAGTTCGGCCACGGTGGCGGCCGGGCCCTCCGCCGACTCCCGGACGGTCACGGCGGTGAGCGTCTCGGGACCGGCGGCCGCCCGGCGGTCGGGGCGGGCCCAGGACCCCTTCACCGCACCGGTCCGGGGAGCCGACGGGGCCTCAGGATCCGGCCGGTCGGCGCTCGGTGGGGCCGGGGCGATCGGTACGGCGGCGGCCAGCAGCGCCACGGTGGCGGAGGCGGTGCCGTACGACAGGTCGACGCCGAGCCGCGGCCGGTCGGTGGAGCCACCGGGGGCGCGCACCCGGCAGCGGACGGACTCCAGCAGCGCGCGGGTCAGTTCGCGCACCGCGGGCGCCTCCTCGCGCTCGAAGGGTGCGCCGCCGCGCTCCGGCTCGTACGCGGAGACGTGCGCGCGCCCGTTCCGCACCCCGAGCAGATGGCCGGGGGCCACCCGCTGCACGCCCAGGTACGGCGATCCCGAGCCGACCGCCTCGGGTGACTCCGGGCAGGCCAGCCGGGCGGCCAGATGCCCGGTGTCCAGCGGGGCCCCGACCAGGTCGGCGAGCGGGAGCGCGGCCGTCGCGTACGCCGTGCCGCCCGCCCACGGGGTGTGGAACACCGGCAGCACCCCGGCCAGGTCGGTGAGCAGCACCGTGCTGCGGGGACCGGTGCGGAGCACCACGGTGTAGCTGCCCGGCCAGGTGGTGAGGTGGCGCACCGCACCGCCCCTGGCGGTGGCCAGGCCGGCCGCGAGCTCCGGGTCCGACGCACCGCAGCGGCCGAGCACGGCCAGTCGCACGGTGCCCGGCTGGTCCGACGCCTCGTCAGGTACGTCCGGCCCCGGCGGTCCGGTGGTCACCGTGGCCGGCGCTCCCGGCCGCAGCGTCACCAGCCGGATCTCGTCCGGACGCCAGTCCCCCACTGCCCACAACGGACTGGGCCCCGGCCACAACGTGACAGCCGCCAACGGACGGACGGTCCCGCCCCCCGGCAGCGCCGTGCCCGGGCACCAGCCCGTGAGCCACCGCATCGTGCCTCCGCTCCGCCGCGACACCTGCCGTACGGAGGCCATCGTGCCACCGGATGACCGAAGTTGGAGCACATGCTTCGGAAGACACCAGGGGCTCGGGGAACGGCGACGCCGGCCACGGGACGGGGGCAAAGTGCGGGAGTGGTCAACCCCGGGCGCGGCTCAGGGTTCAGGCGAAAGTGCCTGACCATCTACGCAGCGATCACGCACCGGAGGTTGGCGTCGCAGTTCCCCGAGCCCCTGGCTGGCGCGTGTGCCTAAGAACAGCAGGGCGGGCCGGGCCTCCCCCTCCGTGGCCCGGGCCGCCCCGGTGGGTGCGGTTCGGCTGGCATGGACATCGCCGGATGGCCGAAAGGTGTCGCACAGCCCGGGAGGGCATCCGCATGCCCTCCCGGACCCCACCACCGCCCGCGGGGATGTAGGCAGCGGTGTCCCCCGGCCCGCCGGGTCCTCGACGACGGGCCGACCCACAGCCTCCAGCGAATCGCCGACCTGCCGATCGGGCCAGGGAGCACGGCCGGGCGCACGTCTGCACCCGACCGGAGCACGCCGGTCCGCCGCGCCCCCGGTGGCTCGGGCCCGCCCGCGCGCCATCCCGTCCGGGACTCGTTGAGCGGCACGCGATCCCGCCATCCGGAATCCGGACTCTTAACCCTCGGAACCCGGACGACTACGCTAGGTGCAACAGTGGCTCGCGCCGGGGCTCGGCAAAAGGCCCGCCACCCCGTCCGCCACCGATCACGATCAAGCCAACTGCCCGGGCACACCGGCCACCAACCAGGCTGACCCGCCCACACCGAGAACCGCCGGACATCGCCAGGGGGTGCCGCAGCCACCATGACCGTCAGCTCACGAGGGCCGAACGAACGGCTCGGCACGCTTCTCGGCCTGGCCCAGATCAGCAACGCGGGCCTGGCCAGGCGGGTCAACGACCTGGGCGCCCAGCGCGGCCTGACGCTCCGTTACGACAAGACCTCGGTGGCCCGCTGGGTCGGCAAGGGCATGATCCCGCAGGGTCCGGTGCCGCACCTGATCGCGACCGCGATCGGCAGCAAGCTGGGCCGCCCGGTGCCGCTGGACGAGATCGGGCTCGGCGACACCGACCCGGCGCCCGAACTCGGCCTGGCGTTCCCGCGCGAGGTGCCGGCCGCGGTCCGTTCGGCCACCGACCTCTGGCGGGTCGACCTGGAGCTGCGGCGGGGGCCCGGCGGCGGGCGCTGGAGCGACAGTCTGGCGGGCACCTTCTCGGTCGCCGCGTACGCGACGCCGGTCTCCCGCTGGCTGATCACCCCGGCCGACGGTTCGGTGGCCCGGGGCGAGCCCGCGCCCGACCTGAGCGGCTACCGGGTCGGCCACTCGGATGCCGCCAAGCTCCGCGAGGCGGCCCAGGAGGCGCGGCGCTGGGACTCCAAGTACGGCGGCGGGGACTGGCGTTCGTCGATGGTGCCGGAGTGCCTGCGGGTGGAGGCGGCACCGCTGCTGCTCGGCTCGTACAGCGACGCGGTGGGCCGCGCGCTGTTCGGCGCGACGGCCGAACTCACCCGGCTGGCCGGGTGGATGGCGTTCGACACCGGTCAGCACGAGGCCGCCCAGCGCTACTACATCCAGGCCCTCCGGCTGGCCCGGGCCGCGGCCGACGTACCGCTCGGCGGCTACGTGCTCGCCTCGATGAGCCTGCAGGCCTGCTACCGGGGTTTCGCCGAGGAGGCGGTCGACCTGGCCCAGGCCGCCCTGGAGCGGAACCGGGGCCTGGCCACCACCCGGACGATGAGCTTCTTCCACCTGGTGGAGGCCCGGGCGCACGCCAGGAACGGCAACGCCCCGGCCTGCGCGACGGCGCTGTCCGCCGCGGAGAGCGCACTCGAACGGGCCCGCGCCGGTGACTCCGACCCGCCCTGGATCGACTTCTACGCCTACGACCGCCTGGCCGCCGACGCCGCCGAGTGCTTCCGCGACCTCGGCGAGCCCAGCAAGGTCCGGCAGTTCACCCGCGAGGCACTGGCCCGCCCGACCGAGGGCTACGTCCGCTCACACGGCTTACGGCTGTTCGTCTCCGCGATGGCCGAGGCGGAGGCGGGCGACCTGGACGCCGCCGTCGCCGCCGGCGAACGCGCGGTGGAAGTGGCCGGCCGGATCTCCTCGCAGCGCAGCCGGGAGTACGTCCGCGAGCTGCTCCGCCGACTGGAGCCGTTCCAGGAGGAGCGCCGGGTCCAGGAGTTGACCGAACGGGCCCGGCTGGTGCTGGTCGCGCCGGTTTAGACCCTCCGGCAATTGGGGGGTGGGTGAAGGAGCGGCGTTGGGGTGCGTGCCTCGGCAGCGCCGAGGAGGGAGTCCATGCGGAGCATCGGCGACCGACGAGAAGCCGGCGAGGTGCGTGCCCCGACGCCGCGACGCCGCCCCCTAATTGCCGGAGGGTCTAAATTCGGATGCCCCGCCGGAGCGCACCGGCTACTGTCACGACTCGCGTCCCCGATGCGCTCGGCCTCCGGTTACTTCACCTGAGAATGCATCACCCCAACACACCGGTCGGTCACTTCTGATCTCGGGGACGCTCCGTCGGCTTGCCCGATGCGCGGTTCGGCTCCTGCGGTGAAACGCCCTCGTGGCACCTCGACACCTGCTGCCACCGCTCCGGGCCGCACTCCCCACCGTCCAGCCCAGCAGGGGGACATCTGCATTGCGGTTCAACCGCCAACAGGCCAAGACCGATATCAGGACCGAGATCCACACCGATCTCCCGGAGCGGTTCCGGCTCGAGCTCCGCCCGGCGGACTCGTCCCACCCGGGCTGGCCGAAGGCCCTTCCCCCGCCGCCCGTCATCACCCGGCCCGCCGTCGTCCACCCGCCGGGCAGCCCCCTGCCCAACCACGAGGGTGGCACCGGGTACGTCCGGGAGCCGAAGGCCGAGCTGTTCCTGCTGGCCGCGGCCAATTTCGTCGGGCAACGCTCGTTCTACGAGAGCGCCGAGGCGCGCGACGACCGGTACTCCGCGCTGGTCCGCCGACTCGCCGTCAGTGACCCCGAGTGGACCCTCGGCCTGCTCCGCTGGCTGCGCCAGGACGCCCAGTTGCGTACCGCCGCACTGGTGGGCGCCGCCGAGTTCGCCCGGGCCCGGCTGACGGCCGGTGCCCGGGGCCACTCCCGGCAGGCGATCGACGCCGTCCTGCAACGGGCCGACGAGCCCGGCGAGTTGCTCGCCTACTGGACCACCCGATACGGCCGCTCGCTGCCGTCACCGGTCAAGCGGGGGATCGCCGACGCCGTCCGCCGGCTCTACACCGGCCGGGCCCTGCTCAAGTACGACACCCTCTCGAAGGACTACCGCTTCGGCGACGTCCTGGAACTGACCCACCCGGCGCCGGATCCCGGGAAGCCCTGGCAGGCCGGGCTGTTCCGGCACGCCCTCGACCGCCGGCACCGGGCGGACCGCGCCACTCCCCCGGCCGACGACCGACTGCTGCTCGCCCGGCACGAGTTGAGCACCGTCCCGGTCGCCGACCGCCGCGCGCTGGTCACCGGGCCCGGTGGTGCGGAGCGGCTGGTGGCGGCCGGGATGACCTGGGAGGCGCTGGCGGGCTGGTTGCAGGGGCCGCTGGACGCCGCCGTCTGGGCCGCCGTCATCCCGTCGATGGGTCCGATGGCCCTGGTCCGCAACCTGCGGAACTTCGACCGGGCGGGCCTCGACGACGAGCCGGCCGCCGAGGTGGCCCGACGGATCGGCGACCCGGCCGAGGTGGCCCGGTCCCGGCAGTTCCCGTTCCGCTACCTGGCCGCGTACCGCAACGCGCCGTCGGCCCGCTGGAAGCCCGCCCTGGAACTCGCGCTCCGCCATTCGCTCGCCAACGTGCCCGAACTCCCCGGCCGGACCCTGGTCCTGGTGGACCGCTCGGGCTCGATGTTCGACCAGCCGAGCGGACGGACCCAGCTCAACCGGGCCGACTCGGCGGCGATCTTCGGTACGGCACTCAAGGTCCGGGCCGCCGACGCCGACCTGGTCCAATTCGGCACCGGCAGCCGGGTGGTGACCGTCCAGGAAGGTGAACCGGTGCTCCGGGTGGTCGGCCGGTTCGGCATGCTCGGCGGTACCGACACCGCCGGTGCGATCCGGAAGCACTACCAGGACCACGACCGGGTGGTGGTGATCACCGACGAACAGGCCCACCCGGGCGCCCCGGTCTTCGGCCCCGTCCCGGAGCAGGTCCCCGTCTACACCTGGAACCTGGCGGGCTACCAGGCCGGCCACGCCTCGAGCGGGCCGAACCGGTACACCTTCGGCGGCCTGAGCGACGCCGCGTTCCGGCTGATCCCGCTGCTGGAGGCGGGCGCGGACACGGCCTGGCCGTGGGAAGTTCCCACCCCGGCCGACGCGGAGCCCTAGCATCGCCCTGGGATCTCGGGGTCGGCGAAGGGGCGGACGTGGTCGAGGAGTTCGACGTCGTGGTGGTCGGCGGAGGGATCGTCGGGCTGTCCACGGCGTACGCGTTGACGGTGGCCAGGCCCGGGGTGCGGGTGGCGGTGCTGGAGAAGGAGCCGGACTTCGCCGCCCATCAGACCGGCCGGAACAGCGGCGTCATCCACAGCGGGGTGTACTACCGCCCCGGTTCGCTCAAGGCCAGGTACGCCACGGCGGGCGCCGCCGAGATGGTGGAGTTCTGCCGCGCGCAGGACATTCCGTACGAGGTCACCGGCAAGCTCATCGTGGCCACCGGGGAGAGCGAACTCCCGCGCCTGCACGCCCTGGCGGAGCGCGGCCGGGAGAACGGCATCCCGGTCACCGAGCTCGGCCCGGCCGGGATCACCGAGTACGAGCCCGAGGTCACCGGCCTGGCCGGGCTGCACATCGGGACCACCGGCATCTGCGACTATCCCGCGGTGGCCCGGCGCTACGCCCGACTGGCCGAGCAGGCCGGGGCGGTGCTGCTCACCGGCACCGCGCTGCGGGCCGTGCACCGCCGCCCGGACGGGCTGACCCTGCACGCCGGGGACCGCGAACTCCGGACCGGCGTGCTGGTGAACTGCGCGGGTCTGCACAGCGACCGGATCGCCCGGCTGGCCGGCGACGACCCCGGGGTGCGGATCGTGCCGTTCCGCGGCGAGTACTACGAACTCACCAAGGAGAAGCGCGAGTTGGTGCGCGGCCTGGTCTACCCGGTGCCGGACCCGGCCTTCCCGTTCCTCGGCGTCCACCTCACCCGGGGCATCCACGGCGACGTGCACGTCGGGCCGAACGCCGTCCCCGCGCTGGCCCGCGAGGGCTACGACTGGCGCACCGTCAGGTTCGGCGACCTGGCCGAGACGGTCCGCTTCCCCGGCACCTGGCGGATCGCCCGGCGGCACTGGCGGTACGAGCTGGGCGAGTTGCACCGCTCGCTGTCCAAGCGGGCCTTCACCACGGCCGTACGGCGCCTGCTGCCCGCCGTGACCGCCGCCGACCTGGTGCCCGCCACCGCCGGGGTGCGGGCGCAGGCGGTGGCGGCGGACGGGACGCTGCTGGACGACTTCGCCTTCGCGGGCTTCGACCCGGCCGACCCGGGGTCGACCCGGCGGATGGTGCACGTGCTGAACGCCCCCTCCCCGGCCGCCACCGCCTCGCTGGCGATCGGCCGCGAGGTGGCCCGGCGCGGGCTCGCGGCCCTGGCCGCGGGTGGCTGAGAGCGCGGCACCGGCCCCAGCCGGCCCTTCGGACGGCCTCCCGTAGACTTGGCCGATTGTGACTGCCACCGCCCCCAGCCCCCAGCCGTCCCCGTCCGCGCGCCTGTCCGCGGCGCCCGCCGGATACCCCGCGCCGATGTACCCGCACCGGGCCACCGAGGCCCAGCACCGCGAGCACCGGATCCGCAGCTTCCAGCCCCGCCGGGGCCGGATGACCCCCGCCCAGGCGGGCGCGCTGGACCGGGGCTGGGAGCGGTACGGCCTGGCCATCGACGGCAGCCCGCTGGACCTGGCGGAGCTGTTCGGCGGCCTGCCGGTGACGCTGGAGATCGGCTTCGGGATGGGCGAGACGACGGCCGCGATGGCGGCCGCCGACCCCTCGATGGGCATCCTGGCGGCCGACGTGCACACCCCGGGCCACGGCAACCTGCTCCAGCTGCTGGAGCGCACCGACTCGCGCAACGTCCGCCCGGCCGCCGGGGACGCGGTGATCCTGCTCCGCGACATGCTGCCGGACGCCTCACTGGCCGGGCTCCGGGTGTACTTCGCCGACCCGTGGCCGAAGCCGAAGCACCACAAGCGCCGCCTGGTCCAGGAGTCCTTCCTCGACCTGGTGCTGCCCCGGCTGGCCCCGGGCGCGCTGGTGCACTGCGCCACCGACTGGGAGCCGTACGCCGAGCAGATGCTGGCCGTGCTCTCCGCCTCGCCCGAGCTGACGAACCTGCACCCCGAGGGTGACGGCTCCGACTGGCTGGAGCCCGCCGAACACCCGGCCGGCACCGTGCCCGGCTACGCGCCCCGCCCGGAGTGGCGGCCGGTCACCAAGTTCGAACGGGCCGGGATCGCCAAGGGCCACGTCGTGCACGACCTGCTGTTCCGGCGCCGCTGACCGCACCGGTCCGGGCCCGGCTGACGCCCTATCACACCGGGTGATCCATTCGGTGCGGATCGTTCCGACACCTCCCGTCGGGGCGAGCGGTTCCCCTACCCTGGCCGCGTGAGCAGTCCGCCCAGTGGCGGCCCGTACCCCCACACCCCGGCCCCGGCCGGGGAACGCGCCACCACCGTCGACCCGCCCACCCGCACCGCCGGCACCCGGACCATCCCGGGGCCCCGGGTGCGGCGGGCGGGCCCGTTGCTGTCCTGGCACCCGTACGTTCGCGCCGAGGACCTGCTCCGCCGTGCCCGGTCGCTGCGCTACCCGGCGCTCTCCTCCGCACTGGCCGCCCTCGCGCTGGCGGGCTGCGGGGTGCTGATCCTGCAGCTGGTGCACCGGCAGACCGGGACCACCGGGCTGCTGGTCGGCCTCGGCCTCGCGCTGCTCCCGCTCCCGTTCGTGCTGGGCGCGCTCGCCTGGCTGAACCAGACCGCCCGGGTACCGCTCCGGCACACCCTGTTCTGCCTGGCCTGGGGCGCCTGCGCGGCCACCACGGTGGCCATCCTGGCCAACGGCTGGGCCAGTGACTTCCTGATCGCCCGTCAGGGCAGTGCCCGGGGCGAGACGCTGCTCGCCGACTTCGCCACCCCGCTGATCGAGGAGAGCGCGAAGGGCGCGGCGCTGCTGATGCTGCTGCTGCCGGTCCGCCGCCGGCTCCGCTGCCACGTGCAGCGGATCTGCGCGGTGCCGCTCCGGCACCGGCCGGCGTCCGGACCGCGGGCGGCCCGGACCGGGCGGCCGTACCGGCGGCCGTCGGGCCGGCCCCGGCTGCGCCCGCTCCCGTACTTCCGCCGCCCGCCGCGCGCCCGCACGCACACCCGGGCCCGGTCCAGCCCCCGCACGCTCTCCGCCGGGGTGGTCCTGGGCGGGGTGACCGCCTGCGGCTTCGCCTTCACCGAGAACGCGCTCTACCTCGGCCGGGCCTTCACCGACGACCAGCAGAGCCGGCTGGACAGCATCGGCCTGGGCGCCGCCCCGAGCCTGCGCGACTTCGACTCCACCGTGCACACCTTCGTGCTGCGCGGCCTGCTCTCGCCGTTCGCGCACCCGCTCTTCACCGCCCTCGCCGGGCTCGGCATCGCGATCAGCCTGACCACCGGTCGGCACTGGCTGGCCCGGCTGGCCGCGCCCGTCGGGCTGCTGCTCTCGATGGCGGTGCACGGGTGCTGGAACGCCGCCGCCGGTCTGGGCACCAACGGATTCCTGCTGTTCTACGCGGCGCTGATGGTGCCCTGTTTCGCGGCCCTGGTCTGCTTCGCGTTCTGGGCCAGGACCAGGGCCAGAGCCGCCCGGCACCGCCCCGCCACGGCCTGAACCGAAAGCGATTTCCCTTTCGCCGGGCAGTCACGTAGTGTCGTGTTTACCGACGCGGGGTGGAGCAGCTCGGTAGCTCGCTGGGCTCATAACCCAGAGGTCGCAGGTTCAAATCCTGTCCCCGCTACTCAGTAGCACAGAAGGCCCGGCAGACACCGTCTGCCGGGCCTTCTGCCATCCCGGGCACGTCCGGAACAGCCCGTACGGAAACCGATTTCCCTTTCACGCAGGACTCACGTAGTGTCGTGTTTACCGACGCGGGGTGGAGCAGCTCGGTAGCTCGCTGGGCTCATAACCCAGAGGTCGCAGGTTCAAATCCTGTCCCCGCTACTCAGTAGCACAGAAGGCCCGGCAGACATCGTCTGCCGGGCCTTCTGCCGTCCCCGGGCGTTCACCGACCGGTCAGCCCGGGCGCCCCTAGGCTCGATCGACCCGGCGCACACGCTGGCGCTGTACAAGCTGGCAGCCGAGCGAGGCGCTGCTGACGGCACGAGCGCTGAACACCCGTCCCGAATAAATCCGTTGTGGCCTCCGGGAGCGCTGCCTACAGTGGGCAGCACACTGAAAGGAGGTGATCCTGAGTTGAGTTCCATCAGGATGTGTGAGGTGGCTGCTCGCTAGAGCCGCCCCTGCCTGTGCAGTAGTGAGGCCGGTACCAGCCTCCGGCGGCAGGCTAATTCCCAGCAGTCACCCGGCCCGTGGGTTCACCGGAGACATCCCCGGTGCCTCGGCGGCCCGCCCTCTTCGGGGGCGGCCCGCGAGGAGCAGACCCACGGGCCGTCTGCATGTCCGGGTCCGGCGGGCCATGATGTGCGCTGGGGGTGAGCGGCGATGGCGGAACAGCGGGTGTCGCGCCAGGAGTTGATCCGGCGCAGGCGGCGGGGCGGGTTCGTCGGACGGCGGGCCGAGCTGGCCGCGTTCCGGGAGAACCTCGACCGCGATCCGGCCGAGGAGGCGTACCAGTTCCTGTTCCACGTCCGGGGCAACGCGGGCGTCGGCAAGACCTCGCTGCTGCGGCAGCTGGAGGCGGTCGCCCGGGAGCGGGACGCGGTCACCGCGTACCTGGACGACGACGTGCACAGCGCGGTCGAGGCGATGGCGGCGATCAGTGCCCAGTGCGAGCGGCAGGGGCGGCCGTTGAAGCGGTTCGACCGGCTGCTGGCCACCTACCGGCAGCGGCGGCACGAGGCGGAGAGCGCTCCGGTCGGCCAGTCGGACGGGGAGCCCTCGGTGGCGGGCACGCTGGCGGCCCAGGTCGGTCTGGCCGGGCTCGGCGCGGTGCCTGTCGTGGGCGCGCTGGCCGGCGCGGTGGACCCGCAGCAGGTGGCGCTCGGCGCGGACCGGCTGCGCGGGCTGCTGAGCGCGCGGCTGCGCAGCCACGACGACGTGCAGCTGGTGCTGACCCCGGTCCCGCTGCTGACGCCGGTGTTCCTCGCCGATCTGACCGAACTGGCCAGGCAGCGGCCCTGGGTGGTGCTGTTCTTCGACACGTACGAGCGGACCGCGCCGGTGCTGGACGGCTGGCTGCGGGAGCTGCTGGTGGACGGCGGGCACGGCGAGCTGCCGCTGAACGTGCTGGTGGTGCTGGCCGGGCAGCGGCGGCTGGACCCGGGGGTCTGGGCCGGTGCGCTGGACCTGGTGGCCGAGCTGCCGTTGGAGGTGTTCACCGAGACCGAGGCGCGGCAGCTGCTGACGGCCCGGGGGATCACCGACGAGCGGGTGACCGGCACGGTGCTGCGGCTGGCGGGCGGGCTGCCGGTGCTGCTGGACACCCTGGCCCAGGCCCGGCCGTCGGGCCCGGAGGCGGTGCAGGACCCGTCGGGCACCGCCGTGGAGCGGTTCCTGCGCTGGGAGGGCGACCCGCAGCGGCGGGCGGCCGCGCTGGCCTGCGCGCTGCCGCTCCAGCTCGACCAGGACGTCTACGGGGTGCTGGCCGAGGGCGACCACTACGCCTGGCTGCGCGCCCTGCCGTTCGTCAACGAGCAGGCGGGAAAGGCCCGTTACCACGACGTGGTGCGGACCTCGATGCTCCGCCTGCAGCGCACCCGGTCGCCGCAGGGCTGGCGCGAGCAGCACACCGCGCTGGCCGAGGCGTTCGGCCGCTGGCGGTCGGCGCTGGAGCGGGATCTGCCCCGGGACGGGCGCTGGGAGGACGGGGCGTGGCTGGAGTACCGGCTGAGCGAGACCTACCACCGGCTCTGCGCCAATCCGCACCAGGCGCTGCCCGGCGCCCTGGTGGAGCTGGTCGAGGCCTGCGCGAGCGGTGACTCGGCCTGCCGGCGGGCGGCCCGGACGGTCGTCCAGGCCGCCCGGGACACCGAGGCGGAGCCGCTCGGCCCCTGGGGCGAGCTGCTCGCCGGGCTGGACGACAGCCCCGAACTCACGGTGCTCACCCTGCTGTTGACCCAGCCCGGACTGCCCGCCGAACACCGGGCGGCCTGCTTCCTGGCCCGGGCCGACCGGCACCAGCTCGGCGGCGACCACCCGGCGGCCGCCGGTGACTGCTCGGCGGCGCTCGCGCTCGACCCGGAGTCCGTCCGGGCCTTCGCGACCCGGGCCCGGAGCCGGCAGGCCCTGAAGCAGCAGCCGGAGGCGCTGGCCGACTGCGACCGCGCCGTCGAACTCGCGCCCGAGCAGGGCGCGTTGCTGGTCCAGCGCGGCCGGCTGCTGCGGACCATGGGCCGATTCGAGGACGCCCTGCGCGACCTGGACCGGGCGGTCGCCCTCGACCCGTCGGACTGGCACCACCGGGCCGAACGCGGCGAGGCCTACCGCCTGGTCGACCGCCCGGCCGAGGCGCTGGCCGAGCTCACCCGGGCCACCGAGCTGAACGGCGCGGAGGCCTGGCCGCTGGCCAGCCGGGGCTGGGTGCTGCACCAGCTCGGCCGGGGCGAGGAGGCGCTGGCCGACCTGGACCGCTCGCTCGACCTGGACCCGCACCAGCCGTGGGCGCTCACCCGCCGGGCCGAACTGCACCGCAGGGCGGGCCGGTTCGACGCGGCGCTGACCGACCTGGACCTGGCCGTCGCGCTCTCCCCGACCTGGCAGTGGGTGGTCGCCGAACGCGGCGAGACCCACCGGGTGATGGGCCGTCACCCCCAAGCGCTGGCCGACTTCTCCCGGGCGATCGAGCTCAGCCCGGCGTACGCCTGGGCCCTGGTCCGCCGGGGCCAGACCCACGAGCTGCTCGGGCAGCACCGGGAGGCGGCCGCCGACTTCACCGAGGCGCTGCGGATCGACCGGGACCTGACGGAGCGGATGCTGACCAGCGCGCACCGTCAACTCGGCAGTTTCCGAGTCCAGTTGGGGACCGGACGAGCCGGGGGCCTGCCCGGAGCGTGACGGGTCCGCTACGGTGGCAGCGCGGTTCGGGCAGCGGGAGGGGTGTGCGGTGGAACTGGAACGTCACGGGGAGTTGGCACCGGTTGTACGGGCGGGACTCGGGGCGGTGGTCGGGGCCGGCGTGCTGGGGCTCGGCCTGTACGCCTCGGCCGCCGAGGACTGGCCCGCGGCGCTGGGCGGCGGCCTGGTGGTGGCGGCCAGCTCGATGATGGTCGGCGGCGGGGCCGGGTTCCTGTTCGGCATCCCCCGACTGCTGACCAGCGGGGCGGCGGCCCAGCCGGCCGATCTGAGCGCCACCTCCACCGGGAGCTACGCGCCGAACACCAACCTGGAGCAGGTCTCCGACTGGCTGACCAAGATCCTGCTGGGCGCCGGGCTGACCCAGATCGGCACCCTGCCGCGCCGGCTGGCGCAGCTCGGCGACGCGCTGGCCCCGGTGGTCGGCGGCGGCAGCGGGGCGTCGGCGTTCGCGGCCTCGCTCGCGGTGTACTTCACGGTGCTCGGCTTCCTCTCCGGCTGGCTGCTCACCCGGCTGCGGCTGGCCCGCGCGCTGTCCACCGCCGACCGGCAGACGCTGGCCGACTCGGTCGGCCAGACCGTCCGCCGGGCCAAGGAGCTGAACTTCACCCCGGCCGAGGTCAGGCGGCTGTTCGAGGCCGAGACCGAGGGCCTGCGGGTACAGGCGCTGGCGCTGTTCCAGGGGCGGCCGGACCACGAGAACCTGCCGCTGGTGATCGGCGCGATCCGAAGCGACCTGTCCGCCTTCGAGCTGCTGCAGGCCCTGCTGGCGGCCCGCGAGGCGGTCCTGCAGCTCCCGCTGACCCCCGAGGAGAAGCGCAGCCTGCGCTTCGCGGTGGAGGACAAGCTGCGCAACTTCCGCACCGCGCCCAAGGATTCGCGCCGCCGGGTGGTCGGTGAGGAGATCCTCAAGAAGCTCCCCGCCCCGGTCCCGAGCCCTGCCCAGGCCAAGTCCTAACGGCCGGCCCGGCGGAGCACCAGCACCCGGCGGGTCCGGCCGTCGCCCGGGCGGGCGAACCGGACGAGCTCGCTGGACACCTGACGCTCCCCCAGGCCGGAGCGCAGCCGCGGCAGGTGCGGGCAGGGGCGGCTGGCGCCGTCGTGCAGCGGGTAGACCCGGACCTCGCCGCCCGGGGCGGTCACCCGGACCAGTTCGAGCAGCCCGGCGAGCTGCCGCTCGGGCGGGAACAGCTCCGGGTAGGCGAACAGCAGGTACGCGCTCAGGGTGAGCGCGAACGAGCCGTCGGCGAACGGGAGCCGGGGCAGCGCGGCAGCCACGTACCGCTCGGGGCGGGCGGCGCTGTCGGCGGCGAACAGCCGGCGGGCCCGGTCCCAGCTGCGCAGGTAGCGCTCGGGCCGCAGGTGCCTGGAGGGCAGGTACCGGTCGGGGGCCGCCGCCAGGTGGGTGGCCATGCTGTCCCGCCCGGCCCTGGCCAGTGCGGTGAGCTCGGGCAGCGGAGCGGCGTACGCGGGGTCGGTGGCGATCACCGTGACGCCGAGCTCGCGGGCCTCGGCGGTCAGTCCGGCCGCGCCGCCGGGGCAGTCCAGGACCGGTCCCGGCAGGGCGGCCAGGGCGGCCCGGGTCAGGCCGAAAAGGCCGCAGTACTCGTCCAGCGGGCGCGAGGTGATCAGCGTGCTGGGGGTGTGCACCGGGCCTCCCGAGGATGCGTCAGGCCCGGTACCGGGGAGCGGTACCGGGCCTGTTCATCGCAGCACGGGAGTGGCGGGGTCGCATCCGGTCAGCGGCCGCCGCACAGCCCCTTGACCGCTGTCCGGGAGACGTTGGTCAGGCCGCGGATCAGCGCCGGGGTCAGGAAGACCAGCACCAGGCCGAGCAGCGAGACGCCCGCGAGGTCGCCGGCCGAGGTGAGGTAGTACTCGTGGTGCACGCCGGCGTCGGTGGTGTAGTCGAAGACCCGGTAGCCCGGCCAGTCGGTGTAGCGGGCGAACACCCAGTGGTAGGCCGGGTAGAGCGCGACCACCCAGCCGGTCACCAGGAAGGTCACGGTGAGGGTGAAGCTCAGGATGCTCCAGGGCAGCATCAGCACCTGGTACAGCGCCGACTTCCAGCCCGCCTTGTCCGCCAGCCGGGCGGTGACGGCCCCCCAGAAACCGGGCCGGGACTGCGTCACCGGAGCGGGTGCGGCCACCTCGGTGGCGAGCAGGGTGCCGGCCCGGTACCGCTCCAGCGCGGCGAAGCCCCGGGAGCCCGAGGTGAGCAGGGCGAGCACCGGCAGCCCGAGCGCGGTGAGCACCAGGCCGAGGCCGAGCGAGAAGAAGGCGACCACGAAGGTGAAGCCGAGGATCGCGATCGGCAGCGAGCCGAGCACGAAGCCGACCTCCCGGTAGGTGGCGGCGGCGAACGGCGCCCGCCAGAACCTCGGGTGCACCCGGCTGCTGCTGTCGCGCTCGGCGTACGGGAAGGTCTGACTGGTCATCACCGGCTCCTCGGTCTGGTTGTCCTGCTCGCTGCCCACCCCTCAAAGGTGCCCGATCGGCGCCGTCGGCGACATGAGGTCCACCGGCGGACCGGGGGTAGGGAGAACCCCACCCCGGTCCGGGCCGAACGGCCTGCGGTCCCGGCACCGGATACCGTACGGGGGTGAACGACGACGACCTCCGGCTCAGCCCGCGTACCCGTGCCGACGACCTGCTCCGGTGGGCGGCCGAGCAGGGTCTCGAGCCCGTCCCGGTGGAGGCGGTCCGGACGGTGCTGGCCCTGCTGGAGCTGGGCGACGGCCGGATGCACGACGGCTGGCCTGAGCTGAGCTCGCCGGTGGTCGAGCAGCTGCTGTACGAGCGGATCTACATGTACGTGCAGCCCGCGTCCGACCCCGGCGCGTACGGGCGGGCGGTCGGGCTGCTGATCGACCATCAGCGGGCCGCCAAGCGGCTGAACGCCAAGCGGCAGGAGCGGCTGCACGCCGAGGTGGACTGGCAGGGCGAGCTGCTCTGCGGGCTGCTCCGGCAGCCGCACCTGGTCACCTGGCCGCGGCTGTACACGCTGCTGCTCCGGGTGGACGGGGTGGACACCGCCGACCCGGCGGCGGTCCGGGCCTGGCTGGACGGCTTCCGCGAGCTGACGGCGGAGCAGCGGGCCGAGGCGTTCGGCGCGCTGACCGAACTGGACGAGATCGACGCCGACGGCGGCTGGGGCCGGCAGCGGCTGATCTCGATCGGGATGGCCACCGACGGCGCCCGGCTACTGCTGGAGAACCGGCTGATGCAGCGCAGCTACCGCAATCTGGCCGGGCTGAACGCGCTCGGCCTGCCGATGCCGGACGAGCTGTCCGGCGACTTCGAGGGCTTCGAGGCCGCGGTGGCCGAGGAGGCGCTCCGGCTGCTGGGCGACTGGACCGTCCCCGGGCTGCCCGCCCTGCTGGTGCACGAGTACCCGGACCTGGCTCCGGAGCCGGGCACCGAGGAGATCGAGGCGTACCTCGCCGAGCAGGCCTCGCAGGCGGAACAGAGCGACTGACGGAGCCGGGCCCGCGCGGTGGCGGGCCCGGTCCGACGGTGCGTCAGGGGTTGATGCCGCGCTCGCGCAGCCAGTCCAGCGGGTCGACCGGGGCGGCGCCGTCCGGACGGACCTCCAGGTGCAGGTGCGGGCCGGTGACGTTGCCGGTGGCCCCGACCTTGCCGAGCACGGTGCCGGGGGCGACCTCGCCCGAGGCGGTGACGATCGCGGAGAGGTGGCAGTACCAGATCTCGGTGCCGTCGGTCAGGGTCTCGATCACCCGGTAGCCGTACGCTCCGGACCAGCCGGCCGAGGTGACGGTGCCCGCGCCGACCGCGGTGACCGGGGTCCCGGTGGCGGCCGCGAAGTCCAGGCCGGTGTGCAGGTGCGACCAGTACGAGCCGGACTGGCCGTAGTGGGCGGTCAGCTCGTAGTTGCTGGTCGGCGCCGTGAACGCGGTGCGCTGCTCGGCCCGCTTCGCCTCGGCCTGCTGGGCGGCGAGCTCGGCCTCCTGGGCGGCCCGCTTGGCCTCCGCCTCCTGGGCCGCGGCCAGCCGGGCGGACTCGTCGGCGGCGGTGCGCTGCCCGTCGGCCTGGAGCTGGATCCGGGCGGCGAGGGCCAGACCGGGGTCGGCGGAGAGCAGGTGCTGCTGCTCGGCCTGCTCGGCGGAGTCGGCGGCCGCGACGGCGGGCGGCTGCGGGGCAGCGGCGGCCGGGCCGGCGGCGAAGGCGGTGGCGCCGAGGGCGGCGGTCATCGCGGTGACACCGATCAGCGGACCGCCGGAGCGGGGCTGACGGGGCATCCGGTGCCTGGCGGCATCCGGGTGGTCCAGCAGCAGCTGGTTGCCCGAGTCGGTACGAGGGTGTGCCTGGGAGTGCGACGACGCCACGGAGGCGCGCTCCTTTCCTTCCTTCTCGCCTACCGGGTTAGCTGACGGGTTCGGAGCAGGAAGGTCTCCTACGACCGGGTTTTGGGACCCGGCCGATTCACCCCAAGGAACGGTGGTTCCCCGGCTCCCGGACCCACCGGTGAAGGCGGGTCCTGAGGATTAGGCGACGGCGCACGGTGCCGTTCTGGTACGGCGTTGCCGACCGCGCTGCGTTATCAAACGTTAATCCTAGGAGCCCATGATTCCAAGCGGCTTGAGAGGTGCAGTCCATATCTTCTGACGACCCGTGACCGGAATGCGGCTTTTGCTCAGCTACTCGGTGACGGTGCGCGACGACCGGTTGAGTATCCGTACTCAGGTGCCCGGCAAGGGAGTTGGAGACCCTCGGAACATGAGCGCTTCGATGCAGCCCCGGACCACCAACGCCTACTACCTGCAGGCCGTCCTGTCCTTCGCCCTGGCCACCGCGGCCCTGGCGATCGGGATCGTCTACCTGCCGGTCGACCCCTGGATGCGCGGCTTCCTGGCGGTCGGCCTGCTCTACGAGATCACCGCGGCGTTCACGCTCGCCAAGGTGATCCGCGACCGCCAGGAGGTCGGCGAGATCGCCAGCCGGGTCGACCAGGCCCGGCTGGACAAGCTGCTCGCCGAGCACGACCCGTTCCGGGTGGACGGGATCTGACCCGGGCTCAGCCCGCTCGGCGCCCGGGCCGGCAACCGATCAGCTGCCGGCCCGCTTGGCGGCATAGGTCTCCCCGCCCGCCGCCCAGTTCTCCAGCGGGATCTCCTCGATCACCACGGTGACCGCCGCCGGGCTCACGCCGGTGATCCGGACGTACGTCTCGGTGAGCTCGCGGGCGATCTCGGCCCGCTGCTCCACGGTCCGACCGGCCAGCTGCTTGACGTTGATGAACGGCATGACGACCCCTCAGGTTCGGTGCGGTGCGATCACTCGCACGCTATCCCACCGCTTTCCGACTCCGGACACCCCTTGACGGCTAAGGCTATTAGCCTTAGCTTTATGGACATGACGCAGACGCTGACCACCCAGTACCTGGATGTCCCCGGCGGCCGACTGGCCTACGACGACACCGCCACCGAGACCGGCCTGCCGGTCGTCCTGCTCCCCGGCATGCTCGACTCCCGCGCGGTGTACCGGCACCTGCGCCCGCTGCTCACCACCGCCGGCCACCGGGTGATCACCCTGGACCTGCGCGGTTTCGGCGAGTCCTCGATCGCCTGGGACGACTACTCCCCCGCCGCGATCGCCCAGGACACCCTGGCCCTGCTCGACCACCTGGGCATCGAGCGGGCCGCCCTGGTCGGCAACTCCTACACCGGCGCCACCGTGGTCAAGGCCGCCACGCTCGCCCCCGAGAGGGTGGCCGGCATCGCCCTGATCGACGCCTTCATCGAGAACCTGCCGCCGACCGCCGTCCAGCGCGCCATGGTCAAGGTGCTCGGAGCCCTGGTGGTGCAGTTCCCCGCCGCCTGGGGCGCCTACCTCAAGAAGGCCCACCCGAGCGGCGGCCCCGCCGACCTCGCCGAGTACCGGGCGGCGGCCGTCGCCGCCCTGCGCACCCCCGGCCGGAAGGTCGCCACCCGCGGGCAGGTGAACGGCGACTCCGCGCCGATCGGCTGGACCGCCGGGGTGACCCGCCCGGCCCTGGTCCTGATGGGCAGCCAGGACCCGGACTTCCCCGACCCGGCCGTGGTGGCCGACCGTCAGGCGGCGGCACTGAAGGCCCGTAAGGTGATGATCGACGGTGCCGGGCACTACCCGATGGCGGAGTTCCCGCAGGCCACCGCCGACGCCCTGCTCCCCTTCCTGCACGAGGTCGCCTGATGCCGAGGGCCGGACTCACCCCCGCCGCCGTGGTCGATCACGCCCTGGAGCTGATCGACGCCCAGGGCCCCGAGGCCCTCACCCTGGCCGCCGTGGCCGGCCGGGCGGGTGTCGCCACCCCCTCGCTGTACAAGCACGTCACCGGCGGCCTGACCGAACTGCGCCGGCTGATCGCCGTCCGGGTCACCGAGGAGCTGGCCGAGCGGCTGGCCGCGTCCGTGCTCGGACTCGGAGCCGACGGGGACGAGGCGATGACCGCCCTGCTGAACGCCTACCTGGACTACGCCGAGCAGCACCCGCGCCGGTACGCGGCCCTGCCGCAGGCCCCCGATCCGGACCGGGACCTGACCCAGGCCGCCGCCCGGCTGGTCGGGGTGATCATCGCGGTGCTGAACGGCTACGGCCTGACCGGCGAGGAGTCGGTGCACGCCGCCCGGGCGGTCCGTTCGACGGCGCACGGTTTCGCCTCGCTCTCGGCGGGCGGGGCGTTCCAGCTGGCGGCGGACCTGACGGTGACTCGGCAGCGGCTGATCCGGGTTCTGGTGGAGGGCTTGCGGGCCTGGCCCCAAAAGGGATAAACCTCAGTTCGTCGGAACGGTATCCGTTCGGGTGGTTTTCGAGACCATTCCGTCGCCGTTGCCCGCCGACACTGGCAGTCTGCAGGCAGCTCGCCTGGCACCAGCACGAAGGATGTGGGCAGATGACGCAGACCGCACGGACGGCCCGCCCCACCACCGCTCACGTTCCCGTCCAGCGCACCCCGGTCGCCGCGCCGGCCGCCCCGGCCGCCGTCGCCGCACCGGAGCCGGGCACCGCCCGCCGCCTCCTGCAGATCCTGCTCGGCGCCCGCTCGCTGCGTCCGGTCGCCGCCGGAGCCCAGTACTCGTACGGCGAGTGCGACGGCCAGTGAGGCCGATCGGCCGCCAATAAAAGGTATGAACCGGACATCTGACGCTAGATTGGGCTGACGGAAGGTCAGCCCCGGCGGAGGTCAGGTGCCCGCAGTCACCACGATGGCCCGGCAGTTCGCCGGGCGGCTGCGGCGTGGCCCGGCCGGCCGCTGGTCCAACCAGCTGCTGGACGGCGACCCGGCCGCCGAGAAGGCCGCGCTCGGTCTGCTGCTGGTCCTGGTCGCGGTGCTCTCGCTGCTGGCCATCGCCGCCCCGACCGGCTGCCCGCCCTCCGCCCTGGTCCTGCCGCTGATCCTCGGTGGCTTCCTGCTGCACACCCGGCGCCAGGTCGGCCTGCTGGCCGGGGTCGGACTCGGCCTGCTCGCCTGCTGGTGGCTGCGCGAACCGTTCGGGGTGACCCCCGGCTCCGCCTGGGTGGTCGGCACCTCGGCCCTGGTGGTGCTGCTGACCTCCCGTTACCGCAGCCGGCTCGGGCTGCGCGGCTCCCGGGGCGACTCGATGCTGCTGGAACTCTCCGAGCGCACCACCGCCCTCGGCCGACTGCCCGACCGGCTGCTGGACTGGCGGTTCCACCAGGCCCTCGCCCCCGTCAGCGGCACCTTCTTCTCCGGCGACTTCCTGCTCTCCGCGCACCGCCCCGACCGGGACCTGCTGGAGGTCCTGTTGGTGGACGTCTCCGGCAAGGGCAGTCGGGCGGCGGCCCGGTCGATGCACCTGTCCGGCGCCTTCGCCATGCTGCTCGGCTCGGTGCCGCCGGAGTCCTTCCTGCCCACCGCCAACGACTTCCTGGCCAGGCTCGACCGGGACGAGGAGTTCGCCACCGCCGTCCACCTCGCCCTGCACCCCTCGAACGGCGGCTACCGCCTCTTCACCGCGGGCCACCCGCCGGCCGCCCAGTACCGTCGCGAGTCCGGCGGCAGCTGGCTGCTGGTCGGCGACGGCGGCCCGGCCCTCGGCATCCTGCCCGGCGCCCCCTACCCAGCCACCGTGGGCCGGCTCGCGCCCGGGGACTCCCTGCTGCTCTACAGCGACGGCCTGGTCGAGGTCCCCGGCGAGGACATCGACGACGGGATCGCCCGGCTGCTCCGGGCGGCGGCGCCGCTGCTCCGCTACGGCGGCGGCGACCCGGCCGCGGAACTCCTCGGCACGGTGGCCCGCAACGTCGCGGACGACCGGACGCTGGTCGTGCTCCGGCGCCTCGGCGCAGGCAACTGACTGCCGAAAGTTGCACTCACTGCGAAAGTGCCTACCCATCTACGCACGGATCACCTTGTATGAGGTCGGCGTCGCAGTTCCCCGAGCCCCTGTCTTCCGAACCTTGTGCCGAGAGTGTCCGGAGCCGCCGAATGAGGGGTGAGCAAATAGGATGTTCACCATTACCCAGGGCTGATGAGCGAGCGGAAGGGCGGGGCTTCCGATGGACCTGACCTCGCCATGGCTGCCGCCGGAGGACGAGACCCGGGTGCAGGGTTCGCGGACGTCGATGCGGTGCGTGCGGCTGCTGCTCCGCAGTGGGAGTGCCACCGAGCTGCTGGGCACCATCCTGGCCGAGGGGCCGGGCTGGATCACCGGTGAGGGTTCCGCGCTGTACCTGATCGATGCCGAGGGCATGTTGCGGCTGGCGGCCTCGCACGGCCTGCCGGAGTGGGCGCACGAGCACTACAGCCTGGTGGACCCGGCGTCCGACCTGCCCGCGGCGCTCGCGCTGCGCCGCCGCGAGACGGTGCTGCTCAGCCCGGAGCAGACCAGCACGGATTACCCGAACACGCTGGCGGGCCGGGGCACCGGGCTGGTCGCGCTGGCGGTCATGCCGCTGGTGGTGGACGGGGTCGCGATCGGGGTGCTGGCCCTGGCGCTGGCCCATCGGGGCACCGTGCCGCGCCGCGACATCGACGTGTTGGAGACCCTGGCGGAGGCCGTCGCGCACCGGTTGTCCCATCTGATCGACCACGTCCAGGCCGCCGAGCACCACCTGCCGCCCGGCGTCCGGGCCGGCGGGGTGCCGACCCGGCAGCCGGTGCTGGCGCTGGCGGCGCTGGCCGCCGGGGCGGGGGCGTTCGACCGGGACCTGGTCACCGGCGAGACCGCGTGGGACGCCCGGGCGTACCGGCTGTTCGGGCTGGACGCGCCGCCGGAGGCGGAGACCGCGCCCGCGCCCGACCTGGCCAAGCTGGTGCACCCCGAGGACCTGCCGGATCTCCAGGCGGGCATGGCCGAGGCGCTCGCCTCGGGCGGCCCGTACCGGCTGCGCTACCGGGTCCGGCGGGACGACGGGAGCAGCGTGCAGGTGCAGGAGGACGGCGAGGTGATGCTCGACACCCACGGCCGCCCGGTGCGGGTGGCCGGCCTGCTGAGCGACCGTCAGCGCACCGGCGGGGCCGCCGATCCCGACCCGGGAGCCTCCGACGGGCCGGTCGCGGGTGCCAGGTCGGCGCTGCTGCTGGCGCTGACCAGGACGCTGTCCCGGGCGGTCAGCGTCCGGGACGTCACCACCGCGATGACGGACATAGCCAGGCCCGCGCTGGGCGCGGCCAGCCTGGTGCTCGACCTGGTGGACGAGGGTCGGCTGCTGCCGGTCTCGCACACCGTGTTCGGCGGCCCGTACCGGACCGAGCTGAGCCGGCTGCACGATCTCTCGGCCGGGGTGATGCAGTCCGCGCTGGCCCGGGCCGTCCCGCTGTTCAGCGAGCCGGGGCAGCGGGCCACCGGCAATCCGCTGGCCCCGGCGGCCTGGGCGGTGCTGCCGCTGGTGGCGTCCGGGCGGCAGGTCGGGTCCTGCCTGATCACCTTCGCCACCGAGCGGGCCTTCAGCCGGGAGGACCGCACCATGTACTCGGCGTTCGCGGGCATCCTGGCCCAGTCGCTGGAGCGGGCCAGGCTGTACGACACCCACCACTACCGGGCCACCGAGCTGCAGCGGGCGATGCTGCCGCGCAGCCTGCCGAAGCTGCCCGGGGTGTCGACCGCCGCGCGCTACCTGCCGAGCACCGAGGGGATGCAGATCGGCGGCGACTGGTACGACCTGATCCCGCTGCCGGACGGCCGGATCGGGCTGGTGATCGGCGACGTGCAGGGGCACAACGCCGAGGCCACCGCCGTGATGGGCCAACTCCGCAGCGGGCTGCGGGCGTACGCCACCGACGGGCACGACCCGGCGGCGACCCTGACCAGGACCAGCCGGCTGCTGTCCGAGCTGGACACCGACCTGTTCGCGACCTGCCTCTACCTGACGCTTGACCCGGTCACCGGGCAGCTCGACGGGGCCAGGGCCGGGCACCCGCCGCCGGTCCGGATCACCGGGCACCGGGCGGTCGAGCTGGAGCTGCCCGGCGGCCCGCCGCTGGGCGTGGACCCGTCCGGGGACTACCCGCTGACGGTGGGTCGGCTCGCCGAGGGCGAGACCCTGCTGGTGTACACGGACGGCCTGGTCGAGGACCGGGGCGAGGACTACGACGACTCGGTGCAGCGGATGATCGGCGGCCTGGAGCTGTGGAGCCGCCGGACCGGCGGGGCGCAGCGGGCCGGTGCCGACGGCGTGCTGGGCGAGCTGGCCGACCTGCTGACTCTGAACGTGACCGAACGGCACTCCCGGCCGGACGACGTCGCGCTGCTCCTGCTGCACCGGACCTTGCCCGCCGACTGAAACTACTTGCCGGTAACGAGAGTTGACGGTACACGGCCGCCCACCTGCGGTTTCCGGGCGCCGAGCGGGCGGTCCTCACACAATTTGACCGGATCAGATCACTGAACGTCAGATACGTTCATACTTCCGTAGGATCACCACCCTAGAATTCGCCGCGTGACGATGACTCAGTGGTTCGGTGCGGCCCTCGCTGCCATCGCCGTTCTCGCCCTCCTTGCCGCCGCCCGGTACCACGCGGTCAGCCGCACCCTGCGGTCCGGGCTGGCCGAGAGCGAGCGGGCGAACGTCGAACTCCGCGAGCAGGTCCGGGTGGAGGCCGAGCGCCGGAGCACCGAGAGCGCCGCCGTCCAGCAGGAGCAGGAGCTGAACTCCTCCACCCAGCGGGCCTTCCTCAGCGTGGCCCGTCGGATCCTGGTGATGGCGCACGACCAGCAGGCCGGGCTGGACGAGATGGAACGCACCCACGACGACCCGGAGTTGCTGGAGGGCCTGCTCCGGGCCGACCACGCGGCCGCCCAACAGGCCAGGCTGGCCCAGACGCTGGCCGTGCTCTGCGGCGCCCGGGCGGGCCGGCACTGGCCCGAGCCGGTCGCGCTGGAGGACGTGGTGCGCGGCGCGCAGTCCCGCATCCTGCCGTTCCAGCGGGTGGTGATCAGCAGCCGGACCGAGACCGCCGTGGTCGGCGCGGCCGCCGAGGCGCTGATCCACGCGGTGGCCGAACTGCTGGACAACGCCACCCGCTACTCCCCGCCCAGCACCCAGGTCTTCGTCACCCTGATGCCGGTGCACAACGGCGCCGTGATCGAGATCGACGACGCCGGCGTCGGCATGCCCGAGCACGCGATCCAGAAGGCCGCCGCCGCCCTGGCCGGCGGCTCGGAGCTGGAGGTCTCCCGGCTCGGCGAGGTCCCGCAGCTGGGCCTGGCGGCGGTCGGCCGGCTGGCCGAGCAGTACGGCTTCCGGGTCACCCTCAGCTCGGCGCCCTCGCCGTACGGCGGGGTCCGGGTGGTGGTGCTGCTGCCGACCGCGCTGCTCACCGAACCGCTGCCGACCCCGACCGCGCCCTCCACCGAGCGGCGCGCCCTGCCCGACCGGCCGCCCGCCGCCAGGACCGGCCAGGGCGGGCTGCCCCGCCGGGCCAACCGGCGCGGCACCGGCGCCGAACCCCCGGCCACCAGCTTCGGCGGTACCCCCGTGCCGTCGCGCACGGCCCGGGAGGCGCAGACGTTCATGTCGCTCTTCCAGGCCGGCACCGCCAGCGGCCGGTCGGCCGCGCGGCACCAGCAGGACCAGTACCCCGACTTCCCCCAACCCCAGCGCTCCGGAGACTCCCATGACCCCGAATCCTGACCTCGGCTGGCTGCTCGCCGACATCGTCACCGTCCCCGAGGTGCAGCACGCCATCGTGGTGTCCAACGACGGTCTCGAGATCGGTCGCAGCGAGCGGATCGCCCGGGACGACGCCGAGCGCCTGGCCGCCGCCTGCTCCGGCCTGCAGTCGCTGGCCAGGGGCGTGGCGCACGGCTTCGGCGGCCCGCAGAGCAGCACCCGGCAGATCATCGTCGAGTACGGCGGCGGCTACCTGTTCGTGGTGGCGGCCGGGGCCGGGGCGCACCTCGCGGTGGTGACCGGCGAGGCGGTGGACGCGGGCCTGGTGGCGTACCAGATGCAGGTGCTGGTCGAACGGATCGGCAGCCACCTGACCAGCCCGCCCCGGGCCGAACACGCGGCCGGGGGCGCCAGGTGAGCGGCCCGCTGAACGGGCGCGGCGGGGTGGTCGCATGAGCGGCCCGGTCCGGCCGTACGTGATCACCGGCGGGCGGAGCCGCCCGAGCCGGAACGTGCTGGCCCTGGAGAGCCTGGTCGCCACCGTGCCCGGCCACACCCCGGAGCCCGCCGGGCTGAACCGGGAGCAGCAGCGGATCCTGACGATCTGCCAGGAACTGCTCTCGGTCGCCGAGATCGCTGCCCACCTGCGGCTCTCGCTCGGCGTGGTCAAGGTGCTGATCGGCGACCTCTGGGACCTCGGCGCCGTCCTGGTCCGTCCCCCCGTGCCGCAGGCCGAGCGCCTGCCCGCCACCCTCCTGGAGGAGGTGCTCCTTGGCCTCCGCCAACTCCGCTGAGCCCCGGCCCGCCTATCTGCCCGACACCGTGCAGAGCGCCGTGAAGATCCTGGTCACCGGACCGTTCGGGGTCGGCAAGACCACCCTGGTCGGCTCGCTCAGCGAGATCGCCCCGCTGCGCACCGAGGAGACCATGACCGCCGCCGGGGCGGGCGTGGACGACCTGACCGGACGGCCCGACAAGACCACCACCACGGTGGCCCTGGACTTCGGCCGGATCACCCTCAACTCCCGGCTCGCGCTCTACCTCTTCGGCACGCCGGGCCAGCAGCGGTTCTGGCCGCTCTGGGAGGACCTCTCGCGCGGGGCGCTGGGAGCGATCGCGCTGGTGGACGCCCGGCGGATCGAGGAGAGCTTCGACGTCCTGGGGCAGTTGGAGGAGCAGCGGATCCCGTTCGCGGTGGCCGTCAACACCTTCCCGGACAGCCCGGACCACCCCGAGGAGGAGCTCAGGGCGGCGCTCGACCTGCTGCCCGAGGTCCCGATCCTCAAGTGCGACGCCCGGGACCGCCGGGCCTCGTACGACGTCCTGATCGACTTCGTCGACCACCTGCACTCGACCGCGGTACTGGAGCTCCAGCGATGACGACCCCTCAGCCGCAGACGGCCGCCGCGGTGCCCCCGCCCGGCTGCCCGGCGCACCGGCCGGCGGCTCTTTTCGGCGCCGCGGTGGCCGAGGACCCGCACGGTCTGTACGCCCGGCTGCGCGAGCAGCACGGCCCGGTGGCGCCGATCGAGCTGGAGCCGGGCGTGGAGGCCTGGCTGGTGCTCGGCTACCCCGAACTGCTCGAACTCACCCGGAACGAGCAGCTGTTCTCCAAGGACTCGCGCCGCTGGCGGGTGCCGGCCGAGGGCCGGCTGAAGCCGGACTCCCGGCTGCTGCCGATGACCTCCTGGCGGCCCACCCTGCTCAACCTGGACGGCGCCGAGCACCAGCGGCTGCGGGCGGCGGTCTCCGAGACGCTGGCCCGGGTCGACCACCGGCAGCTCCGGCAGGCCACCGAGGCCGCGGCCGACACCCTGATCGACGGCTGGGGCCCGGACGGCACCGCCGACCTGATCGCCCAGTACGCCCGCCGGCTGCCGCTGATGGTGTTCACCCAGCTGATCGGCCTGCCGGCGGCGGCCGGGCCGCACATCGTCGAGCTGATCAGCCACTTCGTGGACAGCAGCGACAAGTCGGTGCGGGCCAACGCCGAGTTCCAGGCGATCCTGCTCGACCTGGTCCGGCAGCGCCGCGAGCGGCCCGCCGCCGACCTGACCTCCTGGCTGCTGGCCCACCAGGCCGCGATGACCGACGAGGAGGCGGTGCACCACCTGGTGGTGATCATGGTCGCGGGCAACGAGACCACCATCAACTGGACCGGCAACACGCTCCGGCTGCTGCTCACCGACCGCCGGTTCCGAGCCACCCTGACGGGTGGTCGGCTGACCGTCTCGGACGCCCTCGACGAGGTGCTCTGGCGGGACCCGCCGACCCAGAACTTCCCCGGCCGCTGGGCCACCGGCGACACCGTGCTCGGCGGCCAGTACATCAGCGCGGGCGACATGCTGGTGCTCGGCCTGGCCGGTGCCAACGCCGACCCCTCGGTGCTCACCCCCGACGGCGTCGGCGGCAACCGGGCACACCTCGCCTGGGGCGCGGGCAAGCACGTCTGCCCGGCCCAGCAGCCCGCCCGGCTGATCGTGGAGACCGCGGTGGAGACCCTGCTGCACCGCCTGCCCGATCTCCAACTCGCCGTCCCCGGCCACGAACTGGCCTGGCGTCCGTCCCCCTGGTCGCGAGCCCTGGTCTCCCTGCCGGTGCTCTACAGCGCCTTCACGCCGCCGCGCACTCCCCCCTCCGAAAGGCCCGCATGGACGCCTCCGTCGCCCCCATCCGTCTCGACCCCTTCGGAGGCGACCAGCACGCCGAGAACGCCCGCCTCCGGGCGGCCGGGCCCGCGGTCCTGGTGGAGCTCCCTGGCGGGGTGGTGGTCTGGGCGATAACCCGGCACGACACCCTCCAGACCCTGCTGAACGACCCCCGGGTCGGCAAGAACCCCCAGCTCTGGACCACCTTCCGGGAGGGCCGCCTGCCGCAGGGCTGGCCGCTGCTCAACTTCGTCACGGTGCCGGGCATGGTGACCGCCGACGGCGAGGACCACCGGCGGCTGCGCGGGCTGGTCACCCAGGCCTTCACCCCGCGCCGGATCGCCGAACTCGCCCCCGCGATCGAGGCCAGGGCCGCGCTGCTGCTCGACGAAGTCGCGTCGCTGGAGGGCGACTTCGACCTGCGGGAGCACTTCGCCTACCCGCTCCCGATGCAAGTGATCGGCGAACTGCTCGGCCTGCCGCCCAAGCAGCAGGACGAGCTGCACGAGCTGTCCAACACCCTGGTCTCCAGCTCGGCCACCCCCGCCGCCGCGGTCGCCGCGCAGCAGGGCCTGTTCGCGCTGCTCGCCTCGGTGGTGGCGGCCAAGCGGGCCGAACCGGGCGACGACCTGACGACGGATCTGATCGCCGCCCGGGCCGACGACGACCGGCTCACCGAGCAGGAGCTGGTCGGCACCCTGCTGCTGATGCTGATCGCCGGGCACGAGACCACGCTCAACCTGATCACCAACGCGGTCCGGGCCCTGCTCGCCCACCCGGCGCAGCTCGCGGCCGTGCTGGACGGGACGTACTCCTGGGCCGCGGTGGTCGAGGAGACGCTGCGGTACGACTCGCCGGTCGGGCAGTTCCCGCTGCGGTACGCGACCGAGGACATCGAGGTCGGCGAGGTGACCATCCGTCAGGGTGAGGCGCTGATCGCCTCGTACGCCTCGGCCGGCCGCGACGAGGAGCACTTCGCGGACGCGGACCGGTTCGACCTCGCCCGCAAGCCCGCCAAGCACCTCTCGCTCGGCCACGGCCCGCACTTCTGCCTCGGCGCCGGGCTCGCCCGCCTGGAGGCGGAGACGGCGCTGCGGCAGCTCTTCACCCGCTTCCCCGCACTCCGCCTGGCCGACGGGGCCGTCACTGAGCCGATCGCGTCGTTCGTCAGCAACAGCGTGAAGACCTTGACGGTCCGCACCAGCTGAGACCTGGGGGGAGTGCAACTTTTTCCGAGCGCGGTCGTTGGACCGGCCATGCGTAAGATCACGGCGCTTGCCGCCCTCACCATGGCCGGTCTGGCCCTTGCCTCGCCGGCCGCCCATGCGGACAACAACATGGGCGGCAAGCTCAGCAGCGACCACCCCGTCGGTGCGGCGGGCACCTGCGTGGAGCAGCTCGGCAGCATTCCGCTGGTGGGCAAGCAGGCGTCCGCCGCGACCCCGGTGTGCGGGGCGTACGCGGTGGTACCCCGGGGTTAGTCGAACAGCGCGTTCAGTTCGCCGTACTCCAGACCGCCCGTCAGGGAGTCGTAGCTACCGGAGCCGTAGACCTCCTCGGCGGCGCGGCGGACCGCCGCGTACGCGACCCTGGCCAGGCCGGGGCCGAGGCTGATCCGGGCGACGCCGAGCCGGGCCATGTCGGCGACGTTGGGGGCGCCGGCGCCGCCACCCACGTTCAGCCGGACGCCCGGCAGGGCGGCCAGCAGTTCGGTGATCACGGCCGGGTCGGTCGGGCCGGGGACGAAGATGCCGTCGGCGCCCGCCGCCAGGTAGGCGCGGGCCCGCTCGATCGCGTCCTCGACGGCGCCCGTGCCGAACAGGAAGACGTCGGTGCGGGCGTTCAGGTAGAGCCGGATGCCAGCCGCGTCGGCGGCCGCCCGGGCTGCCGCGACCCGCTCGGCCGCCTCGGCCACCGGGCGCAGCCCGGCTGCGCGGCTGTCCTCCAGGTTCATCCCGACCGCGCCGAGCGCGAGCAGCTCGGTGACGGTCCGGCCGACCCCGGGCGCGTCCTCGGCGAGGCCGTCCTCCAGGTCGGCCGTCACGGGGACGTCCACCGACCTGACCACCAGTTCGGTCTGCGCCAGCGACCCGGCCAGGTCGAGGCCGCCGCCGTCGGCGACGCCCCTGGTCCAGGAGACGCTGGCGCTGGCGGTGGCCACGGCGGGGGCTCCGGCGGCCGCGACCAGCCGGGCGGTCGCCGCGTCCCAGACGTTGGCGAGCACCAACGGCTTCCCGGGGACGTGCAGTGCGTGCAGAAGCTCGGCCTTGGCCTGCTGAGTGGTCGTCATGCTCCCTACCCTGTCAGTCCGGCCCGGGATCGGACCGGCGTTTTTCGGACCTGAACGGGTCAGCTCTGCTTGGGGGCCGGGCTGAGGCGGCAGGTGACGCCGATCCGGTTCCAGGAGTTGATCGAGATGATCACCGCGAGCAGCTGGGAGAGCTCGTTCGGCGCGAAGTGCTTGGCCGCCTGCTCGTAGACCTCGTCCGGCACGTGACCCTCGCTCAGCCGGGTGACCGACTCGGTCAGCGCGAGCGCGGCCCGCTCCTTCGCGGTGAAGAACGGCGTCTCCCGCCAGGCCGGCAGCGCGTACAGCCGGTGCTCCTGCTCGCCCGCCTTCCGGGCGTCCGCGGTGTGCATGTCCAGGCAGTACGCGCAGCCGTTGATGGCGGAGGCCAGCGTCCGGACGAGTTCGCCGATCACCGGGTCCACCAGCGGCCGGGAGGCGGCGTCCAGGCCGATCATCGCGCGGTACCACTCGGGGGAGAGCTCGGGCATCGAGAAGCGCTGCTCGGGGGCGGCCACGTAGTCCTTCGGTGCGTTCGTCATGATCTTCACCCTAGGTGTGCTGCGGCCCGCTCGTATGGTTCATTTGGGCGATGGAATCCTGGGCCACTTTCGGCGGCGACCTGCACCTGGACCTGTCGGCCGGACGGGCGCGTGGGCTCGGTCTGCGCGCCGCCCTGGAGGACGCGCTCCGGGCGGCGGCCCGGGACGGGCGGCTCGCGGCCGGGACCAGGCTGCCGTCGTCCCGAGTGCTGGCGGCGGACCTGGGGATCGCCCGGAACACCGTGGCGGAGGCGTACGCGCTGCTGACGGCGGAGGGCTGGCTGACGGCCCGTCAGGGGTCGGGGACGGTGGTGGCCGAACGTGGGGCGGCCACGGTCAGCACGGCGCCGAGTACACCGCAGCGGACCCCGGCCGTACGGTTCGACCTGATGCCGGGGCGGCCGGATCTGGCACTGTTCCCGCGCTCGGCGTGGCTGGCCGCCGCGCGCCGGGCGCTCGCAGTGGCACCGCACGAGGCGCTCGGGTACTCGGACCCGCGCGGGCGGATCGAACTGCGCCGGGCGCTCGCCGACTACCTCGCGCGGGTGCGCGGGGTGCGCACCGACCCGGAGCGGATCCTGATCTGCGCCGGGTACACCCAGGGGCTCGCGCTGCTCTGCGGGGCGCTCCGCGAACGGGGCGTCGGCGCGGTCGCGGTGGAGGAGTACGGGCTGCCGCCCCAGCAGGCGGTGATCACCGCCGCCGGGCTGGCCACCGTGCCGCTGCCGCTGGACGAGGGCGGGGCCAGGACCGACCTGCTCGGCGGGCTGGACGCCGGGGCGGTGGCGCTCACCTCGGCCCACCAGTTCCCGACCGGGGTCCCGCTGCTGGCCAACCGGCGGGCAGCGGCGGTGAGTTGGGCCCGGGAGACCGGCGGGATCGTGATCGAGGACGACTACGACGGCGAGTTCAGGTACGACCGGCAGCCGGTCGGGGCGATGCAGGCGCTGGACCCGGAGCGGGTGGTCTACGCGGGCACCGCCAGCAAGAGCCTGGCTCCCGGCCTGCGGCTCGGCTGGCTGGCGCTGCCCGCCGCGCTGGTCGAACCGGTGATGCGGCAGAAGGAGCTGGCCGACGGGCAGTCGGGGGTGATGGACCAGCTGACGCTGGCCGAGCTGATCACCACGGGCGGCTTCGACCGGCACATCCGGCGCTGTCGCCTGCACTACCGGCGCCGCCGGGACCAGCTGATCGGCACCTTGGCCGAACGGGCTCCCGAGGTCCGGGTGACCGGGATCGCGGCCGGGCTGCACGCCGTCCTGGAGCTGCCGCCGGGCTCGCTCACCGATGCCGAACTGCTCCGGCAGGCGGGCTGGTTGGGCCTCGCACTGAACACCATGTCGGGCTGCCGCGCCGACTCCGCCGGACCCGCCCCGGACGCCCCGTCAGCCCTGGTGATCGGCTACGGCACGCCGCCCGAACGGGCCTGGCCCGGGGCGCTGGACGCGCTCTGCACGCTGGTCTCGCTCTGATCAGGCGGGTTCTGATCGGCGGGTTCAGCCCCGGCCGCCGAGCTCGAAGAGCAGCGCCAGGAAGCCCAGGAAGACGTGGGTGGCGACCATGTAGATCAGGACCCGCTTGAGCACCCGGCGGTCGGTGCGGCTGCCGGCGTCGGTGGTCGTGGTGGTGGTGGTGGTGGCGAGCTTGGTCATGGCGGGCATCCCCTTCAGTGCGGGTTGCCCAGGCAGAGGTTGCTGCCGGGGCTCTGGAGCAGGGTGTGCAGGAAGAGCAGCTCGACTCCGTCCGGGGAGTCGGCGGCGATGCAGTGCGGGGTGAGCGAGTCGAAGTGGGCCGAGTCGCCCGGGTCGAGCAGGTGGGTCTGCTCCCCGAGGGTCAGCCGCAGGCGGCCCCGGGTGACGTACAGCAACTCCTCGCCTGGGTGGACACGCACGACGGCGTCCTGCAGGCTCGGCGGCACCTGGACGTGCAGCGCTTGGAGCGCGCGCCCCGGCGCGCCCGCCCGGCGGTAGCCCCAGCCGCCGGCCCGGTCCGGCTCGATCGCGCCGCCCCGGATCACCGGCTCCGGCTCGCCGGGCTGCTCGCCGAGCAGGTCGGAGACGGTGGTGCCGTACGCCCGGGCCAGGCCGAGCAGGACCGGGAGCGAGGGCTGCCGGAGACCGGTCTCCAGCCGGGAGAGATAGGCTGGGGAGAGTCCGACCCGGCCGGCTGCCGCCTCCAGGGTGAGACGGCTGGCCGAGCGGTGTTCGCGCAGCCGGGGGCCGAGGCCCTCGACCTCCTGGTCCTCGTTCATGGCTTCAGTTCACACCCGCCGTGCCTGAGCGGCAAGCAGTTTGCCTCTGAGGCAAACCGGCACCGGGCACTCAGGGTCGGGGGACGTTCCGCAGGTTGCTCCGGGCCAGGTCGATCATCCGGCCCACTCCGCCGGAGAGCACCGTCCGCCCGGCCGCCAGCGCGAAGCCCTTCAGCTGGGCGGCGGTGATGTGCGGCGGGATGGAGAGCGCGTTCGGGTCGGTCACCACGTCCACCAGCACCGGCCCCGGCCGCCCCAGCGCCTCGGCCAGCACCTCGGGCACCTTCGCCGGGTCGGTGACCCGCTCGGCCTGGATGCCGAGCGCCCGGGCGAGCGCCGCGTAGTCCACGTCACCGTTGTCGATTTCGGCCTCGGGATAGCCGCTGACCAGCATCTCCAGCTTGATCATGCCGAGCGCCCCGTTGTTGAACACCACGACCTTGACCGGCAGTTGGTACTTGGCCACGGTCAACAGCTCACCCAGCAGCATGCCGAGACCGCCGTCCCCGGACATCGAGATCACCTGCCGCCCGGGAGAAGCCAGTTGAGCCCCGATCGCGTGCGGCAGCGCGTTCGCCATCGAGCCGTGCAGGAACGAACCGATCACCCGCCGACGCCCGTTGGGCGTCAGGTAGCGGGCCGCCCAGACGTTGTTCATCCCGGTGTCGACGGTGAACACCGCGTCCTCGGCCGCGAGTTCGTCCAGTACCGAGGCGACGTACTCCGGGTGGATCGGGACGTGCTTCTCGATCTTCTTCGTATAGGCGCCGACCACCTCCTCAAGTGCCTTGCAGTGCTTGGTCAGCAGACCGTCCAGGAAGGACCGGTCGGTCTTCTGCTCCAGCAGCGGCAGCACCGCTCGCAGGGTGGCCGCGACATCGCCATGCACCGCGAGCTCCAGCGGCGTACGGCGGCCCAGCCGGGTGGCGTCGTGGTCGACCTGGACGGTGTTGGCCCCGGGCAGGAAGGAGTCGTACGGGAAGTCGGTGCCGAGCAGCAGCACCAAGTCCGCCTCGTGCAGCGCCTGGTGGCAGGCCCCGTAGCCGAGCAGCCCGCTCATCCCGACATCGTACGGGTTGTCGAACTGGATCCACTCCTTGCCGCGCAGCGAGTGCCCGATCGGGGCCAGCACCCGCCCCGCCAGCTCCATCACCTCCCCGTGCGCCTCGCGCACCCCGGCACCGCAGAACAGCGCGACCCGCTCGGCCGCGTTCAGCCGCTCGGCCAGCGCCTGCACCTGGGACCACGGCGGGGCGGCCACCGCCTGCTCGGTGAGGAAGTGCCCGGTCCCGGTCGGGTTGGCGGCGGGCAGCGCGGCCACGTCACCGGGGAAGACCAGCGTCGAGACGCCCCGGGCGCCGAGCGCGTGCTGCACCGCGACCCGCAGCAGGCGCGGCAGCTGGGCCGGGGTGGAGACCATCTCGCACCAGCTGCTGCAGTCCGTGAACACCCGCTCCGGGTGGGTCTCCTGGAAGAACCCGGTGCCGATCTGGGCGCTCGGGATGTGCGAGGCCAGCGCGAGCACCGGGAGCCCGCTGCGCTGGGCGTCGTACAGGCCCTGGATGAGGTGGGTGTTGCCGGGCCCGCAGGAACCGGCGCAGACCGCCAGACGACCCGTCAGCTCGGCGTCGGCCGCCGCCGCGAAGGCGCCCGCCTCCTCGTTCCTGACGTGCACCCACTCGATCCCGTCCGCCCGCCGGATGGCGTCCACCACGGGGTTGAGGCTGTCCCCCACCACGCCGTAGACCCGCTCCACCCCGGCCTGCCGGAGCACCTCGACCATCTGCTCGGCCACACTGACCACGGTTCCACCTTTCTTGGCACACGGTTCTTGGCACACGGTTCGGAAGACAGGGGCTCGGGGAACTGCGACGCCAGCCTCCGAAAGGTGATCGTCGCGTGGATGGTCAGGCACTTTCGCAGTGACCCGCACGCCAGATCTCCTCGCAGTTCCCCGAGCCCCTGGACAGTGCAACCGAGCGCCCTGCCAACAGTGCAGCCCCTGGCCGGGGCCGGCCTATTCGGCTGCCAGGTGCGGCGGTTCGGCCCCGCTGCCGACCGCTGGGCCCGACTGCTGCTGGCGCCGGGCCGGCTCCCGGCCGGGGGGCTGGAGGCAGCGTTCGGGGGTCTCCGGGACCGCCATCGGGCGGGAGGCGGGGCGGCCGGGTTCGACCCGGAGCGGTTCGCCCTCGTGCAGGAGGTTCAGCGAGGAGCCCCGGCGGAGCGTGTAGGTGGTCCTGGTGTGGGTGATCTCGACGTGCAGCAGGGTGCCCCGGATCTTCATCGCGAAGGCGAGCCGCCGCAGCCCGGCGGGCAGCCTGGGCCGGAACGACAGCTGGTCGCCGTGGTCCCGCAGGCCGCCGAACCCGGCCACCAGGGCCAGGCAGGCCCCGGCCAGCGAGGCCATGTGCAGGCCGTCCTTGGTGTTGCCGCCGAGGTCGTGCAGGTCCATCAGGGCGGCTTCGGCGGTGTAGTCGTAGGCCAGGTCGAGCTGGCCCACCTCGGCCGCGATCACCGCCTGGGTGCAGGCGGAGAGCGAGGAGTCCCGGACCGTCAGGCGTTCGTAGTAGGCGAAGTTGCGGGCCTTCTGCTCGTCGGTGAAGGCGTCCCCGCGCACCTGCATGGCCAGCACCAGGTCGGCCTGCTTGACCACCTGCTTCCGGTACAGGTCGAAGTAGGGGTAGTGCAGCAGCAGCGGGTACTTCTCCGGCGGGGTGGCGTCGAAGTCCCAGAGCTGGTGGTCGGTGAAGCCGTCGGCCTGCGGGTGCACCCCGAGCTTCTCGTCGTACGGGATGTACATCGCTCGGGCGGCGTCCCGCCAGGCGGCGGTCTCCTCGGTGTCGACGCCGAGCGCGGCGGCCACCGTCTGGTGCCGGGCGGCGGCCTCGGCGGCGGCTCGCAGGTTGGTCTGCGCCATCAGGTTGGTGAAGACGTTGTTGTCGGCCACCGCGCTGTACTCGTCGGGACCGGTGACGCCCTCGATCCGGAACCGCCCGGCCGCGTCGTGGTGACCGAGCGAGCGCCACATCCGGGCGGTCTCCACCAGCAGTTCGAGCCCGTACGCCTTCTCGAACTCCACGTCGCCGGTGGCCCGGACGTACCGGACGGCGGCCACCGCGATGTCGGCGCCGATGTGGAACGCGGCGGTCCCGGCCGGCCAGTAGCCCGAACACTCCTCGCCACGGATCGTCCGCCAGGGGAACACCGCACCGGCCAGCCCGAGTTGGGCCGCCCGCTCGCGGGCCAGCGGCAGCGTGGTGTGCCGCCAGCGGAGGGCCTGCTTGACCGCGTCCGGCAGGCAGTAGGTGAGCACCGGGAGCACGAAGGTCTCGGTGTCCCAGAAGCTGTGCCCGTCGTAGCCGGGGCCGGTCAACCCCTTGGCGGGGATGGCCCGTTCCTCGCTCCGGGCGCCGGCCTGGAGCACGTGGAAGAGCGCGAACCTGACCGCCTGCTGGAGTTCCACGTCGCCGTCGATCTGGATGTCGCTGGTCTCCCAGAAGTCCTTGAGGAACTCCCGCTGTTCGGCCACCAGGCCGTTCCAGCCGGTGTACCGGGCGGCGGTCAGCGCGGCCTCCACCTGGTCCCGGACGGCGGGCAGCGAGCGGGTCGCCGACCAGCCGTACGCGGTGAACTTGGTCAGCCGCAGCTCCTCGCCGGGGTGCAGCACGGTGGTGACGCTGACCCGGCCCTGGTCCTCGGCGCACTCGGCGGTGACGTGGAAGCCCTCCGGGCCCTCGATCAGGTGGTCCATCCCGACCGCCACCCGCTGGCCGCTGTACCTGGTCCGGTGCACCAGCACCGCCTTGGTACCGGCCGCCATCCGGGCCTCGGCCACCAGCGGGGCCTCCAGCACGGCGGCCGCCCTGGGGTCGGCCTCGGCCCCGCCGGGCAGCTGCTCGTTGGCCACCAGCTCGGACTGCAGCACGACCCGGATCGGGCCGTCCACGGCGGTGACCCGGTAGTCCACCGCGGCGATCGCCCGCTGGGTGAGCGAGACCAGCCGGGTGGAGGACACCTTGACGGTCCGGCCGGCCGGCGAGGTCCACTCCGCGTCCCGCCGGAGCAGGCCCTCCCGGAAGTCCAACCGCCGCTGGTGGTGCCGGAGTTCGCCGTACCTGAGATCGAAGGGCTCGTCGTCCACCAGCAGTCGGATGATCTTGCCGTTGGTGACGTTGATGACGCTCTGGCCGGACTCGGGGTAGCCGTAGCCGCCCTCCGCGTACGGCAGCGGACGGAGCTCGAAGACGCCGTTCAGGTAGGTGCCGGGCAGGCCGTGCGGCTCTCCCTCGTCCAGGTTCCCGCGCAGGCCGATGTGGCCGTTGGAGAGCGCGAAGACCGACTCGGCCCTGGCCTGGCCGCCGAGGTCGAGGCCGTGCTCGGCGATGCCCCAGGGGTCGACGGTGAAGGTGGTCTGCGGGCTCATCGGCCGGCCTCCCGCTGACCCTCGATCAGTTCGGCGAGATCGTCCACCACCAGGTCGGCGCCGTGCTCGCGGAGCGCCTGGGCCTGCCCCGTCCGGTTCACCCCGACCACCGCGCCGAACCCGCCGGCCCGGCCGGAGGCGACGCCCGCCAGCGCGTCCTCGAAGACGGCGGCGTGCGCGGGTTCGGTGCCGAGCGCCCTGGCCGCGGCCAGGTAGGTGTCGGGGGCGGGCTTGCCTGGGAGGTGCTCCCGGCCGGCCACCAGTCCGTCGATCACCACGTCGAACATGTCGTCGATCCCGGCCGCGCGCAGCACGTCCCGGCAGTTGGCGCTGGAGGACACCACCGCGCGGGGCAGGCCGAGCTCCCGCAGCCGGTGCAGGTAGGCCACCGAGCCGGGGTAGGGCTGGACGCCCTGCTCCCGGATCATCCGCAGCACGGTGTCGTTCTTGGCGTTGCTCAGTCCCTGCACCGACAGGCTGCCCGGCGGATCGTCCGGCCGGCCCTCGGGCAGCGTGATGCCGCGCGAGGCCAGGAAGGTCCGGGTGCCGTCCAGGCGTGGGCGGCCGTCCACGTACTGGTCGTAGTCCTCCGGCTCGAACGGGGCGAACCCGGTGCCGGTCCGGAGGGCCTCGGCTCTGAGGAAGGTGTCGAACATGTCCTTCCAGGCGGCCGCGTGCACCTTGGCGGTCTGCGTCAGCACGCCGTCGAGGTCGAACAGGAACGCTTCGATGTGGTCCGGGAGCCCCAGCATGACTGCCAGTCTGGTCCTCCCGACCGCCGAAACCGCCCATTCGCGGCGTCTCTGGCGCGTCGCGAACGGGCGGCAGCGGTCGTCCGCACCGAACTACATCGGGACGGGCTTGAGGACGGCGAACACCGCACCGTCCCGGTCCTGCACCAGCGCGACCCGGCCCCAGGGCTGGTCGGTCGGCGGTTCGAGCACGTTGCCGCCCGCCTTGACCAGCGCGTCCACCGTGCTGTCGGTGTCGTCCACGGCGAAGTAGGTCCGCCAGTGCGCGACCGTGCCGGGCGGGTCGCCCTCCAGGTTGCAAACGCCACCGACGTCGCGGCCGCCGACCCGGAAGGAGAGGTAGTCCGGCATCTGCTCCATCGGGGCGATCCTGGCCCCGAACACCGCGTCGTAGAACACGCCCGCCGCGTCCGAGGCAGGCGTGTGCAGCTCGTTCCAGACCACCGCGCCGTGCTCGCCCACCACCTGGGCGCCGGGGAAGTCGAGCGGCTGCCAGACGCCGAACACCGCGCCGGTCGGGTCGGCCGCCACCAGCATCTTCCCGGTGGTGCCCACCGTCATCACGGGCACCAGCACGGTGCCCCCGTTGTCCCCGATCGCGGTGAGCGTCGCGTCCGCGTCGTCGGTGGTCAGGTACGTCGTCCAGGCCGACGGCACCGCCGGCTGCCCCTCTTCGGTCGGCACCGGGCCCATGATCCCGGCCACCGCCTTGCCGTTCTTCTCGCAGACCGAGTACCCGCCGAACTCCTCGGCCCCGATCTCACCCTGCCAGCCGAACAGGTCCCGGTAGAAGTCCAGTGCGGCCTGCTGGTCGCTCGCGTTCAGATCCACCCAGCACGGCGTCCCCACCGCATAAGCTTCCGTCACCTCGACCATGCGTCATCTCCCATCGAACCGACCCCCGCCGCCCACCCTCACCGGCGGGACCGCATCCCGCCACCGGAGCGGACGGCGGCGCACCCGGCCGTCAGCCGGGCTCGGGCGCGGTGATCCGGACCTCGTGGCGGGTGCTCTTCGGGGCCAGGAAGCGGCTCAGCTGCTCGCCCTCCGCCGTCAGTTCGTGCTGCTCGGTCTTGGTGAGCTTCCGGAACGGGCGGACCGTCAGCACCGCCTCGGCCTTGGTCGCCGCGAAGCGCCAGGTGGCGGCCACGAAGCCGTCCACCAGGACCGAGCGCGGCATCTCGTTGCTGCCGCCGAAGAAGCCCTGGTCGGCGAAGTCCACGGTCAGCACCCGGCTGCGGTCGGCGTGCGAGAGCAGCAGGTTGTCGAAGTCGTACAGGTAGCGCACCGGGGCCGGGGTGTCGGCGGGCGGTCGGGGTGCGTCCGGCAGGTCGAACAGCTCCCGGCCCTGCTCGTCCTTGAACACCACCAGCTGCGGGCGGAGCCGGTCCAGCACCTCGGCCAGCCGGGTCAGCCCGCTCCACTGCTGGATGTCCTTCACGGTGCACGGGCCGAAGCCGGCCAGCTGGCGCAGCACCAACTGCTCGACGCCGGGCGCCGGTTCGAGCTCCCGGCCGGGCCACTGCTCGACCGGGAGGTGGGCGACCGGGCCGCTCCGCCCCCAGAGCCCACGCGGCGGCACCTGCACCAGCGGCACCGAGGCCCGGACCATCTGGGCCATCGCCGCCCCGTCGTGCGCCGGGAAGCGCTCGGTCAGCAGCTTCCCCAACTCGGCGAAGGTCAGCGCCCGTTCGGCGAACGCGGCCCGCCCGGCCGCCGTCAGCTCGGCCAGGTCGAGGCCCGCCAGCTTCCGTCCGAAGGCCGCCCGGGTACCGCGCTCGATCACCGGTTCCACCAGCGGCCGCAGCCAGAGCGCGTCCTCCGCCGTGACCAGGTGGATGGTGCCGCGCATCAGCGCCATCCGCAGCACCCCGCCCTCGGTCAGCAGGTCGGAGGTCTCCTCGGGGGTGTAACCGGCCAGCCTGGTCCACAGCCCGACGTACCAGGTCTGCGGGGTCTGCGCCTGCAGCCCGACCAGCCGCTCCAGCGCCTGGTGCACCGTCAGGTCCGCGCGTTCCAGCAGCAACTGGCGGGCCAGCGTGGCCCGGTTGAGCTCCCTGTTGTCCAGCGTGACGGTCATCGCTCCCCCTCGGATCCGGTTCTGCGGCCGACCGTACCGGCAACGATCAGGCGGCGCCGACCCGACGGTCCGTCAGCGGTACGAGGGCGGCGAACTCCAGCGGCGCGGACGGGTCGACGGACAGCTCCGCCGGGGCCGGTTCGGCGCCCGCCCGGACCAGCAGGTCGCCGATCGCGGCGATCATCGCGCCGTTGTCGGTGCACAGGCCCGGCGGCGGCACCCGCAGGGTGATCCCGGCCGAGGCGCAGCGCCGCTCCGCCAGCTCGCGGACCCGGGAGTTGGCCGCCACGCCGCCGACCACCACCAGGGTGGTGATGCCGTGGTCGGTACAGGCCCGGACGGCCTTGCGGGTGAGCACGTCGGCCACCGCCTCCTGGAGCGCGGCGGCGGCATCCGGCACGTGCGGGGTCTGCTGCGCCTCCACCCAGCGCGCGGCGGCGGTCTTCAGGCCGGAGAACGAGAAGGCGTACGGGGCGTCCTGAGCCCTCGTCAGCGGGCGCGGGAAGCGCACCGCCTTCCGGTCGCCGGTCCTGGCCGCGCGGTCGATCGCCGGGCCGCCCGGGTAGGGGAGGCCGAGGATCCGGGCCACCTTGTCGAAGCACTCGCCGGCCGCGTCGTCCAGGGTGTCGCCGAGGTGCGTGATCGGGTCCCTGGCCAGGTCGCGGACCAGCAGCAGCGAGGTGTGGCCGCCGGAGACGATCAGCACCACGCAGGGGTTCGGCAGCGGCCCGCCGTGCAGGCCGGCGGCGGCCACGTGCCCGGCCAGGTGGTGCACCCCGTAGAGCGGCACCCCGAGCGAGAACGCGTAGCTCTTCGCGGCGGCCACCCCGACCTGCAGCGCCCCCGAAAGGCCGGGCCCGCTGGTCACGGCCACCGCCCCGACGTCGGCCAGGGTCAGCCCGGCCCGCGCCAGCGCCTCGGTCACCACCGGGGCGACGGCGTGCACGTGCGCCCGGGCGGCGATCTCCGGCACCACCCCGCCGAACCGGGCGTGCTCGTCCATGCTGGACGCCACGGCCTGCCCGAGCAGCACCCCGTCGCGCACCAGCCCGGCGCCGGTCTCGTCGCAGGACGACTCGATGCCCAGCACCACCGGTGAATCCGGCATGACCTACCTCACTGCCCACTGCTCGAAAAAGTACTTGCACATAGTGTGCAACAAGGCCGGTCCGTCCTGGCGCACTGATCTCCTGTCACGCCCACCCTCCCGACGGTAGGTTGAGCGGGTGGGCGAGCGGTGGGGTGAGTGGGTGCGGGTCCCGGTCGGGGACGAGGCCGCACGGTGGGCGACCCGGGGCGGCAGTGCGAAGGTCCTGCTGGTCGTGCACAACGTCACGTCCGCGACCAGGCTGCTCGACGTGGTGCCGCTGTTCCGCGACGACCTGCGGGTGCAGCTGCTGGCCACCTGCACCGGCTCCTCACCGTTCCAGGCCGGACTGGCGGAGCTGTTCGACGCGGTCGGCGTGCCGGTACTGCCCTGGGAGCAGGCCGTCAGCACCCCGGTGGCGCTGGCGATCTCGGCCAGCCTTGGCGGTCAACTCGACCGTATCCAGGGCAAGTTGGTGATCCTGTCACACGGGGTCGGGTACAATAAGATACTCGCGCCAGCCAGCCAGCCAGCCAGCCAGCCAGCCAGCCAGCCAGCCAGCCAGCCAGCCGTTCCGTTCGTGTTCGGCTTCGATCCGGCGCTGCTGCTGGACGCCGACGGCGTCCCGTTCGTGGACGCGATGGTGCTCTCCCACCCCGAGCAGGTCGAACGCCTCCGGGCCGCCTGCCCACCGGCCGCCCCGACGGCGGTGCTCGCCGGTGACCCCTGCTACGACCGACTGCTGAGCGAACGTCCGCTCCGCGAACGCTTCCGCCGCACCCTCGGCGTCCACCCCGGCCAGCAACTGCTGCTGCTCAACTCCACCTGGAACCCGAACTCGCTGTTCGGCGACGGCGGCCCGGTGGACCTGCTCCCGCTGCTGTTGCCCCGGCTGCGCGCCGAACTCCCGGCCGACGAGTACCGGGTGGCCGCCGTCCTGCACCCCAACATCTGGCACGGCCACGGCCCGGGTCAGATCCGGCTCTGGCTGGACGCGGCGCAGCGGGCCGGGCTGACCCTGATCGATCCGGTGCACGACTGGCGGCAGGCGCTGCTCGCCGCCGACGCGGTGCTCGGCGACTTCGGCTCGGTCAGCTACTACGCGGCCGCCCTGGGCACCCCCGTCCTGCTCGGCGCGGCCTCGCTCGACACCCTCGGCCCGGACAGCCCGGTGGCCGACTTCGTGCGCAAGGCACCGCAGTTGGACCCGTACACCGCCCTGCTGCCGCAGCTGGACCGGCTGCAGGACGAGCACCGCCCGCTCCCCGGCCCGGCCGCGCTGACCAGCTCCGACCCCGGCCGCTCGGCCGGGCTGCTCCGCTCGCTCTGCTACCGCCTGATCGGCCTGACCGAGCCTTCCGCACCGGCCCGGCTGGACCGGCTGCCCCTGCCGCCGTACCAACCGCCGTTGCGCACCGCGCCGTTGCGGGTCTGCACCCGGGTGCTCCGGCAGGGCGTGGTCGAGCTGCACCGGACGGTCTCCCCCGAGTACGAGCCGGACGGCCCGGGGGACGGCCACCTCGCCGTGCACGAATCCACCCTGGACCGGGAAGTGCTCGAACTGGCCGACCTGGTCTACCGGTACGGCGCCCCGGACGACCCCAGGCTCGGCCCGCCCGCCGACTGGGCCGCCGAGATCCTCGACCGGTTCCCCGGCTGCTCGCTGGCCGCCTACGTGACCGGCCCGCACAGCTGCGTGGCCCGCCACCGCAACGGCCTGCTGGTCGAGTTGAGCACCCAGAACGGCGGAGCCGACCCGGCCGCCTGGGCCTCCGCCCTGCTGGCCCGGCCCACCCTCGCGCCGCTGACGGTCCGCACCGGCAGCACCACCCACCGGATCCGGGTCACCGACCTCAGGCGTTAGCGCGCTCGCGCAGCGCGTGCAGGAACGGCAGGTGCAGCACGGCGTTCTCCCGCCCGAGCAGCACCAGTGCCTCCTCGATCACCACCGCCGCCTCCGCCGGGCGCCCCTGGGACAGCCGGGCCTCGGCCAGATTGGTCAGCGTCCGGGCGGTGTTGTAGTCGTCGCCGTGCTCCCGGAACCAGGGCAGCGCGAGCTCCAACTGCTCGACCGCACGCGCCGGTTCACCCGGCAGCGCCCGCCCCCGGTGCCGTCGGAGCAGCGCCCGGGCCCGGGGTACGTCCGCGTGGCCGCGCTCGCCCTCGGCGATCCCGTCGAGCAGCCGGTCGGCCTCCTCGAAGCAGTCGTACGCCTCGCTGAACCGCCACTGCCGCAGCCGCAGCAGCCCGAGCGACTCGACGGCGGTGGCCTGCCCGCGCAGGTGCCCGGCCTGCCGGTCCGCCTCGGCGGCGGCCATCAGCTCGGTCTCGGCCTCGTCGTACTTCTTCGACTCGACCAGGGCGAAGGAGAGTTGGGTGTGCATCCGGCCCGCCAGGTCGGTCCCGGGAGCGTACTCCTCGGCCGACCGGACGCCCGCCCGCAGCGCGGGCAGCAGCAGATCGTGGCTCGCCGCCTTGAGCTGCAGCGCCCAGAGCGCCTCGACCAACTGACAGACCAGGTCGTGCCAGTTGAACTCCTCGGCGGCCCGGACCGCCTCCAGCAGGTTGCCCAGCTCCCCGCTCAGCGCGGCCAGCGCGGCCCCCGGGCTCTCGTACTCGCCGGGCCCCAACTCCCGGTACAGCGGCCCGAGCTGCCACCGGTGCGGCAGCGCGGCGCAGTCCGCCCGGACGGCGAACCGCAGCAGCGACTCCACCGCCCGGCGGACCGCCGCCGAACCGGCCGCCAGCCCGTCCTGCCGGACGGCGGCCTGCTCGGCGTGCGCGCGCACCACCGGTCGGTACCGGTAGCGCCCGTCCCGCTGCGGCTCCAGCAGCCGCTGCTCGGCCAGCTCGGCCAACAGTTCGTCAGGTTCGGTGAACCCGCCGATGGCGTGGGCGAGTTCGGGCCCGACCGCGGCCCACGGGCGGAGCCCGCAGAGCCGGTACAGCCGGGCCGCCTCCGCCGACAGGCGGCCGTACGCGTCCTCCACCGCCACCTGGGCCGCGTCCGCCTCGCCGACCCGGGGCGCGGGCACCGTGGCCAGGTACGGCGCGGCCGCCCGCAGCGCGAACGGCGAACCGCCGCAGCGGGCCAGCACCGCGGGCAGCGTCGCCTTCGCCGCCCCGACCGCCTGACGACCCGCCAGTTCGGTGAGCAGCCGGGTGGCGTCCTTCCCGCTCAGCGGGCCGACCGGTACGCCGACCGCGTCCAGTCCGGTCAGCGGGCGGCGGGCCACCACCACGGTGAACACCCCGGGCGCCGAGGTCACCAACGGCAGCACCTGGGCCGCCGACTGGGCGTGGTCGAGCACCAGCAGCAGGCGCCGGTCGGCCAGTGCCGTCCGGTAGGCGGTCAGGCGGTCGTCCAGTCCGAGCGGGACGGAGTCCGCGGGCATCCCCAGGTCCAGCAGCAGCCGGCGCAGCAGCGCGGTCGGGGTCGGGCTGGTGCCCAACGCGCCGCCGCGCAGGTCGAGATAGAGCTGCCCGTCGGGGAAGCGTCGCAGCTCGCGCGCGCCCCAGTGCACCGCGAGCGTGCTGGTGCCGATGCCCGGCGGCCCGTGCAGGACGGCGATCCGCGGCCGTCCGTCGGGCTTCCGGTCGGCCTCCTGGTCGAGCTGCTTGAGCGCCTCCCTGCGGTCGGTGAAGAACCGCACCGAAGGGGGCAGCGCCATCGGCACCGTCGGCCGGTACGCGCCGGACCCGGCGTTGCCGTTCAGCCAGGCCGACAGCTCTTCCGCGAAGGCCGGGTCGATCGCGGCCCGCGCCACCAGCCGTCCGGCCAGCAGCTCGCGCTCGGCCGCCCCGGTCGGCGCCGGCACCTCCCGCCCGAACGCCCGCCTGGTCAGCCCGCCGACGGACTCCCAGGCCCACCTGCCCGCCTCGTTGGCCATCGAGGCACCAACGGCGCCGAGCACCACGGTGACCGCCGACATCGACAGCGGATCGAGCACGCCACTCCCCCTGGTCCGACCGGCTCTTCGGCCCCACCGTAGCCTGCCGCCGTCGCCGGGCGGGGTCCGTTCCCCGATCCGGCCGTACGACGCGGCCGCTCACCCGCCGCGCCCGACTATGAACCCGCGCTATACACGCTGGGTAGAGTGCGGACCATGTCACTCGGTCAGATCCTCCTCGGCCTCCTGGAGTCCCAGCCGCGCCACGGCTACGACCTGAAGCGCGCCTACGACGAGCAGTTCGGCCGCACCCGGTCGCTGCACTACGGGCAGGTGTACTCGACGCTGTCCCGGCTGCTGAAGAGCGGGCTGGTCGAGGTCGAGGGCGTCGAGCCGGGGGACGGCCCCGAGCGGAAGCGGTACGCGATCACCGAGGCCGGGGTGACCGACGTCGGCGAGTGGCTGGCCCGGGCCGAGAGCCCGGAGCCGTACCTGCAGAACACGCTGTACGCCAAGGTGGTGCTGGCGCTGCTGACCGACCGTCCGGCGGCGGAGGTGCTCGACCTGCAACGAACCGAGCACCTGCGGCAGATGCGCGCGCTGACCCGGCGCAAGGAGGACGGCGATCTGGCCGACCAGCTGATCTGCGACCACGCGCTGTTCCACCTGGAGGCGGACCTGCGCTGGCTGGAGCTGACGGCGGCCCGGCTGGACGAACTGCGCGGGCAGGTCGGCCGATGACCGCCCCGACCGAGGCCACTGCCCCCACCCGGACCGCACCGCCGTCGGCACTGCTCAGCGGCACCGGCCTGGCGAAGGCGTTCGGCCCCACCACCGCGCTGCACGACGCCTCGCTGAGCATCGAGGCCGGCGAACTGGTCGCCGTGATGGGCGCCTCCGGCTCCGGCAAGTCCACCCTGCTGCACTGCCTGGCCGGGATCGTCCGGCCGGACACGGGCAGCGTGAGCTACCGGGGCAGCCGACTGGAGCAGCTGACCGACGCCGGGCGCAGCGCGCTGCGCCGCAGCGACTTCGGCTTCCTGTTCCAGTTCGGCCAGCTGGTACCGGAGTTGACCTGCCTGGAGAACGTGGCGCTGCCGCTCCGGCTGAACGGGCTGCGCCGCCGTCCCGCCGAAAAGCTGGCCCGGGAGTGGCTGGAGCGGCTGGAGGTGACCGGCTCGGCCGCCCAGCGGCCCGCCGCCGTCTCCGGTGGCGAGGGCCAGCGGGTGGCGATGGCCCGGGCCCTGGTGACCGGCCCGCGGGTGGTCTTCGCCGACGAGCCGACCGGCGCGCTGGACTCGCTGAACGGCGAACGGGTGCTCAAGCTGCTCCGGGCCGCCGCCCGGGAGTCCGGCGCGGCGGTGGTGCTGGTCACCCACGAGGCCCGGGTCGCCGCGTACGCCGACCGCGAGGTCGTGGTCCGCGACGGGCGCACCGTGACGCGCTAGGCGCTAGGCGCTAACGGAGCGTCAGGATCGCGGCGGCCACCGCCAGGAGAGCGTCAGGATCCGGCTGGATACGAACGACCCGGCCTAGAGTCGGGGATGTCGACGGCGCCCGCCCCGCTCCGTGGGGGAAGCCGGGTGCGGGCCGACAACGGAACGAGCCGCAGGCCCCCGGGGGTCTGCGACTCGTTCCGTGCCGCCGTTCGGCGGCGCTGCGGATCAGATGGACTGCCAGGCCGGCTTGGCCGCGTAGGTGGCGCGGAAGTAGTCGGCCAGCTTCAGGCCGGACGCGGCCGCCTCGTCCACCACCACGGTGGCGTGCGGGTGCAACTGCAGGGCCGAGGCCGGGACCAGCGCGGAGAGCGGGCCCTCGACGGTGGCGGCGACGGCGTCCGCCTTGGCCTCACCGGTGGCCAGCAGCACCAGGTGGCGGGCCTCCAGGATGGTGCCGATGCCCTGGGTGATGACGTGGTGCGGAACCTCGTCCAGGCTGTCGAAGAAGCGCGCGTTGTCGACCCGGGTCTGCTGGGTCAGCGTCTTGATCCGGGTCCGCGAGGCGAGCGAGGAGCACGGCTCGTTGAAGCCGATGTGCCCGTCGGTGCCGATCCCGAGCAGCTGCAGGTCCACCCCGCCGGCGGCGGCCAGCGCGTGGTCGTACGCGATCGCCTCGGCGGCGACGTCCTCGGCGGCGCCGTCCGGACCGAAGAAGGACGCCTCGGTCAGCCCGAGCGGCTCGATCACCTCGCGCAGCACCACCGAGCGGTACGACTCCGGGTGCCCGGTCGGCAGGCCGACGTACTCGTCCAACTGGCAGACCCGGGCCCGCGAGACGTCGAGCGCCCCGCCCCGCACCTTGGCCGCCAGTGCCTGGTAGATCGGCAGCGGCGTGGAGCCGGTGGCCACCCCGAGCAGCGCATCGGGCTTGCGCGTCACCAGCTCGGCCATCGCCGAGGCGATGAGCTCGCCGCCGGCTGCGGCATCGGGGACGATGACGATTTCCATGGCTCCACCGTTCTGAGTCGCGCTGTGGTCTAGACCAGACAGACCCAAGCTTATCGCGCCCACCGCCGCCCGGGCAGGCCCGCCGCCCGATTGCGTGCAGCCGTTCCGGCCCTTGAGACCAATGCGACAGCCGGTCACCCCGGACAGCAACCGCGATCCGGCCGTCAGGGTGTGCTTGAACGCGTTCAAAAGAACGTCTACTCTCAGCCCCGGCCGATCGGCCGCCCGGCTCGGGAAAACGATCACTCTGCGGCCGATCACCGGGTAGAACAGTCGGAGAGCGGCGGCGGTGCGCCGCCACGGGGAAGGAACGTGACACGGTGGACGAGGGCATGGAGCTGATAGAGCGGTTCGAGGAGCACCGGCCGCACCTGCGCGCGGTGGCCTACCGGATGCTCGGCTCGCTCAGCGAGGCCGACGACGCGGTGCAGGAGGGCTGGCTGCGCCTCAACCGCACCGATACCAGCGACGTCGAGAACCTCGGCGGCTGGCTGACCACGGTGGTGGCCCGGGTCTGCCTGAACATGCTGCGCTCCCGCGAACAACGCCGCGAGGACCCGCTGGAGCTGCGGATCCCCGATCCGGTCATCAGCAACCAGCGCGGCATCGACCCCGAGCAGGAGGTGCTGCTCGCCGACTCGGTCGGCCTGGCGCTGCTGGTGGTGCTCGAATCGCTGAGCCCGGACGAGCGGATCGCGTTCGTGCTGCACGACATGTTCGCCGTGCCCTTCGACGAGATCGCCCCGATGCTCGACAAGTCGACCGCTGCCGTACGGCAGTTGGCCAGCCGGGCCCGCCGCAAGGTGCAGGGACAGGCGCCGGCTCCTGATCCCGACCTGAGCCGTCAGCGCCTGGTGGTCGACGCCTTCTTCGCCGCCGCCCGGGACGGCCGGTTCGACGCCCTGGTCGCCGTCCTGCACCCCGACGTGGTGCTCCGCTCGGACGGCGGAACGGCCCGGGCCAAGCAGAACGTCGTCCTGCACGGCGCCGAGACGGTCGCCTCCCAGGCCGTCACCTTCAACAAGCTCGCCCCGTTCGCCCGGCCGGCCCTGATCAACGGCGCGGCCGGGGTGGCGGTCGTGGTGAACGGCAAGCTGGTGTCCGTGATGGCCTTCACGGTCGTCGACGGTCAGGCCGTGGCGATCGACGTGATCGTCGACCCGGACCGGCTCGGGCGGTTCGACATCACCGCGCTCGACCTCTGAGCCCCGGTGGGGTGGATCGGCCGGCCGGGCGAGCGGGGTGGCCCTGCCGGTCGGCTCAGCCCGCCGGCCGGGCGGCGTACCCCGCGAGGAAGAGGTCCACCCCCGAGGTGACCACCCGGGTCAGCTCGGCATCGTCGATGACGGCGTCCGGCGAGAACGTCCGCACCCGCTGCAGCACGCCGACCGTGACCGCCACCAGCTGCTGCACCGCCAGCGCCGGGTCGGGGGTGGCCAGCGTCCCGCGCGCGTTCATCTCGGTGAACGCCTCGACCAACGGGCCGTTGATCATGTCGTAGCTGACCCGGTACCAGAGCTGCCCGAGCTGCGGGAAGCGGTCGATCTCGCCGATCACCAGCCGGCGCAGCAGCATGATGTCGGGCCGCAGCAGCGCCCGGGCCGAGCCGGTGGTCAGCTTGATCAGCGCGGTCCGCAGGTCGGGGGCCTCGGCCAGGGTGGCGCGGCAGGGCTGGAGGCCGGCGTACGTCCGGGGCAGCATGCCGCCGACGACGGCCAGGAACAGCCGCTCCTTGCTGCCGAAGTGCTTGTAGATGGTCGCCTTGGAGACCCCGGAGCTACTGGTGATGGTGTCCATCGAGGCCGCCGAGTAGCCCTCGGCGAGGAACTCCGCGAGGGCCCCGTCGATGATCGCCTGCCGCTTGCGCTGAGCGGAGTCGGTGGGGTCCGGGATGATCGGGATCCCGTACTCGTCGACGGCGTCCGCGGGGCCGGCTTCCATGGCGGTGTCCTTCGAGGATTGGGGCGGTGGGCCCGTCAGTATATGAACTGAACCGTTTGGTCGGCAAAGGCGACCGCCCCGCCCGGAGGCCGTCTCAGTCGGAGATCAGACCCATCCGCCCCTGACTGAAGTCCTGCTGCGCCTGCCGGAGTTCGGCGACGGTGTTCATCACGAACGGGCCGCTGCGGGCGACCTGCTCGCCGATCGGCTCACCGGCCAGCACCAGCAGCTCCGCCGCCCCGTCCGGCGCCTCGACGCCGAACCGCTCGCCCTCCCGGTCGAACACCGCGAGGTGACCGTCCGGGAGTTGGGCATCGGCGGTGGCGGCCGCACCCGACAGGACGTACACCATGGCGCTGTGCCCGGCCGGGGCGCTGAACTCGACCCGGCCGCCCGCCGCCAGGGACGCGTGCACGACCAGTGCCGGGGTGTGCGTCTCGAACGGGCCGGTCACGCCGTGGGTGCTGCCCGCGATCACCTTCAGTTCGGCGCCGTCCCCGGCGTGCACCACCGGGATCTCGGAGGCGGCCGCGTGCTGGGCACGCGGCGGGAGGCCCTTGAGCCGGGCCGGCAGGTTCAGCCAGATCTGCAGCAGGTGCTGACGGCCGCCCCGGGCCGTGAACTCCGGGGTGGGGCGCATCAGATGGACGATCCCGGACCCCGCGGTGAGCCACTGGACCTCCCCCGGCCCGACCACTCCGCGGTGCCCCTGGGAGTCGGCGAAACCGGCATCGCCCTCGATCACGTACTGGATGGTCTCGAAGCCGCGGTGCGGGTGAGCGGGCGCGCCCTTGGCCTCGCCCGGGCCGAGCGTGTGCGGACCGACCTGATCGACCATCAGGAACGGGTCCACGAAGCCGAGATCGGCCGTCGGGAACGGGCGGCGGACGGGGAAGCCCTCGCCCTCCAAGGTGAGTACGGGGCGGGCGACCTGGACGGTGGAGCGGGCGGCTGAAGTCATGGCAGGACTGAACTACACGATCCAGTTCACTGTCAAGACTGAACCGTACGGTTGACAGACTGAACTGATCGGTTTAGCTTCTGAATGCCAGCACACCTTCCCGAGGAGCCCGCCATGACCATCCCGGCCAGCGTCACCTACATCGGCACCGCCACCGTCCTGCTGCGGATCGGCGACCTCACCCTGCTCACCGACCCCGCCCTCGACCAGACCCCCGGCGACTACCCGGCCGAACGCCCGCTGCGCCGTACCGCGGGTGCGGCCCTCGCCGCCGACCGACTACCGCCCGTCGACCTGGTCCTGCTCTCCCACGACCAGCACTCCGACAACCTCGACCGCACCGGCCGCGAGGTCCTCGCCCGCGCCGCCGCCGTCCTCACCACCCCCGAGGCCGCCACCCGGCTCGGCGGCCGCGCGACCGGCCTGTCCCCCTGGGACCAGCGGACGATCACCGTCGGAGCCACCACCGTCACCATCACCGCCACCCCCGCCCGGCACGGCCCGGCCGGCACCGAGCCCGCCACCGGCCCGGTCACCGGCTTCGTCGTCGAGTACGACGGCGGCACCCTCTACGTCTCCGGCGACACCGTGCGCCACGACGCCCTGGACGAGATCGGCCGACGCTTCACCATCGACACCGCCTTCCTGCACTTCGGCGACGCCCACTTCCCGTCCACCGGCGACCGCGCCTTCTCCCTCAGCAGCACCGAGGGAGCCCAACTCGCCCGCACCCTCCGCGCCCGCACCGTGATCCCCCTGCACTTCGACTCCTGGGCCCACTTCACCGAGGACCCGGCCCGCATCACCGAAGCCTTCACCACCCCGGACCTGACCGGCCGGCTCCGCCGTCTCACCCCGGGCACTACCGAACAACTCTGAACTCCGGCCCCTGCAGCCGGAGTTACCGCCCCGCCGACGAGCCCGCCCCGACAAGCACCTTCTCCAGCTCCACCGGCAGCCCGGTCGCCAGCAGCATCGCCGCGCCACCACCGTGCTGCAACCACCGCAGGTGCGGGTCCCGCAGGCTCTCCATTTGCTCCGAGGCGAGCATCTCCTCAAGCTCCGCAGGCAGTCCCGTCGCCAGGAGCATCGCCGCGCCACCCTGCTGCATCCACTGAATGTTCTGGTTCGTCGTCATGCAGAGAACGCTACGGACTGCCGAAAGCCCCCAACATCCGATGCTCCCCCGGACGTTGAGGGGGGTTGTCCCCCGTACCGCCCGGCGGAAATCCCACGAACGTAGCGGCGGACCTCGTCGCGCACCGCGGCCATATTCCAGCGGGCAGTCCTCACTAGCCGCTGCATCGGCCTGGAACGGGCATGACCTGCGTACTCCGCGAGCTGCCAGCAGTTCTTGCGCTCGGCACCGGACAGCAACCCGAGCAGATAGACACGGGCGGTGGCGCGAGGTTCCACCCATCCGAACGGGCCCGCGATCCGGGCCATGGCCTGGTCGAACAACGCCCGCCATCGGGCAGGGGCTGCGCTATGGCTCGCGGCCATCGCACGATCCTCAAGAGTCGACACAACCCTTGATCATCCCGCGGTGGCTGCACGCGTCAAGCGTCGTAGTACTCGCCGTCGTCACCCTGGACCCGCGCGCTCAGCACCTTCGCCACCTGGCACATCGTCGCGATCACCGCATCGCTCGGGTTCTTGGACACGAACCGGCCGGCGCTCCACCACATCGGGGCCATCGCGAGGCCGGGATCGCCAGCGACCACCGCTTCCCATTCCGCCGTGCTGATGTCCTGGCCTTCTTCAGCCCACCAGTTCACACGCCGCTGATGTGCACGTCATAGCCCATGGCCAGCCATGGGCAGGCCATGCGACCGACATGATCGCGAAGCCACACTGGGGTACTAACTGCCTCCAACCGGCATGTTGTAGGGCCTCCGAGTTCGTGGTGGCGTCTCGTGGATCACGGCGGGTTGTTGGCGTTAGGCCATCAGTCCGATCTTGGTATGCGAAGGTGACGGAAGCCCCTCCCTGCTTCACTCAGGGAGGGGCGTTGTCGTTCTACACGCCGGCCGGGGCCTTCTTGTACCAGTCGGTGACGACCGCAGTCAGGTGAACGATGTTCTGCTGGCGCATGATCGGCGCGGAAGCGTTTGGCTCGAAGTCCGTGTTCGTCTCGGCGTTGGCACGCCAGATGCTGGTCTCGGTGGCGGGAGCAGCCATGTGGCGGTCCAGGCGCTTGAAAAACTCCTGGATGTCGCCGTCCTCTGCGCCGCTGTCCCGGAGGTTGCGGTAGACGCCGCCCAGAACCCGAAGCATGCCGACCGAGCCGAGCAGGGAGTTCCTCCGCAGCTCCTGGGCATTGGTGGGCTCCGGTACGGGCTCGCCTTTCTTGGGCTTCTCGGCGAGGGCGGCACGGTAGTTGTCGGTGTCCTCCTCGGTGACCGCAGCGAGCCCGAGGAATGCGGTGGAGAGGACGTCGAGGAATCCGCGGACGGTCTCGATGACCTCCTGATCGGTCATCGCCTCGACCTTCTTGCTGGCCCGACCGCCAGGTCCGGCGATGACGGCGCGAGTGATATCGGCGACGTGCTTGGCTCCAATCAGGTTTCGATTTGAGTCGGTCATCCGGTCCCGCTCGATGTCCACCTTCCCGTTGAGCAGAGGGTGGGTGAGGATGTCGGACAGCGTGCGGTTGGCGATGCGGGAGGTATCGAAGCGGGCCTTCACGGCACCGGAGATGCCCTTGGCGTTATCGGCGACGTCGACGAACATTTGCTGACCCTTAATGGCGTCCTTTTCAACATATATGTCGATTCCGACGTACTCCTGTTCGAGCCGTTCCATACGGGCCAGTAGGGCCTTGCGCTCGGCCTCCAGCCTCGCCTTGCGGGCAGCGGTGGCGCGGTACAGCTCCCGATCAACGCGGCTGATTTCGTCGGTGAGGTGCTTCTGCTCCAGATGAACGCCGAGGATGCGGTGCTGACCGTCGATGGTGATCAGTCGGCCGACGCCACCGACGGCCCAAGGAACGATCAGGTAACCGATCCGGCCGTCCTCGCCAATCATTTCGAACCGGCACGAGCCGGCGTCGCGCACCAGGAGGGCGGGCGCCACCCAGCCCGGGTTTTCGGCGAGGTACAAGCCGAAGCCCTTGGCGTGGCGCAGGTCCACACGGCGGTTGTCAGGGTCGACCTTGTCGGGGTCGGGGATGGGGAGGATGACGGACAGCTCCGACAGGGGAACGCGGGTGCTGTAGACGGTCCGGCCGCCCTGGGTGGTCCTGATCGCTAGGTAGGTGGACTCCTTACGGCTCAGCGTCAGGCGCCGGGGATCCACGTTGATGTCCGGCGTGCCGGTGAAGGTTTCGGTCACAGCAAGCCCATCTTTTGCGGCCGGTAACGGTTGCCAGCCTCGAATGGGGCGCAACCGTAGCAGGATTGCTGACTAAGCATCAAATCTACTGGTAGTCCTAGAAGTTAAGCGCTTACTGTGCCTGTGGGACCCGCTAAGCTGAGGGCCGCGCCGGTCCACCGGCGCTGCACGGCGTGCCCCGGTCAGCGACGCCGCCGACGCCATTGCCCCGTTCGGCGAGAAGTACGGCGACACCGTGCGCATCGTCGACTTCTCCCGCGAGCTGTGCGGCGGAACCGACGTCGCCACGGCTTCCAGGTCGGCGCCTTCCGCCTGCTCAGCGAATCCTCAGTTGGCTCCAACCTCCGCCGCATCGAAGCCTTCGCCGGCCACGGCACCCTCCGCCACTACGACACCGAGCGCCGTCGGCTCGAAGAGGTCTCCACACTCCTCGGCACACGCCCGAAGAATGCCCCAGAGGCCCTGCGCAAGCGCCCCGACGCCCTAGCCACCACGCAGCGGGAACTCGTCCGCCTGCGCGGGGCCGAACTACGGAGCCAAGTGGGACAGCTCGTCTTGGGCCCCACCAGGCACCCGGGGCCGGATCGTCTCGCAGCGGGTCATGGGGCTGGGTGCGGACGACCTCCGCGTCCTCGCGCCTCTGGAGGCCGCCCACCTCCGCAACGACCGAGCCGTGATTCTCGGGACCGAACACGACGGCAAGGCCCTGCTCATCGCCGCCATCACGCCCAGGATCGTCAGTGACGGAGCCGAGACCAGTAAGATCCTGCCGCTGCCGCCTGCGCCATAGGCGGAGGAACAGGCGGCATGGGACCAGTCGCCAGCGCCGGGAGCCACCGCGTTGAAGCCCTCGACGAAGCCCTCAGCGCCGCTTTCCAGGAAGCGGCCGCACCCCCAACCGGGAAACGCCCACGTGCATGAGCATGTTGCGGGCGTCGGCCACGCACGGAAGGCCGCCTCCCGCAGCATGCCTCCCGCCCCCACGATCAGCGTGCCAGTAGGTCTTTCACCAGGACGACGCTGTCGTAGTTGATGACGTCCCACCGCCACGTGGCCATCAGCACGTAGCCACGTCGGCGATACCAGCCGACCAACTCGGTCGCCTGGAACGACGTGCCGATCACTACCTATCAAGAAGCCAGCGCGGCAATCCGTTCCTCTGCAAGCGTCAGCCGCCGTTGCCCTAGCCCGGTGCCCCGCTGTGGCAGCTCCACGCTCGGCGGAATCCGAGCGTGGAGCCTTTGCGGCCGTGAACCGCCCCTATGCGAGAGCGGGCGCACTCATGACGCTGAGAAGGGCCGTTCCCGCCGCTGGAGAAGCCGTTGCCATCTGCCGAAGAGCTTCGCCTTGGAGGTAGCGGTAGCTCTGCGGCGGGTGAAACGCTCCGGCGGACCGCAGCGCACTGAGCGGCACCGGTTCCTCGAAGGCGACCGGCTCCTCCAACGTGAGACCGCTGGCCTGGGTGGCGCCGCTCATGTACTCGTCGTACTCGCGCCGGGTGATGCCGGTACGGGAACGGCTAGTTGACCAGACCTCCCGAGGGGTGCCGACCTGGACGGCGGCGACGCGGGCCATGCCCACCAGGGCCATGGTGGGCGCGGTGGCGTAGAGCACGACAGGCGTTCCGGGAGGGACAGCGACTCGCTGGCGTCGCACCTCGACTGTCTTGCTGCCCGCGAGGATCGCGGTGGCAAAGCGCGGGTGGACTGAGAGCAGGAGCGCGCGTTCCATCTCGTTCACGTCCGTCGGTGCCCTTCCTGGTAAACCGCCTGGAACAGCCTGTTGTCGATCTTCGTCAGCGACATCAGGGACAACCGTAGCCCTAGGCCCTCTGCCAGCGAGGTCAAGCGCCGCAACGTTACCGCCTTGGGGAAGAGCTCGGTGTCCGAGAACCGCAAGGCCATAGCCTTGCCTGACGATCTGTCAGCGATTTTGTGGATCTCCCTCTGACCATATACGCCCAAGTGTTCGAATCGCGCACGCAGGGCCTCGGCTGAGTCGACCACCACTTCCTCCAGTCGCGAGCAGCCGATCACCAACTGCCCTTCCTGGTTGGACAGTCCCTTGCTGACGTACCAGAGCAGGCGGGCTGGGATGCTCTCGCCGCGGTGGCCGGGGGAGCGGTAGTAGACGTGCTCCCTGCTGATGCCCAGTTCGTTGCGCCGGGGCAACAGCATCGCGGGCACGTTGAACAACTCCGTGGACCAGCGCGGGTCGATTGGCACGATGAATGAAGGCAGCTGCGAGTCCATGACCTTCGCCGGCCACCAGGACCGTTCGGCCACGCCGGCAACTTCGGCCGAAAGCTCAGCGGGGAGGGTGTCCGCCGTTTTGCCTAGCTCCCGTGCTGCCAAGGCGGCTGCATTGGTGATCGCAGAGGATGTTCCGCAGATGTCCACCAGCAACGTTGCCTGACCGCCGGTGTACTCGAAGAAGCCGTCGTCGCTAGCTGCTGCCCGCGCGGTGGCTGATACGAAGGGATCGGTGAGGCGCACGACGTGGGCGCCGGATTCGCGAGCGCTCTGCTTCAAAGTGAAGAGCAGTTGCCGCGCCAGGGTCTCCTCCAGCGGATGGCTGGCGGTGCGCAGAACCGGGACGGTTAGCGTGCGGCCGTCGACCGCCCAAGCGTACAGCGCGACTGGATGCCCGCTGCCGTCGCGGATGAGTTCGCGGCGCCAACTGAGTGAGTCCTGTGCCAGGGCCCTCAGGCGATCGGCGAAGGCTGAGCCGCTGTCGCCGCCCGTCTGTTCGAAGAAGGCCACCAGCTCTGCCTCTGCGCCCGGCGCGACCTCGTTGATCCGGAACTCAGTGCCCATCAGGCCGACCGGCCGGTAGACCTGAGCCTGTCTCAGCTCGTCCACGTGCAGTGTCACCACCGACGGTGCCACCACGTGGACCCCGGCAACTGACCAAGCCACATCCGCCAGCTGCGCGAGCAGCGCATCGCGGGTGGCCAGTACCTGTAGTCCGGCGGCCGAGGTCTCGGCGACGTAGCGTAGCCGTGCTTCCAGTCCGGACCGTTCGGTGAGGTCGGGAAAGGCTGCGACTGCGGCGTTCAGCAAATCGCGACCGCAGGTGGCGGCGGCCTCGGGATCGGGCGTGATCTCCCGCAGCCCGGTGAGAGCCGAGCGCTGGTGCTGGCGCTCGACGGTGTCCTCGATCGCGCGGATCTCGTGATTGATCCGAGGCGTGATCGCCACCTCGACCAGGTCTGCCATCCAGTCGGCCGCGAGCGCCTGCGACTCGGCGGCGTCGGGCGGCAGCACCCTTCCGTGCAGATCCGCGAAGACGCCGTGATCCACCACGACGGTCAGCAGGGCATCGCTGTCCACCTCGGCAAAGAGGCTCGGGTGCCGGAAGTCCAACCACCAGGCATCCAGAATGTGGCCGCGGCGACTGCGACCCTTGACCTCGCCCCGCGGATTGAATCCGAGGCTCTCCCACATCCCGGTGAGCCCGTAGTCCCGCCGGCACTTGGCCTTGATCCCGAACCGCTGCCTGTGGCTGGCCCGGATCGCCTCCACCAGGTGGCGTGCTATTCCCCTGCCTCGGTGCTCCTGGGCAACGCAGAGATGGGCCAGCCGCACGTGCGGAGTCCGCTTCGGGAGCCCGAACAGCGCGTAGCCGACAACGTCGGCACCATCAACGGCAACGAGCAGCCCGCCGTCATCCGCCATCTTCTCGTAGGCCGGCGGCGTCATCAGGCCCAGCGTCTTGGTGTAGCGATCACCCAACGCGATCGTCGCAGCGAGCAATTCCTCCTGCACCCCCGACACAGGCACGATCTTGATCCCCATTGATTCCCCCTCCCACCGACCACCCAAGTGGTACCGGCCTTAGCAATATCGACATCGTGAACCGGTTCAAACCAACGCCGCCCAGCCAGTTGCCAGCAGCCCAGGCTCGCTGCCTCATTTAGAGGTCATGTCATTTGGGCGATTGAGCAGACTCCGGGCGTGCTGATCACGGAGCATCTGGTGTCGGATGAGCTGTGGGAACTGTTCCAGCTGGTCGTGTCGGCCCCTCCGGTGTGTCCGCAAGGCGGTGTTCGGCGTCGGCACGGGGATCGCGAGGTGCTGGCCGCGATCGTGTTCGTTGCCACCTCCGGGTGCACCTGGGCCCAGTTGCCGTCGTGCTTCGGCCCGTCCGGACCGACGGCCCATCGGCGTTTCGCCGAGTGGGGCAAGGCCAGGGTGTGGGCCAAGCTCCACCGGGTCCTCGACGAGGTCGGCTCGCGGGGCGAGCTGGACCGGTCGCGGTGCGCGGTCGACTCGGTGAACGTGAGAGCCCTGAAAAGGGGGTACTGACAGGTCCGAATCCCTGTCGATCGGGACAAGCGCGGGTCGAAGATCCACCTGCTCACCGAACGTGCCGGTTTACCCCTGTCGCTCGCGATCCCCGGGGCCAACGTCCACGACAGTCAGGCCCTGATCCCGCTGGCCGACGCCATCCCCTCCATGGCGCAGACCCGGCAAGCTCCACGGCGACAATGCCTACGACCACTGTTTCATCCGTGCCTATCTGCGATAACGTCAGATCTCTGCCCGCATCGCCCGCCGGGGCATCGAGTCCTCTGCACGCCTCGGCCAACACCGCTGGGTCATCGACCGGCACCAGCATCGCCGCAGCACTCATCTGCCTGCGGAGCTCTCTAAGTGAGATGACTTCCTATCCGACCCTCCGTCAGTCCCATCTGGCACAACAACCCAGAATTGGTCCAGACGGCAAGAAAGCCACAGGTCGTTGACCTGCGGCTTTCTTCGTGGAGCGGGCGACGAGAATCGAACTCGCGCTATAAGCTTGGGAATCTCGCTAACTTGGCCGCCCTACGGGGCCTCTGACGTGCAGTAATGTTCACGCCTAGCCCGTGCTGGACCCAGTCGCCAGACACCACTGTTGCCCGTCACTTACCGCTCACCCCCGCTCCTTAGGGCACGGATGGGGCACGCCATCCCGGGCACTCCTACCCGAGGACGGGCCGAAGATCATCAGCCAGGGCTCCGACCAATACCTTGGGATACCGGCGAAGCCACCACTCGTCCTCGTCAATCCGGAAGAACTCACCGAGGGCTCGGCCGTCGTCCCAGACGGTTGCATCCCGGAACCGACGGTCAAGCTGTTCGACCTCCGCTCCCCACCGGTTGATGTCTACGGCCGGGAGCAGGATCCACGCCTGGTGCAGCCACTTCCGGGGAGAGAGATCGTTCAGGTACTCGTACACCATGTCGGTGTAGCCAGTCTCAATCTGACTCACTAGCCGAGCCCAGGACCGGACCCTCTCCTCAACGGTGAACGCCTGCCGCCAGCCGCGTGCATGCAAGATCTGCCCAGCGGTCCGACCGTCAGGCGCGGATGGGGGGACTGGCTTCTCAGGCTCGACCACGGCAGCAGCGTACCCGCGCGGGTGGTGGAGCGGTTTTGGCCGGTGTCCTGTCTGGTCTGGGTCCGAGCATGATCGGGGGGCCGTAAGCTCACCCGCGAATCGGGCAGGCTCCTCGCCTGCCCGCAATCTGGCCGAGTGGCCCCCCGGTCTTGCTCGGTGCGGGTCCCGGTCCTGACAGGTGGGTAAAACCGCGTAGCCGCCCGCCCCCGGCCCCGGCGGGGTCTGAACATCCACTCGGCACCTTGGCCGCCAGCAGCTGGCGCGGCCGGCGCCGCCGAAGCGGGGCGAAGACAGGAGCGACGGCGAGCGGCGGGCCAGCGCCGCGAGCGCAGCGAGCCTTGAACCCGTAGAGAAGGTTTTTACTCAACGCCCCGACATGGTCAACGTTCGCCCATCGTGAGAACGCACATGGGGAGCGTCGTCCTGGAGTGCATCCGTGATCCGTACGGCAAAGACCTCGCCCATGTGGGCGCTGGCCTCCTCGGGCGTTAGCCACTCGACGGCCGTCGACTCCTCCGAGAGCTGCTCGCTCCCGCCCTCGGGGTGGCACCGGAAGACCAGGGCGACGATGCCACGGGTCATGTTCTTGTAGACCCCGGTCAGCCGGTCCACGGTGACCTTGATGCCGGTCTCCTCGTAGATCTCCCTGCGAACGCCGTCCTCGACCGTCTCGCCGAGTTCGAGCACGCCGCCCGGGGGCTCCCAGGTTCCGTTGTCGGCCCGGCGGATAGCCAGGACTCGGCCGTCCTCACGGACCACGACGCCGGCCACCGACACGGAGTGGAGCGGCGTTGACGGGGCTTCTCGGCGGCTGCTACTCATGTACAGGAGGATAGGAGAACAGAAGGACTATGGCGAGCGGTGAAGCGGCCTCTACGGCCAAGGCGAAGTATCTGCAGATCGCGGACGACATTGCGGCGCAGATCCGCTCCGGAGCGTTGGCACCTGGTGCAGCGGTGCCCAGTGAAACCGAGCTGATGGCAAGGTACGGCGTCGCATCCGGCACGGTGCGGAAGGCGATTGCCGAACTGCGGACGATGCAGTTGATCGAGACTCACCACGGCCGCGGCTCCTTCGTCCGCTCTCGCCCTCCGGTGCAGCGCAAGTCCTCGGACCGGTTCCGTCGTGCCCACCGGCTTGCCGGCAAGGCGGCCTACCTGGCTGAGGCGGAGCAGTCCGGCGGCATCCCATCGGTGAACGTGCTCTTCGTAGGGCCGGAGGACGCTCCACCGGACATCGCTGAGCGGCTGGGGGTCAAGCCTGGCGCCAAGGTGCTGGCACGCAAGCGGCGGTACTTCCGAGACGGGACACCCACCGAGGAAGCCACCTCCTACCTGCCCTGGGACGTCGTCAAGGACATCCCCGAGATGTTCGCCGAGAACCCTGGTGGCGGAGGGATCTACGCCCGCCTTGAAGAACGCGGTTACGTGCTCGCCGAGTTCACGGAGACCGTGCGCGCCCGGTTGGCGACCAAGGCTGAGAGCTCCGCTCTCGCGCTGAGCCCCGGCTCACCTGTCATCCACCTGATTCGGGACGCGATCACCAGTGAGGGCCGCGTGGTAGAGGTCTGCGACACCACCATGGCCGCTGACCAGTTTGTTCTTGACTACCGCTTCGCAGCTCGCGACTGACGGACCATCACCCTGACAGCCCGCCACAAGATTCTTTCTCGTGGCGGGTTGACTCATGTACAGGAGTCAGGCACTCTTTTACCTACCAGCTCATGTACATAAGTACATGAGGGAGCCTCTTTTAGAGGAGTTGCACGATGGCCGTCTTCAAGATCGACACTTCGACCGCGTTCGTGTTCGTCGTCATCCCGCCGGCGCCGAAGCTGGTGAACAAGCAGACGGGTGAGATCGCCCTCGACCGTGAGACCGGCGCGAAGCTGCTGACGGTGGGTCTGACCATCGCCGACGACGGTGAGGCGAACCTCTACACCGTGACCGTGCCGGAGACGGGCGTCTCCGAGGGGCTGATGGTTGGTCACCCGGTGGCGGTGACCGGCCTCAAGGCCCGCGACTGGGAGAACGAGTTCAACGGCCAGAAGCGGCACGGCATTTCGTTCCGCGCGATGGCCATCACGTCCCTCGTCCCGGCTTCGGCGAAGGGCTGAGTACCGTGTCCGAGCTGCTGACGCTGGCTGAGGTGGGCGGTCCTGTGGCCGCTGTCGCCGGTGGTGCGGCGTACGCCCGGGTCAAGGCTCCGGCGGTGTACTGGTCGGCGGTCGGTCTTCCGGTCACGGCGGTCAGGTTCTCCGCCACCTACGGCAGCACGATGGACGCCTGCGGCCTCACGGTCGCTCCGTCCCGGCTCCGGGTCCTGATCACCCGGGCGACCACCCGGCGGGAGATCCGCCCGGTCCCCCCGAAGATCCGCCGCGTCCGTCCGACCTCGACGGGCCTGCGGGTCCGCCTGCGGCTGGCACCCGGCCAGGAACCGGCGGACATGGCCGCCTCGGCGGAACGCCTTCGCCACGCCTGGGGCGTGCACGCCGTCCACGTGGCGTCGGTCAAGCCCGGCGTTGTGGAACTGCGGATGACCGGCTTCGACGTGCTTCGCAACGTGCGGATGCCGCGTCGGCTGCCGGCCGGTGAGCTGCTGGTCCCGGTCGCGCTGCGGGACGACGGTACGGCTTTCGTCCGCGACTACCGGGCCATCCCGCACTGCCTGACCCTGGGTGCGACGCTCACCGGCAAGTCGGTCTACATGCGCAACCTGATCACCGGGCTCGCCAAGCTGAACGTGGCGCTGGTGGGGATCGACTGCAAGCTCGGCGTCGAACAGGCGCCGTTCGCTCCCCGGCTGTCGGCGCTGGCGACCGACCCGGACAAGGCAAGTGCGCTGCTGGACAAGCTGGTTGCCGAGATGGAAGCCCGCTACGACCTGATCCGCGGCCAGCAGGGGATCACCGGTTCGGTGCCGGACGACGAGATCACCTCGGACATCTGGGGCCTGGCGGCCAAGCTGCGGCCGGTGCCGCTGGTGCTGATCGTGGACGAGGTCGCCGAACTGTTCCTCGTCGCCACCCGCAAGGACGAGGAGCGCCGGGACCACATGGTCACCCAACTCATCCGCCTCGCCCAACTCGGCCGCGCCGCTGGGATGTTCCTGGAGGTGTGCGGTCAGCGGTTCGGCTCCGAGCTGGGCAAGGGCGCAACGATGCTCCGCGCTCAGCTCACCGGCCGCGTGGTCCACCGCGTCAACGACAAGACGACCGCCGAGATGGGTCTCGGCGACATCTCGCCCGAAGCGGTGCTCGCCGCAACGCAGATCGCCCCGGAGACGCCCGGCGTGGCGGTGGCCGGTGACTCCTCCGGCGGCTGGTCCCGCATGAGGACCCCGAACCTGTCCCTCGCGGACGCCGCCCGGATCTGCCGGGAAACCGCCCACCTCGCCCCGGTCCTGCCCGCGCTGGCGGCCTTCCGCCCCTACGTCCCGCCCGTGACACCCCCGGTCGGCGGCCCCTCGCTGGTCAAGCCCCGCCCCGTCACCGGCTGACCCACCACTCCCGCCCGGTCGGCGTGACCGCCTTCGCGCCAAGTCCCTACCCGAGCCATGCCCGTAGCCGGAAGGACCCGCCCCATGGCCGCCAGGAAGACCACCCGCACCAAGCCCGTCCCGCCCAAGTGCGCCGCCTGTGCCGGAGAGGGCTGGGTCACCGAGACCCACACCGTCGGCCGGGGCAAGAAGACCCGCCCCGCCGGAGAGGTCGAGGTCCTGTGCCCGACCTGCCTCGGCTCCGGCACCGCCGCCGCGTAGCCGCCCAGAGTGCCAGGACCGGGCGGCCAGCCACTCCAGGCCCCGCCCGGCCCCGGCCCCAACTCCCGTAAGGAGAAGGCCCGATGCGACTGCCCCGCACGGACGCCGTACTCGTCCAGGCCGCCATCGCCGGCGCCCTGTCCTTCGCCCACCTCCACGACCTCGCCAACGCCGCCGGGCAGCACGGCTGGAAGGCATGGGCCTACCCCGTCTCCGTCGATCTGCTCCTGGTCGCCGCCTGGCACCGGATGCGCGTCCTTCGAGCCACCGGCTCCCCCGCGCGGGCTGCCTGGACCTGGTTCGCCATCGCCCTGGCCGCATCGCTCGGCGCCAACGTCGCCACCGCTGGTCTCCTCGACCTCGACCACGTCCCGGCCTGGCTGCGAATCCTCGTCGCCGGCTGGCCCGCCCTCGCCTTCTTCGGCGGCACCCTCCTCGCCCACACCGCCACCGCCACCGCGCTCCCAGCTGATCCAGAGCCCGAACTGCCGCTCTACGAGCCGGAGATCGCACCCACGCCCACCCCGGTGACCGAGCCCTCGCCGGAAGCTGTCGAAGCTCCCGAACCGGTCCCCGCTCTCCCGGCTGCACCGGCCCCGGCCGTCCCGACCGTGGCGGTTCCCGCCGCTCTGATCGAGCACGCCCGCAAGATCGCCGACGACCACCGGACCCGCACCGGCGCCCCGATCGACTCGGCCACCCTGCGCGTCCGCCTCGGTGTCCCACCGCAATTCGCCGACGCCATCGCCGCCCAACTCGCCTGACAGGAGGCCCAATCCATGCCCCGCCCGATCCGCCCCCGCAACACGATCCGCATCGGTCCCGTCCAGGTCGCCACCTACTACGACGGCCACGGCCGCGAGAAGCACACCGCCGTCTGCACCGCCCCGCGCTGCGGCTTCTCCGCCGACTACGACTCCCGCGCCGCCGCCGAGATCGCCGCCCGCACCCACCGCTGCACCGTCCGCTGACAGGAGACCCGCCGTGAACATCACCCTGCCCCTGGTCCTCGTCCTGGGCGGCGCCGCCTACGCCGCGATCAAGCTCCTCGGCATCCGCCTGTGGGTCGCCGCCCTGATCGCCCTCTTCGGCTTCTACCTCGCCGGCACCTTCCTCGCCCCCGTCATCGACCAGACCACCCGCTCCGGCGTCAACGCCGTCACCGAGAAGTGAGAGGACAACCCGCCATGACCAGCACACTCCTGGCACCGCCGATCACGCTCATCCCGGACGCCTCCGGCCTGATCGCCGAGATCGAGGCGTACCTCGCTACCTTCCCCGCCCCGGCCCGAGTGCTCGTCCCGTACGTCTGCCCGCTCGGCAGCACGGTGCAGCTCTGGAACGCCGGGTTCCCGGAGGCTCGTCCGACGTTCCTCGATCGGATCGCCCACCGCCCGGCCCGGCCGACCCCGGTGAGCATCGCCGATCACCTCCGCCTCGCCTCGCGCTACATCAACGCCTTCGGCTGGGTGCAAGGCGCGTTGTGGGACTCCGCCGGCCGGGTCTGCCTCCTCGGCGCACAGGCCGCCGTCCTCGCTCACGGCTACGGCACCCCGGACACCGTCCGTCGGGCCCGCATCCAGGTGATGGAAGTCCTGCACGCCACCGGACGTCCCGTCAGCTCCCCGGACGCCTTCAACGACACCCCCGGCACCCGCCAGGCCGACGTGCACCACCTGCTCGACCGCGCCGCCACCCGCGCCAGCTCGCTGGGGCTGTGAGCGCAATGACTGATCATCAGGCCGCCCAAAGTACCGACGTGACGCTGACTGACCCGGCGGGCTTGTTCGCCGCCCTGCGCGATCTCCAACTGCCCGCCGGCGACTACGTGGTGTGCGGTTCGGCGGCCCTGCTCGCCCGGGGCCTGCGGGCCAGAATCGGCGACCTGGACGTGCTGGCACGTGGCCACGCCTGGCAGATCGCCACCACCCTCGCCCGCCCCGTCCGACCGCCGTCCGGCCACGGCTGGGCCGTTCACCACCCCACGGCCGCGATCGAGATCGTCGACCGCTGGACACCCAGCTGGTCCACCGACCGGATCATCACCGACGCCGACGTCATCGACGGCATTCCTTTCATGCGCCTGGGCGACGTCCTCCGCTGGAAGGAAGCGCACCAGCGGCCCAAGGACCTGCCCGACATCGCCGCCATCCGCTGCCTGCACCGGCTGTGGACCGGCGAGCAGATCGAACCCTGGATCGCCTGACCAGCCTCCGGGGCGGCCACAAGCCGCCAAGCATCGCACCGCCCCGGAGACCACGCCCCTCCCGAACCCGCAGCACAAGACCACGACCAGAAGGAGAGCTTCATCATGCCCCAGCACAACCACGCCCCGGCCCGTCACTGCTCCGACTGCTCCGGCTTCGCCAGCGTCGCCATCGCCACCGGCCTCCGCCGCACCGACGGCTCCCGCGACACCGTCCCGGTGAACTGCCCGGCCTGCCACGGCACCGGCACCGTCCCGGCCCCCACCCGGCGCGCCCTCACCCGGGCCTGACCCCGGTGGGCGCCCACTTCAACTGGTCCGACAAGAACCACTGGTCCCCGCGCCCGGAGCCCTGCGGCATCTGCGACAAGCCCACCAACCTCCGCTCCGACCGGGGCAAGCCCGCCCACAAGGTCTGCGCCGAGACCTGGACCGACCAGCACACCAAGCCCGCCGGCAAGTCCTGACCGCCCGGCCCCGGAGCCACCCGCAAACCGGCTCCGGGGCCGCCCTCGCCACACCGGAGGTGTCCCCGTGCTCACCCAGCTCCCCAACCGTCTCGCGAACGGCCTGCGCGTCCTCGACCTCTTCTGCTGCCAGGGAGGCGCCGGCATGGGCTACCACCTCGCCGGATTCGACGTCACCGGCATCGACCTCGCCCCGCAGCCCCGCTACCCCTTCACCTTCCGGCAGGCCGACGCCCTCGCCTACCTCGCCAAGCACGGAACGGAGTTCGACCTGATCCACGCCTCCCCGCCCTGCCAGCGCTACACCAACGCCCAGAAGATCCGGGGCAACGACCACCCCGACCTGGTGCAGCCACTGCGCGAACTGCTCACCGCCACCGGCCGCCCCTACGTGATCGAGAACGTCCCCGGCGCCCCGCTCCTCAGCCCGGTCGAGCTGTGCGGCTCCATGTTCGGCCTTCGCACCTACCGCCACCGCCTGTTCGAGACCTCGTTCCCGATCTCCGCCCTGCACCACCCGCGCCACCTCGCCCCCAATGCCAAGATGGGCCGCCCCGTCCGCGACGGCGAGTTCATGCACGTCGTCGGCAACTTCTCCAACGTCCCCCTCGCACGCGACGTGATGGGCATGCCCTGGGCCTCCCGCGACGGACTCCGCGAAGCCATCCCGCCCGCCTACACCGCCCATATCGCCGCCCAGTACCTCGCCAACAGCCCTCAGGCGGTGGCCGCTTGACCACCACCACGCCCGTCCCGGTCGCTGACCTGACCGCCTTCGCCCAGCTCGGCACCATGCCCGCCCTCATGCGGCAACTCGCCGGACTCGGCGGCTGCGGCCGACCCGTCCGACTCGACGGCCACCGCACCGAACACAGCGTCAACACGACCACCGGCGAGATCGGCCCCGTCATCCACCACCTCAACTCCACCGACCTCGCCGCCGGCCACCTGCTCGTGCGCTGCAACAACCGCCGCACCACCCGCTGCCCCGCCTGCGCCGAGACCTACCGCCGCGACACCTACCACCTGATCACCGCCGGACTCACCGGCGGCAAAGGCACCCCCGCCACGGTCACCGCACACCCCCGCGTCTTCGCCACCTTCACCGCCCCCGGCTTCGGCGCCGTCCACAACCGCCCCACCACCGGACGCTGCCGATGCGGAACCCAACACCCCGAAGGTGCAACCGAGTTGGGCACACCCCTCAACCCGGACACCTACGACTACCGCGCCGCCGTGCTCTGGAACGCCCACGCCGGGAAGATCTGGGCCCGCTTCTCGATCTACCTGCGCCGGGAGATCGCCAAGCGCGCAGGCCTCACCCAGCGTCAGTTCCGCGACCACGGCCGCGTGTCCTTCGCCAAGGTCGCCGAGTACCAAAAACGCGGCGCCGTCCACTTCCACGCCGTCATCCGCCTCGACGGTCCCGAAGGCGGCGACACACCGCCCCCGGCCTGGGCAACACCCGATCTCCTCGCCGACGCCATCCGCGCCGCTGTCGCCGCAACCGAGATCCCCGGCCCCGTCCTCGACGGCACCGCCCACACCTTCGCCTTCGGCAAGCAGCTCGACATCCGAACCATCCGCACCGCCGACTTCACCGCGGGCACCACCCTCACCGAACGCGCCGTCGCCGCCTACATCGCCAAGTACGCCACCAAGGGCGCCGAGACCGCCACCGGCACCCTCGACCGCCCCGTCAAGCTCCTCGCCGAGCTCGCCCACCTCGACCTCACCGAGCACGCCCGCCGCCTCGTGCGTACCTGCTGGACCCTCGGCGCGCGCCCCGAACTCGAAGAACTCCGCCTCCGCGCCTGGGCCCACATGCTCGGCTTCCGGGGCCACTTCTCCACCAAGACCCGCCGCTACTCCACCACCCTCGGCGCCCTCCGCGAAGCCCGCGCCGCCTGGCGCAAAGCCCAAGCCACCACCGGCACACCGCCCCTGCCCACCCCGGGCGACGACACCGAACCGACCACCCTCGTCCTCGCCCACTGGACATTCGCCGGCGTCGGCCTCACACCCGGCGAACGCTGGCTCACCGAAGCACTCACCCCCGCACCCGGAACCGAAGGAGAACCCACCCATGGCTGACCAACTGCTCACCATCAAGGAGGTCGCCGAACGGCTCGGCACCTGGGAGACCAGTGGGGAGCGCTTCCCGCGCCGGCTGATCGCCGAACGCCGGATCGCGTACGTCAAGGTCGGGCGCCATGTCCGTGTCTCCGCTGCCATCCTGGCTGCCTTCATCTCTGCCAACACCGTGCAGCCGCGGCAAGCCCGGCGGACCATGCGGGCGGTGGCGTAAGTGGCAGGCAAGCGCCGGCAGTTCGGCCGAATCCGGAAGCTCCCGTCCGGGCGCTACCAGGCCCGCTACCCCGACCCGGACGGTCTCCTGCGCCCGGCTCCGGAGACGTTCGAGACCAAGCGGGATGCTGATGACTGGCTGGCGGCTACTCAGACTGCGCTCAACAACAAGGACTGGCGTGACCCCGATGCCGGGGCGATCAACTTCACGACGTACGCCGAAGCTTGGATCACCGAGCGGGACCTCATGGCCACAACGGACGAGCTGTACCGCCGTCTGCTGCGGCTCCACCTCGCGCCGACCTTCGGGGTGTGGGACCTGGACGAGATCACCGCTCCCCGCGTGCGCACCTGGCGCGCCGAGCTGCTGGCCTCGGGCAAGCGCATCACGACGGCCAAGGCGTACCGGCTCCTAAAGGCGATCCTCGCGACCGCCGCCGACGACGAGCTGATCAAGCGCAACCCCTGCCGGATCAAGGGCGCAGGCAAGGAGTCGTCAGAGGAGCGCGGTACCGCCACAATTGAGCAGGTCTACGAGCTGGCCGAACTCGTCGGCGCACGCTGGCGGGCCATGGTCCTGCTCGCCGCGTTCACCACGCTCCGCCCGGAGGAACTGGCCGCGCTGCGGCGCCCGGACGTTGACCTGGTGGCCGGCACCGTACGGGTCCACCAAGCCGCCCCCGAGCTGAACACCGGTCAGCGGGTGGTGGGCGACACCAAGTCCGAGGCGGGGAAGCGCACCGTGACCATCCCCTCCGTGGTCCTGCCGGACATCCGGCTGCACCTGGAGCTGTTCGCCGAGAAGGACGCTCAGGGTCTGCTGTTCGTCGGCGAGAAGGGCGCTCCGTTCCGGCGCACCTCGTTCGGGCGGATCTGGAAGAAGGCACGCGACAAGGCAGGCATGCCGGGCTTCCACTTCTACGATCTGCGGGGCACGGGCAACAACCTGGCGGCCACGACCGGCGCGAGCCTCAAGGAGCTGATGGCCCGGATGGGGCACGCCTCGGTGCGGGCCGCGCTGATCTACCAACACGCCACCAGCGAACGGGACAAGAAGATCGCCGACGGCATGGACGCGGCGATCACCAGGGCCCTCGGCAAGGACACGGAAAAACCCTAAGGGCACGCGGGGGGCACGGGGCCGAAAACGACCCACCAAACACAAAAGGCCCGGCTCGGGGATAACGCCCCTGAGCTGGGCCTTTACTGCTGGAGCGGGCGACGAGAATCGAACTCGCGCTATAAGCTTGGGAAGCTCATGTTCTACCATTAAACTACGCCCGCGCTGATGAGCCGTCAGTGACTGCTCGATCGTCCAACACTCTACCCCATCCGTCGGCTGACCTTGGTCGGCGTGGGGAGGGGCGGCGAGTTGGCGCGGTGAATGTCCGGTAGATCCCCTAATGTGACGCTGGCTCGGGGTGTTTGTGGCCCCTGGGGCGTGGTGGCGTCATCAGGTTTGGGAAGGGGATCGCGATGGAGCAGCGTACCGTCGTCCGCTGTGCCGAGGGGCACCTGTTCAGTACTTCGACGTTTCCGATGCAGACGCTCGGGGCGGGGCGGCTGGGGCCGGGGCGGTTGATCCGGTGTCCGCGGTGCGGGCGGTTGCGGAGCTCGGTGCCGGCGGATGTGAGTGAGTTGTCGGGGGTGCAGTTGGCGCGGGCGCTGCGGCTGGAGGCGGCGGAGTTCCTGGCCTGAGCAGGGGACGAAGGTCGGCCGCGCCCCGGACGGGATTCGTCCGGGGCGTGGTCATGCACGTACCCTCGGGGGCGTGCTGCTCTCTGACAAGGACATCCGTACCGAAATCGACAAGGGCCGGGTCGTGATCGACCCGTTCGACCCTGCGATGGTTCAGCCGTCGAGCATCGACGTCCGGCTGGACCGTTTCTTCCGGGTGTTCGAGAACCACCGCTACCCGTTCATCGACCCCTCGCAGGAGCAGTCGGACCTGACCCGGCTGGTCGAGCCGGACGGGGACGAGGCGTTCATCCTGCACCCGGGCGAGTTCGTGCTGGCGTCGACCTACGAGACGGTCACGCTGCCGGACGACATCGCCTCGCGGCTGGAGGGCAAGTCGAGCCTGGGCCGGCTCGGTCTGCTGACGCACTCGACGGCGGGCTTCATCGACCCGGGCTTCAGCGGGCACGTGACGCTCGAGCTGTCGAACGTGGCGACGCTGCCGATCAAGCTGTACCCGGGGATGAAGATCGGGCAGCTCTGCCTGTTCCGGCTGTCGTCCCCCGCCGAGTTCCCGTACGGCTCGGAGCGGTACGGCTCGCGGTACATGGGCCAGCGCGGCCCGACGGCTTCGCGCTCGCACCTGAACTTCCACCGCTCGGACGTGTAGCGGGCGACGCGGAAGGGGGCCGGTCCACCAGGACCGGCCCCCTTCCGCGTGTTCAGGCCCGCTTCGGGCGGGTCACCGCGACGAGTTCGCTGCCGTCCTCGGAGAGGGTCAACTCGGTGCGGAGTTCGGCCAGTTCGCCGAGGTGGTGCAGGTGGGTGCCGCCGCAGGCGATGGCGGCGGAGCCGGCCGGGAGCTCGCAGTGCCACTGACGGCGGGCGGTGAGTTCGGGGCCGGGGACCTCGATCCGGACCGGGGCGTCGGCGGCGACCCAGGCGGCGAGCTGGGCGTTGACGGCCTCGGTGACGGCGGGGAGAGCGTCGGCCAGGGCCGGGAACTCCTCGGTGGCCTCGGCGGTGAAGCCCTTCTTACGGAGCGACTTGCCGAGCCGGTAGGTGTCGGTGCTGGCTTCGGTGTCCATCACCGAGGAGGCCATCGCCAGGCTGTCGAAGTCGGGGCTGCCGAAGGCGTCGGAGCGGCCCGGGTCCTTGCGCCAGCGCGGCGCGAGCGCGGCGTTCAGGGCCAGCGCGAGCAGGTGGCAGCCGCTGTGCGCGGCGGAGAGCAGCGCCCGCCGCTCGGCGTCGACCGCCAGCCGGGCGTGCTGGCCGACGACCGCGCCCGGGTCGGCGGCCAGCACGTGCAGCACCAGCCAGGACCACTCCTCGTCGCCCCGCCGGACCGGGATGTCGGCGCCGACCAGGAACTCCCCGGCCGGGCCGTACCCGCCGGTCAGGCAGTCCACCACGGGATGCGTGACGGAGCCGACGGTGAGGGTGCCGAGGTCGGCGGGCTGGTCGGGCCAGGTGTGGTCGAGCGGGTGGAACGGGGTCGCCTCGGTGACCACCGCGTACCGGCCGTCGGCGAGCGGGTGGACGGCGAGCACGGGGGACTCGCCGGTCACCGCCCCGGCGGGGAAGCTGACGTGGGTGGTGGGGAGGGTGGTCATGCGGGAGCTCCGTACGAAGAGACAGGGATGGATCAGCCGAGCGTGGGGAGCTTGATCAGCACCAGCAGGGCGAGCAGTTGCAGGGCGGCGGCACCGGCCGCCTTGCCCCATGGCAGGTCGTGCACCCGGCGCACCATGGTGGTCAGCAGCACGGCGCAGATCAGCCAGGTGGCCCAGCCGAGCACCTGGACCACGACGTTGTCGGCGGGCAGGAAGAGTGCCAGCAGCAGCCGGGGAGCGTCGCTGGTCCAGCCGATGATGACGGCCAGGCCGACGGTGGACTGCCAGGGGCCGTCACCGCCGAGCTGGCGGGCCAGGCCGTAGGTGACCGCGCCGAGCATCACCCCGGCCAGCGTGAAGCCGACCGCCGCACCGGCGATCGCGGTCAGCGCGACGGTGAAGGTGGAGTTGACCACCTCGTCCTTGGTCAGGCCGATGCCGAGCACCGCGAGCACGCCGTAGGCCAGCGAGACGGTGAGCGCGGGCAGCCAGACCTGGTGGTCGCGCATCCGGTCGAAGGTGGCGGACGGGGCCCGGTAGACGCCGGTCAGCAGTTCCTTCCAGCCCAGCCGGGGGCCGCCCTGGTGCGGGGCGGACTGGCCGCCGGCCCGGTACACCGCGACGTTGTCCTGCCCCTGGGGGGCGGAGTAGTCGGGGGTGCTCGAGTAGTACTGCTCGTCCTCGACCGTGAAGGCCCGGGTGTGCCCGGGCTGATCGGGGTCGTAAGCGCCGGGAGCACCGGGCGCCCCGGGGTCGTAGCCCGGGTGGGGTGCGGTGAAGTACTCCGGCTCCCCCACCGGGCCGCCCCCGGGGTACTGCTGCGCGTCCTGCCCACCGGGCGCCGCTGCCCACCCCCGTCGGGGGTCGACGGCGCCCTCGCCGTTGTCGTATCCGTTGCCAGCCACGAGTCGAAGGTACCCGTTCGAGCTGACCGGCCGTCGGTTGATCATGGCTTCGGCGCGGGATTGCAGCACTGCTGTGACCCCGTCACGAGCAGCGCCCGCAGACGGTTCAGCGCGCGGCGACCGAGCGGGCGTGCACGACGGCCGCCGAGGTCTCCCCGGCGGGGCAGCCACCCGGGCCCGCGGTGGTGCGGACGGCGCCGACCGGGAGCAGGACGCCGCAGGCGATCCGGATGCCGGCGGGCAGTTCGTTGTCGGACTCGACGGTGGCGCCGTCGCCGATCACCGCGCCGTCCAGCGAGCTGCGCGCCCCCACGGTGGCGTACGCGCCGACGATGGAGTCCTTCACGTAGGCGTCCGGGCCGATCACGGCGCCGGGCAGGATCACGCTGCCCTCGACGATCGCGCCGGCCTCGACCACCGCGCCCTCGGAGACCACGGTGCCGGAGCTCAGCACGGCGGCCGGGGCCACCGTGGCGCCCGGCAGCAGCAGCGCCTCGCCGGTCGGTCCCGGCACCGCCGGGGAGTCCACCAGGCCGAGCACCAGGTCGGCCGAGCCGCGGACGAAGGCGCCGGGGGTGCCGAGGTCGAGCCAGTACGAGGTGTCCACCACGCCGCGGACCAGCGCGCCGGTCTCCAGCAGTTCGGGGAAGGTCTCGCGCTCGACCGAGACCTCACGGCCGGCCGGGATCCGGTCGATCACCGAACGGGTGAAGACGTAGCAGCCGGCGTTGATCTGGTCGGTGACGATCTGCTCGGGCGTCTCCGGCTTCTCCAGGAACTCCAGCACTCGCCCGTGCGCGTCGGTCGGCACCAGGCCGAAGGCGCGCGGGTCCTCGACCCGGGTCAGGTGCAGCGTGACGTCGGCCCCGGCGGCCACGTGGCCGTCCCGGAGCGAGGCGATGTCCAGGCCGGAGAGGATGTCGCCGTTGAAGACCAGCACCGGCTCGTCGGGGCCGCAGGTCAGCCCCGAGGCGGCGTTGCGGATCGCGCCGCCGGTGCCCAGCGGCTCCTTCTCGGTCAGGTAGACCAGCTCGATGCCGTACGGGCTGCCGTCCTGGAAGTGGTCCTCGAAGACCTCGGCCAGGTACGAGGTGGCCAGCACCACCCGGGTCACCCCGGCGGCGGCCGCCCTGGCCAGCTGGTGCGCGATGAACGGGACACCCGCCACCGGCAGCATCGGCTTCGGGGTGTGGGTGGTCAACGGGCGCAGCCTCGTGCCCTTACCACCGACCAGCATGATCGCCTCGGTCATGGTCCGCGCCTCTCCCCTTGCCCCTTGCCGTCACCGGCTGTTCCGGAGCGACGTACCTGTCCTGTCGAGGACCCGCACGACACGGGTACCGCGACTAACTGTATTTCCTTCCAAAGCCCCCCTGTTCCAGCGGGGTTGCGACACGTACCGACGCACCGTTCAGGTGCCTGAACGGGACCGGCCCCGGCTGCCCCACCAGGGGGCACCGGGGCCGGTGTTGACGTACGGTCAGGCCTCGACCGGCTCCGGTTCGGCCGGGAGGGCCTTCACCGAGTCGAGCAGCAGCTGGGCCACGTCGACCACCTTGAGGTGCTCCTTGGCCGCGCCTTCGTTCTTCTTGCCGTTGACCGAGTCGGAGAGCATCACCAGGCAGAACGGGCAGGCGGTGGAGACGATGTCGGGGTTGAGCGACAGCGCCTCGTCCACCCGCTCGGTGTTGATCCGCTTGCCGATCCGCTCCTCCATCCACATCCGCGCACCACCGGCGCCGCAGCAGAAACCGCGCTCCTTGTGCCGGTGCATCTCCTGCTGGCGCAGACCGGGGACCTTGTCCATGATCTCGCGCGGCGGGCTGTAGACCTTGTTGTGGCGGCCCAGGTAGCACGGGTCGTGGTAGGTGATCAGGCCCTCGACCGGGTTGACCGGGAGGAGCTTGCCCTCGTCGATCAGGTGCTGCAGCAGCTGGGTGTGGTGGATCACCTCGAAGTGCCCGCCGAGCTGCGGGTACTCGTTGGCGATGGTGTTGAAGCAGTGCGGGCAGGTGGCCACGATCCGCTTGGTCGGGGCGTCCTCCAGCGCGGCGTTCAGGGTCTCGACGTTCTGCGCGCCGAGCATCTGGAACAGGAACTCGTTGCCCAGGCGGCGCGGGGAGTCGCCGGAGCAGGTCTCCTCCTTGCCGAGGATGGCGAACTTCACGCCCGCGGTGTGCAGCAGCTCGGCGAAGGCCTTGGTGGTCTTCTTGGCCCGGTCCTCCAGGGCGCCGGCGCAGCCGACCCAGTAGAGGTACTCGACCTCGGCCGGGTCGATGTCCTCACCGATCACCGGCACCTCGATGCCGGTCTCCTTCTTGAGCTCCTTGACCCAGTCGAGGCGGGCCTTGGTGGCCATGCCCCACGGGTTGCCCTTGTTCTCCAGGTTCTTGAGCATCGTCCCGGCCTCGGTCGGGAAGGAGCTCTCGATCATCACCTGGTAGCGGCGCATGTCGACGATGTGGTCGATGTGCTCGATGTCCACCGGGCACTGCTCGACGCACGCGCCGCAGGTGGTGCAGGACCACAGCACGTCGGGGTCGATGACCCCGTTCTCCTCGGCGGTGCCGATCAGCGGGCGCTCGGCCTCGGCCAGCGCGGCGGCCGGCACGTTCGCCAGCTGCTCGGGGGTGCCGATCTCGTTGCCCTCGGCGTCCTTGCCGCCGCCGGCCAGCAGGTACGGCGCCTTGGCGAAGGCGTGCTCCCGCAGGCTCATGATCAGCAGCTTCGGGGAGAGCGGCTTGCCGGTGTTCCAGGCCGGGCACTGCGACTGGCAGCGGCCGCACTCGGTGCAGGTGGAGAAGTCGAGGATGCCCTTCCAGGCGAAGTGCTCGACCTGGGAGACGCCGAAGTTCGCGTCGTCGGCCGGGTCCTCGAAGTCGATCGGCTGCCCGCCGCTGGTCATCGGACGGAGCGCGCCGAGGGCGACGCCGCCGTCCTCCTCGCGCTTGAAGTAGATGTTGAAGAACGCCAGGAAGCGGTGCCAGGCCACACCCATCGAGGGGTTGATGCCGATGGTGGTCGCCCACGCGAACGAGATGCAGATCTTCAGCATCGCGAACAGGTAGATCAGGTTCTCCAGGGTGCCGTGCGCGAGGCCCCGGAAGGCCACCACCAGCGGGTAGGAGACCAGGTACGCCGCCTCGTAGCTCTCGACGCCCGCCAGCGCGCCCTCCAGGCCGCGCAGGATCATGATGCACAGGCCGATGCCGAGGATCGTGTACTCGACGTAGAAGGCCTGCCAGGCGATCGACCCGGCGAACCGGGACTTCCGCCCGGCCCGGCCCGGCAGGCTGAGCAGGCGGATCACCATCAGGGTGGCGATGCCCAGCGTGGTCAGCGTGCCGACCAGCTCGGTGAAGATCTCGAACGGCAGCCAGTGGCCGATCACCGGGATGACCCACTCGGCGTCGAAGAGCTGGCCGAACGCGGTCACCAGGGTGGAGACCAGGGTGAAGAAGCCGACCGCGACGAACCAGTGCGCGACGCCGACGACGCCCCACTTGTTCATCCGGGTGTGACCGAGGAACTCGACGGCGACCGTCTTCGTCCTCTGCACCGGGTTGGCGGTACGGGTGGAGTCCGGCGCGCCGGTCTTCACCACCTTGTAGATGTACGCGGCCGCGCGGGCGGCGAGCGCGGTGCCGATCACAGTCGTGACCAGCGAGATGACGATCGCTGCTAGCTGCATCGGCTCTCCGTCTCCAGCGGCTGGGGTGTAGCGGGCTCCCCTGAGTGTACTCATCAGTAACTTTCAGGGGTGACGCGCCGGAGACTACCGCGCGTTAACACCGATGAAGAAGACGCTCAAGGTATGGCGGCAGTCACTAAGGGCAGACTCACCCGTCCGGCGGAGCCCTGCGGATAAGCGCGCAGTAAAGTTGAGCGCAGCAGACTCATGCCTGTTGACGCACACGATCGGGTCGTGCATCCTTGAGCCTGTAAAGCTCAACTTCTTCATGGAGGTACCAACGATGGCACGCGCGGTCGGCATCGACCTCGGCACGACGAACTCGGTCGTCAGCGTTCTCGAAGGCGGTGAGCCCACCGTCATCACCAACGCCGAGGGCGCCCGGACCACGCCGTCCGTCGTCGCCTTCGCCAAGAACGGCGAGATCCTGGTCGGCGAGGTCGCCAAGCGCCAGGCGGTCACCAACGTGGATCGCACGATCCGCTCGGTGAAGCGCCACATGGGCACGGGTTGGAAGATCAACCTGGACGGCAAGGACTTCAACCCCCAGCAGATCAGCGCCTTCATCCTGCAGAAGCTGAAGCGCGACGCCGAGGCGTACCTGGGCGAGACGGTGACCGACGCGGTCATCACCGTCCCGGCGTACTTCTCCGACTCGGAGCGCCAGGCGACCAAGGAGGCCGGTGAGATCGCGGGCCTCAACGTCCTGCGCATCGTCAACGAGCCGACCGCGGCCGCGCTGGCCTACGGCCTCGACAAGGACGACCAGACCATCCTGGTCTTCGACCTCGGCGGTGGCACCTTCGACGTCTCCCTGCTGGAGATCGGCGACGGGGTCGTCGAGGTGAAGGCCACCAACGGTGACAACCACCTCGGTGGCGACGACTGGGACCAGAAGGTCGTCGACCACCTGGTCAAGGTCTTCCAGTCCGGCCACGGCGTGGACCTCTCCAAGGACAAGATGGCGCTCCAGCGCCTGCGCGAGGCCGCCGAGAAGGCGAAGATCGAGCTGTCCTCGTCCTCCGAGACCTCGATCAACCTGCCCTACATCACCGCTTCGGCCGAGGGCCCGCTGCACCTGGACGAGAAGCTCACCCGGGCCCAGTTCCAGCAGCTGACCGCGGACCTGCTGGAGCGCTGCAAGACCCCGTTCCACAACGTCATCAAGGACGCCGGCATCGCGCTGTCCGAGATCGACCACGTGGTCCTGGTCGGTGGCTCCACCCGGATGCCCGCCGTCGCGGAGCTCGTCAAGGAGCTGACCGGCGGTCAGGACGCCAACAAGGGCGTCAACCCGGACGAGGTCGTCGCCATCGGCGCCGCGCTGCAGGCCGGTGTGCTGAAGGGTGAGGTCAAGGACGTCCTGCTGCTCGACGTCACCCCGCTGTCCCTGGGTATCGAGACCAAGGGCGGCATCATGACCAAGCTGATCGAGCGCAACACCACGATCCCGACCAAGCGCTCCGAGATCTTCACCACGGCCGAGGACAACCAGCCGTCCGTGCAAATCCAGGTCTACCAGGGCGAGCGCGAGATCGCGGCGTACAACAAGAAGCTCGGCATGTTCGAGCTGACCGGTCTGCCGCCGGCCCCGCGTGGCCTGCCCCAGATCGAGGTCACCTTCGACATCGACGCCAACGGCATCATGCACGTCGGTGCCAAGGACCTCGGCACCGGCAAGGAGCAGCGGATGACCGTCACCGGCGGCTCCGCGCTGCCGAAGGACGACATCGAGCGGATGATGCGCGAGGCCGAGCAGTACGCGGCCGAGGACCACGAGCGCCGCGAGGCCGTGGAGACCCGCAACCAGGGCGAGCAGCTGGTCTACTCGACCGAGAAGTTCATCGCGGACAACACCGAGAAGCTGCCCGAGGACGTCAAGACCGAGGTCGAGACCGCGATCGGCGAGCTCAAGGAGAAGCTGAAGGGCGAGGACGTCGCGGCGATCCGCGAGGCCACCGAGAAGGTGTCCACCACCGCCCAGAAGCTCGGCGCCGCGCTGTACGCGCAGAACGACGCCGCGGGTGCCGCCCCGGCCGGTGACGCCGCCGGTGCCGCCAAGGACGACGACGTGGTCGACGCCGAGATCGTCGACGACGAGAAGCCCAAGGGTGGTGCCGCATGACGGAGAAGCCGCAGGGCGGCGAGCCCGGCGACGACTCCGCCGCCGAGGAAGCCGTGCTGAAGGCCGCCGAGGAGGCCGTCGCGGGCGCCGGTGCCGATGAACTCGCTGCTGCGAAGCGTGAGTTGACCGAGCGTACCGGTGACCTCCAGCGCCTTCAGGCCGAGTACCAGAACTACCGCAAGCGGGTCGAGCGGGATCGTCTGACGGTCCGTGAGATCGCGGTCTCCAACATCCTGGAGGCCCTGATCCCGGTGCTGGACGACATCGGCCGGGCCCGTGAGCACGGCGAGGTGACGGGCGGCTTCAAGTCCGTCTCCGACAACCTGGAGACGGTCGTCGCCAAGCTGGGCCTGCAGCAGTTCGGCAAGGAGGGCGAGCCCTTCGACCCGACCCTGCACGAGGCGCTGATGCACAGCTACTCCTCGGACGTCACCGAGGACACCTGCGTGCAGATCCTCCAGCCCGGTTACCGGATCGGCGAGCGGATCATCCGTCCCGCGATGGTCGCCGTCGCGGAGCCCCAGCCGGGCACCCAGAGCACTGCCGCGCCGGATGCCGACTCGTCGGACTCCGACAAGGCCGACGGTGCCACGGAGAGCTGACCGAACGAGCGCTGCGGAGTCGTCCGTCGTCCTGGACGACGGACGGCTCCGCAGCGCCGTGTCCGAACAAGCAACAGCGAACGACGCCGGGAGGTGGCAGCAGCCATGAGCGCGAAGGACTACGTGGAGAAGGACTACTACAAGGTCCTCGGTGTGCCCAAGGACGCCACCACCGCCGAGATCAAGAAGACCTACCGGAAGCTCGCCCGCGAGTTCCACCCCGACGCCAACAAGGGTGACGCCAAGGCGGAGGACCGGTTCAAGGACATCTCCGAGGCGTACGACGTCCTGTCGGACGACAAGCGCCGCAAGGAGTACGACGAGGCCCGCAGCCTGTTCGGCAACGGCGGCTACCGGGCCGGCGGCCCGCAGGGCGGCAGCTTCGACTTCGGCGACCTGTTCGGCAACAGCCCGCAGGGCGGTGGCGGGGTCGGCGACATCTTCGGCGGCCTGTTCAACCGGGGCGGCCGGCAGCCGCAGCCGCGCCGGGGCGCCGACGTCGAGACCGAGGTGACGCTCGCCTTCGAGGAGGCGGTGGACGGTGCCACCGTCCCGCTCCGGATGACCAGTCAGGCCGCCTGCCGGTCCTGCTCGGGCACCGGCGCCAAGGCCGGCACCACCCCCCGGGTCTGTCCGACCTGCGTGGGGGCCGGCACGGTCAGCCGGGGCCAGGGCGCGTTCGCGCTGTCCGAGCCCTGCCGGGACTGCAAGGGCCGCGGCATGCTGGTCGACGACCCCTGCACGGTCTGCCACGGCAGCGGCCGGGCCTCCTCGGCCCGCACCATGCAGGTCCGGATCCCGGCCGGGGTGCAGGACGGGCAGCGGATCAGGCTCAAGGCCAAGGGCGCCCAGGGCGAGCGCGGCGGCCAGCCCGGTGACCTCTACGTCACCGTGCACGTCGACACCCACCCGGTGTTCGGCCGGAAGGCCGACAATCTGACCGTCACCGTGCCCATCACCTTCCCCGAAGCCGCGCTGGGCGGCACCATCGAGGTGCCGACGCTGAACGGCCCTTCGGTCAAGCTCAAGCTCCCGGCCGGGAGCGCCAACGGGCTGACCATGCGGGCCCGCGGCAAGGGCGCCACCCGCACCGACGGCACCCGCGGCGACCTGCTGGTCACCGTGGAGGTCGTGGTCCCCAAGCACCTCGAGGGCGACGCCCTGGAGGCACTGGAGCAGTACCGCGAGGCCACCGCCTCCGACGACCCGCGAGCCGCCCTCTTCAAGGCGGCAGAGGGAGCGTGATGACCCGATGACCCCCGACAGCCCGATCGGTCCGGGACCCGGCCTCGGCGAGGGCCTCCCCGGCGGCCCCGGCCTGGGCCGCCCCCGCCCCGCCGCGACCCACTACGTCCTGACCGAGGACACCCCGGTCTACGTGATCTCGGTCGCCGCCGAGCTCTCCGGCCTGCACCCGCAGACCCTGCGCCAGTACGACCGCCTCGGCCTGGTCTGCCCCGACCGGACGGCCGGCCGCGGCCGCCGCTACTCCGCCCGCGACATCCAGCAGCTCCGCGAGGTCCAGCGGCTGTCCCAGGACGAGGGCATCAACCTGGCCGGCATCAAGCGGATCATCGAACTGGAGAACCAGGTCGCCGCCCTGCAGTCCCGGATCGGCGAGCTGGCCGACTCCCTGGAGGGCGCCGCCTCGGCGCTCCAGCAGCGGGAGGCGGCGGTGCACGCCTCGTACCGCCGGGACCTGGTGCCCTATCAGCAGGTGCAGCAGTCCAGCGCGCTGGTGGTCTGGCGGCCGAAGCGCTGACCCTGCCTCGTGACCTGAGCCGCCGGTACCCCCAGTCAGGGGGCTACCGGCGGCTCACGTGCAGTGGGAGAGTGCCGGATACCGACGGTTCGCTTTCGGCCGTAGCAGAACGGATACCGCGGCGGAAGCCTAAGATCCCCTCTGTACCCCATGTGTCCGCGACCAGCAGCCTGCTGAGCCAACTCCGAGGAGCCGCAGATGAGTGAGACGGCTGAGCCCGGCCTCACCACAGGCGGGCTGAACATCCTGTCGGCGGACGCCAGGGAGTTGTACCGGGCGGTGGTCCGATCCAAGGTCGAGCTGGCTCCGAGCGAGCTGCCCGCGGAGGCGAAACCGGCCCTGCAGGAGTTGCTGGACATGGGCCTGCTGGTACCGGACACCGACCATCCCGACGTACTGGTAGCGGTCGATCCGCAACAGCTGGCGGAGGGGCTCGCCGCCTCCTGGCAGCGAAAGGCGCTCAGTCTGCTCACCCGCGCGGTGGCCCTCCCGGCGGCGCTGAAAGACCTCACCGAGGAATTCCACACCCCGGAGCAGTCCGGCGGCACCATTGAGTACGTACGCGGAAAGGTGCTGATCAACCAGCGGCTCCAGCAGCTCACCAACAGCTGCTCGGAGGAATTCCTGGCCGCCCAGCCCGGCGGGCCCCGCCCGCCCGAGGCCCTCGCCAGCAGCATCGACCGCGACCTGGCGCTGCTCCGCCGAGGGGCGACCGCCCGCACCATCTACCACCCGAGCACCCGCTACCACGCCCCGACGCGCGACTACGTCGCCGCCGTCACCCAGGCGGGGGCCCAGGTCAGGACGTTGGACGAGCCGTACACCCGCATTCTCGTGATCGACCGGCGCACCGCGATCATCCCGGTCGCCGACGACCTGAGCCTGGCCGCCTTCGTCCACGACCAGGCCATCATCAGCTACATCGTGGCCGAGGTCTTCGAGCGCAACTGGAACCGCGCGATCGACTTCGACGGCGCCCGCGCCGTGCCCCAGCAGGTCGTCTCCCGGCTGCGGCAGACGATCATCGACCTGATGCTCAAGGGGACCAGCCACCGCGTGATCGCGCGCAGCCTGGGAATCAGCGAACGCACCCTGGCGCGGCACATCGCCGACATGCGCGAGGACTATCACGTCGAGTCGCTGTTCCAGCTCGGGTACGTGCTGGCACGGTCGAACTCGGCACAAGCCGAGGTCGAGGCACCCGGTTTCGAGTGATCGGTCCCCCGTTACCGATCACCGATCACGGATTCCATGGGGCTCAGGTCCAGTTGCTGTCCTCGAGAGCCACCACGGTGGTAACCCGTGCGCTCACGCTATTGGCAGGCTCATGCGAAGAAATGCTGTCGACGACCTGCCCGCCAACTGCGAGAACCCCGAGAGCGACCACAAACGACACCGCTATGCGGCGCACCGAACGGTAGAAGCCTGACACGCGACCACAACCTCCCCTAGCCCTGCGGCATCCAGAAAGTACCAATGAATAAGACAATCGCCCACATGATGCCGCAGAATGCGGCTTCATGTCACCAGAGGCTGGTCATCTCGGGTGCGTCATCTGCCTGCCATGCAGTGAGATGACACCACGGAGCAGTGGACGGGAAGAGAGCAACCGATGGACGATCAGTTCGCTCCCGATGCCCCGGCTTGATCACCACACTTGCCGGTGAACATTCAAATTGTCCGGCGTTAACCGCCGAACCACTGATCTTCCCCCAGCAGCCACCAAACACAGTCGGCCGGAGTGCAGCATCCCGACCGGCGAGCCCGGAGTCGACATGAGTGAGCCCTACCTGCGCAATCGCGCCGTTCAGACCCCCGAGGGTCGGCGCGCTCGGGTGTTCCTGGCCGCGCCGCTCATGCGGCTGACCGGGCCGGCCGACAGTGTGGTGACGCTGGCCAGCCGGACCAGGCTGACCACCCTGCGCTCCACGCTGCTGAAGAGCGGCGCCGCCGTGTACAGCGCGCACCACAGCGACGCCTGGACCGTGGCCGGCCGCGCGCCGGAGCCGCGGGTGCCCTCCGACTTCCGGGCGCTGCAGACGGCGGACCTGGTCTTCGCCTACGTCGGTGCGCCGCTCTCGGCCGGCGTCGCGCTCGAACTCGGCTGGGCCTCCTCGCTGCGCAAGCCGGTGGTGCTGCTGGTGGACGAGGCGATCACCCACAACCCGTTGATCGCCACCATCGAGCAGGTCGCCCCCGTCCTGCCGCTGGTGTTCGACGACACCTGGTCGCAGGACGCCCTGCGGCACACCGTGGAGACCGCGCTGGACTGGGCGGGCATGGCCCTCTCGCTCCGCGAGGGCTTCTGGACCGCGCCGACCGAGGCCTTCCCGAGCCCCCGCCAGGAGCCCCCCGTCTCCGGCTTCGGCTACTGGGCCCCCGGCGTCGCCACCGGCTGAGCGGATGGGTGGGGCGGTCAGCCCGCTGACACGCCCTCCGCCCCACGCATCTGCCAGCCCAGCTGGAACAGCGTCTCCGCGTCGTACCGCTCACGCAGTCGGGCGATGTGCCCGGCCACCGTGCGCTCGCTCAGCCCGAGCCGACTGGCGATCTTCCGCTGGGTCAGGCCCTGGGTGAGCAACTGCCCGACCTGCTCGTGCATCCGGTCGCCGACCACCTGCCAGCGGACCCGCTCGGCCCGCTCCCAGTCCCGTTCGAAGCCGCTGACCAGGAACGAGACCACGGCCGGGTCCTCCACGATGGCAGCCCTGGTGTGATCGGCGGAGGCCGAGATGACGGCCGTCGTCCGGTCATAGATCAGGATGCGGCTGAACGGCTCGTCCAGGACGCGCACCCGCGCGCCCCACTCGCTCACCATCGCCGCGTACTCCGCCGTCGGACCGTCCGTCCGGGCGGCGCCCTGGTAGAGCACGTGCAGCACCCCGCCGCCCTCGACGAAGCGGCGGGTCCGGTCCATCCCCACCCGGACCAGGTCCATCGGCCGGGCCCCGCCAGGGTGCGCGGCCAGCAGCTCGTCCCGGCGGTCGGCGTCGAGCTGGACGATCCTGGACCGGATCTGCTCCATGTCCTCGATGTGCAGCACCGTGCTGGTGCTCTCGATCCGGCGCGGCGCCGCGTCGTACGCCCGGGCCAACTCGCCCAGCAGATCCGGCACTTCGTCGGCCTGCCGGAGTGCGCCGGTGCCCGCCCTACGGAGTTCGGTGGCGCGCTGCTCGGCCACCGTCCGCGGGTTGACGGCCGTCAGCGTGGCGTCCCCCGTGTGGTGGATCAGCAGTCCGAGTTCGAGCAGCCGGAGCACGGTGGCGGCGTCCTGCTCGGCCACGTCGCGGAACAGCACCTTCCCGCCCTGCGCCAACACCTCACCGTAGAACGCCCGCTCGGCCTCACCCACCAGCACGGGCGCCCCGCATCTGCCAGCCAAGCTGGAACAGGGTCTCGGCGTCGTGGAGTTCGCGCAGCCGGGCGATGTGGCCGGCCACCGTGCGCTCGCTCAGGCCGAGCCGACTGGCGATCATCTTCTGGGTCAGGCCCTGGGTGAGCAGTCGGCCGACCTGCTCGTGCACCTGGTCGCCGACCGCCTGCCAGCGGACCCGCTCGGCCCGCTCCCAGTCCCGTTCGAAGCCGCTGACCAGGAACGAGACCACCGCCGGGTCCTCCACGACGGCGGCCCTGGTGCGATCGGCGGACGCCGGGATGACGGCCGTCGCCCGGTCGAAGATCAACATCCGGGTGAACGGCTCGTGCAGGATCCGCACCCTGGCCCCCCATCCGGTGACCGTCGCCGCGTGGCGGGCGGTGGGCTCGTCGCTCCTGGCCGCCTCCTCGTAGAGGACCCGGAGCGTGGCGCCCCGGGCCAGCAGGCGGTGCAGCCGCTCCACCCCGCCCTCCAGGTGCTCGACGGGGCGGGCGCCACCGGGCTGTGCGGCCAGGCACTCGTCCTGGCAGTCGGCTTCGAGCTGCAGCATCCGGGAGCGGATCTCCTCCATGTCCTGGATGTGCAGCACCCCGCCGACCCGCTCGACCTTGCGCGGTGCCGCGTCGTAGGCGCGGGCCAACTCCTCCAGCGGCGCCGGGATCTCCTCCGCCCGGAGCAGCATCCGGGTGCCGGCCGAGCGGAGGTCGGCGGCGAGACCTTCGGCGACGGTGCGGGGGTTGACGGCGGTGAGGGTGGCGTCGCCGGTGTGGTGGATCAGCAGACCGAGTTCGAGCAGCCGGAGCACGATGGCGGCGTCTTGGTGCGCCACGTCGCGAAACAGCACCTTCCCGCCCTGCGCCAACACCTCGGCGTAGAGGGCGTGTTCGGCCTCACCCGGCATCGGGAGGTCAGGCATCGCGGCCGCCGCGGAGCAGCCAGCCGAGCTGGAACAGGGTTTCGGCGTCGTGGAGTTCGCGGAGGCGGGAGATGTGCCCGGCGACGGTGCGTTCGCTGAGGCCGAGGCGGGTGGCGATGGTGCGCTGGGTGAGGCCGGTCGCGAGCAGGCGGCCGATCTGTTCGTCGACCGGGCGTTCGTCGGCGCAGGTGTCGGCGTCGCTCCACTTGACGCGTTCGGCGCGGGCCCAGTCGCGCTCGAAGCCGCCGATCAGGAAGGCGACCACGGCCGGGTCCTCGACGAAGGCGGCGCTGCTGTGGTCGGCGGCGGCCGGGACCACCGCGACGGTCCGGTCGAAGATCATCGCCCGCTTGAAGGGCTCACCCAACACCCGGACCCGCATCCCGAGTTCGCCGATCGCGGCGGCGTAGCGGACGGTGGACTGGTCGGTCCGGACGGACGGTTCGTAGAGCGCCCGGACGGTGCCGCCCCGAGCGGCGAACTCGTGGGCCCTGGCCACCGCGCGGTCGAGCTGGGCGGCCGGCAGCGGGCCGCCGGGCTGGGCGAGCAGGATCTCCTCCCGGGCGCCGGCCTCCAACTCCCGCATCCGGTGCACGATGTCGGCGGCGTCGTGCACGTGCCGGACCACGCTGGAGCGGACCGAGCGGCGTGGGGCGCTCTCGTACACCTTCGTCAACTCGCCGAGCAGGATGGGCAGTTCTTCGGCCTCGACCAGCAGTCTGGTGCCGGCGGAGCGGAGTTCGGCGCTGATCCGGGCGCCGACGGTGCGCGGGTTGACGGCGGTGTAGCCGAGGCCCTGGGCGCTGCCGATCAGCAGGCCGCTCGCCAGCAGCCGGGCCAGCGCGTCCTGGTCGGCCGTGGCGGCCATCGCCAGGGTGATCCGGCCGCCCTGGGCGAGGACGTCCAGGTAGAGCTCGCGTTCGGCCTCGTCCGGCAGCCGTACCTCGGTCACTTCGCCCTCCCCCGCATCTGCCAGCCGAGCTGGAACAGGGTCTGCGCGCCGTACTGCTCGCGCAGCCGGGCGATGTGGCCGGCCACGGTCCGTTCGCTCAGCCCGAGCCGGGTGGCGACCGCCCGCTGGGTCAGGCCGGCGGCGAGCATCCGGCCGACCCGGTAGGCGGCGGCCTGGAGCGGCGACCCGGTGCCCAGCCGGGACCAGTCGACAGTCTCGGCCCGGCCCCAGTCCCGCTGGTAGACCGCGACCAGGAAGGCGACCGCGGTGGGGTCGGAGATGAAGGCGGCCCGGCCGTGGTCGTCCGCGGCGGGCACCACGGCCACCGTGCGGTCGATGATCAGCATCCGCTGGAAGCACTCGTCCAGGATCCGCAGTTCCGAGCCCTGCTCGGACATCGCGACGGCGTAGTCGACCGTGGCGGGCTCGGTCAGCGCACCGGGCTGGTAGACGGTGCGGAGCCGGATGCCGCGCCGGCGCAGGGCCAGGTCCTGTTGCCGGGCCAGCACCAGGGTCTCCGGGTGCCGGGGGCCGGGCTGGGCGGCGAGCAGTTCGGTGCGGCACTCGGAGAGCAGTTCGGCGATCCGCTGCCGGATCTGCTCCCGGCCGTCGACGCAGGTGGACCGGGCGGGTTCGAGGACCACCCGCGGGGTGGACTCGTACGCCCGGGTGAGCCCGCTGAGCGCGTCGGGCAACTCCTCGGCGCGGAGCAGCAGTCTGGTCGCCGCCGAGCGCAGTTCGGTGCAGAGCCGCTCGCTGACCGAGCGCGGGCTGACGGCCACGTAGGTGCTGTCGAGGGCGTTGGGCAGCACCAGCCCGGAGTCGACCAGCTGGTCGAGGGCGGCGCGGTCGGCCTCGGGGAGCTCGGCGAACGGGAGCCGGCCGCCGTTGGACAGGATCGAGAGGTAGAGCTCGCGGGCGGTCTCGTCGGGGAGCTCCTCGGTGGAGGCCATGTGCGGTGCACCTCCTGCCGTCGCTCACCCATGGGTCCGTCCCGCCCATGATCCCCCAGGGATGATCCGACGCGTCCCCCGGAGCCCTGAGGCCCGGGGAACCCGTCGATCTCACGCCGGTCAAAGCGCTTCCAGCGAGGCGGAGCAGCAACGCCTCGCCGACTCCGGACCGGGGCCATCACCACACATGGCGATCCGGCCGGGGCTCCACTTCGTTGCACCGGCACGCGTACGTACCGGGGCACCCCCGTAGCGGAGCAAGTCGCCGTTCACGGGCTGCGGTTGCCCGGACGACCTTGGCGTGGTTCCACCCTCACAGCGGGGCGGCCGGTGAACAAGGGGCGCCCGACTGCATGTTCCCGCAAGTGCAGGAACCTGCAGTCGGTGCGGCCGGACGGGCCGTCAGGCCGCCTGCAGCCGGCCGAGCAGCCGGCCGTCGAGCAGGCCGCCCAGGGTACGCACCAGGGCGACCGCCCAGGCGGTGACCAGCAGCAGGTAGAGCGCCACGGCCAGGCCGGTGAAGCCGTCGAAGCCGGTGTGCCGGGCGAGACCTGCGGTGCCGGTGACCATGGTGCCGACCGGGAAGGTGAAGGCCCACCAGGTCATCGCGAAGGGCATCTCGGCCCGCAGCGCCCGCAGGTTGGCGGTGAGCGCCACCCCGAGCCAGAGCACCCCGAAGCCGGTCATCGCGACGCCGTACAGGATCGCGAAGCCGAGGGCGAGCCCGGCCAGCGCGGGGGCCACCGACTTGGCGGCGTCGGCCAGCTGGTTGACGGCGGTGGTGGACTGGCCGAGCGGGCCGAGCACCAGGAACAGCGAGGGGGTCAGCACCAGGGCGGGCAGCTTGCTGTGCACCAGACCGGCGAAGACCACCGGCAGCACCAGCAGGGTGCCGAGCAGGCTGGCGCCGAACAGGGCGTAGCAGCCGTACAGCATGGTGGAGCCGAGCGCGGCGGGCAGGTGCGGGATCAGGGCGGGGCCGAGCGCGGCGGCGACCATCGGGGCGACCACGGGGAGCAGCCAGGTGGGGTTGGCCTTGAGGGCGGAGACCCGGTGCCGGGTGATCATCAGGTACGGGATGCCGGCCGCCACCAGGACGGCGTAGAGGGTGCCGACGGTCCACAGCACCAGGTCGATCGCGACCGCGGCCTCGGTGCCGATCAGCCGGGAGCCGAGGGTCAGGGTGCCGAAGCCGACCGCGATCAGGGCCATCGGGGGACAGCCGTAGAAGACCGCGGTGGCGGGCTCGTCCAGCAGCTGTTCGCGGGCGGTGGCCCGGTGCTTGGTGAGGTGCACCGCGCGGCCGGTCACCAGGGCCGCCAGGGCGAGGAAGGAGAGCGCCCAGACCGCCTCGCCGAAGCCGATCAGGCCGGGGAGGTGGACCGGGAGGGCGCCGGCCGCGTTGGCGACGATCGCGGTGCCCATGACGGCGGCGTACCAGTTGGGGCCGAGCCGGCCGAGGTCGAGGCCGTAAGCGGCGGTGCGGGGTGCGGTGAGGGTGGCCATGACTCCACCGTGCCGCCCGGAACGATCATCCGGTAGCGCAGCGTGCCCTATGAGCACATAGCCTGACCCTATGCCCCTCTCCCCGCGTGTCCCCGAGCTCGGCGCCCTGGAACTGCTGCTCGCGGTGGCCAGGCTGGGCAGCGTCGGCCGGGCGGCGGCCGAGCTGGGGGTCAGTCAGCCCGCCGCCAGCGCACGGATCAAGGGCATGGAGCGGCAGATCGGGGTCCCGCTGCTGGAGCGCTCGCCGCGCGGCTCGCGGCCGACCGAGACCGGCCGGGTGGTGGTCGAGTGGGCCCGCAACGTGGTCGAGGCGGCGCAGGCGCTGGACGCCGGGATCGACGCGCTGCGCGAGCGCCGGGACGCCCGGCTGACCGTGGTGGCCAGCCTGACCGTGGCCGAGTACCTGATGCCGGGCTGGCTGCTGGCGCTCCATCAGGTCAGCCCCGACACCTCGGTGACCCTGCGGACCGCCAACTCGGCGGACGTCGCCGCCCACGTGCTGGCCGGGGACGCCGACCTCGGCTTCGTGGAGGGCCCGACCACCCCGCCCGGCCTGGGCGGCGCGGTGGTGGCGGCGGACCGGCTGGTGGTGGTGGTCGCGCCCAGCCACCCCTGGGCCCGCCGCCGTACGCCGCTGACCGGCGCCGAGCTGGCCGCCACCGCGCTGGTGCTGCGCGAGCCGGGCTCGGGCACCCGGGAGGTCCTGGAGCAGGCCCTGGCCCCGTACGGCGGAGCCGCCAAACCCCGGCTGGAGCTGGCCTCCTCGACCGCGTTGAAGGCGGCCGCGATGACCGGCGCCGGGCCGGTCTGCCTGAGCGAGCTGGCGGTCATCGAGGAGCTGGCCACCGGTCGGCTGGTGGCCGTCCCGGTGGAGGGGGTGGACCTGGCCCGGCCGCTGCGCGCGGTCTGGCCGGCCGGTCACCGCCCGGCCGGACCGGCCCGCGAACTGCTCGGCCTGACCCGGAAACGCTGAAGACCCTTACTCCGCAAAGTTGAGCGGGGTAGACTCAACTTGTCGAACAGTCCGCCTGTCATAGAGGAGGCCGCCCGCAGTGGACGCCAGCAAGTTCACCAGCAAGACCCAGGACGCCCTGTCCGCCGCGATCCGACAGGCCAGCGCCGCAGGAAACCCGGACGTCAAGCCGGTGCACATCCTGCTGGCCCTGCTGGAGCAGCCGGAGGGCATCGCCCGCCCGCTGCTCGAAGCGGTCGGCGCGGACGTCCCCGCCGTGCTCGCCGCCGCCCGGCGGCAGCTCACCGCCCTGCCCAGCGCGCAGGGCTCCACCGTCTCCGCGCCGCAGCTGGCCCGGGACACCATGGCCGTGCTCGCCGAGGCCGGCAAGCGCGCCGAGGACCTGGACGACCAGTACCTCTCCACCGAGCACCTGCTGGTCGGCCTGGCCGCCGAGGGCGGGCAGGTGGCCGACCTGCTCCAGCAGTACGGCGCCACGCCCAAGACGCTGCTGGCCGCCTTCAAGGACGTCCGGGGCAGCGCCAAGGTCACCTCGGCCGACCCGGAGGGCACCTACAAGGCGCTGGAGAAGTACGGCACCGACCTCACCCAGGCCGCCCGGGACGGCAAGCTCGACCCGGTGATCGGGCGGGACCAGGAGATCCGCCGGGTGATCCAGGTGCTCTCCCGCCGGACGAAGAACAACCCGGTCCTGATCGGCGAGCCCGGCGTCGGCAAGACCGCCGTGGTCGAGGGCCTGGCCCAGCGGATCGTGGCGGGCGACGTGCCGGTCTCGCTGCGCGGCAAGCGGCTGGTCTCGCTGGACCTCTCCGCGATGGTCGCCGGGGCGAAGTACCGCGGCGAGTTCGAGGAGCGGCTGAAGGCCGTGCTGAACGACATCAAGTCCAGCGACGGCCAGGTGGTCACCTTCATCGACGAGCTGCACACCATGGTCGGCGCGGGCGCCGGCGGCGACTCCTCGATGGACGCGGGCAACATGCTCAAGCCGATGCTGGCCCGCGGTGAGCTGCGGATGGTCGGCGCCACCACGCTGGACGAGTACCGCGAGCGGATCGAGAAGGACCCGGCGCTGGAGCGCCGCTTCCAGCAGGTCATGGTCGGCGAGCCGAGCGTCGAGGACACCATCGCCATCCTGCGCGGCCTCAAGGGCCGGTACGAGGCGCACCACAAGGTGCAGATCTCGGACGCCGCCCTGGTCGCCGCCGCCACCCTGTCCAACCGCTACATCACCGCCCGTTTCCTGCCCGACAAGGCGATCGACCTGGTGGACGAGGCGGCCTCCAGGCTCCGGATGGAGATCGACTCCTCCCCGGTCGAGATCGACGAACTCCAGCGCGCCGTCGACCGGTTGCGGATGGAGGAGCTGGCGCTGGAGAAGGAGTCCGACCCGGCCTCGGTGGACCGGCTGGCCCGGCTGCGCCGCGATCTGGCCGACAAGCAGGAGCAGTTGAGCTCGCTCAACGCCCGCTGGGAGCAGGAGAAGAAGTCGCTGAACCGGGTCGGCGAGCTCAAGGAGCGCCTCGACGACCTGCACGGCGCGCTCGAACGCGCCCAGCGGGACGGTGACTTCGAGCGCGCGTCCAAGCTGATGTACGCCGAGGTCCCGGCCGCCGAGCGGGAGCTCGCCGAGGCCCAGGAGCGGGCCCAGGACGAAGACGCCGGCGAGTCGATGGTCAAGGAGGAGGTCGGCCCGGACGACGTGGCCGACGTGGTCGCCTCCTGGACGGGCATCCCGGCCGGCCGGCTGCTGGAGGGTGAGAGCGCCAAACTGCTCCGGATGGAGGAGGAGTTGGGCCGCCGCCTGATCGGCCAGCGGGAGGCGGTGGGCGCGGTCTCGGACGCCGTCCGGCGGACCCGCTCCGGCATCGCCGACCCGGACCGGCCGACCGGCTCGTTCCTCTTCCTCGGCCCGACCGGTGTCGGCAAGACCGAACTCGCCAAGGCGCTGGCCGACTTCCTCTTCGACGACGAGCGGGCCATGGTCCGGATCGACATGAGCGAGTACGGCGAGAAGCACTCGGTCTCCCGGCTGGTCGGCGCCCCGCCCGGGTACATCGGCTACGAGGAGGGTGGCCAGCTCACCGAGGCGGTCCGCCGTCGCCCGTACAGCGTGGTGCTGCTGGACGAGGTGGAGAAGGCCCACCCCGAGGTCTTCGACGTACTGCTCCAGGTGCTGGACGACGGCCGCCTGACGGATGGTCAGGGGCGGACGGTGGACTTCAGGAACGCGATCCTGATCCTCACCTCCAACCTGGGCTCGCAGTACCTGGTCGACCCGACCACCCCGGAGGAGCGGAAGAAGCAGCTGGTGCTGGACACCGTCCGGTCCGCCTTCAAGCCCGAGTTCCTGAACCGGCTGGACGACATCGTGGTCTTCGAGCCGCTCGGCACCGCCGAGCTGAGCCGGATCGTCGACCTCCAGGTCGGCCTGCTGGGCGACCGGCTGCGCGACCGCCGGCTCACCCTGGACGTCACCCCGGCGGCCCGCGACTGGCTCGCCCTGACCGGGTACGACCCGGCGTACGGGGCCCGGCCGCTGCGCCGGCTGGTGCAGTCCGCGATCGGCGACCAGCTGGCCCGGGCGATCCTGTCCGGGCAGGTCCACGACGGTGACACGGTGCTGGTGGAGCGGGACGAGGACGCCGACCGGCTGACCGTCCGGGCCGAGCAGCCGACCGCTCCGCCGGCCAGGCACTGACCTCGTATTCGCGGCCCGGGTGCCCCCTGTGTCCCGGGCCGCGAATGAGGCAGGATGGTGCCTGGAAGGGCGGCCCCTCATTGCCAGCCACCCTTGTGCACTGAGAAGAGGACCCCCTGATGAGCATCGACCCGTCGTCCATCCCCTCGTTCGGCGCCCCGCAGGGCGGCCAGCCGGGCCCCTCCGGCCCGCCGCCGATCGTGGTGCCGGACCAGGCGCTGGTCACCCAGTTGCTGGACCAGATGCAGCTCAAGCACGTCGTGGACGACGAGGGTGACCTCACCGCGCCGTGGGACGGCTTCCGCGTCTACTACATGTTCCGTGGCGAGCAGAAGGAGCTCTTCGCGGTCCGTGCCTTCTACGACCGGTCCTACCCGCTCGAGGACAAGGGCGAGATCCTTGACCTGATCGACGAGTGGAACCGCGAGACCCTCTGGCCGAAGGTCTACACGCACACCCACGAGGACGGCGTGGTCCGTCTCATCGGTGAGTCCCAGATGATCGTCGGCACCGGCGTGAACCTGGAGTACTTCGTCACCACCACCGCCAACTGGACCCAGGCCGCGGTCGGGTTCGAGCAGTGGATCGTCGAGCGCCTCGGCCTCCAGAAGGAGATCGAGAGCGAGAACGGCGAGGGCGACGCCGCCCCCGGCGACGAGGCCTGATCCCCCGCGCAGCTGCGGAACGGCCCGCTCCCCACCTGGGGGCGGGCCGTTCCGCATGTCCGGCCGCAGGACCTCTTGCAGATACCTTCCGGCCGGTATATTTTCTCTCTCACCCCGCCACGTGATCATCCGGTCACGGTGTGGCGGGGGCCGCCGGGGCCTGGGGAGGGCCCGCGAGGAGGGGACCACGCGCATGACCGTCAGCACGCTTCTGCCCACCGCACCGCACCACACCGCACCGGCCGTCACCCCGGAGGGCGTGGCCGCACTGGCACGCCGCTCCGGCCCGGCCGTGGAGGACGCCCGCCGGCTCACCCCCGAACTCGCCGGGGCGCTGTCGGAGGCCGGCTTCGCCCGGCACTTCGTGCCCCGCCGCTGGGGCGGCACCGCCGGCACCTTCCGCGCGCTGGTCGCCGGGACCGCGACCGTGGCCGAGGGCTGCGCGGCCACCGCCTGGTGCGGCGCGCTCTACGCGGCCCACGGCCGGCTCGCCGCCTACCTCCCGGAGGCCGGGCAGCGCGAGCTCTGGGGCGCCTCCCCCGACGTCCGGATCGCCGCCGCCGTGGTGCCGCCGTCCGGCACGGCGGTCCGGGTGGGCGAGGGCTGGCGGCTGTCGGGCGAGTGGACGTACGCGAGCGGTGTCGACCACGCGCACTGGGTGCTGCTGGCGAGCCGGGTGGCGGGGGCGGAGATCCGGATCTTCGCGCTGCCCCGGGCGCAGTTCGAGATCCGGGACACCTGGCGGACCCTGGGCCTGCGCGGGACGGGCTCCAACACCGTGGTGGTCCGGGACGCCTTCGTACCTGACCGGCTGACGCTCACTCAGAGCGACCTCGGCACGGTGCGGTCCGACGTGGCCCGCTGCCACCGGGTGCCGTTCCCGCTGGTGGCCCAACTCCAGTTCGCCGCACCGATCCTGGGGGCCGCGCAGGGGGCCCGGCAGATCTGGGCGCAGACGGCGGCCCGCCGGGTCAGGGCGGACGGTCAGCTGACCGCCCAGACCGCCGCCGGGCAGCAGGTGCTGGCCCGGGCGGCGGGCGAGATCCAGGCGGCCCGGCTGCTCCTCGAGGGCGCCGCCGCGCGGGCCGACGACGGCGTGGTGACCCCGCTGGCGATCGCCGAGAACCAGCGGGACTGCGCGCTCGCCGCCGAGCTGGCGGTGGCCGCCGTGGACCGGCTGTTCCGGGCCGGCGGCGCGGCCGGGCAGGCCGACGGGGACCCGGTGCAGCGCCACTGGCGCGATGTCACGGCGGCCGCCGGGCACGCCGCCCTGCGGTTCGAGACGGCCGCCGCGGCGTACTCCGCCGTCGAGCTGTCCGGCCTCGGCCGGAGTGCCGACTGACCCGCCCCATGCACCCAACGGCCTTGGCGGCAGCGTAGTCTGACTGTTCGTCAGAGCAGGCCCACCATCGCCGCGGGCAGACGGGTCGAGTGCCATCCAATGCCCGGTTTTGCGTGATTTCAAAACATACCTGTGAGAAGGTATCTTCGAGCCGAAGTCGGCGAGAGGCGGAAGGGCGGTGCCATGAAGCAGGAGCGCGCGCGACGCACTCGCGAACTGATCCTGGATGCGGCGGCGGAGGAGTTCGCCCTCCAGGGGTACACCAACGCGACCGTACAGGCCGTGGCCGCCAGAACCGGCATGACCAAGGGCGCCCTCTACGGGCACTTCGGTACCAAGGAGCAGCTGGCCGACGAACTCGTGCGCCAGGCGCAGGAGTTCTGGTGGCTGCTGATGGACGGCTCCGGGGACGGTGAGGCACCCGCCTTCGAGGTGCTGCGGGGGCTGGTCCTCGGCCTGTCCCGGCAGTACCACGGGAACGTCCGGATCCGGGCCGCCTTCCGGCTGCTGGTGGACCGGCCGCCCGCCGCCGGGGAGCCGAGCCTGGTCGAGACGGTCGAACGGGACCTGGCCGGCGCGGTCGAACGGGCCCGGCCGGGCGGGGCCGGCACGGACCTGCCGGCCGAGACGGTCGCCATGGTGCTGCTCGCCATGGTGGTCGGCATCCACCTGATCCGCCGCGCCGAACCGGAGGCCGAACTGCCGGGCCGGATCGACCAGTTCTGGTCCGTCCTGGCCGAGGCGCTGGTGCGCACCTGAGCGACGCCACCACGACGGGACCCCTGGCCGCCGGAGGCCGGGGGTCCCGTCATGTTCCCGGGCCGCGCTGCCGGTTGGCCGCCGCTTGGCCGTGGCCTGGTCGTCGCTTGGCGGGCCGCCCGCAGGCTCTGAGGGCGGGCGGGAACGCAGCCCGACCCGCGAACCACCCGGCGCACCATCGATCTTGGAGGTAAGAATGACCACCGATGTCTCCTACAAGGAGCTCCAGTACGGCTGGGAGGCGGCCTACCAGCAGCAGACCGACGACGCCCCGCTCTGGCAGGAGGACCCGATCCCGGTCATCCCGCAGGCCATCAAGGCGCTCACCGCCCGCGAGGTGCGCACCGTGGTCGACCTCGGCTGCGGCGACGGCCGCAACCTGGCCGCGCTGGTCGACGCCGGCTTCACCGCGCTCGGTGTGGACATCGCCCCGACCGGTCTGCAGAACGCCAAGCGGATCATCCGTCAGCGCTCGTTCCTGCTCCGCGCCGACGCCACCGAACTCCCGCTGATCGACGCCTCGGTGGACGCGGTCACCTGCTTCGACGTGTTCGGCCAGATCGAGGACCCGAGCGCGCTGGTCGCCGAGGCCCGCCGGCTGCTGGTCGAGGGCGGCATTTTCGTGACCAACGCCTTCACCCCCGAGGACCAGACCTACGGCGAGGGCGAGGAGATCGCGCCGAACACCTTCGCCTACAAGGACACCCTCTTCAAGTACTACAGCGAGGAGGACATCCGGGCGCTCTTCGACGGCTGGGAGATCATCGCGCTCGAGCGGGTCTCCTGGGACGACCCGCCGCACGGCGACTTCCGCCCGTACCCGCACACCCACGACAACTGGATCGTCTACGCGACCCCCTCGGTCTGACCGGACGGAAGGGATCAGGCGTGATGTCGATGAAACAGCGGCTCGAACACTTCGAGGCGCTTCTCGGACCGACGCCGGTACTGCCCGTCACGCTGACCATCGGCGGTCGGCCCCGTGTCATCCACCTCAAGCTCGAAGGGCACAACGTCGCCGGCTCGATCAAGGCAAGGACCGCCTTCGGGCTGGTCCGGGCCCTGGTCGAGTCGGGTGAACTGCAGCCCGGCGGAAGGCTCCTGGAGTCCACCTCGGGAAACCTGGGGATCGCCCTGGCGATGCTGGCCCGCTATCTCGGGGTGAGTTTCACCGCGGTGGTCGACCCGCTGATCGCGGCGGAGTGCCTGGAACGCCTCAACGATCTGGGCGCGGAGATCATCACCGTGACCGAGCGGGACGAGTCCGGTGGCTATCTGCTCTCCCGGCTGAGCCGGATCGCCGAACTGCGCGAGCAGGACAGCTCGTACGTCTGGACCAACCAGTACGACAACCCGGAGAATCCGGCGATCCACCGCGGGATGACCGGCCCGGAGATGTTCCGGCAGCTGCCGCGCGCACCCGACGCGGTGTTCGCGGCGATCTCCACCGGCGGGACGTTCTCGGGGCTCAGTCAGTTCTTCCGCTCGGTCTCACCCGCCACCCGGATGATCGCGGTGGACATCGAGGGATCGATCGCCTTCCACGGCAACCCCGGCAAACGGCACCTCTCCGGAATCGGCGCCAGCCGGCCTTCCACCTTCCTCGACAGTTCTCTGGTGGACCAGCTGGAGATCGCCAGCATCAGCGAATCGGCCCACTACTGCCGACTCGTGCAGCGATCGGCCGGACTGCATATCGGGGCCTCGGCCGGATCGGTGGTGGCGGCCTGTGTGCGATATCTGGAAATGCATCCCGAGATCGAGCTCGCGGTGTGTCTCTGCGCGGACAGCGGAGACAAGTACGCCAGTACGATCTACAGCGAGACCTGGCTCCGCTCGATCGGCGTGGAACTCCCGGCCGACGACCTCGCTCCGGCTACCCCGGAACATCTGCCGGGCGCTATCCTCTCAGGAGTTGCGTGAAATAGTTTCAGAACAGTCCGAGATCCGCGAAAAGTCCGAAAGCGGCGGATCCGCGTACCGAAGGGCCGTCATGCAGGGGATCTCAGAGATCAGCCGCAATCTCCGGGCCGCCGCCACGGCGGGCGATTCGACGCCCGCCGGGCCTGCCCTGGCAGAGCTGGAGGACCTCTCCGAGAGCATCCTGCACCGGACCGACGAGCACGATCTCGCCATGCTGCTCTGCCTGGCCGGGATCTGCTCGGTCCGGACCGGCGCGGGCCTTCCGGCGGCAGCCCTGCACGGGATCGCCGACCGTTACGCGGACACCTCCGTTCTCTACACCGGGCGTGTTCTCCCCCGCATCAAGGAAGCGATCGGCCGGCTCTACGAGGGCGCCGAGGAGAAATCCCTCGAAAAGCTCGTGGAAGTGGCCGACCACATCAGTCAGGGTTGGCCCGGATATGCCGATTCGGTATTCCCGGAGGCATTCTCCGGGCTGGCCCGCGAACTCGGCCTCGGTGACGGCGGCGGACTCTTTCTGGAGACCTCGTTTATCACCTGGCGGCGCGGTCTCGAGGAGTGCGAATCCGGCCGCCCGGAAGCCGCGCTGAATCCCTTCGCGACCAGTCTGGAGAAATACCGCGCATTCTCCTACTACGCGGATGCGGCCTGGCTGTACGCGGACCTCGTCATCGCCCGGCTGACCGCCGGCGACACCGAGGCCGCGGCCCGGACCGCCGACGCCCAGCGCCGGTACGTGGACGGCGTGATCGCCGAGGCGGGGGACCTCCCGGTCCGGGAGGACGCCGCCTTCGCCTTCCACTTCGGCGACGTCCGCAGCGGCGCCTACAGCTCCTTCGTGGACTCCGCCACGATGGGCCCGCAGGGGCTCACCCCGGACGACCGCGCGCTGCTGCGCCGGTACGTCCGGGTGAGCGAGAGCCTGCTGTCGTACGCGAGGTCCCACTCCGAGCGGGACCTCAACGCGGCCGTGGACCTCTTCTCGTTCGGCTGGCAGGGCTACCTGTCCTCTCCGTACCCCGAGATCTTCCGCCGGCTCGCCCACCAGGTGACCGGCGAACTCCCCCGCTCGGCCGTGCTGTTGACCGCACACGTCCGCTGGCGCGGGATGCTGCTGGCCAGTCAGCTCCGGCTCAAGTCACCGGATCTGATCCGGTCCGCGATGGAGCTCCACGAACGGCTCCGCGCGGCCGGGCTCGACCAGGAGGCCGACATCGCCCTGCTGGACGGGGGCATGCTGCACTTCGCCCTCTACGGCAAGGCCTCCACCGCCGTCTGGCTCTCCCAGCACCTCGGGGAGCTGCGCGAGCGGGTGTCCCGGCCGCTGCAGGCGGTGGTGGCCGCACTCCAGGTGCCGCCGCAGGCCGGGCTCCAGGCGGTGTTGGCCGGCTATCTCGGGGCCCGATCGCTGTACCGGGTGCCCGACTTTCTGCCGGCCCTCGGCATCTTCCGTCAGGGCCACCGGAGTTGGCGGGAGCAGCGGACGGAGCTCGACCTCGCCGTGTACGGCGAGAGCCTGTGGATCAACGGCGTGATGATCTACGAGAGCACCCCGCCCGCCCTGCTGGCCATCTTCCGCGAACTCGCCGGGGACCTGCGGGCCGCCCGGGCCGAGGAGCGGGAGGTCCCGTACGTCCCGGCGGCCGAACTGGCCGCCAGGACCGGGCGGTCCGGCAGTGCGATCGCCCAGGTGGTCCGGCGGTTCCGGATCGCCTGCCAGGAGCAGTTCGCCCGCTCGACCGAGATCGGGATCGAACCGGACGGCCTGCTCCAGGGCCGGCCCGGCTACCGGCTCAACCCCGCCGTCCTGGCCGAGGCCGAGTTCTACCTCGCGCCCTGACCGCACCCGTCCCAAGTCACGTACCCACGAAGGAGTTTCCGTGTCCGACCTGTTCACCGAGCCGTCCGCCGTCGACGCCGACTGGAAGTTCGTGGTGGTCCTCAAGGCGAAGCTGCCCACCGGGGTGGCGCTGAACGCCGTCGCGCACAGCACGCTCGGTCTGGCGGCCGCCGCCGCGGCGAACGGTCCGGAGCTGGCCGGGAAGATGTCGTTCCTCGACTTCCGGGACGCCGACGGCGGTTCGCACGGGCCGGTCTCGGGCCTGTCGCTGATCGTGCTGGAGGGCCGGGCCGCTGGGCTGCGCCGGTTCCGCGGCGAGGCGTTGGCGGCCGGGCTGCTGGTGAACGACTTCACCTCGGCGATGACCGGGGACACCTTCGCCGAACAGCTGGTCAAGATGGCCGGCAGCACCGAGGAGGAGCTCGAGTACTACGCGGTGGCGGCCTTCGGCCGACGCGACGAACTCGACCCCCTCACCAAGAAGTTCTCCCTGTGGAAGTAGCCCGGGGAGACCGAGGATCACAGGAGATGAGATTCCGTGAGCAGCACCCCACCCGACCTGGCCGTGGTACCCGGCCGACTGGTCGACGAGGTCCTCCGTAGCGCGCACGCCGAGGCCAAGCGCCTGGTCGAGGAGGTCTACGTCCAGAGCGCCCAGGGCCGGCTGGTCAACCCCGACAGTTCCTTCCTGCGCCCCGACCCCGAGGCGCGCGAGCGGGTGATCGCCCTCCCGGCGTACGTGCCGGAGCCGGTGCCCGCGATGGGCATCAAGTGGATCTCCAGCTTCCCGGAGAACCTCAAGCTCGGCCTGCCCCGCGCCTCGGCGGCCATCGTGCTCAACGACACCACCACCGGATTCCCGGTGGCCCTGCTCGAAGGGGCCAGGATCAGCGGTTTCCGGACCGCCCTCTCCGCCCTGGTCGGCGCCGACGCCCTGACCGAAGGCGCCCGCCGGGCAACGAAGTTCGCGGTGCTCGGCACCGGCTACATCTCCGCCACCACGGTGCAGACCTTCCTGGCGGACGGCTGGAGCCTGGACCAGGTGGCCGTCTTCGACCTCTCGGCCGAGCGGGCCGCGGAGTTCGTCCAGGAGCTGACGGACGGTCACCAGGGCCTGCGGGTCACCGTGGCCGACTCCGCCGCCGACGCCCTGCGGGACGCCGACCTGGTCCTGCTGGCCACCACCGCAGTCACCCCGCACCTCGACCGGCTCGACGGCCTCGCCCCCGACGCGATCGTCCTGCACATGTCGCTCCGCGACCTGACCCCGGAGGCGCTCGCCGGCGCCGAGCACGTGGTGGACGAGGTCTCGCACTCGCTGCGGGAGAAGACCTCGCTGGCCCTCGCCGTGGAGGCCGGTGTGGTCGCCCGGGAGGACGTCCGCCCGGTCGGCGACCTGCTCACCGGCGAGTGGAAGCGCACGCCGGGACGGACGGCGGTCTACGCGCCCTTCGGCCTCGGCTCGCTCGACATCGCGCTCGGGACCCTCGTGCTGGCCCGCGCCCGGGACCTCCCCGGCGTCCTGACGGTCGAGGACTTCGCCGGCCTCGCCCCGCAGCACTGATCACGCCGAGCACACCCCCCGTCAACTCCGGATCGCCCACGCCCCGTTGGGCCGTTCCGTCGATCCCTCCTGCCCTTTCACCCCTGCTTGGAGCCTGCCCATGTCGCGCCCCGCCTTCGACGACTTCAAGGTCGCCGACCTCTCGCTTGCCGCCTTCGGTCGCAAGGAGATCCAGCTCGCCGAGCACGAGATGCCCGGTCTGATGTCGATCCGCAAGGAGTTCTCGGCCACCAAGCCGCTGGCCGGTGCGCGGATCACCGGTTCGCTGCACATGACCGTGCAGACCGCCGTCCTGATCGAGACCCTGGTGGCGCTGGGTGCCGAGGTCCGCTGGGTCTCGTGCAACATCTTCTCCACCCAGGACCACGCGGCCGCCGCCATCGCGGTCGGCCCGGAGGGCACCCCCGAGAACCCGTCCGGTGTCCCGGTGTACGCCTGGAAGGGCGAGACGCTGGAGGAGTACTGGTGGTGCACCGAGCAGGCGCTGACCTGGCCGAACGGTCAGACCCCGAACATGATCCTGGACGACGGCGGCGACGCGACGCTCCTGATCCACAAGGGTGTTGAGTTCGAGAAGGCCGGCCAGGTGCCGGACCCGTCGACGGCCGACAACGAGGAGTACGCGCTCGTCCTGGAGTTGCTGGGCCGCTCCACGCTCCCCTGGTCGGAGATCGCCGCCTCGATCAAGGGTGTGACGGAGGAGACCACGACGGGTGTCCACCGTCTGTACGAGATGCACCGTGACGGTCAGCTGCTGTTCCCGGCGATCAATGTCAACGACGCGGTGACGAAGTCGAAGTTCGACAACAAGTACGGCTGCCGGCACTCGCTGATCGACGGCATCAACCGGGCCACCGACGTGCTGATCGGCGGCAAGGTCGCGGTGGTCTGCGGCTACGGCGACGTGGGCAAGGGCTCGGCGGAGTCGCTGCGCGGCCAGGGCGCCCGCGTGATCATCACCGAGATCGACCCGATCTGCGCGCTGCAGGCGGCGATGGACGGCTACCAGGTGACCACCCTGGAGGAGGTCGTCTCCATCGCGGACATCTTCATCACCACCACGGGCAACAAGGACATCATCCTTGCCAAGCACATGGAGCAGATGAAGCACCAGGCGATCGTCGGCAACATCGGCCACTTCGACAACGAGATCGACATCGCCGGTCTGTCGAAGCTGCCGGGCATCGTGCGGACCGAGGTCAAGCCGCAGGTCCACGAGTGGCGCTTCGCCGACGGCCACACGATCATCATGCTGTCCGAGGGCCGTCTGCTGAACCTCGGCAACGCGACCGGTCACCCGTCGTTCGTGATGTCGAACTCCTTCGCGAACCAGACGATCGCGCAGATCGAGCTGTTCACCAAGACCGAGGAGTACCCGGTCGGCGTCTACGTGCTGCCCAAGCACCTGGACGAGAAGGTGGCCCGCCTCCACCTGGACGCCCTGGGCGTCAAGCTCACCGTCCTGAGCCAGGAGCAGGCCGACTACATCGGCGTCCCGGTCGAGGGCCCGTACAAGGCCGAGCAGTACCGCTACTGACGATCCGTCAACTTCCCTTTCGAGCACTGGAGCTGAGTCATGTCCCGCCGTCTCTTCACCTCGGAGTCCGTCACCGAGGGACACCCCGACAAGATCGCTGACCAGATCAGCGACACCATCCTGGACGCCCTTCTGCGGGAGGACCCGAAGTCTCGGGTCGCCGTGGAGACGCTGATCACCACCGGTCAGGTGCACATCGCCGGTGAGGTCACCACCAAGGCGTACGCGCCGATCGCGCAGCTCGTCCGGGACAAGATCCTGGAGATCGGCTACGACTCGTCGAAGAAGGGCTTCGACGGCGCCTCGTGCGGCGTCTCGGTGTCCATCGGTGCGCAGTCGCCGGACATCGCGCAGGGTGTCGACACTTCGCACGAGGCCCGGGTCGAGGGCGATGAGGACGACCTGGACAAGCAGGGCGCGGGCGACCAGGGCCTGATGTTCGGCTACGCGAGCGATGAGACGCCGGAGCTGATGCCGCTGCCGATCACGCTGGCGCACCGGCTGTCCAAGCGGCTGTCGGAGGTGCGCAAGAACGGGCAGATCCCGTACCTGCGTCCCGACGGCAAGACCCAGGTCACCATCGAGTACGACGGTGACAAGGCCGTCCGTCTCGACACGGTGGTGGTGTCCTCGCAGCACGCGAGTGACATCGACCTGGAGTCGCTGCTGACGCCGGACATCCGTGAGTTCGTGGTGGAGCCGGAGCTGAAGCGCCTCGCGGACGACGGCATCAAGCTGGTGACCGAGGGGTACCGGCTGCTGGTGAACCCGACCGGTCGTTTCGAGATCGGCGGCCCGATGGGTGACGCGGGTCTGACCGGCCGCAAGATCATCATCGACACGTACGGCGGCATGGCCCGTCACGGTGGTGGCGCGTTCTCGGGCAAGGACCCGTCCAAGGTGGACCGCTCGGCCGCGTACGCGATGCGCTGGGTGGCGAAGAACATCGTCGCCGCGGGTCTGGCCTCGCGGGCCGAGGTCCAGGTCGCGTACGCGATCGGCAAGGCCGAGCCGGTGGGTCTGTTCGTCGAGACCTTCGGCACCGAGACGGTGCCGGTCCTGAAGATCCAGGCCGCCGTGTCGGAGGTCTTCGACCTGCGTCCGGCCGCGATCATCCGTGACCTGGACCTGCTGCGGCCGATCTACGCGAAGACCGCCGCGTACGGCCACTTCGGCCGGGAGGACGCCGACTTCACCTGGGAGCGCACCGACCGCGTCGAGAAGCTGCGCGCCGCCGTCGGCGTCTGACCACGTCCCCCGCCCACCCCGCACCCGTTAGGAGAAAACCACCGTGCGCATCGCAGTCACGGGTTCGATCGCCACCGACCACCTGATGCAGTTCCCCGGCCGGTTCACCGACCAGTTGCTCGCCGACCGTCTCGACACGGTGTCACTCTCCTTCCTGGTCGACCAGTTGGAGGTGCGGCGGGGCGGGGTGGCCGCCAACATCGCCTTCGGACTCGGCGGCCTCGGCCTCCGGCCGGTACTGGCAGGCGCGGTCGGCAACGACTTCGCCGAGTACCGGCACTGGCTGGAGGAGCACGGCGTGGACACCGACTCGGTGCACGTCTCGGAGACCCGGCAGACCGCCCGGTTCATGTGCACCACCGACCTCGACCAGAACCAGATCGCCTCGTTCTACGCCGGCGCGATGGCCGAGGCCGACCGCATCGAACTCGCCCGGATCGCCAACCGGACCGGCGGCCTCGACCTGGTCGTGGTCTCCCCCAACTCCCCCGAGGCGATGCTCCGTCACACCGAGGAGGCGGTCGCGCTGGCCGTCCCCTTCGCCGCCGATCCCTCCCAGCAGCTCGCCCGGCTGGACGGCGAGCAGGTCCGTCAACTGGTGGACGGCGCCCGCTACTTGTTCACCAACGAGTACGAGTCCGCGCTGCTGGCCGAGCGCACCGGCTGGACGGCAGAGCAGGTGCTCGGCCGGGTCGGTGTCTGGATCACCACCCTCGGCTCGCGCGGCGTACGGATCGAGCGGACCGGCGCCAACCCGATCGAGGTGGCCGCCGTCCCCGCCGAGCGCTCCGCCGACCCGACCGGCGTCGGCGACGCCTTCCGGGCCGGCTTCCTGGCCGCCGTCAGCTGGGGCCTCCCGCTGCAGCCGGCCGCGCAGCTCGGCTGCGCCCTCGCCACCGTCGTCCTGGAGACCGTCGGCACCCAGGACTACCGGGTGCTCCCCGGCCAACTGGCCGCCCGTATCGAGGCCGCCTACGGCGAGCAGGCCGTCACGCTGCTCGCCCCGCACCTGGCGGCAGCGGTATGACCACCACTCAGCACCAGGCGCGTGCGGATGCGTTGCGTGAAGCGCTTGCCACTCGGGTGGTGGTGGCCGATGGTGCGATGGGCACCATGCTGCAGGCGCAGGATCCTTCGATGGAGGATTTCCAGCAGCTTGAGGGCTGCAACGAGGTCCTGAACCTGACCCGCCCCGACATCGTGCGCTCGGTGCACGACGCGTACTTCGGTGTGGGTGTGGACTGTGTGGAGACGAACACCTTCGGTGCGAACCACGCGGCGCTGGCGGAGTACGACATCCCGGAGCGGGTGTTCGAGCTGTCCGAGGCGGGTGCGCGGGTGGCGCGGGAGGCGGCGGACGCGTTCACCGCCGGGGATGGGCGGATGCGGTGGGTGCTGGGGTCGATCGGTCCTGGGACGAAGCTGCCGACGTTGGGGCATGCCCCGTACGAGTTGCTGCGGGACGGGTTCCAGCGCAACGCGGCGGGTCTGATCGCGGGTGGTGCGGATGCGCTGCTGGTGGAGACGAGTCAGGATCTGCTGCAGACGAAGGCGGCGATCCTGGGCTCGAAGCGGGCGCTGGCCCAGGCGGGGCTGGATCTGCCGGTGCTGGTGCAGGTGACGGTGGAGACCACCGGCACGATGCTGCTGGGCTCGGAGATCGGCGCGGCGCTGACCGCGCTGGAGCCACTCGGTGTGGACTACATCGGGCTGAACTGCGCCACCGGCCCCGCCGAGATGAGCGAGCACCTGCGCTACCTGGCGAAGAACGCGAAGATCGGCCTCTCGTGCATGCCGAACGCGGGCCTGCCGGTGCTGGGCAAGGACGGCGCGCACTACCCGCTCAGCCCGGCGGAGCTGGCCGAGGCGCATGACACCTTCACCCGCGAGTACGGCCTGTCGCTGGTCGGCGGCTGCTGCGGCACCACCCCCGAGCACCTGCGCGCCGTGGTCGAGAAGGTCCAGGGCCGCCCGGTCGCCGCCCGCGACCCGCGACCCGAGCCGGCGGCCGCCTCGCTGTATCAGCCGGTGCCGTTCCGTCAGGACACCTCGTACCTGGCGATCGGCGAGCGGACCAACGCCAACGGGTCGAAGAAGTTCCGCGACTCGATGCTGGCCGGTGACTGGCAGGCGTGTGTGGAGATCGCCCGCGACCAGATCCGTGACGGCTCGCACCTGCTGGACCTGTGCGTCGACTACGTCGGCCGTGACGGTGTCGCCGACATGAAGGAGATCGCCGGCCGCCTGGCCACCGCCTCCACCCTGCCGATCGTCCTGGACTCCACCGAACCGGACGTCCTGCGCGCCGGCCTGGAGGCCCTCGGCGGCCGCGCGGTGCTGAACTCGGTGAACTACGAGGACGGGGACGGTCCGGAGACCCGGTTCGGGCGGATCGCGTCCCTGGCGCGTGAGCACGGTGCGGGGCTGATCGCGCTGACCATCGACGAGGAGGGCCAGGCCCGCACGGCGGACGCGAAGGTGGCGATCGCCGAGCGCCTGATCGGCCAGCTCACCGGCGAGTACGGCGTCGACGAGGGTTCGATCCTGGTGGACTGCCTGGCCTTCACCCTGGGCACGGGTCAGGAGGAGTCGAGGCGGGACGGCATCGAGACGATCGAAGCGATCCGCGAGCTCAAGCGGCGTCACCCCGACGTGCAGACCACGCTCGGTCTTTCCAACATCTCGTTCGGGCTGAGCCCGGCGGCCCGTCAGGTCATCAACTCCGTGTTCCTGCACGAGTGCGTCGAGGCCGGTCTGGATTCGGCGATCGTGCACGCCTCCAAGATCCTCCCCATCGCCCGCATCCCCGAGGAGCAGCGCACGGTCGCCCTCGACCTGGTCTACGACCGCCGCCGCGAGGCCACCGACACCGAAGAGGGCTACGACCCGCTGCAGCGCCTGCTGCAGCTGTTCGAGGGCGTCAGCATGGCCTCCAGCGCTGCGTCGAAGGCGGAGGAGCTGGCCGCTCTGCCGCTGGAGGAGCGCCTGCAGCGCCGCATCATCGACGGTGAGCGCAAGGGCCTGGAAGCCGACCTGGACGAGGCCCTCACCGAGCGCCCCGCACTCGAGATCGTCAACGGCACACTCCTGGCCGGGATGAAGGTCGTCGGTGAACTGTTCGGCTCAGGCCAGATGCAGCTGCCGTTCGTCCTGCAGTCCGCCGAGGTGATGAAGACCGCCGTCGCCCACCTCGAACCGCACATGGAGAAGTCCACAGAGACATCGGAGGGGGGCTCGGGCAAGGGCACCATCGTGCTCGCCACCGTCAAGGGCGACGTCCACGACATCGGCAAGAACCTCGTCGACATCATCCTCTCCAACAACGGCTACACGGTGGTCAACCTCGGCATCAAGCAGCCCGTCACCGCCATCCTCGACGCCGCCCAGGAACACCGCGCCGACGTCATCGGCATGTCCGGCCTCCTGGTCAAGTCCACCGTCATCATGAAGGAGAACCTGCAGGAGCTGAACCAGCGTCAGCTCGCCGCCGACTTCCCCGTCATCCTCGGCGGCGCCGCCCTCACCCGCGCCTACGTCGAACAAGACCTCCACGAAATCTACGAAGGCGAAGTCCGCTACGCCCGCGACGCCTTCGAGGGCCTCCGCCTCATGGACGCCCTGATGTCCGTGAAGCGCGGCGTCCCGGGTGCCTCGCTCCCGCCGCTCAAGCCGCGCCGGGTCGCCGCCGTCGCCCGCCCGGCCGAGCCGGCCCCGTACACCGGGCCTGCCAGGTCGGACGTGGCGGCGGACAACCTGGTCCCGACGCCGCCGTTCTGGGGCGACCGGATCGTCAAGGGCGTCCCGCTCGCGGAGTACGCCGGGCTGCTGGACGAGCGGGCGACCTTCCTCGGCCAGTGGGGCCTGAAGCCGGGCCGGGGATCCGACGGCCCGTCGTACGAGGAGCTGGTGGAGACCGAGGGCCGCCCCCGGCTGCGGATGTGGCTGGACCGCCTGCACACCGAGGGGATGCTCGAAGCCTCCGTGGTCTACGGCTACTTCCCGTGCGTCTCCAAGGGCGACGACCTGATCATCCTGAACGAGCACGGCTCCGAGCGGACTCGGTTCACCTTCCCCCGTCAGCGCCGTGACCGGCACCTGTGCCTGTCCGACTTCTTCCGCTCCGAGGAGTCGGGCGAGACGGACGTGATCGCCTTCCAGCTGGTCACCATGGGCAACCGGATCGCCGAGGCGGCCAACGAGCTGTTCGCCGCCGACGCCTACCGGGACTACCTCGAACTGCACGGCCTGTCCGTCCAGTTGACCGAGGCACTGGCCGAGTACTGGCACGCCAGGGTCCGTACCGAACTGGACGTCCACCGGGAGGACTCCAGCTCGCTGGACGAGGTGTTCCGCCAGGGCTACCGGGGTTCGAGGTACTCCTTCGGGTACCCGGCCTGCCCCGATCTGGGCGACCAGCTCCAGCTGATGGAGCTGCTGAAGCCCGAACGGATCGGTGTGCTGCTCTCCGAGGAGTTCCAGCTGCACCCCGAGCAGTCCACCTCGGCGCTGATCGTCCATCACCCCGAGGCCAAGTACTTCAACGCGCGCTGACCCTGCTCCGACCATCCAAGAAAGGAAACTCCCCGATGCCCCACCACGAAGCGCCGCAACTCGGCGCACCCGCCGGCGAGCCGACGTACTCCTTCGAGTTCTTCCCGCCCCGCACCGAGCTCGCCGAGCGGCGCTTCTGGAACGCCCTGCGGCGGGTCGAGGCGGTCGGCCCGGCGTTCGTCTCCATCACGTACGGCGCCGGCGGCTCCTCGCGGGAGAAGACGGTGCGGATCGCGGAGCGGATCGCCACCGAGACCACGCTCACCCCGGTCGCCCACCTCACCGCCGTCGGGCACTCCCGGGCCGAGCTGCGCAACATCATCGGCCAGTACGCGGACGCCGGGATCACCGATGTGCTGGCGCTGCGCGGCGACCCGCCGGGCGACCCGCGCGGGGTGTGGCGGAAGCACCCGGAGGGCTTCCGGCACGCGGTCGAACTGGTCGAACTGGTCCGCGCCACCGGGCGGTTCAGGATCGGGGTGGCCGCCTTCCCGGAGGGGCACCCGCGCTCCCCCGACCCCGAGAGCGACCTGCGCCACTTCGTCGACAAGTGCCGGGCGGGCGCCGACTACGCGATCACCCAGATGTTCTTCCAGGCCGAGGACTACCTCCGGCTGCGCGACCGGGTCGCCGCCGCCGGCTGCGAGACGCCGATCATCCCGGAGATCATCCCGATCACCGACCACGGCCAGCTCGCCCGGTTCGCCGAGCTCAGCGGTGCCACCATCCCCGCCGAGCTCGCCGACCGGCTGGAGCGCTGCCGGGACGACGCGGCCGAGGTCCGCCGGATCGGGCTGGCGCACGCCGTCGAGATGAGCACCCGCCTGGTCGCCGAGGGCGCGCCCGGCCTGCACTTCATCACCCTCAACCGGGCGGACGACGCCCTGGAGATCCACCGCGCGGTCCGCCGGACCGCCACCGACCATAGGTCGGCCGGCAATTGGGGGGCGGCGTCGCGACGCCGGGGCACGCACCTCGCCGGCTTCTCGTCGGTCGCCGATGCTCCGCATGGACTTCCTCCTCGGCGCCGCCGAGGCACGCACCCCACCGCCGCTCCTTCACCCACCCCCCAATTGTCGGCCGACCTTAACCCGATGAGTGCCTGATGCACCCTCAGCCAGACCTGGAGCCCGCGTGCCCGACCATGACCACCAGCCGGGATGTCGTGATCGTCGGCGGTGGCGCCACGGCGGTCAGTTCCTTCACCCAGCTCGCTGCGACGCTCTCCCCGGGCGACTCGGTGACCATCGTCGATCCGAACCCGGTGGGCTTCGGCCACGCCTTCGGCACCAGCGATCCGCTGCTGCTGTGCAACACCTCGGTCGATGTCACTTCACTCCGCGCTGACGACGGCTCGGACCTGCTCGACTACCTCTCCTCCCGGGGCTGGCCCGCTCACCCGGAGGACTTCGTGCCCCGCTACCTGGTCGGGCAGTACTGCCGCGAGCGCTACCAGGAGAGCCGCCGCCGGGCCGAGCGCCGGGGCGTCCGGATCGAGCACCGCCGCACCCGGGCCACCGCCGTACGGCGCGATGGAACCGGCTACACCGTCGAACTGACCGACTCCACCGCCCTGTTCGCCACCGACGTGCTGCTCTGCCTCGGCCTGGACCGCCCGGTGCTGCCCGAGCCGGTCCGCCGGCACGCCGGGCACCCGGCCCTGCTGGACGCCCCGTACCCGGTCGACCGGCTGCGCGGACTGCCCCGGGACGCCGAGGTGCTGGTGCTCGGCACCAAGCTCTCCGCGATCGACGCGGCGCTCGTCCTGTGCCGGGACGGCCGCCGCACCGTGATGACCTCGCCCTCCGGCGAACTCCCCGCCGTCCGCACCCGGTTGCGCCGCCCGGAACGTCCGCTGCTGGACGCCGACCGCTGGCAACGGCTCGCCCCGGGCGCGGCCAACCTCGACCGGGAGGTCGCCCGGCTGCTGGTCGAGGCGGTCAACCGGGCCGACCGGCCGCTGCCGCTGCGCGAGCAGACCAGCCCTGCCGACGCCCCCGCCCCGCGCCTGGAACGGGAGTTGGCGCTCGCCGCGGCCGGCCGGGTGCCCTGGCAGGACGTGGTGGCCGAGGTGATCGACACCATCAACGACTGGACGGCGGCCTGGCCTGCCAGCACCCGGGCCGACGTCCTGGGCCGGTACCGGACGGTGATGTCCCGCTACATCTCCGCCATCCCGGAGCGCAACGCCCGGCTGCTGGCCGGCCACCTGGCGGACGGCCGGCTCTCGGTCGCCACCGGGTACCCGACCTCGATCGAGCCCGAGGGGCCGACCTCCTGGCGGGTCGAGTGGCCGGACGGCCGGGTCGAGCACTTCACTCACGTGGTCTGCGGCACCGGCTTCCAGAAGCCGCAGCTCTCGCTGGCCGGTCCCGGCCGCTACCGGATCGGCCCGGCCGAACCGGGCGCGGCCGTTCCCGAGATCACCGCCGAGCTGCGCCTGCGCGAGCCGCAGCACCCCGAGGCGGACCGGATCTGGGTGGTCGGCGCGGCTGCCCACCACCGCACCGCCATCGTCAACTACCTGAACGCGGCCGCCAAGCAGGCCGCCAGGATTGCCGCGCAGTTCGCCGCCGTACCCGTCTGACCCACCGTCACTCACCCCGAAAGGCAGTCCCGTGATCGTCCTTGTCAGCCCCGTGTCCACCGGAGCGGCCCTCGCCAAGGCTTTCCGTGAGGAGGGCCAGGCCTGCCTGCACCTGTACGACACCGGCCTGCAGGCGGCCCACCGGGCCGACACCTCCGCGCACACCATGCTCCACCAGGACCTGGAGACCACCCTCGCCGTGCTGCGGGAGCTGCGCCCGAGCGCGGTGATCGCGGCCAGCGAGTACGGCGTCATCCTGGCCGACACCCTGGCGGCCGAGCTCGGACTCGACCACCACCGGCCGGAGTTGATCGACGCGCGGCGGGACAAGCACCTGATGGTCCGGGCCCTGGAGCAGGCCGGTGTGCCCGCCGCCCGGACCGTCGCGGTCCGCACCGGGGCCGAGCTGGACGCCGCGCTGGCGGACTGGACCGAGGGCTTCCCGGTGATGGTGAAGCCGCGCAACAGCGCGGGCAGCGACGGCTGCCGGATCTGCCACACCCCCGAGCAGGTGGTCGCGGCCTTCCACGCCATCGCGGACGCCCGGAACCTGATGGGCGAGGTCAACGACGAGGTGCTGCTGCAGGAGTTCCTGGCCGGGACCCAGTACATCGTGAACACCGTCAGCCTGGCCGGCCGCCACCTGCTCAGCGAGGTCTACGCCGAGCGGATCGACCACATCGACGGCGCGCCGGTCCTCCGGCACATCGTCTCCCGCCCCGAACTCGACCGGGACGAGCGCGAGTTGGTCGACTACGTGCTGGCCTGCCTGGACGCGCTCGGCATCCGCGAGGGCGCCGCGCACACCGAGGTGATGCTCACCCCGCGCGGCCCGCGCCTGGTCGAGGTCAACTCCCGGGTGATGGGCCCCTCGCTGACCCCCGACCCGTACCACGCCGCCTTCGGCTACAGCCAGCAGCACCTGGTGGTCGAGCGCTACCTGCGCCCCGCCGAGTTCGCCGCCCGGCTGGACCGGCCGTACGCCCCGCCGCAGACCGTGGCCAAGGTCTTCCTGCGCCCGCACCGCGAAGGTACTGTGCAGTCGATCGACGGGCTGCGGACGCTGCGCCGGCTGCCCGGCTTCCACAGCGTGGAGCGGCTGCCCGCGATCGGCGAACCCATCCGCGACCGCCACCTCACCACCGGTGCGACGGGCATCGCCTTCCTGGTGCACGAGGACGGAACAGTGCTGCAGAAGTCGCTGGCGGAGCTGCACCCGCTGGAGGACGCCGGCGGGTTCTACCGGCTGGCCGACCAGCCGACGGAAGGGTGACGGCCGTGCCGATCCTGCTCATCGTCGTCTCGGTGGTCCTGCAGGCCTGCGCGGACGGCTACCTGTCCGGGCGGCTGGAGTTCGGCGACAGCCTGCTGTTCTCCTGCCTCGCCTTCGTCGCGGCCACCGTGCTGTTCGGCTCGCTGTGCCTGATCCGCCGGGCCCGGCAGGGCGCCCGGCCGGACCGCGGCGCCGAGCAGCGCGGCACGGTCCGGAAGCTGATCGTGCTGATGAACCTGGCCACCGCCGTCACCTTCCTCGGCTTCTTCTCCGCACTGGCCTGGGTTCCCGCCGCGCTCGCCACCAGCGTCCAGTCCGGCATCGGACCGCTCGCGGTGGTCTGCATCGCGCTGATCCGCCGGGAGAGCGCGCCCGCCGCCGGCCGGCTGGCCGGGGCCCTCGGGCTGCTCGGGCTCTCGGTGCTGATCGCCGTCCGGCTGAACCCGGAGCCCGGCGCGCTCTCGCTGCCGATGGTCGGCGGCACCCTGCTGGTCGCCGTCTCCGGCGTCTCGGCCGCCCTGCTGGCCCGGATCTCCCGCCAGCTCGGCGCGGCCGGTGCGGACCCGCTCTGGGTCACCGCCAACCGCTTCCACTTCACCTACCTGGCGGCCGGCGCCCTGCTGCTGGCCCGGGGCGGCGTGGGCGGGACGGGCGGCGCGGACCGGATTCCGCTGCCGCTGATGGCGCTGACCGCGCTGGCGGCGGTGGCGCTGCCGCTCTTCCTGCTCCAGGTCGGGCTGCAGCGGGCCGAACCCCTGCTGGCGATGGCCCTGTTGAGCACCCTGCCAGGGATCACCTACCTGAGCCAGACCGTCTTCGGCGGTCCGCTCGACCCGGTGGCCTGCGCGCTGATCGGGCTGCTCGTCCTGCTGGCGGCCGCCTGCGCCCGGCAGGCCCGCACCGCCGCCCCGGCCCGTCGGGTGGCGGCACCCGCCTGACCGTCCGTCATCCAATGCTTGAGGGGGCCCGCAGTCGCGGGCCCCCTCAAGCATTGGATCAGAGCGCGAAGAGTTCGCCGGTCTCCTCCATCGCGTGCACCACCGCGACCGAGCTGTGCAGCAGACTGTCGTCCTCGTGCACGAAGTAGGCCACGCCCCAGCCCTGCGCCGAACGCTCCACCATGGCGGCCGGGGTCCCGGTCTCCGGCAGGCCGGTCACGCTGTGGAAGCCGGGCAGCCGCCGCAGCCGGTCGAGGCCGGGCACGGCCCGCAGGGTGCCGGTCGCGCCCGGCACCCGCAGCTCGATCCTGGCCAGCGCCCGGGCCGGCCGGTACGGCAACTCCAGCCGGCGGGCGAACCGTTCGGGGTGCAGGAAACGCTCCGCGAGCAGGTGCACCCGGGTGTAGCCGAAGGCCGCGAAGTACGGGTCGGCCGAGGTCCGCGGACCGGTCGGCCAGGGCTGCACCCGGACCGGCCGGAAGCCGTCGGCAGTCCGGCGGAGCTCGGTGCTCGCGGTGCCCTCGCGGACGCCGAGCGCGTCCAGCGCCTCGACGGCGGCGGTGATCGCCCCCAGGTCACCGGGCCCGAGCAGGCTGTGCGCCACGCTGTCCCGGTGCGTGAGCACCCCGCCGCCCTCGCTCTGGTGCCGCAGGTAGACCTCGGCCACCAGGTGCCGGCCCGCCGCGCTGACGGTGTGCACCGCGTACGTCTCGCCGTCCGGCAGCCCGTGCAGCAGCACCGGCCGGCCGGTGCGCAGCGGGCCCCGGCTCAGCTCGGCCACCGCCGCCCCGGCCTCGGCCGGCGTCCGGCACAGCCGCCCGGGTTCGGTGCCCGCGCCGGTGGCCGGGCGGGCCAGCACCGGCCAGTCGGTCCAGCCGTCGAGGACCGCTGCCGCCTGCTCGGGCGTCTCCACCACGGCCCCCGCGACCGCGGGCAGGCCCGCCGCCCGCAGGGTCCGGCTCATCACCGCCGGGTCGCACCGGGCGGCGGCCAACTCCGGTGCGTGGTACGGAAGTCCGAGATCCCGGGCGAGCTGCTCGGCCAGCCTGCCGCCGGAGCCGCTGGCCGCGATCACCGCGTCCGGCCGGCGTCCGGCCGGCCCGGCCCAGGGCGCCGGGGCGCCGGGGCGGCCGGCCTGGCTGCTGAACACCGGGAGGTAGTCGACTCCTTGCTCCCGAAGGGTGCGGGCCAGGTCGGCACCGCTGAACACTGGATCGACGAGCAGGAACACGGGTCGCTACCTCGGGTGGTCGTTGGGCGAACTGACGACGGATCAGGCCGCTCGGCCCGCGCCGTCCGTCAGCACAGCAGACCGGCACCCGGTCCGGGAAGCCGCGCTGAGCCGCGCTCGGCCGAGGCTTGACCACGCCTTGACCACGGCCGCTCCGCAGCGGTCGTGGTCAAGGCGGTCGCGGTCAGGGCGGCTTCCCGGACCGGAGCGTGCAGCCTCAGGCCGACACCGCGACCGGGCTCGGGTCGGCCTCGGCCGGGGTGCGCGGCACCGCGCGGACGCCGGCCAGCACGGCGGCCACCGCCAGCGCCCCGCAGGCCACCGGTACGGCGAACGCCGGGCCCGCGCCGGACCGGTCCACCACCGCGCCCGCGAGCGCGGCACCCAGCGCGATGCCGAGCCCGAGGCCGGTACTGGCCCAGGTCATACCCTCCGTCAACTGACCGCGTGGCACGGCCAGTTCGACCATCCCCATGGCGGTGGCCATGGTCGGCGCGCAGGCCGTACCGGCCACGAACAGCACCACGCCGAGCAGCAGCAGATTGCCGGTGACCAGCAGCGGCACCATGGTCACGGTCATCAGCAGGGTGCCGGTCAGCAGCCGGCCGCGCACCGTGCCACGCGGCGTCAGGCCGCCGTACACCAGCCCGGCCAGCGCGCTGCCGATCGCGTAGACCGCCAGCACCCAGCTGGCCATCGCCTTGTCCCCGCGCTCGGCGGCGAAGGCCACGGTGATCACCTCGATCGAGGCGAAGACCGCCCCGATCGCCAGGAAGGTCACCACCAGCGCGGGCAGACCCGGGTTGCGGATCGCCGAGCCGGACCGCACCCGCTCGGCCGGCCGGACCGGCGGCTCCGTGGCGCGCTGCCCGGCCAGCAGCCAGCTGCCCAGGGCGAGCAGACCGGCCGCGGCGAGCAGCCCCGCCTCCGGGGCGAACGCGGTGGACAGCCCGATCGCCAGCACCGGCCCGAGCGTGAACACCGTCTCGTCCACCACCGACTCCAGCGAGTACGCCGGGTGCAGTTGGTCGGTGCCGCGGAAGATCTCGGCCCAGCGGGCCCGGACCATCGAGCCGACGTTCGGGATCACCCCGGCCACCGCGGCGGCCAGGAAGAGCGTCCAGGACGGCGCCGCCAGCCGGTGGCAGAGCGCCAGCACGGTCAGCGCGACCGCGCCGACCGCGGCGGCGGGCAGCAGCACCCGCCGCTGGCCGTGCCGGTCCACGGCCCGGGCCAGCCTGGGCCCGACCAGCGCGTACGCGATCGCGTGGGTCGCGGTCACCGCCCCGGCCAGGGCGTATTCGCCGGGCTGCTGGGAGAGCATCGCGACGATGCCGAAGCGGGTCATCGCGGTGGCCAGCCGGGCGACCAGCCCGGCCGAGCTGAACGCGGCGGTGCCGGGGACGGCGAAGATCTGCCGGTAGGCGTTGGCCATCGCGCTCACCGCGCCGGCTCGGGCACGGCGACCGGCTGGACGTCGTCGGCGCTCTCGGTCGGCAGGTCCGCCAGCACGCACCGGTAGTCCCGGATGGTGGCCCGGATCGCCTCCTCCACCTCGGCCGCGCTCCCCGCGTGGTAGCGGAACCGGCCCAGGATGAACCGGTAACCGCCCTTGCCGTCGAACTTGTGCCCGGGCTCCGGCAGTTCCTCCGCGTACAGGCCGGGCACCGCCCCGACCATGGACGGCCGGGAGACCAGCTCCTGGCCCAGCGGCTCGGGGACCAGCAGGAAGCCGCCGTGCCCGCGGTCGGGGCCCGGGGCGGGCAGGGTGACGGGCCGTTCGCCCAGTTCGAGCCGGATCCAGTCGCCGATCAGGTCGACGCCGTAGACGTCCTGGAACACCCAGGGGATCTCGCCGCCGCCGAACCGCGCGCCGACCTCCAGGAAGACCGGCCCGGTAGGCGTCTGGATCAGCTCGAAGTGGAACGCGCCGCGCTCCAGGCCCAGCGCCTGCAGGCAGGCCTCGGTGAAGGCGAGCATGGTGTCGGCCTCCGGACCGGTCTGCACGGCCGAGCCCAGCGGGTGTCCCTGGGAGAAGCCGTAGCAGGTGTCCATGTAGCGGGAGGCCCGACCGAAGGCCATCGAGCCGTCCGCCATCAGCCCGTCCACGTGCCAGATCGGGCCTTCGAGGTACTCCTCCACCTGATAGTCCGCCAGGTCGGTGTCCGCCAGGGTGGCGGCCAGGTCCTGGTCCGGACCGACCACGAAGATGCCGATGCTGGCCGCGCCGGTCCGCGGCTTGACCACCACGGAGGCGCCCAGCTCGGCCCGGAAGGCGGTCATCTCCTCGATGGTGGTGGCCTGTTGGAACTGCGGCACCCGCAGACCGGCCGCGGCCACCTTGGCCTTCATCCGGGTCTTGTCGCGGAAGACCAGCACCGCTTCGGTGTCCGGCCCGGGGATGCCCAGACGTTCGCGGATCTGCGCGCCGGTCAGCAGGTCGAACTCGGAGAGCACCAGCAGCCGGTCGAAGTCGCCGCAGGCCCGGTGGGCGGCGACGGCCGCCTCGATCACCGGCTCCGGCGACAGGTAGTTCTCCACCACCTGGATGTGCCGGGCCGTCGCCGGGATCCGGGGCACGTGCTTGGGCACGGTGACGTAGCTGACCTCGTGCGCTGAGTGGTCGATCCGCGAGCCGTAGTCGCTCTGGTGCTCGTCGTCCCACCGGTTGATGATCAGGATCTTCATCGGACTTCCCTCCCTTCGGCGACTCAGGCGCCGACGGTCACGGCCGTCTCCACGGCCTCCTGGACGAACCTGTCGATCCGGGCCAGCCGCTCGGCGAGCGCCTCCCGGTCGGGCGCGGCGAGGGCCACGTGGCCGAACCTGCTGTGCAGGTCGACCGCCGGACGCAGCACCGCTCCCGCGGCCGCCGTCACCTCCGCCTCGATGCACCCCTCGATGGACCGCAGCTGCTCCAACAGCCGTGCCGGATCGGTGAGTCGGCCCTCCTCGGCGACGCTGAAGAACCGCACCGCAGCGGCTCCCGACCGTCCCTCGACGATCGGCGCCTGCGGTTGGCCGGCGAACGAACGGACCGCCAGCTCCCACATGTCGGCCCCGTGCACCGCCTGCACCAGCCACGGGATCCGGTCCCCGCCGAGCCGGGCGCCGACCTCCATCACGTACGGACCGGCCGGGGTCAGCCGGGCCTCCAGGTGAAAGCAGCCGACCGTGATGCCCAGCGCCCGGACCGCCCGCTGCGCCGTGTCCACCAGGGCCGCGCGCTGCTCGGGCGCCAGCGGCGCGTCCACCACGTGGCCGACCTCGACGAAGGTCGGCTCGGGCCCGAGGTGCTTCTCGGTCACCGCGAGCACGTGCACCCGCAGCGCGCCGGGGACGCCCTCGACGTACCCCTCGACGCTGTACTCGGGACCGGCCACGTAGCTCTCGGCCAGCAGCGAGAGGCCGAGCAGCTGGCCGTAGTCGTCGATCGGGTTGGCCCGCACCTCGGCCAGGTAGTCGGCCAGTTCGGCCCGGCTGTCGACCCGGCGGACGTACTGGCTGCCGGAGCCGTCGACCGGCTTCAGCACGGCCGGCAGTCCGACCGCCGCCAGGATGTCCGCCGGGTCGGCGGCGGCGCCGAAGACCTCGTTGCGCGCCACCAGCACGCCGGCCTCGGCCAGCACCGCCTTCATCCAGCCCTTGTCCCGCAGCGCGCCCACCGCCGCCGGGTCGAGACCCGGCAGGCCGAGCGCCCGGGCGGTGTGCGCGCAGACCTCGACGGCGTACTCGTAGCCGGGCACCACGGCGACCACCTCGGTGGAGCCGGCCAGCGCCCGGGCGGCGGCGATCACCACCTCCCGGCTGCGGATCTCCAGCCGGGTGTAGTCGGCCCGGCCCTCGGCCACCGCGCGGCGCACCTGCTCGGGGAGCCGGTCGACCGGCTTGCGGTCGAACACGTGGGGGCGGTGGCCGAGCCGCTCGGCGGCGGCGACCAGGCCGATGCCGGAGGAGTTGGGCTCGATGACCAGCACGGTGCTGCGGGACATGGCAGGACCTCTCGATCGATGACGGGGCACAGGAATCGAATGGCATCTCCGTTACTCTGGATGCCTTGCTGATGTCATCTTAGGCACTCGAAATGACAGATGGGAAGATCGAGGGAGTGCCGTCTCGCAGTTCGGACGGTCACCCGGAAGAGCTGTCGGTATGCCCGGCGGGCCGGTATAAGTCAGGGGCATGACCACGACTTTGATCATCGGCGGCGCCGCACCGGCGACCACCGGCTACGTGCACGACATCTGCGCCCGAGCCCTCGCCCAGCTCCGCGCCAGGGGCAGCCGGATCGTCCTCACCGACACCGCCGAGAATCTGGCGGCCGGCCCGGAGCTGGTCCGACTCGCGGACGAGGTGGGCGAGTTGGACTTCACCGATGCCGACGCCTGCGTGGCCTGGGCCCGCGCCAGGGCCGAGCGGGAGCCGATCGAGGCCGTGCTGGCGTTCCGCGAGTACGCGGTGGTCGCCGCCGCCGAGGTGGCGGCCGCCCTCGGCCTGCCGGGCAACCCGCCGGAGGCGGTCCGCCGGGTCAGGACCAAGGACGTCTGCCGCGAGTACCTGCGCGAACGCGGCTTCCGGCAGCCCGCCCTGCGGCTGTGCGCGAGCGCCGCGGAGGCCGAGGAGTTCCACCGCTCGGTCGGCGGCACCGTGATCGTCAAGCCGCGCAGCGGCTCCAGCAGCGAGGGCGTCCAGCAGGTCGACGACCCGGCCGGGATCGCCGCCGCGTTCGCCCAGGCCCGCGACGAGGACGGTCACGCCCTGGTCGAAACCTTCGTCAGCGGACCGGAGTTCAGTGTCGAGGGCATCATCACCTCGGGCTCACCCCAGGTCCTGGCAGTCACCGGCAAGCAGGTCGTCGGCACCTCCTTCGTGGAGTGCGGCCACACCATGCCCGCCCCGATCGCACCGGAGGACACCGACGCGATCACCGAGGAGGTGGCGAACGCCCTGCGCGCACTCGGGCTGCGGCACGGCCTGTTCCACGTCGAGTGCTGGCTCACCGACCAGGGCGTGGTGCTCGGCGAACTGCACGTCCGGCAGGGCGGCGACTGGATCCACGCCATGGTCGAGTGGACCCGCCCCGGCCTCGAGCTGTACGGCAGCTGGCTGGACGACCTGCTCGGCCGGCCGGTGCAGCTGCCCGCCGCCGCCCGGGGCGCCGCCACCCGCTTCCTCACTCCCCCGCCGGGCACCGTCGACTCGGTCCGGGGCTGGGCCGAACTCGCCGCCCGCCCCGAGGTGCTGGCCGCCTCCTGCGAGCTCGCGCCGGGCACCGAGATCCGCCCGATCGCCTCCAACCTGGAGCGCTACGGCGTGGTCGTGGTCGGCACCGCCGAGCCCGAGGCGGCGGGGCCACTGGCCGACAAGCTGCTCGCGGAACTCGACATCCGACTGCGCTGAGCACGACGCGGGGGCCCGCCGACCGCCGCGAGGCGGGCAACGGGCCCCTGCTCCCTACTCGTTCAGCGCAGCGCGAGCGTTCACCGCAGCGCAAGCGTTCAGCGCAGCACGAGCGTTCACCGCCACGCGAGCGTTCACCGCAGCGCAAGCCTTCACCACCACGCGAGCGTTCACCACAGCGCAAGCCTTCACCACCACGCGAGCGTTCACCACAGCGCAAGCGTTCAGCGCAGCGCGAGCGCCGGACGCCCCGAGCAGTGCCCCCGGCGGGCCCGCCGCCCGGCGTCCCGGTAGCGGACCGCCGAGGGCTGCTCCGCCGGGCCACCCGCGCCCGGACGGCTCAGCAGCGCGCAGACCGGCGCGGTGCCGGCCAGCCGGACCAGGTCGGGCAGCCGGAAGCCGGCCGCCCCGCCTTCGGTCCCCAGGTCGGCCAGCAGATGGGCAGAGAGCAGCCGGTCCACCAGCAGCCCGGCCGGCCCGGCCTCGACGCCCAGCACCCGGGCCGCCTCGGCGATCCCGAACGGCCGCCCGCCCAGGCCAGCCAGCACCCGCAGCGCCTGCTGCTCCCCCGCCGCCAACCGCCGGATCGCCTCCGCCAGCCGTCCGGCGACATCCAGGTCACCCACCCCCAACTCGGCCAGCCGGCCCCGCTCCGCGCGCAGCCGAGCCGTCAACTCCGCCACCCCCAGGCCGGGTCGGGCCGCCAGCCGCTCCCCCGCCGCCCGGACGGCCAGCGGCAGCAGGTCGCACAGCTCCACCAACTCCCGTGCCACCGCCCGCTCGGCACCGATCCGCCCCGGCCCCGCCACCGACTCCAGCAGCCGCAGCCCGTCCGCCGGACCGAGCGCGGCGAGCTGCACCCCGACCGCCCCGGACAGCCCCGCCAGCCGCTGCCGGGCGGTGATCAGGGTGGCGCAGTCCGGTCCGCTCGGCAGCAGCGGCAGGACCTGCTGCACGCTCGCCGCGTCGTCCAGCACCACCAGCACCTTGCGGTCAGCCGTCCAGCTGCGGAACAACCGGGCCGACTCCTCCCAGGACCGGGCGGGCTCCTCCGCCGAACCCGGCGGCTCCTCCAGACCGGCCGCCCGGAGGAAGGTCGACAGCACCTCGGCGGGCCCGAGCGGAGCACCGTCCGCGCCGTGCAGGGTGACGAACAACTGCCCGTCCGGATAACGCTCCTTGACCCGCTGCGCCACCTCGGTGACCAGCGCGGTCTTCCCCACGCCGGGGCCGCCGACCACGCAGGTGACCGAGCAGAGCCGCCCCATCCCCCGCCGGATCCGCTCCGACTCCGACTCCCGGCCGACCAGCCCGGGCGGCGCCGCCGGGATCTCGGCCGGCCGCCCGCGCCCCACCGTCCGGACGGTGACGGCCCGTTCGGGCGCGGCCAGGCCCGGCGCGGCCGAGAGCACCGCGCGGTGCAGCCGCTGCAGGCGCTCGGAGGGCTCGAGCCCGGTGTACTCCACCACGCTCCGCCGCAGCCGGCCGTACGTGCTCAGCGCGTCCTCCTGCAGCCCGGAGCGGTACGCGGCCAGCATCAGCTGCGCCGCGAACTCCTCCCGGGTGGGATGACGGACCGTCAATGCCTTGAGTTCGCCCACCAGTTCGCGGTGCCGACCCAGCCTGAGGTCGGCCTCCACCCGCTGTTCGAGCGCGCCGAGCCTGGCGTCCTCCAGCCGCGCGGCCTCGGCCGCCAGCACCGGCCCGTGCGGCAGGTCGCCGAGCGCGCCACCACGCCACAGCCCCAGCGCCTCGCGCAGTACGGCGGCCGCCCGGGCGTGGTCGCCCTCGGCCAGCGCCGACCGACCCACCCCGACCCGCTGCTCGAACAGCCGGAGATCCAGCTCGCCGGGCTCCAGCAGGATGCGGTAGCCGTTCGGGCGGGTCTCCAGCAGCTGCCGTCGGCCACCGGTCGGACCCGCCGCGAGTGCCTTCCGCAGCTGGTAGAGGTAGGTCTGAATGGTCTTCCTGGCCAGCTTCGGCGGCTCGTCGTCCCAGAGCTCCTCCTCCAGGGTCGCGTTGGAGACCGTCCGCCCGGCCTGCAGCAGCAGGGTGGCGAGCACCCGCCGGGGCATCGCGGCCGCAGGCGTGAGGTCTTCCTGCTCGTCGCGCACCTCGACCGGTCCCAGCACGGCAAAGTCCACGATCTTCTCCCTTGGTGGCACCTGGGGCAGATAAAAAACCTTCGAGAAGGTTTTTAGCATGGCTCTATGTCAGGTTCAATCAACTTGGCCACACCCGTCCCGCCCGCCGGACGGCCGCCGCCGACCGGGCCGTGGGCATCCGCGCAGGTCGGCGACGGCCCGTCAGGTCCACGGTCTCGGCAGGTGAGATTTTCCTTGCAGATTAATATTCCTACCCGTAGGTTTTTTCTGCTCGCGCCGCCCGGCGCGTCGAGGGAGGGGTCTGAACCAATGCGGGTCACGCTCGAAGCGCTCGGCCGCCGCCTGCGCCACCTGCTGGTGCTCTGGTGGCGCGACCTCCACCCGGTGATGGCGATCCGGGTCCCGCTCCCCTACCCACTGCTCCGCGAGCCGACCGCACCCGAGCCCTCCGCCGGGCCGAGGCAGGCCGAACCCGCCGGTGCCGAGCAGGACTTGTTCTCGGGTCGGGCGGCCCGGAGGATGGTCCCCGACGACCGACCTTGAGGAGCCGGGATGGGTACGAGGCCGCTGCTGAACCGCAGGCTGGCGGGCATGGGTTCGACGATCTTCGCGGAGATGTCCGCGCTGGCCGTCGCCACCGGTTCGATCAATCTGGGGCAGGGCTTCCCGGACACCGACGGACCGCGCGAGATCGCCGAGGCGGCCGCCAACGCCGTCCTGACCGGCCGGGGCAACCAGTACCCGCCGGGCCCCGGCATCCCGGAGCTGCGGGCGGCGGTGACCGAGCATCAGCAGCACTGGTACGGGCTGTCGTACGACCCGGACACCGAGGTGCTGATCACCGCCGGGGCGACCGAGGCGATCGCCGCCGCGCTGCTGGCGCTGCTGGAGCCGGGCGACGAGGTGATCGCGATGGAGCCGTTCTACGACTCCTACGCCGCCTGCATCGCGATGGCCGGCGCGACCCGGGTGCCGCTCACCCTGCGGGCGCCCGGCTTCCGCCCCGACCTGGACGAGCTGCGCGCCCTGATCACCCCGCGCACCCGGCTGCTGCTGATCAACACCCCGCACAACCCGACCGGCACCGTGCTGACCCCGGAGGAGCTCCGGGGCATCGCCGAACTCGCCTGTGAGCACGACCTGTTGGTGATCACCGATGAGGTGTACGAGCACCTGGTGTTCGCCGGCGCGCACCACCCGCTGGCCGCCCTCCCCGGCATGCGGGAGCGCACGGTGAGCATCTCCTCGGCCGGCAAGACCTTCTCCTTCACCGGCTGGAAGGTCGGCTGGGTGACCGGCGCCCCGGAGCTGGTGGCCGCGGTGCGGACCGCCAAGCAGTACCTGACCTTCGTCAGCGCGGGCCCGTTCCAGTACGCCGTCGCCGACGCGCTGCGGCTGCCCGACAGCTACTTCGACACCCTGCGGGCCGACCACCTGCGCAAGCGGGACCTGCTGGCCGAGGGCCTGGCGGCGGCCGGCTTCGAGGTGTTCCGGCCGGAGGGCACGTACTTCATCACCACCGACATCACCCCGCTCGGCGAGACCGACGGCCTGGAGTTCTGCCGCAAGCTGCCGGAGCGCTGCGGGGTGGTGGCCATCCCGAACGTGGTGTTCTACGACAACACCGAGGCCGGGCGCAGCCAGGTCCGCTGGGCCTTCTGCAAGCGGGACGACGTGCTGGCCGAGGCGGTGACCCGGCTCCGGCGGCTCTGACCCCGGCCCGGCTGCCGCCGCCGGGCGCACCCCGGCGTACGACGGTGGTGCACGGCGCACGCCCCGGTGAGAGGGGCGCGCGCCGGACAGAGTCATGCACCGGGTCGATCACACCCAGGCGGAGAGTGCTACCGGAACGGTGAATGCCGGGCAAAGCTGGGTAAATCCCTGACGGACCCGGAGAATTCGTGCTTCTCTGCTGCTGAATCTCCAGCCGGAATCCTTCCTTCCACGGTCGGCCGCGCCAGGGACCGCACAGCCTCGAACAGCCCCGCCACCGTGCCGGGCCGGATGCTGACGGCGGGCGCGCACGGAGCTGAAACGCGGAGCCCAGCATGCTCACCACACTGCAGACCTCCTACACGGACACCCGGGCCGGGGACCTGGCCTGGTGCCTGGGCGGCAGTCCGCTGCCCGCGCTCGCGGTGCGCGACCTGAGACTCGACCGCCTCGGCACCGACCGGCTCTCCGGCGGGACACTGCAGCTCAGACTGCTCGGCGCCTCCCACCAGGTGATCCTGGCGGCCGGCCCCGGCGAGTGCCTGGAGACCGTGGCCTGCCTGCCCGGCCGCCGCACCCCGCTGCCCGCCCGGGTGGCCGAGCAGGTCGGCGGCTGGGAGTACGAGTTCGCGGCCCGGATCGAGGAGCTGCCGCCGCACGTCTTCGCCGCCCGCGCGCAGGAGCTGCTGGCGCTGGTCGAGGGCCATCCGAGCGCGCTGGCCGGGGTGTTCCCGGGCGACCCGAGCGCCTTCACCGCGCTGGTCGCCAGCGGGGACGAGCGCCGGGTGAACTGGCGGACCTGGCACGCCTACCCGCAGGAGGGCCGGCTGGTCTGCACCCGGTCCTCACTGACGGTCTTCGGAAGTCAGTCCGAGCCGGACCCGAGTGGCGGTAGCCCGTGTTGATGAAACGTCAATTCAGTGCACGGCCCTGTCCGTCGAATGGGTGCAGCGGTCGGCCACCCACCTCGCCTAGCGTTTGTTCGTGATCAACCATCCGGCGGGCCCGCCCGTCCAGCCGAGCACCGAGGACCCGGCCGGGCTGGCCGGGATCGGGGCCCGCGCGGTCCGGGCCCGGGGCCCCGGCGGCGGCCGCGACCGCCGCCGGCCGGGCCGGGGCCGGGCCCGCCCGGCCCGGCTGCTGGTGCTGCTCGCGGCCTTCGTCTGCGCGGCCTGCGGTCTGGTGTACGAACTCGAACTGGTGGCCCTGGGTGGACATCTGATCGGTGATCCGATGACCCAGACCTCGGTGGTGCTCTCCGTGATGGTGTTCGCGATGGGTGTCGGCTCGCTCTCCGCCAAGCGGCTCACCCGCCGCCCCGCCACCTCCTTCGCGCTGGTCGAGTGCGCGCTCGCGCTGACCGGCGGGCTCTCCGTGCTGCTGCTCTACTCGGCCTGGGCCTGGCTGGACCGGTACGGCGCCACGATGGCCGGGGTGGTCGGCACCACCTTCGTGATCGGGGTGCTGATCGGCGCCGAGATCCCGCTGCTGATGACCCTGATCCAGCGGATCCGCCGGGAAGACGCGGGCCGGGCCGCCGCCGACCTGTTCGCCGCCGACTACGTCGGCGCGCTGGTCGGCGGGCTGGCCTTCCCGTTCCTGCTGCTGCCGCTGCTCGGCCAGACCACCGGGGCGCTGCTGACCGGCGCGGTGAACGCGGTGGCCGGGGCCGCCGTGGTGCTCTGGCTGTTCCGGGACGAGCCCTCGCCCCGGAACCGGCTGCTGCTCTGGGCCGGCTGCGGCCTGGTCCTGGTGCTGCTCGCGGTGGCCGCCGCCTTCACCGGCGTGATCGAACGGGCCGCCAGGAACGCGCTGTACGGCGCCCAGGTCCGGCTGGCGATCCAGAGCAGGCACCAGGAGATCGTGCTCGCCGGGTCCACCGGCGAGGGCGAACCCGAGGCCAGGGTGCCCCCGCAGCGCGCCCCGCTGGAGCTGTACCTGAACGGGCGGCTGACCCTCTGCGGCCCGGACGAGTACCGGGAGCACGAGGCCCTGGTGCACCCCGCGCTCGGCACCGGCCCGGTCGGCCGGGTGCTGCTGCTCGGCGGCGGGGACGGCATGGCGCTCCGCGAGGTGCTCGGCCGGGCCGGGGTCCGGGACGTCACGGTGGTCGAACTCGATCCGGCGGTACCGGAGTTGGTCCGCCGGGACGCGGCCCTGTCGGCGCTCAGCCGGCGCTCGCTGGAGGACGCCAGGGTCCGGCTGGTGACCGCCGAGCCGCTGCACTGGCTGCGCGGCGCGGGCTCGTACGACGTGGTGCTCTCCACCCTGCGCGGACTGCCGTACGACTCCCGGGAGTTCTACGGCCTGGCGGCCCGGGCGCTGGCGCCCGGCGGCCGGCTGGCGGTGCGCACCGACGACGTCTGGGCCACCGAGGCCACCGTCCGGGCGGTCGGCCTGCAGACCGTCCCGTACGCCGCCGCCGACGGCCCCCGGAGCTGCCAGGCCGGGCCCCGCGAGCTGGAGACCTTCGTGCTGGCGGCCCGCACCCCGCCGAGGCTGACGCTGGCCGCCCCGACCCGCTCGCTCACCACCGAGAGCCTGCTCGGCGCCGCCGACCGGCTCGCCGCCCGGCGGCCCGAGCGGGTGCCGGAGCCGCGCAGCCTGCTGGACTGAACGGCCCGGGAGCAGATCGACCTGACCGGATGCTCTCCGTCCGGGGGTCGGGTCGGTAGGCTCGCGGGCATGGAGCATGAGGTTGTCGTCCAGCTGCCGGCCACCGTCGTCCAGCAGGCGCTGCGGGACCGGGATCTGCTGGTGCGCAGTGTCCCCGGCCTGAGCATCGAGGCCGAGGCCGCCGGTGACGAGCTGGCCGGGCGGCTGCGGCTGCGGATCGGTGGCTCGACCATCACGTACAAGGGTGTGCTCTCACTGATCGAGGGCCGCGAGGGCGTGCTGACCGCACTGGCCGAGGGTCAGGAGTCCCGGGGCAGCGGCGAGGTGACCGCGACCGTGCGGCTCTCGGTGCAGCCCGGCGCGGACGACACCAGCAGCGCGCTGCACTTCACCGCCGACCTGACCGCCACCGGGCGGCTGGCCGAGTTCGACGCGGTGGCGCTGGGCACGGCGGGTCGCCGTCTGCTGGACCGGTTCGCCAACGACCTGGCGGCCGAGGTGAGCGGCGCCGAACCGGAGGCCGCCACCATCCTCTACCTGGAGGACCACACGGCGGGCTTCCCCGGCGACCTGGACGATGATCTGGCCGACCTGATCGCGTTCGCCGACGAGCCGACCCCGCCGACCGAGCCGGCCGAGCTGCCCGAACCGACCCGGCAGCCGGCCGCCGAGGACCCGGCCCTGGAGTACCTGACCGGCGACCTCGGCAGCGCCCCGGTCCGGCGCAGCATCGTCGGCCGCTCCGCCGAGGAGGTGGACCACGCGCCGCCGCGCGGCCGGTACGCCCCCGCGCTGCCCGCCCGCAGCGCCCGGGCCAGGGCCGCCACCCGCTGGAGCGGCCCGGAGCAGCTGCCGCAGTCCGACCGCACCGCACTGCCGTGGATGATCGGCGGCGGGGTCGCGCTGATCGGCGGCGCGGTAGTGCTGGTCCGCGCCCTGCGAAAGCGCTGAACCGCTCGCCCGTAGACTGACTGCCCATGAGCAACGACCGCGACGCCCTGCTGGCGCAGATCAAGGACAAGGCCGTCGTGCACGGCAAGGTCACCCTCTCCTCCGGGCTGGAGGCCGACTACTACGTCGACCTGCGCCGCATCACGCTGGACGCCGAGGCGGCGCCGCTGGTCGGCAAGGTCATGCTGGACGCCGCCGCCGAGCTGGACTTCGACGCGGTCGGCGGCCTGACCCTGGGCGCCGACCCGGTGGCGGCCGCGATGCTGCACGCCGCCGCCGCGCGCGGGCGGAAGCTGGACGCCTTCGTGGTCCGCAAGGAGGGCAAGGCGCACGGCCTGCAGCGCCGGATCGAGGGCCCGGACGTGAAGGGCCGCCGGGTGCTGGCGGTCGAGGACACCTCGACCACCGGCGGCTCGGTGCTCACCGCGGTCGAGGCGCTCCGCGAGGCGGGCGCCGAGGTGGTCGGTGTCGCGGTGATCGTCGAGCGCGGTGCCGCCCCGGCGATCGAGGCCACCGGTCTGCCGTACATCACCGCCTACACCCTGGACGACCTCGGTCTCTGACGGTCCGACAGCTGACGGCCCGGTGTTTCACGTGAAACACCGGGCCGTGCCATATCCGGCAAAAGCGGACATTTCATGGCAGGGTCGCCCTCATGGCGACTCCTTCCTTCGAAGACACCGAGGACTTCACCGACGCGGACCGCGGCTTCCTGGAGGCACTGGACCCCGCGATCGTCACCGACGCGAGCGGCCGGGTGATCTGGGACAACGACGCGTACTCCTTCCTCCAGAAGGACTGCCCGGACACCGCGAACCCCAGCCTCTGGCGACAGGGCCAACTCAGCTCCCGACAGGGCCTGTTCGAGGTCACCGAGGGCATCTACCAGGTGCGCGGCCTGGACCTCTCCAACATGACCCTGGTCGAGGGCGACCGGGGCGTGATCGTGATCGACCCGCTGATCTCCGCCGAGACCGCCGCCGCCGCACTGGCGCTGTACCGCCGCAACCGGGGCGACCGCCCGGTCACCGGCCTGATCTACACCCACTCGCACGGCGACCACTTCGGCGGCGCCCGCGGCGTCGTCCCGCACGGCCACGAACCGGTACCGGTGCTCGCCCCGGCCGGCTTCCTGGAGCACGCGGCCAGCGAGAACGTGTACGCGGGCACCGCGATGACCCGGCGGGCCGTCTACATGTACGGCGCCCAGCTGCCCAAGGCCCCCGACGGCCAGATCGGCTGCGGGCTCGGGATGACCACCTCCACCGGCACCATCACGCTGATCGCGCCCACCGTGGACATCACCGAGACCGGCCAGGAGGAGGTGGTGGACGGCGTCCGGATCGTCTTCCACCTCACCCCGGGCACCGAGGCGCCGGCCGAGATGAACTTCCACTTCCCCCAGCGCAACGCCCTCTGCCTGGCCGAGAACGCCACCCACAACATGCACAACGTGCTGACCCTGCGCGGCGCGCTGGTCCGGGACGCCCGGGTCTGGGCGCACTACCTGGACGAGGCCTGGCAGCTGTTCGGCGAGCACACCGACGTCTCGTTCGCCTCGCACCACTGGCCGACCTGGGGCCGGGAGCGGATCGGCGAGTACCTGACCAAGCAGCGCGACCTCTACGCCTACGTGCACGACCAGAGCCTGCGCCTGCTGAACAGCGGACTGACCGGCCCGGAGATCGCCGAGCAGATCACCCTGCCGCCCGCCCTGGAGCAGACCTGGTCGCTGCGCGGCTACTACGGTTCGCTCAGCCACAACGTGAAGGCGGTCTACCAGCGCTACATGGGCTGGTACGACGGCAACCCGGCCAACCTCTGGCCGCACCCGCCGGCCGAGCAAGCCGCCCGGTACGTCGAGCTGCTCGGCGGCCCGGACGCGACGGTGACCAGGGCGCGGGAGTTCGTGACGAAGGGCGACCTCAGGTTCGCCGCCACCCTGCTCAACCACGCGGTCTTCGCCGACCCGGAGCACACCGGGGCGCGCGAGGCGCTGGCCGCCGTCTACGACCGGCTCGGCCACGGCGCCGAGAACGGCACCTGGCGGAACTTCTACCTGACCGCCGCGATGGAACTGCGCGGCACCCCCGCCACGGTGGAGCTGGAGACCGCCAACCCCGAGCTGGCGATGGCCCTGACGGTCGATCAGCTGATCGACTCGCTGGCGGTCCGGGTGAACGGACCGCGCGCCTGGGACACCCCGCTCACCGTCGACTGGCTGCTCACCGACCAGCGGCGCGGTTGGCGGCTCACCCTCTCCAACGGTGCGCTGACCCACCGCAGCGCCCCGGCCGGACAGCCGCTCGGCGCGGGCGGCGCCGACCTGACGCTGACCCTGACCAAGCCCCAGCTGCTCGGCCTGCTGGCCGGGCAGCAGCCGGACGGGATCGAGCGGTCCGGCGACCCGCAGGCGCTGGCCCGGCTGTTCGCCGTGCTCGACACCCCGGACCCGAACTTCGCGATCGTCACGCCGTAGACGTACCGCCGTGGATCTCCCGCCCTGGACATGCTGAAGGGGGCCCCACCCGGGGCCCCCTTCAGCGCGCTCGTACGGGCTCAGCCCTTGCGGTGCCGGCCGCCGACGACCGGCTCGCCGCTCTCGACGGCCTCGGCCTTCTTCTTCTTCCGCTCGCGCAGCACCTCGACGATGATCGGCGACACCGAGACCAGGATGATCAGCGCCATCGCCGGGATCAGGTACTTGTCGATCACCGGCGCGAGCTGGGCACCGGTGAAGTAGCCGATCAGCAGCATCGACTCGGTCCACAGCACGCCGCCGACCACGTTCCAGACGAAGAAGGTCCTGGCCGGCATCTCCAGGGTCCCCGCGACCGGGTTCAGGAAGGTGCGGACGATCGGGATGAAGCGGGCCAGCACCACGGCCTTGGCCGGGCCGAACTTCTCGAAGTACTCCTCCGCCTTCACCACGTACTCGCGGCGGAAGATCTTCGAGTTCGGCTTGTCGAACATCCGTGGGCCGACCTTGGCCCCGAAGTAGTGCCCGAGCTGGGCCCCCGCGACGGCGCAGACCGGCGCGCCGATCAGCAGCAGCGCGATCGACAGCTGGGCGCCCTCGCCCAGCACCGAGGAGGCGGCCGAGGAGGCGGCCACCCCGGCCAGGATCAGCAGCGAGTCGCCCGGGAAGAAGAACCCGACCAGCAGGCCGGTCTCGGCGAAGATGATCGCCAGAATGCCGATCGCACCCACCGATGCGACAAGGGCTTTGGCGTCAAGCAGGTTGACGGCGAGCTGGTTGTAGTCCACGGGCGCAGGATAGCGCCCCGGCCTTACCGCAGCCTCAACGTCCCTCTCGTACCGGGCCTCCGGGCCCCTCTCCCGCCCCCGTCCGTCCCAACCAGCGGGCCGCGGGGTGTCCGGCGGCGGGAGTCTGGGAAGATGGCACAGGTGTCCGGCCCGCGGTAGCGCCCACCCTCAGTGCACCCGCGACGGACTCCGTCGAACCGAGGTACCACCAGCCGCACCGCAGAGCCGCGTCGGCGTTCCCGGTACCGCGCGTCGTACCGAAGGCGTACCGAGCGTCGGACAGGTCGTCCGTACGCCGAGCACCGACAGGAGCGGATTCGCATGCCCATCGCAACTCCCGAGGTCTACAACGAGATGCTGGACCGGGCCAAGGCGGGCAAGTTCGCCTACCCGGCGATCAACGTCACCTCGACCCAGACCCTGCACGCCGCGCTGCGCGGCTTCGCCGAGGCCGAGAGCGACGGCATCATCCAGATCTCCACCGGTGGTGCGGAGTTCCTGGGTGGCCAGCACAACAAGGACATGGTGACCGGCGCCGTCGCGCTCGCCGAGTTCGCCCACATCGTGGCCGCCAAGTACGACATCACCGTCGCGCTGCACACCGACCACTGCCCCAAGGACAAGCTGGACGGCTACGTCCGCCCGCTGCTCGCCATCTCCGCCGAGCGCGTGAAGAACGGTCAGAACCCGCTCTTCCAGTCGCACATGTGGGACGGCTCGGCCGAGACCCTGGCCGACAACCTGGCGATCGGCCAGGAGCTGCTGGCCCAGGCCAAGGCCGCGAAGATCATCCTCGAGGTCGAGATCACCCCGACCGGTGGCGAGGAGGACGGTGTCTCGCACGAGATCAACGACGAGCTGTACACCACGGTGAACGACGTGGTCCGCACCGCCGAGGCGCTCGGCCTGGGCGAGCAGGGCCGCTACCTGCTGGCCGCCTCGTTCGGCAACGTGCACGGCGTCTACAAGCCGGGCAACGTCGTGCTCAAGCCGGAGCTGCTGCGCGAGCTGCAGGACGCGATCGGCAAGCAGTACGGCAAGACGGACCCGTTCGACTTCGTCTTCCACGGCGGCTCGGGCTCTTCCGCCGAGGAGATCGCCACCGCGCTGGAGAACGGCGTCGTGAAGATGAACCTCGACACCGACACCCAGTACGCCTTCACCCGCCCGGTCGCGGACCACATGTTCCGCAACTACGACGGTGTGCTGAAGGTCGACGGCGAGGTCGGCAAGAAGAACACCTACGACCCGCGCACCTGGGGCAAGCTGGCCGAGGCCGGCATGGCCGCCCGCGTGCTCGAGGCGACCCAGGCCCTGCGTTCCGCGGGTACCCGCATCAAGTAGTCGGCGCAGCAGGTAGTCGGTACGACGGAGCCCCCTCGACCCTTCCCGGTCGAGGGGGCTCCGTCATGTCCTGAGGGCTACTGCTTCAGCTCCGCGTACGCCTCGGCGCTGCTGTCCTTGAGGAAGGTCCAGCACCGCTCCGCCTCCTCGGTCTCCTGGATCGCCTCGGCGGCCCGGGCGAGCCCGGCCAGGCAGCGCAGGAAGCCGCGGTTGCCCCGGTGCTCCCACGGCACCGGCCCGTGGCCCTTCCAGCCGGCCCGCCGCAGCGAATCGAGACCCCGGTGGTACCCGGTGCGCGCGTACGCGTACGACTCGACGACCCGCCCGGCGTCGAACGCGTCGTCCGCCAGCATCGCCCAGGCCAGCGAGAAGGTCGGGAACGCCGCGGCGACCTGGGTCGGCGAGGCCGACTCCTCACCCAGCATCCGGTAGGGCTGCTCGTCCTCCGGCAGGCGGGTCGGCTCGGGGCCGCCGAGGAGGTTCTGGTGAATACTCATACGTGCAGTCTGCCAGCCGAGCCGACCGGGTCAACCACGACCGTTGGGCGGCGGCGCGAAGATCCGGTGTCCCTGCCGCCGGGTGGCCGGGGTTCCCGGGGCTCGGCCCGGTTCCAGGGAACTGGTGGGGCGACGGGTATCGTCCTGCTCGACAGTGCGTCAGTTCTGCCGGCCGACCAGAGAGCTTCCGTAGTGCGAGCCAACCCCAGCAGCTCCCCCGCCCCGAGCCGTCGGCGTGCCGCCAGCGCGCGACGGCGGAAGCAGCGGGTGCTGCGGCGCAGGCGGCAGGTGTTCGGGGTCGGGCTGGTCGCGGTGCTGACGGTGATCGGCGGCGCCGTGTACAAGCTGACCGGTGACTCCGCCGGGACGCCGACCGGTGCGGCCACCACGCAGGCCAGGGCGGTGCCGGCGGCCGAGTCCCCCGCAGCCGCCACCACCCCCCCGCCCGCCGAACCCGCGACGCCGACGCCGGCCCCGACCCCGGTGGTCGAGGGGAAGGGGCGCGGTACCTTCACCACCGTCCAGGCGAACGGTCCGGTGGTCGGCAAGGGCGAGACCCTGCGCAAGTACAAGGTGGAGGTCGAGGACGGCATCGGGATCGACGCCGCGACCGCCGCCAAGCAGGTTCAGAACATACTCTCGGACAAACGGAGTTGGACCACCGACGGGAAGAACTCGTTCCAGCTGGTGGCCTCCGGCAGCTACGACTTCACGGTGAAGATCGCCTCCCCCGAGGTGGTCGACAAGATCTGCGCCACGGCCGGGCTGGACACCGGCGGCGAGGTGAACTGCGACGTGGACCGCCAGGTGATGGTCAACGTCAAGCGCTGGAACACCGGTTCACCGAAGTTCAGCGGCCCGATCGAGGAGTACCGGGCCCTGATCATCAACCACGAGGTCGGCCACCGGATCGGCCGCAACCACCTGGGCTGCCCCGGCCCGGGGCAGCCGGCGCCCGCGATGATGCAGCAGATCTACGGCCTGGAGGGCTGCGTCTCGAACGCCTGGCCGTACACCGAGGCCGGGAAGTACCTCAGCGGTCCCGCCCGGCCGTAGCGGCTCGCTAGCCCATGATCGGCAGGTACTCCGCCAGGTCGCTGCGCTCGCCGCTGGCGTGCACCGCCGTGTCGACCACGTCGGCCCAGCCGGTGCGGCCGGTGGCGAGGCGGATCCAGCTGAGCGGGTCGGTCTCCACCACGTTGGGCGGGGTGCCGCGGGTGTGGCGGGGACCGGGGACGGCCTGGACGACCGCGTACGGCGGGATCCGCAGCTCGACCGCACCGCCGGGGACCTGGTCCGCGAAGGCGTCCGCCAGCAGGCGGGTGACGGCGGCCACGGCCTGACGGTCGTGCGGGAAGTCGGGCAGGCCGAGGGCGGCCGCCAGGTCGTCCGCGTGCACCACCGTCTCGACCAGCCGGGTGACCAGGAAGTCGGTCAGCAGGATCGGCCCGAACCGGATCACGAACCGCCGTGCGGGGTCGGCGACTTCGGGCCGCTCCAGGGCCGCGAGCAGCAGGTCGCAGGCGAGGTCGAACTCCTTCGCCACCTCCGCCGGGGAACCCGCGAAGGCGCCCTCCGCGTGCTCCTGCACGGCGGCGTCGATCGCGGCGGCGGCGGTCCTCGTCACGCCGACCCACTGCAGCAGCGAGAGCGGCGCGCCGTCCGGCACCGGCTGCTCCAGGTGCCGGGGCAGCCAGTCCAGACAGAAGCCGAGGTGCGCGATCAGCTGCCGGACGTTCCAGTCGCCGAGCCGGGTGGGCTGCTCGAGCACCGAAGCGGCATCCGGGCGGGCGCACAGCTCGTGCACCGCGCCGCGCAGCGCCTCGGCCTGCCCGGCCAGGGCGGACCGCACCTTGGCGGAGTCGTAACTACGGGGACGGTTCGCGGAGTTCGCCATTCCGCGAGGGTACAGCGAAGGGGCGGCCCGACCGGGCCGCCCCCTCAACCACTGAGACACCGTCAGGCGAGCAGTGCCTCGATCACACCGGTGTGCGCGTCCGTCAGCTCGGCCAGCGAGACGGTGAACTGGCCCTGGATCTCCAGGGTGTCACCGTCCACCACGCCGATCCGGGTGGCCGGCAGGCCCCGGGCGCCGCACATGTCGTTGAACCGGAGCTCCTCGCTGCGCGGGATCGACACGATGGCGCGACCCGCGGACTCGGAGAACAGGAACACGAACGGGTCGAGACCGGCGGGCACGATCAGGCGCGCGCCGTTGCCGCCCTTGAGGCAGCTCTCCACCAGGGCCTGGGCCAGGCCGCCGTCGGAGAGGTCGTGCGCGGCGTCGATCATGCCGTCGCGCGAGGCGGCGATCAGGATGTCGCCGAGCAGCCGCTCGCGCTCCAGGTCCACCTTGGGCGGCAGGCCGCCGAGGTGGTTGTGGGCGACCTGCGACCAGGCGGAGCCGCCCAGTTCGTCGGCGGTGTCGCCGAGCAGGTAGACCAGCTGGCCCTCCTCGGCGAAGCCGATCGGGGTCCGCCGGGTGACGTCGTCGATCACGCCGAGCACCGCGACCACGGGGGTCGGGTGGATGGCGGTCTCACCGGTCTGGTTGTACAGCGAGACGTTGCCGCCGGTGACCGGGGTGCCGAGCACCAGGCAGGCGTCGGCCAGACCGCGGGTCGCCTCGGCGAACTGCCACATCACGTCCGGGTCCTCGGGGGAACCGAAGTTGAGGCAGTCGGAGACGGCGAGCGGCTTGGCGCCACCGGCCGCGACGTTGCGGTACGCCTCGGCCAGCGCCAACTGGGCGCCGGTGTACGGGTCCAGCTTGGTGAAGCGGCCGTTGCCGTCGGTGGCCACCGAGACGCCGAGGTTGGTCTCCTCGTCGATCCGGATCATGCCCGAGTCCTCGGGCGTGGCCAGCACGGTGTTGCCGATCACGTAGCGGTCGTACTGGTCGGTGATCCAGGACTTGGAGGCCTGGTTCGGCGAACCCGCGACGGCCAGCAGCGCGGCCTTCAGCTCCTCGCCGTTCGACGGCCGCGCGAGGCGCTCGGCGGTCGGCGCGTCCGCCTGCAGGGCGTCCTGCCAACTCGGCCGCGCGTACGGGCGGTTGTAGGTCGGGCCGTCGTGCGCGACCGAACGCGGCGGGACGTCCACGACCAGCTCGCCGTGCCAGAAGATCTCCAGCCGCTCGCCCTCAGTCACCTCACCGATGACGGTGGCGATGACGTCCCACTTCTCGCAGATCTCCAGGAAGCGGGCGACCTTGCCGGGCTCGACGATCGCGCACATGCGCTCCTGCGACTCGCTCATGAGGATTTCCTCGGGCGAGAGCGTGTTGTCGCGCAGCGGTACGGTGTCCAGCTCGATCCGCATGCCGCCGGAGCCGGCCGAGGCCAACTCCGAGGTGGCGCAGGAGAGTCCGGCGCCGCCGAGGTCCTGGATGCCCAGCACCAGCTTCTCGGCGAAGATCTCCAGGGTGGACTCGATCAGGAGCTTCTCCTGGAACGGGTCACCGACCTGGACGGCCGGGCGCTTGGCCGGGCCGGTCGCGTCGAAGGTCTCGGAGGCCAGCACCGAGACACCGCCGATGCCGTCGCCACCGGTACGGGCTCCGTACAGGATGACCTTGTTGCCCGCGCCGGACGCCTGCGCGAGGTGGATGTCCTCGTGCTTCATGACGCCCACGCAGAGCGCGTTGACCAGCGGGTTGCCCTGGTAGCAGGCGTCGAAGACGACCTCGCCGCCGATGTTCGGCAGGCCCAGGCAGTTGCCGTAGCCGCCGATGCCCGCGACGATCCCGGGCAGCACGCGCCGGGTGTCGGGGTGGTCGGCCGCACCGAACCGCAGCGGGTCCATCACGGCGACCGGGCGGGCGCCCATCGCCAGGATGTCGCGGACGATGCCGCCGATGCCGGTGGCCGCGCCCTGGTAGGGCTCGATGTACGACGGGTGGTTGTGCGACTCGACCTTGAAGGTCACCGCGTAACCCTGACCGACGTCCACCACACCGGCGTTCTCGCCGATGCCGACCAGCATCGCGTCGCTGTCCGGCTTCTTCTCGCCGAACTGCTTGAGGTGCACCTTGGAGCTCTTGTACGAGCAGTGCTCCGACCACATGACCGAGTACATCGCCAGCTCGGCACCCGTGGGGCGGCGGCCGAGGATCTCCCGGATCCTGGCGTACTCGTCGGCCTTCAGGCCGAGCTCGGACCAGGGCTGGTCGGCCTCGGGCGTCTGCTCGGCGTTCTTGACGGTGTCGAGAGTCATCAGGCGTTCACCAACTGCTTGAGGACGGAAGTGAAGAAGCCCAGGCCCTCGGTGGTCGGGCCGGTGAGCGGCTCGACCGCGTGCTCCGGGTGCGGCATCAGGCCGACGACGTTGCCGGCCGCGTTGGTGATGCCGGCGATGTCGCGGTACGAACCGTTCGGGTTGACGTCGAGGTAGCGGGCCACGATCCGGCCCTCCGCCTCGAGCTGGTCCAGCACGTGCTCGTCGGCGACGAAGCGGCCCTCGCCGTTCTTCAGCGGGACGACGATTTCCTGACCGGCGGAGTAATCCCGGGTCCAGGCGGTCCCGGTGTTCTCGATCCGCAGCTTCTGGTCGCGGCAGACGAAGTGCAGCGAGTCGTTGCGGGTGAGCGCGCCGGGCAGCAGGTGCGATTCGCAGAGCACCTGGAAGCCGTTGCAGATACCGAGGACCGGCATTCCCAGCTTCGCCTGCTCGATGATGGTGTCCATCACCGGGGAGAAGCGGGAGATCGCGCCGCAGCGCAGATAGTCGCCGTAACTGAATCCACCCGGGAGGACGACCGCGTCGACCTGGTGGAGATCCTTGTCACGGTGCCAGAGCGCGACCGGCTCGGCGCCGGCCAGGCGGACCGCGCGCTGGGCGTCGCGGTCGTCGAGGGAACCGGGGAAAGTGACGACGCCGACGCGGGTGGTCACTTGCCCTCCTCCTCGATCCGGACGACGAAGTCCTCGATCACGGTGTTGGCGAGGAAGGTCTCGGCGGCTTCCCGGATCCGGGCGAGCGCGGCGTCGTCGACCGGACCCTCCAGCTCCAGTTCGAATCGCTTGCCCTGACGGACATCGGCGATCCCGGCGAACCCAAGCCGGGGCAGTGCACGCTGCACCGCCTGGCCCTGGGGGTCGAGGATCTCGGGCTTGAGCATGACGTCGACTACGACGCGAGCCACTGGCACTCCCGGTGGTGTGGTGCGTGAGGCGGGGGACCTCCAGACTACCGGGGCATTCGGGCGACTTTGCTGGCCGGGCCGGGTCCGGAGAAGGCGACGCGCGTAGACCTATGACCCTTACGCCCCAAGGGTTCCGCCCTGCTCACGACCCGCGCCCACCCCTGTTTACGACGGATTCCGCAGTCGCTTCTGGAACGCCCGAATACCGGCACTACGGGACAGAACGACCATCCACATCACCTGCTATCCCACACCGGCGAACTCTCGTGAATATCCGGAAAAGAAAGCAGGACTCTTCGATTTCGGCCCGCTTTGGGTGCAGAATAGGGCCACCGGTGACGGCGAGTGCTGCGTATCCAGCGCGGCTTCCTGCCTGCCCGTAAGCGCTCGCGTGACTGGTGCACATCGGGCCGCACGGGCGCATCCCGCATCCGGCGGCCGAATTGCCCGAGAGGATCGACACCCATGGCTCAGCGTGTAGTTGTCACGCTCTCCGACGACCTGGACGGCGGCGCCGCCGCCGAGACCGTTCACTTCGGCGTGGACGGAAAGTCGTACGAGATCGACCTGTCCCTGGACAACGCGGAGAAGCTGCGGGAGGCTCTCGCCCCGTTCGTCGCGGCCGGCCGTCGGCAGAGCCGCGCCGGAAAGTCCTTCCGCCGCACCGCGCTCACCCCGGACCCGGCCGCCGTGCGCGCCTGGGCCCAGTCCCGCGGCATGGAGCTGCCCGCCCGGGGCCGCATTCCCAAGCACGTCTACGAGTCCTTCGCCGAGGCCAACTGACCTGGCCCGACCGGCTCGTCGCCCCCGCCCCGACCGCCCCGGCGGAAAGGGTGGGGCGACCACTCGTTCCGATGGGGTAGAGTTCTTTCTGTCGCCAGCCCGGGAGACCGGAAGGCGGCCGGTGCTTCAAGAAGCATCGTGCGGACGTGGCTCAGTTGGTAGAGCATCACCTTGCCAAGGTGAGGGTCGCGAGTTCGAATCTCGTCGTCCGCTCGCAGTAAAATAACCGAAGATCGTGCGGACGTGGCTCAGTTGGTAGAGCATCACCTTGCCAAGGTGAGGGTCGCGAGTTCGAATCTCGTCGTCCGCTCAGTTGAAGGGCCCCCTCATCGAGGGGGCCCTTCGTCGTACCCGCCCGCGCACCCCTGACATTTGTCACCGCCGACCCGTGTGAACGCGGCCCCGACCGGTGACGGCGCGCACTGCCCACCGGGCCGCCCCGCCGGGAGGCTTGGGGCATGGACAACAGCCGCACCGAGCCACCCGTCATCGAGGTCACCGGCCTGCGCCGGCACTACGGCCCGGCAGGACCGGCCGGCTTCGACGCCGTCCGCGGCCTCGACCTCACCGTCCGCCGGGGCGAACTCTTCGCCCTGCTCGGCACCAACGGCGCCGGCAAGACCTCCACCATGGAGCTGATCGAGGGCCTGGCCGCACCGACCGAGGGCCGGATCCGGGTGCTCGGGCACGACCCTTACCGGGAGCGGGCCGCCGTCCGGCCGCGGATCGGGATCATGCTCCAGGAGGGCGGCTTCCCCTCCGAACTGACCGTCGCCGAGACCGGCCGGGCCTGGGCCGGGATGACCACCGACGCCCGCCCGGTGGACGAGGCGCTCGACCTGGTCGGCCTGCTGCACCGGCGCACCGTCCGGGTCAAGCAGCTCTCCGGCGGCGAGCGCCGTCGGCTCGACCTCGCGCTGGCCCTGCTCGGCCGCCCCGAGGTGCTCTTCCTGGACGAGCCCAGCACCGGCCTCGACCCGGAGGCCAGGGCCGCCACCTGGCGGCTGGTCCGCGAGCTCCGCGCCGAGGGCACCACCGTGCTGCTCACCACCCACTACCTCGAAGAAGCCGAGGAACTGGCCGACCGGCTGGCCATCATGCACGCCGGACGGATCGTCACCGAGGGCACCGTGGCCGAGGTGATCGCCGGCCGCCCGTCCCGGATCGCCTTCGAACTCCCGGAGCGCAGCGGCCCGTTCGAGACCGTCGAGCTGCCCGCCCTGCCCGGCGCCGAGGTCACCGCCGAGGGCCGCCGGATCACCGTCCGGACCCCGACCCTGCAGTCCACCCTCACCGAGCTGCTCGGCTGGGCCGCCCGGCACGAGGTGCCGCTCGGGGCGCTGGACGCCCGCAGCGCCTCGCTGGAGGAAGCCTTCCTCGCCGTCGCCGCCACCCCGTCCACCCCTGAGCCGACCGGAGCCGTCCGATGACCACCGCCACCAGCCGCCTGCTCGCCCTCGGCCGCGCCGAGACCACCTTGCTGCTGCGCAACCGGACCGCCCTGTTCACCGCGCTGGCGCTGCCGCCGCTGCTGGTGGTCGCGCTGGCCGAGCCGATGAAGCAGCAGGCCGCCGACTTCCCCGGGATCAGCACCGGCGGCCTGCTGGTCAGCGGACTGCTCGGACTGATCCCGATGTTCGTCGTCTACTACAACCTGACCGCCGCGTACGTCGCCCGGCGCGGCGAGCTGGTGCTCAAGCGGCTGCGCACCGGCGAGGCCCGCGACCTGGAGATCCTGGCCGGCACCGCCGTACCGTCCGTGAGCCTGGCCGTGCTGCTGAGCGTGGTGCTGTGCGGCGCCGGGGCGGTCGGCCTGGACCTGCGGATGCCGGTCAATCCGGTGCTGGTGGTGCTCGGGCTCGCCCTGCTGATCGCCGTACTGGTCGGGCTGGCCGCCCTCTCCAGTGTGGTGACCAAGACCGTGGAGAGCGCCGGGATCACCACTCTGCCGGTGCTGCTGCTCAGTCAGTTCGGCTCCGGCCTGATCATCCCGCTCGACACGATGCCCGACCAGCTCGCCGGCGTCTTCCGGCTGCTGCCCACCACCCCCGCCTTCCAGCTGATCCGGCTCGGCTGGTTCGGCACCGAGGGCTCGGCCCCCGCCGTCGGCTTCGTCGCCAGCTGGGCGGAGGCGCTGCCGATGCTCGCCCTCGCGGTGACCTGGACCGCCGCCGTCGGTTGGGCCACCAACCGCTGGTTCCGCTGGGAGCCCCGACGCTGACTGATAAGAAGACTGCAGCACCCGCCGCCATCCGAGGAGACCACGTGGAACACCCGCTGCGCCGCTGGCAGGCTCAGGGCAAACCGCAGCGGACCGAGCTGTACGTCCGCTGGTCGCTCTACCTGGCGGTCGCCGTCGAACCGCTGGCCGTACTGGGCACCGCCGTCGGCCAGGCCGAGAAGCTGTCCGTGGCGACCCTGCGCGTGCTGGCACTCGCCTCGCTGACCGGAACGGTCCTCTCGGTCATGCTGGTGCGGGCCGCACTGGCCCACTTCCTCGGCCGCCGGTCACGCCCCGTCCCGCTGCTCGCCGTCTCCACCGCGGTGGCGCTGGCCGGCGTCTGGGGGGTGGTGCTCACCGCCGGGGACGACGCGTCCGGGGCGTCGATGACCCCGCTGCTGCTGATGTTCTGGTTCGGCCCGGTCACGGTGGCCCTGCCGCACCGGCAGTCCGCCGCGCTCGGTGGCACCGTCCTGCTGCTGGTACTGCCCGCCCTGCTGCTGGGCGGCTTCTCGGTCGGGACCGCCCTCGGGGTGCTGGCCGGCGTCGCGCTGTCCTGCCTGCTGTTCGCCGCCACCTGCCGCTCCTCGGCCTGGCTGGCGGGCGTGGTCTGGGAGTTGGACGGGGCCAGGGAGACCCAGTCCCGGCTCGCGGTGGCCGAGGAGCGGCTGCGGTTCTCCCGCGACCTGCACGACGTGCTCGGCCGCAACCTCACCACCATCGCGCTGAAGAGCGAACTGGCCGCCCAACTCGCCCGCCGGGGACGCCCGGAGGCCGCCGACCAGATGACCGAGGTGCAGCGGATCGCCCAGGAGTCCCAGCGCGAGGTCCGTGACGTGGTCCGGGCCTACCGCACCGCCGACCTGCACGCCGAGCTCACCGGCGCCCGCTCGGTGCTCCGCGCGGCCGACGTGGCCTGCGAGGTCGAACTCGGCAGCGTCGACCAACTCCCGGTCACCGCACAGTCGGTGCTCGGCTGGGCGGTCCGTGAGGCCACCACCAACGTGCTCCGGCACAGCGAGGCCACCAGCTGCCTGATCCGGCTCCGGGTCGGCGGCGGCCAGGCCCTGCTGGAGATCGAGAACGACGGCGTGACGGAGGATCAGCCCGGCGTCGGCGGCACCGGCCTGACCGGCCTGACCGAACGTCTGGCCGTGTACGGTGGCACGCTCCGCACTCCCCCGGCCGGCCCCGGCCGGTTCCGGCTCACGGTGGACCTCCCCCTGACCGCACCCGCCCTCTCGATGGAGGTCTCCGCCGGATGACCATTCGGATCCTGCTCGCCGACGACGAACACCTGATCCGGGGCGCGATGGCCGCCCTGCTCGCCCTGGAGGACGACATCTCCGTGGTGGCCGAGGCCGCCACCGGCCCGGAGGCGCTGGCGATGGCCAAGGCGCACCGGCCTGACGTCGCGGTCCTGGACCTCCAGATGCCCGGGATGGACGGCATCGAGGTGGCCACCGAGCTGCGGCGGGTCCTGCCGGACTGCCGCACCATGATCGTCACCGGGCACGGGCGCCCCGGCTACCTCAAGCGCGCCCTGGAGGTCGGGGTCCGGGGCTTCCTCCCGAAGACCGTCTCCGCCGCCGACCTGGCCGGCCTCATCCGCACCGTCCGGGCCGGCGGGCGGTACGTCGACCCCGAGCTGGCCGCCGACGCCATCGCCGCCGGCGAGAGCCCCCTGACGCCCCGTGAGACCGACGTCCTGGAGCTCGCCGCGCACGGCACCTCGATCGCCGAGATCGCCGAACGCGCCTCGCTCTCGGCGGGCACCGTCCGCAACTACCTCTCGGCCGCCGCCACCAAACTCGGCGCGGAGAACCGCCACGCAGCCGTCCGCATCGCCCGCGAACACGGCTGGATCTGAAGGATAAGTTGCACTGTCCAGGGGCTCGGGGAACGGCGACGAGATCTGGCGTTCGGGTCAAAAAGCAAAAGTGCCCGACCACCTACGCACGGATCACCATGCCCGAGGTCGGCGTCGCAGTTCCCCGAGCCCCTGGTGGTTGCCCTACTGCCAAGCGGTGCCGGTGAGGCGCTCGTACGCCTCGATGTACTTGGCGCGGGAGGCCGCGACGATCTCCGCGGGCAGCGCCGGCGGCGGGAGTTCGCCGCTGGGGTCCCAGCCGGACTCCGGGGAGGCCAGCCAGTCGCGGATGAACTGCTTGTCGAAGGAGGGCTGGGCGCGGCCCGGCTCCCACTGGTCGGCGGGCCAGAAGCGCGAGGAGTCCGGCGTCAGCACCTCGTCGCCGATCACCAACTCGCCGTCCAGCAGCCCGAACTCGAACTTGGTGTCGGCCAGGATGATGCCCCGCTCGCGGGCGATGTCCCGGGCCCGGCCGTACACCGCGAGGGTGGTCTGCCGGAGGGTGGTGGCCAGCTCGGCGCCGAGCCGGCGGGCGGTCTCCTCGTAGGGGACGTTCTCGTCGTGCTCGCCGACCTCGGCCTTGAGCGCGGGGGTGTAGATCGGGGCGGGCAGCTCCGAGCCGTCCTCCAGACCCTCCGGGAGGGCGATGCCGCAGACCGTGCGGTCCGCGCGGTACTCCTTCAGGCCGGAGCCGGTCAGGTAGCCGCGGGCCACGCACTCGACCGGGGCCATCTCCAGGGCGCGGCAGATCAGCGTGCGCCCCTTCCAGTCGGCGGGCGCCCCTGCCGGGACCTCGGTGGAGATCACGTGGTTGGGCACGATGTCGGCGATCCGCTCGAACCACCAGAGCGAGAGCTGGGTGAGGATCCGGCCCTTGTCCGGGATCTCGTTCGGCAGCACCCAGTCGAAGGCGGAGGTCCGGTCGCTGGCCACCATCACCAGGTCGCCGTTGGCGGCCCGGTAGAGGTCGCGCACCTTGCCGGTGTGCAGGTGTTCCAGACCAGGTACCTGGACCGGCTCGGGCTTGGTGACAAATCCGCTCAAGGTCGTCTCAGTCCTCAGAGAATGGGGGGCTCTGGGCACCGAGTCTTTCATGCGCCGCCGGATCCCTCCTTGCACAGGTGGTCGAGCAGGTTGGCGGTGGCCCGCTGGACGCGCTCGTCGGTGTGGCCGGGCCGGTCCAGCGCGGGTGACCAGGCGAAGGTGCCCGCCGCGAAGACGTACGCGCCGCTGGGCGCCCGGTAGAGCGAGGTCTCCTGGTACCGGGTGCGGCCGGCCGTGTCCCGGTACGGGGAGTGCGCGAGCAGGGTGCGCTCGGTGTGCTCGGGCAGCGCGACCTTCGGGTAGTAGCGGTCGGCCTCGCCCGCCACCAGGCCGGCCAGTCCCTCGCCCTCGTGCAGGCCGGTGCCCTCCCAGAGCCAGTGGCCGGTGTTCCGGGCCACCAGCGGCACCGGGGTGGGCACCCGGCCGGCGTACTGGACGCCGAGCAGGTGCTGCTCGGGCTCGGCCGCGTCCCGCCAGAGCGCGCTCTGGCTGCCCGCCGCCCCGGCCGCCGGGTGGCCGGGGTGCAGGCGCTGGCGCTTGCGGCAGTTGAGCAGCCGGTTGGGCTCACCGGCGGGGCTGGGGGTGAGGTCGACCCGCCAGTACATGGTGTTGGCGGACAGGAAGACCAGCGAGGTGCCGCCGTCCCTGGCCTGTTCGGCGGCCCGCCGCATCGGCTCGGACCAGTACTCGTCATGGCCGGGGAAGATCAGCGCCCGGTGCCGCCCCGGGTCGACCAGCCCGGCGTGCAGGTCGGTCGCGGTGGCGTAGGCGAGGTCGTAGCCGTACCGCTCGGCCCAGCGGATGAAGTCGTAGGCGTGGCCGACGTGCAGCGGCAGCCCGGCCCCCGCGTGCGGGCGGTCGAAGGAGACCGTGACGGCCGCCTCCTGCTCGCCGAGCAGCCCACCGGCCCCGTCCCAGGCGTGGTAGAGGCTGGCGCCGGTCTGCCCGTCCTCAGGGAACAGGTTGTACGCCTGCCAGGTGACGTCCGGGATCACCAGCAGCAGTTCGGCGGGGTGCGTCTGCTCGTCGAAGTCCCGTACGGTGAACGGGATGTGACTGCGGTGCAGGTTGTCGGCGGTGGTCAGCACCGCGACGTACGCGCCGGGGCGCCAGTGCGTCGGGACGTGCAGCCGCCAGGACTGCCACCAGTGGTGGCAGGAGACGGTGCGGCCGACCACCAGCGGGGCGGGCTGGGCCAGCCCGGCGATCAGCGGACTGGACGTCATGTGGTGGGCGCCGTCGCCGCCGTAGTGGCCGATCCGGTAGACGTCCACGGTGAACTCGCGCGGCGGGTTCACCGTGACCCGCAGGTCTATCGAGCCGCCGGGGCGGATCACTCCGGCCGAGGCGAAGCCCTTGATCTGCTGCTGCACGTCGTCGGAGTTGGCCGGGGTGCCGACCGGCGGCCTGGGGCGGGGCACGCCCGCCGGGAGCTGGCCGGGCGCGTCCAGGCTGACGTACCACGGGACCGCGCCCTCGATGCCGGCCACGTACTGGTCCGGGCTCCGCAGCCACGGCAGTGGGCCCTGGCCGAAGGGGTCGGAGACACCGTGCTTCAGCGTGCCCGACTCCCAGCGGCGGTTGAGTTCCGTCCCCACGCGCCCCTCCCACACTCGCACCGGCCCGACTCGGCCCCCGGTGGCATGTGCCAAGCGGATGTGCGTGCGGTCCAGCACACCACAGTGCTGGCGCTGCGTCACCCCACCGTAGCAACAAGTATTGTTGAAATTTGGTTCGTCCTCGGAGCGAGCCGACGGGCCGTCAGAGCCGGACCGGACCCGCCAACCGCAGCCCGGCCGCCTCCAGCCAGGAACGCAACGGGGCGTCCTTGCCCTGCTCCACCGCGTCGGCCACCAGCGCCCCCAGCTCAGGGCGCCGGGTGCCGCCGAGCAGCAGCACCGGGCCGTCCAGCCAGTCCATGCCGGGGCGGCCCAGGCCGGTGTCCAGCGCCGCCAGGCAGACCAGCGCGGTGACGTGGTCGACCAGCAAGTCCCGCCCGCTGCGGACCACTTGAAGAGGGGGCGCGATCTGCGCGGCGCGCGCCAGGTGGGCGGCGAGTGCTGCGGCCAGGGGCTCGCCACCGCCGTCCGCGAGCCGGGCCAGCACCAGCTGCAGGGCGGGGGCGGCGTCCTCGGGCGCCCCCTCGCCGAGCACGGCGCGCAGCGCCGCGGCCTGGCCGCGCCAGCCGAGCTCGACCACCTCGGCCGGGTAGTCGGCCCAGTCCAGCTCCCGCCAGCCGGTGCCCGCGGTGCCGAACGGCTCCCCGAACAGCACCTCGGCGGCCAGCAGCGACACCGCCGCGTCCACCGAACCCGGCTCCTCCAGCAGGTCACAGGCGGGCCGGTCGCCGAGCCGCGTCCCGTACCCGTCGGCCAGTCGGTCCCGGCGGGACAGCTCGGTGAGCGCGGAGACCACCCCCGCGTTCAGGTGGGCCGGGTGGCGGCCGAGCCGCCAGGCGGGCAGCGCGACCCGGGTGAGCAGCCTGTCCCACCCCGCGTAGGCGAGGCCGACCTGCTCCTGGGCGGCGATCCGCAGGCCGTAGTCGACCGACTTGGCCTGCTCGGAGGCGGCCGCCGCGACCGCCCGTTCCAGCTCGGCCGAGTGCTCCCGGCAGGCGCCGAGCAGCAGTTTGGTGAGCCGGTCCAGCAGGGCGGCGGGCCCGCGCCGGGGCTCGCCGAGCGAGGCGTCCAGGCCGCGCAGGAAGCGCCGGGCGGCGGCGATCTCCGGGTCGGCCGCGGCCGCCGTACCGGCGACCACCGGGGCCAGCAGGGCGCGCAGCTCGCCGGCCCGCATCCACCAGAGGAACGGCGAGCCGATCACCAGCACCGGCGCGGGCTCCGAAGCCCGGTCGGGCGCGCCGGACAGCACCTCCCCGGCGACCGGGGCGGCCCGGCCCGCCGAGCGCCGCCGGCTGGTCCGGTGCACCTCCTCCAGCCAGCTGTCGCAGTCGGGGGTGAGCGCGATCCCGGACGGGGCGGGCACCCCGAGCCGCTCGGCCAGCTCGCCGATCTGCCGGTAGAGCTCGGGGGCGGCGGACTCCGCGACCGGCACCGCGGGCGTGCGCGGCGGCACCGCCCTGGCGTACGTCCTGGCCACCAGCCAGGTGGCGAGCAGCACCAGGACGGCGAAGCCGCCGACCACCCAGCGGGCCGCGTCCCAGGCCGCCGCGTCGTCGGCGCCCGGGGCACCGATCCGGCCGGTGAACCGGCCCGCGAACAGCACCACCGCGAGTGCGGCGGGCAGCGCGGCGACACCCAGCGCCCGCCCGCGGACCCGGAGCACGGCCTGGGCACGTGCGCGGGCTGCGTCGACAGCGGCCATACGGCGCGGCACCCCCTTCGGAGCCGGCGTCCACGGCTCGCGGCGCCCTCCGGTTACCGGGAGGCCGGCCACGACCCGGACACCCGAGCCGACTCGAAATGATCAGTATCCGAACGGAGGACGACGGACGTCGGCCCCGCTTGTGCATCGTGCATGGCACTTCTGACAGTTCTGACGCCTGCCCGTGGGCGGGCGTTCCGGATCGGTACCGTTTCCACCCGTCCTGATGACACGACGGCCGGACCGAGCGCCACCGACAGCATCCCCCCGGCCGCGCCAGGGCACCCGGCGGCGGCCGCACCGGCGGGCAGCCCGCCGACGCGATCCAGCGCACCCTACGACCCGGGGCCCGGTCACGTCAGCCGGATGGCGACCGGATCACCCGAAGGACTGGAATCCTGCCGCCGACCGGTGTGGCGACTGGTGCCCGACAACGCCGGAGGGCGCTGCGTCCGGTGGGATGACCCGGTCGCAGCGCCCTCGTGGAACGGTCCGGACTACCGCGCCGCCTTCAGCGCGATGTCGGTGCGGTGCTGCCCGCCCTTGAGCGAGATCCGGGCGACCCCCCGGTAGGCCAGCTCGCGCGCCTCGGCCAGGTCGGCCCCGGCCGCGGTGACCGAGAGCACCCGGCCACCGGCGCTGAGCACCTCGCCGTCCGGGCCGGTCGCGGTGCCGGCGTGCAGCACGAACGCGCCCTCGGCCTCAGCCTCGGCCAGGCCCTCGATCGGGTCACCGGTGCGCGGGGCGGCCGGGTAGCCCTCGGAGGCGATCACCACGGTGACCGCGGCGCCCTCGTCCCAGCGCAGCGGCTCCAGGGTGTCCAGGGTGCCGTTGGCGGCGGCCAACAGGACGCCGGCCAGCGGGGTGCGCAGCCGAGCCAGCACGACCTGGGTCTCCGGGTCGCCGAAGCGCGCGTTGAACTCGATCACCCGGGTGCCGCGCGAGGTGAGCGCCAGGCCGGCGTAGAGCAGGCCGGAGAACGGGGTGCCCCGGTGCCGCAGCTCGTCCACGGTCGGCTGCAGGACGGTCTCCAGCACCTCCTGCACCAGACCCTCGGGGGCCCACGGCAGCGGCGAGTACGCGCCCATGCCGCCGGTGTTCGGGCCCTGGTCGCCGTCCAGCGCGCGCTTGAAGTCCTGCGCGGGCACCAGCGGCAGCACGGTGACGCCGTCGGTGATCGCGAACAGCGAGACCTCGGGACCGTCCAGGTACTCCTCGATCACCACCCGGTCGCAGGCGAGCGCGTGGGCCAGCGCCTCGGCGCGGTCCTCGGTGACCACCACGCCCTTGCCGGCCGCCAGGCCGTCGTCCTTCACCACGTACGGGGCGCCGAAGGCGTCCAGCGCCTCGACCGCCTCGGCCTCGGTGACGCAGACGTAGGAGCGCGCGGTCGGCACGCCGGCGCCGGCCATCACGTCCTTGGCGAAGGCCTTGGAGCCCTCCAGCTGGGCGGCCTCCCCGGACGGGCCGAAGACCGGGATGCCGGCCGCCCGGACGGCGTCCGAGACGCCCGCGACCAGCGGGGCCTCCGGGCCGACCACGACCAGTTCGGAGCCGAGCCGCCGGGCCAGCGCGGCCACGGCCGCACCGTCCAGCTGGTCGACCGGGTGGACCGTCGCCACCTGTGCGATCCCGGCGTTGCCCGGGGCACAGTGCAACTCGGAGACGGCGGGATCTTGGGACAGAGAGCGGCACAGGGCGTGTTCGCGGGCGCCGCCGCCGATGACGAGGACCTTCACGCTCTGAAGGGTAGTCGGTGGCCGGATCGCACCGGTCGCTGGGCCCGTCGGAACCTCCAACCGAGCTCGTCGGTGGACGGACGAAACTGGAGGATGCTCCAAGCCCTGCGCCGAACGGGACTGGGCAGAGTGGCCGGGTCAGGGTGACGGGACCGGACGGGCTCGCTCGGAAGGGTGAAATCTCGCCGACCGCCGCAACTCTCCCACCTCGGCTTGATGGGGTGAATTCCGATAACGATCGCTGCCGAAGCGGCCCCACGGTCAGCCATTTGGCGGTAAGAAGTGCTGTTGGACGAGCACCGGCCGTCACCGTTGCACGACACCATGGGCGACCCACACCGCTCGCGGTGCCGACCGTCCGACGAAGTGTCACATCTGGCCGGTGTCCGGAACACTGGCCGCTCGACGCACCGTCAGGCCCGGTACCCGCCAGGGCCTCAGCAGTCCGCCCGCCACAGGGAGCCCCACAGGTGAGCCAGCCGGAAATGCAGCCCGAGGAGAGCCCCTGGGGCAAGGAAGTCGGTGAGGAGGACCAGCCCGTCGCGGCCTCCGCCGCACGGACCCCCACCCGCCGCCGCACCGATCTGAGTGCCCGCCAGTTCCCGCTCGGGGACTGGGGGGAGCCCGCCGAGCGGCTGGAGGAGCTCTACCGCTGGTCCGAGGAGCGGGCCGTCGAGGCGATCGACTGGTACCGCCGGGACCGGGTCTGGAAGCGGCGCTGGGCCAGGCTGCTGCGGTTCGGCGCGGCCGGGTTCGCGGTGGCCGGGGCGACCGCGCCGCTGCTCTCGCTCAGCGGGGTCTCCTGGGCCTCGCCGAGCTGGGGGTACGTCGGCCTGGCGCTCTCCGCCGCCTGCCTCGGGGTGGACCGGGCGTTCGGCCAGACCTCCGGCTGGATGCGGGACGTCAGCACCGCCCAGGCACTGCAGCGCCGACTGGAGGCGTTCCAGTTCGACTGGGCCTCGGAGTGCGTGCGCGAGGTGCTCGGCCCCACCGAGGGGACGGCGGGCGAGGCGGCCGAGCGCTGTCTCGGCGTGCTGCGCCGGTTCTGCGAGGACGTCTCGGACGTGGTCCGGGGCGAGACCTCGGAGTGGATGCTGGAGTTCCGCGCCACCATGACCCAGCTGCCCACCCAGTCCCCCGGCCCGTGGGGCGGCCGCACCGAGAGCGGGGCCGGCGCCCAGGTCCGGATCCTGCCGCCGCCGGGCACCCGGCCGACCATGCCGCGGCAGCGTCCGCCGGAGGGTCCGCTGCGCTAGGCCGTTCGTTCCCGCGGGACGCCCGGCTGCCGGGTGTCCCGCAGAAACGATCCATCAGCCCTGATCGGGCGTCAGGCGAAGACGATCATCGAGCCCTGGGTGACGCTCCGGGTGGCCGCCGCGTACAGCCCCGCCCAGGCGTGCCGCTCCCGGGCGAACGGGTGCTGGTCGTCGATCGGCGGCTCGAAGGTCTGCTCCAGATCGGTCGGCGCGAGCGGCCGGGTCGGAGCCGGCGGGTTCAGCGGATCGAGGCCCAACACCGGCGCCACCGCCTGGAGTTCGCGCAGCAGGCCGAACGAGGAGCCGAGCGGGCCGCCCGAGGCCAGCAGCTCGTCCGCGACCAGCGGGAGCTGGAAGTCGATCGGCACGTACGCCCCGGCGTGGTCGAAGTGCCAGACCAGGTGCGACTGTTCGGCCGTCGACTCGAACATCTCCAACAGCTGCTCGTAGTCACCGCCGAGCGCGTCCACCGGCTCGATCGCGAAGCCGGTCAGCCCCAACAGGTAGGCCCGCCTCAGGAAGTGCAGCGAGTCGTAGTCGAAGGCGGCGATCGGCTCCACCGAGCCGCTGAGCTCCGGCGAGTACCGGTACACCGGGACCTCGGGCAGGCCGTGCGCGGCCAGCGCCGCGTTGTAGCGGACGAGGTCGTCCCGGAACGGGTTCTCGGGGCTGTGCGTCAGGACGTCCACCAGCGGGACGAGCCAGAGGTCGCAGGCCATGGGCCGGCTCTTCCTCTCAGAGGGCGGACACGGGAAGAGCCCACCCTACTGCGCCACCGGCTCCTCGGTACCGGCCCCGGCCTCGGTCTGCCGCGGGCGGCCGAAGCGGCCGGGCGGGACGGCCCGGGGCAGCGGCACCAGCCCGAGCCCGATCTCGTCCGCCGACGCGGGCCTGACCGGCTCCGCGACGGTCTCCACGACCGGCTCCACCGAGCTGCGGAGCAGCGGCAGCACCGCCACCGACTCCAGCGGGCGGCCGGTCAGCCTGGCCAGCAGCTCGACCGTGAACAGGTTGTACTCGTTCACCACCCGGTGCGCCCCGGAGACGTCCCGGGCCTCGATCCGGTCCACCAGCTCCGGGTGCCGGTCCCAGCAGACCTCCTCGAGCTCCCCGGCGGCCCGCAGGTAGGGCGCCGCGAACATCCAGGACTGCACCCGCAGCCAGCCCAGGTAGCCGGAGATCCGGGTGTTGTCGAGCAGCGCCCCGGCCTCGTGCCAGAACCGCAGGTCGCAGCCGACCAGCACGTCCAACTGGCCGGACCGGGCCGCCCGTTGGGCCGCCTCGGCCCGGCGGCGCAGCGACGGCAGGCGCCGCCAGTCGTACCCGCTGACCCGGGCCCCGAGCTGGCGGAAGGCACTGTCCGTCAGCATGGTGCGGGCCTCGAATATCTCCACGAAGTCCGACCAGTCGAACTCCGGGACGGTGAAGCCGCGGTGGTGCTCGGCCCGGAGCAGACCCTGCGCCGCCAGGTCGACCAGGGCCTCCCTGGCCGGGGTGGCGGAGACGCCGTACAGCTCGGCGATCTCCTTGACGGTGAAGTTGCGGCCGGCCGCCAGGCGGCCGGCCATCATCTCCTCGCGGAGCGCGGCGGCGATCTGCTCGCGCAGGCTGTTGCGCTGGATCGCCGGGCGGCCGTCGCCGGGCGGAGCCGTGGGGCTGGACATCCGGGCGGCAGCCTCCTCTCCGGGCTCGGCACTACGCGGCGGCCGCTCCGAGCGGAACACGACCAGGGCTCATCTTCTCAAATGCGCCCACCTGGTGCGCAAGAGCCCTATCAGTGTCCATACCCGGACATGCACCCGGCCCCCCGTACGGGATCCGTCAGCGCTGGACCGGAGCCGGGATACCGAGCAGCCGGTCGCGGTGCACCGGGAACTCGGACCGGGCCTTGGCCGCCCCCGCCGGGTCGAAGTCGACGGTCAGCACCTGCTCGCCCGAACCGGCCTCGGCCAGCACCTTGCCCCAGGGGTCGACCACGATGCTGTGCCCGGCCTGCTCGACCCCGCCGTGCGTCCCGGCGGTGTTGCAGGCCAGCACGTACGCCTGCTCCTCCACCGCCCGGGCCCGGGCCAGCAGGGTCCAGTGCTCGCGCCGCCGCTCCGGCCAGGCGGCCGGGATCAGCAGCAGTTCGGCCCCGGCGTCCAGCAGGGCCCGGAACAGCTCCGGGAAGCGCAGGTCGTAACAGGTCGCCAGACCGATGGTGCCGAGCTCGGTGGTGGTGGCCACGATCTCCTGCCCGGCGCCCATCGCGATCGCCTCGCCGCTGTCGAAGCCGAAGCGGTGGATCTTGCGGTAGGTGGTGGTCAGCTCCCCGTCCGGGGCGAACAGCAGCGAGGTGTTGTAGATCGGGCCGTCCGGATCGCGTTCGACGATCGAACCGGCGTGCAGCCAGACCCCGGCGGCCCGGGCGGCCGCCGACATCGCCTCGGCGGTCGGCCCGTCCAACGGCTCGGCGCCGTCCGACCAGGCGTCGTAGGCGAAGCCGCCGAGCGGCCACAGCTCGGGCAGCACCACCAGGTCGGCGCCCTCCTGGGCACGGACCAACGCGGCTACCCTGGCCCGCCGTTCGGCGGGCGGTTCGACGTCCGAGACGTCGATTTGGATCAATGAAGCGCGCACACTACCACCGTCCATGAGACCAGTCCTACGATCGTCACCCGAAAGCACTGCCCGGCTGTCACCCGGCAGCGTAACGTGCGGTTAGCGCCGCCGCCCGGAAGCCGGAACACCCGGGTTCGCGCTCCAGGGCGGCACAGTACGGAAGCTGACGGAGGGCCGGAGAATCCCGTGACGGAGAACCAGACCGTGCAGGCTTGCATCGACGCGTGGACGCAGTCCATCGAGGCGATATCCGAGCTGCTGGCCCCGCTGCCCACCGACGCGTGGAACCGCCCCACCGAATGCCCCGGCTGGTCGGTCCGCGACGTCGTCTCGCACGTCATCGCCCTGGAGTCCGAACTCCTCGGCGACCCCCGCCCGATCCACTCGCTGCCCGGCGATCTCCGGCACATCACCGGCGAGTTCGCCCGCTACATGGAGCTCCCGGTCGACAAGCGGCGCTGCCACACCGCACCCGAGATGACCGGCGAGCTGGAGTACACCGTCATCCGCCGCTCGCGCGCACTGCGCAACGCCAAGCACGAGCCGGACGACCTGGTCCGCTGGCCCGCCGGACCGCTCTCCCGGGACGTCACGTACACCGAGCTGCTCCGGCTGCGCGCCTTCGACGTCTGGGTGCACGAGCAGGACCTCCGCCGGGCCCTCGGCGTCCCCGGCAACCTCGACTCCGCCGCCGCCCTGATCTCCCGCGACATCATGCTGGCCGGCCTCCCCAAGGTGCTCGCCAAGTCCGTCGGCGCCCCGCCCGGCACCACCCTCGCCCTGGACGTCTCCGGGCCGGTCGAGTTCCTCCGCACCGTCCGGATCGACGACGACGGCCGCGCCACCATCGACGAAACCGTCAGCCTCGCCCCCGACGTCCGCCTCACCCTCGACTGGGAGACCTACCTCCGCCTCGCCTGCGGCCGAGGCCGCCCCGGCCCGGTCACCGTCGACGGCGACCAGGAACTCGGCGCCCGACTCCTGGCCCACTTCGCCGTCACCCCCTGACGGAGCGTCATGCACGGCGGGGTCGGGCCGTTCAGGTTCCGGACGGGGGTGGCCGGAAACCCTAGACCTGCCGCCGCAGCCGCAGGATCATCCCCGTCCCGACCCCCAGCGGCACGAACAGCCAGCACAGCGCCCACCGGTACGCCTCCGCCGAGTGCACCCCGTCCGCCCCCGCCAGGGTGTCGAGCAGCAGGCCGACGCCGAAAAGCGTGATGACCGTGCCGATGAAGCCGCCCATGTTGGCGATGCCGGAGGCCGTGCCCAGCCGTTCGGGCGGGTTGTGGGAGCGGGCGTAGTCGAGGCCGACCAGGGAGGCGGGGCCGTTGGTGCCCATCACCACCAGCAGGATGAGCAGGAGCCAGAGTGGCGGGTGCGCGCCCGGCCAGGACAGGACGGCGGCCCAGCTGACCGCCGTGGCGGCGATCACGGTCAGGGTGATCGGCATCCGGGCCCGGGCCGACCGGGAGAGCACCCGTCCGAGCAGCAGCGCGAAGACCATGTTGCCGCCGACCAGGACGGTGAGCAGCCCGCCCGCCTCGCCCCGGGTCATGCCCTGACCCTCCACCAGATACGGCATCCCCCAGAGCAGCCCGAAGGCCGCGCCGGGGAACGCGGTGGTGAAGTGCACCCACATGCCGAGCCGGGTGCCGGGCTCGCGCCAGGCGTCACGGATCTGCGAACGCACTGCGGGCCGCCGCCCGGCCGCCGGGACCACCGCCACGCCCGCCGGGGCCTCCCGGAGCAGCAGGGCGACCAGAGCGAAGACGCCGATGCCCAGCAGGGCGACGAAGGCGAAGCTGGCGGTCCAGCCCTGGCGGTGCAGGGCCTGGGCGAGCACCACGGTGGTGATCAGGTTGCCGCCCATCCCGGCCAGGCCGGTGAGCTGGGCGATCAGCGGGTTCTTGGCGGCGGGGAACCAGCGCGCGGAGATCCGCAGCACGCTGATGAAGGTCATCGCGTCGCCGCAGCCGAGCACGGCCCGGGAGACCAGCGCCGGTCCGAACGAGGTGGAGAACGCGAAGGCGAGCTGACCGAGGCTCAGCAGCAGGATCCCGGTGAGCAGCACCCGGCGCGGCCCGAACCGGTCGACCAGCAGGCCGACGGGTATCTGCATCGCCGCGTACACCAGCACCTGGAGCACCGCGAAGGTGGAGAGCGCGGAGGCCCCGATCCCGAACCGTTCGACGGCGTCGATCCCGGCCACGCCGAGGCTGGTGCGGTGGATCACCGCCAGGACGTAGACGCTGACCCCGATCCACCAGGCGAACCAGGCGGCCCGGCCGCCCGGCGGGGTGACCGGCAGGGGTGCCCGCTGACCGGGGACGACGGCACGAGCGGCGGCGGGGCTGGCGGTCTCGGGGTCCACGGTCACGTCGACCAGACTATGCAGCGCGTCAACCACGAAAGCCCCGGCCGAGCAACGATCCGAGCACGAACGGCTGCCTCAGTCCCGGAGCCGCCAGCTCACCGTGCGGGTCATCCGCTGCTCCCGGAACGCCTCGTCGCGGACCCAGTCGGTCTCGTCCCGGACGGTCGCGGTGACCGTGACGGTCCGGCCGGCCGGGACGGTCAGCCCGAGGGTGTCCAGCCAGCTCCGGTCCTCGGCCGGGCTCTCCACCACCCGGCCGTCCACCTTCCACTCCACCGCGAGCTGGCGCGCCCCGGTCAGCCGCAGCGGCCGTACGCCCAGCCGGGGCCGGCCGGTCACCTCGCCGGCCGCCGGGACGGGCGGATCGGTCGGGCCCACCCGCTGGTAGATCTGCTTGATGATGGCCTCCCGGGAGGGCAGGTTGTAGCTGCCACCGAGGGTGCGCATCACCGAGTCGGCGGTCGGCCGGTAGACGCCGTTGGCGCTGCGGTACGCGCCGATCACACCGCCGCCGTCCGGCGACTGGGTGCCCAGCCAGCGCCACCACTTCTGCTGCCCCCGGCGCATCTCCTCGACGTCCAGGGTGGACAGGTTGGGGTAGTCGGCGTCGGCCGGTGCGCTGTCGTACTCGTCGCCCAGCTCGCCGACGGTGTGCCCTATCTCGTGCTGGATGATCCGCCCGGCGTCCGGGTTGCCGCCCGCCAGGGTGGTCACCCCGGTACCGCCCGCGCCGCCGTACTCCTTGGAGTTGGCCAGCGCGATCAGGTACTGCGGCCCCTCGCCCTCCCCGGCGTACCTGGCGGTGGCGCTCTCGTCGGCACAGAGCAGCCGGGCGGTGCCCTCGCACCAGAAGTGCATGCCGAGCGGCGAGTCGGGCCGGCGGCCGGACTGGTCGCCCTCGACGATGCCGGACGACGGGGAGACCACGTCGACCCGCCTTATGTTGAAGAAGCCCTGGTAGCTGCGGAACGGTTCGATCTCCATCAGCGACTGCCAGGTCAGATCGGCCTGCTGCCGGAACAGCTCCTGCTGCTCGGCGGTGTAGCCGTCGCCGAGCAGCACCAGGGTGATCCGGTCGGCGGGCGCCCCGGTCCGGCGTATGTCGACGGTCGGGGCGGCCCCGGCGGTCCGCAGCTCGGCCTGCCGGACGACATGCGGCGGCACGGCCAGTTCGGTGACCGGGGACCGGGCGCCGATCACGTCGTACGGCGGCGGGGCGGCCAGCTCCAGCGCGGCGGGGAGCACGGCGGCCGCCAGCAGCACGGACGCGGCCAGACCGCGGAGCAGACGACGGCCAGGATTGCCAGAAGGCATACGGGTTCGTCCTCGCTGCTCCGGTCACCCGGCGGGGGCTCGGGTGGGGGGTCGCGAAGACGTACCCGTCCCGTACGCCCCCGCAGTCCCCCGGCGCGCCAAGTTCCCCGGACCGGTGCAAGCGGTCGGCCGACCGGCCCAGCCCCGGTTGCGCGGGTCAGCTCTTGCGAGCGCGCCCGGTCTGCAGCACCAGGTGCGTCGCGACGCCGAACAGCAGGCCCCAGAAGGCCGAGCCGATCCCGTACAGGGACATCCCCGAGGCGGTGGCCAGGAAGGTCACCACCGCGCCGTCCCGGCCGTACTCGTCGGCCGTCGCCCCGGCCAGGCTGCCCTGGAAGGAGGCCAGCAGGGCGGTGCCCGCGACCACCGCGATCAGTGCGGCGGGCAGGCCGGTGAAGAGGCTGACCAGCACCCCGGCGAAGCTGCCGATCAGGATGTACAGCACGCCGGTGGACATCCCCGCGATGTAGCGGCGGCGCGGGTCGGGGTGGCTCTCCGGGCTGGTGCAGATCGCGGCGGTGATCGCGGCCAGGTTGACCCCGGGCGAGCCGAACGGGGCCAGCAGGACGGAGAGCCCGCCGGTCGCGCCGATCAGCAGCCGGTCGTCCGGCTCGTAGCCGGAGGCCCGCATGATGCCGAGGCCGGGGGCGTTCTGCGAGGCCAGTGCGACGATGGTGAGCGGCAGCGCGAGCCCGACCATCGCGGCCCAGCTGAACTGCGGCACCGTCAGCTCGGGCCGGACCGGACCGCCGTGGCCGAACTGCAGCGGCAGCCCGACGGTGACGGCGGCCAGCAGCCCGCCCGCCAGCAGGGCCACCGGCACGGCGTACCGGGGCACGACCCTGCGGGCGGCCAGGAAGGCCGCGAAGCTGCCCAGCACCAGCACCGGCGCGGCCTTCAGCGAGGTGAAGATCCCCGCGCCGAACGAGAACAGGATGCCCGCCAGCATCGCGTTCACGATCCCGACCGGAATCGCCCGGATCAGCCGCCCGAACAGGCCGGTCACCCCGAACAGCGCCACCGCCACGCTGCTCACCAGGAACGCCCCGACCGCCTCCCGGTACGGGTACTCCCCCAGGCTGGTCACCAGCAGTGCCGCACCCGGCGTGGACCAGGCCGCGATCACCGGGGTCCTGGTCCACCAGGACAGCAGCAGACAGCTCAGCCCGCTGCCGATCGACACCGCCCAGATCCACGAGGCGGTCTGCCCCGCGTCCAGCTGCCCCGCCTTGGCCGCCGCCAGCACCACCACCAGCGGCCCCGAGAACGACACCGCCACGCACACCAGACCGGCCAGCAGGGCCGGCCCCGACACGTCCCTGCGCAGCGACGGCCGAGGCTCGGTGGTGCCCTGCGGTGCCGCTGTCATCCCCCGTAGTTCTGTCACCCGGGCAGTATCCCGGAGGGGCCCGAACGGCGCTCGAAAAAAGTTCTGCGCCCACCTGCAACCATCGGCGGGGATGCGCGTCTTAACGGTTGAAGGCACGGAGAGCGGGGCCCGGCGGGAGCCGGCCCAGGCGGCACCCCTTCACCAACTCGTCGTCAGTTTCAGTTCTTTGGGGGAACCACGTCATGCGCGCGCCCGTTATCAACCGTTTCGCGAAGATCATCCCGCTCGCCGCCGTCGCCGCCCTCACCGCCGGGCTCACCGTCATCCCCGCCTCCACCGCCTGGGCCTGCGGCGACGAGCCGGCCCCGGCCGAACTGAACCGCTTCTTCGATGCCACCAACTCCCTCGTGGCCCCGGTGCCCACCGCCATCACGCCCGGCGGCCCGAAGGTCGAGCTGGGCATGCAGCTGGTCAACTCCACGGGTGCGCCGTTCAAGCGGATCGCCCCGAAGCTGACCTTCGACAGCACCTACGCCGAGGCGGGCGCCGCACTGCGAATCGAGGACGTGACCGTCGAGCTGATGCGCGGTGGCGAGTGGAAGCCGGTCAAGCTCCGGAGCAGCTGCGACCCCCTGCTGTGGGCGGAGACCGACGCCCTCGTCAACGACGCGCTGCCGGAGGGCGGTTCGCAGCGCTACCTGTTCCGGGTCGGCCTCTCCGCCAAGGTCTCCGAGAAGCAGCGCTCGTTCACGGTCGGCGGCGGCCTCGACGCCAAGGGGCACTCGGTCAGCACCGTCCTGAACGTCACCCGGCCGACCCCCGCGCCGAAGCCCGGCACCCCGAAGGCCACCCCCTCCGCCCCGGCCGCCGTGCCCGCCGTCGCCAAGGACGCGCCCACCGCCACGCCGACCCCGAGCGCCACGCCCGTCACCTCCACCGCCACCGAGCTGGCCGAGACCGGCAGCAGCACCCCGAACACCTTCCTGCTGGCCTCCGCCGCCGCCCTGGTCGCGCTCGGCGCCGGCGTGCTGCTGGTGGTCCGGCGCGGCCGTCGCGCCCGGGGCTGAAACGCCGGACGGGCCCCACTCCCGAGGGAGTGGGGCCCGTCCGCGTGCTGACGCGGGGTCAGCCCCAGGTGATCAGGCGCTTCGGGCGCTCCAGGACGGCGGCCGTGTCGGCCAGCACCTTGGAGCCCAGCTCGCCGTCGACCAGGCGGTGGTCGAAGGAGAGCGCCAGCGTGGTGACCAGACGGGGCACCACCTTGCCCTTGTGGACCCACGGCAGCTCCCGGACCGCGCCGAAGGCCAGGATGGCGGCCTCGCCGGGGTTGAGGATCGGGGTGCCGGTGTCGACGCCGAAGACGCCGACGTTGGTGATCGTGACGGTGCCGCCGGACAGGTCGGCCGGCGAGGTCTTGCCCTGGCGCGCGACGTCGGTCAACTCACCGAGGGCGGTCGCCAGTTGCGGCAGGGTCTTGGACCCGGCGTCCTTGATGTTGGGCACCAGCAGGCCACGCGGGGTGGCCGCCGCGATCCCCAGGTTGACCTGGCCCTTGAGCACGATCTCCTGGTTCGCCTCGTCCCAGGCGGCGTTGATCTCGGGGTGCCGCTTGATGGCGGTGAGCAGGGCCCGGGCGACCAGCAGCAGCGGGCTGACCCGGACGCCCTCGCCCAGTTCGCCGCTGGCCTTGAGCTCGCGCACCAGCTTCATGGTCCGGGTCACGTCGACCTGGATGAACTCGGTGACGTGCGGCGCGGTGAACGCCGACGCGACCATCGCCTGCGCGGTGGCCTTCCGGACACCCTTGACCGGCACCCGGACGTCGCCCGTACCGACCGGCAGCGGAGCGGCCACCGGAACGACGGCCTCGACCACCGGCGCGGGCGCGGGTGCGGGTGCGACGGCGGCGTGCACGTCGTCCCGGGTGATCACACCGTCGGGGCCGGTCGGGGTGACCGTCCGCAGGTCGACGCCGAGGTCCTTGGCCAGCTTGCGCACCGGCGGCTTGGCCAACGGCCGCTCCCCGGCGACGGGTTCGGCCTGTGCGGGCACCACCACGACCGGGGCCACGACCGGCGCGGCCACCGCGGCGACCGGCGCCTTCCGGGCCCGCCGCTGGGCACCGCCCGTACGCGGCCCGTACCCGACCAGCACCTCGCGGCGCTCGGGCTCGGCCGCGGCCGGCGCCTCGACGGCCGCGGCGGCCGCGACCGGAGCGGCGGGCGCGGGCTCGGCGGCCCCGTCCCCCACCGCGACCGAGATGATCGCGGTGCCGACGTCCACCGTCGAACCGGCCGGGAAGAACAGCGTCTCGACGACCCCGTTGAACGGGATCGGCAGCTCGACCGCCGCCTTGGCGGTCTCCACCTCACAGACCACCTGACCGTCCGTCACCACGTCGCCGGGCTTGACGTACCAGGTCAGGATCTCGGCCTCGGTCAGACCCTCGCCGACGTCCGGCATCTTGAACTCGCGGAGCGAGCGCACCTCAGTGGTCATTTCGCTCCTCTTCTCAGAACGCCATCGTGCGGTCGACGGCGTCGAGCACACGGTCCAGGTCGGGCAGGTAGGACTCCTCCACCCGGGACGGCGGGTACGGGGCGTGGTAGCCGCCGACCCGGAGCACCGGGGCCTCAAGGTGGTAGAAGCAGCGCTCGGTGATCCGGGCGGCGAGCTCGGCGCCCAGGCCCATGAAGACCGGCGCCTCGTGCACCACGATCGCCCGGCCGGTGCGCTTCACCGACTCCTCGACGGTGGCGAAGTCGATCGGCGAGATCGACCGCAGGTCGACCACCTCGAGCCGGCGGCCGTCCTCCTCGGCCGCCGCGGCGGCCTCCTGACAGACCTTCACCATCGGCCCGTACGCGATCAGCGTGACGTCGGCGCCGGGGCGGACCACCCGCGCGGAGTGCAGCCCGAGGTCGGCCGAGTCGCCGACCTCGCCCTTGTCCCAGTAGCGGCGCTTCGGCTCCAGGAAGATCACCGGGTCGTCGGAGGCGATCGCCTGCCGGAGCATCCAGTGCGCGTCGTGCGCGTTGGAGGGGGTGACCACCCGCAGGCCGGCCGTGTGCGCGAAGTACGCCTCGTGCGACTCGCTGTGGTGCTCGACCGCGCCGATGCCGCCCGCGAACGGGATCCGGATGGTGACCGGCATCTTCACGTGACCGAGCGCCCGGGCGTGCATCTTGGCCAGCTGGGAGACGATCTGGTCGAAGGCCGGGTAGACGAAGCCGTCGAACTGGATCTCCACCACCGGGCGGTAGCCGCGCAGCGCGAGACCGATCGCGGTGCCGACGATGCCGGACTCGGCGAGCGGGGTGTCGATCACCCGGTCCTCGCCGAAGTCCTTCTGCAGGCCGTCGGTGATCCGGAAGACCCCGCCGAGCTTCCCGATGTCCTCGCCCATCAGCAGGGTCTTCGGGTCACTCTCCAGCGACTTGCGCAGCGCCTCGTTGAGCGCCTTGGCGATGCTGAGCTGACCGGCCATCAGTGGTTCTCCCCGCCCTCGAAGGAGGCGGCGTACGCCTCGTACTCGGCCCGCTCCTCGTCCACCAGAGCGTGCGGCTCCGCGTAGACGTGGTCGAAGATCAGCGTGGGGTCCGGGTCGGGCATGTTCCGTACGCCCTCACGGACCCGCAGGCCGAGCTTCTCGCTCTCGGCCTCGACCTCGGCGAAGAACGCCTCGTCGGCCAGGCCCTCCGCGTCCAGGTAGGCCTTCAGCCGGGAGATCGGGTCCTTGACCTTCCAGGACTCGGTCTCCTCGGTCGCCCGGTAGCGGGTCGGGTCGTCCGAGGTGGTGTGCGCGCCCATCCGGTACGTGAACGCCTCGACCAGCACCGGGCCGTTGCCGCTGCGGGCGTGGTCCAGCGCCCAGCGGGTCACCGCGAGGCAGGCCAGCACGTCGTTGCCGTCCACCCGGACACCCGGGAAGCCGAAGCCGGAGGCGCGGCGGTAGAGCGGGATCCGGGTCTGGTTGGTGGTGGGCTCGGAGATCGCCCACTGGTTGTTCTGGCAGAAGAACACCACTGGCGCGTTGTAGACCGAGGCGAAGGTGAACGCCTCGCTCACGTCGCCCTGGCTGGAGGCGCCGTCACCGAAGTACGCGATCACCGCGTCGTCGGCGCCGTCCTTGGTGATGCCCATCGCGTAACCGGTGGCGTGCAGGGTCTGCGCGCCGATCACGATGGTGTAGAGGTGGAAGTTCTTCTCGTTCGGGTCCCAGCCGCCGTGGTTCACGCCGCGGAACATGCCGAGCAGGTTCAGCGGGTCGACGTCGCGGCACCAGGCCACGCCGTGCTCCCGGTAGGTCGGGAAGGCGTAGTCGCCGGTGCGCATCGCGCGGCCGGAACCGACCTGGGCGGCCTCCTGGCCGAGCAGCGAGGCCCACAGGCCCAGCTCGCCCTGGCGCTGCAGCGAGGTGGCCTCGGCGTCGAAGCGCCGGACCAGCACCAGGTCCCGGTAGAGCGAGCGGAGCTCCTCGGGCGTGGTGGTCAGCGGGAAGTCCGGGTGCTCGACCCTGATGCCTTCCGGCGTGAGCAGCTGGACCAGCTCCGGCTGGGCGTCCGACTGGGTCTCGGAAGAACCCGACGGGAGGGTGTCAGGGACGGCGGGGGCAGCCTTCTTGCGCGCCCTCGTCGTGCTTTTGACGGTCACGTTCACTCCTCGGTCTGTCCGGCCGCCCGGGGTCGCCGGTGACCGGTCCGGTCACCGCCTCGCAGGAGCGCGTGGGTATGCGCACCGATCTGCTCAGCAGGTGGTGTTCCTTTTCCGACGGCGTCCCTCACGAGAACGTTACCCAGCGCAGCCCCTTGGCGCTTCTGCGCTAGGACGTCCTAGTTGTTCGGGTCGATGAGCGCCACGGGTGTGGCGCGGCTCTCATTTCGTGGCCGTCAGGACACCTGCGCACGCTATCCGGGCAGCAGTCTCCGCGTAAGGGGGTAACGGGCATCAATTTCCGGATGGTGGTCGGCACGGATGATAGGTCTGCTGTACGTATTTATGGGAGCATTTGGCCGTGACTGGAAACGGACAAATCAGGGTATTCCTGCTCGATGATCATGAGGTCGTCCGACGGGGCGTACACGAGCTGCTCTCGATCGAGGACGACATCGAAGTGGTCGGCGAGGCCGGCACCGCCGCCGAGGCGCTCACCCGGATCCCGGCCGTCCAGCCGGACGTCGCGGTGCTGGACGTCCGCCTGCCGGACGGCAACGGAGTCGAGGTCTGCCGCGAGGTGCGCTCCCAGCACCCGGAGATCAAGTGCCTGATGCTCACCTCCTTCTCGGACGACGAGGCGCTCTTCGACGCCATCATGGCCGGGGCCTCCGGATACGTACTGAAGGCGATCCGGGGCACTGACCTGCTCTCGGCCGTCCGCGACGTGGCGGCGGGCAAGTCGCTGCTCGACCCGATCGCGACCAGCCGGGTGCTCGCCCGGCTCCGCGACGGGGGCGAGAAGGAGGACGAACGGCTCGCCCAGTTGACGAAGCAGGAGCGCCGGATCCTCGACCTGATCGGCGAGGGGATGACCAACCGTCAGATCGGCAACGAGCTCCACCTGGCCGAAAAGACCGTCAAGAACTACGTCTCCAGCCTGCTCGCCAAGATGGGCATGGAGCGCCGGACCCAGGCCGCCGCGTACGTGGCCAGGCACCAGGCGGACCATCAGCACTGAGAGCAGATCGCTGACACTCTGTCAAGTACCCCTGCCGGTGGGCACTACGCTCAGGGGACGTGAACCACGGCACCTCCTTCGCGTGCGCACCGGCCCGCCCGGACACCAGCGCACCCCCCATCGGCACGCTCAGCCCCCCGGTCCCCGACCGCACCCTGGCCGGGGTGCTGCGCACCTACCGGCTGACCCGGTTCAGCGCCATACCGGTCGCCGAAGGACTGCTCAACCGGGGGTACCGGGTGCAGACCGACACCGGCCGGTTCTTCCTCAAGTGCTACGTCGACCAGGCCACCGCCACCCGCCCGGTGGTCGCCGCCCAGCACCGCGCGACCACCGCGCTGGCGGCGCTCGGCCTGCCGGTCGCGCCCCCGGTCCGGACCCGGGACGGCCGCACCTGGACCAGCCACGGCGGCCGGCTGTTCGCCCTCTTCCCCTGGATCGAGGGCGGACACCGGCACGGCACCGAGCTGGACCTCCGGGAGAGCGGCGACCTCGGCGCGCTGCTCGGCCGCCTGCACGGCGCCCTCGGCGAGGTCTGCGCCCCCGTCCGGCAGCCGGCCGGCCACCGCTCCGCCGACCCCGAGGAGACCGCCCGCCTGGTCGACCGCCTCCGCGAACAGGCCCGCACCGCCGGGCCCAGCCCCTTCGACACCCTCGCCGAACGACGGCTCACCGAACGGCTCGACCTGCTCGACACCCACCGCCACCGCCGCCCCGCCCCGCAGGCCGCACCGCCCACCGGCTGGACCCACGGCGACTTCCACGGCCTCAACCTGCTCTACCGGAACGGCCGGGTGACCGCCGTCCTGGACTGGGACAAACTCGGCGTCCGCCCGCAGGCCGAAGAGGCGGTCCGGGCCGCCACCCTGCTCTTCGACGACCGCACCACCGGCGCCCTCGACCTCAACCGGGTCCGCCGCTGGTCCCGCGCCTACCGCGCGACCGGCGCCGCCACCACCACCGACCTGGCCGCCGCCGCACACCGGGTCTGGTGGGAACGCCTCAACGACCTCTGGATGCTCCAGTGGCACTACCAACGCGCCGACCACCGCGCCGACCCGCTCTTCCCCTCTTCGGCCGCCCAACTCACCTGGTGGTGCCAGGAGTACGAACAGGTCCTGGACGCCCTGACCAACTAGGCACACGCTCAGCCCCCAGGGGCCCGGGGAACGGCGGCGCCGACCTCGGGAAAGGTGATCGCCGCGTAAATGGTCAGGCACTTTCGCAGTGACCCGAACGCCAGATCTCCTCGCAGTTCCCCGAGCCCCTGGACAGTGCAACCGAGCGCCCTGCAAAAAGCTGAGAGTTACGAGTTGGTCTGGTTCGGGTTCGCCGCAGGCGTGCTCGGCGGGGCCGGGTTGGACGAGGAGTTGGCGGGCGACGGGCTCGGCGACGGCGACGGGCTGGGTGACGGGCTCGGGGACGGGCTCGTCGACGGCGACGGGCTCGGCGATGCGGAGTGGCTCGGCGACGGGCTCGACGAGGCCGACTGGCTCGGTGTCGGGCTCGAGGACGGCGACGGCGTACGGGGAGTGCTCTTGGGGGCCGACGGGGTCGGGCTGTCCGCCGACGGGCTGGGCGAGGCCGAGGCGGAGGCGGACACCGCCGGGGTTACCGGGTTCTCGGTGCCCTTGTCGCCGTTCAGCGCCAGCCCGATGCCGACGCCTGCGGCGCCGAGCACCAGCAGCACCCCGGCCACCACCGGCCAGGGGTTCCGGCGTCGCTTCGGCTCCTCGTCGTCCGAACCGCCGTCACCTCCGCCGTCGACCGCGGGGTACGGCGCGGACGGCGTCCGGAACGGCGAGCCGACCGGGTACCCGAGGACGGCCGTCGGATCGCTGCCCGCCCCGACGCCACCGAGCGGCTCGGTGATCGCGGTGCCACCGCTCGGGATGCCCTCGTAGCCGGGGTAGCCGCCGGTGTTCCCGGACCCGGCCGCCGCCAGCCCCGCCGCGGCGGCAGCGGCGGCCGCGGCACCCGCCGCGTACCCGGCCCCGGCCGCACCGTGCATCTCGCGCAGCGCGTGCTGCAGGTGGGCCCGGAACTCGTCCGCGCTCTGGAACCGGTCGTCCGGGTTCTTGGCCAGCGAGCGCAGCACCATCGCGTCCAGCGCGACGGGCACCCGGTCGTTGGCCTCCGAGGGCGGCACCGGCGCGTCCTGGACGTGCTGGTAGACCACCGAGAGCGGGGTGTCGCCGGTGAACGGCGGGCGCAGCGCCAGCAGTTCGTAGAGCATGCAGCCGGCCGCGTACAGGTCGGAGCGGTGGTCGACCGCCTTGCCGAGGGCCTGCTCGGGCGAGAGGTACTGCGGGGTGCCCATCACCATGCCGGTCTGGGTCATCGTGCTGGCCGCGCCGGTGAGCGCGCGGGCGATGCCGAAGTCCATCACCTTGACCGCGCCGCCGGTCGTGATGATCACGTTGGCGGGCTTGATGTCGCGGTGCACGATGCCGTGCCGGTGGCTGTAGGCGAGTGCCTCCAGCACCCCGGCGATGATGATCAGCGCCTGGTCGACCGGCGGCGCCTCCTCGTCCACCAGCAGCTCGCGGACGGTCCGGCCCTCGACCAGCTCCATCACGATGTACGGCGTGGACTCGCCGTTCTCGATCTCCTCGCCGGTGTCGTAGACCGCGACGATCGAGTGATGGTTGAGCGAGGCGACGGAGTGCGCCTCGCGGGTGAACCGGAGCCGGGCGGTCTCGTCCTGGGCGAGTTCGGTACGGAGCAGCTTGACCGCGACGGTCCGGGCCAGCCGGACGTCCTGGGCCGCGAACACCTCGGCCATCCCGCCCCGGCCGAGCCGGTGGGTGAGCCGGTAGCGGCCGTCGCCGACGGTGCCGAGCGGTGCGGCGGTGCCCCGGCCGGGGGTGGCGGGACCGGAAGCGCCGGCGGGCAGCACGGCCGTCTCCGCCGTCTCGGCGGTGCTGGGTGTGGCCGTCGGCACCTCGGGCGTCTCGGGGGTCTCGTCCGCGCCGTCGCCCGGCTGCTGTGTCTGTGCCATCACTCCTCGCCCCGGGCGGGTCGCCCTGTCAGTTGCGTCCTTGGAACGCTACCGCTTCGGCGGGCGCGCCGTGCCGTGGCGGAGCCGGTGCGACGGTCAGATCGGCCGGTCCGGGAGGTACTGGCTCGAAGCCGTCGAGGCGCCGGTACCGTACGTGTCGTCCTGCCGGTTCTGCTCCTGCTTGGCCGCCACGATGGCGACGATCACCACGGCCAGCACGATCACCCCGATGATCACCCCGACCACCACCAGCGCGGTCGAGCAGCCGTTCCCCTTCGCCGGCTGCGGGGCGAACTGCGGTGCAGTGTACGGCTGCTGGGGGTACGGCTGCCCCACCTGGTACGGCGAGGGCTGCTGCTGCGGGAACGGCCCCGGCGTGTGCGGCCCCGGGTACGGCTGGGCGAAGACCGGCGGCGGCGGGGTCTGCGGGCCGTACGGCGGCGGGGTGGACGGCTGGTACGGCTGGTGCACCTGCGGGGTGGGCCCGCGCAGGTCGCCGCCGACCTGCGGGAAACCGGTCAGCGAACTCCCGGCCGCCCCCGGGCCGCCGGCCGACACCGAACGCGGGCCCTCGCCGATCACCAGCGGGGTGGCCGCGCGCAGCGGCGCACCGCCGTCCGGCACCCCGGCCGCGATCCGCTCCAGCTCGGCCCGCATCGCCTCGGCGGTGGGGAACCGGTGCGCCGGGTCCTTCCGCAGCGCCCGGGCCACCAGGGCGTCCACCCCGGGCCGGACCGCCGGGTTGAGGCCGGAGGGCGAGGGCGCCTCCTCCTGCACGTGCTTGTACGCGATCGAAAAGGGCGAGTCGCCGTCGAACGGCAACTGCCCGGTGAGCAGCTCGAACAGCATGCAGCCGACCGAGTAGAGGTCCGAGCGGGCGTCCACGCTCTTGCCGAGCGCCTGCTCGGGCGAGAGGTACTGCGGGGTGCCGACCACCATGCCGGTCTGGGTCATCGAGGTCACCCCGGACTGCAGGGCGCGCGCGATGCCGAAGTCCATCACCTTCACGGTGCCCTTGGCGCTGACCATCACGTTGCCCGGCTTGATGTCCCGGTGCACCAGGCCCTGGTCGTGCGAGGCCTCCAGCGCGGACAGCACCGCCCCGGTGATCTTCAGCGCCTGGTCGGCCGGCATCGCGCCGTGCTTGGCGATCGCCTCGTTCAGCACGTCGCGGAGCGCCTGGCCCTCGACGTACTCCATCACGATGTAGGGGGTGGTCGCGCCGTCCGGGCCGATGTCCTCGCCGCTGTCGAAGACCGAGACGATGTTGGTGTGCTGGAGCCTGGCGACCGCCTGCGCCTCCCGGCGGAACCGCTCCCGGAAGGCCGGTTCCCGACCCAGCTCGGTGTGCAGCGTCTTCACCGCGACCTTGCGGTCCAGCACGGTGTCGTGGGCCAGGTGCACGGAGGCCATCCCACCCTGGCCGAGCAGGTGCCGCAGCACGTACCGGCCGCCCGCCAGCGAGTGGCCCTCGACCGTGCTGCCGTCCTCGCCGCTCATGCTCCCCTGCTTCCCCCTCCGGCTGTGGAGGTGTCCCGGCTGCGCGGCCGTCCGGGTGCAGAACCGGACCGACCCCGGCCGCCGGCCCGCGAGGGCCCGACGACAGGGGTCAGGGTATCGGCTCGACCCACCGCCATCAGGGCCGGGGCGAGGCCGTGTCCGAGCTGGAACGAAGTCCGCGCAGCAGCTCTACAGGTAGGGGCCCGAACGGATGCCGCGGCCCTCCACCGGCTCGTCGAACTCCGCCTCGGCGCCGTGGCTGCCGGGCGGCAGCGCGCGCCGCATCTGCTCCAACTGGGCCCGGGCCGCCATCTGCTGGGCGAACAGCGCGGTCTGGATGCCGTGGAACAGGCCCTCCAGCCAGCCGACCAGCTGGGCCTGGGCGATCCGCAGCTCGGCCTCGGTCGGGATGGAGTCCTCGGTGAACGGCAGCGAGAGCCGCTCCAGCTCCTCCACCAGCTCCGGCGCCAGGCCGAGCTCCAGCTCCTTGATCGAGCTGGCGTGGATGTCCTTCAGCCTCGCCCGGCTGGCCTCGTCGAGGGGGGCCATCCGGACCTCCTCGAGCAGCTGCTTGATCATGCTGCCGATCCGCATGACCTTGGCGGGCTGCTCGACCATCTCGGTCACCGGCAGCTCACGCGGCTCCATCGCCTCGCCCTCCCCGATCCGGCCGAACCCGGACCCGGGGACCGCGCCGACCGGCATCCCGTCCGGGCCCACGATCAGCACCTTCGGGGCGTCCTCCGACTGCGACCGTTCGTTCATCGGCTTAGTCATAGCTCCTTCATATGCTTCACGCGGGGGGAGGGTCAACTCACCCACCATCATGCCGGGTACGAGGCCGCCCGCGCCGGTGATCCGCCCTGACCCGGCGTCAGCGGCGGCGCAGCCGCAGGCCCACCAGCGCCAGCCCGCAGCCGATCATCGCCAGCCCGGCACCGAGCGGCAGCTGCAGGTTGGAGGCGTCGGTCCAGCGCAGCGGGGCGGCGAAGTCGGCCGCCATCCGGACGGCCGCCGGGGCCCGGTCGGCCACCTCGGCCGGAGCGGACGGTTCGGCCTCTCCCTCCCACTCGACCGGCTCGGCCGGGGCGGCCCAGCCGGGCAGCGGGACCACCGGCTCGGCGGCGGGGGCCGCCGGCGCGGGCGGCCGGGGCGAAGGCTCCTGCTGCTGCCGGGCGGGCGCCACCGGCAGGACGGGCGCGGCCGGACGGGCCGGGATGGCCGGGGTCGCCACCGGGCTCGGGAGCGGGGTCGGGGTGGGCTCCACCGCCGCCCGGGTGGGCGTCGGGGCCGGGCTCGGCTCGGCGGACGGCTCGGCACTGGGCGCGGCGCTCGGCGTCGGGGCGGGCGAGGGCTCCACGGACGGCACCGGCGAGGGCTCGACCGGCTCCGACGGCTCGGGCTTCGCCGGGACGGACCGTACCGGGCTCGAACTCGGGACGACCGGGAGCTGAACGGTGGGCAGCACGGGCAACGCGGGCAGCTGAGGGAGTACAGGCAGCGCGGGGAGCTGGGGTATCAGCACCGGCGGCACGGTGGGCAGCACCACCGCCACCTGCGGCGGACCGGCCTGCTCCCGCTCGTCCGCCAGCGCGGTCGGCCCGGCCAGCAGCAACGGCACCGCCACCCCGGCCAGCACGGCGGTGCGCCACACCACCAGGACCGGAACGGGACGTGCTGAGAACGCGAACGGAAGTGCGGCCACGACGGGAGGTCCTTCCGACGGCCGACCGCGCTGCGACGCGGGCGGCGGCGGGACAGCTCCGCACCAGACTCACATACTCCGACAATCAAGGCATTTCGGACTCGCCGGGAGCTCGCCGGGCCGACCGCACCTGCGGCCGGCCCCCGGTGCTCAGCGTGCCAGCAGCACCTTGCCGACCTGCTCGCCCGCCTCCACCACGCGGTGCGCCTCGGCCGCCTCGGTCAGCGGCAGCACCCGGTCGATCACCGGCCGCACCACCCCAGCCTCGATCAGCGGCCAGACGTGCTCGCGGACGGCCGCCACGATCGCCGCCTTCTCGCCGAGCGGGCGGCTGCGCAGCGTGGTGGCGGCCACCGCGGCCCGCTTGGCGAGCAGCTTGCCGAGGTCCAGCTCGCCCTTCACCCCGCCCTGCAGACCGATCACGACCAGGCGGCCGTTGGTGGCCAGCGCGTCGATGTTCCGGTCCAGGTACTTGGCGCCAATGATGTCCAGGATCACGTCCGCCCCGGCCCCGCCGGTGGCGGCCGCGACCTCCTCGACGAAGTCCTGCTCGCGGTAGTCGATGCCGACGTCCGCCCCGAGTTCGGCGCAGCGGGCCAGCTTGTCGGGGCTCCCCGCGGTGACCAGCACCTTGGCACCGACCGCCTTGGCGAGCTGGATCGCCATCGTGCCGATACCGCTGGCACCGCCGTGCAGCAGCACGGTCTCGGCGGGGCGCAGGTGGGCCACCATGAAGAGGTTGGACCAGACCGTGCAGGCCACCTCGGGCAGCGCGGCCGCCTCGGTCACGCTCAGCCCCTCCGGTACCGGCAGCAGTTGGCCGACCGGCACGGCCACCAGCTCGGCGTACCCGCCGCCCACCAGCAGCGCGCAGACCTGGTCGCCGACCGCCCAGCCGGCCACCCCGGGCCCGAGGGCGACGATCCGCCCCGAGCACTCCAGCCCGGGGTACGGCGAGGTGCCGTCCGGCGGTGCGTAGCGGCCCTGCCGCTGCAACAGGTCGGCCCGGTTCACCGCGCTGGCCGTGACCTCGACCAGCACCTCCCCCGCGGCGGGCACCGGATCGGGCACCTTCGCCCACACCAGCGCTTCGGGACCACCGGGCTGAGGAATCGTCATCGCATGCATGCGTCCGACGGTACTGCCCCGGCCGGGGCCGATCACGGACGCCGCCGGGGCGGTCTCAGGCGGGCTTGATGGTGATGACGCGGTCGGTGAGCTGCAGGACGGCGGCCTCAGGTTCGGTGTAGTTGAGGACCCGCCGGCCGCGGACCACCGCGACCACCAGATCCACGCAGTCCCTCGGGCTGTGCCCCGCCTCGGCCTTGGTGACCGGACGCTCCACCACGTCCAGCCCGTTCCCGTACGTCAGCAGATCCTCCATCACCGCCCCCGCATGCGGACTCAGCATCGACATCCCCAGCAACCGACCCGCCGAACTCGAACTCGTCACCACCACATCAGCACCGCTCTGCCGCAACAACGGCGCGTTCTCGTCCTCCCGCACCGCCGCCACCACCGTCGCGTGCTTGTTCAACTGACGCGCCGTCAAGGTGACCAGCACCGAGGTGTCGTCCCGGCCCGGGGCGACCACCACCCGGGCGGCGCGCGCCAGTTCCGCGCGGAGCAGGGTCTCGGTGCGGGTGCCGTCGCCCTGGACACCGACCAGCCCGTCCATCGCGACCTGATCGATCACCTTGGCCTGCGGGTCGACGATGACGATCTCCCGCCGGTCGACCCCCTGACCCAACAGGGTGGCCACCGCATGGCGGCCCTTGGTGCCGTAGCCGATGACGACGGTGTGCTCCCGCACGGTGTCCTTCCACCGGCCGATCCGCCACTGCTGGCGGGTCCGTTCGGTCAGCACCTCCAGGGTGGTGCCGACCAGGATGATCAGGAAGACCACGCGCAGCGGCGTGATCACCAGGATGTTGGTGAGCCTGGCCCCGTCGCTGACCGGGGTGACGTCGCCGTACCCGGTGGTGGAGAGCGTGACGGTGGCGTAGTACGCGGCGTCCAGCAGGTCCACCGAACCGTCGGAGTTGTCGTTGTAGCCGCTGCGGTCCAGCCAGACGATCAGCGTGGTGGCGACCAGCACCGCCAGGGCCAGCACCAGCCGCCTGGAGACCTGCCGCAGCGGCGGCTGCGGCGGCTGGGTCGGCAGGGTGATCCGGCTGCCGGACTCGGGGTCCGAGTCCGGGCGTCTGCTCAGGCGGTACCTCGATCGCCGCGAGGGGGTGCGGCCGGGCCCGGAGGGCTGATCGTTTTTCGTCACGTGGACCAGGATGCCGCCGACCGTCGCACCAGGGCCGCTCCGGCCTGGCGAGTCGCGGATCCCTGACGGCCCGGCCGTGACCGGGTATCGTCTCGCGCACGCCAAGTGGGCCAGGACGGTGCCCACTTCGGGATTCCTCTGGAGGAACGTCTTGAGTCTCAGCTTCCTGCTGACGTCCCTCGCCATCGTCGCGACGCCCGGCACCGGTGCCCTGTACACCGTCGCGGCCGGCCTGTCCCGCGGCACGCGAGCCAGCGTCGTCGCCGCCGTCGGATGCACGCTCGGCATCGTGCCCCACATGATCGCCGCGATCACCGGCCTGGCCGCGCTGCTGAACACCAGCGCGACGGCCTTCCAGACGATCAAGTACGCCGGTGTCGCGTACCTGCTCTACATGGCCTGGGGCACGCTGCGGGACAAGGGCGCGCTGGCCGTCGAGGAGGACGCGCCCGCGCTGCCGGCCCTGAAGGTGATCACCACCGGGGTCGCGATCAACCTGCTCAACCCGAAGCTCACCATCTTCTTCTTCGCCTTCCTGCCGCAGTTCGTGGACTCCGGCCGTCCGGACTCCTGGCTGCGGATGACGGAGCTGAGCCTGGTGTTCATGGCCCTGACCTTCGTCGTCTTCGTGGCCTACGGCCGCTTCGCCGCCGCCTTCCGGGACCGGGTCGCGGCCCGTCCCTCGGTGGTGACCGGCATGCGCCGCACCTTCGCCGGGGCCTTCGCCGCGCTGGCCGGTGTGCTGGCTTTCGAGATCTGACCGCTGTCGGGGGCGTGAACGCCGTCGACCGGCCGGTGGGCTCGGTATCGTCGCCAGCACGCCCAGTCGTCGACCCGCTGGAGGTCCACCGTGCGGGAGCACACCGTCGTCATCGGCTACGGCACCAAGGGCCGCCATGCGGTGGCCACCCTGTTGGGTCAGGGGGTCGACCGGCGGGAGATCGTCATCGTCGACCCGCAGCGCAAGGTGATCGACCAGGCCACCCGGGACGGACTGACCGGCGTGATCGGCGACGCGACCAGGACCGAGACCCTGCTGCGGGCCGAACTGCCCACCGCCAGCCAGGTGGTGGTCGCACCCGAGCGGGACGACACCGCCGTACTGGTCACCCTGACGGCCCGCCAGCTCAACAAGACGGCCACCGTCGTGGCGGCGGTGCGGGAGGACGAGAACGCGCCGTTGTTGCGGCAGAGCGGTGCTGATGTGGTGGTGACCAGCTCCAGCTCGGCGGGTCGGTTGCTGGGGATGTCGATGCTGAGTCCGCATGCGGGGGCGGTGATGGAGGATCTGCTGACGTACGGCAACGGGCTGGACGTGGTGGAGCGTCCGGTCACCAAGGCCGAGGCGGGGCACAGTCCGAGGGACTGCGTGGATCTGGTGGTCGCGGTGGTCCGCGGCCGGCGGGTCCTCAACTACACCGAACCCGAGGCCGCCGTCCTGCAGCTCACCGACCGCGTCATCACCATCAAGCCCGCCTGACCGGGGGTCAGGGCGTGGCCAGGGTCTCGGCCCGGCCGTCGGCCGGCACGCCGCCGGGCGGGACCACCGCGAGTGCCTCGGCCAAGGCCAGGCCGCGCAGCATCGCCGGACCGTCGAAGGCCAGCGGCACCAGACCCCGGTCGGTCCTGACCACCGGGAGCAGCCGGGTGTCGGTCGGATGGCCCGGCAGCGCGGCGGCCACCGGCTCGGTCCGCAGCTCCGGGCCCGGGCGGCCGGCCAGCCGGCCGAGCAGCGGCAGGGCCAGCGTGACGGCGCCCGCGACGGCGGCCAGCGGGTTGCCCGGCAGGCCCACCAGGTGGCGGCCGTCCGGCAGTTCGGCCAGCAGCATCGGGTGGCCGGGGCGGACCGCCACCCCGTCCACCAGCAGCCGGGCGCCGGTGGCGGTGAGGGCCTCGTGCAGGAAGTCCACCGGCCCGGCGGCCGTCCCGCCGGTGGTGACCACCACGTCCGCGGGCGAGTGCCGGATCGCGTCCCGGAGCAGCCCGAAGTCGTCCCCGACCCGGCGCTGTCCGATCAGCTCCGCACCCGCGGCGGCCAGCCACGGCGGCAGCAGCGGCCCGAGCGCGTCCCGGACCAGACCCGCCCCCGGGAGGCCGGAGTCCAGCAGTTCGTCACCGAGCAGCAGCAGCTCGACGGTCGGACGGCGGTGCACGGTCAGCCGGTCGTACCCGCAGGCCGCGGCCAGCCCGAGCACCGCCGGGGTCACCACCGTCCCGGCCGGCAGCAGCGGCTCACCCCGGCGGCACTCCTGGCCACGCGGCCGGACGTCCTGACCCGGCGTCACTTCGCCCAGCCCGTGCAGCACCACCCCGTCGGTCCGGCCGTGCTCCCGGCGCAGCACCCCGGTGGCACCCGGCGGCAACTGCGCCCCCGTGGCGATCTGCACCGCCGCCCCGTCGGCCAGCGGCCCGCACGACTCCCCCGCCAGCACCCGGCCCGCCAGCCGCCACGGCCCGGGACCGGCCACCGCCCAGCCGTCCATCGCGGACGTGTCGAAGGCCGGCAGATCGGTGAGCGCCTCCAACGGCCCCGCCAGGGTCTGCCCGAGCGCCGCACCCAGCGCGAGCCCGACGGTCGGCAGCGGCTGACGGACCGCCAGCCGGGCCGCCCGCCGCGCCTGCGGCCACGGGCAGTGCCGCAGGGCCCGTACGGGAGCGGCGGCCGCCACCGTGGTCACTCCTGCTCCCCGGCCCAGCGTTCGGCCAGCGCCGCCGTCCTGGCCTGCGCCCGGGCCACCTCGGCCGGTCCACCGCCCTGCTGGGCGGCCGCGTAGCCGACCAGGAACGCCGTCAGCGGCGCGGCGGGCCTGGCCACCCCGTGCGCCACCACCCGGGCGAGGTCCAGCAGCCCGGCCACGTCCACCTCCAGGTCGATCCCCAGCTCGGTGGCGACGTCGGCGATCCAGTCATCCAGCGTGCGCTCCATGGCCCCATGCTGCCTGATCCACCGCCGCCCACCACGCTCCGGGCCATGAGCATCGCGCGTCGTTTCCCTCACCCGCCCCGGGGCTCACCCGTGAGCTCGACGCCAGGTGGCACACGCAGGGGCTCCGTCCCCCTAAGACATGTCTGCACGCCGGATTGCGTGCTGACGGTGGCCCCGCCCGGATCTCGCCGGAGCGGGGCCATGGTGGTACTACTGCTGGCCGAGGAGCTTCCGCACGGCGGGAGCGTCCTCGGGGCAGGCGTAGACGGACCATGCGGGGCCGCTCTGCCGCTTGATGGCGCCGACCAGCACCGGGGTAGCCGTAGGCCGGTTACAGCGGCAGCAGCGCTGTTTGATGGGCTCGGCCTGCCGGGGGCCGAACTCGCGGTCGCAGAGCTGACAGTCCCACGGCCCGGAGCATCGCCGCTCGGTGCTGTCGTTCTGCGGCCACTGGTCCCCGAGGCCGTTCGCGTGGTCGTCCTGGTGCTCGGGGTCGAGTACGCACGGAATGCGGTGCCGCCCGACAGGGAATCCGTTCTCCCATCCGGGACGGCGCGCGCCACAGGTGGGCGTCTTGGTGGTGGGCTTGGTCATCACGCCACAGCCCCGGCGAGGCAGTGCGCACCTTCGTACGTGTAGCCGGGATCGGGCAGCTCATTGGACACCACCGCGAGGGTGCGTCGTCGCTCGACTCGCTGCCGTTCTTCGTCCCGCTCCCACAGCGGCACCACCTTTACGGGCTCGGGCTCCACCTCGGAAGTCGGCTCGGACTTCGGCTCGACAGCCGCGGGGATGTGGTGGGCTCGCCGCTCCCGCTCGACTGCTGCGGCGGCGACTTCCTGCCGGGTCGGGCCGACGGGCAGAATCCGAACCGGGGCAGGCTGGACTGCGGGCGACGGGTTCGGCTCGGGGGTGGTTACGGGGAACACGGGCCGCTCGCGGTAGTGGTAGGCGGGCACCCGCAGTGCGGGCACGTCCACGGGGATCGGTCGCGGTGCTCCGACTCGGTGGCGGCCGGTCGGGGTGTTCGTCGCGCCGCTCATGTAGAGCGCCAGGACGAACGCTGCGACCAGGCAGCCGGCCACTGTGTATAGCCAAGCCCTGAATATAAGGTCGGACATGTCGGCAGCTCCCTAAAGCTGTGCAGACGTGCCCCGGTGACTGTTAGCGCAGTCCCGGGGCGTTTCAGTTACGACGGTAGACCAACTCCTCTACCCTCGTCTACCAACGTTGGCCTATAGCTTGGGATGTCCCCCGTTGTCTACCCTTGCGGGATGGCCTCGGAAATCGACTACGACTCGCCCACCCCGCCGTACCAGCAAATTGCGGCGGAGATCATCCGCGACATCGAGTCCGGGGCCCTCGCGGTGGATCGGCCCATCCCGTCAGAGTCCAAGCTGATTCAGCGATGGGGCGTGGCACGGGACACCGCTCGACGGGCGGTCCGGCATCTGCGCGAAGAGGGGTACGCGTACACCGTCCCGCAGCGCGGCACCTACGTTGCGGATCGGAGTGGCACCACACCGCAAACCCGATCGGGCGATCCCAGCTAGTTGCGGAGGCAGACAGCCCGCAGCATGGCGGCATGGCTATTGACGCGAACGAGTACGTACGCAGTAGCACTGAGGCGCTTACTCGCATCTGGGGCCTGAGCATGGGCCATCCCGTCCCGCGAGAGATCCTGGCGGCCGTGGCTGACCTGACTCAACTGGTGATCGACTTGGAGACCGATCAGAACGTCTCTCCGAAGGTCACGGACCAACTTAGGGCGACCGCTAAGAGCTGGGAGGCTGCCAATCGAGGGGCGTAAGCCCCGCCGCCGACGCGAAGCAACCCCGCCCGGGTCACCTCCGGACGGGGCTGGCCACGCTGACGGCGTCAGCTTTCGAAACTCTCGCCTGAGCGCTGCTGGTGAACCCCGGCCAGCAGGTAGCCGAGTTGGTCACTGTTCAGCGCGTCGCGCAGGGCTGTCAGTTCGGCGGGGGTACCAACGACCACGGCGCCGGGGCTGGCCACGTTGGCCAGTGCGATTCGGCGGTCGGCCATGACGGCCAGCACGAACCCGTCCACGTCTCCGTCATCATCCGGCGGTGCCGCTGCTTCCCAGTGCAGGCCCCAGAACCCGTCCGGGTAGAACTCGACTGTACTCACTGCTTCTCCTCCGGCATCTTCACATGTACGTCGGTCCAAATCGCTTGCCAATCAAGCCTGTTGATGTGTCCGTACCTGTCGCCCTGCTCCATCACCCGCAGTGTGGCCATGGTCAACGCTTCGTCAGGCTGCTCCGTGAGCCGCAGAGACACCCGCAGGTGCCCCTCCTCAGTCCATGTGATCGACGGCGGACGCCCGTACAACATGTGAAGCGCCTTGGCGATCTCCCGCGCTCGTGCCTTGGCGTCTTCGCGCGGCGACGCCACTACGCCGCCGCCGGCTGAATCGTCACCAGATGGGACCAGCCGACCAGCGCGAACGACAGGTCGAGACGACCGTCACGGGTCAGAAACTCCGTCACTCGTTCCACCGCATCCGGCCGGGTCAGGAAGTACTGGTAGGCGTCCGCCTGCACCGCGCCGAGCGGCAGCACCCGCAGCGACTCCCACAACGCCGCCAGTGCGTCCGGCAGATGCTTGAACGTGGCGGGCTCGGTGATGCCCTCGATGGACACCGTTACGGCGGTCGTCGTTCGCTTTCCCAGCAGTACCGACATGGGCTGCTCCCCTCGCTGTGGAGACGCCAGGTTGGCACTCCCTTTCGGACGTATCAGGCCCATAGCCCAGACAGTTGGCGCGTTCCGGCGGTAGCGTCAGAGAACGCCCAAACGTCTATGGGGGATGACTTGAACACTGCCCTACGATCAGCTATGTCCGCTGCTGGTCTTACGCCACGCCAGTTGGCGGGCCGTGTGGGAGTGACGGGCAAGACGGTCGAACGCTGGCTGTCGGACGATGACCTGATCCCCCACGCGCGGAACCGGGAGGACGCCGCTCAGGCGCTGGGAGTTGACGCAACTATGCTGTGGCCGAAGGCAGTTCGGGACGTACTGAAGACCGGGTCAGATCGGGAGATCGTCCGCAGCTACCCGTACCGATCGGCATGCCCGTCCTCTGTATGGGGAGAGCTGATCACAAGCGCGAAGTCCGAACTCTTCTTTGCCGGATATACGAACTACTTCCTGTGGCTCGAACAACCGAACCTGGTCGAGACACTCCGACGCAAGGCCGCCGCAGGCTGCCGGGTCCGCTTCCTCATGGGTGACCCTGCCGGGGAGGTCACGCGTCAGCGCGAGGCCATCGAGGACGTGGCACTCACCGTCTCCACCCGCATCCGGATCACCTTGGAGCACCTGCACCGGCTCGGGCCCGTCGAGGGCGTGGAAGCTCGGTTCACTGCCCCGGAAGACGCGATGAACCACGTGAGCCTGTCCGTGTTCAGGTTCGACCACAGCGCCCTGGTGACGCCACATCTCGCCCGCCTCGTCGGACACGACTCACCGCTCATGCACCTGCGAGGCGCAGGGGAGGGCGGAATGTGGTCCCGATTCACCGACCACGCCGAGGAACTGTGGGAACGAGCAACCCCCGCGCTCTGAACCGTCTCAGCACGTCAAGGTCCGGAAATGCCGAAACGGCCCCCGACCCACCGCCCGCTAGGGGAGGTAGATCAGGGGCCGTTGTGATGCTGGTTGCGGGTCAGTCCCAGATATCGGAGTCGTCGTCCGGTTCGGGTGGGGCGATGGCGACCCGCGCGCTCGGCGAGAGCCCCAATTCGCGGATGTAGCGTGCGAGTTGTGAACGGTATTGCGCAGCGATGGTGGCGGCGCCGTTCTTCACAGTCCCGCGCTCGGCGGTCACCATCAGCCCGCGCTCCGAGAGGTCCCGCTCCGCCTGGTCGATGCGGGCCACGCAGACGCACAGGTCCTTGACGGTGGTGTGGTCCACCTCGCCGAGGCCGGCTGCCACCTCAAGCGCGGGAACGACGCGCCGCCACTCCTCGGACGCCACCGCGCGGCACCGGGCGTTGGCGCGCTCGGTCTCAGTGAAGCGGGACGTGGTGAACACCTGCCGCCAGTCGGGTTCGGTGAGCACGGCGCGCGGGACGATCACCCCCTCTTTGATCTCTCGTTTGGATGGATTCCCTTCCCGTACCCGCACGTTGGCGGGTGTGGGTCGGTATCGGTCGGCCATTCGGTCTCCTCTCGGCATCGTGTCCGGGATGCCGGGCTGCCCAAAAACGGTCACAGCTCCGGCGAGAGTTTTTTGCCTCCCGCCCGCGCTTTGGGCCCCGGGAGGGGAGTCACCCCCCTGGGCAACGCCCCTGGTCAGGGCCTCGGAGGGGCTTGACGCGCTCGCTGGCCCATCCTCCGGGCTGGTGAACGGCCGTCTCGCGGCTGTGACACGACGTGCACAGCGGGCGGAGCCGTGACCAAGCGTCAGGATCGGGCACGCCTCGGGCGACCAGCGATCGGCGCGACTCGGGGAAGTGGTCAGCCACCACCGCAGCGCGAGCACAGAGCAGACACCACGGGTGCGCGTAGATGAACGCCTTCCGGATGCGTGGCCAGCGAGGGCCGTACGCGCTTCCGCCTGGTGTCTCGCGCTGTGCGTCCGCCTCGGCCTGGTGGCGAGGGCAACGACCACCAGTGGTCAGCTCGGGGCACCCGGGCACCGAGCATGGGGGGCGAGGCTTTCGCGGCATGGCGCTCCAAGAGTCGCGGGCTTGTGACGCCGGTTGCATGATTTATATATGGACATGACGCCCGATTTGGCAAAGCAATGCGCGGTAATCATTCCGGCATTAAGTATCGCCATTGCCGTCCAGATTAACGCTGCACATGCAGAGCTGCAACGAAAAGACAAGAAAGCTCACGCCCTTCGACAGAAGGCCCGCTTGGAGAATTTAAAGTACGAGAGCGGATCCGTAGAGGCGGAAACGATTAGGGAGTCTCACCAGCACTTCCAGCCATGGGTCGTCGCCGGAATCTTTGCTTACTTCTATGCGGGGGCCGCAGGTCATGCAGTAATGCTTTGCTTGAGATTTTTGGCAAACAGTCCCGGACCCGATCCCGGGAGTTGGAATGCGGCGTATCTCGTTACCATCGTGGGGGTGGGTTTCGTTGGAGCCTTGGCAATTCCCTTTGTGAAGTTCATCGAAATTACCGTCTATCGCCACGAAAGTAGAAAATTGGCCCTGAAGAGCATCGAAGAAAAAGAAGACAAACTAGACTAATAGATGACTTCAAAGTCTTCACTTGTCTTGAGCCTGTGGCAGGCCCTACAGAGCGCCCACACGTTCGCGTCTGTGTCCTCGCCACCGAGGGCGAGCGGGGTCCGGTGGTCTATGTCGACCAGCTCGGCGGGGAAGTCCTCGCCGCACAGCTCGCACCGTGCCGAGCCCGCTCGGTCGACCAGCCGGCGAAGCCTCTCGGTGCCGCTGTGGTGGCGTGAGACCAGCCGTTGCAGCCGTCTACGGGCTCGAACACTCGGACGCGCTTCGTAGGCCGTGTGATGGGCTCTACAGCGCCCCCGGTGCGTCGGTGCGTCGGGGCAGTCGATACAGCGCACGATGCCCCCTGGTTGGTAGTTGGGTCCTGGTGCCCGCCCCCGGACTCGAACCGGGATGACACGCGCCGTGGTTGGCGCGCTGCCTCGCCGTTTGGGCTAGGTGGGCTCTGTGTGGCAGGCGAACCGCTTCACCCCTGCCTCGGACACCCCGGAGCTTCCGCCGTTGGTGTCGTTCCTGTTGGTCCTAGTGCCCCTCGCGGGGCGGTGGGGACCGCACTCGGTTAGTCCCTTTCGGTGCGCCCTGGCGGACGCCGTTACTCGGGCTGGTGCGGTCCCCTCGCTCTGCCTCACGACTCCGGCGGGACTACCGGCGGGTTGATCGGTCGGCCGTCCGACTGCCTCGGTGTCACGTCGACGGCCAGCAGCCGGCCGGGGTCGTGGGGGGCGCGCATCGATTGGACACCTCGCGGCATCGGCGACCCACCGTTGGTTACTGGCAGGCCAGTTGGAGAGTCGGACCACACGGGCCACCCCTGCGCATCGCGGGGAAAGTACGGATAGGTCCCGTCCGGGCCGGGGTCGAGTGCGTCAACGGCCATGTCAGTCTGCCGCTTCGATGTAGGCGGTTCGCTTGGCGTCCAGTTCCTCGGCGTAGTCCGCGCCGATCTCAGCGGCCATGCGCTCGGTGGTCTCGATGAGGTCGTCCACCAGACGCAGGTCGTACATGCGCGGATCTGGCACAGTGAGATTCTGGCCAGTGGCGGACTGGGCTCGCTGGGCGGCGTGCATGATCTTCTCCCGCTTATACCGCTCGGCCCGGGACGCCATGTACGCCATGAACCACGGTTCTTCGGCGAGCAGTTCGGCGAACCGTTCCCGGTTGGCCTTGTCGGCATCGCTGGCCTGCTGTGCGCGCTCACGCCACGAAGCGGCGAACGCGCGGTCATACTCGGCGGCTCGCTCGGTACGACGGGCCTGTTCGGCCTCTTCGGCGACCGCTAGGGCGGCTTCGGCCTCGGCGAGCGGAGTCGTGAACTTGTCGGCCTGGGCGCGCAGCTTGGCGAGCTTGTCGGCGGCCTTGGAAACGTCGGGGTTCATGGTCAGACCTCGCGATCGGTGGGGGCGGAAACGTTGCGGCCGAGCTGCACGGCGGCAGCCTTCGCGATCTCGTAGTGGCCGAGGGAGATGCGGGAGAGCGGGTTCATCTGGTCGTACTGCTCGGGGCGGTCGCGCTTCATCTCGGCAAGGTGCTCCATCGTGGAGTCGTACTGGAACGAGTCGGCGCGCAGACGGAGCTTCGCGGTCGCCCGGTCCTCGTAGGTGTAGGTGAAACTGCCAGGGTTGCTCACGGTGCTACCTCCGGTGGGCCGCTTGTCGACGGCATAAAGAAGCCCCTGCCCGGGGCGCCGGGAAGGGGCGGTGAAACTGGTCCTGCCCCAAATCGGCGGGCAGGCTGTACGGATGTAGGGGCGGGCACTCGGCCGGTCGGTTCCCCTCGGTGGGGTGTGCGGTAGTCCTGCGCTCAGTCCCTCAGCAGTAGAAGAGGGGGACGGTATCCCGCGGCCCGCTGTGCAGCGCCGTCCGGGTCGTTCCGTCCCGCTCCCTCTTCCTGGGAGTAGAAGAGGGGGACGAATTCCCGCGGAGCCCGAGGGGTGGTGACGGGTGACGTTGGAGACGCAAAATCTAGGTTCTTCTATACACACGGGTGTCTAGATAAAACAGAAAACACCCTCTCGAACGTCACCCGTCACCACCCCCGCCGTACGCGCCGCGAGCACGGCGAAGCCCCGACCGGTCGACGGGACCAGCCGGGGCTGCGATGGGCTGTCAGGCTGCCAGGCCAACGCCCTTCCGCCGGGTACGCCGAGAGGGCACCTGACCGGGCGCCTCGGGCCGGGGAAGGATGATCCGCAGCACAGGCGGACCCTGCACCAGGGACGTGGATCCGGCGAGCCGGACCGACGTGCGATCGGTCGGCGTGTCGGTCACCGGTGTCTCGACCGGCGGGGCCTCGGGACGGCTCGGGTCGCCCTCGACAACTGCCAGCACCTCGGCCGACGGGTCGTCAGGGATCTCCGCCGTCACGGTCACCCGATCCTCTGCGTTCCGGCCTGGACGCACCTCGACCCGTACGCCGTGTTCGATCAGCATCTCCCGTCGTCCCTGAACGTCTTCCCTTGCCCACCGGTCGGCGACGGTCTCACCGGTCGGGACAGTGATCCACCCGCCGGGCCGCTCGGGCTGCTTCTCCAACTCCCTGATCTCGGCGTTGCACGCCTTGAACTGCTGCTGGAACGTCTCCGCGTCCTCGGGCTCGTCGTAGATCCCAGCCTGACGGTCCGCCAGAAGTCGGGCCTTGACGGCCTTCAACTCGGCTATCTGCGAGCCAAATCCGGTCCCGGGCTCGTAGATCCGGCGCATGAGCTGGCCGGCCCCGTAGCGGGCGAGGAACCGGGTTTCCACGATCTTGTCCAAGATCGCGCCCGCCATGATCGGCGCGGGACTGCACTCCTCCGACCCCGGGATGCCCCGTGCCCGGCCCTGGCAGGAGTAGGCGGGCACGCACTTCCCCTTGGTGCGGCTCGACCCGTTGCGAGTCATCCCGTTCCCGCAGTTCCCGCAGTCGGCACGCTTGGACAGCAGCACCGGGCGGTTGCTGAACCGCTCCGCCTTCACCTCCGGCGACAGCTTCCGGAACTCCGGACGGATCTTCGCCTTGAGTGCTTCGTGCGTCGCCCGGTCCCACAGCTCGGGAGCAACCCGAACGGGGCGGCTGGTCTCCGCCGAAAGCTGGACCTTCCCCTTGACGGTGTGGAACCCAAGGGCGTTCTCGCTGCACAGGATGTGCGCCAGGGTCTTGCGGTGCCACCGTCCACCCTGCGGTTCACGGCCGTACAGCACGGCCAGGCGGTCGCTCGGGCACATCACCCCGGCACGGTTCAGCCGGGCGATCTCGCCGTCCACCGTCACGGTTCCGGTGGTGTCCGACAGGATGCGCCGCACGCACTCCAGCAGCACTCCGTGCGCCTCCTGGTCGATCACCCTCTCGACCTTGGACGTGGGCGTTGCCCGGACGTGCATGAAGCCGTACGACGGCGCCCCGTTCACCCGCCCGGCCGTCTTGGCTCGCTTGGACTCGTCCCGGTTACGCTTCTGGATGTTGCGCAGCTCCATCTGCGACGCCCATGCCTTGAGCATGAAGTCGTTTTCCTGCGCGGGATCGGTCAGGTCCCAGATGCCCTCATGATCGGCGGTCACCAGCAGCCGCCCGGCTTCGGTGATCATCGCTTCGGTGTTCAGCGCGTCCCGGACGTTGCGCCCGATCCGCTCAACCGACGCACCCGCCAGACCGTTGTACGGACCCATCTCCTCCCGCAGCCAAGGCCCGAGCGCCGGACGCCTGAGCGGGTCCACCGCCCCCGACACCTCCCAGTCATCGGCCCAGGCAATGACGTGCCCGCCGACCTTGGCCACGGCCTCAAGGATGAAGTCCCGCTGCTTCTCCGGGCTACCGGTCGGCCCGACCACCCGGGACAGCCTCCGGGTCCCGACGAAGCACATCCCACACCCGTCGTACGGCGTGACAGGGGCGTTGTCGTCAAGAGCAAGCTTCTTCGATGCCATCGTGGCCCTCCCTGGGGTTCCCCAGTAGAAGAGGGGGAGGATTTCCCGCTGTGGCCACTCAGACATGCCTTAAGCGACCCACGCAGGGGCTCGGGGAACTGCGACGCCGACCTCCGGAGCGCTGCACCTGTGTGGATGGTCAGGCACTTTCGCAGTGACCCGAGCGCCAGATCTCCTCGCAGTTCCCCGAGCCCCTGGACAGTGCAACCGAGCCCCTGCCGAAAAGCCTAGGTATCCCGGAGCCGCGCGAGTTCGAGGTCTTCCCAGGTGTCGCAGTCGTACGAGACCCCGTCCGGGTCCGCCAGTCGCGCCAGCCGGAGCGGAGCGAGCAGTCGCCGGAGCGGCAGCCCCACCGGATCGCCGAGCCCCGCCAGAGCCGACCGGAGGGCGGTGGTGCGGTAGGCACCGGCCAGCGGCTGGTCCCGGCCGCCGGCGTCGACCAGCAGGGCCCCGTCGTGCTCCGCGAGAGCGTCCAGCAGCCGTTCGACGGTGCGGGTGTCCAGGAACGGCAGGTCCGCCGCGAGCAGCAGGACCCGGTCCGCGGTGATCTGTCCGAGCCCGGCCGCGACCGCCGCCACCGGGCCGCCGCCGGGCGGGTCCTCCCGGGTCCAGCGGAGACCGCCGCGTTCGGTCGGCCGCTCGGGGCCGACCACCACCACCGTGCGGGCGTCGGGGCAGGCGGCGAGCACCCGGTCGAGCAGGGTGTGCCCGCCGACCGTCAGGCCCGGCTTGTCCACCCCGCCGAGCCGGCGGGCCGCGCCGCCGGCGAGGACGAGTGCGTCGTAGGCCGTCATACGGCCAGTATTCCGCTCAGGGGTCCTCGACGATCTCCGCGTCCACGATGCCGTTGTCCCCGCCGGACAGGTCCTCGGGGGTGAGCACGTTGGCCGCCGCGCTGAGTTCGAGCACCACCGGGAGGGTCAGCCCGCCGTAGCGCTCGTTGACCATCGCCACCAGGGCTTCGGCGTCGTCGGGGTGGGCGGCCAGGGCGCGGTCGAAGTCCTGGAGGTACTCGCTGGTGAAGGTGAGCACCCGCATCGCGTCGTCGTCGGCCCCGGGGGCCCGGTGGCCGGCGATGACCCGGTCGGCGCCGAGGTCGGCCAAGCGGGCCAGGTTGTGCGACCACTGCTCGCGTTCGGCCGGGTCGGTGTCCGCCGTCCAGACGTGGGTGCCGTTGTAGACGAAGTCCCCGGCGACCACGGTGCGGCTGCCCGGGACGTGGACCACGGTGGAGCCCGCGCTGTCGCCCTGGCCGAGGCTGAGCACCCGGATCAGCTGGCGGTCGATCATCAGCGGCTGCGGCAGCAGCGGGGCGGGGACCAGCGGGTGGTCGGGGATGTCGTCCCCGTACACGGGCTTCCACTGGGCGACCTTGGCGGCCAGCGTGGCCATGATGCCCTCCACCACCAGGGGGGCGGCGAGCAGCTGGGCCTTGGGGAAGAGCCGGAGCACCTCCTCGGCACCGAAGTAGTGGTCCGGGTGCTGATGGGTGATCACGATGGCGAGCAGCTGGCGGCCCTTGCCCGCCACCCACTCGGCCAGCTCCCGGCCGGCGCTCCGGGTCAGCTGGGCGTCGACCAGGATCGCGGTGCGCTCGCCCATGATCAGGCTGGAGGTGGCGAAGAAGGACGTTTCGGGGCCGGTGAAGACCTCGATCCGCAGGGGGGCCGGTGCCGGGCCCGGCTGCCCCGGAGCGGCCGGTTCGGCTCCGGCGGTCCCTTCGGGCTGGGACGGCGTCACATCGGCTCCCTGGTCGGCACTGGGGCCCGTGCCGGGACCCGTAGGGCTCCAGCTTGGGAGGAAACCGCCGGGATTGCCGGGTAGGCGCGCCCAGGTGAGTGATCAACCACCTGTCCCGGGCGCCGCCACCGCTGCGGCTACTTCTTCCCGAGGAGCTTGTCGAGCCGGGCCGAGAGGCCCCAGGCGGTGACCCGCCAGAGGGCTTCGACGACGATGCTGCGGCTCATCTTGGAGGCGCCCAGCTCGCGCTCGACGAAGGTGATCGGCACCTCGGCGACCTTGTAGCCGGCCTTGACGGTGCGCCAGGCGAGGTCGACCTGGAAGCAGTAACCGGCCGAGGCGACCTGGTCCATGCCGAGGCCCAGCAGGGTCTCCTTGCGGAAGGCGCGGTAGCCGCCGGTGACGTCCCGGATCGGCACGTCGAGCATCAGCCGGGAGTACAGCGAGCCGCCGCGGGAGAGCAGCAGGCGGGAGCGCGGCCAGTTCACGACCTCGCCGCCGGGGACCCAGCGCGAGCCGAGCACCAGGTCGGCGGTGCGCAGCGCGGTGAGCAGGCGGTACAGCTCCTCGGGCTGGTGGGAGCCGTCGGCGTCCATCTCCACCAGGACCTGGTAGCCGTGGTCGATGCCCCAGCGGAAGCCGGCCAGGTAGGCCGCGCCCAGCCCTTCCTTGCCCTTGCGGTGCAGCACGTGCAGGTGATCGTCGGCCGCGGCGAGCTTGTCGGCGATGTCACCGGTGCCGTCGGGGCTGTTGTCGTCGGCGACCAGGATGTGCGCCTCGGGAACGGCCGCGCGCACCCGGGCGGTGATCCGCTCGACGTTCTCCGCCTCGTTGTACGTCGGAATGATCACCAGCACCTCACCGAGATCGGCGAAGGAACTCTCCTGGTCAGCCGTGGTCACGTCTCTGATGCCTTTCGGGTACAGCGGGTGAGCAGCGAGCCCTGGTGGCCGCTGTCCGGGTCAATGAGGCGCACCTCGCGGTGCCCGGGCTCCTCGGATACGAAACAAGTGCAGGAATAGCGCATGCTACGACGACCAGCTTCCCCGGCGGTCGCCAGGGCGGTGCTGCACTCCACTCACCAGATAGTCTTCCTGTTCAACTTGCACACCCGTGGGTCGCGAAGCAACCGGTCGCTCGCGTCCGCCTCGCCCGCCCGCTCGCGCGCCCCCTGCGCTGGTGGGAGCACCCGGGAGGTCGGACCTTGCCCGCGCCGGTGTCGACCGAGAACGTGCGGCACCGCCGCACCGAGCAGGGTGGAGTGCCGGACCGATGCGGGACTTGAAGCAGCTGGTGAAGGCGTACGACGTGCGTGGTGTGGTGCCGGATCAGTGGGACGAGTCGTTGTCGTTCGCGTTGGGTGCGGCGTTCGTGCGGGTGGTGGGCGCCTCCGCGATCGTGGTGGGCCATGACATGCGCCCCTCCTCGCCGTCCCTGTCGCGTGCGTTTGCCGAGGGCGCGGCGGGTTCGGGTGCGGATGTGGTGGAGATCGGGCTGTGCTCCACCGACCAGCTGTACTACGCCTCGGGGTCCCTCGACCTGCCGGGTGCGATGTTCACGGCCTCCCACAACCCGGCGCAGTACAACGGCATCAAGCTGTGCCGCGCGGGCGCCTCACCCGTGGGTCAGGACACCGGGCTCTCCGAGATCCGCGAGCTGGTGGAGTCCTGGACCGGGCCGGACGACACCGTGACCGTGCCCGCCCTGGACGTAACCCCGGGCACGCTGTCGGCGAAGGACACCCTGGGCGGGTACGCCGGTCACCTGCTGGGGCTGGTGGACCTGTCGGGGATCAGGCCGCTGAAGGTCGTCGTCGACGCGGGCAACGGGATGGGCGGGCACACGGTACCGACCGTGTTCGCGGGGCTGCCCATCGACCTGGTGGAGCTGTACTTCGAGCTGGACGGCACGTTCCCCAACCACGAGGCGAACCCGCTGGACCCGGCCAACCTGGTCGACCTGCAGGCCAAGGTCACCGAGTGCGGCGCCGACCTCGGGCTGGCCTTCGACGGCGACGCGGACCGCTGCTTCGTCATCGACGAGCGCGGCCAGGCGGTGTCGCCGTCGGCGATCACCGCGCTGGTCGCCGCCCGCGAGATCACCCGCGCACAAGCGAACGGTGAGGCCAACCCGGTGGTGATCCACAACCTCATCACCTCCCACACCGTCCCCGAGGTCGTCCGCGAACTCGGCGCCACCCCCGTGCGCACCCGCGTCGGCCACTCCTTCATCAAGCAGGAAATGGCCACCACAAACGCGGTATTCGGCGGCGAACACTCCGCCCACTACTACTTCCGCGACTTCTGGCGCGCCGACACCGGCATGCTCGCCGCCCTCCACGTCCTGGCCGCCCTCGGCCACCAGAACCACCCCCTCTCCACCCTCACCACCCAGTACGACCGCTACGCCGCCTCCGGCGAGATCAACTCCACCGTCACCGACCAGCAGGCGGCCACCGACAAGGTCCGCACCCACTACGCCACCTTTGAGGGCGCCACCACCGACACCCTCGACGGCCTCACCATCACCACTCCCACCTGGTGGCTCAACCTCCGCGCCTCCAACACCGAACCCCTCCTGCGCCTCAACGTCGAAGCCGACGACCCCGCCACCATGGCCACCGTCCGCGACACCGTCCTCACCCTCATCCGCGCCTGACACCCGCAGCCGCACCCAGGACCGGCCCGCCGGACCGCTCGCACCGCAGCGGGTCGGTTAGGGTCGGTCCACTCCCGTACGAGAGCGAACAGGACGTGCCCATGGACCGGCTCGCCAACACCGTCCGCCCCTATGCCTGGGGGTCGGTCACCACCATCCCCGCGTTGCTGGGCGTCGAGGCGACCGGCGAACCGCAGGCCGAACTCTGGATGGGCGCCCACCCGGGCGCCCCGTCCCGGGTCGACCGGGGTGGCGGTCCGCGTGCCCTGAACGAGCTGATCGAGGCCGACCCGCAGGGTGAGTTGGGGGCCGAGACGGTGGCCAGGTTCGGGCCGACCCTGCCGTTCCTGTTCAAGGTGCTGGCCGCCGGGCTGCCGCTCTCCATCCAGGCGCACCCCACCCGTGCCCAGGCCGAGGCGGGCTTCGCCGCCGAGGAGGCCCGGGGCATCCCGCTGGACGCCCCGGAGCGGAACTACCGGGACACCAACCACAAGCCCGAACTCATCTGTGCGCTGGACGAGTTCGAGGGTCTGTGCGGATTCCGCCGACCGGCCGAGGCAGCCGATCTGCTCGCCTCGCTGGAGGTGCCCGAGCTGCTGCCGCTGGTCGAACTGCTGCGCAACAAGCCGGAGTCGGAGGCGCTGAGCCAGGCGGTGGCCGGCATCCTGTCGATGACCGGCGAGAGCGCCACCGCCGTCGTCGCGGCCACCGCCGCCGCGATCGAGCGGGCCGCCGCGACCGACGACCCGACCGGGCAGTTCGCCGGATACGCCTTCGCCGCCCGGGAGTTCCCCGGCGACACCGGGCTGCTCATCGGCCTGCTGCTGAACCACTTCCTGCTCCAGCCGGGCGAGGCGCTCTATCTCGGCGCCGGGCTCCCGCACGGGTATCTGCGGGGCACCGGCACCGAGATCATGGCCAACTCCGACAACGTGCTGCGCTGCGGGCTGACGCCCAAGCACGTGGACGTGGCCGAGCTGCTCCGGGTGGTCGACTTCCGGGCCGGTCGCCCGGCGGTGCTGCGGCCGACCGCCGACGCGGCAGGCGAGGAGCTCTACCCCGTACCGATCGACGAGTTCCGGCTGTCCCGGTTCGTGCTCGACGGGACGGCCCGGGTGCTCGACGGCCAGGCTCCGCAGATCCTGCTCTGCACCGAGGGCAGCGCCGAACTCACCGCCGCCGACGGCACCGTGCTCACCCTGGACCGCGGCCAGTCCGCGTTCCTCCCCGGGACGGGCACCGCGACCTCGCTGACCGGCTCCGGCGCGACCGTCTTCCGGGCCACCGTCACCCTCTGACCGTCGCCGGTGCCCGATCCAGCACCAGCTGCGACCAGCTCACCCCCGACCGGCCGTGCTTGTCCGCGCGCTCGCCCCGGTACACCTCGGTCAGACCGAACTCCGCGCCCAGTTCGGCCGTCTCCGCCGCCGTCACCTCGAACATCCGCCGCCCCTGCGGGACCGGCCCGTGCCGCAGGTGGAGCACGAACCGGCCACCCGGGGCCAGCAGTTCGGCCACCCGGCCGGTCGCCGTCCGCCGCTCGGCCGGATCCAGGTGCATCCACACCGCCGTGGCCAGCACCAGCCCGAACCGGCCCGTCACCCGGGCCAGGGCGGGCAGTTCGTCGACCACCCAGTCGATCCCGGGGCCCTCGTGCACCCGCAGCTCCACGATCGGCTCGACCGCCGTCACCCGATGCCCCCGGGCCGCCAGCGCCGCCGCGTCCCGGCCGGTCCCAGCGCCCAACTCCAGGACGTCCATCGGCTGTTGGGGCATCAGGTGGAGTATCTCGCGGTGCACCTGATCGAAGGTCACGCTCTCGTACTGGGTCACCAGCAGCGGCGCCTCCTCCCGGTACCCCGCCGTGCTCGCCGACCGCTCGCCCATCCGTACTCCCTCAGCCTGGGACCGGCGATCCCAGGGTCGGCCGTGCTCTGCCGCCCCGGGTCGTCCGGTGGAAATCTCCTCGGTGTCAGCAACGATCACCCGCACCGAGGAGTGCCACCATGCGCGCAGTCACCGTCCGTACCTTCGGCTGCCCCGAGGTCATCGAGCTCGCCGACGCCCCGCTGCCCCAGCCGGGACCCGACGAGCTGCGGATCCGTACCCGGGCCTCCGCCGTCCACCCGGCCGACCTGGCGGTCCGCTCCGGGGCCGTCGCCCACCACCTGCCGGCCGAGCCTTCGTTCCGGCTCGGCTGGGACGTGGCCGGCGAGGTGGACGCCGTCGGCGAGGGCGTGACCGGCTTCCGCCCCGGCGACCGGGTGATCGGCCTCTCGCACTGGTTCGCCACCCGGAACGGCACCCACGCCGAGTACGTCGTGCTGGCCGCCACCGCCGTCGCCCCGGTCCCGGCCGGTGTCCCGGACACCGTCGCGGGGGCCCTGCCGCTGAACGGTCTGACCGCCCTCCAGGCCGTCGAGGCCACCGGGCTGACCCGGGGTCAGACCCTGCTGGTCACCGGAGCGGCGGGCAACCTCGGCGGCCTGGTGGTCCAACTCGCCGTCGCCCAGGGCCTCCGGGTGATCGCCCTGGCCCGGCCCGAGGACCACGAGTTCGTCACCGGGCACGGCGCCCGGCACACCGACGCGGTCACCCCCGGCGAGGCGGACGCGGTCGTCGACACCGCCCTGCTCGGCGCCGCCGTGCTGCCCGCCCTCCGGGACGGCGCCGCCTTCGTCGCCGTCCGCCCCGGCCCGCTCGCGGTCGAACGCGGCATCCGGCACACCGTGCTGAACGTCCGCCCCGACAGCGCCCAACTCGCCGAGCTGGGCGAGCTGGTGGCGGCCGGACGGCTCACCGTCCGGATCGCCGCCGAGCACCCGTACACCGAGGCCGCCAAGGCGCACGAGCAGGCCGAGCAGGGCGGCCTGCGGGGCGCGGTGGTACTGACCTTCTGAGGCTCAGCGGTCCGCGTCGTCCTTGCGCCGACGGGCCACCAGGACCGCCCCGGCGCCCAGCGCCAGCGCCGCCGCACCGGCCACCGCGAACACCGGCGAGGCCGAGGAGCCGGTCGCGGCGAGCTCACCGACCGGGGCGGCCGACGGCACCGGGGTGGGTACGGCGGACGGGATCACCGAGGCGGTCACCGGACGGTCCTCGGCCTGGTCCGAGGGGTCCTCGTCGACCGCCGGGGCGGGGGGCGACGTGGGCGTCGGCGTCGGCGTGGCGGTGGCACTCTCGGCCGGGGTCACCGGGGTCGGCGTCGGCTGCTGCGCCTCGGCCGCCCGCGCCTCGGCGAGGGCCCGGTCCGCTGCCTGACTTGCCGCCAACGCGTCGGCCACCGCCTGCCGGGAGCGGCCGACCTGCCTGGTGACCTCGACCCGCCAGTCATCGCCCTGATCAACCGCCGCAGCAAGCTCCCGCTCCGCTCCGGCCAGCGCATCGGCGGCGGCCTTGGCGGCGAGATCGGCCCGGTGCAGCTCCCGGAACGCCGCCACCCGCTCGTCCTCGGTGGTGGTGGCCGGCAGCGCGTCGATCGCGGCACTGCGCTCGCTCCGCACCCGCTCGGCGTCCGCCTTGGTGATCTTGGCCTGCTGCACCGCCGCCGTCGCCGCGTCCCGCCGGGCCCGGATCGCCTCGGGCAGCTCCCCGCTGCTCAGCAGCGCGACGAGCTCCTGCTCCCGGGCGGTCTCCTTGGCCAGCACCGCTTCGTAGGTGGCCCGCGCGTCGGCGGCGGCCTGCTCCAACTGCGCGACGCTGCTCTGGGACCGGACCACCGTGGCGGTCCCGGCGAAGGCGGGGCTCACCGCGAGCGCGGTCGGCGCCGAGACGGCGATCAGGGCGACGGCAAGGGCGGTACGGAACTTCACGGGAACTACCTTCTGACTGGCAAGCAACAAATGAGCGAGGAGGGTGGACTGACGATCAGTCAGCTTTTGTCGTAGTAGCCGAACATGTCGACCACCAGGTCGGCGTCGCCACCCCCGGCATTCCAGAAATCGACGATCCCGTACGGCCCGGGAACCGCCTGGACCAGGTTGGGGACGGTCGCCCCGGGCCGCTGCCAGTTCAGCGAGGAGACCGTCGGGCGGTCCGGCCAGACCGCCGTCCGGTCCTGGTACTGGGCAAGGGAGTTCGGGTCCGGCGCGACGGTCAGGAAGCCCGCGCTGCGGGTCCCCGTCACGGTGGTGTTCAGCACGAAGCCGGTCACGCCGGGCATCCCGTCGCCGAGCGCCAGCGGGAGGTAGCCGCCGCCGGGCACCGGGGTGCTCGACCACTCGGCGGTCCGGGTGTCGGCCAGCCGCTCGGGGTCGATCGGCAGGTAGCTGCTGTTGCCGTCCGCGCTGTAGTAGCCGACCACGTCCACGATCACGTCGGCCGGATCCCCGCTGCCGTTGAAGACCTGGATCTTCCCGTCCGAACCGACCGGCACCACCACCGAGTTGGCGATGGTCTGTCCCGTACCGAAGTTCAGGTTCGAGGCGTTCGGCCGGGCCGTACCGCTCGGGTGGACGGTCAGGAAGCCCTGGTTCCGGCTTTCGGTGGCGGTCACGTTCAGCGCCACCGCGGTGATGCCCGCACCGGGCAGCCGGCCGACCCCGGCGACCTGCACCGGGATCGAGCCGCGGCCCGCGATCTGGCCGCGCGGGGCGCCCAGGCCGTCCCGGGTGTCCACCAGCCGGGCCGGCGGGACCGGGGTGTAGCCGCTGGAGACGGACTGGGTGAAGTAGCCGCTGACGTCGGCGATCATCTGCACCGCACCACCGCTGCCGTTGTACAGCTGCACGCTGCCGTCCGCGCCGACCGGCACGATCACCATGTTCGGCACCGTCTGACCCGCCGTGAAGTTCACGTTCGAGGTCGCCGGGCGGTTACCGCCGTACGGGAAGGCGGTGAGGAAGCCGGCCGACTCGGCCTCGGTGACCGTGACGTTCAGCACCACGGCGGTGACCCCGGCCGGGATGCCGCCGTTGCCGCCGATCCGCAGCTTCACCGATGACCAGCCCTGCACCTTGCCGCGCTCACGGGTGTCCATCAACCGGGTCGGACCGTACGGCGTGTAGTGCGACCCGGCCGTGGTCACCTCGACCGAGTTGCTCGCCGTGGTCCCGCCCGAGCCGGCCGTGACGGTGATCGTGTAGCTCCCGAGCTTCGGGTAACTGTGCTGCGCGGAGGCGACGTTGTGGCCGCCCTCGACGAGGCCGGAGGTGGCGGTGCTCACACTGCCGTCGCCCCAGGCGATGCTCACCGAGGTCCCGGCCGGGGCGCCGCCCAGGTCGGCCGCGAGCTCGATGCCGCGCCCGCTGATCCCGTACGCCTCCAGGTCGACCGAGAGCGCGCCGGCGGCCGTACGCGGCCGGACCGACGGCCCGGCAGGGCTGCTGAAGGTCCTGAACGCCGAGGACTTCGACAGCGCCTCGGCGTCGGACGACCGCGGAACGGGGGCCGGGCCCGCCGCCTGGGCGGTGGCGGGTATCAGGACGAGGCCGGCGGCGAGCATTGCGGCGGTCGCGATGAGGCGGCGGTGGGACACCGGCACTCCAGTCTTGTGAAGAATCCGTAAAGGTGGCCCGATGAGCTTACGGGACGCATACGACCCATCTGACCAATCCCCTACCCGCCGGTACGACGACGGGCCCACCCCCCTGTGGGAGTGGGCCCGTCCTGTCGTGCGGCGGAGGTCAGAGCTCGTCGTAGAAGCCGAACGCGTCGACCACCAGGTGCGTGGTGCCGGAGCTGCCGTTCCAGAAGTCGATCACGTTGTACCGACCAGCACTCGTCTGGACCAGGTTCGGCACGGTCTCACCGGCCTGCCAGTTCAGCGCCGAGACCGTCGGACGGACCGGCGGGGTGGCCGTGCCGTTCCGGTACTGCTCGGGCGAGTTCGGGTCCGGCGCGACGGTCAGGAAGCCGCCGGCCCGGGTGTCGGTCACCGTGGCGTTGAGCACGTAACCGGTGATCCCGACCTCGCCCTCGTCGAGGCTCAGGTGCTCGTAGCGACCACCGGCGATCGGCTGGTTCCCGAACTCGGCGGACCGGGTGTCCACCAGCCGCTTCGGGTCGACCGCGACGTAGGCGCTGCGGCCGGCGGCGCTGTAGTAGCCGACCACGTCCACGATCACGTCGGTGGGCGAACCGCTGCCGTTGAAGACCCGGATCTTCCCGTCCGGACCCACGGGCACGATCACCGAGTTGGCGATGGTCTGCCCCTTGCCGAAGTTCACGTTCGACGCGTTGGGCGTCGCCGTCCCGTTCGGATACACCGTCAGGAAGCCGCCCGAACCCGCGCCCGTGGTGGTCACGTTCAGCGCCACCGCCGTGATGCCACCGGGCAGTTGACCGACCGGGCTGTTGGCGACCTGCACCGGGAACGACGCCCGGCCCGCGACCTGGCCCCGGGTGGTGCCCAGGCCCTCCCGGGTGTCCACCAGCCGTGCCGGGGCGACCGGCGTGTAACCGCTGGAGACCGAGCGGGTGAAGTACCCCGCGATGTCCGCGATCAGGTCGACGCTGCCGCCGCCACCGTTGAACAGCTCCACGTAACCGTCCTCGCCGACCGGCACGATCACCAGGTTCGGCACCGTCTGCCCCGCCGTGAAGTTCACGTTCGAGGTCGCCGGGCGGTCCCCGCCGGAGCCGTACGCGGTGATGAAACCGCCCGAACTCGCGTTGGTGACCGTCACGTTCAGCACGGCGGAGCTGGCCTGCGCCGGGATACCGCCGTTGCCGCCGACCTTCACCCGCACCGAGGACCGGCCCGCCACCTTGGCGGTCGGGGCGCCGATGCCCTCGCGGGTGTCCAGCAGCCGGGTCGGGCCGTACGCGGTGTAGTGCGACCCGAGCGTGGTCACCTCGAGGGTGTTGGACGCCGTCACGCCGTCCGGGTCGGTCAGCGTGACCGTGATCCGGTACGTCCCAGGGTCGAAGTAGGTGTGATCGGCGTCGAACTGCCGGCCGCCCTGGGCGGTGGTGGTACCGGTGTTGCCGTCGCCCCAGGCGATGTCGACCTTCAGCGGCACGGCGTCGCTGACGGTGTATCCGGTCAGCCCGATCCCGTGCCCGCTGGTGCCGATCGCGTCCAGGCCGACCGACAGGTTCGGGTTCCCGGCGTACTTCACCGCCCCGCGGTTGTTCTGCACGGCGATGCCGTAGAAGTCCGAGGACAGGTGGCCGGGCGCGTTCACGTTGGCCGAGCCGATCACGGCCGAGCCCGACTGCACCCTGGCGTCGACGTTGTTGGACTTGTTCGGCCGGAGGTAGACGTAGCCCGCCTTCTTGGGGTCCACCAGGTCGTGCGCACCCTGCCCAGGGACACCCGCCCGGAACGCGGCCAGGGTCGAATAGCCGGTGCCCGCCCAGGAGTAGGGCGCGGTGGCGTTGTCGCCGTAGCTGTAGAAGGCGTTGTAGTCCGCGGTGGTGGCCGCGGCCGAGTCGGCCGCGACGCTGAGGTCCGGGGCCCAGCCCTGGCCGTACTTGAGGCAGTCCGGCTTGAGCCCGCCCTTGTAGGCGGTCTCCGGGTTGGTGTCCTCCAGCAGGTTGTTCTGGATGCTGACGGCGGTGGAGCCGCCCTGCACCGTGACCGCCGGGGCGCAGCCGCGCTGGATGGTGTTCCCGTCCACGATCAGGCCGTTGACCCCGGTGGCGGTGATCCCGGTGGCCGCCAGGATGTTGCCCGCCAGGGTGACCTGCTTCGCCCCGGCCGCGACCGCGATGCCGGAGGCGCCCTGGGTGTAGTACCCGGTGTCCACGTAGGTACGGCTCACCGTGACGTTGCTGGACGTCCCGTCGATGGTGATGCTGTCGGTCGGCCCGTTGACGTTGCCGAGGTCCACGTAGCTGGAGTCCAGCGTGACGTCGGAGGAGTTGGTGATCCGCACCGCGCTGCTGAACCAGGCGCCCAGCATCAGGTTCTGGACCGTCACATCGGTCACGCCGTCCAGGGTCAGCGCGGGCGCGGTGCGGGCGTCGATCCACGCCTGGGTGCCGACGCCGATGATCGAGATGCCCGAGGTCCGCACGGTCAGCGGCCGCTGACTGAAGTACCCGACCGAACCCAGCAGCTTGACGGTGTCGCCGGTCGCCGCCGCGTCCACGGCGCTCTGCGGCAGGCAGTAGGGGCTGGCCTCCGTCCCGGCGCCGGTCTCGGCGGTGCAGGATCCCGAGGTGCTCGCGAAGATCGTCTTCCCGTTCCGGACCCCGCGGCTCCCCACCTCCCCGGCGGCACCGCCCTGCGGCCGGACGGAGTTCGTGGCGGCACTGCTGAAGGTGTCAACTCCCTGAGGGGTCAGCTCGGTTGACTGTCCAGGGGTGGCCGGGCCGGCCGCCATGGCGGGCCCCGGTATGAGCACGAGACCGGCCGCCACCAGGGCAGCCGTCGCGCTGAAACGGCGGTGGTACACCGATTCTCCAGTTCTCGTTCGGGTGGAGCGCGCCGAGCTTAGCGAGCAGGCCGGGCCGACCCGCAGACGGGTACCCCGGGGAACGCCGCCGGCCCCGGAGCGGCGCTGCTGCGCGCTCCGGGGCCGGCGGGGTGACGAGCAGTCAGCCCTTGTCGTAGAAGCCGAACATGTCGATCACCATGTGGGTGCTACCGGAGCTGGCGTTCCAGAAGTCCACCCCGCCGCCCGGACCGGCGGGCGCCTGCACCAGGTTCGGCACCGTCTGACCCCGGGTCCAGTTCAGCGTGGAGACGTTCGGCCGGGTCGGCTCCACCCAGCTGCCGTCCCCGAGGTTCGGGTCCGGCGCGACGGTCAGGAAGCCGTCGGCCTGGGTCGCCGTCACCGTGCTGTTGAGCACGTAGCCGGTGACGTCAGGCCCGCCGGCCGGGAAGATCATCGGGATGTACTCGCCGCTCGGCACCGCGCCGTACTGCCACTCACGGGTGTCGAGCAGGCGGAGCGGGTCGATCGGAATGTAGGCGCTGGCGCCGGCCGCGCTGTAGTAGCCGACCACATCGACGATCACGTCGGTGGGCGCGCCACTGCCGTTGGACACCCGGATCTTGCCGTCCGCGCCGACCGGCACGATCACCGCGTTGGCGATCGTCTGGCCCGGCCCGAAGTTCAGGTTGGACGCGAGGGGCTTCGGCACGTCGTTCGGGTAGATGGTCAGGAAGCCACCGCCCTTGGCGGCGGTCGTGGTGACGTTGAGGGCCACGGCCGTGACACCCGAACCGGGCAGCGGAGCCTGGTCGCTGCCGAAGATCTGGACCGGGAACGAGCCGTTGCCGGCCACCTGGCCCCGGGTGGTGCCCACGCCCTCGCGGGTGTCCACCAGACGTGCCGGGCTGATCGGGGTGAAGCCGCTGGAGACCTTCTGACTGAAGTAGCCCGCGATGTCCGCGATCACGTCGACCGTGCCGCCGCTGCCGTTGTACAGCTCGACGTAACCGTTGGCGCCGACCGGCACGACCGACAGGTTCGGCACCGTCTGCCCCGGCGTGAAGTTCACGTTCGAGGTCGTCGGGCGGGGGTCTTCGCCGCCGGACGGGTAGGCCGTGATGAAGCCACCCGTCTGGGGGTTGGTGACCGTCAGGTTGAGGACCGCGGCGGTCACGCCGGCCGGGATGCTCCCGTTACCCGCGATCTTCAGTCGGGCCGTGGCGCCCGGAGCGATGCTGGCGCCGCGGGTGTCGAGCAGACGGGTCGGGCCGTAGGCCGTGTAGTGCGAACCGGCGGTGGTGATCGCCATGCTGTCCGAGACAGCACCGCTCGCGTCAGTGGCCGTCACGGTGATGGTGTACGTACCCAGCTTGGCGTACGTGTGGTTCGCCTCTGCGAAGTTCTCGGCGTCCGTGTTCGCGGTGCTGGTGGTTCCGTCGCCCCAGGCGATGGTGACCGGCACCGAGCCGGAGTTCCCGCCCACCGAGGCGGTCAGCGAAATGCCGCGCCCGCTGTTGGGAATGGCCATGAAGCCCACGATGAGATTGGACTCCGCCCGGGGGCTGACTTCACCCTTGGCGGCGCGAGCCTTGATCGCCTTCTCGCCGGGGCTGACGAAGGTCTGGAAACCCGAGGACTTGATGTCCTCCAGGGTCTTGGAATTCACCGGCTTGGAAACAGCCTTGGCCGGAGCGGGCTCGGCAGCCTGGGCAGAAGCCGGGATGAGCGTGAGACCGGCCGCGAACAGTGCAGCGGTCGCGATGAAACGACGGTGGGACACCCGTGCTCCAGTGATTGTATGAAGAGACGGCAAAGGCCGTGATCGCTGAGCATACATAGCACCGGGGACACTCAAAGCGCCTCCCCCACATGGCTGTTCGTGTCATGCCTTTATTGCTGATTTGTCCGTATTGAAGCCCGCGCAGTGACTCCCGGACCTCTGCATGCCGTCCAAGGAGCGAAACTCCGCACCCCCGCCCCCACCCCACTGCCAGGATCACCGCCATGACCCACGACCTGCGCATCTGCTTCGTCGGCGACTCCTACGTGGCCGGCGTCGGCGACCCCCGGTTCCTCGGCTGGGCCGGCCGGCTGGCCGCCCGCACCATCGCCGCCGGACAGCCTCTCACCGGCTACAACCTCGGTGTCCGGCGCCAGACTTCGAGCGATGTGCTGAACCGCTTCGAGGACGAGTGCGGCCAACGGCTGGCCCCCGCCACCGACCCCCGGGTGGTGCTCTCCGTCGGCGTCAACGACGCCACCCTCGAGAACGGCCGTCCCCGGGTCGCCCCTGACGAGTCGTCGGCCAACCTGACCCGTCTGCTCGACCGGGCCACCGCCAACGACTGGTCCGTCCTGGTGGTCGCCCCGCCCCCGGTCGCCGACCCCGGTCACCAGGCCCGTACCGCCGGGCTGGACCGGGAGTTCGCCCGGATCTGCCGCACCGCGGGCATCCCCTACGTCCCCGTCCACCAGCCCCTCGCCGCCAACCCCGTCTGGATCCACGAGGTCCGAACGGGCGATGGCGCCCACCCCGCCGAAGCGGGATATGACGCCATTGCCGACCTGATCGCCCCGCACTGGGACACCTGGCTCAGGGCTGTTCCGACTACTTCGGGTCGCGGTTGAAGACCGCCTTCGACCAGCGGTAGCCGAGCACGGAGAGCGCCAGGCACCAGGCGACCGCGAGCCACCCGTTGTGGCCGATCTCGGTGCCGAGCAGCAGCCCGCGCAGGGTCTCGATGGCCGGCGTGAACGGCTGGTACTCGGCGATCGGCTGGAACCAGCCCGGCATCGCGTCGACCGGGACGAAGGCGCTGGAGATGAGCGGGAGGAAGATCAGCGGGATCGCGTTGTTGCTGGCCGCCTCGGCGTTCGGGCTGACCATGCCCATCCCGACCGCGATCCAGGTGAGCGCCGTGGCGAAGAGCACCAGCAGTCCGAAGGCCGCGAGCCACTCCAGCGCGGTCGCGTCCGTGGAGCGGAAGCCGATGGCCACGCCGACGGCGCCGACCAGGACCACGCTGGCGACCGACTGCAGCACGCTGCCGACGACGTGCCCGACGAGCACCGAGCCGCGGTGGATCGCCATCGTGCGGAAGCGGGCGATGATGCCCTCGGTCATGTCGTTGGAGACGGAGACCGCGGTGCCGATCGTGGTGCTGCCGATGGTCATCAGCAGCAGGCCGGGCACCAGGTAGGCGATGTACGCGGAGCGGTCCGCACCGCCGCCGCCGATGCCCGCGCTCATCACGTCGCCGAAGACGTAGACGAAGAGCAGCAGCAGCATGACCGGCGTGAGCAGCAGGTTCAGGGTGAGGGACGGGTAGCGGCGGGCGTGCAGCAGGTTGCGGCGCAGCATCGTGGACGAGTCGCGCACGGCGAGCGAGAGGGAGCTCATCGGACAGTCTCCTTGGGCTGGTCGGTGCCGGTCAGGGCGAGGAACACGTCGTCGAGGTCGGGGGTGTGCACGGTCAGCTCGTCGGCCTCGATGCCGGCGGAGTCCAGCCGGTCGAGGAGGGTGCGCAGCTCGCGCTGGCTGCCGTCGCTGGGGATCTGCAGCGCGAGCGCCTCGTCGTCCCGGGTGACCTCGCGCAGCGCCGAGGCGGCGCGCTGGTACGTGTCCGGGTCGGCGAACCGGAGCCGGACGTGGCCGCCGGGGATCAGCCGCTTGAGCTCCTCGGCGGTGCCCTCGGCCGCGATCCGGCCGTTGTTGAGCAGGGCGATCCGGTCGGCGAGCTGGTCCGCCTCCTCCAGGTACTGGGTGGTGAGGAAGACGGTGACGCTGTCCGCGACCAGCTCGCGGATGATCTGCCACATGGTGTGCCGGCTGCGCGGGTCGAGGCCGGTGGTCGGCTCGTCGAGGAAGATGATCCGCGGGTTGCCGACCAGCGTCATGGCGATGTCGAGGCGCCGCTTCATGCCGCCCGAGTACGTCGAGGCGGGCTTCTTCGCCGCCTCCGCCAGGTCGAACCGCTCCAGCAGCTCGGCCGCCACCCTGCGCCCCTCGCGCTTGGACAGGTGGTGCAGGTCCGCCATCAGCAGCATGTTCTCCTCGCCGGTGATCAGCCCGTCGACGGCGGAGAACTGCCCGGTGACGCCGATCGCGGCCCGTACGGCCTGCGGGGCGGCGGCCAGGTCGTGGCCCGCGACCTGGGCCTGGCCGCCGTCGGCGGTGATGAGCGTGGAGAGGATCTGCACGGTGGTGGTCTTGCCCGCGCCGTTGGGCCCGAGCAGCGCGAAGACCGAACCGGCCGGGATCCGCAGATCGATGCCGTCGAGGACGGTCTTGTCGCCGTACGACTTGCGCAGGCCGACGACGGAGACGGCGGCGGGGGTACCGCCATCCTGCCTGGGCGTGGGCATGACAGATGAAGGCATGGAGCCCTCCCCTTTCGAAGGGTGAAGAGATCGGGGTGAGTCGGGCGAGCTTGCGGGGGCGGTGCTCAGGCCTTGGCGCGGCGGATCTCGATGTTGCCGTACCGGGTGCGGGCCCGGACCTCGACGGTGTCCTCGCTCTGCTCCGGGGCCTCGGAGGCGGTGAGCGTGTTGCGCACCTGGCCGGAGCCCGAGCTGACGTCGAGCCAGGCGGCCGTACCCTCGCGGACACCGACCTCGATGGCGCCGTACGAGGTGTCCAACTGGACGGTGCCGCGGGCCACTTCACCCACCCGCAGGGTCCCGTGGGCGGTGGTGGCGGTGACCGAGCCCTCGGCCCGCCGGATCTCGATGTCGCCGTTGGCGCCACTCACCCGCAGGTCGCCGGTCGCGGCGTCGACGGTCGTGGTGCCGTGCGAGTTCTTCAGGACGGCGGAGCCGTCGACCACACCGATCCGCAGGCTGCCGGAGCTGGTGGTGATCTCCGCCGAGCCCTCGACCCGATCCACGGTGATCGAGCCGTGCGAGGCGATCAGCTTCAGCGGTCCCGTGGTGTCGAGGCGGACGTCACCGGACGAGGTCTTCACCCGGGCCTCGCCCAGCCGGCCCTCGCCGAGCACCTGGGTCCAGGCGCCGGTCACGTCGATCCGCGAGCCCGTGGGCAGTTCGACCGTCACGTCCACGACACCGGTGCGACCGAGGCCGAGCAGGTTGGACTTGGGCGTCCTGACGGTCAGTACGCCACCCGCGAAGGTGACCTCGGTCTGGTCGGCCGTCCGCACGTCCCGGTCCTTCTTCGGGTCGCGGGGACGCACCTCGACGACGGTGTCGGGGCGGTCCCCCGCGATGAACTGGATGGCACCGGCCTCCACGTGCGCCGTGGCCGAGATCGCGTCAGGAGTGTCGAAAGAAGGCATGGCTGTCCCGTCCTCTTGGGTCTTCAGGGCGTCCCCGCTGGTGGGACGTGGTGTGGGTGAAGTGGTGCGGGCGAGCAGGGGCGCGACTAGCGCACCCAGCCCGTGATGCTCTGTCCGATGGTCTGGGTCTTCTCCGGCGTACGCGGCCGGGTGCCGCCGTCGACCGCGGCCGACACGGCGCGGACCAGCCACGCGTTGACCGACAGGCCCTCGCGGCTCGCGGCCTCCTCGGCGCGGGCCTTGAGGTGGGCCGGCAGCCGAAGGTTGACCCGGGCGGTGCCGCCCTCGTCGCTCTCGGCCGGGGCCTGCAGCGGTTCGGCGGGCGCGGCCGGCGCCACGGGGGCACTGCCGCCGGTGGGCGGCAGGGTCACCACGAAGTCGGGGTCGAGCCCACGCAGCCGTACGTCGACCGAGCCCGGGGCGAGCTCGCGGGTCACCTCGTCCATCGCGGCGGAGAGCACGTTCAGCATGGTCAGCCGGGTCGCCGACTCCAGGGGGGCGGTGAGCCTCTCTGCCAGCTCGCGGGCTTCTTCGCCGCCGGCCTCGGCGGCCACCGCGAGTTCGCGGCGGAGGGTGTCGACATACGGGGTGAGGTCCATGACGTCATCATGGCACCACTATGGCGCCACACGCAAGCCCCGATGGCACCTTCGGCGCGGCGAACTCGCCGCCAGCCGTTCTACCTGCGAAAACGCACCGGCATCAGCCTGAGCCAGTGTGGCACCATGCTTGCCTGAAGGGCTGCGGGCGCACGAAGTGGCACCGGGTGGCATCACCTGGCACCAGGTGACGCCACCCGGTGGCACACCGCTACAGCCGGGCCAGCAGGCGGTCCAGCGGCCGAGGCACCAGGGCGAGGTCCAGGTCGTCCACCAGCGCTCGCGCGTACTGGCTCTTCCGGCCGCTGATGGTCCCCATGAAGCGCCGCAGCTGCCGCTCGACGCTCCGCTCCCGCTGGGCGGGCTGCTTCTGGAAGACCCGGAACGCCCGCAGGTCGCCCTGCGCCTCGAACACCTCCTGCACGGCGGCGGCACCGAGCGAGCGGATCAGCTCCTCCTCGAGGTCGGCGACGCACACGTAGAAGCCGAGCGGCTCCATGTCGGCCCGCGTCAGGTCGGCCCCGAGGCCCGCCCGCTCCAGGGCCCGGGAGAAGTAGCCCTCCTCGCCGGCGTCACACAGCCCAGCCACTCCGACACCCAGCCCCTGCGGCCCCAACAGGCTCAGGAACCTGCCGATGTTGGTGACGCCCCCGAGCGGGATGACCGCGACACCCTCCGCACCGAGCGCGCGGCCGTGCCGCCCGGCCAGCGCTTCGACCGCCACCTGGTCGCTGACCCCCTCGACCAGTACGGCCGTGCGCACGGCGCCGCCACCGGCCAGTTCACGTGCGGCCGCAGCGGCCGCAGCGGCCGCCGGAGCCCCCGAACCGCCGCCCGCCCACTCCATGGCCGCCAGCCGGAACCGCCCTGTCGCATCCATGGCCCCACCCTCTCAGCCGCACCCGGCCGAGCCGGAGGGATTTCCTCAAGATCGGATCATCGGCCACCCACGAGCCTGCCGGGCGACGGACAGCTCGCAGCGACCGTCCACACACGAACGCTCCAGCCGCCCGTTCGAGACGGTCTGCAGCAGCCCGATCGCCCAGCACATCGGACACCCGCGCAGCGCGAACAGACCGACCGGCGCCAGCAGCAGGCCGACCGGTCCGACCACCGGAAGGAGCAGCAACGAACCGGCCAGGGCGCCGAATCCCAGCGCGCCGCGCACCAGGTGCCGGGGCACCGAGGCGCTGGCGAAGTCCTGACGGTCAGTCATCACCGCCTCCCGGGAAGGGCTCGGACGTTCCCTGCAAGGTCTGACGCACCGTCGCGCGGGCGCGGTGCAGCCGCGACTTCATCGCGGCGGTGCTGAGGCCGAGCGCATCGGCGACCATCCGCCCGCTGTAGCCCTGGATGTCCCGCATGATCAGCACCCGCCGCTGGTCGGCCGGCAGAGCGGCGATCGCCGCCGCCACCCGGCCCGCCTCCAGCCGCTGCAACACCTCGTCCTCGAAGGACGGCACGACGGCGTCCGGCACCGGCCCGTGACTGCGCAGCACCAGCCGCGCCCGCCGCAGGCACTCGTTGCGCACGATCCGGAACATCCACGAAGCCAGCGCCCCGGAGGCCCGCAGCATCCCGATCTTGCGGTACAGGATGATCAGCGCCTCCTGCGCGGCGTCCTCGGCATCCTGCGGCGAGGCGCACAGGGAGCGCGCGAACCGCTGCACGTGCGGGTGCGAGCCGGACACCAGGGCCGCTGCGGCCTCGGCATCACCCTCCTGCGCCGCGGCGATCAACTGCTCGCCGGGCCACCTGAACTCAGCCATGCGAACGCCCCCGCCGACGCCGCACGACGACGGCGCACGCGCAGATGAGCACGGCCGCGATGATGACGGCACCAATGATCACGACAAACCTCCGGCTCCCGTGCCGACCCTGTTGCCCGCACGGACATGAGAGGCACGACCACCGCCAAAGGATTCACCCCGGTCGAAGAGTTTCCCGCGCGCCGGTCCGTACACGTGAGACCGACTCCCGGAAGGCTGGCGCCATGCGGAAACTGATCTACGGCATGAACGTGAGCCTGGACGGCTACATCGCCGCGCCCGGCGACGACATCGGCTGGAGCGTGCCCAGCGACGAGCTGTTCCAGTTCTGGTCCGACCGGCTGCAGGCGACCGACCTGTCGCTGTACGGGCGCAAGCTGTGGCAGACGATGAGCCCCTACTGGCCGACCGCCGACCAGCAGCCCAACGCCACTCCGGCGGAGATCGAGTTCGGGCGCCGCTGGCGGGACATGTCGAAGGTGGTGTTCTCCTCGACGGTCGACCAGGTCGACTGGAACACCCGCCTGGTCACCGGCGACGCGGTCGCCGAGATCACCCGACTCAAGGCCGAGGACGGCGGCCCGATGGACATCGGCGGCGCGACGCTCGCCGGGGCGGCCATGCGGGCCGGGCTGATCGACGAGTACGTGCTGGCCACCGCGCCGGTCCTGGTGGGCGGCGGCACGCCGTTCTTCACCGCGCTGGACGACTGGGTGAACCTCAACCTGGTGGAGACGCGAACGCTTCCCTGCGGCGTGATCCTGACCAGGTACGAGACGAGGCGCTGAGCGCCCGGACTATCCCCGAGCCATCTCTCACCTTCAGGTGCGGGCGAGGGCGGTGAGGGTGCGGTGGCGGGGGAGGATGCGGGCGGCGGCGAGGAGCAGGCGGTTGGCCGTGCCGGGCACGACCGTGGGGCGGCTGCGGCGGCGCAGGGCGCGTAGGGCGGTGGCGACGACCTGTTCGGGGGTCTGCACCAGGGCGGCCGGTGCGTCGTCGTGCGACTGCGACTCGGTGGCGGTCATGCCCGGGCAGAGCGCGAGGACGTGGATGCCGGAGGCCCGGTGCTCGGACCAGAGTGCCTCGGAGAAGGCGGTGACGAACGCCTTGGTGGCGCTGTAGACGGCGAGGTCCGGCAGCGGGGTGTGGGCAAGGGTGGAGGAGACGTTCAGCAGGGCGTCGCCGGGTCGGGCCTGGGCGAGGAAGGCGTGGGAGAGCGTGACGAGGGCCTCGCAGTTGAGGCTCAGCATCTCGTGGGCGTGGGTGAGTGGGGTCGTGGCGAAGGGGCCGGTGGTGGCGGTTCCCACGTTGTTGACCAGGAGGTGGACGCGTCGGTCGGCGAGGAGTCGGACGGCCTTGTGGCGGCCGTCGGGGTCGCCGAGGTCGGCGGCCAGGTGGTCGTGGCCGGGGCCGAGTTCGGCCATCAGGGCTTGGAGTCGCTCCTCGTTCCGGGCGACGGCGATCACCCGGTGGCCGCTCGCGGCCAGGCCGCGGGCGAAGGCGCGGCCGATGCCGGCGCTGGCTCCGGTGACCAGGGCGGTCGGCTGGGTGGTGGGCATGAGGGCTGCGTCTCAGTTCGCGGCGGGTCGGGTGGCCGGCTGGAAGCGGAAGGAGACGGCCTCCATCAGGGGCTTGCGCTGGGTCTTCTGGACGGCGGCGATCCGCCACCGTCCATCGGCCTCGCGCACCACCGTGTACGTGGCCAGCTTGCCGAGCTTGCCCTGCTTGCCGCCCTGCTCCGGGGTGCCGCCCTTGCGGACGTCGCCGCGGGTGACGACCACAGCCGCGTCGGTGCCGTAGAAGCGCAGGTCGGTGATGTCGAGGATCAGCCGGGTGCCCTTGAGGAAGCTGTCGAACAGGGCCTGGTGAGCGCGGCCGATCTCCTCACCGCCGTGGTAGACGGTGCCGACGTAGGTGACATCGGTGGCGTCCTCGGTGAAGCAGGCGCCGTACGCGGTGCCGTCGCCGTCGGCCCAGGCTGCGGCGCCGCGCTCCAGCAGGGCGCGGATCGCGGCGGCGTCGGTCGCGCGGGGGGCGGCGGTGTGGTGGTTGGCGGTCGTGGTCTCGTGCTCGGTCATGGTCTCCCCTTCCATGATAACTTCTTTGAAGAAGTTACTTCGTCGAAGATTTCTCTTCCTTGAGGAAGAGATTAGGGAGTGAAGGAACCCGTGTCAACGCCTGCCGTGCCATCCGATGCGAGTGAGGTCTACCGCCGGTACCTGAGCGCCGTGATGCTGCACGGCCATGCCAGCGCCAAGGCCTGCGAGCTCGGCGCCACCGACCTCTACGCGCTGAACATCCTGCAATTGACCGGCCCGATGACCCCCGGCGAGCTCGGCGCCCGCACCGGCCTCACCACCGGGCCGACCACCCGCCTCATCGATCGCCTCGAACAGGCCGGCTACGTGCGCCGGGCCCCGGACCCCGGAGACCGCCGCAAGTTGATCGTCGAACCGATCGGCAAGCCCGCCGACCTCGACCGGGTCATGGCCCCGGCCCGGCAGCGGATCGGCGAGCTCCTCAGGGGCTACTCACCCGAGCAGCTCGCAGTCCTCTTCGACTACTTCGCCCGCGCCACCGACGCCTACCAGGAAGCCGCCGAGCAGCTGCGCACCCACAACGCCGACTGAAGCGCCGCCGCGGATCACGGAGACCTACAGGTCAGGTCAGGTCATGTAGGTTCTCAGCCGCGATGTCATCCGACGAGGTCCTGACCTGGACGTCTTCGGTCTGTCTCACGCCGTGTCAGGCGAGCCCAGTCTCAGATCCGTGTCGGTGTCTGTGCCGATGGTGCAGCGTGCCTCGGTGGCCATGTCCATCCCATGCTCCACCTGGGTGACCGTGGCTCCGCCCAGTGTCGGTGGCATAGACGTGGTAGTCGGCGAGGTCGGCTGCACCCCGCCGTCGGCTGCCGCGCGCGCCCGCGGACCGTGTGCCACGCTCGATCCACGCAGGCCCACTGCGGCCCGGGCACCTGGGCAAGGAGTGCGCCATGGACGCTCCCCAGCGATATTCACCCGGACGTTTCTTCCGGGACCGCGAAATCAATGAGAAGGTCGGCATCAACTCTGAAAAGACCCTATGGGAGTGGATAGAAGCAGGCGCACAGCCTCCACGACCAAAAGGAAGCGTGCCTCTACCTCCAGAGTCCGAGCAGACTCTCTACCGCGGCCAGCCCGATGCTGGCTATGCACTAACCTCCCGGCTCTTCCGGGAAATATGGGCAAACGACCGCGCCGCGACTGAGAGTAAAATGCAGAATGCCGAGCGGCACCTTCTGAAAGTCCTGAAGTACGGTGAAGGGCTTGGACGACTGATGACAGACGGCGAACTCCTCGCCGTTCTCCAGCATCACGGAATTCCTACCCGGCTCATCGACGTATCCGCTGGACCATTCGAAGCCCTCTTCTTCGCCGTCGACCATGCAGAGGACACCGACGGCCGCCTCTTCATCATCGAACTCCCCGCCGCCAAGGATGGCCTGCCCGACACCATCGACCTCACCGCCCAGGAGCCACTGGAGTGGGAGGGCACCGCGCTCGGGCCCCACTACGCCAAGTCCACCTGGACGAACCGGGTCGCGGTGATTCACCCCCACGACCTCGACCCCCGCATGCGCGCTCAGCGGGGCCGCTTCCTCGTCGGCGGCCTGACCGCCAGCTATCCCGACCGAACCATGATGTTCAAGGGAAAGCGGCTCGCCGCACAACAGTTGGATGAGACTTCTAATCTCAGTATCTTCTTCCCGAAGAATGCAGTCTCCGGCACCAAGTGGCCAGCCAAAGCTTGGACCGTGCGCATCAAGAAGCAATGGAAACGCGGGCTGCGCGACCGCTTGAAGGCCCTGGACAAGCCGATCACCATGGACAGTATGTATCCGCCGATCGGCGAAGTTCGCAGATTGGCGCTACGGGAGATTGGCAGATTATCCCGGACATACTCGATTCCGGCAAAATGAAGGCTACCGGCCGCGTCGCCCGTTTCGATGTGACGGACAGTTCCTCTGCGCGATGCCATTCCCTCAGACCGCGTTTGAGATCTGCCGTGTCCCGTGGCTGGAGTGCCACCAGAGCGACCGCCGCGCTGCTGAGAATGGTGTCGGGCAACGTGGCAGATGGGGCACGGGTGGAAGCGTTGCCTCGTCAGCCAAGGGGCCTGGCACGTGGATCAGTCATTCCAGAGTTCGCTAATGTCCGAGCATGGCCGACAACGACACGCTCCGGACAGCACCTACCGACCCTGTGGCAGCCCAGTGGCAGCTCGTGCGGGAGATGAAGGCGAACCACATCGACAGAGCCCTTGTAGAGGCGGCGTATGCAAACCCTGTCCTCCGGGGCCTGTTTCCGCTCGTCAGTCATGGATCGCTTCAGTTCAGCCGCTGCACTGGCTTCCCTTGGTCGAAAGACGTGCCCTCGATCTTTCCCGACCACGGAGGGTTCCGCGTGATTCGGCTGTATGAGCCGGGAGGGCAGGTCATTGGCTCCCTTACAGCCGATGCGGCCGTGGAGCTCGTAGTCTCGCACCTTCCTGCGGACTGCGGTCCTGCCATTGACGGAACACCCGACGTCCTCGAACCGCTCAGCTGAGTCAGACAACTTATCGGGATGCGGAGCCCACGAGCGGGCGCGGGCCTGGGCGGGTGGCTGGCCGGCCTCGGGTGAGTCGGCGGACCATGATGCCGATCATTGCCCAGCGGATCATGGTCTCCGATCGAGCCGGACTGGTCTCGTAGTCCCGCGCGAGGCGCCGGTGGGCGATGAGCCAGGAGAATGTGCGTTCCACCGCCCACCGCTTGGGCTGGACCTGGAAGCCGCGCTGGTCGGGGTCCTTGCGGACGATCTCCAGGTCGCGGCCGAGGATCTGGGCGGTCCATTCGACCAGGCGGCCGGCGAATCCCTGGTCGGCCCAGACCTTCCGGACGCCGGGGTGGTCGAGCCGGGTCCACAGCAGCGGCCGTCTGGCGCCGTCACGGTCCTGGACGTTGGCCGCGACGACGTGGACGGCCAGGAGCAGGCCGAGGGTGTCGGTGACGATGAACCGCTTACGGCCCTTCACCTTCTTGCCCGCGTCGAATCCCCTGGTCGTGGCCGGCACGGTGTCGGCGGTCCGCACGGACTGCGAGTCGATCAGTCCCGCACTCGGCTCGGCCTCCCGACCGTCGGCCTCCCGGACCCGCCCACGCAAAGCATCGTGAATCCGCTCGACAGTGCCGTCGTCGTGCCACCACGTGAAGTACCAATACACGGTCGGCCACGGCGCGAAGTCATTCGGCAGCTGCCGCCAGGCACACCCGGTCCGCACCACGTAGAAGATCGCATCCACGATCCACCGCCGCGGATGCTTCTCCCGCCGACCACCCTTCGGTCCCACCCGAGCCGGCGGCAGCAACGGCTCCACCAATGCCCACTGATCATCCGTCAGATCCGACGGATACCCACCCCTGTCAGCACTCACTCAACGCTCAACGACCCCACAAGCCGCGGGACACGGCAGATCTCAAACGCGGTCTCAGACCGTCCAGCCGGCTGCCACGCTGCCGGGGCGTCATGAACCTGAGCCGTCAGCCATCCGTTCCATCCACTCGCGCACGGTCACCGCGTGCTCGATGCGGTTGACGATGGCCTTCTTGGACGCCGTGTCCAGAGTCTCCGGGATCTTGTCGAAGGTGTTGGGAAGGACGTCGAGCAGACCCCAGATCTGTTCGCCAGTGTTGACGGTCAGCAGTTGCTGGCACCTCCACTGCAGCGGCATCTCGAGACGGTGCGTGAGCCGCTGCACGAGCGTCGGGAGCAGGTAGTGCGTCGCCTCCGCAGCGAGGTGCTCCCGGAGCCAGTCGACCGGGAGCCGCTGGCTGAAGCTGTGCATGGCGGCCTCTTGGGCCAGGTCCAGGAGCTGAGCGGTGTCGACGGCTCGAACAGTGCGAGGAAGGCTCGGGGTCATGTCGCGATGATGCCAAGAAGTCCCCGCGGGGCCGAGAGGTCAGCTGGCCCAGGATGCGATCTGCCGACGGGCAGGGCCCCAGACTTCCTCGAACTCCTTGGAGGTGAGTTGCTCGGGGTCGTGGCCTTCCCATTCCGAGATGGGCAGCTCGGCGGTGATCCCGAACCTACTGTCGTACTCATCGAGGTGGCCTGCGTCGCGGGCCCGCTGCCACTCGGCGAGGGAGGCAGCTGCGACCGGGGTCAGCTCAGGCCCTTCGAGTTCGACCTGCCGGATCACCCAGCCTTCGGGGGCGACCTCAAAGTAGAACCAGGTGTCTTCCTCGTCCCAGTAGCAGCGCATCCATGTCGTCACCAGGCCATGATGCCGGGCCAGATGCGCCGCCCTCCTCCGGTTCGAGCTGGCAGATCCCAGAGCTGAGCTCGTTACTCGTCTTCGTCGTCGAAGGCGTAGGGCGGGATGGTCCATCGCATCACCGTCTCGCCCGCCTCGTCGGCTTCGAGCGTGACCGGATAGACCTGGCCGGCGTCCCGCTCACCGCGGTGCCTCATCGAATGATCGCCTTGATCCCATTCGATGCCGAGCACCTGGCAGCCACCGACCTCGATTGCTCCAACGCGGAGCGGGTGGTGCCACCCTGCTCGCCGGAAGCGGTGGAAGTCGGTGTGCTTGTCGATGGAGACCATGAGGCCCTTGCCGTGGAGGCGGTCGCACCAGGCAGTGAGTTCAGCGGCGCGTGCGGCTGCCTCGGCCAGCGGGAGGTCAAGCCACCCGTGCGGTCCGTCGACGCCGTACTGCGCGATCCGATCGCCGCCGAACTCGGCGTGTGCGTCGTCCGCGTACCGGCCCCAGTAGGTGACATCGGCGAGCCCGTCGGCCGGCTCGTCGTTCATCCCCGTCCAGGCGTCCAGGTCGTGTCCCGTGGAGTGGTGTAGTGGTCGTGCGCCAACGGTCATGCGGTGGGCGGTAGTTCGTCGCGGGCGTGTTCGGCGGGGTAGATCTGGTCCATGCTGCCCTCGGGTAGGTAGCGGCGGGGGAAGGCGATCCATTCGTCGTGCATCTCGAACAGCACGGCGGTGACCAGCCGCAGGAGCGCGTCGTCGTTCGGGAAGACCTGGACGACGTCGGTGCGGCGTTTGATTTCGCGGTTGATCCGCTCCAGCGGGTTGGTGGACTGGATCTTCTTCCAATGTCGCTCCGGGAAGCCGGCGAAGGCGGTGAGGTCGTCCTTGGCCTCCAGCAGCATCGCTTTGACCTTGGGGAACTGCTTGCCGAGCATGTCGGCGACGGTGTCCAGCTGAGCTCGGACCGCGGCTTGGGTGGGTTGGGCGAAGATCGTGCGGATGGTCGCGGCGACCATCTCGGCCGCGTCCTTGGGGATGATCGCGAAGGTGTTGCGCAGGAAGTGGACGCGACATCTCTGGTAGGCGGCTCCGAGCATGACCTTGCGGATCGCCTTGACCAGGCCGCTGTGGTGGTCGCCGATGACGAGGCGGACCCCGGTCAGGCCGCGTTCGCGCAAGTGACGCAGGAACTCGGCCCAGAACACCTCGGTCTCGCTGTCGCCGACCATCACCCCGAGCACCTCGCGGCCGCCGTCCTCGGTGATGCCGGTGGCGACGACCACGGCCCGGGAGACGATCTGGTGGTTCACCCGCGCCTTGCAGTAGGTCGCGTCCAGGTAGATGTAGGGGAAACGGGTGTGGCCGAGCGGCCGGGTGCGGAAGGCGGTGAGCTGTTCGTCCAGGTCAGCGCAGATCCGGGAGACCTCGCTCTTGGAGATGCCGGTGTCCGCTCCGAGGGCTTTGACCAGGTCGTCGACCGAGCGGGTGGACACGCCCAGGACGTAGGCCTCCATGATGACCGCGTAAAGGGCCTGGTCGATGCGGCGCCGGCGCTCCAGCAGGCTGGGGAAGAAACTGCCCGTGCGGACCTTGGGGATGGCCAGCTCCAGATCGCCGGCCTGCGTGGTCAGGGTCTTGTCCCGGTGGCCGTTGCGCCAGGTCGTACGGGCCTCGGTTCGCTCGCCGGGCTCGGCGCCGATCCGGGCGGTGGCCTCGGCCTCGATCAGCTCCTGCAGGATCCGCTGGGCGAGGGTCCTGATCAACTCGATTCCGTCGGCCGAACGCAGTGACTCCATGAGGCGGAGTAGGTCAGACTGGGATAAGGCCATCGCGTACCTCCCTGGGTGAACTCGCCGTTCTACACAGAGAGTTGCGCGATGGCTGCCCCATGACCAGGGGTCACTCCAAGATCCCTGCTACACCACTCCACGGGACGCCATCGGCGTCCAGCCCCGCAGCGTCGCCGATGACCATGCCGCACCGGTCGACGGGCAGGTCCCCGAGCGGAATCCGCACCGACCGGTCCGCGGCCTCGGGCCACTTGCGACCGAGGCTGATTTCCAGGGTCGCGATCGTCGGCTCCTCATCGAACGGGGACGGCGAGGTGCTCGCGCTCACCCTCAACGGCCGGTCGGCGGCGGCCGGGACGGCGGCCGCCTCGCACAACCACTCACGAAGATGGCCTCCTCCCGAGGACGCGACCGTCCTGGCGCGCTCAGACAGGGGCTGGCCCAGCTCCCGCCAGTAGTCGATCCACCCGGCCATGCCGAGCACCAGCACTCCGGACGGCACGTTGACGGTTCCGAGGTCGACGAAGGTCTCAGGCATGCGCCGATTGTGCCTTGCCAGTACGGCAGGATTCGTTGCGAGGTATCGGCACCCGTCGCCGGAGCCTCCGAGCCGCGGTGGCGACCTCCTCGCCAACCGGTGTCAGCCTCATCGGGCGGCCGCGCTCGGCGCGCTCAAACAGGGGGTGCCCGAGGTCCCGTTCGAGACGGCTGATCTGGGTCACGAGCGCCGACTGGTTGATCCCGAGGGCTGCGGCAGCCTCGCTCATCGTCGGGTAGGAGACGGCCGCCAGGAAGCGATCCAGTCGTTGCCACGCGTAGGGGCTGGTGAGGGCCAGCCGCAGGATGGGTGGCAGCTTGGCGGTCGCATCGGGAACCCGCAGGGCGGCGTCATGGCTTCCCCCGCCGCGCGGCCGAAGCGGGATCTCGTGGCTGCGGGCCCACCTGGCCATGTTCGCGGTGCTCATGCCTTTCTCGCGGGCGAGGTCGGGCAAGGTCCGCCGGTGGTGGACGTACTGCTCGAAGAGCCAGTCGCGTTCGACGTCACCGCATCGCTTGTAGTCCTGTGGGCCGTTGCGGAGGGGGATGCCGTATTCGCGGGCGAGGCCGGTCAGGACGCTGCGGGAGAAGCCGGTGAGGGTGGCGATCTGCTTCAACGAGCGGTGTTCGCTGAGGTAGAGGCGGGTGAAGGTCTCCTTCGGCAGTTCCCGACGGGCTTGGAGCCGGATGTGGCCGGTGGCTCTGGCGGTGTTCTTCGTCATAGGGGGTGGGGGTGCTGGATGTTCGTCGAGGAGCTGCCGGATGGCCTCGACAGTCGTGCCCAGGACTTGGGCGGCGTGCTGAACGGGGTGCTGACGTTCTCGGACGAGCTGGTGCAGGCGAGGCAAGTCGATGTGCGCCGGGTCGGGTCCGGGAAGGGAGAGACCGGCCAGCAAGGCGGTGGGAGGCTGCCAGGTCACGGGCTCGTCGTGGATGTCGTGCGAGGCCAGGAAGCCGAGGGCTTCCTGCTGGAGGGCGTGTGCGAGTTCGGGGGTCTGAAGAGCGGTGAACCGCACGGAGGTTGCCCGAAACTCTGCGCAGTCGAGCCCGCCCAGTTCGTCGGGGAATGACTCGGCAGGCAGGCCGCTGAGGCGGCGGAAGAGCTGGCTGCGGGCGATGCGTTCGCGCCGACCAGCCCCCGGAGGTGTTCCTGTACGGAGACAGATCTCCAGCCAACGGTCGTGGGGAAGCAGGCCGGTGTAGTCCAGGATTCGGCGCCGCCCGTAGTCGATGGGGGTGTTGTCGGCGTCGAGGTGGTCGGTGAGCCGGGTCAGGGCGGTGACGATGTCCGGCCAGTGCGGAAGATCATCGAGTTCCTGGAGGAGGCGGGAGATCTCGATGCCGTCGGTGACGTCACCGGCCAGGACGGCGGCCTGATCCAAGGAGACCCGGCCGTCGGGGATCAGTAGCAGGGCGGCGAGGACGGGGCCCAGGGTTCGTGCGTGGATTCCTTCGGCTGGTGCGAGCCGGACCGTCCATGCCGGCCAGAAGAGCGTGGGGATCTTCCTGGAGCGTTGCTCAATGGCCAGCGCGGTCCTGGTCGGCCGTCGTGGCGACTGGGTCGCAGTGCGGTAGCGCAGGTGCTCACTGGGCCGCAGGGACGGGGCGAGCGCGGCCAAGTGCACGGACTGCAGCACCGGGCTGATGCCCTGTCCCCAGTCGTCGATGCTGGTCACCGAGATCTGTGTGAGCTCGTCGCGTACAGCTTCCAGCAAGCCTCGCAGGGCCTCGCCGGCCGGACGGATTCCGGGTCTCTGCAGGATATTCAGGGCGCCGGTGATCGCGACCGCAGTGTCTGCGGCCCGCGGCGGGGCCATGAAGCCCGGGCGGTCCCCCGCCTGCCCGGCAGCGGCGGGCCCCTGGGAGAGATATGCCGTCGTGATGTCTTCGGGGAGCCACTGCCCCAGGGCCTCGGCAGGGAGGTCTGCCAGGAAGCGGATGCCCAGGGCCCTGATGTCGGCCAGGACGGCTGCCGTCGGCTGCGGGGTGGCCGCGTAGGGGCCGAAGGAGGCGGTCATGGTGTCGATGGCGGCCATCACCCGGTCCTGCGCTGTGAGAACGGGGTGCCCGGGAGGCAGGAGGAGTGTCGGAACACGGCGAAGGTCGCTGCCACATCCGACGGTGACCGGGCCACCGGGCCGGACTGGCGGGTTGCCGCAGAGTTCTGGCCGGGGAACGGAGCGGCCCGAACAGGGCCGCTGTCTGGGAACCCTCCCGCAATCCGGACAGCAGTCGGCCAGCAATCTGCGGTGACGGGTGCAGGCGAAAGAGAAACCGAGCCGCCAGGACAACTGCCAGCGACCGTCGGCGCTCGCAAGGCAGTCCGGGCAGAACCGGGAACCCCGCCCGCGGCCCCAGAGGACATGCCGCGACACGAACCGTCCACCCGCACTCGTCCGCAGGGCCCGCCCGTCGTAGTGGGCCAGCGTCAGTGCGGTGATCGCCTGCGAGCTGATGCCGGTCGCGTGCGCGACGGCAGCGGTCAGCCGCTCGTCGAGGAAGATCGTCCAGTCGGCCGGGATGCCGTGGTACTGGTTTCCGGCCCGCTGGCGGACCGGGAAACCAAAGTGCAGCAGGACATCGCCGAGTGTGGTGTCCATCCGTCGGGCCGCCGCTTCCAGCCAGGAATCCAGGGCCTCGCCGGGCAATGGGGGAAACCGGATCGGCAGGGTGCGGGCCGGCGGTCTCATGCGGCTCGTCGGCTTCGGGATCGTGGGCGGCTGGTCAGCCGCTTCTTCTCCAGCGCGACCTGGAGTTCGAGGCGGGCCGCCTCGGATGCTTCGTCGTTCTTCACCCGGTCCATCAGCTCCTGATCCAGCCGTTCGGCGCCGGTGCGGACCGCCCGCTGGCAGCCGCGGTTGATCAGCGTCATCAGCGAACCGATGTGTCCGGTGCTGCGAGCGAAGAGGTAGTCCGACAGGTCGTCCGCGAGCATGCCGGGGTGCTTGTCGGCAAGGACGACGCGCTGTTCGAGAGCCAGCAGCATCTGCCGCCATTCCCAGCGCCCGGCTTCCCCGTCGATGGTGAACGGGCGAAGCCCCAGACGGGTGGTGCGACGGCCGGTCTGAGCCAGAGCGGTGTCGCGCCCGTTCGTGCCTTCACCGAACAGGCCCTTCTCCGCGAGCTCGACCCCCACCATCAGCAATGTCACCGGGAACTCGTTGGCGATCCACTTCAGGTGATTGCTCACCTCGATGCCGCTCTTCTGCCCCCACTTCAGGAAGTGCAGATCGTCCAGAACCAGCACACGGACATCACAGGACAACACGCAGTCCAGCACCCGCCGTCCGAACTGGGCGGTGGTGCCCCGCCCCTGTCCGGGGTGGCCGAAGAACTCCAGCATGGCCCGGTTGAGGTCCTTCATCCCGGTGTTCCCGGTCAGCCCGACCCGACAGACAGGAATCCGCTCGTGCCCCTGGCTCGTGAACGGGCCCGACTCATCGATCTCCCGCTGGTGGAAGTCGCGGGCGAAGGCCAGCACCGAGGTCGTCTTGCCGAGCCCCGGGAACGCGTCGACGGCCACCGCTCCCTTGGCCTTGTCGCCGTCCTGCTCGTTGCTGTCGACGATGTCCCACAAGTCCTCGTGGAGCTCCGCCAGTTGCGGTGTCTTGACCGGGCCGATGTTCGCGTGCCACATCCGGCGCCGCCGGTCGTAGTCCGCCCGCTCCTGTGTGGCCAGGGACTTCAGCTGCTTGCGGGTCAGCAGATCGGGCCGGCTGCGGCGCGGACTCTCGGCGAACGCCTTGAAGTCCTCCTTCCGCGACAGGGCGAGATTGGCCGGCCCCGGAACACTGTCCTCGCTCACACGTCCTCCAGCGCATCGGCGTAGAAGTCGTTCTCCGCAGCGAGGTCCTCCAGATCGGCCTCGTCGTCGTCCCCCGCCTCCGCCACCATGTCGGGCTCCCGCGGTTTTGCGGGCTCCTCGTCCTGACCGAGGGCCTTGCGTACAGACGGAAGCGAGACGACCGCCTCCTCCTCGCTCTCGGGAAGCTCGATGGCGGCCTGCTCGCGCGAGAGCCGCAGGGCCATGCGCCGCTCGGCAATCGTGGTGCCCAGCCCGAGGTTCCACCGCTGAAGCAGATCGGCGACAGCGAGCCGGTCGTCGGGGAAGCGATACTTCGAGGCGGCCAGCCGACGGGCGAACATCAACGCGTCCTCGCTCAGCGGCATCTCGGCCGACGGTGCGTGCTCCCAGACCAGCGTGTGCCAGGACCCGGTCACCGGATCGCGGAAGTAGATCCGGGTGATGTCGTCGGGGTCCACCTGGAACGGCCAGCCGTTCTTCATCGGCGAGTCGTAGGGACTGCGGATGCCCGGCTCCGGCAGGCCCGGGCCGCTGTAACGGCGGCGGCCGATCTCCACCCCGTAGTGCTGGACCGTGCGCCACTCGGTCTTCAGGAACTCAAAGGCCAGGTCCTGGTCGCGGGGTGCTTCGATGTAGCCCGCCCGCGCCATGCCGTGCTCGAACATCTTCGCCGGGGACATCCGCAGCCCCGGCAGCCCTGGATCGATCAGACTGGAGTGCGGCCTGCAGTGATAGACCGTCGCGGTCCACTCCCGGATGATCGCCTCCAGCTCGTCGAGGAAGAAGAACGCTTCATCCTCGGGGCTCTCGCCCCGCGAGTGGATATCGGGCCCCTTGTAGCCGGGCAGCACCTGCAGCAGCCCTTCCCGCAGGGTCCGGAAGTAGCGCTCCACCGGTCCCTTGTCGCGGCCCGTCCGCAGGCGGGCCGGCTGGATGGAGATGCCCATACGGCGGCAGACGCTGGTCAGATGCTCCGAGACGTAGACCTTGCCGTGGTCGACCACCAGCGTCTCGGGAACCAGGGGCGGCGAGGCCAGCCCCGGCCCGGTGACGCCCTCGACATCGACCAGGACGGTGCGGGGAATGCCGTGCTCGGGCCAGACCGCGTGCCGCGGCCAGTCCCGTCCCGCCGGCCTCGGCCGAAACGACTGGAAGAGCACCGCGCTGACATCCGCCGCCTTCGTCGAGACCGGCGTGAGCCGGATCCCCGTGATGCAGCGGGTGTACCAGTCCATCCCGACGCTCAACTCGGCCTGCACCCACTTGAGCGTCAGCGGATCGAACGCGAAGACATCCAGACGGGTGGAGTCCATCACCAGGTACTCGCCCGGCCGCGTGGGCCGCAGCTTGCCATACGGGCCCTCCGGCCGACCGGCAATGTCCCGATTGCGCTTCGTGCTCAGCCGGAACAGCGGATGGCGTCGCTCCAGCTCCTCCATCAGCCGAAACGCCGTCGCCCGACTCGGCTGCGGCACCACTCCCTCACCGAACCGCGCAATCACCCGGGCCCGGGTCCGCTCGATCACCATCGTCCGCGACGGCCGCGACCGGTCGATGTGCTCGACCATCACCTCCACCGCGGTCTCCACCCACCGGTCATCGACCGAGGTCTGTGACCGCTCCGAACGCGTCCTCCTCGGTGCAAGGCCGGCCTCGCCATGCTGGAGAAATCCAGCGACCCAGCGCTCGATGGTGCGGGCCGTCACGCCAAGTTCCGCAGCTTTGGCAGCCTTCCTCGCTTCCATCGGCACTGCCGTGGCGTAGGCGGCCTTCGGTTCGTCGTCGGCCGCCAACTCCCCGCTGCCGGAGCGGTAGCCGGTCAGTACCTCGCGGACGTGCCCAGCTCGCTCCAGGACTTTCTGTCTCTCCTCCGCATCGAGTTGCCCAAGGACCACGGAGGCGATCTCGCCTTCGTCATCTGCGGCCGGTCCCGGGCCATCAGGACTGATCGCGGCACGGTCAGAGAACAGCAACTCCTTGAGCGACAGCCGCAGAAGCCGCCCGTGACCATCCTTCAGGACGACTTCATTACCCGCTGTGGTCGCGGCCATCTCCACCACCTCGACGGATTCCCCGTCGTAGCGGAAGCGCGTACCAACTCCGACTCGGGTCGCCGCCCTGCTCACGCTGACCTCCGCAGGATGCGCGAAGGGCCGAGAGGCTGGTCGAGATCGGTGACGAAAGTCTGCTTCCAGAGCAAATGGTAGAGAGTGGAACGGACTTGAGGTTCCGGATGATCCGGCAGACACCTCATGGCTTGTCCAAGAGGAAGCCCGTCAAGATCCGCTTCCCGCAGCGCTTCCAAAATCTCGGGCTTGAACAGCCAGTCCCTGCGGTAGCCCGCGAGGAACCGGATGTTCTCCAGCTCTGCGGCCGGAGGCTCGCTCCAGACCTCGTACTCCCATCCCCGGGATTCCACCGCCCTCCGAGTCCAGTCGAAGGTGAACGCCACCTCCGGCTTGGACAACCGCTGCAACGGCTTGACGTCGACAACCACCGGCACCGGCCCGGTGAGCAGAAGATAGTCCGGGATGTGCCGACGCGTCTTCCCCTCCAGCACCGTCTGCAGCAGAAAGGGCTGGGCCACAACAGCGCGTACAGACGGATCAAAATCGGCGAAGAGCAGACGCGACAACTCAAGCCGTGACTCGTAGATCACGTGATCGCGCATCGTCGCCGACCAGTAGGTGCCCGAGTAGTGCTTCTGGTCCCTGTACCAGCGGAACGTCCGCCACGGATGAGCTATCTGCAGCGACGCCGGCGCCACAGACGCCCATGAGCACTCTTCAATCCCGCCACCGTGCCCACGAAAGCTGACAGTCGCTTCCATCCCCGCTCCCGAGTTGGAGTTGCCCCTCGACAGCACGATGCTCCCGCCCAACATGCTGACGGGAGCACAGCAGCAACACTCACTCGAACGAGGTACGGCAGCGACCTGCGAATCTCAGATCGGTGTCGGATCCGACTTCGATCCGACACCGATCATGAGATTCCGACACGAAATTTGAGACCCTACAGGTCAGGTCACGTCCCGGGTCATGTCGACGAAGCGGGAGTAGTGGCCCTGGAAGGCGACCGTGATGGTGGCGGTCGGGCCGTTACGGTGCTTGGCGACGATCAGGTCGGCCTCGCCGGCCCGGGGGGACTCCTTCTCGTAGGCGTCCTCGCGGTGCAGCAGGATCACCATGTCGGCGTCCTGCTCGATCGAGCCGGACTCGCGGAGGTCGGAGACCATCGGCTTCTTGTCGGTGCGCTGCTCGGGACCACGGTTCAGCTGGGAGAGCGCGATGACCGGGACCTCGAGCTCCTTGGCCAGCAGCTTGAGGTTTCGGGACATGTCGGAGACCTCCTGCTGCCGGCTCTCGGCGCGGCGGGAGCCACCGGACTGCATCAGCTGGAGGTAGTCGATGACCACCAGCTTGAGGTCCTGACGCTGCTTCAGCCGGCGGCACTTGGCGCGGATCTCCATCATCGACAGGTTGGGCGAGTCGTCGATGAAGAGCGGTGCGGCCGTCACGTCCGGCATCCGCCGGGCCACCCTGGTCCAGTCGTCGTCGGTCATGTTGCCGGAGCGCATGTGGTGCAGGGCGACCCGCGCCTCGGCCGAGAGCAGGCGCATGGCGATCTCGTTGCGCCCCATTTCGAGCGAGAAGATCACGCTGGGCAGGCCGTTGGTGATCGAGCAGGCCCGGGAGAAGTCCAGCGCCAGCGTCGACTTGCCCATCGCGGGGCGGGCCGCGATGACGATCATCTGGCCCGGGTGCAGGCCGTTGGTGAGCGCGTCCAGGTCGGCGAAGCCGGTCGGGACGCCGGACATCTGGCCCTGGCGGGAGCCGATCGCCTCGATCTCGTCGAGGGCGCCCTCCATGATGTCGGCGAGCGGGGCGTAGTCCTCGCTGGTGCGCTGCTCGGTGACGGCGTAGATCTCGGCCTGGGCGGCGTTGACGATCTCGTCGACGTCGCCCTCGGCGGCGTAGCCCATGCCGGCGATCCGGGTGCCGGCCTCGACCAGGCGGCGGAGCACCGCGCGCTCGTGCACGATCTGGGCGTAGTACTCGGCGTTGGCCGCGGTCGGGACGGAGTTGACCAGGGTGTGCAGGTAGCCGGGGCCACCGACCCGGACCAGCTCGCCGCGCTTGGTGAGCTCGCTGGCGACGGTGATCGGGTCGGCCGGCTCGCCCCGGGCGTAGAGGTCGAGGATGGCGCTGTGGATCAGCTCGTGGGCCGGGCGGTAGTAGTCGAGCGGCTTGAGCACCTCGACCACGTCGGCGATGGCGTCCTTGGAGAGCAGCATGCCGCCGAGCACGGACTGCTCGGCCGCGAGGTCCTGCGGCGGCACCCGCTCGAAGGCGTCCGAGCCGGCCCGCTCCTCGGCCGAGTCGGAGCCGGCGGAGTCCTTGCGCTTGCCACCGCGCTGGAAGTTGCCCTTGCCGAAGTTGCCGCCGCCACCGCCGCCGAAGCCGCCCTCGCTCTTGCGGCTGACCGGGAGCCGGTCGCCGGGGCCGTCCGGAAAGTCCGCCGGGCCCGGGGGGAAGGCGTCGTCGGACGGCTGCCAGTCATCCTCCGGCGGCGGGGCGTCGTGGTCGTCGTACTGGGGGCCGGTCACGCGTCTTCCCCGATCAGCGAGTGGTGCGAGTTGTTGCCAGGCGGAGCGAATGGGGGTGGTCCTCCTTCTTACGCCACCGCACCGACAAATCGCCCGAGAGCGACCAACGCTAAGGCCCGGACACCGATCGGCCAAGATGGTTATCCACAGGGCATGTGGACGACGGGCCCATACCTGTGGAGAACTCCCGCAATCCTGTGCACAACTCTGTGGACCCCGCTGTGGACAACCCGCACAGCCGTTCAATGCACCGGCTCTGACCTGCGACGACCGATCCGGACGGCTGTGCATGAGAAATTCTTCACACAACCGCCCGGACGGCGGCCCAACGGCCCCACCCGACCACTCGCTCAGCGTTTCGAGTAACAGATCAATGACCCTTGTGGTCATTACCTGTGGATGAGTAGCCTTGCCAGCATGAAACCCGCCGCCGTCACCCGCCGCCGACACGACCGGGAGATCCTCGCCCTGGCGGTCCCCGCGTTCGGCGCCCTGGTCGCCGAACCGCTCTTCCTGATGGCCGACTCCGCCATCGTCGGCCACCTCGGCACCGCCCAGCTGGCCGGTCTCGGCATCGCCACCGCCGTGCTCTCCACCGTCACCGGCGTGTTCGTCTTCCTGGCGTACGCGACCACCGCCGCGGTGGCCCGCCGGATCGGCGCGGGCGACCGCCGGGCCGCCGTCCAGCAGGGCATCGACGGCATCTGGCTGGCGCTGCTGCTGTCGGCCGGCGTGGTCGCGCTCACCATCCCGTTCGCCCCGCAGGCGGTGGACGCGCTCGGCGCCTCGGCGACCGCCGCCCCGTACGCCGTCACCTACCTGCGGATCAGCGCCCTGGGCATCCCGGCGGTGCTGCTGGTGCTGGCCGCCACCGGCGTCCTGCGCGGCCTGCAGGACACCCGCACCCCGCTCCGGGTGGCGATCGCCGGCTTCGCGGCCAACCTGCTGCTGAACCTCGGCCTGGTGTACGGGGCCGGGCTAGGCGTGGCCGGCTCGGCCTGGGGCACCGTGCTGGCACAGACCGGGATGGCCGCGGTGTACGTGCTGGTGGTGGTCCGCGGCGCCCGCCGGGAGGGGGCCGGGCTGCGGCCCGACCTGCCCGGCATCCGGGCCTGCGCCAAGGCCGGCGGCCCGCTGCTGGTCCGTACGCTCAGCCTGCGCGGGGTGCTGATGGTGGCCACGGCGGTGGCGGCCACCCTCGGCGACGTCGAGGTGGCGGCCCATCAGATCGCCATGACCATCTGGGTGTTCCTGGCCTTCGTGCTGGACGCGATCGCGATCGCCGGGCAGGCCATCATCGGCCGCTACCTGGGCGCCGCCGACGTGCCGGGCACCCGGGCGGCCACCCGCCGGATGATCGAGTGGGGCCTGCTGGTGGGGGTCCTGCTCGGCCTGCTGCTGGTGCTCACCCGCCCGCTGTACGTACCGCTGTTCAGCACCGACCCGGTGGTCCGGCAGCAGCTCTCGGACATCCTGCTGCTGGTCGCGCTGACCGAGCCGGTGGCCGGGGTGGTGTTCGTGCTGGACGGGGTGCTGATGGGCGCCGGGGACGGCCGCTACCTGGCCTGGGCGGGCGTCGGCACCTTCGTGGTGTTCGCCCCGGTGGCACTGCTGGTCCCGACGCTGGGCGGCGGTCTGGCGGCGCTCTGGTGGGCGATGAACCTGTTCATGCTGTGCCGGGCGGCGTTCCTCTGCCTCCGGGTCAGGACCGGGCACTGGCTGGTCACCGGCGCCGTCCGGAGCTGAACCGGCGAACAGCAGAACGGCCCGGCTCCCCCGAGGGGGAACCGGGCCGTTCGGTGCTACGGCGTAGCTCAGGCAGCGACGACGGCGACGTCGAGGTTGGCCTGGACGTCGGCGTGCAGCTTGACCGAGACCTTGTGGGTGCCCACGGTCTTGATCGGCGAGGCGATCGCGACAGCGCGCTTGTCCACGGCCGGGCCGCCGGCAGCCTTGACGGCAGCCACGACGTCGGCCTGGGTCACCGAGCCGAACAGGCGGCCGGCGTCGCCGGAGCGAACGGCCAGCTTGACCTGAAGGCCCTCGAGCTGACCCTTGACCGCGGTCGCGGCCTCGAGGGTCTGGATCGAGTGGATCTTGCGGGCGCGACGGATCGCGTCCACGTCCTTCTGGCCGCCCTTGGTCCAGCGGATGGCGAAGCCACGCGGGACCAGGAAGTTGCGGGCGTAGCCGTCCTTGACCTCGACGACCTCACCGGCACTGCCGAGGCCGGGGACCTCGTGAGTGAGGATGATCTTCATTCTTCGGTCACCCTCTCTTAGCGCGTGGTGGAGGTGTAGGGCAGCAGCGCCATCTCACGGCTGTTCTTCACGGCCGTGGCGACGTCGCGCTGGTGCTGGGTGCAGTTGCCGGTGACCCGGCGGGCGCGGATCTTCCCGCGGTCGGAGATGAACTTGCGGAGCAAGTTCGTGTCCTTGTAGTCAACGTAGTTGACCTTGTCCTTGCAGAAGACGCAAACCTTCTTCTTAGGCTTGCGAGCAGGCGGCTTCGCCATCATGTGCTCCTGTGATTACGAAATCTGTCAGCATTCCGGGCCGGAGGGCCCGGTAGCACCGCTTTAGAACGGGGGCTCTTCCGAGAAGCCGCCACCGGCCGGGGCACCCCAACCGCCGCCGCCACCCTGGTTTCCACCAGGGGCCGGAGCGCTGGAAGCCCACGGGTCGTCGGACGGAGCGGACTGGCCGCCACCGGAGTTGCCACCCCAGTTGCCGCCACCCTGGCCGCCACCGGAGCCGCCGGAGCCGCCCCAGGAACCGCCCTGGCCGCCGCCACCCTGCTGGCCGCCGCCGCTGAAGCCACTGCCGCCACCAGGACCGCCGGAGCGGTTGGCGCGGGTGACCTTGGCGGTCGCCGAACGCAGGCTGGGACCGACCTCGTCGACCTCGACCTCGAAGACCGTCCGCTTCTCGCCTTCCTTGGTCTCGTAAGACCGCTGGCGCAGTCGGCCCTGCACGATCACGCGCATGCCGCGCTGCAGCGACTCGGCCACGTTCTCCGCCGGCTGACGCCAGACGTTGCACGTGAGGAAGAGGCTCTCGCCGTCCTTCCACTCGTTGGTCTGACGATCGAACGTGCGCGGGGTGGACGCGATACGGAACTTCGCGACCGCCGCACCCGACGGGGTGAAGCGCAGCTCGGGGTCGTCGACGAGATTGCCGACGAGGGTAATGACGGTCTCGCCTGCCATGGTGGTGGTGACCTCTCGGAAAGAAGTTCTGCGGTGCTCGTCCGCTGTTTCACGTGAAACAGCGAACGTGAGCCCACCTGACGCCTAGGGCGTCAGGAAGTGGCTCAGTGGGTGTCCGGGCGCAGGACCTTGGTCCGCAGAACCGACTCGCTCAGGCTGAGCTGGCGGTCGAGCTCCTTGACGACCTCAGGCGTGGCCTTCAGGTCGATGACCGAGTAGATGCCCTCGGACTGCTTGTTGATCTCGTACGCCAGGCGACGACGACCCCAGGTGTCGATCTTCTCGACCTTGCCGCCACCGGTGCGGACAACGTTGAGGAAGTTCTCGATCAGCGGGGCGACAGCGCGCTCCTCGACCGAAGGGTCGAGGATGAGCATCAGCTCGTAGTGACGCATGGGTAACCCACCTCCTTTGGACTCAGCGGCCACGGTCTCTCCGTGGCAGGAGGGTTGTGCAGCGTCGGCACCGATGTGGTGGCGCCGTACCGAGAACGTAGCCCTCGGCACTGACAACCGGCCCCCAGCCCGGTGAAGGGCAGACGGGGGCACAACTACACCAGTGCAGACCGCACAGCCTACCCGCACCCGTACGGCCCAACAAAATTTTTGCGGCAAAACACCTACGGGTTGTGATCCGCCACTCAATCGCCGCAATCTGGACAGAACGGCTCTTCCACCCAGGAGGTGGGCTCCAATGGCACAGTCCGTCCGCCGTACTCCGCCGTTCACCCTCAACACCGACGGTCACCGGCATCCGCGGGAGAACACGCTGGTCGGCATCGCCGCCGTGCTCGGCCTGCTGGCCTTCACCACGGCGTTCTTCCACAACCTGCACCTGATCAGTTCCTGGTCCGGGCTCTTCGGCGTCCTGACCGCGCTCTGGGGCCAGTTCGTCTCGGTCACCACGGCGGAGCGGTTCGCGCTGATGGTGTCGCTGGTGATGGCCGCGGTCGGCTTCTACCTCGGGGTGGCCCACGGTGGCCTCTACGGGGGCGCGTGACCGGCCCCGCGCGCTGACTCGTCGAAGACGATCCCCGCGCCAGGCGTAACCTCCGGCGCCCCCGTCGCGTACTTCCTGTGCACAGCTTCGCGACGGGGGCGCCACCATGCCTTCCGGCGGCCCCGGGCAGCCGAGCCCGAAACGGACCATTCGGGCGATAGGGTCACCACTGGACCGGCCGACCCAGAAGGAGCAACCCCAGCATGAGCCTGCGCCTGAGGACGATCACCCGTGAGGAACACCTGGCGTTCATCCGGACGCGCCCGTCCGCCAGCCACATGCAGGTGCCGTCCTGGGGCGACGTCAAGTCCGAGTGGCGCACCGAGAGCATCGGCTGGCTCGACGAGTCCGACCAGCTGGTCGGGGCCGGCCTGGTGCTCTACCGCCAGCTGCCCAAGCTGAAGCGCTACCTGGCCTACCTGCCCGAGGGCCCGGTGATCGACTGGTTCGACCGGGACCTGGGCCGGTGGCTCGACCCGATGCTGGCGCACCTCAAGTCGCAGGGCGCCTTCTCGGTGAAGATGGGCCCCCCGGTGGTGATCCGCCGGTGGAACGCGCCCACCATCAAGGAGGCGATCGCGGGCGGGCAGGCCAAGCGCCTGCGCGACCTGGAGCCGGACTGGTACGAGCCGCGCGCCTTCGAGCTGGCCGAGCGGCTGCGCAAGTCCGGCTGGCTGCAGGGCGAGGACGGCGGCGCGGGCTTCGGCGACGTGCAGCCCCGGTACGTGTTCCAGGTGCCGCTGGCCAACCGCTCGCTGGACGACGTGCAGAAGGGCTTCAACCAGCTCTGGCGCCGGAACATCAAGAAGGCCGAGAAGAGCGGCGTCGAGGTGGTCCAGGGCGGCTACGAGGACCTCGCGGTCTTCCACAAGCTGTACGTGGTGACCGCCGAGCGGGACCACTTCACGCCCCGACCGCTCTCCTACTTCCAGCAGATGTGGACGGCGCTCACCGCCGAGGACCCGAACCGGATGCGGCTCTACCTGGCGTACCACGAGGGCGAACCGCTGGCCGCCACCACCATGCTGACGGTCGGTGAGCACGTCTGGTACTCCTACGGCGCCTCGGCCAACCACAAGCGCGAGGTCAAGCCGTCCAACGCGATCCAGTGGCGGATGATGCGGGACTCCTACGCCCTCGGCGGGAGCATCTACGACCTGCGCGGGATCAGCGACACGCTCGACGAGGACGACCACCTGTTCGGGCTGATCCAGTTCAAGGTCGGCACCGGCGGCCAGGCCGCCGAGTACGTCGGCGAGTGGGACTTCCCGCTCAACAAGCTGCTGCACAAGGCGCTGGACATCTACATGTCCCGCCGCTGACCGACCGTCACACCGCCCGGGGAGAGAAGCCGATGACCCTGTCGCTGTACCTGGACACCGCCCGGTGGCGGGCCCACCAGCAGTCCGTGCTGGCCGAGTTCCCCGGTCTGGTGCCGGTGGCCAAGGGCAACGGCTACGGGCTCGGCAACGCCCGGCTGGCCGAGGAGGCGACCCGGCTCGGCGCCGGGCTGCTGGCGGTCGGCACCGCCGACGAGGCGCGGGCGGCGGCCGGGGTCTTCACCGGCGAGCTGCTGGTGCTCACCCCGTACCGGACCGGCGAGGAGCCGCTCCCGCTCGGGGTGATCCGCACCGTGGCGCACCTGGAGGCGGCCCGGGCGCTGCCGGCCGGCTCCCGGGTGGTGGTGGAGTGCATGACCTCGATGCGCCGGCACGGCATCGCGCCCGGCGACCTGGCGCACCTGCCGACCGACGGGGTCACCCTGGAGGGCTTCGCGCTGCACCTGCCGCTGGACCGGCCAGGGGGGTCCCCCCGCCCGGAGGTTGGGGGAGGTTCCGAATCGGTGGCCGAGGTGGCCGACTGGGTGGACGCGATCGCGGCGGCCGGGCTGCCGACCGGCACGGTCTACCTGAGCCACCTCGGCTCGGCCGACCTGGCGCGGCTGGCGCAGCGCTACCCGGCCACCGCCTTCCGGTCCCGGATCGGCACCCGGCTCTGGCTCGGCGATCCCGGCGCGCTGCAGGCCAGGGCCACCGTCATGGACGTCACCCCGGTGGCCAAGGGCGACAGGTACGGCTACCGCCAGCACCGGGCGCCCTCGGACGGTCACCTGCTGGTGGTCTCCGGCGGCACCGCGCACGGGGTGGGGCTGGAGGCCCCCAAGTACGTGCACGGGATAGTGCCCCGGGCCAAGGGCCTGGCCCGGGCGGGCCTGGCCACCGTCAACCGCACCCTCTCGCCGTACGCCTGGACCGGCCGGCAGCTCTGGTTCGCCGAGCCGCCGCACATGCAGGTGAGCATCCTGTTCCTGCCCACCGGCGGCAAGCCGCCGGTGATCGGTGACGAGCTCGCGCTGAACACCCGTCACACCACCACCCACTTCGACCGGGTGGTGGACGGCTAGTCGTTCAGTCGTTCGGGACGGAGCTCTGCTCGGGCAGCCAGTCGGCCTGCTCCGGCAGCTGGTAGTCCTGGTACGTGCGCTCCTCGCGCAGCCGGCGGGCCTGGCCGAGCACGAAGACGTCCGGGGCCTGGTCCAGCACCCCGCCCGACGGGTCGTCACTGCCGTCCCAGCGGACCGGATCGAGCTCCGGGCGAAGGATGTCGCGGACCACCAGGTAGCACAGGTACAGGGTGCCGAGCAGGTGCAGCACGATCGCCAGGTGGTACCAGTCCTGGCCGATGCCGTGCTGCTTGGAGTCGCCGGTGAAGGCCAGGTAGGACCAGACGCCGAGGAAGTACAGCACCTCGCAGGCCTGCCAGATCAGGAAGTCCCGCCAGCGCGGCCGGGCCAGCGCGGCGAGCGGGATCAGCCAGAGCACGTACTGCGGCGAGTAGACCTTGTTGGTCAGGATGAACGCGGCCACCACCAGGAAGGCCAGCTGGGCGAAGCGCGGGCGGCGCGGGGCGGAGAGCGCGAGCCAGCAGATCCCCAGGCAGCTGACGATCAGCAGGCCGGCGATCCAGGTGTTCAGGGTCTCCAGCTGCTTGCCGCGGTCCTGCATGAGGATCAGCCAGAACGAGCCGAAGTCCTCCTTGCGGGTCTGGCTGAAGGTGTAGAAGGTGGCCCAGCCCTTCCAGTTGGCCGCCATCACCGGCAGGTTGACCAGCAGCCAGGCGCCGAGCGCGCCGCCGGTGGCCGCCCAGAAGGCGCGCCAGCGGCCGGCCCGCCAGCAGAGCACCAGAAGCGGGCCGAGCAGCAGCAGGGGGTAGAGCTTGGCCGCGGTGGCCAGACCGATGAAGACCCCGGCCCAGACCGGGCGGCGGCCGGACCAGTAGGCCATCGCGACGGCGCAGAAGGCGACCGCCAACAGGTCCCAGTTGATGGTGAAGTTGAGCGCCAGCGCGGGGGCCAGCGCGAACAGCAGCGCGTCCCAGGGGCGGCGGCGGTGGGTCCGGGTGAGCGCGACCACGGTGACCACCGCGCAGACCATCAGCATCCCGGCGTTGATCAGCCAGAACAGCTGCTCGCGGGTCTCGGTGGAGCCGCCGCCGGGCGTCAGCCAGGCCGCCACCTGCATGAACAGGCCGGTCAGCACCGGGTATTCGAGGTACTGCATGTCCGGGCTGGGCTGCGGCAGCATGTCGACGTACGGGGTCAGCCCGGTGGCGAAGCCGCGCCAGGTGTACAGGTGCGGGATGTCGCTGTAACAGGCGTGGGTGTACTGGGTGGTGGCGCCGCGGAACCAGCCGCCGTCGTAGCAGGGCAGCTTCTGGATCATGCCCAGCACGCAGACCACGATCACCGCGACGGCCAGGAAGCGGGCCGGGATCCACCAGTTGACGCCGAGCAGGGCGCGGCGTCCCGGCGGGCCGCCGAGCAGTTCGCTGCCCGCGGCGGAGACCGGGTCCTCGTCCGCGGGGACGACCACCGTGTTCGGCAGCGGGCCCGCCTCATCGTCCACCGGCACCGTGGCCGTGCTGCCGTTCTCGTCCCGAGCGCTCGACGTCATGGCGGACATGATGCCGCACCGTTCCGCTCCGTAGGAGCTGCCCCCGCCAACCGGTTCCGAACGGACCGGTGGCGGCCCTCCGAGGAGGACCGCCACCGGGTACTTCGGGTTCCGCGTCGGTCAGGGACTGGTGCCGTTGGGCGCCACGCCGTTGGCCGGGTCGCTGGAGGGACTGCCGCTCCCCGACGGCGAGCCGGAAGGACGGCCCGACTTGCTCGGCTTGGGCGAGGCCGACCCGCTCGGGCAGAACGCCGGGATCAGGCAGGACTCGGTGGCGCTCGGCGTGTTGCTCGGCGTGGCCGGCGCGCTCGGGGTGAGCGTCGGGACCGTGGGCGCGATCGTGGTCGGGTCGGCGACCGGCGCGGTCGCGCTCGCCGAGGCGGAGGCCGAGGCGGTGGCCGGGGCGCCCGAGGAGTCGATCTGCTCGCCGATCTCGCCCGGCTTCGGGAAGGTCTCCTTCGGCTGACCGTTCAGGATGATCTTCATGTAGCGGGTGAAGATGTCGGTCGGGAAGTCACCACCGTGCACCTCGTCCTTGCCCGCGGTGCCGTCCAGCGTCTGCAGGCCGGGCTTGCCCGCCTCCTCCCGCCACATGCCGACCGAGGTGACCAGCGAGGGGGTGTAGCCGACCCACCAGGCGGACAGGCCGCGGTCGGTGGTACCGGTCTTGCCGGCGATCTGCCGGCCGAGCGCGTTGGTCTTCTCACCGGTGCCGTTCTTGGCCACGTTCACCAGCACGTCGGTCACGTTGTCCGCGACCACCTCCTCCAGCACCGCCTTGGGCGTGGGCTTGGCGAAGCTCTTCAGCTCGGCGCCCTCGCGGATCACCTTGCTGACCGAGTACGGGTCGGTCTGCTGGCCGCGGGCCGCGAACACCGAGTAGGCCGAGGCCAGTCGGATCGCACTGGGGGTGGAGGTGCCGAGCGGGAAGGTGATGGTCGAGGAGTCGGTCAGGCTCTCCTTGCGCAGGCCCATCTGCTCCACCAGGTTGCCCACCACCTTGGTGCCGACGTCCTGGCCGAGCTGCACGAACGGCACGTTGTACGAGTTGCGCATCGCCTCCTTGAGCGAGACGTAACCCGGCATCCCCTTGCCGCTGTTCTTCTGGTGGTACGGCTTGCCGTCGTCGCCGATCACCGGCGAGCCGTCCAGCTTGTGGATCTCCGTCTTGTCGTCGGCGAGGTAGCGGCTCTCCGCGTTGATCCGCTTCGGCTTGCCGTCGTTGCCGGTCTCGGTCTGCACGCCGTACTGCATCGCGGCGGCCAGCACGAAGGGCTTGAAGGTCGAGCCGACCGGGACGCCGAGGGTGTCGGCGTTGTTGGTGTGGTGGCCCGTCTCGACGCCGGGACCACCGTAGATCGCCACGATCGCACCGTCGTTGGGCAGCACCGAGGCCGCGCCGATCTGGACGAACTTGTCCTTCTCGCGCTTGTCCGGCTTCAGGGTCTCCGCCTGGAAGTCGTCGACCGCCTTCTTCAGCGCGTCGACCTTGTCCTTCTGGAACGTGGTGTGGATCTGGTAGCCGCCCTTGGCGAGCGCGGCCTCCGTGATGGTCTTGTCCTTGCTCATCAGGTACTTGTTGACCACCTCGACCATGTAGCTGACCTGGCCGTTCATGCTGGCCGGGGCCTTCTTGGCGGTCGGCTCGGGGAAGACGGCACAGGTGGCCCGCTTCTCCTTGGTGATGGCGCCGGTGGTGACCATCCGGTCCAGCACCTCGTTCCAGCGCTTGACCGCCCGCTCGTGGTTGGCCGGGCTGGTGGCCGGGTCGTAGAGCGCGGCGCCCTTGAGCAGACCGGCCAGCAGCGCGCTCTGGCAGAGGTCCAGGTCCTTCGCGTTCACCCCGTAGTACGCCTGGGCGGCGGCCTGGGCGCCGGTGGCGCCGCGGCCGAACCAGCTGCTGTTCAGGTAGCCGGTGAGGATCTTGTCCTTGCCGTACTCCTGGTTCACCTTGAGGGTGATGAAGAGCTCCCTGGCCTTACGGCTCAGGGTCTGGTCCTGGTTCAGGTAGGCGTTCTTGACGTACTGCTGGGTGATGGTCGAGCCGCCCTGGGTCTCACCACCGGTGGCCATGTTGTAGACCGCCCGGGCGATGCCCTTGGGGTCGATACCGCTGTCGTCCCAGAACGACGCGTTCTCGGTCGAGATGGCCGCGTTCTGCAGGTCCTTGCTGATGTCGCCGAGCTGCACCACCTGTCGGTTGGTGTCGCCCTGACGGGTCATCTCGCTGCCGTCGGCCCAGTAGTAGATGTTGTTCTGGGTCTCCACGACCTTGTTCACGTCGGGGATCGGCGTCATCGCGTAGGTCACGCCGACCGCGCCCACCCCGGTCCCGAAGAACAGCAGGAAGGTGCTCAACTGCAGCTTCCAGGACGGGATCCAGCGCCGGAAGCCGGTCTTGCCGAAGCGCGGGTAGTCGATGAAGCGCTTCTTGGCCGGCTTGCCGTTCCGCCCGACCGGGGGCGCACCGGCGGCGGCCGCACCGCGGCCGGCGGTGCCGCCACCACTGCGGGTGGCCTGCTGCCTGCGCATCTCGGCCCGGGTCAGCCGCGGCTGCTGGGCGGTCGGCCGGCCCCCCGAGGGGCGTTCGCCGCCACGGGTGTACGAGGGCGCGCCCTCCGGCGGGCTGCCGTAGGCGTACGGGCGCCCGTCGTCGGCCTGCTGGCCCGACGGTTCCTCGCCGCCCGGGTTGGACGACCTCCGACGGTGTTCGCTCATCTTCCAGCCACTCCTCGGTCCTCGCGCACGACCGACAGCCCGTGCACACGCGACAGAGTACGCAGCTGGAAATCGCACCTAATCGGGCATCAGGTGTCAACTGCCGCATAACGGCACCAGATCATTACATGCCCGTTGCCAACCTGGCCCCGGACAGCCCTTGACGGCCGCTCAGCTCCGCCGTCCGGACATCCTGTGATCACATTCACCCGAGTCGCTCTTGCCCGTTCCGTGACCCAGGTTTACTGTTCTCGATATATCGAGCCGATACATCGGAGCGACATAACGGCCGGGCATACCGGCGGAGGGAGGCGGAACGACAGTGAGCAGGCGCTCGGGAGTCCTGGAGTTCGCCGTCCTCGGCCTGCTGCACGACGCCCCGATGCACGGCTACGAGCTGCGCAAGCGGCTCAACGTCCTGCTCGGCTCGTTCCGCGCGTTCTCCTACGGCACGCTCTACCCCTGCCTGAAGAGCCTGGTGGCCCAGGGCTTCCTGGTCGAGGACAACCCCGACACGGAGTACGTCCCCGCCACCGCGCTCAACGGCAAGCGGTCGAAGATCGTCTACCGGCTGTCCGCCGAGGGCAAGCAGCGCTTCGAGGAGCTGCTCGCCGACTCGGGTCCGGACGCCTGGGAGGACGAGCACTTCGGGGTGCACTTCGCCTTCTTCGGTCAGACCGACCGGGCCGTGCGGATGCGCGTCCTGGAGGGCCGCCGCAGCCGGCTGGAGGAGCGGCTGGAGCGGATGCGCAGCTCGATCGCCCGTACCCGCGAGCGGTTCGACGACTACACGCTCGAACTGCAGCGGCACGGTCTCGAGTCGGTGGAGCGCGAGGTCCGCTGGCTCAACGAGCTGATCGAGACCGAGCGGGCCAACCGGACCGGGCGCCCCGGCGCCGCACCCGGTGACACCAGTACTTCGGACGGCCGTGGCCAGGAGGCCGGGTCTCCTGACCCGCCGAGGCCACCGCACGACCGCCCGGGGCGTTCCTGACGGGAACGCTGACCTCGCCGCCACCCTCGGGTGCGTGCGGCGGGACTGGGCGCGTCGCGCCCACCAGAGAAGAGAAGTTGAGCGAGACCGCCCGATCGGGTGGGCCTCATGAGATCAGAGGGAGCAACCGGAATGGGTTCGGTTCGCGTAGCCATCGTGGGCGTCGGCAACTGTGCCGCGTCGCTGGTTCAGGGTGTCGAGTACTACAAGGACGCCGACCCCGCCGGCAAGGTCCCCGGGCTGATGCACGTGCAGTTCGGCGACTACCACGTCGGTGACGTGGAGTTCGTCGCCGCGTTCGACGTCGACGCCAAGAAGGTCGGCTTCGACCTCGCGGACGCCATCGGCGCCAGCGAGAACAACACCATCAAGATCTGCGACGTGCCGCCGACCGGCGTCACCGTGCAGCGTGGTCACACCCTCGACGGTCTCGGCAAGTACTACCTCGAGACCATCGAGCAGTCCGACGAGGCCCCGGTCGACGTCGTCCAGGTCCTGAAGGACCGCCAGGTCGACGTCCTGGTCTGCTACCTGCCGGTCGGTTCCGAGCAGGCTGCCAAGTTCTACGCCCAGTGCGCCATCGACGCCAAGGTCGCGTTCGTCAACGCCCTCCCGGTCTTCATCGCCGGCACCAAGGAGTGGGCGGACAAGTTCACCGAGGCCGGCGTGCCGATCGTCGGTGACGACATCAAGTCGCAGGTCGGCGCGACCATCACGCACCGCGTGATGGCGAAGCTCTTCGAGGACCGCGGTGTCCTGCTGGAGCGCACCATGCAGCTGAACGTCGGCGGCAACATGGACTTCAAGAACATGCTCGAGCGTGAGCGCCTCGAGTCCAAGAAGATCTCGAAGACCAACGCCGTCACCTCCCAGGTCCGCGACCGCGACATGGGTGCCAAGAACGTCCACATCGGCCCGTCCGACTACGTCGCGTGGCTCGACGACCGCAAGTGGGCGTACGTCCGCCTCGAGGGCCGCGCGTTCGGCGACGTCCCGCTGAACCTCGAGTACAAGCTCGAGGTCTGGGACTCCCCGAACTCGGCCGGTGTCATCATCGACGCCGTCCGCGCCGCGAAGATCGCGCTGGACCGGGGCATCGGTGGCCCGATCCTGTCGGCGTCCTCGTACTTCATGAAGTCCCCGCCGGTGCAGTACTTCGACGACGAGGCCCGCGACAACGTGGAGAAGTTCATCCGCGGCGAGGTCGAGCGCTGAAGCGCCTGAGCTGACGACCCGAGGGGCCCTGACCAATGGTCAGGGCCCCTCGGGCTTTTCTCCGCTGACCCCGGGTCGACGGAGCCCGTGCGGGATCCGGCCATGTTTCACGTGAAACATCGGCACCGGCCATGGCACCCTGGGCGGGTGGCTCAGACGGGGAACGGCGGCAACTCACTCACCGGCCTGTTCCGGGCTGCCGATTTCCGGCGGCTGCTCACCGCCCGGGTGCTCTCCCAGCTCTCCGACGGCGTCTTCCAGGTCTCGCTGGCCTCGTACGTGATCTTCTCTCCCGAACGGCAGTCCAGCCCGGCCGACATCGCCTCGGTGCTGCTGGTGCTGCTGCTGCCGTTCTCGCTGATCGGTCCGTTCGCCGGGGTGCTGCTCGACCGCTGGCGCCGCCGGCAGGTGCTCTACCTCGGCAACCTGGCCCGCTGCGGCCTCGGTCTGGTGACCGGCGCCCTGCTGCTGGCCGGGGTGCCCGACTGGCTGTTCCTCGGCGCGGCCCTGCTGGTCACCGCGCTCAACCGGTTCATCCTGGCCGGACTCTCCGCCGCCCTCCCCCGGGTGGTCTCGCGTCCCGAGCAACTGGTCACCGCCAACGCGCTCTCCCCCACCCTCGGCACCGTCGCCGCGTTCTGCGGCGGCGGCCTCGGCTTCGTGGTCCACCTGATCCTCCCGCCGGGCTCCCGGGCGGATGCCCTGCTGGTCACCCTCGCCGCCCTGCTCTACCTGAGCGCCGCCCTGACCGCCCTGCGGATGGACCCCGACCTGCTCGGCCCCGACCACCACCCGGACCGGCCGCCCCTGCGCCGGGCCCTCGGCCTGGCCGCCCGCGAACTCGCCGACGGTGTACGCCACTTGGTCCGGGACTGCCGACCGGCCTCGCACGCCCTGGCCGCCGTCACGGCCGCCCGGTTCTGCTACGGCATCCTGGTCGTGGTTCTGCTGATGCTCTCCCGCTACACCTTCAACGACCCCACCGACAGCGCCGCCGGCATGACCACCCTCGGCAAGGCCCTCCTCGTCTCCGCCATCGGCTTCTTCGTCGCCGCCGTCATCAGCCCCTGGTGCACCCGCCGCCTCGGCCTCTCCGGCTGGCTCACCACCTGCGCCGCCTCCGCCGCCGTCTTCGTCCCCGCCCTCGGCCTGACCTTCTCCTTCGGCCCCATCATGGCCGCCGCCCTGCTCCTCGGCGTGGTCACCCAGGGCATCAAGATCTGCGCCGACACCGTGGTCCAGGAGTCCGTCGAGGACGCCTACCGCGGCCGCGTCTTCGCCATCTACGACGTCCTCTTCAACCTCGCCTTCGTCGCCGCCGCCTTCGTCACCGCCCTCGCCCTCCCCCTCGACGGCCGCTCCGTCCCCCTGATGCTCACCGTCGCCGTGCTCTACGCTCTGACCGCCACGCTCTACGCCCGCGCGGCCCGCCGGTCCCCCGTCCCGGCCTGACCGGCCCTTCGAACGGCCGGGGGTGGGTAATTGAGGTATCCACCCCCGGCTCTCTCACCGGCGCACGGCTAGACCAACTCGTCGAGCTCCTCCGCCGTGGCCCCCTCGTCGATCGCCCGGAGCAGCCTCAGCCGCCGCCGGGCGATCGCCTTCTCCTCGTCGTCCAGCACCACCCGCTCCAGCCGGTCGACCCGGTCCGCCATCGCGTCGATCTTCCGGCTGTTCCGGCCGACCTCCACCGCCAGCGCGTTCAGCAGCGGCACCACGCTGGTCCCGATCACCGACCGGACCGCCCGCTCGGCCACCGTCGCGACCGCCGCGTCCACCGACCCCTCGGGGTACGGGAACCGGTTGTCCACAACCCCGTCCACGGGGTTGTCCACAGCCTCCTGCCTGGCCTGCCGCTCCACGTCGAGCAGGTAGCACCGCACCTGACGTGCGGTTTCGCTGTCCCGCAGCAGCATCGCCACGTTCAGCACCGTCCGCCGGCTGAACAGCGCGAGCGACCTCGCCCGCGACTGGATCCCACTGAGTTGCTTGAAGCAACCCAGTTCGTCGCCGGTCAGCACCTGGTATCCGTTGCCGATCAGCTCCTGCCGGTGGTCGTGGACCACCGCCTTGATCACGGTCTCCCCCACCCCGAAGTACCGCGCCACCGCATCGGTGGTCACGTGCACCCCGTCCGGCAGGAAGGCCAACGCCTTCACCCGGTCCAGCACCTCGACCCGCTCGGCCACCGTCGCCCGCATCGTCGGGGACTCCAACAGGATCTCGTCCACAGCCATCGCTGCGTCCTCTCGTTCCGGAGGGAGGAATGTCCTCCCCCTCGGACGGACCAACGTGACGACTCATCAGCAAGTCACACCCAGCGACTCCGTCCACTCAATCGAGCGGATTCGCTAAAGCGACACATGTTCACGCGATCTTGTGATCCGACAAATCGGGCGGGGCGATCACGGTTGGATGTCCTTTCCCCCACCCGAGGGGAACTGGCTTCCGGATGCGGCTGACCTGCCGATACCTTGCACCGTTCACTTCAGCCACATCAGTCACATTCGGGGGATTCCCTTGTCCACTCCGCCTCCTCAGCAGGTGCCGTACGGCGCTCCGCCCGTCGACCCCACCGCTGGCATTCCGGCTCAGCCGTTCGAGCAAGCCCAGCAGTTCCAGCAGGGGCTGCCGGCCGGTCCGTTCTGCCGGTTCTGCGGGTCGGCCCCTGCGGTGGAGGCCACCATCCGCGGGCACCAGGGCTTCCTGGTGATCATGAAGTTCCTCAAGCTTCAGGGGCCGTTCTGCCGGAACTGCGGCATCGCCGCGCACCGGGACATGACGACGAAGAGCCTCTGGCAGGGCTGGTGGGGCATCGCGTCGATGGTCATCAACCCGGTCACCATGCTGATCAACATCCCGCAGCGGGCGAAGATCAACAAGCTGGCCGAGCCCATCCCCGGCGCCCCTGGGCAGCCGATGAACCCGGGCAAGCCGGTGTTCCAGCGGCCGGCCATCCTGGGCGTGCTGGTGCCGGTGCTCGCCGTGCTGGCGATCGGCCTCTCGGTCAAGGGCGACCCGGAGTACGCCTCGATCGGTGACTGCGTGCACAACCGGAACACCACCGTGGCCGCGGGCACCGAGGACAACCACCCCGACGTGGTGGTGCTCGACTGCTCGGACCCGAAGGCCGAGGCGAAGATCGTCGGCAAGGTGGAGAACACCACCGACAGCAAGGCCTGCGACAAGTTCAGCGACGCGGACGGCTACTACTACGAGCAGCAGGGCTCCCGGAAGTTCATGCTCTGCCTGGGCTTCCTCAAGTAAGCCCGGCAACGAACTGAGGGGGCGTCCGATCCGGACGCCCCCTCAGTTCGTTCCCACTGCGGTGCCTACTGCTGCTCCGCCCACCACTCGCGCAGCGCCGCCTCCGCCGCCTCGAGCTCCATCGGCCCGTGCTCCAGCCGGAGTTCGAGCAGGTGCTTGTAGGCCTTGCCGACCTGCGGCCCCGGCTTGAGGTCGAGCAGCTGCATGATCTGGTTGCCGTCCAGGGCGGGGCGGATGGCGTCCAGCTGCTCCTGCTCCTGGAGTTCGCCGATCCGGATCTCCAGCGAGTCGTACGTCCGGGAGAGGGCGGCGGCCTTCTTCCGGTTGCGGGTGGTGCAGTCGGAGCGGGTCAGCTTGTGCAGCCGCTCCAGCAGCGGGCCCGCGTCGGTGACGTAGCGGCGGACCGCCGAGTCGGTCCACTCGCCGCCGCCGTAGCCGTGGAAGCGCAGGTGCAGCTCGACCAGCCGGGAGACCTCGTCGGTCAGGTCCTTGGAGTACTTCAGGTCCCGCATCCGCTTGCGGGTCATCTTGGCGCCGACCACCTCGTGGTGGTGGAAGGACACCCGGCCGTCCGACTCGAACCGCCGGGTCCGCGGCTTGCCGATGTCGTGCAGCAGCGCGGCGAGCCGCAGCACCAGGTCGGGCCCGTCCTGCTCCAGCGCGATGGCCTGCTCCAGCACCGTCAGCGAGTGCTCGTAGACGTCCTTGTGCCGGTGGTGCTCGTCGCTCTCCAGCCGGAGCGCGGGGAGTTCGGGCAGCACGTGGTCGGCCAGGCCGGTGTCCACCAGCAGCCGCAGGCCCTTCACCGGGTGCTCGGCGAGCAGCAGCTTGTTGAGCTCGGCCTGCACCCGCTCGGCGGAGACGATGGTGATCCGCTCGGCCATCGCGGTCATCGCGGCGACCACCTCGGGGGCGGGCTCGAAGTCCAGCTGGGCGGCGAACCTGGCGGCCCGCATCATCCGCAGCGGGTCGTCGGAGAAGGACTCCTCGGGCGTGGCGGGGGTGCGCAGCACCCGGGCCTCCAGGTCGTCCAGCCCGTGGTGCGGGTCGACGAAGCCGCGGCCGGGCAGGTCGACGGCCATCGCGTTGACGGTGAAGTCCCGCCGGACCAGGTCCTGTTCGATGGTCTCGCCGTAGGTCACCTCGGGCTTGCGCGAGGTGCGGTCGTACGCCTCGCTCCGGTAGGTGGTGATCTCGATCAGGAACGAACCGTCGGTGGTGTCTTTACGGGCGCCGACGGTGCCGAAGGCGATGCCGACGTCCCAGACCGCGTCCGCCCAGCCCTTCACCAGCTTGAGCACCTGCTCGGGGCGGGCGTCGGTGGTGAAGTCGAGGTCGTTGCCGAGCCGGCCGAGCAGCGCGTCCCGGACCGATCCGCCGACCAGGGCCAGCCGGTGCCCGGCGGCCTGGAACCGCTCGGCGATCTCGTCCGCGACCGGGGAGACCCGGAGCAGTTCTTGCAGGCCGAGGGCCTGCGCCTCGCTCAGCCCTGGGGCGGCGGCACGGGCGTCGGTGCTGGACGGACTGGCGCTGGACTCATTGACAGTGGACACGGCTCACAAGGGTACGTGGCCACCCCGCCCCGCCGTCGCCACCTTTTCCCCCGTCAGCCCCAGGCCCGCAACACCACCGCGCCACCGGCCTCGTTACCATGCCGGTGGAGAGATCCCGGCCCGGGCCGTCGGCCGCCGCCGCGGCGTCCCCCTGCCAAGGACCGAAGCAGTTCCAACCCGATCCAGAACGACGAGGTCGAAACGCGTGGTTGAGCCGGTACGGCAGTCGGGTCCGCGTACGGCAACCCGCACCCGATCGGGCCGTTTGGCCAGCCGGCTCTCCGGCCTGCTGGCGTTCGGCGCCGTCCTGGTCCCCGGGGTGGTGCCCGCCGCGGCCGCACCGGCCGGCTTCGTCGCCGCCGCCCCGGAGTACCCGGCCGTCGTCGCCGTCGACTCGGTCACGCCCCAGGTGGCGGAGGCGGGCAAGACCGTGGCGGTCACCGGAGTGGTCACCAACTCCGGTCAGGCCGCGCTGAAGGACGTCACGGTGAGCATCCGGCAGCAGTCGGCCGGGGCGGTGCGCACCCGCAGCGGCCTCGACCAGATCGCCCGGCGCGGTGAGCCGGCCCCCGCGGACGGCAGCCCGGTGGCCGCGAGCCGCAAGGGCCTGGGCACGCTGGCGGCGGGGCAGAGCAGCCCGTACACCGTCGACGTCCCGGTCGCCGATCTCAAGGTCGGCAAGGGCGGAGTGTACGAGCTGGCGGTGGACGTGGCCGGCGTCACCCCGGACGAGGACTCCCCGCACACCCTCGGCATCGCCCGGACCTTCCTCCCGTACAAGAGCGAGGCGATCCCCCACCCGACCCAGCTCGCGGTGGTCTGGCCGATCACCCACACGCCCGAGCTGGTCGCCCAGACCATGCAGGACAACGACCCGGTGCCGGTGCTGCGGGACGACAACCTGGCCACCGAGCTGGCCCAGGGCGGGCGGCTGCACCAGCTGGTGAAGACCGGCGGTCAGCTGCCCGGGCTGACCTGGGTGATCGACCCGGACCTGCTGGACACCGTGTTCGCGATGACCAAGCCGTACCGGGTGCAGAAGCCGAACACCGCCGGGGAGCCGGCCAAGGAGAGCAACACCGTCCCGGGCACCGGCAAGGACGCCGCGACGGAGTGGCTGAAGCAGCTCCGCACCGCGGTGGCCACGGCGGGCAGCCAGGTGGTCTCGCTGCCGTACGCCGACCCGGACCTGGCCTCGATCGCGCACAACGGCGCCGGGCTGAGCGGGATGGAGGCCGCGCTCCGGAAGGCCGGTACGGCCGGTGAGGTGACGGCCGAGGGGCGGCTGTCGGCCGACGCCCGCTCCGACGTCGCCTGGCCCTACCAGGGCTACCTGGACCAGCAGATCGCCGCCACCGCCCGGACCGCCGGGGAGAACCTGGTGCTGACCACCAGCGCGAGCATCTCGGACGCCCCGCTCAACCACACCCCGAGCGCGGCCCGCCCGATCGGCAACGGGCAGACCGCCGTGGTCGCCGACTCGACCGTCTCCGACCTGTTCCAGCCGGACCTAGCCTCGTCGCAGGCCCGTACCGGGGCCGTCCAGCGCTTCCTGGCCGAGACCATGATGATCAACCGTCAGCTCCCGGAGACCCCCCGCACCCTGCTGGTGCTGCCGCCCCGCAACCTCACCGCCGCCTCCGCCGGTGCGCTGGCCGAAGCGGTCAGCTTGGCCCAGCAGGGCGGCTGGGCCAAACTGGCGAACCTCCAGACGGTGGCCACCGCGCCGGCCGACCCGGAGGCCAACACCGCCGTCCCCGCCCCGGCCGACTACCCGCAGCGGCTGCGCGCGAGCGAGCTGTCCGCCGCGACGCTCGGTCAGGTGATGGACATTCAGGGCAGGCTGGACCAGCTGCTGTCCGTCCTCACCCAGCCGCAGCGGGTGCGCGGCCCGTTCAGCGCCGCCATGGTCCGCTCGATGTCCACCGCGTGGCGGGACCAGGCCCCGGAGGGCAGCTCCTACCGGGCCGGCGTGCAGAGCTATCTGGTCAGCCTGACCGGCGCGGTCAAGCTCACCCCCAAGAGCACGGTCACCCTCGCAGGTGACACCGGCACCGTCCTGGTCAGCGTCAAGAACGACCTCAACCAGGCCGTCGGCAACCTCCAGGTCAAGCTGAGCTCCAGTCAGCCGAACCGGGTCAACGTGGCTCTCCCGCAGAACGTGCTGCTGGAGGCCACCACCAGCCTGACCCTGCGCTTCCCGGCCAAGGCCCGGAACAACGGCCCCGTACAGATGACCGCCCAGCTGATGACCACCGGCACCCCCTCGCAGGCGTACGGCGAGCCGGTGGTCTTCACGGTCGAGGTCACCTCGGTCACCTCCGGCGTGCTGTACGTGATCGGCGGCGGCGTGGTGCTGATGCTGCTGGCCGCGCTCCGGTTCACCCTGCAGCGCCGCAAGCGCGCCGCTGAGCCGGATGACGAGCCGGATGACGAGCCGGAGGACGGGCCGGAGGATGAGGGAGGCGCGGCGGAGGAGACCGGCGCAGCTGCCGTGGAACACGCCCCCGGTGATGAGAAGGTGGGGCACTGAGGCGGCCCCTTCCGGGCGGCCCTACCCGAACATCGATGAGGTGGCATGAGCGGGCCGCGCGAGGAGCGAGCACAGGGTCGTGAGCAGGGTCGCGCCGCCGCGGGCCGGGACGGTGCGGCCGAGCAGCCCGCCGACTGGTACCTGACGGACACCTACGCCCAGGACCCGTACGCCGCCGACCCGTTCCCGAGCGGGGCCGGGCCCGACCCGTACGGTCTGCGGACCCCGGCGCTGCCACAGCAGCAGGCCACCCAGGACGACCCGCAGACCCTCCAGCTGCGGCCGCCGCAGCCCGAGTCGGAGACCGAACCCGAGCCCGAGACCGGCCTGACCGCGCCCACCCCGCGCTGGCCCGTCGTGGCCGCCACCGAGGCGCCGACCGGCGACGCCACCGGGCCGGCCGGCTCCCCCGAGTACGTCGGTGTGGACACCCTGCTGGCGAAGGCCGAGGAGCCCCGCCCGTTCGTCCCGCCGATCGAGTTCGACCCGCCGCTCTCCGAGGCGGAGACGGCCGGCCCCGAGCCGTCCGCCGAGCCGCCGGCCGAGCCAGTGGCGGAGCAGCGCCCCGAGCCGTCGGGCGGGAAGGTCGGCAGTCTGGTCAACTCCAGCGCGATCATGGCCGCCGGCACCCTGGTCTCCCGGGGCACCGGCTTCCTGCGCACCATGGTGATCGCCGCCGCGATCGGCGTCGGCACCATGGGCGACTCGTACAACGCCGCCAACACGCTGCCCACCCTGCTCTACATCCTGATCGGCGGCGGGGCGCTGAACGCGGTGTTCGTCCCCCAGCTGGTCCGCGCGATGAAGCAGGACGAGGACGGCGGCACCGCCTACGCCAACCGGCTGCTCACCCTGGTGATGGCCGGCCTGGCCGGGGTCACCTTCCTGGCCGTGCTCGGTGCCCCGCTGCTGGTCCAGCTGATCTCGCACTCGCTGATGCGCGACCCCGCGAGCGCCGACACCACGGTGGCGCTGGCCAGGTACTGCCTGCCGACCATCTTCTTCATGGGCATCCATGTGGTGATGGGTCAGATCCTGAACGCCCGGGGCCGGTTCGGCGCGATGATGTGGACCCCGGTGCTCAACAACATCGTGGTGATCTTCACGTTCGGGATGTACATCTGGGTCTTCGGCACCTTCCAGCGCACCGAGGTCACCCCGGCCACCGTCTCCCCCGAGGGCATCCGGCTGCTCGGTCTGGGCACCCTGATCGGCCTGGCCCTGCAAGCGCTCTCGATGGTCCCGTACCTGCGGGCCGCCGACTTCCACTTCAGGCCGCGCTTCGACTGGCGCGGCCACGGCCTCGGCAAGGCCGCCCGGCTGGCCAAGTGGACCTTCCTGTTCGTGCTCGCCAACCAGGCCGGATTCCTGGTGATCACCCAGCTCGCCACCGCGGCCGGCGCGGCAGCCGAGAAGACCGGTCACCTCGGGGTCGGCCTGGCCGCCTACTCCAACGCCCTGCTGATCTGGCAGCTCCCGATGGCCGTGATCACCGTCTCGGTGATGAGCGCGGTGCTCCCCCGGCTCTCCCGCTCGGCCGCCGACGGCGACGCCGGAGCGGTCCGGGACGACCTCTCGTACGGGCTGCGCACTTCGGCGGTGGCGATCGTGCCCGCCGCCTTCCTCTTCCTCGCGCTCGGCCCGGTGATCGGCAGCGCGATCTACGGCCTGGGCAACGGCGGCTCGGTCGCGCACAGCACCACGGCGGTCGGCTACATGCTCTCCGCCTTCGCGCTGGGGCTGATCCCGTACTCCGTCCAGTACGTGCTGCTGCGCGGCTTCTACGCGTACGAGGACACCAGGACCCCGTTCTCCAACACCCTCTGGGTGGCCCTCTGCCAGGCCGTCACGGCCGTGCTCTGCTGGTTCGTGCTGCCCGCCCAGTGGGCGGTCACCGGGATGGCACTGGGCTACGGCCTCTCCTACGCGGTCGGCGTCGCGGTCGCCGTACCCAAGCTCAAGGCGAAGGTCGGCGGCCTGGACACCGGACGGATCGCCAAGACCTACATCCGGCTGGCGATCGCCTCGCTGCCCGCCGCCGTCCTCGGCCTGGCGGCCAGTCTGCTGCTGAACGACCTGCTCACCGGGTGGCTCGGCGACTGGGCAGGCGCGGTGCTGACCGTCCTGCTCGCGGGCGGACTGCAGCTCACCGTGTTCGGCCTGATCGCCCGCCGGATGCGGATCGAGGAGCTGAACGCGATGATCGGTATGGTGCGCAGCCGCCTCGGCCGCTGACCCGGCGTCAGCCCGGACCCTCCGCTCCCTCAGGCCGCGTACCACCGCCCGGAGTCGGGCCGGACGGTCGCAACCGGAACGCAACCAGCCGGACCACCCAACGGTCGTAGCAGGGGAGGAAGAGTGGGCACAATTGTCCTGGCACGCTGCCGCCCCCAGGGGCCGGACGGACGGCCGGTTTTCCGGGACCCGGGGCGACACAAGGGGAGGCAGGACAACGGTGGCTGATGGCACCAAGGCGGTTGTCGGCACGTCCGTGACGGACGACGAGACGGCACCGGCCACCACAGCCGGGGAGACCCCGGCCAACGAACCGACGGCGGAGAGCGCCGCCGAGGCCACCGCCCCCCTGTCGGCCGCCGAGATCGCCGCCGAACTCACCGGCCGGACGCCGAAGTCCGGCCCGGCCGACGAGGCCGTACCGGCCGACGACGAGGCCGAGGACGAGCCCGCCGCCCAGCCCGCCGCCGACATCGCCGAGGAGGAGCCGGAGTTCGACCCGGCCGCCACCCTGGACCAGCCGACCGGCGAGCTCCCGCTGCTCCGCCCCGCCCCCGACCGGCACAGCGGCGACCGGATCGCCGACCGCTACCGGCTCGAGGAGTGCACCACCCAGTCCGAGTTCTTCAGCAGCTGGCGCGCGGTCGACGAGAAGCTCCGCCGCGCGGTCGGCGTCCACCTGCTCGCCGCCGGGCACCAGCGCGCCCGCGGCGTGCTGGCCGCCGCCAAGTCCGCCGCCCTGCTCGGCGACCCGCGGTTCGTCCAGGTGCTCGACGCGGTCCAGGAGGGCGACCACGTCTACGTGATCCGGGAGTGGCTGCCCGGCGCCGCCGATCTCGCCCAACTGCTCGCCGACGGGCCGCTGGAGCCGTACGACGCGTACCAGATGGTCCGTCAGGTCTCCGAGGCGATCGCGGCCGCCCACAAGCGCGGCCAGGCCCACCTGCGGCTCACCCCGAGGTGCGTGCTGCGCACCGAGAGCGGGCAGTACCGGATCAACGGCATCGCGGTGGACGCCGCGCTGCGTGGGCTGCCCGCCGACGATGCCGCGCTCACCGACACCCGGGCGATCGGCGCGCTGCTGTACGCGGCGCTGACCCACCGCTGGCCCTACCCCGAGGACCGGTACGACCTGCAGGGGCTGCCCAAGAGCCTCGGCTGCGTCCCCCCGGACCAGGTCAGGGCGGGCGTCCACAAGGGCCTGGCCGAGATCGCGGCCCGGGCCCTGTGCGAGCAGCCGCCGCACCACCAGGACCCGATCACCACCCCGGAGGAACTGGCCAGGGCCATCGCGCTGATGCCGAAGATCCGGCAGCCCGAGCCGCCGGCCTACACCCCGCCGCCCCGGCCGCAGCCGCGCCCGCAGCCGCAGCAGCCCCGCCCGCAGATCCGGCTCGCCGACGGCCCGGCCACGGTGGTCACCTCGACCGCCCCCGCCCGGCCGAGCCGCCCGCGGCTGCGCCGGCTGATCCGGGTGACCGCCTCGCTGGTCGCCCTGGCCGCCATCGGGGTGGCGTCCTGGCAGCTCGTCAGCACCCTCAACAAGACCGAACGCAACAGCGAGGACGGGCAGGTCCAGCCGCCGCCCAGCCAGGGCGGCAGCGCCACTCCGGTGGCCCCGGCCGGAAAGCCGGTCGCGATCGCCGGAGTGGTCTCCTTCAACCCGCTGGGCGACGGACCGGAACACGCCGGCGAGACCCAGCTGGCCTACGACGGTGACCTCGCCACCAGCTGGCAGACCTCGGGGTACAACCAGGACCTGGGTGGCGCCTACAAAGCCGGTACCGGACTCCTCGTCGACCTCGGGTCGGTCCAGCAGGTCGGCTCGGTCCAGGTCCAGTTCGCCGGCACCACCAAGGTGGAGCTCCGGGCCGCACCGGCGGGCAGCACTCCCGAGACCAGCAAGGCGGGCCTGGAGAGCCTCGGTACAGCGGTGGCCACCCAGACCGGCAGCACGGTCGAGCTGAAGCCGGGCAGCGCACTCAGCACCCGTTACCTCTTGCTCTGGCTGACCGGTCTCCCCAAGGATGGCTCCGACAATCAGTACCGCGGCAAGATCGCCGAGGTGAAGGTCACCAGCTGACGGAGAGGGGGCGACCATGACGGAGCAGATCCCGGACGCCACCCTGCTGGCCCGGCACACCGCCGGGGACCCGGACGCCTTCGGCATCCTGGTGCACCGTCACCGGGACCGCCTGTGGGCGGTCGCCCTGCGCACCCTGGGCGACCGCGAGGAGGCCGCCGACGCCCTGCAGGACGCCCTGGTCTCCGCCTTCCGGGCCGCCCACACCTTCCAGGGCCGCTCGGCCGTCACCACCTGGCTGCACCGGATCGTCGTCAACGCCTGCCTGGACCGGGCCCGCCGCGCCGCCAGCCGTCCGGCCACCCCGCTGGACCACGAGCAGCACCGGCTGGACGCGCTGCTCGGCAGCGCCGAGGCGACCGAGACCCTGGTGGTCCGGGCCGAGCTCCAGCGGGAGGTGACCGCCGCGCTGGCCGCACTCCCGGTCGAGCAGCGGGCCGCCCTGGTGCTGGTGGACATGCAGGGGTACGGCGTCGCCGAGGCGGCCGAGCTGCTCGGCGTACCGGTGGGCACGGTGAAGAGCCGGTGCGCCCGGGGGCGGGCCAAGCTGCTGCCGCTGGTCCGGCACCTGCGCACCGTTTCACGTGAAACACCGTCGGACGCCGCTGCCGCTGACGGTGTTTCACGTGAAACCGGCACGCCCGGAAGCACCGCTGGGAACCAGGACGGCCCGCGATCCGTCCCATCACCGCCACTCCCCGGCCAGGCCCTGAGAGGAGACGTGACACCACGATGACCCCCTCCTGGACCGAGGCCGGCCACCCCGACGTCGAGCTGCTGGCCGACCTGGCCGAGGACCTCACCGACCCGGCCGAACTGCCGCTGCTGCGGGCCCACCTGGCCGACTGCGCGGAGTGCGCCGACACCTACGCCGCACTGGCCGAGGTCCGCGAACTCCTCGGCTCGGTGGAGGACTTCCCGCCGCTGCCGGCCGAACTGGGCGACCGGATCGACGCCGCGCTCGCGGTCGAGGCGGCCGTCCCGGTGACTCCCGCCGCCGACCCGGACGCACCGCTCACCCGACGCCCGGCCGGGCCGGCCCGTCGCCTCCGGCGCCGGGGCCGTGCGCTGCTGGCGACCGCCGCCTGCCTCGCCGTCCTGGGCCTGGGCGGCACCCTGCTCAGCCAGCAGTCGGCGACCTCCGGCGCCGACACCGGCACGGCGGCGGGCGCCGCCGCCAAGCAGCCGGCCGCGGCCGCCGGGTCTCTGGTCTTCACCGACGCCGAACTGGCCGGTCAGATCCGCCTGTTGGCCCGGGGCACCACGGCCAGGACCAACGGCCAGGGCCCGGCGGACTCCACCGTCAAGGCGCCCTCACTCGGCGCCGGGTCCAACCCCGAGTCCGAGATGATGTCCGCATCCGCTCCCTGCCCGGCCACCGCACCCGGCAGGCCAGTGCTCACCGCCCCCGGCACGTTCGGCCCGGATCAGGTCACCGCCCTGGTCTACCCGCTCTCCGCCGACCAGTTGGACGTCTACCTGGTGACCGCCGACTGCCGGGTACGACTGCACCGCACCGTCCCCGCCCGGTAGTTCCGTCCGCTCCGACCGTCCGCTCCGACCCGGTCGGCTCGTCCCATCCGGACGACCACTCTGCGAGCGCCTGCTGCAACGGCACCTGGGAATGAGCGACACTGGTGCATCGTTGTCCCGGGCGGCGGAGCAGGACCGCCCTCCCCGCAAAAGCGCGGGTCGCGATGCGAACCAGGAGATGCAGTGAGCGACGTCCGTAACGTGATCATCATCGGCTCAGGCCCGGCCGGCTACACCGCAGCCCTCTACACGGCCCGAGCCTCCCTCAAGCCCTTGGTCTTCGAGGGAGCCGTCACCGCCGGTGGCGCGCTGATGAACACCACCGAGGTCGAGAACTTCCCCGGCTTCCGGGACGGCATCATGGGCCCCGAGCTGATGGACAACATGCGCGGCCAGGCCGAGCGCTTCGGCGCCGAGCTGGTGCCGGACGACATCGTCTCGGTCGACCTCACCGGTGACATCAAGACCGTCACCGACTCCGAGGGCACCGTGCACCGGGCCCGCGCCGTGATCGTCACCACCGGCTCCCAGCACCGCAAGCTCGGCCTCCCGAACGAGGACAAGCTCTCCGGCCGCGGCGTCTCCTGGTGCGCGACCTGCGACGGCTTCTTCTTCCGCGACCAGGACATCGCCGTGGTCGGCGGCGGCGACACCGCGCTGGAGGAGGCGACCTTCCTCTCCCGGTTCGCCAAGTCGGTCACGATCATCCACCGCCGGGACAGCCTGCGCGCCTCCAAGGCGATGCAGGAGCGGGCCTTCGCCGACCCGAAGATCAGCTTCGCCTGGGACAGCGCGGTGGAGGCGATCCACGGCGACCCGAAGCTGAGTGGCGTCACCCTGCGGGACACCACCACCGGCGAGACCCGCGAGCTGCCGGTCACCGGCCTGTTCATCGCGATCGGCCACGACCCGCGCACCGACCTGTTCACCGGCCAGCTGGACCTGGACGCCGAGGGCTACCTCAAGGTCGAGGCCCCCTCGACCCGGACCAACATCCCCGGTGTCTTCGGCGCCGGCGACGTGGTCGACCACACCTACCGCCAGGCGATCACCGCCGCCGGCACCGGCTGCTCCGCCGCCCTGGACGCCGAGCGCTACCTGGCCGCGCTGGACGACCTGGAGACCCAGGCCGTGGCCGTCGCGGTCTGACCCGCACCGCCGCACCGCCAGCTCTCCCGCTCCCCGTTTCACGTGAAACAGCCCTTTCGGGCCACTCCGGCGAAACGGGGAGCGCCGCAAGAAACAGAACGGCCTCCGCCGTTGTTCTTCTCAGCACCACCTCGTTCTGACCCTTAGGAGCTCCCGTGGCCGGCGCCACCATCACCGTGACCGACGCGACGTTCGACGCCGAGGTTCTCAAGAGCGACAAGCCCGTCCTGGTCGACTTCTGGGCCACCTGGTGCGGCCCGTGCCGCCAGGTCGCCCCGATCCTGGAGGAGATCGCGACCGAGCACAGCGACAAGCTGACCATCGCCAAGCTCGACGTCGATGCCAACCAGGGCACCGCCGCCACCTACGGCGTGATCTCCATCCCGACGCTGAACGTGTACCAGAACGGCGAGCTGGTGAAGAGCATCACCGGCGCCCGCCCGAAGGCGGCGCTGCTCCGCGAGCTGGCCGAGTACATCTAGTCCTCAGCTCGCACCGCACGGAAAGAGGGGCCCCTCCACAGGGGCCCCTCTTTCACATGCCGCCAGACCTTTCACACCGCCAGAGCACGCCGTCAGAACGGCCGCAGCGCCGGTTCCTTCCGGGGCCCGCCCCTGGCCCCGCCGAGCAGCCGCTCCAGGGCCACCTCCACGTCGCCCTTCCAGGAGAGCGTGGTGCGGGCCTCCAGCCGCAGCCTGGGGTAGCGGTGGTGCGGCCGGACGGTCTTGAAGCCGACCGCCCGCAGGTGGTCCGCCGGGAGCAGACAGCTGGGGGTCTCCCGGCCGGCCGCGCCGAACGCCTCGATCGCCTTGAACCCCCGGCCCACCACGTCCTTCACCACGGTCTGCACCAGTACCCGGCCGATCCCCTGCCGCTGGTAGCCGGGCAGCAGCCGACTGACCATCAGCTGCACCGCGTCCGGCGAGACCGGGCTGGTCGGGAAGGCCGAGGACCGCGGCACGTACGCGGGCGGGGCGTAGAGCACGTAGCCCACCGGCAGCTCGTCCACGTAGACCACCCGGCCGCAGGACCCCCACTCCAGCAGGACCGCGGAGATCCAGCCCTCCTTCTCCAGCTCCGGCTTCCCGCTCTCCTCGGCCACCCTGGCACTGACCGGATCCAGCTCCCAGAAGACACAGGAGCGGCAGGGCAGCGGCAGATCCCCCAGGTTGTCCAACGTCAGCGGAGCGATCCTGCGCCCCATGACTCATCCCTCCTCCGCGGCCCCCCGACGGACCGTCACCACCGACCGGCTTCTCCCCCGTACGACGAACGACGATGGGTGCATGTTTCACGTGAAACATGCACCCATCGGAACCGACCGGCAACCCGGGCCGCCGGCGGCCTCAGCTTCCGGACAGCCGGAGCCCCTCGTCACCCGGCGCCAGACTGTCCAGGATCCGGTTCAGGTCCTCCACCGAGGCGAACTCCAACACCACCTTGCCCTTGCCGAGCTTGCCGTTGCGCTGCGAGACCTCGACCTTGACCCGGGTCTCGAAACGGTCCGAGAGCCGCTCCGAGAGGTCGTTGAAGGCCGGCGAGAGCAGCCGGCCCGCCTTCGGTCCGGTCGGGCGCTGCGGCTTCTCGTCCCGGTCCATCACCGCGACGATCTCCTCGGTGGTCCGCACCGAGAGCCCCTCCGCGATGATCCGCCGGGCCAGCTGGTCCTGCCGCTCCGCGTCCGGCACCCCGAGCAGCGCCCGGGCGTGACCCGCCGTCAGCACCCCGGCGGCCACCCGGCGCTGCACGGTCGGCGAGAGCTTCAGCAGTCGCAGGGTGTTGGAGACGTGCGAGCGCGAGCGGCCGATCCGGTCGGCCAGCTCGTCGTGGGTGCAGGAGAAGTCCTGCAGCAGCTGGTCGTAGGCGGCCGCCTCCTCCAGCGGGTTGAGCTCGGCCCGGTGCAGGTTCTCCAGCAGCGCGTCCAGCAGCAGCTTGTCGTCATCGGTGGCCCGGACGATCGCCGGGATGAGGTCGAGACCCGCCTCCCGGGAGGCCCGCCAGCGCCGCTCGCCCATGATCAGCTCGTAGCGGTCCGCACCGGTCTGCCGGACCACCACCGGCTGGAGCAGACCCACCTCCTTGATGGAGGCGACCAGCTCGGCCAGCTTGTCCTGGTCGAAGACCTCCCGCGGCTGCCGCGGGTTCGGCACGATCGAGTCCAGCGGCAGCTCGGCGAACCGGGCACCCTCCACCGGGGCGAGCGCCTCCTCCAGCACGCTGCGCCGCGGCAGTCCCGACTGGTCCCGGGCGATCTCGGCCGCCACCTTGGCGGCCACCGTGCCCCGGTCGGTCGGCAGCACCGGCACCGCGGCCGGGGAGACCGCACCGGCCGACTGGACCGGCGCCGTCCCCGGCCTGGCCGGGGCCACGGTGGCCCCGGTCGCGGGCGTCGCCGCCGGAATCAGTGCCCCGAGCCCACGTCCCAGGCCCCTGCGCCCACCACTCACCGGTTGTCCTCCATCGTGCCGCCGTGCTGTGCCATCGGAGCCGCCGCGCCGTTGCGCTGCTGCCCCACCGCGGGTACCGCGAATCCGTCCGTCGCCGCCCCGACCGCCCGCAGGGCGAGTTCCCGCCCGGCCTCCAGGTAGGAGAGCGCCCCGGTGGAGCCCGGGTCGTAGGTCAGCACGGTCTGTCCGTAGCTGGGTGCCTCCGAGATCCGGACCGAGCGCGGGATCGCCGTGTTCAGCACCTGCTCGGCGAAGTGCGTCCGGACCTCCTCGGCCACCTGGGCGGCCAGCCTGGTCCGGGCGTCGTACATGGTGAGCAGGATGGTGGAGACGTGGAGCGTCGGGTTCAGGTGCGCCCGGACCAGCTCGACGTTCCGCAGCAGCTGACCCAGGCCCTCCAGCGCGTAGTACTCGCACTGGATCGGGATCAGCACCTCCTGACCCGCCACCAGGGCATTGACCGTCAGCAGGCCCAGCGAGGGCGGACAGTCGATCAGGATGTAGTCCAGCGGCTGCTCGTACGCGGTGATCGCGCGCTGCAGCCTGCTCTCCCGGGCCACCAGCGAGACCAGCTCGATCTCGGCGCCGGCCAGGTCGATGGTGGCGGGCACACAGAACAGCCCCTCCACGTCCCGGACCGGCTGCACCACGTCGGCCAGCGGCTTGCCCTCGACCAGCACGTCGTAGATCGACGGCACATCGGCGTGGTGGTCGATGCCGAGCGCGGTGGAGGCGTTCCCCTGCGGGTCGAGGTCGACCACCAGGACGCGCAGCCCGTGCATGGCCAGTGCGGCGGCGAGGTTGACGGTGGTGGTGGTCTTCCCCACCCCGCCCTTCTGGTTGGCCACCACGATCACCCGGGTCGAGGCGGGCCTGGGCAGCCCCTCACCGGCCCGTCCGGCAGCCGCCACCGCGGCCATGGCGGCCCGTGCGATGGGCGTGTCATCGACCTGGTCGATGGTCTCCGAGTCCTGCATGGGGGTCAGTGTTTCACGTGAAACCGGAGCGGCAACAGTCACCATCCGGCTGCGGCCGAGGATTCCGGAAAGCAGGGAGCGACGTTTCACGTGAAACACCATGCCCACAATGTCGGAAATCTGACGGTGCGACACTCCGACCGGCCCCGGACGCGGCGGAGCGGGCACCCGTCCGGGTACCCGCTCCGTCAGTCCACTGCTCCGGCCGGCCGCAACGACGGCCCGGCCGGATCGGCTCAGCGGCGGCGCCGACCGCCACTCCGGCCGGCCTCGGCCGACCGGCTGCCGCGCCCGGCCCGGGCCGCCTTGGCCCGCCGGGTCGCCGCCTTCACCCCGCCGGGGCTCTCCCCCGCCTCCACCCGGACCACCCGGGTCGAGGTCTCCAGGGTGCCCTCACCGACCGCCAGCACCGACCACTTCACCGCGCCCAGCTTGGTCAGCGCGGACCGCGAGTCGGCCAGCTCCTGCTCGGCGGTGTCCCCCTTGAGCGCCAGCATCTGCCCGTACGGCCGGAGCAGCGGCAGGCCCCAGCCCGCCAGCCGGTCCAGCGGGGCCACCGCGCGGGCGGTCACGATGTCCACCGCGAGCTTGCCGATCATCTCCTCGGCCCGGCCGCGCAGCACCGTGACGTTGTCCAGGCCGAGCTCGCGGACCACCTCCTCCAGGAAGGTGGTCCGGCGCAGCAGCGGCTCCAGCAGGGTGACCGAGACGTCCGGGCGGGCCATCGCCACCGGGATGCCGGGCAGCCCGGCGCCCGAACCGACGTCGCAGAGCGAGGCGTTGGGCGGCAGCAGCTCGGCCAGCACCGCGCAGTTCAGCACGTGCCGGTCCCAGAGCCGGGGCACCTCCCGGGGGCCGATCAGGCCGCGCTGCACACCGGCCGTGGCCAGCAGCTCGGTGTAGCGCACGGCCATCGGGTACCGGTCCCCGAAGATCTCCTGGGCCACCGCCGGAGCCTCCGGAAGACCCTCCGGCCCGCCCTCCTCGGGAGTGCCCTCGGTCTCCACGCCGTCCGTCTCCATCTCTGCCTCTCCGCTCACCGTCTGCACCGCCCACGCTGGCAACCACTGTGTCACGCAGGAGCCGTTTCACGTGAAACAGCGCACTCATGACGCTCACTCAGCCCGGCCGTCCGGCGGGCCCGAGCGGACGACGACCCCGCCCGCACGAGGCGGACGGGGTCGTCGGACCGACCGGCTGCGGCGCGTCAGCGCGGCAGCACGACCACGCAACGCTGGGGCTCCTCGCCCTCCGACTCGCTGCTCAGACCCGCCGCCGCCACCGCGTCGTGGACCACCTTGCGCTCGAACGGCGTCATCGGGCGCAGCTTGACCTGCTCACCGGAGGACTTCGCCTGCTCGGCCGCCTCGGCACCCAGCTGCGCCAGCTCCGACCGCTTGCGCGCCCGGAACCCCGCAATGTCCAGCATGAGGCGGCTGCGCTCACCGGTCTCCCGGTGCACGGCCAGCCGGGTCAACTCCTGGAGTGCCTCCAGCACCTCACCGTCCTGGCCGACCAGCCGCTGCAGCGAGCGGTCGTTGCCCTCGCCGACGATGGAGACCAGAGCGCGGTCGCCCTCGACGTCCATGTCGATGTCACCGTCCAGGTCCGCGATGTCGAGCAGACCCTCCAGGTAGTCGGCCGCGATGTCACCCTCCTGCTCGAGGCGGGCAACGAGGTTGTCGGCGGACGAGCTCTCGGTGGCGGTGGTGCCTTCCGTCACTGGTGGACTCCTTCTGGAATGGGCCCTCGGGTGGGGCCGCGAACGAAGATCAGTGGGCCGTTACGGCCAGGATCGGACCGGTCAGGGCTTCTTCTTCGGCCGCTGGCCACCCGGCTGCCCGGTGCGCTTCGGCTGCTGGCGCTGGCCGCTCCTGGCCGCCGTCGGCTTCGCGGCCGCGGGCTTGGCCTCGGCCGACCCGGACTTCTCCAGGCTCGGCTTGGCGTCCTCGGTCACGCTCTCCGCCTCGCCGGCGGCCGACGTGCCGCCCGCGCCCTGCTGGCGCTGGGCCTTGGTCAGCTTCTTCGGCTGCTGCCGACGGGCCTGCACGGCGTCCTGGACGGCTTCCTCGGCGGTGCTGGCGGCCGACGACGAGCCCTTGCCGCCCCCGGAGACCAGCGACAGCAGGCCGGCCTTCTTCACCGAGCCGTCCGGGTTCAGCCGGCCGGCCTTCTTCAGGCGAGCCTGCCGCTCGTCCCACGCCTTGCTGCCCGGCGTCGGGTTGTTCCGGATCACGATCAGCTGCTGGCCCATCGACCAGACGTTGGTGGTCAGCCAGTAGACCAGCACACCGACCGGGAAGTTGATGCCCATCACGGCGAACATGATCGGGAAGATGTACATCATCATCTTCTGCTGCTGCATGAACGGCGTCTTGACCGTGAGGTCCATGTTCTTCGTCATCAGCTGGCGCTGGGTGATGAACTGCGACAGCGACATCAGGATGATCATCACGGCCGTGACGATCTTGACGCTGACCTCGCTGCTGCCCAGGAAGGTGGCCGACAGCGGGGCACCGAAGATGTGCGCCTGCTGGGCACTGTTCAGCAGCGTCGGGGTGATGACACCGATGGTCTTGTCGTTGGCGACCGAGGCCAGCACACCGTAGAGCGCGGTGAAGAACGGCGCCTGCACGAGGATGGGAAGGCAGCTGGAGAACGGGTTGGTACCCGCCTCCTTGTACAGCTTCATCATCTCTTCGGACTGGCGCTGCTTGTCGTTCTTGTAGCGCTCCTGGATGGCCTTCATCTTCGGCTGGATCGCCTGCATGGCCCGGGTCGCCTTGATCTGCTTCACGAACAGCGGGATCAGGCAGATCCGGATGACGACCACCATCGAGGCGATGGCGAGACCCCAGGCCCAGCCACCGTTCGGGTCGAAGACGTGGCTGTACAGCGAGTGGAACTGGACGATGATCCAGGACACCATCGTGTAGAGGGGACTCAGAAAACCGAAGGTCACCGGTCAGACTCCTTGGACATCGGGCTTCGCCACCGGCTCCGGCTCGGCGGTCCCGCTCGTGGGGCTCAGCAGATCGCGCAGCCGGCGATGCCACACCGGGTGCCTACGCGGCGGTACGTGGTCGACCCCACCGGGGGACCAGGGATTGCAGCGCAGGATGCGCCAGGCGGTCAGCCCGCTGCCCTTGATCGCACCGTGCGACCGCACCGCCTCGTACCCGTAGTGCGAACACGACGGGTAGTAGCGGCAGACCGGGCCGAGCAAGGGACTGATGGTCCACTGGTAGAGCCTGATCAGCCCCATCAGCAGGTACTTCATCGCCCCGCTCCCGTCGGCGCGCCGCCGGTCGGCTCCGCCCGGAGCAACCGCCGCAGCGCCGCGTCCAGGTCCTGTTCGAGATCGTGGTACGTGGCCGCCCCGGCCTGGGGCAGTGCGCGCACCACGATCAGGCTACCTGCGGGCAGCCCGGACAGACGTTCACGGACCAGATGACGTAGACGCCGCTTCACCAGATTGCGCACGACCGCCGGACCGACGGCCTTGCTCACGACGAAACCCGCACGCGCCGAAGGAAGCCCCTCGGCGACGTGCGGGCGGGAGTCGCTGTTCCGGTCGGTCTGCCCCCCTGGCTGCCCATCTCTGTTGAGATGGACCACCAGCAGGGGCCGACCGGCCCGACGACCGCGTTTGACCGCGGTCGCGAAGTCCTGGCGCCGCCGCAGCCGATTCTCGGAGGGCAGCACTGCAGTCCCTTAGATGCGAATCAGGCGGAGATGTTGGTACGGCCCTTGGCGCGGCGGGTCGCCAGGATGGCGCGGCCGGCGCGGGTACGCATCCGCAGCCGGAAGCCGTGGGTCTTCGCGCGACGACGGTTGTTCGGCTGGAAGGTGCGCTTGCTCACTCGGGGGCTCCTGGGGTGAATCGAAGGATGACGGGGTATCGCTTGGCCGTCACCGTGCGTCCGCGTGATCTCCCCTTGATGGGAAATCCGGCCTCAACTTCCCAGGTCGGCTGGGGGTTGAGGTAATCCACGGCGCCCGTGCTGCGCGCCTTATGGATGCGGGCGGACCCGCGGACATGCGGCAGCGGCCATCGACAACTCGACCTGGTCACGGTACGCGGGACGGGTGCGGGGGGTCAAACCGGGTGTTCGTCACCGGTCCGCCGGATCACCCACGGCGGCTGTCCGATCATGATAGAGGCCAGGCGCCGCAAGGCCGACACCGACGGCACCCGCCCGGACCCGGTCACCCGACCGCCCTGCCCACAGCCTGTGGACAACAACTTGAATCAGTCCAGTCGGCTGACTACCGTTGCAGGACTTGTCGGGTTTGTTCGTCTGGATCGGACCGGTACCCGAGTCCTTTGAGACCCCCGCTCCGGGGAACGAGAAAGCGTGCACCAGTGGCTGATGTCAACAGCGATCTCGTCGCGGTCTGGGCGAGGGTCGTCGAGCGGCTGGTCAACGACCCGGACGTCGGGGACAGCGACAAGATGTGGCTGCGGCGCACCCAGCCGATGTGGATGATGCACGACACCGCCCTGCTGGCGGCCCCGAACGAGCGGGCCAAGCAGGTGCTGGAGGGCCGGCTGCTGCCGCCGCTGACCGAGGAGCTGAGCCGGGGGTTCGGCCGGCCGGTCCGGATCGCCGTGATGGTGGACGCCAACGCCGTGCCGCCGCCGCCCGCGCCGCAGGCCGCGGCCGAGCAGCCCGCCGAGCAGACCCAGGGCGAGGAGTGGCCGCCCCGTCAGCAGTACCGGGAGGAGCCCGCCGGGTACGACAACCGGCAGCCGGAGACCGGCCGTTGGCCGTCGCAGAACCAGGACGGCTACCAGGCCCCGGAGGAGTACTCCCGGCCGTACGAGGCGCCGTCCGAGCAGGGCTACGAGCGCGGCCGGTACGACACCGCGGGCTACCAGCAGCGCCCCGCGCCGTACGGCGGCGGCGAGCAGCAGCCGTCCTGGTCGGCCGCCGAGAACCCGCCCGAGCACCGCGGCTGGGAATCCGGCTACCCGGGCCGGGAGACCGGGCAGGACGACCTGTTCGGTGGCGCCTACAGCGCCCCGGCGCAGGGTGCGCCGGCCCGCCGGACGCCGCCCCGTCCGCCGCTCGGGCAGCCCGAGCAGAGCTCCCAACTCCCGGACGTCCGACCGCAGTCGGGCCCGCAGCGGCCCGGTGGCATGCCGGACCGCACGCCCAGCCCCGGGGTGCCCGCGCCGCCCGGCGCACCGCCGGCCGGCGGCAGCTCGCGCAAGGACGAGCCGGCCGCCCGGCTGAACCCCAAGTACCTGTTCGACACCTTCGTGATCGGCGCCTCCAACCGCTTCGCGCACGCCGCCGCGGTGGCGGTGGCCGAGGCGCCGGCCAAGGCGTACAACCCGCTCTTCATCTACGGCGAGTCCGGTCTGGGCAAGACCCACCTGCTGCACGCGATCGGGCACTACTCGCGCAGCCTGTTCCCGGGCACCCGGGTCCGGTACGTGAGCTCCGAGGAGTTCACCAACGAGTTCATCAACTCGATCCGGGACGGGAAGGCGGACGCCTTCCGCAAGCGGTACCGGGACATGGACATCCTGCTGGTCGACGACGTGCAGTTCCTGGCGTCCAAGGAGTCGACCCAGGAGGAGTTCTTCCACACCTTCAACACCCTGCACAACGCCAACAAGCAGATCGTGCTCTCCTCGGACCGGCCGCCCAAGCAGCTGATCACGCTGGAGGACCGGCTCCGCAACCGCTTCGAGTGGGGGCTGATCACCGACGTCACCCCGCCGGAGCTGGAGACCCGGATCGCGATCCTGCGGAAGAAGGCGATCCAGGAGCAACTGAACGCTCCCGCCGACGTGTTGGAGTTCATCGCATCCCGGATCACCCGGAACATCCGGGAGCTGGAGGGCGCCCTGATCCGGGTCACCGCGTTCGCCAACCTGAACCGGGCGCCGGTCGACCTGGAGCTGGCCGGGATCGTCCTGAAGGACCTCATCCCGGGTGGCGACGAGGACGCGGGGCCCGAGATCACCGCGCAGGTGATCATGCAGCAGACCGCCGCGTACTTCGGTCTGGGGGTGGAGGACCTCTGCGGCTCCTCGCGCAGCCGGGTGCTGGTGACGGCCCGCCAGATCGCGATGTACCTCTGCCGGGAGCTCACCGACCTCTCGCTGCCGAAGATCGGCGCCCAGTTCGGCGGCCGGGACCACACCACCGTGATGCACGCCGACCGGAAGATCCGCTCGCTGATGGCCGAGCGGCGCTCGATCTACAACCAGGTCACCGAGCTCACCAACCGCATCAAGAGCTGATCCCGGGGCGGTACCGGGTGTTTGAAGGGGAGTCGGCGGCGCCGGCTCCCCTTTCGCGTACCCACTGTCAGGCGTCCGTACGGGGCCTCGGCGGCGAAATCAGGTGTGGAGCGACGGCGGGCCGGGCAGTAATCCACCGACTGACGCTCCGCCAGGCCGACTGCCACACCGAACAACTGACCAGCTATTCGAACAGGTCAGAGCCGCAGGGCCGCAATCCACAGGATCGGGTGGTTTTTCCCCGTCCACAGCCTGGGGAGCTCGAAGTTATCCAGAATTCCTCCACAGGCCGGGCGCCGCTACGCTCTTCGACGCAGGTCAGACCCCTGTGTACTTGTGCACAACAGTTATCCACAGGATGTGGACAGTTGACGGACCGCCAGTGGGCCGAATGGGTTGTCCACCGCTTGTCCCCAGGACCAGGGCGGTTATCCCCAGGTTCTCCACAGCGGCGTCCACAGTTCGACAACATTGGCGGCCTGTTCACCAGCCGGTGTGAAAGCCGTCACGTGATGTTGACCGGGCCCCGTGGATAACCGGTCCATGATCTGGGGACGGCCCTGGGGATAACCTGTGGATACTGAGAGTGCCCTGTGGGTAACGCTTGGTCGTCCACAGCAGGGCCTGGTTGTCCACACTCCGGGTCCACAGGCGCTGTGGACAAAAAACCGGGTCTGACCTGCGGAAACGGGGTTATCCACGGTATCCACAGGCCCTACTACTACCACTACACCTATAGACCCCTGAACATGCTTAATCGTGGGGTGGGCCGAAATCTGTGGACAACCGGATCGCGACATCTGTTCGGTTGGCTTCCGCCCGTGTGCCCCGTCTGTCGGTGGAGTAGGAGAGACTGTTCTCCGGCAACCGGAGCCGAGGGGCTCAGCCCAGTGGGTCCGGTCCGGCCAGACGATCAAGACGCTGACAACAGCAGGACCCAGGAGGCGGTTACCGGTGAAGTTCCGGGTGGAGCGTGACGTCCTCGCGGAGGCGGTGGCCTGGGCTGCCCGCAGCCTCCCGGCGCGGCCGCCGGTGCCGGTGCTGGCCGGCCTGCTGCTGACGGCGCAGGACGGCAGCCTGGCCCTCTCCGGCTTCGACTACGAGGTCTCGGCCCGGGTCGAGCTGGCGGCGGAGGTCGAGGAGGCGGGCACGGTGCTGGTCTCCGGCCGGCTGCTGAACGACATCTCCCGCAACCTGCCGAACCGGCCGGTGGAGATCTCCACCGACGGCATGCGGGTCAGCGTGGTCTGCGGCTCCTCGCGATTCACACTCCCCACGCTTCCTGTGGACGAGTACCCGTCGCTGCCGCAGATGCCCACCGCGACCGGCACGGTCTCCGGCGAGGTCTTCGCCTCGGCCGTCAGCCAGGCCGCCGTCGCGGCCGGCCGCGACGACACCCTGCCGGTGCTGACCGGTGTCCGGGTGGAGATCGAGGGCGACAAGATCACCCTGGCCGCCACCGACCGCTACCGCTTCGCGGTCCGCGAGCTGATGTGGAAGCCGGAGCAGGCCGACATCTCGGCGGTCGCCCTGGTGCCCGCCAAGACCCTGCAGGACATCGCCAAGTCGCTCGGCAGCGGCGACACGGTCTCCATCGCGCTCGCCTCGGGCGGTGCCGGTGAGGGCCTGATCGGCTTCGAGGGCGCCGGCCGGCGGACCACCACCCGTCTGCTGGAGGGTGAGTTCCCGAAGTTCCGCAGCCTGTTCCCGACCGAGTTCAGCGCGGTGGCCGCGATCCAGACCCAGCCGTTCCTGGAGGCGCTCAAGCGCGTCTCGCTGGTGGCCGAGCGGAACACGCCGGTCCGGCTGAGCTTCGAGCAGGGCGTGCTCACCCTGGAGGCGGGCTCGGGCGACGACGCCCAGGCCACCGAGCGGGTCGAGGCCGACCTCGAGGGCGACGACATCTCGATCGCCTTCAACCCGGGCTACCTGGAGGAGGGCCTGAAGGCCATCGACTCCGCGTACGCCCAGCTGAGCTTCACCACCTCCACCAAGCCGGCGCTGCTCAGCGGCCGTCCGGCGGTGGACGCCGAGGCGGACGAGGCGTACCAGTACCTGATCATGCCGGTCCGCCTCTCCGGCTGACCCTCTCCACAGGCTGTGGACGGCCTCCCCCGACCGGCCCCGGTCGGAGGAGGCCGCGCTGGTTCCCGGCGTAGGCTCAGCCTGTGCGGCAACGGCGCCGCCGTCAGGCACGTCACCACAGGTAAGGACTTGTCATGGAGCTCGGCCTCATCGGTCTCGGCAAGATGGGCGGCAACATGCGCGAGCGCATCCGCCGCGCAGGGCACACCGTCATCGGCTTCGACCGCAACCCGGAACTCGCCGACGTGGACAGCCTCGAGGAGCTCGTCGGCAAGCTTGAGGCGCCGCGCGTGGTCTGGGTGATGGTCCCGGCCGGCGGCCCGACCCAGGACACCGTGGACCAGCTGGCCGAGCTGCTCTCCCCCGGCGACGTGGTCGTCGACGGCGGCAACTCGCGCTGGACGGACGACGTCAAGCACGCCGAGGCGCTGGCCACCAAGGGCATCGGCTTCGTCGACTGCGGCGTCTCCGGCGGCGTCTGGGGCCTGGAGAACGGTTACGCGCTGATGTACGGCGGCGAGGCCGCCGACGTCGCCAAGGTGCAGCCGGTCTTCGACGCGCTCAAGCCCGAGGGCGACTTCGGCGCGGTGCACGCGGGCAAGGTCGGCGCCGGGCACTTCGCCAAGATGGTCCACAACGGCATCGAGTACGCCATGATGCAGGCGTTCGCCGAGGGCTGGGAGCTGCTGGAGGCCGCCCCCGAGGTCACCGACGTGCGCGAGGTCTTCCGCAGCTGGCAGGAGGGCACCGTGATCCGCTCCTGGCTGCTCGACCTGGCCGTCCGGGCGCTGGACGACGACGAGCACCTGGCCAAGCTCAAGGGCTGGGCCGCCGACTCGGGCGAGGGCCGCTGGACGGTCGAGGCCGCGATCGACCACGCGGTGCCGCTGCCCGCGATCACCGCCTCGCTGTTCGCCCGGTTCGCCTCCCGGCAGGACGACTCCCCGCAGATGAAGATGATCGCCGCGCTCCGCAACCAGTTCGGCGGCCACGCGGTCGAGTCCAAGTAGGACCGACTCCCCAGAAGGCGAGCGCAGTTCACACCCATGCATGTCGCGCATCTGTCGCTCGCCGACTTCCGTTCGTACGCCGGGGTCGAGGTGCCCCTCGACCCCGGCGTGACGGCCTTCGTGGGGCCGAACGGCCAGGGCAAGACCAACCTGGTCGAGGCGATCGGCTACATCGCCACCCTGGGCAGTCACCGGGTGGCCACCGACGCCCCGCTGATCCGGCTCGGCGCCGAGCGGGCGGTGATCCGCACCAGCATCCTGCGGGACGGCCGGTCCACCCTGGTCGAGCTGGAGATCACCGCGGGCAAGGCCAACCGGGCCCGGATCAACCGCTCCGACAACGTCCGGCCCAGGGACGTGCTCGGCCTGCTCCGCACCGTGCTGTTCGCCCCCGAGGACCTGGCCCTGGTGAAGGGCGACCCGGGTGAGCGCCGCCGCTTCCTGGACGAGCTGCTGACCGCCCGCGCGCCCCGGCTGGCCGGGGTCCGCTCCGACTACGAGCGGGTGCTGAAGCAGCGCAACGCCCTGCTGAAGACCGCCGCGGCGGCCCGCCGGGGCGGCGGCGGCAAGGGCGCCGACCTCTCCACCCTGGAGATCTGGGACGGTCATCTGGCCCGCTCCGGCGCCGAGTTGACGGCCTTTCGGCTCCAGCTGGTGGCCGCCCTGCAGCCGCTGGTGGCGCAGGCGTACCAGCAGCTGGCACCCGGCGGCGGGGAGACCGCGCTGGAGTACCGCAGCTCCTTCGAGGGCGCGCTGCCGACCAGCCGGGAGGAGGCCGAGCAGCAGCTGCTCGACGCGCTCCAGCAGGCCCGCCCGCAGGAGGTGGCCCGCGGCCTGACCCTGGTCGGCCCGCACCGCGACGAGCTGGGCCTGCGGCTCGGCCCGCTGCCGGCCAAGGGGTACGCCAGCCACGGCGAGTCCTGGTCGTACGCGCTGGCGCTCCGGCTGGCCTCGTACGAGCTGCTGAAGGCGGACGGCGGGGAGCCGGTGCTGATCCTGGACGACGTCTTCGCCGAGCTGGACGCCCGCCGGCGGGACCGGCTGGCCGAACTGGTGGCCGACGCCGAGCAGGTCCTGGTCACCGCCGCCGTCCCGGAGGACGTGCCGAAGGCGCTGGCCGGCGCCCGGTTCGCAGTGGCGGACGGAACAGTGACCCGGCTGACCCCGTAGCCGTACTCTGGAAACTTCATCCACAGCCTGGGGAAAAGGAGTGCCGCCATGGGCGAGACACCGGAGCTCTCGGGCGTGGACCTGGCCCGGGTCGCGCTGCGCGCGGCGAAGGAGCAGGCCAGGCAGCGGGGCGAGCAGGTCCGCGAGAAGCGTGAGGCGAAGCGGCACGGGCTGCGCAGTGGGGCGCGCGCGGACGGCCGCGATCCGGTCCCGCTGGGAGCGGCGCTGAACCGGCTGATCACCGAACGGGGCTGGGAGGCGCCGGCCGCGGTGGGCGGGGTGATGGGCCGGTGGCCGCAGATCGTCGGTCCCGACATCGCGGCGCACTGCGTGCCGAAGGAGTACGCGGAGGCCGAGGCGGTGCTCACCGTACAGTGCGACTCGACCGCGTGGGCCACCCAACTTCGGCTGCTGGCACGTCAGTTGGTGGCCCGGCTGAACCACGAGCTGGGGCACGGCACGGTCAAGGTGATCAAGGTGCTGGGGCCGGCCGCGCCGCAGCGCGGGTACGGCCGGCTGCGGGCGCCGGGGAGCAAGGGGCCGGGCGACACCTGGGGGTAGCCCGGGTGCCGAAGGGAAGCAGATCTTCCGGAACCGCTGACGGCCCTTTTGAGCGGTCTCAGCCCCCCTGGCGAGTATCGGGACATGTCCCGAGGGGATTCAGGGCGGCTCATCTGCCTTCTGAGGCTGCCAAACGGCCATCTATGTCAGTCGTACCGGTAGACTGAGAGCCAAACACTGTTGCTCGTAGCAACCGAGTCGAAACGCCGTGGTCGCAGGCTCGCCCGTCCGATGGGCAGGTCTGCGGCCCGCGCTGTGCCAGAGAGGGCGCTTCGTGGCCGATTCCGGCAACTCCAGCCAGACCCCAGACCCCACCGACCAGGCGGCCGCGCCCCTCGACGCTAGTGGGGCGTACGACGCCAGCGCGATCCAGGTGCTGGAGGGCCTCGACGCCGTCCGCAAGCGCCCGGGCATGTACATCGGCTCGACCGGTGAGCGCGGACTGCACCACCTGGTGCAGGAGATCGTGGACAACTCCGTCGACGAGGCGCTGGCGGGGCACGCCGACGCCATCGACGTGACGATCCTCGCCGACGGTGGCGTACGGGTCATCGACAACGGCCGCGGCATCCCGGTCGGCATCATGCCGGGCCAGGACAAGCCCGCCGTCGAGGTCGTGCTGACGGTTCTGCACGCGGGTGGCAAGTTCGGCGGTGCCGGCTACGCCGTCTCCGGCGGTCTGCACGGTGTCGGCATCTCGGTGGTGAACGCGCTCTCCACCCGCCTTGCGGTGGACATCCTCACCGACGGCGCCCGCTGGACGCAGGAGTACAAGTCGGGCGTACCGACCGCGCCGCTGGCCAAGCACGAGGCCACCGACCGGACCGGCACGACCGTGACGTTCTGGGCCGACCCGGAGATCTTCGAGACCACCGTCTACTCCTTCGAGACGCTCTCCCGCCGCTTCCAGGAGATGGCCTTCCTCAACAAGGGCCTGTCCATCTCGCTGACCGACGAGCGCCCGGAGCACGCGGACGACGAGGGCAAGCCGCTCTCGATCACCTACAAGTACGACGGTGGCATCGCCGACTTCGTCACCCACCTCAACTCCCGCAAGGGCGACGTCATCCACCCCTCGGTGATCGACTTCGAGGCGGAGGACAAGGAGAAGAAGATCTCGGTGGAGATCGCGATGCAGTGGAACAGCTCCTACACCGAGAGCGTCTACTCCTTCGCGAACACCATCCACACGCACGGCGGCGGTACCCACGAAGAGGGCTTCCGCGCCGCGCTGACCGGCCTGGTCAACCGCTACGCGCGGGACAAGAAGCTGCTCCGGGAGAAGGACGACAACCTCTCCGGCGAGGACATCCGCGAGGGTCTGACCGCGATCATCTCGGTCAAGCTCGGCGAGCCGCAGTTCGAGGGCCAGACCAAGGACAAGCTGGGCAACACCGAGGTCAAGACCTTCGTCCAGCGGGTGGTGCACGAGCAGCTGAACGACTGGCTGGACCGCAACCCGAACGAGGCCTCCGACATCATCCGGAAGTCGATCCAGGCGGCCACCGCCCGGGTCGCGGCCCGCAAGGCGCGCGACCTGACGCGCCGTAAGGGCCTGCTGGAGTCGGCCTCGCTGCCGGGCAAGCTGAGCGACTGCCAGTCCAAGGACCCGTCCGAGTGCGAGATCTTCATCGTCGAGGGTGACTCGGCCGGCGGCTCGGCCAAGCAGGGCCGCGACCCGCGGATCCAGGCCATCCTGCCGATCCGCGGCAAGATCCTGAACGTCGAGAAGGCCCGGATCGACAAGGTGCTGCAGAACACCGAGGTCCAGGCGCTGATCTCGGCCTTCGGCTGCGGCATCCAGGAGGACTACGACGAGTCCAAGCTCCGCTATCACAAGATCGTCCTGATGGCGGACGCCGACGTCGACGGGCAGCACATCCGCACCCTGCTGCTCACCCTGCTGTTCCGCTTCATGCGGCCGCTGGTCGAGGGCGGGTACGTCTACCTGGCGATGCCGCCGCTGTACAAGATCAAGTGGGGCAAGGACGACTTCGACTACGTCTACTCCGACCGCGAGCGGGACGCGACCATCTCCGCGGGTGTGGCGGCCGGCCGCCGGCTGCCCAAGGACGACGCCATCCAGCGGTTCAAGGGTCTCGGCGAGATGAACGCCGAGGAGCTCCGGATCACCACGATGGACCAGGAGCACCGGCTGCTCCAGCAGATCACCCTGGAGGACGCGGCCCGCGCCGACGACCTGTTCTCGGTCCTGATGGGCGAGGACGTCGAGGCCCGCCGGTCCTTCATCCAGCGCAACGCCAAGGACGTCCGCTTCCTGGACGTGTGACGCACCCTCAGCACACTCCAGTCCGCGTGAAAGGAAACTGACCAGCAGTGGTCGACGAAAACCGTCCTGACGGCGAGCAGCCGGACACCCTCTCCACCGACACCTTCGTGTCCCGGGTCGAGCCGATCGAGCTCGAGACCGAGATGCAGCGCTCCTACCTCGACTACGCGATGAGCGTGATCGTCAGCCGGGCGCTGCCCGAGGTGCGCGACGGCCTCAAGCCGGTGCACCGCCGGGTGCTGTACGCGATGTACGACGGTGGCTACCGGCCCGAGAAGGGCTACTACAAGTGCGCCCGCGTGGTCGGCGACGTGATGGGCAACTACCACCCGCACGGCGACACCTCGATCTACGACACCGTGGTCCGGCTCGCGCAGCCCTGGTCGCTGCGGATGCCGCTGGTGGACGGCAACGGCAACTTCGGTTCCCCGGGCAACGACCCGGCCGCCGCGATGCGGTACACCGAGTGCAAGATGATGCCGCTCGCCATGGAGATGATGCGGGACATCGACGAGGAGACCGTCGACTTCGCCGCCAACTACGACGGCCGCTCGCAGGAGCCGACCGTCCTGCCGGCCCGCATCCCCAACCTGCTGATCAACGGTGCCACCGGCATCGCGGTCGGCATGGCGACCAACATCCCGCCGCACAACCTGCGCGAGGTCGCCTCCGGCGCGCTCTGGGCGCTGCAGAACCCCGAGGCCTCCAACGAGGAGCTGCTCGAGGCGCTGATCGAGCGGATCAAGGCGCCGGACTTCCCGACCGGTGCGCTGATCGTCGGCCGCCGCGGCATCGAGGACGCGTACCGGACCGGGCGCGGCTCGATCACCATGCGCGCGGTGGTGGAGGTCGAGGAGATCCAGGGCCGGCAGTGCCTGGTGATCACCGAGCTGCCGTACCAGGTGAACCCGGACAACCTGGCGCTGAAGATCGCCGACCTGGTGAAGGACGGCCGGGTGGCCGGCATCGCCGACGTCCGGGACGAGTCCTCCAGCCGGACGGGCCAGCGCCTGGTGGTCGTGCTCAAGCGCGACGCGGTCGCCAAGGTGGTGCTGAACAACCTCTACAAGCACACCGACCTGCAGACCAACTTCGGCGCCAACATGCTGGCCCTGGTCGACGGGGTGCCGCGCACGCTGTCGCTGGACGCCTTCATCCGGCACTGGGTCAACCACCAGGTCGAGGTCATCGTTCGCCGGACCACCTTCCGGCTGCGCAAGGCCGAGGAGCGCGCGCACATCCTGCGCGCCCTGCTCAAGGCGCTGGACCAGATCGACGCGGTGATCGCGCTGATCCGGGCCTCGGACAGCGCGGACTCGGCCCGCAGCGGCCTGATGGGCCTGCTCGACATCGACGAGCTGCAGGCCAACGCGATCCTCGAGATGCAGCTGCGCAGGCTGGCCGCGCTGGAGAGCGCGCGCATCCTGAGCGAGCACGACGAGCTGCAGGCCAAGATCAACGAGTACAACGCGATCCTGGCCTCGCCGTCCCGCCAGCGCGAGATCATCTCCGAGGAGCTGACCGCGATCGTCGAGAAGTACGGCGACGAGCGGCGTTCCACGCTGATCCCGTTCGACGGCGACATGTCGGTCGAGGACCTGATCGCCGAAGAGGACATCGTCGTCACGATCACCCGGGGCGGCTACGTCAAGCGCACCCGCTCGGACCTCTACCGCTCGCAGAAGCGCGGCGGCAAGGGCGTCCGGGGTGCGCAGCTGAAGCAGGACGACCTCGTCGACCACTTCTTCGTGACCACCACGCACAACTGGATCCTGTTCTTCACCAACAAGGGCCGGGTCTACCGGGCCAAGGGCTACGAGCTGCCGGACGCCGGCCGGGACGCCCGCGGCCAGCACGTGGCCAACCTGCTGGCCTTCCAGCCGGAGGAGCACATCACCCAGGTGATGGCGGTCCGCACCTACGAGGACAAGCCCTACCTGGTGCTGGCCACCCGGGGCGGTCTGGTGAAGAAGACCCCGCTGAAGGACTACGACTCGCCGCGCTCCGGCGGTCTGATCGCGATCAACCTCCGGGAGATCGAGGACGGCCGGGACGACGAGCTGATCGGCGCCGAGCTGGTCTCCGCCGAGGACGACCTGCTGCTGGTGTCGAAGAAGGCCCAGTCGATCCGGTTCACCGCCACCGACGAGGCGCTCCGGCCGATGAGCCGGGCCACCTCCGGGGTGAAGGGCATGGCGTTCCGCGAGGACGACGAGCTGCTCTCGATGAACGTGGTCAGGCCCGGCACCTTCGTCTTCACCGCCACCGACGGTGGGTACGCGAAGCGGACCTCGGTGGACGAGTACCGTGTCCAGGGTCGTGGCGGTTTCGGCACCAAGGCGGCGAAGATCGTCGAGGGCCGGGGTTCGCTGGTCGGGGCGCTGGTGGTCGAGGAGACCGACGAGATCATGGCGATCACCCTCTCGGGCGGCGTCATCCGGACCAGGGTTTCCGGAGTTCGTGAAACCGGACGTGACACGATGGGCGTCCAACTGATCAACCTCGGAAAGCGCGACGCGGTGGTGGGCATGGCCCGCAACGCGGAGGCGGACGACGAGGAGGTCCTGGAGGACGAGGGCGTAGCCCCCGACACCTCCGTGGCCGCCGACGGTGTGACCACGGCTGACGACGTGGCCGAACAGGCCTGATCGCGAGCTCTGGTGGCCGGTGCCCGACCCTTGCGGACGGGCACCGGCCACTGACCAGTACCGGGCAATCCGGCCGGGCGCTGGAGCAGTTGAAACGAGCAGGGCGGTGACCACCCGACCTGCCGGGTGAGTTGCGGGAGGACCAGGGTGAGTGGAGCCACGGGTGCTGCGGGCGGTACCGGGGGCGGACTGCCGGGCGGCGGTTCGTACGGTGGAGCCGGTGGCGCGACCGGTGGGCTGCCCGGGGTGCCGCCGCGCCCGGCCGGGGCGCCCCCGGTCGCGGGTGAGTCCGCCGCCTCGACCTCGCTGATGCCGCCGGTCGCGGCCGGCGGTGCGGGCGGGTACGGCTCGGCCCAGCAGCCGCCCGCCCAGCAGCCGGCCGGCTTCTCGCAGCCGACCACGTACACCAAGGGGCAGCCCACGCCGCCCCGGGGCACCAGGACCGGCCCGCCCGGGCCGGCCGCCCCGGCGGCCGCCGCCGCGCGCCGTCCCGGCCCCGCCGCGCCGGTCGGCCGGGTCCGCAAGGCCCGGCTGCGGGTCACCAAGGCCGACCCCTGGTCGGTGATGAAGGTCAGCTTCCTGCTCTCGCTGGCCGTCGGCGTGGTCATCATCGTGGCCACCGCGGTGCTCTGGATGACCCTGGACGCGCTCGGGGTCTTCGACTCGCTGTCGAGCACCCTGAAGGAGATGACCGGCAACGAGTCCGCCGGTGCGGTCGACCTGATGGACTACGTCGGCTTCGGCAAGGTGATGATGTTCACCGTCCTGATCGCGGTGGTGGACGTGGTGCTGATGACGGCGCTGGCCACCCTCTCCGCGTTCATCTACAACACCGCGGCCGGCTTCACCGGCGGCATCGAGCTCACCCTGGCGGAAGAGGACTGACGTACCGTCGGTTGTTTTGAGCCAGCTTCGCTCTCCCGTTCGGAGATCGGAATCTGCGGGCCCCCACTGCTGTTTGAGCGGTGGGGGCCCGCTGCATTCGGGTGACAGCTGTCCGGCCCCGGCGTGCCGTCGGAGAGGCGGCGGGCCGGGCTGTGTTGGCTGTTCCGCGGAGGAGGGGGCCGGCAGAGGCGATTCGGCGGTCGGAGGCTTGGCATGGCTCAGCTCGCAACACAACTGCTCGGTGCGGTCGAGGAGGTGCTCGGGGCCCGGATCCCGCTCCGGGTCCGGCTCTGGGACGGCAGCGAGGCCGGCCCGTCCGACGGCCCCTTGGTGGTGTTGCGCAACCGCCGGGCCCTGCGGCACCTGCTCTGGCAGCCCGGCGAGCTGGGCCTGACCAGGGCGTACGTCTCCGGCGACCTCGACCTGGCGCCCGGCGCCGACCTGTACGAAGTCCTGTCGCTGGCCGCCGAGTTCGCCGAACGGCCGGAGATCCTCCAGCTCCGGCTCGGCCCCCGGGACGTGGTCGGCCCGGCCGCTCGCCGGCTGCTCGGCCTCGCCCTGCGGGCCGGGGCGCTCGGCCCGCGGCCCACTCCCCCGCCGGAGGAGGCCAGGCTCGGCGGCGGCCGCGCGCACAGCCGGGGCCGCGACCGGGCCGCGATCAGCCACCACTACGACGTCGGCAACGAGTTCTACGGCCTGGTGCTCGGCACCTCGATGGTCTACTCCTGCGCCTACTGGGAGCCCGCGGCCAAGAGCCTGGAGGACGCCCAGGCGGCCAAGCTCGACCTGATCTGCCGCAAGCTCGGCCTGCGGCCCGGCATGCGCCTGCTGGACGTCGGCTGCGGCTGGGGCTCGCTGCTGCTGCACGCGGCCGAGCACTACGGCGTCCGGGCGGTCGGTGTCTCGATCTCGGCCGAGCAGGTCGCGCTGGCCAGGCAGCGGGTCGAGCAGGCCGGGCTCGGTGACCGGATCGAGGTCCGCCTGCAGGACTACCGGGAGATCACCGACGGCCCGTTCGACGCCATCTCCAGCGTCGGGATGGCCGAGCACGTCGGCGCCGTCCAGTACCAGGTCTACGCGAGCGGCCTGTACGGGCTGCTCGCGCCCGGCGGCCGGCTGCTGAACCACCAGATCGCCCGCCGCCCCGACCTGCCCGGCATCCCGTACAGCCCGAGCCCGTTCATCAACCACTACGTCTTCCCCGACGGCGAGCTCTCCCCGGTCGGCTCCACCGTCGGCGCCCTGGAGGAGGCGGGCTTCGAGGTCCGCGACCTCGAATCGCTCCGCGAGCACTACGCCCTCACCCTCCGCGAGTGGGTCGCCAACCTGGAGGCCCACTGGCCCGAGGCCACCCGCCTGGTCGGCCAGGGCCGGGCCCGGGTCTGGCGCCTGTACATGGCGGCCTGCGCCCTGGCCTTCGAGCAGAACCGGATCGGCGTGAACCAGATCCTCGCCGTCCGCCCCACCGCCACGGGCGCCAGCAAGCTGCCCCCGACCCGCTCCCAGTGGCTCGCCGCAGTCCCTGAGCTGGGCCCCGCCGATACGGATTTGGGAGATCGGCCGTCGGTCCGCTAATCTTTCAGTGCGGCAAGGGCCTATAGCTCAGACGGTTAGAGCGCTTCCCTGATAAGGAAGAGGCCACAGGTTCAAGTCCTGTTAGGCCCACCTGCGGAAACGCCCCCGATGGATATCCATCGGGGGCGTTTTGTTTGCCCCTACGCCAACGCTTTACGCCAACGCCTGCGGCGGTCGGCGAGATGACGGCAGAACAGGCGCCGAGCTGATTCCCTGGCGGAGGGTGTCGCTCAGCTTCGCGGCGGCGGCCCGCTGTGTGGCAGTCGTCACGTGGGTGTAGATCTCCAGGGTTGTCTGGATGCGGGCATGGCGGAGGATCTTCTGCGCGTCGTTCGGGTGGACGCCGAGATGGGCGAGCAGACTGCCCACTGTGTGACGCGTCACCTTGAGCGGAACCCGTCGGACGCCGGACCGCAGCACGCGCCGCTCGAAGGTCTCTGAGAACCCGTCAGGATCGACCATTCCGCCGGTCTCGGTGCTGAAGATGAGGTCCATGTCGGTCCAGTCGATCCCGGCCCGGACCTTCTCCCGCTGCTGCAGTACGCGCCGCTCCCCCAGCGCCTCCAGGCAGAACCGAGGCAGCGGCACGGCGCCCGTGGACGCCTCGGTCTTCAGGTCCACGTGGACCAGCCCCACCCCAGTCCGCCGGCGCACCTGCTTGCGCGGGTGGATCGTCCCGGTGGACAGGTCCACGTCGATCCAGCGCAGGCCCAACAGCTCACCCCGCCGGAAGCCGAGCACGAGAGCGAAGACGAACGCGGCGTGGAGCCGGTGGGGGCGGGCCGAGCGGAGGAAGGTCAGCGCGTCTTGGGCGGTCCAGGGGATGACCTCCTTGCGGGACGCCTTGGGCATGTCCACCAGCCGGGCGACGTTCCGCAGCAGTAGCTCCTCCTTCATGGCCTGGGTCAGTGCGGCCCGGAGGGTCTTCATCACCTCCTGGCGGGTCGCGCCGCCGACCTCATCCCGCTCCAGCTTGTTGAAGAACGCGCGGACGCCCCGGACGTTCAGCTTGGTCAGGGCGCCCTTTCCCAGGCCGGGCTTCAGGTAGAGCCGCACCATGGTCTCGTGCTTGTCGTAGGTGCCGAACCCTCGGTTGGGCTTGATCACCTGATCCAGCCAGTAGTCGAGCCACTGGTCCGTCTTCCATGCCTTCGACGGGGTGGGGACGCCCTTGTCCTCCAGCTCCTTGGCCTTGGCCAGCTTCTCGGCTGCCTCGTCGTAGGTCTTGCCGTACCGGGAGATCCGCTTGCGCTCGCCGTCGGTCGTGGTGACGTAGACCCGGGCCTCGTAGCTGCCGTCCTTCCGTCGGCTGACGCTGCCGGCGCCGTTCGGGTTTCGCTTGGTCACTAGTCGGTGCTCCTGGGCTGGTTGCGGATGTAAGTGGCGAGATCTTCGCTGGAGATCCGGCGGGCACGGCCGATGTGGAAGCTCGGCAGCGCACCGAGACGGAGCAGGTCGTAGACCGCGCTGCGGCCGAGGCGGAGAGCGGTCATGACTTCGGGCACGGTGAGGGCTTCGGGCGTGGCGGTGGTCATGCTCGGGTTCCTTCCGTGGTGCGGAGGTCGGTTGGAGTGTTGCTCGGCCGGGCTGGTTGGTCGGCTTCACTCTGGGGAATCCGCTACAGCCGCTACGCCGCTACGTGGCAGGTCAGACGGGGTGTGGTTGTAGCGGATGGTGTAGCGGTAGCGGATGGGTCGGTCAGCCGACGGTGGTGAACTCCGCCGGGGTGCCGGTGGCGGGGGCCGGGGATGTAGCCGCTACGGCTACCTCTGCCGCTACAGAAAAGAGGGCCCTGACCTGCGGTGTAGCGGACGTAGCGGGTGTAGCGGATTCCTCGGAGAGCGGCGGGCAGTACCGCAGCCAGGCGTCGGCGAGGTCTTCGGCGTAGTAGCCCTTGAGCACGGTCTTGGGGCCGGTCCGGATGTTGCGGGGCTTGATGGCCTTGCCAGCCGGGGTGACGTACTCGCCGAGCATCTGGGAGAGGGCACGGGTGGTGAGCGGCCGGCCGTCCAGGTCGGCCCAGGGGGCGTCGTCCAGGTCGTTGAGCTGTTCCACGAGTGCGGTGCTGAGCAGCCGCTCGGCGGTGCCGAAGATGGTCCGCAGGTCGGTGAGCAGGCGGATGCCGATGGAGCTGCTGTCGTCGCCCTGGGCCGCCTTGACCAGGTGGACGCACGCGGCGCGCGCCCGTGCGGGCCAGGCGCCGCCGGCCGCGTCGGCGACGGCGAGCAGGGGCTCCCACACGTCGGCGGGCCGGTCGGCGATGCCGTCGGGCATCTCGGGCCACGCTCCGTCGACCTGTTCGCGCACCGACTCGGCCCAGTCGGCGAGTCGGTCGCGCAGCACGTGGCCCTCGGGCTCGTTGATGCGCTCGCGGAAGGACTCGACCGTCTCGTTGGGTGCGCGGCGGCGCATCCGGATGACGATGGAGCGGCTCATGATCGTGTCGGGGAGGCCGCCGAGTCCGGCGAGGGCGAGGGCGGCGTAGACCGGGAACTTCACGATCTTGTGGTTGTCGCCTTCGCGGACGCTGCGGATGACTCCGCCGGTGCGGCGGTAGCCGGAGTTGATGAGACCGCGCAGTTCCTCGTTCCCTGCTGCCTTGGGGCCGAAGATCGCGTCGACCTCGTCCCAGAGGATCGTGGGGCGTCCGGCGGAGTCGCTGGAGACGGAGCGGAACAGCGCGCTGGGGCTGATGTCGTTGGTGACCAGCGGCCGGGGCGTGAGGGTCTGGATGATCTCCAGGGCCCGGGTTTTTCCGCTCTGCGGTTCCGGGGAGAGGAACGCCAGGCGCGGGGTGGTTCCGAAGCAGTCGATCAGGTGGGTGTGGGCGTCCCACAGGACCACGGCGACGTAGGCGTGTTCGCTCGGGAAGGCGTTGAAGCGCCGGTGGTGGGCCTCGATCGCGTCGAGCAGTTCGGCGCCGTTCTCCGGCGTGGGCGGGGTGGGATCGGTCATGCTGGTTCTCCGTTCGATAGGGCGGAGCCCAAGGGGCGGCCGGGTTCTTTGGCGAGAGACGGCCGCCCCTTGGGCGTCAGTAGGTGAGTTCGAGGCCCCGGGTGACGGAGCGGAGCGCGTAGGCGTAGGGGACGCCCACGGACTCGGCGGCGGCGACCAGTTCGGCCGCGGCGTCGTCCAGGTGGCAGGGGCCGGGGCAGGTGCGGTGCTGGGCGGCGAGGAACCGGGCGGCGCTGTGGGCGGCGGTGCCGGCGCCGTGCTCGCGGTGGGAGCGGATGCGGGCCAGGCCCTGGTTGAGGCCGGTGCGGATGAACCGCTGGGTGTGGCGGCACCCGGGTGTCGCGGTGCGGGACCATCCGCCGCCGGGAGTGGAAGACACCAACGTCCGCCGCGCCGGAAAGGGGTTGGTGTCTTCCCGTTCCGCCAGCGTGCGGACGGCATCGGGCAGGTCGGTGAGGGTGCCGGTGCCGTGGCCGAGCCAACGGGCGTACTGCATCAGGGACTTGATGTCCACACCGTCCCTGACCCCGTTGGAGGAGCGCATCGTGCCCCGGTAGATCCAGTGCTCACCCCGGGTACTGGCCACCGTGACCGTGGCGGGCAGGTTGGCGCGGGCCCAGGTGACGGCTTCGGCCGTGTCGAGGTCGAGGACGGTCACCCCGGCCCCGCCCGGGTGGTAGGCCACCGCCACCGCGTCCCGCCATGCCCTGGCCCACGCGGCGCTGGTGAGGATGTTCGGGTTGGTGGTGGCTGCGGCCCAGGCGTGGCACGGTCGCGGGCAGCGGCAGGGCCCGGGGATCAGCATGTTCGGCCGACCGCCGCACGCGTTGCCGTGACAGGTGCGGCAGTTGCCGACCGGGCCCTTGCCCTCCCGAACCGGCATCACCGGCAGCCCGGTCCGGGCGAGGTCGAGGGCCAGCGCGACCAACGGCACCGCGGTGCCGTTCAGAACGGCGGCTCCTGGCTGTAGCCGCTGCCGACCGGCTGACGGCGGCGGGGCAGCGGGAGAGCGAGCAGAGGCTCAGTGGGAGCGCAGGGGCAGTGCTCCCACCAGCCTTCCTCGGTCTCGTTGTTGCCGTCGTACCAGCCGCCGTGACCGTCACAGTCCCAGCAGTTCGGGTTCGGCAGCCGGTAGAGGCCGAGACGGCCGCGCTCCCACCCCCCGCGCCAGACTGCGAGTTGGAAGTGGCTCAGGAAGCGGTTCAACATGTTGGTCTCCCCGTGGAGTTGTTGCGGTGTGGGCTTCGGCGCAGACCTTGTGCGAGGGGCGCCGGTGGTCGTCGCGGAGCGGGGTGGCCCTGCCGCACCAGCGGCAGGGCAGGTTGCGAGTGGCGTCGAAATGGGACGAGTCGCGCCAGTCCAGGGAAGCCACGACCCGCGCCCGGTCAGCCGGTCAGGTCGATGACCAGCGCGGTGGCGTTGTCGGCGTTCTGGGTGTTGCGGACGGCCAGCTCAGCGAACCGCTGCGCGACCCACTCCCGGGGGCCGGTGAGCACCGGGGCCAGGAAGCGGCCCCGGCGGGTAAGGGAACCGGTCCCGTCGGGGGTGGGGAAGATGCCGGCGTTCTCGTGCGGGAGGTAGGCGCCGTCCGAGGCGAGCAGGAGGCGCCGGGTTGCCCGGCGCGGGCCGAACCGGACCTTGGTGCTGGCGATCTCGCCGCCGAGGAACATCAGGGAGGAGGTCAGGCGGTCGTGCGCGTCCGGTGCGGGCTGCTGCCCTGCCCGGCGCTGTCGGGCGGCTTCGTTGTGGTCGGTGGTCAGCAGGTGGGCCCGGCCTCGTTCGGCGAGGTAGGCGCGGCAGTCTCCGGCCCAGGCGATGTGCAGGTCACTGGAGTTGGTGAGCACGGCGATGATCACGGCGGCGTCCGCCGGCCACTTCTTCGGGTGATCGAGGTGGGCGCGCTCGGCGTGCAGGACGGGACGGGCCAGCTCGATCGCCGCACGCGGGTCCCCGAGACCGGCGGCGGTACCCGCCAAGGCGAGCGCGGTGCGGGGCGTCCAGGCGGCGACGTGCTCGCGGTCGCCGATGCCGTCCAGCAGGACCCACGCGGTGTGGCCGGTGATCGGGTTGTGGTGGTGGGCGGCGGCGTCCGCCTGGTGGGTGCGTGCCCCGAGCTGCTGGGAGACGGTGTGGTCAGTGGTGTACACGGGAGGCTCCTCGTGGTCAGCGGTTGCGGTTGTTGACGTTCATGTGGACGTTGACCGCTCCCCGGCCTGAACTCCCGCTGCTGCTCTGGTTCTTGAACAGGTAGCCGAGGGCGAGGACGGCGGCGAGCAGACCGAGGCCGGTGGTGGCGGCGGCGATGGCCTGGAGCAGGAAGGCGGTTCCAACGCCGGCGGCGCCGATTCCGATGCCGCCACAGAGCAGCCGAGCGGGCCACGGGTCTCGGCCCGGTCCGGCGGCGTACGGGGCCGGGGGGTGGACGGCGGTCGGGTGGAGTACCTGCGGCGCGTACTGCTGGGCCGTCAGGTACTGGACTGGAGCGCCCTGGTAGGGAATCAGCGGCGCTGCACCAGCGGGGGTGCTGAAGTACTGGTGGCCGTCGGTGGGGGTGGGCACCGGGGCGACGTAGAGGGGGTAGGGCTGGTTGGGGTCCACGGTGCTCTCCTCCGGGCTGGTGTCAGTTGAGGGGCAGGAGGCCGACGACGGCCGATATCGCGGAGTTGATGGGGCCCTGGATGCCGGTCTGGGCGAGGGTGAAACCGGACAGCCAGAGCACGAGCGCGGTCGGCAGGGAGACGCGGCGGCCACGGATCAGCAGGACGCCGCTGCCGGTGAGGACGACGGTCAGGGAAGCGGAAACGATCACGGCGGTGCCTTCCTCGGTGCGGATGGAGTGGGTGGGTGCCGCCCGGTCAGGTGGGCTGCGGGCGGAGCCGGTGGCCTGTCATCCGGCCTGTCATGCGGAGGTGTCTGTCACCTGTCGCCTGTCACCTGTCTGTCACCTGTAATCCGCAGGTCACAGCGGGGGTTTCAGGCTTCGGTGCCGCCGGAAGGCCCGTTCCAGCGGCCCGGGTGACAGGTGACAGGCGAGGGGTGGTTCAGGCGCCGTCGGCGTGCAGGCGGTGGACGTAGCGGACCTTGCTGCCCTCACCGACGCGCACCACGTCGCCGCTCTCGGCCCATGCCTTCAGCCAGTTCTGGATGACCGGCCGGCGGGTGCCGAAGCTGTCCTTCAGCGCGCGCTCCATCGCGGAGGCGCCGGTGCCGTCGGGCCCGGCCGCGAGCAGGAGCGCGAGGGCGGCATCCTTCGCCCCGGGCTCTTCCACCGAAGCAGGTTCGTCCCGGCCGCTGGTCCAGGTGCTCGGGTCAGACCAGTCGGTCGCCGTCGCCGCCGACGGTTCCTCGGCCGGCGGCAGGAGCCAGATGCTCTCCAGCTCGTCGTCCGAACCGGGGGCCGGCCGGTCCCAGTTGGCGGTGGCCTTCCACTGCGCGGGTAGCGGCCCGGCCCCGGCCTGCCCCGCCGCCGCACCGCTCGCGGCCACCGTGGTCTGCTCGGCGGTCTCGGCGGTGTTCCAGAGGTGGCCGCAGCGCGGGAGAGTCCACCGCTCGGTGTAGTCCTCGCCCGCGGCTTCGAGCGACGGCCCGTCCAGAGCCGGACGGCGGTGCGCGGTGACCGCGCTGATCTCCTCGATCTGGGCGGGGGTGATGCGCCACTGCCTCGCCTTGGCGGGCTGCTTGCCCTCGGTACCGACCAGCAGCGACCCCGGACCGGAGAACGAATCCTCCGCGCGGAGGGCGCGCCAGCCGAAGAGGTGGCCCAGCTCGGAGTCCTCGTAGGCGCCGGTGGCGACCCGGTTCGAGGCCATCTTGCGCACCAGCGGATCGGGCATCACGTCCGAGGTGACCCGCAGGACCGACACCACGGCGCGAATGGCCATGGCGCGGGCAATGCGGATGACCTCGGAGACCCCGGCGAGAACGGCGCGGGCCTCGCGGGTGGCGGCGACCTCGGCGCCCTCGTCCATGATGATGACGATCTCCGGGACGCTCGGCCCGACGGGCAGCTTGTCGTCGTTCGCGTCGCGCATCGCGTCCTGGTAGGCGACCTTGCGGCGCTTGGCGATCCGCACCGCGGCCGCCAGCATCCGCTTCGCCTCACCCGGAGTCGAGGCCACCCAGTCCACCCCGGGCACCGGCACCTGCTCCTTCGTCCAGCGGGCACCGTCGCGGCCGGTCTGGGCGTCGTGCCAGGCGTTCAGCCACGGCAGGCCGATCGACCCGGCGTTCAGGTCGATCACCCACACCAGCGTGTCGTTGGTGCCATTGAGCTCGGCGATCAGGGTGTGCAGCCAGTTCGTCTTGCCGGAGCCAGTGGGGCCGGTGACGATCGTGGACGCCTGCCGCAGGTCCAACTCCGCACGCGCCCCGTCCGAGAGCACGGCGATCGGCAGTGGGTTGTTCACCGTCGCCAGCTCGCTCAACTCGGCGACGGGGAACGGGATCTCGATCCCCGCCAGGGACTGGGTGGTGACCAGGATCAGCACCCGGCGCCGTGAGATGCCGGGCATGACCTGGAGGCCGCAGCCCTCGGGCAGGTCGAGGTCGGCGCCCAGGCCCTCGGAGCGGTCGGTGATGGCCCGTCGGGTGGTGCCGCCCTCGGGCAGCTCCACTTCGAGGGTGTATCCGGCGCCGCTCGGCCAGTGCTCGATGCCGAGCACGGTCACCTGGACGTTGCAGACGCGCTGGATCCGGTCGGTCCAGTCCGCGGCCATCTGCCGGCGGGCACCGATCAGGAGCAGGTGGCGGCGGGCTTCCTGCTCGATCTCCTCGTGCCCGGCCAGCACCGGCGCCAGGCACCCGCCCGCGATCCCGGCGACGGCGAGGGTGCCGACCTGCGGCCAGTGCCACGGCCCGCCGTTCGCAATCGCCCACGAGGTCCAGCCGCCGGCGGTCAGCCAGCACGCGGTGCGGAACGTGAGGGTGGCGGTGGTCAGGCGGCGCCGGGCCGAGGCGTACGCGGTGGCCATCGCACCGGCGGCACCGGCGGCCAGGGCCCATCCGGCGGGCATCCCGGTCGAGTGCCCGAGGGAGGCTGCGGCGAGTGCGCCAGAGACGGAGTTGACGGTGCCGGTCAGCGGCGTGTGCCCGGCACTCCAGTCCAGCCGGTCCAGCAGAGCGGGGTTCTTGCGGTTGTTCTTGGTGAACGTGCTCATGGGGCGTGCCCTCCTTGGGCGAAGGGGACGGGCCGTCCACAGGGTGTGGACGGCCCGGTCAACAGCGGCGGGGGGTTGGTGTCTTGGCTGGTCAGACGTTCCACTTCCGCTCGGCGTCGAGGCCGTTGCGGGGGTTCTCGGTGCGGTCGATGTCGACCTGGTGGGCGCGGCGGTAGGTCGGGCCGACCTCTTCGAGGGCCTGGACGACCTTGCTCATCGCGCGGTATCCCTCGCCGATCTCCTCGACCACGACCGGCTCCACCGGCAGGCGCTCCATGGCCAGCTCGGTCAGCACCCGCAGGGCCTCCTGGAGGGTGGAGTAGGCGGTGGGCAGGTCGTTGATCAGCTGCTCGAACTCCGCCATCTGCTCCGGGTCGAAGGACGCGGCGGCCTGCAGCAGGACGTCGGCGGCCGAGGACAGGGAGAACGCGGGAACGGTCGATCCGGACTGCTGGTCGGTCACGGTGCTCTCCTTCACGGTGGACTTGCCCAGGCTGATCGGGGACGCCGCCGCTCCGGCACCCGGCGCGGCGCCGGTCCGCTTGGCGGCGGGGTGGTGTGCGGCAGGCCAGTTGACCTTCGTGGCCGGGACCGGCACGGCCGCCTTGCCACTGCTGTCGAGGCCCTGGCCGAGGATCGCGGCGTCACGGCGGTCGCGGGCGGCACGGGCCCGGGACGACAGCCGGGCCCACGTCCGGCGGACGTGAGAAGACACCAACCCCCGCTTGCGCCAGTTCCCCGCCAGCACCGACAACGCACCGACCCCGGCGGTGGCGAGCACCGCGCCGCCCATCCGGGCCTTGAACCGGCCGGCCGAGCGCTTGAGCCGCTTGTGCTGCTCAGCACTCAGCCCCTCTGGCGTACGGGACTTGGCGTCGTTGGTGCCGGTCTTCGAGCCGGTGGGGGTGATTCCGGCGCGGCGCTCGGCACGCGCCAGGCCCTTGGCCAGGCGAGCGTCGGTGCGGGCGGCCCGCCGGTCCTGCCTCTTCGCCGTTCCGCCCGGCGACAGCGCGCCGCCGGACGGCCGGGCCTTGTCGAGGGAGCGGGACACCCAGCCGGGCCGCTGTCCACCGTGGGATCCACCGGAGTGGCCCGAGTGGCCGCGTCCGGCGTGACGCTGACGGTCCTTCTGGTCGGAACCGCCGTACGTGGAGCCCTGGTTGGAGCCGCCGACGGTCGGGCGGTGGCTGGGCCGGGGCGGGACGGCGGCAGCGGTCTGACCGAGCGCGGCCGTGCTGCGGGCAGGGACACCGGCGGCGGAGCGGCCGGTCGAGGGCCGGGTCTGCTGACCGGGGACGTGCAGGGAGTTGGTTCGGCGGCCGGCGGAAGCCGGGCCGTAGGCGGTGCTGGGCATCGGGTGCCGGGCGACGGTACGGGCGAGGTGGCCCGCGTTCGCGGCACGGATGGCCTGGTGAGCGCGGGTGCGCCCGGTGCGGCGCCGCAGGGCTGCGGCACCTGCCGCCGCACCGGCCACGGCCCCGGCAACGGTGAGGCCGAGCGGCCCGGCGACGACAGCACCTGAGGCGATGCCGGCGGCGGCATTCGCGGCGGCGACCGCCAGCGGCATCCCCGGCAGCACCGAACCACCAGCAGAGGCCGGGGTGTTGGTGCGGGGAGCGGGCGGCGTGTTGGGGGGTGGTGCGGTGGTGGTGACCTCGACCACGGTCGGGGCATCGGACATGATGACAACTCCGGATCTCTCGCAGGGAGTTCTGGGAACCCGGGACGGCCGGACAAGCTGCCAGGCCGTGTGGCCGTCCCGGGGCAGGTCAGAGCTTGTTGCTGCCGAGCGAGAAGTGGATCGTGGCGGTGGCGGAGACGCCCATGCGCTCGGCCACCAGCCGCAGGGCCTCGTAGTAGACGCTCTGCCGGGTGATGCCGGGGCGGTCCGGGGTGAGACCGTCGAAGGTCTCCAACTGCCCGTTCACGCGCTGCACCGTGAGGATCCAGTGGTGGATCACCTGCTCGGCCGGGCCCGGGGCGCTCACTGGCCCTTCCCCTCGGACGGGCCGCTCGGCGGCGGGGGCGGGTTCGGGATCTTCGGCGAGCCGTAGCCGCCGTTGGTGTTGTAGTCGCTCATGACGGTGGTCTCCTGTTCTGGGTCAGCTCGGTGCCGTCGGCGCAGGGGATGCAGGTGCCGTACCGGACGGGCAGGACGTATCCGGCGTCGCGGCCGCAGTCCGGGCACATGCGGCGGGCTCGGTTCGCCGCGGCCAGTGCGGCCCGGCGTCTGGGGGTCATCTCCCGTACCGGGGAGGCCAGTTCAGGTCGGTAGAGCAGGGCCAGGCCGGTTCCGCCGAAGCGGGAGCGCCACTGGATCTGCGCGGCGACGTCCTGGCCGTTCGGCCGCAGGCCCCGGGCACGGAGCTGGCGGCGGGTCAGCAGGCCATCGGGTGCCTGACGCCAGCGGTAGGTCGGCAGGACCCCGGGCCCGGTCGGGCAGTCCGGGACTGGGTGTCGGGGGCGGCTCACCGCAGGGCCATCCCGACCGCCAGCGCAACGGGTGCGTGCTCGCCGGATCGCAGTTCCTGGAACCGGGCGGCTACCCAGCCGGCGGACCAGCCGGTCACCTCGACCACCCGCCGCTGCGGAATCTCGGTGGCGATCGCCACCCGGACGATCATCCGGGCTTCCATCTCCGACACCCGGTCAGCGGCCGGCTCGGCACTCAGCAGCTCGTGCCGCAACCGCGCCAGGTGCTCGCGCTCAAGTTGCTCACGCTCGCTCACCTCATGCTCACGGCGCTCGCTCTCGGCCCGCTCAGCGGCCTCCAGCCGCTCCCGCTCGGCCCGGTCGGCGAGGAGGAGTTGCTGCTCGTGCTCACGCTGCTCGCGCAGCAGGGCGGCTTCGTGCTCACGGCGCTCACGCTCACGCCGCTCGGTCGCCTCGAACTCCGCCAGCCGCTCGGCGCGCTCCCGCAGCCGCTTCTCCTCCGCGACCCGTTCCCGCTCGGCCCGCTCAGCGCGCTCACCGGCCTCACGGCCGGCCAGCGCGGTGCCGATCGCCCGGCGGTAGGCCAGGGAGGCTTCGGCGGTGACGATCAGTAGCAGCGGCGCCACCGCATGCACCGCCACCCCCACCCCGTCCCGCTCCAGCGCGGACAGACCGACGTTGAGCAGCAACGTCATCGCGCCGGTGAGCCAGCGCAGCACCACCGGCCACCGGCCGCCCTGCCCGCCGAGACGGGCCAGGATCGCGTCCATCCGGACCACGATCACCACCGCCGCGTCCACCACCAGCGGCAGGATCGGCGCCGTCCACTCCCACCCCTCGGGGGAGTGGACGCGCATCAGCGGGGTCACCGTGAGCACGCTGTAGAGGACCGCGCCGAACGTGATCGTCCACGTCCCGGCGGTCAGGGCTCGCTCCGCCGAGCGGATCTGATCGGCAGTCACCGAAAGCCTCACTCCGACCACCCCGCCAGTGCCGACGGGTGGATGGTGAGCGCGGGGTGAGCGGCCGTGAGCGCGGTGAGCACCGCACGGTCCCACTCCCGCAGAACGTCCAACTTCTCCTGCTGCCGACGGGCCGCGGTGGCGTTGAGCTCGGCCGCCAGACGTACCCGGCGCAGCGACTCGTCCACGTCCGTACGGGCGGTCATCACGCCGCCTCGCCGAACGCGCCAGCGTGCGGGCGGCGACGGACGGTCAGCTGGACCAGCGAGACCGGCGCCGACTTCAGCAGCCGCTCCGCGTAGGCGGCCAGCTCGAAGTCCTCCCGGCGCAAGTCCTCCAGCACCGCACCGGCCACCTCCAGCCGAACCACCCGCTCCTCCGACGACTCCCCCGGCACACCGGCGAACAACTCGGCGTCCACACCGAGCGCCAGCTCCGCGAACTCCTCGGCACCGAAAGCCGTCTGGCCTGCAACAATCGACCTCATGGGTCTACCTCTTCCAACTAGGGGTGTAGGCCCGAGAGACCGCCGCGCGACCGGCCAAGGAAGGCGCGGCGGTCTCGTCATGTCTGGGCCCGACCACTCGTACGAGTAGCCATGGATCCCGGCTCGCCCAAGGTGGGCGGGCCGGTCACCAAAGTGACTCGTTCGTTGATCAGCACACTGTTCAGTTCTCAAGGAACTGCGATCACGACAGCCCGTGGGCGTGCGGCAAAGCCGCCTTCCCCGACAACCGTCAGTCGCATTTGCGCAGTTCAGGCCAGCCCAAAGAAGGGTCAGCAGTTCGTCTGCCTCATCATGCGAGACATGTTGAACATGTCTCTTACGATGACGTGGAGTCGACGCTGCGTCAAGTCCTTCGGTGTTTTCGCTGGCGAGTCTCTCGACCGCGCACATCTAGATTCGCCTGTTGGGGCCTGTCGAGATACGGCGCCACTGGACGGCTTCGATCCGGCTTCGCTACCGTCAAGTCGTCCCGCATCGTCCAAGCGCCACAACTTCGTCCAGGGGAGGGCGAGATGGCTAATGAACGACTCCGAGGCGCCATCCTGGCCAGCGGCTTGACGGTCGAACAGATCGCCGTCCAGCTCGGGGTGAGCGCCCGCACGGTAGAGCGCTGGGTCGAGGCCAAGGGTGAGCGCCGGCCGTACCAACGCTTCCAGTACGCCCTCGCGCAGCTTCTGCAGTGCGACCTGTCGAAAATCTGGCCGGGCGAACAGACCACGAGTGCGACCACCGAGGCGGGGAGGGCCGAGCTCGTCACGGTGTACCCACACCGGGCTGGAGTGCCTAAGGAGCTGTGGACCTCGCTCTATGCCGAGGCGACCACGCACTTCGACCTGGTGGTCTACTCGGGCTTCTGGCTTTCCGAAGACCCGATGTTCTTTCGCCTGATCCGAGAGAAGGCCCAGGCCGGGGTACCGGTCAGGCTCATGCTGGGGGATCCCGATTCAGTCTGTGTGGCCCAGCGCGGCCAGGACGAAGGGATCGGTGCTGCAATGGCAAGCAAGATCCGGAACGCGCTGGCGAACTACGCGCCGCTGTTCGGCGTGCCAGGGGTCGAGTTCCGACTTCACGCCACCACGCTCTACAACTCCCTGTACCGCGCCGACAACGACATGCTGGTGAACGGGCACGTCTACGGGGTCGGGGCCTACCTCGCGCCGGTCCTGCACCTGTCTCAGGTACCGGGTGGTGAGCTGTTCAGCACCTACGAAGCGAGCATCGAGCGAATCTGGGAGAGTGCTCGGACGATCAAGTCCCCTGCCCTTGAGAGCGAGGCAGCGTGAGCCGCATCGACTACTTCCATGATCCTGAAGCGCCTTCGGCCAACTCCGTCGTTCCGTCCGTCACGGCGGTGGTGACGGACGATGCCGGGCGACTCCTGCTGATCCACAAGACGGACAACGACCTCTGGGCCCTGCCAGGGGGCGGCCACGACATCGGGGAGTCCGTGGCACGGACGGTGGAGCGCGAGGTGCGGGAGGAGACGGGCATTCTCGTCGAGGTGATGGCAGTGACCGGTTTGTACACCGACCCCGGGCACGTCATGGCGTACGACGATGGCGAGGTTCGTCAGCAGTTCTCGATCTGCTTTCGAGCCCGACCGGTCGGCGGCGAGTTGCAGACCAGCGAGGAGTCGAAGGAAGTCCGCTGGGTGGAGCCAGCGACCCTCGGTGATCTGGACATCCACCCGTCCATGCGGCTCCGGATCGAGCACGGTCTTGACCCGGAACGGAGCCAGCCCTACATCGGCTAGGCCCTCGTACGTGCCTGCGACAGGCGCTCTTCCACGCGATGAGCCGCAGCCTCGATCTCGGGCTCGGCACGCCGGATGAACCGGCCGACGATGCTGTCAGGCCCGTAGCGGCCCACGATCTCGGCGACCCGCGCCGGCGTAGTGGTCGATGTGCCGTCGGGGGTTGTCGTCATGTCGCAGTAGATCAGCGCGTCCACGAGGTGCGGCTCCTCCAGGGGGAACTCAGCCTCCAGCTCCTGGCGGAGCCCACGCTCTTCAGCCTCCAGGAGAGCGCACGAGTGGTGGGCCACGAGACGGATCACACGTTCGTCCACCTGCTCATTCCGAAGGAATCGTGCCCCGTCCAGCGGATGAAAGCCGGTGGAGGTCAGCCGCGGTGAGTAGCCGATGTCGTGGAGCACCGCCGCCGATTCCAGCAGCTCAGCCTCCGGGCCAAGGATCAGGGACAGCTCTCGGGCTCGGCCGGCCACACCTTGGGAGTGCGCCCAGCGACGCGGCAGCTCGGTGGACAGGAGAGATTCAGCAAGTTCGTAGGCCCACACAGTGAGATCCGTTCCTAACGAGGTGGCTGGTCAGACGTGCAGGTGCGGCAGGGTACGGACGTACCGGCCTTTCCCGTGGCGGGCTTCGAGGACGCCGGCGCCCTCCAGCTGAGCGAGGACTCGCCGCACCGTATGGCGTGAGGCGCCCGTCCGCTCGGTGAGCACCTTTTCGGACGGGAACGGGTCGCCGATCTTGAGCTGGTCGATCTCGATGTACCCGGTGATCCGGTCCAGGAGAGGGGGCTCGGTGTCTCCACCTACGACGGACCACCCGACCCCAGGTTGGGACTTGATCAGACCTTCAGTGGCGAGAACATCGAGTGCCCGCTTCACCGTGCTCCGTGCGACTCCGTGCGCCGCCATCAGCTCGGCCTCGGAGGGCAGGTTGGTGACCTGCGGGTCGCCACCGATCTCGGCGCGCAACGCGTCGGCGATCTGCAGGTATGTGCCGCGCGGGCTCCGCTCGATCACTGGCCGCTCCTTCCAAGGGGATGAGTACCTGAACAGGATGGACCGTGCATATGCACAGGGGCCAGCGTCCATGGGCGTACGCCAGTAGTGCACGCCAACGCGGTCACACGGCGGCGGAAGTCGGTGGACGCCAGCGGACTCCGCTCACCCCGCCACCTGCAGCTGATGTGCCCACGGATTTTGGATCGCCAAACTGATAAGGAAGAGGCCACAGGTTCAAGTCCTGTTAGGCCCACCACCGCAGAAGGTCCGGAGTGGATTTCCACTCCGGGCCTTCTGGCGTTTCCGGGGGCGGGGTCGGAGGATGGGGGTCTGCCGAGCTTGGGGTGTGAGTGGTGTGGCGATCTTCTGGGCGATGAGTCTGCCGGGGCTGGTCTGCGCGTTGGTGCTGGTGGCCTTCCTGGACCAGTTGGCGCTGCGGGCCGGGCGGTCGAAGTGGGTGCCCTGGCGGGGGACGGGGCGGGAGGGGCAGATCTCGGCGACCGGGTTCGAGCAGTTGCACGCGCAGTTCGCGGCCGGGAAGCAGCACGAACTCGAGCAGCGGAAGACCACGTTGATGCTGCGGGACGAGGAGGGCGACGGTGCCCCGCCGCTCGGTCCGGTGGATCTGGACGGTGGCCGGGCGGTGCTGCGGCTGCCTCGCGGATAGGCGCTGTTGTACGACAGGAGGCACGGCGTCAATCCCGGGTGTCGGTCGGGCGGTTGACGAGTCGCGGTGACCTCTCGGGAACGGGTTACCGATGTGTATCATCGGCCGCAGGGCGGTCCGCAGTCCGGCCGCCGGTTCGTGCTCGTACATACCGAGGGTCCGCGGTTCTCTGGGCCCATCCACAGCAAGAAGGACGAGGTCCCCGCGGTGAAGAAGCTTCTCCTGGTCGCCCTGGTCGCCCTCGGCGGCTTCTTTGTCTACCGTCAGGTCCAGGCGGACCGCGCCGAGCAGGACCTGTGGACCGAGGCCACCGACCCGGTCCCGGCCGGTCGCTGACGCGACGGACGATCTTTCGCGGGTCGGCCCTGGCCCCTCGGCCGGGGCCGACCCGACGTCCGTTCCGGACGGGGTAATTTTTGCGGGATTGCCGGGGGGAACGGGTACGCTGGTGCGCAGCACGGCGACCACGGGGCTTTAGCTCAGTTGGTAGAGCGCTGCCTTTGCAAGGCAGATGTCAGGAGTTCGAGTCTCCTAAGCTCCACAGCGTGGTGACAGTACGGCCGCTGACCTGGGATCAGGTCAGCGGCCGTACTGCGTTTTCCGGTGCGTGAGGGTGTCGGCGCGTCAGTGCGGCTTGCGCGGGTCGTGCGGCTTCGGCCGGTCCTCGTGGTCGGGGTCGTCCTCGGACGGCTTCGGGGCCGGTGCGGAGGAGGGCGACTGGGTGGACGTGGCGGTGGCGCCGGTGCCGAGCGGGCCCGAGCCGTTGAGTTCGGATCCGGAGGCCGACTCGGCCGGCGGCTCGACCAGCCACTGCGGGTTGCTGCGGCCGCGCCACCACTGCCAGGCCACCAGCCCGGAGGCGATCGCCAGCGCGCCGGCGACGGCCAGGCCGGTGGCCCAGCCGTGCCGCTGCTCCTTCTTGACGTTCTTGGCGGCCAGCCGGCTGATCTCGGCGGCGCTGACGTGGCCCTGCAGGGCGGTGAACGCGGCGGCGCCGCGGAGCTGGGCCTCCTGGGCGACGGGGGTGATCCCGGCCCTGGCCTGCTCGACCGCGTCGGTGACCCGGGGGAGCACCGTGACCCGGGCCTGGTCGGCCGCCCGGGTGGCGGAGAGCTTGGCCGCCAGAGCGGCTTCCTGGGCCCGGTGCACGGCCTTCAGGGTGTTCTGCTGGGTGTGCGGCGGCAGCGAGCCGAAGGCGTGCTCCAGCTGCGGGGCGAGGTGCTTCACGTACTGGACCCTGGCGGCCTGGGCCGCCTGGCCGGCACCGGTCCTGGCCTGGCTGCCGGCCGCTTGGACCTTGGGGCCGAGGCGGTGCCTGGCGTCGTCCATGACGGCCGCGTAGTACTGGGCGGTCTCCTTGGCGGTGGCGGCATAGGGCGCGAGGGTGTCCCTGGCCTTGTCGGCGGTGTCGCGGGCTGAGTCCAAGCGGGTCACGAGCTTCTCCTCCTCGGTGGCGTCCTGTATGCACATTTCCACCTGATTGGAGATCATGCATGTCAGTTTGTCCGACGGCGCGCCGGGTTGCTCCGGACGCGGGTGTCGAAAGGCGTGCACTGCCCCGGACGGCGGACAGGTCATGGGATGATTCGAAGGTCAGTTGACCTAGAGAGAGAAGGAAGGCACACCGTGGCCGAGAACCTGATCGCGACCCTGAAGACCAACCGGGGCGACATCGTGGTCGAGCTCTTCCCGAACCACGCGCCGAAGACGGTTGCCAACTTCGTGGAGCTCGCCGAGGGCACCCGTGAGTGGACCGACCCGCGCACCGGCCAGAAGTCGAACGCGCCGCTGTACAACGGCACCGTGTTCCACCGCGTGATCGAGGGCTTCATGCTCCAGGGCGGCGACCCGCTGGGCACCGGCACCGGTGGCCCGGGCTACAAGTTCGCCGACGAGTTCCACCCCGACCTGGCGTTCACCCAGCCGTACCTGCTGGCGATGGCCAACGCCGGCCCGGGCACCAACGGCTCGCAGTTCTTCATCACGGTCGCGCCGACCACCTGGCTGACCGGCAAGCACACCATCTTCGGCCAGGTCACCGACGCGGCCAGCCAGAAGATCGTGCAGGAGATCTCCGAGGGCCCGACCGGTCGTAACGACCGCCCGACCAAGGACATCGTGATCGAGTCGGTCGAGATCACCCGCGGCTGACGATCCGTCGGCAGTAGCCTTGCGGTCCCGGTGGTACCCCGCTGTGCGGTGGCGCCACCGGGACCGGTCGTTGTTGAGGGAGGGAACCGCGGATGCTTCCGGACGAGCCGGCCAGGACCGGCGCCGAGGGCGGCCACCGGCTGCCCGGCTGCTACCGGCACCCCGAGCGGGAGACCGGGATCTCCTGCGGGCGCTGTGGGCGGCCGATCTGCCCGGAGTGCATGGTGAGCGCCTCGGTGGGCTTCCACTGCCCGGAGTGCGTCCAGGGCGGCCACCAGGACGCCCGGCAGGCCAGGACCAGGTTCGGCGGGCTGCCGGTCGCGGACGGGGCGCTGGTCACCAAGACGCTGATCGGGCTCAACCTGCTGGTCTTCGTGCTGACCGAGTACATCCGGCCGGAGTGGTGGGACACACTGGCGCTGCAGAGCGCGGTGCCGCCGCACTGGTTCGAGGCGTACGGGGTGGCCGCCGGCCCGGACGAGTGGTACCGGCTGGTGACGGCGATGTTCGTGCACGGCGGGGTGATGCACCTGGTGATGAACATGGTGTCGCTCTGGGTGCTGGGCCCGCAGTTGGAGCTGGTGCTCGGGCGGCTGCGCTTCGTCGGTCTCTACTTCGCCTCCGGGCTGATGGGCGGGGCCTTCTCGTACCTGTTCGCCGGGGAGAAGCTGAACTCGGTCGGTGCCTCGGGTGCGATCTTCGGGCTGCTCGGGGCGACGGCGGTGCTGTACCGGGTCAGCCGGGTGCCGCTCGGGCCGGTGATCGCGCTGCTGGTCTTCAACCTGGTGATCACCTTCTCGCTGAGCAGGGTGATCGACTGGCGCGCGCACCTGGGCGGGCTGATCGCGGGGGCCGTCACGGGAGTGGGGCTGATGTACGCCCCGCAGGCCAGGCGTGGGCTGGTGCAGGGCCTGACGGTGGCCGCGGTGCTGCTGGCGGCGGTGCTGATCGTGGTGCTGCAGACGGCCCGTCTGAACGGTTGATCCCCAGGGCCGGACCGGTGTTTGTCCACAGTCCCGGCCGGGGTACGCACAGCCGATGTCAGTGGGAACTGCTAGGTCCTCGGTCTACGCGCGTCCTCCTGGTAATTCGACCGGAATTCGGAGAAAGCTGCGGAGCTCGAACGGAAAAGTTATCCACAGGCCGGGTCGACTTTTCCCCAGTGTGGATAACCGTGTGGACAACCCGATCGTCCGATCGCCGGGAGCACCCGTTCCAGGCACGCCGAAGCACCGCTCCGGTCGCCCGGAGCGGTGCTCGGGAAGAACTCAGCGGGGGAGCGTCACTTCCACTGTGTGGAGACGCCGAAGCCGGCCGCGATGAAGCCGAAGCCCGCCAGGATGTTCCAGTTGCCCCAGTCCTGGATCGGCCAGCTGCCGCTCGTCACGTAGTAGGTGACGATCCAGACCAGACCGATCAGGAACAGCGCGAGCATCAGGGGTGCCACCCAGCTGCGCCCGGAACTGAGCTTCACCGCTGTCGTGCCGGACGGCGGCGGGGTGTAGTCGGACTTCTTGCGGAGTCGAGACTTCGGCACGAGGGGTTCTCCTGTCGATGCGCTGTGACCGCGCAGGGTGCAGCGGGGGCGGGCGGCTGTGGGGACCGGGCAGGTACGGAAACGGTCGGTCCGGGTGTCCACGGGCCGAAAACCCGCAGCATGGACCGGACCGGTGCTCCGCACATGCCACCGGCGTCCGTTAGCGTAGTGGCTCGCCGGGTCGTAAGGAGATAAGGGTACGGTGCCGAATTCCACGATTCCTTCCCGTTCCGGGCCGGAGCGCGCTCCGCGCACCCGAATTGTCGGACGTGCCCTGACCTGCACCGTGTTCGCGATGGCGGGTCTGCTCTTCTACATCAGCGCGGACACCGCCCGCGGCACCGATCTGCGCACCGACAACTCGCTGCTCAGACTCAGCGACGTGATACGCCAGCGGAGCACCCAGAACCAGCAGGCGCAGGCCGAGCTCAGCGATCTGCAGGGGCAGGTGGACGCGCTCGCCAAGGGCCGGGGCCAGAGCCCCGCCGAGGCCGACCGGCTGACCGTGCTCCAGCAGGAGGCCGGTCTGCAGGCCCTGCAGGGCCCCGGGCTGACCGTCACGCTCAACGACGCGCCGCCCAACGCCACCGCCCGGCTGCCCGGCATCCCGGCCCCCGGCGTCAACGACCTGGTGATCCACCAGCAGGACATCCAGGCCGTGGTGAACGCGCTCTGGCGGGGCGGCGCCGAGGGCATCCAGGTGATGGACCAGCGGCTGATCTCCACCAGCGCGGTCCGCTGCGTCGGCAACACCCTGCTGCTGCAGGGCCGGGTCTACTCCCCGCCGTACGTGATCAAGGCGGTCGGGAAGACCGACCGGCTGCGGTCCGCGGTCAACGCCGACCCGACCATCGCCAACTACCTCCAGTACGTCGAGGCGTACGGCCTCGGCTGGAAGCTCCAGGAGAGCAACGACCTCGCGGTGCCCGGATACACCGGAACGGTCGACCTGCGCACGGCTTCCGGTCAGTAACGGGACAGCGCACCTGCCCGGCGGGGGCCGCCGTCTACTCTTGACCCCGACCCGAACTCCGAGGAGCACCATGTACGGCTGGATCTGGCGGCACCTGCCGGGGAACGCTGCTGTCCGCGCGGTGCTCGCGCTGCTGCTGGTGCTCGGAGTGGTCTACGTCCTGTTCCAGTTCGTCTTCCCGTGGGCGGAACCATTGCTCCCCTTCGGTGACGTCACGGTGGACGAGGGCAGCGGCGTCGGCTGAGCCGCGTCACCTCCACCGGTCCGACCAGTACCAGCCCAGGAGTAGCGCACCGATGACCGCCGCAGGCAACCCGCCCCGGATTCTCGTGGTCGACAACTACGACAGCTTCGTCTTCAACCTGGTCCAGTACCTCTACCAGCTCGGCGCCACCTGCGAGGTGGTCCGCAACGACGAGGTGACGGTGGATCACGCCGTCCGCCGGGACGGCGCGCTGGGCTTCGACGGGGTGCTGCTCTCCCCCGGCCCCGGGGCGCCCGAGGAGGCCGGGGTCTGCATCGAGATGGTGCACCACTGCGCCCGGATCGGGCTGCCGCTGTTCGGCGTCTGCCTGGGCCTGCAGTCGATCGCGGTGGCGTACGGCGCGGTGGTCGGCCGGGCGCCCGAGCTGCTGCACGGCAAGGTCTCGCCGGTCACCCACCGGGACGGCGGCGTGTTCGCCGGGCTGCCCTCGCCGCTGACCGCCACCCGCTACCACTCGCTCGCGGTCGAGCCGGCCACCGTGCCGGCCGAGCTGGACGTCACCGCGGAGACCGCCAGCGGGGTCATCATGGGCCTGAGGCACCGTGAGCTCCCGGTCGAGGGCGTGCAGTTCCACCCGGAGTCGGTGCTCACCGAGGGCGGGCACCGGATGCTGGCCAACTGGCTGGCCGAGTGCGGCTACCCGGAGGCGGTCGGCCGCTCGGCCGGGCTCGCCCCGGTGATCGGCCGGGGCTGAGCCGTGACGGCGGTACGCCCGGAGGGGCGCGCGCAGGGCGATCCGGCGGGCGGAGCGGGTGACTGGGGAGTCTACGAGCCGGTCGAGGACCAGCCTTGGTCCGACGACCGGACCATGCAGCTGCGGGTGGTGCCCTCCCAGGTGCTGCCCCCGCCGGGGCGGCGGGCCGACCGGCGCCGTACCGGGCTGAGTTCGGGCAGCGGCCGCCGCCGGGCCGCCGGGCGGGCCGGCGTGGGCGTGGCCCGGCCCAAGGAGCGCCGCCGGGTGGTGGCGGCCCGGGTGGTCGGTGAGCTGTTCATCACGCTCGGCCTGGTGATGCTGCTGTTCGTCTCGTACCAGCTGTGGTGGACCAACGTGCAGGCCGACGCGGCCGCCGACGGCACCCGCAGCCAGCTGGAGCAGCAGTGGAGCCAGGCGCTCCAGACACCGCCCGCCACCCCCGCGCCCGGGGCGAGCCCGCCGCCGGTGGGCGCCTTCGAGCCTGGGCAGGGCTTCGCGATCCTGTACATCCCCAAGCTCGGCCTGAAGTACCCGATCGCCGAGGGCACGGTGAAGGAGAAGGTGCTCGACAAGGGCCTGGTCGGCCACTACACCGGCACCGCGATGCCCGCCGACAAGGCCGGCAACTTCGCGATCGCCGCGCACCGTACGACGCACGGTCAGCCGTTCCGGAAGATCGGCCAGTTGGTGCCCGGCGACCAGATCGTGGTGGAGACCGCGACCTCGTACTTCACCTACCAGGTCGCGGGCGGCATCCCGGAGACCCCGCCGTCGAACGTCACGGTGATCCAGCCGGTGCCGAAGGGCTCGCCCTTCAAGGAGGCGGGCCGCTACATCACCCTCACGACATGCACGCCGGAGTTCAGTGCCAGGGGAAGGCTGATCGTCTTTGGCAAGATGGTCGAGGAACGACCGAGGAGCCAGGGACAGCCCGCCGCACTGAACGGCTGACAGGCCGACAGAGGGGCACACCGTGGAGAGCCAGCTCACCTCCGCTACCGGGCGCCGCAGTCGGGGCGCGGCCGTGCTGGGCGTGGTCGGCGAGCTGCTGATCACCGCCGGGCTGGTGCTGGCCCTCTTCGTCGGCTACTCGCTGTGGTGGACCGGGGTGGTGGCGGACCGTCAGGCGGACACCGCCACCGACCGGCTGCGGGACACCTGGTCCGCGGCCCCGGCCGTGCCCGGGGCTCCGGCGGCCGCCGGCCCGCCGGTGTACGCCGTCGGTGACGGCATCGGCTTCCTGCACGTCCCCGCCCTCGGCAAGGGCAACCAGACGCTGATCCGGATGGGCACCGAACCGGCGATACTCAACGAGGGCGTCGCCGGGGTCTACGAGGGCCCGTACCGCTCCGCGATGCCCTGGGACGCCCAGGGCAACTTCACCCTGGCCGCCCACCGCGACGGCCACGGCGCCCGCTTCCACGACCTGGACAAGGTCGCCCCGGGCGACGCCGTCGTCGTCGAGACCCGCGACCACTGGTACGTCTACCGGGTCGACGGCGCCCTCCCACAGACCTCCAAGTACGACACCGGCATCATCGCCCCGATCCCCAAGGGCTCCCCGTACACCGGCCCCGGCCGCTACCTCACCCTGACCACCTGCACGCCCGTCTACACCTCCCGCTACCGGATGGCGGTCTGGGCCTCGCTGACCCGGGTGGACCCGGTGGACGCCGACCGGACGCCGCCGGCGGAGCTGCGCTGACCTGGTGTGTTCCGGCCGGTGAGCGCTCCCGGGGCACACCCGTGCGCTCGGCTGGGGCAGTGACGGCCAGTCAGAACTCCTCGTTTGGTAGGGCGGTGCCGGGCCACCAGGGCCCGGGCCGTACGACCGAGGTGAGAATCATGGACCGTGAAGCGGTGTTGCTGGAGTCCCGGACGATGCGCGGCGGGATGGTCGAGCGGACCGAGCTGCTCGACCGGGTCAAGGCGCTGCTGCTGCTCCCGGACGGGGTGCACGTCACCGGGCGGATGGTTGCCGACTACTTCGAGGTTGGGGACAAGGCTGTGGAAAGCCTGGTGCACAGGCACCGGGCGGAGTTGACGGAGCACGGCTACCACGTGCTCAAGGGCGCTGACCTGCGGGAGTTTGTCTCCTTCAACATGAAGGAGACTAAAGCCCCCGGATCCGGCCTGGGGATTTTCCCCCGCAGGGCGGTGCTCAACGTCGCCATGCTGCTGCGTGGCAGCGCCGTGGCCCGAGCCGTCCGCCGGGAGCTGTTGGAGCTGGCCGACGGGTCGGGGGAGGACACCGCCGCGCTGCGGCGGGAGGTTGCGCAGCTGCGGGCGGAGGTGGCCGAGCTCAGGGTGTTGGTGCTGGCGATGCACCGTCAGGCCCGGTTGGACCGGGAGATGATAGCCGGGCTGAGCGTCCGGATGGCGTCCTGCCAGGGGGAGGTGCGGACGTTGGGCGGGCGGGTGGATCTGCTGTGCACGATGCTCGCGTCGCCGCACGGCGGGCGTCGTCGGCGGCGCTGACCGGGAACGCGTGAGGGGCCGCCCAGCTGGGCGGCCCCTCACGGTCTGTCAGTTGTTGCCCGGGGGTGGGGAGGAGGAGCCGGGCTTGGGGGGCATGGTGTAGAGCTGGATGGGGGTGCCGGCGTCCACCAGGGTGTTGGGGCCGGGGTTGGTGTTGACGACGACGTTGGCGGTGTCGCCGCCGGCGCCGGCGAAGGTCCACTCGAGGCCCTGGGACTTGAGGGCGGCGGTGGCGTCCTTGACGGTCTTGCCCTTGATGTCGGGGACCTGGACCTTGTCGGCGGCCTTGTAGACGGTCAGGGTGACCTTGCTGTTCGGGGCGGCCTTCTGGTTGGCCTTGGGGTCCTGGGAGGTGACCTGGCCGATCTTGGACTGGTCCTGGGTCGGGGTGGTCTTGACCTCGACCTGGAAGCCCGCGGTCTCCAGGGCCTGCCGGGCGGCGTCCTCGGTCTGGCCGACCACGCCGGGCACGTTGACCTTGGACTGGCCGGCCGAGATCACCAGGTTGATGGCGCTGGTGGGGGCGGCCTTGCCGACCGGGTCGTACCGGATGACCTTGTCCGGGGCGACGGTGTCGCTGGCCTCGGAGGTGACCTTGCCGAGCTGGAAGCCGGCCTTGGTCAGGGCGTCCGTCGCGGCGTCCTTGGTCTTGCCGGTCAGGTCGGGGACGTCGGCGGTGGCCGGGCCGCTGGAGACCTGCACCCTGATCTTGGAGTCAGCGGCGACCTGGGTGTTGGCGGGGACGTCCTGGAGGCAGATCTGCCCCTTCTTCACCGCGGCGTCCGGGCAGGCGATCTCGTCGCCGGTGACCACCTGGAGCTTCTCGTTGACGTTCCTGGCCTTGGTCTTGGCGTCGTCCAGGGTCAGCCCGACCAGCTGGGGGGCGGTCACCTTGCCGCCGCTGGCGCCGCCGCCCTTGGTCATCGCGTCGACCACGAAGTAGGCGCCGACCAGCACCAGCACCGCGGCGATCGCCAGGATCACCCAGGAGGTGTTGTTGCTCTTCTTCGGCTGTCGGCCGCGACCGCGGTCGTAGTCGTCGTAGCCGCCGTTCCCGTTCCCGCCGTTGCCGTAGCCGTCGTCCTGGTAGCCGTAGCCCGGCTGCTGGGCGCCGACCTGCGGCAGCATGGTGGTCGGGCCGGCCGCGCCCTGCTGGGGCAGCAGGTTGGTCTGGCCGTACGGGTCGTGCTGGGCGTTCGGGTAGCCCTGCTGGTCGTAGCCGTACCCGGCGGCGCCGTAGGCGGCGGCCTGCTGGGCGGCGGCGACCGGGAGGCCGTCGAGGAAGCGTTCGATGTCGTCGCGCATCTCGTCGGCGCTCTGGTACCGGTAGTCCCGATCCTTGGCCAGCGCCTTGAGCACGATCGCGTCGATCTCGGGGCGCAGCTCCGGGTCGTACGTCGAGGGCGGCAGGGGCTCCTCGCGGACGTGCTGGTAGGCGACCGCGACGGGGGAGTCGCCGACGAACGGCGGGCGCACGGCGAGCAGCTCGTACAGCAGGCAGCCGGCCGAGTAGATGTCGGAGCGGGCGTCGACGGTCTCGCCCTTGGCCTGCTCCGGGGAGAGGTACTGGGCGGTGCCGATAACGGCCGAGGTCTGCGTCATCGTCATGCCGGCGTCGCCCATCGCGCGGGCGATGCCGAAGTCCATCACCTTGACGTTGCCCTGCCGGGTCAGCATCACGTTGGCGGGCTTGATGTCGCGGTGCACGATGTTGGCGCGGTGCGAGTACTCGAGCGCCTGCAGGATGCCGATGGTCATCTCGAGCGCGCGCTCGGGCAGCAGCCGCCGCCCGGAGTGCAGCAGCTCGCGCAGGGTGGACCCCTCGACGTACTCCATCACGATGTAGGGGATGGAGATGCCGTCGATGTAGTCCTCGCCGGTGTCGTACACGGCGACGATCGTGGGGTGGTTCAGCGAGGCCGCGGACTGGGCCTCGCGGCGGAACCGGGCCTGGAACGACGGGTCGCGGGCCATGTCGGCGCGGAGCGTCTTCACGGCGACGGAGCGGCCGAGCCGGGTGTCATGGGCGAGGTACACCTCGGCCATGCCGCCACGTCCGAGGACGCCGCCGAGCTCGTACCTGCCGCCGAGGCGACGAGGCTCTTCCATAGTTCCGACCCTCTCCCCCACCGGCTGGTGAGGATGTGACGTAGGTGGTCCCCGCACGCTGTGTTGGACGCTGCCGCCGTCACCTCGGTTCTGTGACGTCGGCCCCACGGCCGGAGCCGTGGGCGGCGGTGGGCGGACCCGCTGCTTGCGGATACGCTACCCGCCCAACCTGAGGGGGCCGGAACAGCCCGCAGGCTGAGACCGGACCGGTACCGACCGGGCGGGTCCCATTGTGACAAAGGACCGACCGGGTCGGAACGGAATCCGGCTAGCGGTCCAGCGCCGCCTTCATCACGGCCTTGGCGATCGGGGCGGCCAGTCCGCCGCCGCTGATCTGCTCCCGCTCGGTGGAGCCGTCCTCGACCACCACCGCGACCGCGACCTGCCGGCCGTCGGGCGCCTTGGCGTAGGACATGAACCAGGCGAACGGCAGCCCGGCGTTGTTCTCGCCGTGCTGGGCGGTGCCGGTCTTGCCGCCCACCTTCAGGCCGTCGATCTGGGCCTTCTTGCCGGTGCCGTTCTGCACCACGCTCTCCATCAGCTGCTGGAGCTTCTGCGCGGTGGCCGGGCTGACCGCCTGGCTGAGCTGGCGCTCGGAGTGCTTGGAGATGGTGGTGAGGTTGGACGCGCGCTCCTCGTCCACCAGGTACGGCGCCATCAGCCGGCCGTCGTTGGCGATCGCCGCGGCGACCATCGCCATCTGCAGCGGGGTGGCCCGGGTGTCGTGCTGGCCGATCGAGTCCATCGCGGTGCCGTCGGCGCTGGACTTCGGGGGGAAGTACGACTCGGAGGCGCGGATCGGCACGTTGATGCCGGGGTTGTTGAACCCGAACCGCTCGGCCTGGGTGCGCATCTTCTCGCCGCCCAGCTCGGCGCCGATCTTGCCGAAGACGGTGTTGCAGGAGAAGTCCATCGCGGTCTTGACGGTGGCCTTCGCGCAGGGTTCGTCGGCCGAGGCGTTCTTCAGCTCGACGTTGGTGTTCGGCAGGACGTAGTGGTCCGGGGTGTCGGTGACGTCCTCGATGTTCTGGTAGCGGCCGTTCTCGAACGCGGCCGCGGCGGTCACCAGCTTGAAGGTCGAGCCCGGCGGGTACGTCTCGCGCAGCGCCCGGTTGAGCATCGGCTTGTTCGGGTCGGCGTTGAGCTCCTTCCAGGCCTTCTCGTCCTCCCCGCCGGTGCCCGCGAAGCGGCCGGGGTCGTAGGACGGGGTGGAGACCAGCGCCAGGATCGCCCCGGTGCGCGGGTCGATCGCGACCGCCGCGCCCTTCTTGGCGCCGAGCGCGTCGTACGCGGCCTTCTGCGCCTTGGCGTTCAGGGTGGTGACCACGTCGCCGCCCTGCTTCTCCTTGCCGGTCATCATGTCCAGGGTGTTCCGGAAGAACAGCCGGGAGTCGGAGCCGGACAGGATGCCGTCGGAGAGCGACTCCAGCTGGCTGGTGCCGAAGGCCTGCGAGGAGTAGCCGGTGACCGGGGCCCACAGCGGGCCGTCCACCCAGGAGCGCTTGTACTTGTAGCGGTACCCGTTGACGAAGTCGGACTTGGTGATCGGCTGGCCGCCCGCCACGATGATGTTGCCGCGCGGGTAGGCGTACCGGTCGTACTTGTTCCGGTCGTTGTGCGTGTTGCTCGCCCAGGCCTCGGCCTGCACGCCCTGCACCCAGTTGACCCGGACCATCAGCGCCAGCACCAGGACCAGGCAGAAGATCGAGACCCGTCGGATCGGCTTGTTCACGCGAGGGCTCCCCTGGTCGGTTCGGTCGCGCCGTCCACCGTGGTGGTCGGTGCCGGCTCGGCGGCGGGGCGGCGGGCGCTGTCGCTGATCTTCAGCAGGATGGCGATGAGGGCCCAGTTGGCCACCAGCGAGGAACCGCCCTGGGCCAGGAAGGGCATGGTCATACCGGTCAGCGGGATCAGCCCGGTGACACCGCCGGCCACCACGAAGACCTGGAGCGCGAAGGCGGAGGACAGGCCGACCGCGAGCAGCTTGCCGAACGGGTCGCGGGTGGCGACCGCCGTCCGCAGACCGCGCTGCACGATCAGGCCGTAGAGCAGGAAGATCGCCATCATGCCGGTCAGCCCGAGCTCCTCGCCGAACGAGCCGAGGATGAAGTCGCTCTTGGCGGCGAACTGGATCAGCCAGGACCGCCCCTGGCCGAGCCCGGTGCCGGTGGTGCCACCGGAGCCGAAGGCCATCAGGGTCTGGCCGATCTGCTCGGTGGCGGTCTTCGGCGGGTTGGGGGCGAACGCGCGCATCGGGTCCAGCCAGGCGTCGATCCGGGTCTTCACGTGCGGCTCGGAGGTGGCCACCAGGGCCGCGCCGCTGATCGACATCAGCAGACCGAAGACGATCCAGCTGGTCCGCTCGGTGGCGACGTAGAGCATCACCACGAACAGGCCGAAGAACAGGAACGAGCTGCCGAGGTCGGTCTCGAACACCAGGATCAGGATCGACAGCAGCCAGACCACGATGATCGGCCCCAGGTCGCGCCCGCGCGGCAGGTACATCCCCATGAAGCGGCGGCTGGCCAGCGCCAGCGCGTCCCGCTTGACCATCAGGTAGCCGGCGAAGAACACGGTCAGGATGATTTTGGCGAACTCGCCCGGCTGGATCGAGAAGGAGCCGAACCGGATCCAGATCTTGGCGCCGAAGTCCTCGTCCCGGCTGGGGAAGAAGGCCGGGGCGGCCAGCAGCACCAGGGCTACCACCATCGAGATGTAGGTGTAGCGCTGGAGGATCCGGTGGTCCTTGAGCACCATCACCACGCCGATGAACAGCGCCACCCCGAGGGCCGACCACATCAACTGGTTGGAGGCCGCCGGGAAGTTCTTCCGGAGCAGGCTGCCGGCCTTGTCGAGCCGCCAGATCATCACCAGCCCGAGGCCGTTCAGCAGGGTGGCCAACGGCAGCAGCAGCGGGTCGGCGTACGGCGCGAAGCGTCGCATCACCAGGTGGGCGACCAGCGCGAGCGCCCCCATGCCGAGGCCGTAGCCCAGCATTCCGGAGGGCAGCTTGCCGTCCATCGCCAGGCCGACGTTGGCGTACGCCAGCATCGGCAGCACGACCGCGAAGGCGAGCAGGACCAGCTCGGTGTTGCGGCGGTTGGGGGCGCCCTGGGGGGTGATGGTGGTGTTCTCCCTGCGTTTGGTGCGAGGGGACTCACCACCGGTCTGACTACTGCTCAGGTCAAAGGTGCTCACGTGACGGCCGCTCCCCGACGGCGTGGGACCAGCTGGAGGTCGGTGTCGCTACTGGGTCGGGCAGGAGGAGGCCAGCTTCTGTTCCTGCTCGTTCAGGGTCGGTGCGGTGCCGGGCGGCGTGGCGGCCACCTTCTTGCAGACGGCCACCTGCTCGCCCAGCTGCTTCACCTGGTCCTCGGCATCGGTCAGGCTGGTGGCCTGGATGGTCTTGGTCACCTGGGTCCGCTGGTAGGCGGGCAGGAACTTCAGCTCGACCTCGCTGTGCTGACGGTAGACCGAGGACAGGTCGAGCCCGGCCAGGTTCTGGTTGATGCCCCGGTAGACCGCGACCGAGTCGCCGTCCGCGCCGACGTAGTACTGGTCCTGGGTCCAGCGCCAGCCGAAGTACCCGGCGCCGCCGAGCAGCCCGAGCAGCACCAGCAGGGCGACCGAGAACTTGAGCCAGCGGCGCTTGCGGCGCGGCCGGTCCTCCTCGTACTCGTCGTAACCCTGCTGCGCGGCGTAGCCCTCGGCGGGGCCGAAACCGGGCTGGTAGCCGTCGGCCGGGCCGAAGGCGCCCTGCGGGGCGGCCGGCCGGCCCAGACCGGCCGCGCGGCCGGCCGGGGTGTTCAGGATCGCCTGGTCGGTGGCGCCCGGCGGGGTGTCGGCCACCGCGCCCACCACGATCGGGACATCGGCGAGGCCGCCGCTCAGCAGGTCGGTGGCGCCGACGTCGAGCACGTCCGCCACCACGCAGGTGATGTTGTCCGGGCCGCCGCCGCGCAGTGCCAGCTGGATCAGCTCCTGGACGGTCTGCTCGGGGGAGTAGAAACTCCCGAGCGTCTCCTCCAGGGTCTGGTGGCTGACCGGGCCCGACAGCCCGTCGGAACAGATCAGGTAGCGGTCGCCGGCCCGGACCTCACGGATCGACAGGTCGGGCTCGACCTGGCCGCGGCCGTCCAGCGCGCGCATCAGCAGGGAGCGCTGCGGGTGGGTCTCGGCCTCCTCCGGGGTGATCCGGCCCTCGTCCACCAGCCGCTGCACCCAGGTGTGGTCCTGGGTGATCTGGCTGAGCGAGCCGTCCCGCAGCAGGTAGGCGCGGGAGTCGCCGATGTGCACCAGGCCCATCCGCTGACCCGTCCACAGCATCGCGGTCAGGGTGCAGCCCATGCCCTCGAGCTGCGGGTCCTCGTCGACCATCTGACGCAGCCGCTCGTTGGCGCCGTGCACCGCGTCGTTCAGCAGGGTGAGCAGGTCGGCGCCGGGTACGTCCTCGTCCAGCCGGACGATCGAACCGAGCACCTCGGAGGAGGCGACCTCGCCGGCCGCCGCCCCGCCCATGCCGTCGGCCACCGCCAACAGCCGCGGGCCGGCGTAGCCGGAGTCCTCGTTCCCCTCCCGGATCAGCCCCTTGTGGGATCCGGCGGCGAAGCGCAGCACGAGACTCATGCGGTCCGAGCCCTCCTTCGGGTGGACGGTGTGCTGTCCCTCATGCGCCGCTACTTCCGCAGTTCGATGACGGTCCTGCCGATTCGGATCGGCATGCCCGGTTGGAGCGGCGTCGGCGTGGTGAGCCGCTGCCGGTCCAGATAGGTGCCGTTGGTGGAGCCTAGATCCTCGACCGTCCACTGCCCAGTCTGATCCGGATAGATCCTGGCATGACGGGAGGACGCGTAGTCGTCGTCCAGCACGATCGTGGAGTCATGGGCCCGGCCCAGGGTGATGGTCTGCCCCTGCAGGGCGACCGTGGTGCCGGCCAACGAGCCCTGGACGACCACGAGTTGGGTCGGCCCGCCGCGGCGGCGACCGCCCTGGGTGGGCGGCCCGGACGACTGCTGCGGCGGCCTGGCGGGCCCGCCGGGACCGGCCGTCGCGGGCGCCGGGGCGGCCGAGCGGCGGGCGGTGCGCTGGTTCACCTTGGTGCCGAACAGGTCACTGCGGATCACCTGCACGGCCACGATGACGAACAGCCACAGCACAGCCAGGAAGCCCAGCCGCATGACCGTCAGGGTCAGTTCTGACATAACCGCGCGCTCTACCCTTCGACCTGTCGGTAGACGATGGTGGTGCTGCCCAGGACGATCCGTGAGCCGTCGCGGAGCGTAGCGCGCTGGGTGTGCTGTCCGTCCACCACGATGCCGTTGGTCGAGCCGAGGTCCAGCACCATCGCGGGTGTCCCCGGACGGATCTCGGCGTGCTTGCGGGAGACCCCGGGGTCGTCGATCCGCACGTCGGCCTCGGTGGAGCGGCCGAGCACGCAGGCGTTCCCGGTGATCTGGTGCCGCTGCCCGTTGACCTCGATCCAGCGCCGGGTGGCGGCGCCGGTGTGGCCCGCCCCGGGGAACGGCCGGACGTTGCCGCCCGGCTGAGGGGGCGTCGGAGGCATCGACGGGGGCGCGGCGGGTGGCGGCGGCGCACCGTACGGGGCCGCGCCCTGCTGCTGCCACGGTGCGCCGGGGGCCGGCGGGGTCGGCGGTCGGCCGTACCCGGGCGGGGCTCCCGGTGCGGGGGCCGGCGGCGCGGGCGGCTGCTCGGAGGCCAGCGTGCGGCTGCGCACCCGGTAGAGCCCGGTGTCCAGGTCGTCCGCCTTCTCCAGGCTGACCTGGAGCGGCCCCATGAAGCTGTACCGCTGCGCCTCGGCGTACTCGCGCACCATCCCGGCCAGCTCGGTGCCGAGCTGGCCCGAGTAGGGGCTGAGCCGCTCGTGGTCGTGCGGGCTGAGCTCGACGATGAAGTCGTTCGGCACCACGGTGCGGTCGCGGTTCCAGATGGTGGCGTTGTTGTCGCACTCGCGCTGGAGCGCGCCCGCGATCTCCACGGGCTGGACCTCGGACTTGAACACCTTGGCGAAGGTGCCGTTCACGAGACCTTCGAGTCGCTGCTCGAACTTCTTCAGTACTCCCACTGGGGCACCCCCTTCCTAGGGGTCCGATCCGGCCGCTGCTCGGGGACCGACAGCGGTACTTCCGTGCTGATCGTATCCACGCCGGGGCCATCCGTACGGTTCCCCGGGCACGGCGGGCCGCAAGCCAGGGCTACCCGGAGCGGGCCGGGCTCACCCCTCGCTCACCCGTTCGCCTGCACCCGACCGGCCCCCGATCGGGGTGCTCCGCCGACTGCCGCGCTCCGGTTGCGGACCGCCGCGGGAAGGGATTCGTAGTGCACCCGCAGGTCGTGCTAATGTTTTCCACGTCGGAAGGGGCAGCCGCAAGGCAGCCGGACGGAAGGCCAGCGAGACTCAGGTCGAGCCAGTCGGAAGAACTTACGGCGACACCCATGCGCGGGTGGCGGAATAGGCAGACGCGCTGGATTCAGGTTCCAGTGCCCGAAAGGGCGTGGGGGTTCAACTCCCCCCTCGCGCACCAGCAAAGGGTGCCTCTCGAAAGAGAGGCACCCTTTCTTGTTTTTCCCGGGACCGGCCGGTCGTGCCAGGTCCGGACGGGTTCGTCGGATTGACGGAGGATCAGGGCCGGACGGAGTAGTGCGGCGGACCGGCCGTCCCGTGTCCGAACTGTCATTTGGGCCTGGTACAACCTCTCTGGGGGAAGTCCGTTCGACTGTTCGGTGGCATGTCCGTTTCTTCCTGCTTTTGGATGAATTGGTCTGCGCCGACGGGGGTTGAGCAGCCATCAAGGTGACGATCTGTCGGATTTCTCCGCGTTTCCGCACCCACCCATCCCAAGGAGAACGCGGATGCAACGAGCACGACGGTCAGCCGGCCGCGCCACCGCACTGATAGCCGCGACGGCGGCCCTGGTCGCCGGAGCCGGCCTGCCGGTCGCCACCGCGACCGCCGCCGACAGCGCGACCGAGCGGGTCGGCAGCGCCCCGGTGGCCCCGAAGGGTGCCGTCCGGACGGACGCGCCCACCGGTGGCACCGAGCTGGACCTGAGCATCACCCTGGAGCCGCGCAACGCGGCGGAGCTCGCGGGCTTCGTCAACGCGGTCTCCACCCCGGGCTCGCCGCAGTACGGCCAGTACCTGGCCACCGGCGAGTTCGGCCGACGTTTCGGTGCCACCCCGGCCGCCGTCGAGAGTGTCCGCAAGGCGCTCCGGGCCGCCGGTCTGACGCCGGGTGAGGTCGGGGCCAACGGCCTGACCATCCCGGTGAAGGCCACTGTCGAGCAGGCCGCCAAGGCCTTCGACACCGGCTTCGCCGGCTACCGGCTGGCCGATGGCTCGACCGCCCTCGCCAACACCGAGGCCCCGGCCCTGCGCGGCGGCGCCGCCAAGCTGGTGGCCGGTGTGACCGGCCTGGAGACGGTCGGCAAGCAGAAGCCGCGGAACGCCCTCAAGCAGCGCATCGCGGTCCCCAGGACGGACGCGACCGGCGTGGAGCCGCGCAACATCGGCTCCACCCCGAGCCTGTGCAGCAGCTGGCGGAACTTCCTGGCCACGCCGAACCAGAACAGCGACGCCCGCTACGACGGCGTGGACTACTACAGCTCGGGCGCACTGGCCGAGGCGTACGACGTCAACGGGCTCGCGGACGGCGCGGCCGGCAGCACCGTCGCGGTGATCTCCTTCGAGAACTACTCGTACGAGGCGATCCAGGCCTACCAGGCCTGCAACGGCACCAAGGCCGCGGTCAGCAACGTCCGGGTCGGTGGCGTGGACGCCCCGCCGGACGTCGAGAACGGCGAGGGCGGCGAGACCGCGCTCGACGTGGAGACCATCGCCAGCCTCGCCCCCGGCGCCTCGATCCTGGTCTACCAGGGCGCGAACACCGGCCAGGGCGTCCTGGACACCTACCGGCGTGTGGTCGACGAGAACCGCGCCCAGGTGATCTCGGTGAGCTGGGGCCGCTGCGAGGCGCGCCGCGACAGCTCGGCCGAGAACACGCTGAACCTGACGCTCCAGCAGGCCGCCGCCCAGGGCCAGTCCGTGGTGGTCGCCTCCGGCGACGCGGGCTCGACCGACTGCGGCTCGGAGAACCCGACCCTGCTGAACGTGGACAGCCCGGCCTCGCAGCCGTACGCCACCGGCATCGGCGGCACCTCGCACAGCGGCCTGGGCAAGTTCCCCGGCCCGATCTCGGTCTGGAACACCGGTGGCGGCGGTGGCGGCGGTGGCGTCTCCACCCGCTGGGCACTGAGCAACACCACCTTCCCGTGGAACTCGGCCACCGCCCCCGGCTACAGCAACCTGTGCGGCGCCGTGGCCGGCCAGACCTGCCGTCAGGTCCCGGACGTCTCCGCGCTGGCCGACCCGAACGTCGGCTACCTGGTGGCGGACTACGCGACCGCCAGCACCGCGTACATCGGCATCTACGGCGGCACCAGCGGCGCCGCCCCGCTGTGGGCCGCGCTGATCGCGCAGGCCAACGCCTCCACCGCGTGCGCCGCCAAGGGCCCGGTCGGCTACCTCAACCCGAAGCTGCGCGCCCTGACCGGCAACAGCTCCGCGCTGAACGACGTCACCCTCGGCAACAACGACATCGGCGGGGTGGGCAAGTACGCCGCCGCGGCCGGGTACGACCTGGCCTCCGGCGCGGGTTCGCCGAAGGGCCGGGGCCTGATCAACGCGCTCTGCCAGGCGCTGCCGGTGCAGCCGGCCGGTACCTTCAAGCCGGTCCAGCCGGAGCGTCTGCTGGACACCCGGGACACCGGCAAGGTGGCCGGCCTCGGCACCGCGTCGGTCCAGGTCACCGGCCGGGCCGGGGTGCCCGCGGGTGCCACCGCCGCGGTGCTGAACGTCACGGTCACCGACGTCGCCGCGGGCGGCTACCTCACCGCGTACCCCTCGGGGACGCCCAAGCCGACCTCGTCCAACCTGAACTGGGCCGGCGGTCTGACCGTGCCGAACCTGGTCACCGTGCCGATCGGCGCGGACGGCAAGGTCAACCTGTTCAACGGCAGCGGCTCGCCGTCGCACTTCATCGCGGACATCTCCGGCTACTACGTCGCGGGCACCAGCGGTTCGACCCTCACCCCGGCGGGCCCGACCCGGCTGCTGGACACCCGGGAGAACGCGAGCACCCTGGCCGCCGGCCAGTCGCTGGACCTCCAGGTCTCCGGCCGGGCCGGTCTGCCCGCCTCCGGGATCACCGCGGTGATCCTGAACACCACGGTCGACCGCGCCCAGGGCGGCGGTTACCTGACCGCCTGGCCGTCCGGCCAGCCCCGCCCGGTCTCGTCCAACCTGAACTGGGTGCCCGGGCAGGTGGTGCCGAACCTGGTGATCGTGCCGGTCGGTGCCAACGGCAAGGTCAGCCTGTTCAACGGCAGTGGCGGCCGGGTCGACGTGATCGCCGACGTGTTCGGCTACTTCTCGGCCGACGCGGCCGGCGGCAAGTTCCACAACGCGGGCCCGAAGCGGCTGATGGACACCCGTAGCGGCCAGGGTGCGCCCCAGCCCGCCGCGCTGACCAACAACCAGGTGGTGCACCTCAACCTGGACGACAACGGCGCGCTCAAGGGCGCCACCTCGGTGGTGCTCAACGTCACGGTGACCGAGACCACCGACGGCGGCTACCTGAACGTCTGGCCGGGCAACACCGCCCGCCCGGGCTCCTCGAACCTGAACTGGTCGAAGGGCAAGACGATCGCCAACCTGGTGACCGTGCCGATCAAGGACGGCGTGGTCGACCTCGCCGCGTCCAGCGGCGGCACCACCCAGGTCATCGTGGACCTGTTCGGCTACTACAGCTGACCCGTCCCCGGTAGTACTCCGGCGCCCTCCCGTGCTTCACGGGAGGGCGCCGTTCGCTATTCCCCCGCCGCGGGCAGCTCGGCCCGGACCACGAAACCGCCCTCCGGGGTGGGCGCCGCGAGCAGGCTGCCGCCCAGCAGGACGGCCCGCTCGCGCAGCCCGACCAGGCCGTGACCGCCGCCTGGCAGGGCCTGCGCGGTGTCCGCCGGCCGGGTCGGCGGGCCGTTCCTGACCTCGACCTGCAGCCGGGTGCCGCGGGTGCTGAGCCGGACCTCCACGGCCGCGCCGGGGGCGTGCTTGCTGATGTTGGTGAGCGCCTCCTGGACGGTCCGGAAGGCGGCCCGCTCGACCGCCTCCGGCCAGGGCCGGTCCCCGGACACCAGGCTGCTGCTGACGGTCAGTCCGCTGTTCTCGATCAGCCGGGGCAGATCGGCCAGCCGGGGCTGCGGGGCGAGCGGATCAGCGCTCCGTACGCCGGCCGCGCGGAGCACCCCGACCATCTGCCGGAGCTCCTCCAGGGTGCGTACCGAGAGCTCCCGGATGGTCCGCGCGGTGGCCTGCGCGGCCGGGTCGGCGGTGCTCACCTGGAGCGCCCCGGCCTGAATGCTGATCAGGCTGACCTGGTGCGAGACCACATCGTGCATCTCCCGGGCCAGCCGGGCCCGCTCGGTGCTCAGCACCCGGTCGGCGAGCAGCCGGTTCTCCCGGTGCCGACCCTCGGTCAGCTCGTCCAGCCGGGCGGCCAGTTCGGTCCTGGTCCTGGCCAGCAGGCCGATCGCGGCCGGTGCGGCGCCGAGCATCACGCACTGGATGGCGTACAGCGCGTTGTCCCGGTCGAGCGCCAGCGGGTGGTCCTCCAGCGGCCAGTGGAAGAACTCGACCAGCGCGAAGACGCTGGCGCAGAGTGTGGTGGTGCGCAGCCCGGGCCGGTACGCGGCGACCGAGTAGACCGCGGTGATCGGGGCGATCCAGATGTAGTTCACGAAGGTGCCGGGCAGCACCAGCAGCAGGGTCAGCAGCGGGCAGCGCCGGCGCAGCAGCAGCGCCCCGGTGGCCAGCCCGGAGAGCGTGAGTTCCCACCAGGAGGAGTTCTTGGCGACCAGCGCGGCGTCCATGGCGGCCAGCAGCACCGGCAGCAGCAGCATCGGCCAGGGCGCGGTCAGCCGGGCTCTGGCGGTGGCTCTCATGCGCCCGGCTCGGGCGGGGTCCGGACCAGCCCGGCGCGGTTGGCCAGCACGGCGGCCTGCACCCGGTTGGCGGCGCCGAGCTTCCCGAGGATGGCGCTGATGTGGTCCTTGACGGTGCCGGTGCCGAGGAACAGCCGGTCGGCGATCTCGGCGTTCGACAGGCCCTCGCCGAGCAGCGCCAGCACGTCCAGCTCACGCCCCGTCAGGCTGCGGGCCAGCGCCGCCGCCTCGGCGTCCGGGCCGCCGCCCTCGACGTAGCCGCTGATCACGGTGCGGGCCACGGTCGGCGAGAGCACGCTGCCGCCGGCCGCCAGCACCCGGACGGCGTGCACCAGCTGTTCGGGGGCGGTGTCCTTGAGCATGAAGCCGGCCGCCCCGGCGCGCAGCGCGGTGCCGATGTACTCGTCGGTGTCGAAGGTGGTCAGCATGGCCACCGCCGGGGGGTTCGGCAGGGCGCGCAGCCGGCGCAGCACCGAGATGCCGTCCAGGTCGGGCATCCGGATGTCGAGCAGCACCACGTGCGGACGCAGCTGGGTGACCTTCTCCTCCGCCAGGCCACCCGAACAGTCGCCGACCACCTCCAGGTCGGGGGCCGAGCCGACGATCAGGCCAAGGCCGGAGCGGACCAGGATCTCGTCGTCCACGATCAGGACGCGGATCGCCGTCATGGTCTCTCCCTCGGGGTGGTGGGGCGGCTGGTGCTCCGAGCCTAGGGGCAGGTCGGAGCGGGTGTGACGGCGGCCGGAGGGAGACCACCCCCGCCGTTCGGCGGGGTGCGGAATCCGCTACCGGGTTCACGTAATTCTCATCCGCTGTGAGCAACCATGGAATGCGGTGTAACCGCCCGTAGGTGATCTCGTGCGGATGCGCCCCCACAACTGATCGTTTGGAATTGAGCTGTGTCCTCCACCGTGAAGCCGGAGCCTCCGAGCACCACCCCTGACGAGCGCCCCGGCGCCGCCGCCCGGCTGCTGGCCCGCTGGCGGCCCAGGGCCGCCCGGGCGACCGTCTGGTACCTGCGTCTGCTGGCCCTGCTGAACGTGGTGGCGGTGCTCGCCGTCCCGTTCCGGGACCAGGTCCAGACGCACAACGAGGGCGAGTACTTCACCCCGTACCTGATGACCGCGGGCCTGACCTCGGCGGTCCTGTCGCTGCTGCTCGCGGTGGCGATGCGGCGTCGCAAGCGGGCCGCGTGGATCTTCAACACGGTGGTCTCGGGGCTGTTCTTCCTGCTCTACCTGGCCGCGATGGTCTGGACGGAGGACGGGGTCCGGTTCAACCACCACGCGTTCAACTACTTCTCCACCGTGCTCACCGGGCTGTTCTTCCTGGCCCTGCTGGTCGGGCGCAAGGAGTTCACCTCCAAGGGTGACCGCTCCAACCCGAAGGCGGCGGTGGCGGCCTTCGCGGGCGGCCTGCTGCTGGGCGGCGGGATCGGCGCGCTGCTGGTCGGGATGACCAACACGGTCGCCGGGGCCGGCTTCGGCGACCGGTTCGGCTACTCGATCGCCCGGATGATCACGCTCCAGCCGACCGAGCACGCCTCCAGCGTGATCTCCGTCCCCACCTGGGTGAACGGGTCGATCAACCTGATGAGCGCGGTGCTCTTCCTGCTGGTGATGTACGTGGCGTTCCGCTCGCCGCGCGGGCAGGAGCTGCTGACCCCCGAGGACGAGCTGCAGCTGCGCACGCTGCTGGACAAGCAGGGCGAGCGCGACTCGCTCGGCTACTTCGCGCTGCGCCGGGACAAGGCCGTGATCTTCTCCCCCAGCGGCAAGGCGGCCGTCGCCTACCGGGTGCTCGGCGGCGTCTCGCTCGCCTCCGGCGACCCGATCGGCGACCCGGAGGCCTGGCCGGGCGCGATCGACGCCTGGCTGTCCGAGGCCCGCGAGCACGCCTGGGTCCCCGCGGTGATGGGCGCCTCCGAGGACGCCGGCGTGATCTACGCCCGGCACGGCCTGGACGCCCTCGAACTCGGCGACGAGGCGATCGTCGAACTCGACGAGTTCTCTCTCGACGGCCGCGCGATGCGGGTGGTCCGGCAGGCGTACAACCGGGTCAAGCGGGCCGGGTACACCGTCCGGGTCCGCCGCCACGAGGACATCCCCGAGGCGGAGATGGCCGAGCTGGTCCACAAGGCCGACCACTGGCGTGACGGCGCCACCGAGCGCGGCTTCTCGATGGCGCTGGGCCGCCTCGGCGACCCGGACGACGGCCGTTGCGTGATGCTCGAGTGCCACGACGCCGACGGCGAACTGCAGGCGCTGCTGAGCTTCGTCCCCTGGGGCGCGAACGGACTGTCGCTGGACCTGATGCGCCGTGCCCGGGACACCGAGAACGGCCTGATGGAGTTCATGGTGATCGAACTCCTCCAGCGCGCCAAGGAGGTCGACCTGGAGCGCGTCTCGCTGAACTTCGCGATGTTCCGCTCGGTCTTCGAGCGCGGCTCGAAGCTCGGCGCCGGTCCTGTGCTGCGGCTGTGGCGCTCCGTCCTGGGCTTCTTCTCCCGCTGGTGGCAGATCGAGTCCCTCTATCGGGCGAACGCCAAGTACCGGCCCATCTGGGAGCCGCGTTATCTGCTGTTCGAGAAGAGCAGCGAGATTCCCCGGATCGGCATCGCCAGCGCCCGCGCCGAGGGTTTCATCACCGCCCCCAGTCTTCCCGCCCTGTTCCGCCGTCGGCACGCCCGGCCCACCGCCGATTCGGCGGCTGCGGCCAGCTTGCCGGTCCCGGAACGCGGCGGGGAGGGATAGTCCTCCGCCGGGGGGCGGAGGACTTCCGGCCGCTACCAGCCGACCGGGGGAGGCAATCCCGGTTTTGTCCCCCTGGAGGATGACCTGACTTCCACTCAGGAGCTGATGCGGCCCGTTTATCGGATACCTACTGTTGATGTAGGACACCACGCATTAATGGGTGTGCGGGAAATGTAGGAGTGAGAACGGGGACAGCAGTGAACCAGCAGCACGGAGTGCTCAGGCGGGCCGCAGCGGCCGAGTGGGGTGTGCTGTTCTCGACCCTCAGGTCGGAGATCGCGCGCAAGCGGTTCGCCGCCGTCCCACTGGCCACCACCGCCACCTTGCTGGTCCTGCTCTTCAGCATCGTCCAGCACCTGCCCGGCGGGGAGCGCTTCGTCACCCACGTCGGAGTGGTCAAGGCCGGTCTCCCGCTGGACGTCTCGCTGCTGCGCACCCCGCTCTCGCTGTACGTCCCCGCGCTCGACCTGCCGGTCTGGGGCGCGCTGGTGCAGGTCTTCCTGGTCTTCGGCCTCGCCGAGCTGGTGCTCGGCCGGCGGCTCACCCTGGTGGTGGCGTACGTCTGCACGCTGGCGGGCACGCTGTTCGCCCGGGTCGGCGTGGCGATCGGCCCGGATCACCTGTTCGGCTTCCCCGCCGCGGTGGCCCACGTCCGGGACACCGGCCCGTCCGCCGCCGTGGTCGCGCTGGCGATCGTGGTGGCGATCCGCTGCCGGGCCTGGTGGACGGCCGGTCTGGTGGCCGCGGTGATGATCGGTGAGGCGATCGTGCTGCCCAACCTGGCGGGCCTGGAGCACGTGGTGGCGCTGCTCGCGGCGGTGCTGCTGGCGGCCGCGGTCGAGGTGTTCGGCGACTTCTGGCCCCGGGTGCTGGCCGTGGTCGGCGCCGCCACCTCGGTCGCCACCGAGGCACGGCGCCGCCGGGCGGCGGCCGCCGCCGGTGCCGTGGTCTCCTGACCCCCTGGCCAGCTTCGCGGGTCAGCTTCGCGGCAGCATCAGTTCGAACCAGACCACCTTGCCGACCGCCTTGCGCGCGGTGCCCCACTTCTCGGCCAGCTTGCTCACCAGGTTGAGGCCCCGGCCGTTCTCGTCCAGCTCCTCGGACGGCTCCAGCGAGGGCAGGTTGTGGTTGTCGTCGCTGACCTCGACCAGCAGCTTGTCCACCCGGATCAGCTGGAGCTGGACGTGGTCCCTGGCGACCCGGACGGCGTTCGTCACCAGCTCGCTGACCAGCAGCTCGACGGTGTCGGTGAGCGCGGTCAGCTGCCAGGCGGCGAGCTGCTCGCGGACCAGCCGGCGGGCCCGGCGGACCTCGGTCTCGTCCACCGCCAGCTCCCAGGTCGCCACCTCGGTCGGGGCGACCCCGTCGAAGCGGGCCACCAGCAGGGCGATGTCGTCCTGCCGGTCCTCCGAGTGCAGCCGCTCCAGCACCACGTCGCAGGCCTCCTCCGGGCTCTGCTTCGGGTCGATCAGATTCCCGCAGAGCGCCGCCAGGCCCGCTCCTATGTCGCCGCCCCTGACCTCCACCAGGCCGTCGGTGCAGAGCACCAGCATCGAGCCGTCCGAGACGTCGATCTTCTTCGAGACGAACGGCACCCCGCCGACCCCGATCGGCGCGCCGGACGGGATCTCCAGCAGCTCGCCGGTGCCGTCCGGGTGCACCAGCACCGGCGGCACGTGCCCGGCGCTGGCCAGCTCGCAGGTCCGGTTGATCGGGTCGTAGACCGCGTACAGGCAGGTGGCCAGGTGGTCGTCGCCGAGCTTGTGGGCCAGGTTGTCCAGGTGGCGCAGCAGCTGACCCGGCGGCAGGTCGAGCGCGGCCAGGGTCTGCATCGCGGTCCGGAAGCGGCCCATCGCGGCCGCCGAGAGCAGGCCGTGGCCCATCACGTCGCCGACCACCAGGGCGACCCGACTGCCGGGCAGCTGGATCGCGTCGAACCAGTCGCCGCCGACCTCGGCCTTCTGGTCGCCGGGCAGGTAGCGGTGGGCGATCTGCACGCCGGGGATCTTCGGCGGGCGGGTCGGGATCATCGAGCGCTGCAGGATGGTGGCGGTCTTCGCCTCCATCCGGTGCAGCCGGGCGTTGTCCAGCGAGAGCGCGGCCCGGGCGGCCAGCTCGCGCAGGGTGGCGGCGTCGGCGTGGTCGAACGGCGCCCGGTCGGGGAGCCGGAGCAGCTTGAGGATGCCGAGCACGGTGCCCCGGGCGGACAGCGGCAGCACCAGCATCGAACGGCCCATCACCACCGGCACCAGCTCCGGGCCGCCGAGCGAGGCGGCGTAGTCCACCGCCACGTCCGGGTTGATCACCGGGACCAGCACCGGGTGGTTCTCCTGGAGGGCCAGACCCGGCGGGGTGGAGCGCGGCATCGCCAGCAGCGCGCCCTCCTCCAGGACGTGCTCCCACTGGCCCACGGTGGCGTTGAAGGACCGGGCCACCCGGCGCAGCATCGTGTTGTCGGAGGGGCGGCTGGTCGGCAGCACCGAGTCGGAGATCAGGCCGTCCCGCAGGTCGACGCAGGCGAAGTCGGCGATGCTCGGGACCAGCACCTCGCACAGCTCGCGGGCGGTGGTGTCCAGGTCCAGCGTGGTGCCGACCCGGCTGCCGACCTCGCTCAGCAGGGCGAGCTGCTCCCCGGCCGGACTGCTGGTCAGCACCTCGACGGCGGGTGCGGCGGCGGGCGAGGCGATCGGCGATGCGACGGGGGGCCGCGGCGGGACGGTCTTGTGGACCCACCCGCCGGTGCCGTTGCTCCTGGTGCGGTCGGCTGCTGACTCGATGGCGGGGCCTCCCGGGGTAGGTCCGGTGGACGTACTGGGGCTCGCGTCACGCGGGGCGGGGACCGAACCGGCGCCGTTGGCCAGCACCTGGAGCGAGCCGCCGGTGGCGGGGCGCTGCGCCTCGGCCGGGCGGCGCCCGGCGCGCGGCTGGGCGGCCCGCTGCTGTGCGGTCGGGTACCGGCGGCCCAGGCCGGTGGCGGCGGCCCTGGCGGTGCCGGCCGGCTCGTACGGCTGCACCGGGAGCCGGGTGGTGGCGTCCACCCAGAGGGCCGGCAGGCCGGCCGCGCGGAGCTGGCCGAGCAGGCGGTGCCGGCGTTCCTCGGAGCAGGTGGACAGCAGGGCGGCCAGCGGGCCGGTGTCGCCCTGCCCGGCCGGGGCGAGGTCGGGGCGGAGCCGGTGCAGGCCGCCGACCGGACCGGGGGAGGGGGTGAACGGGAGCTGCCGGCTGCCGAGCGCGATCCGGGGGCCGCCGGCCCGCAGCGGACGGGCGTCGGCGGCCAGCGCCAGCAGGCCGCGGCCGGTCGGTTCGGTCAGCGGGTAGGCCCACCAGAACACGTCCCGCAGCCGCTCCTCGCGGTCCACCACGGCCATCGAGCCCGCCCACGGGGCCGGGCCGGTCTGGGTCAGGTCGCCCAGGGTGTCCAGCGCGTCGCACCGGCGGGCGGCGCCGCCCGCCCGGGGCAGCAGCGGCTCCGGCCGGGGCTCGACGGCGGGCAGCAGCCCGGAGGCCGTCCGCCCGAAGGCCACCTCGGCCCGGTGGCCGAACAGCTCCTCGGCGGCCCGGCTCCAGTACGTGATCCGACCGTCCGGATCGATCAGCACGACGGCCAGTCGCACCAAGGCGACGACGGCCGGCTGGTCGGCCGACGGTGGGGAATCTGGCTGGTCCACCATGAATTGGGTCTGCTCCCGCCTGGCCGCCGCTTCCTGTCTGTGCCGGTCCCGCTGCACCCTCCAGCGAAGCACGGCGGGGGGCGGCACTGAAAGCGAAACGGGGAGATTCGTAAGTATCAGTTGCGTGTCACCCTCTGTGCGCCCCGTTGTACCACCGGTACACCCGGCGGCGCCCCGGTAGACATCGCACGTGATTAAGCGTCAAGCGGTGGACATGTCGAGGGAGGGTCCCTCGCTGTAGCTGGGTCCTGGGAGCGCCGCGGCGTGCAACGTTCGCTCTGTCTGTCGGGTGGGGCAGGATGGCGGCATGAGTGAGCACGCTGTGTCGTTGTCCTGGCAGCGGATCGACGCCTGGCTGGCGGTCCATGCCCCGGCGACGTTGGCGCTGCTCGAACCTCCTGTGGCTCCGGAGGAGCTGGAGGCGGCTCAACGTGTGCTCGGCGTGCAGTTCCCCGTCGAGCTGTGCGAATCGTTGCGGTGCCACAACGGCGTGAGCCAGTGGGCGAGCCTCCTGCCGGAGCAGTCGCCACTCGGTGCGGCCGGCATCGCGGAGCACTGGCGGATGTGTCTGGAGATCGCGTCGGACAATGACGGCCTGGTGGCGCGGCCCGGGGATGACGAGCCTTGGTGGCACCCCCTGTGGGTTCCCTGGGCCGAGAGCGCGGACGGCAACGCCCAGGTGATCGACCTGCGACCTGGAAGCGAGCCCGGGCGACTGGGTTGGGCCGGCCACTCCGGCGGTGGCGACTTCTCCGACCAGTGGCCGGGCTTGGCCCCGTTCCTGCACGAGGTCGCCCAGGCGCTCTATCGCGGCAGTGGCGTGCGTGACATGTACCCCTATCTGACCTCGGACGGCCAGCTCTGGTGGGATCTCGGCAAGAACTGCCAGGACCTGAACGGTGAGCCGCTGACTGCGGCACCAGCAGGCCTGGGCTGAAATCGGCAGGCCACGGGCTGGGACACCACCGCCGCAACAACCGGCATCCATCACGCCGCAGCAGCTGCCGCCGGAGCGGCTGTGGGGAAAGCGGTGCCTTCGTCGAACCGTTCGTGGTGCTGGAGGCAGTGGTGGAGTTGCCCGAGCAGTCGGTTGAAGAGGTGGCGTTGGGCGGCGGCGTGCCAGTCGCCGTGTTCGCGGCGGGCGCGGTAGTGGGCGCCGGCGCCGGGTGAGGCGGTGAGGGCGGAGAACGCCCAGAGGTAGCCGACGTGGTTGAGGCGGTCGTTCTTGACCATGCGTCTGCCGATGTGGCTCTTCTTGCCGGAGGCGCGCGTGATCGGTGCGGCTCCGGCGTAGGCCTTGAGGCCGCGGGCGTCGGCGAAGCGGGTGTGGTCGTCGCCGACCTCGGCCAGGACGCGGGCGGCGAGCTGGGTGCCCAGGCCGGGGAAGCTGAGCAGGATCTCGGCGTCGGGGTGCTGGGGGAAGAGTTCCTCGACGGCCTGGGCGAGTTCGTCGGCGGCCTGGCAGGTGGCGTCGAGCTGGTGAAGGAGGGCGAGCATCTGCCTGCCGAGGGCGTCCTCGACCAGTTGGGGCTGGTGGGCGTACTGGCCGCGGAAGACCTCGCGCAGGCGGTCGGTCTCGGTGTCGAGCTTGCGGCTGCGGCCGGCCCGCTTGAGGGCGGCGGCGATCTGGGCGCGGGTCAGGCGCGCCGCGCGGGCCGGGGTGGGCGCCAGACGCAGGAGTTCGCGGGCCTCCGGGCGGCACAGGCCGTTCTGCCAGGGCGCGAAGGCGTCCAGGGCGGCGGGGTAGTACTCGCGCAGCAGGGAGCGGAGCTGGTTGGAGATCACCTGTCGGTTCCACGTCGCGTCCTGCTGGGCCCGGGCCAGCACCGCGATGGCGCGGGCGAGGTCGGTGTCGGCGGGCATCGGCCGGTGCATCGGCATGTCGGTACGCAGGATGTTCGCCAGCACCAGGGCGTCGCCGGGGTCGGACTTCTTGCGGCTGACGCCGTGGCGGTCACGGTAGCGGGCGGCGGCCATCGGGTTGATCGCGAACACCTTGCGGCCCCCGGCACGCAGGATCGCGACCAGCAGACCGCGGCCGGTCTCGATGGCGACCGGGATCGGGTCCTCGGCGGTGTCGCCGTGCTCGGCCAGGAGGTCGAGCAGGAGCTGGTAGCCGGTCGCGTCGTCGGTGATGCGGCGCTTGGCCAGCAGCTGGCCGCTGTCGTCGACGAGGGCGACGTCGTGGGTCCGTTCGGCCCAGTCGATCCCGCAGTAGATCATGCTGTTCTCCCTGGTCAGGGCATGCTCGGGCACTGATCCGCGAGCACGTGTGGGGCCACTCAGCTCCCTAATTCCAGGCCTCGTTCCGGGCCGACATCGCACTAGTTGTTGCGTGGCACCAGCTCGCTCCGCGGGCCTCGGTCTGTGCCAGGGCTCAAGGCTCGGGCCTTTCGAGAGGTCACCGTGGAACGGGCTCGCACCGCCAACATCACCAACGAACGATCACCATCGCCCGCCGACGACCCCGGAGCACCAAGCACCGCAGCTCTGCCAGAAGGCGTCGAACGCCGGGTCTGGCAAATGCGTCCGCATAGCGCCCCGAGGGCCGACGGACTGAGTGCCGAGGCCGTCCGCCGCTCTACCGGTAGGCTTCCGAGGCCCGGGTGACAACAGGCGTCACCGCCCCAGCACCTGCACGGTCCGGCCGAAAACCACTTCGGTTCCACGGACCGCTAATAAGGAATTAGGGTGACAGGCCGTATCCCCCGGACGGAGGCACAGCAGGTGAGCGCGGAGAGCAGCAGCCCCGTCCAGTGGGCCGATCAGGAGCGCTGGCAGCTCGAGGAGCGGGTGGCGGCGACCGAGCTGGCCTGGTTGACGCTGGAGGTGGACGTCGAGACCCTGCGGGTCGAGATCGACAACTTCGCGCTGATCCACCATCAGCTGCTCGGCCCGCTGTACGCGCGGCTGGACGAGCTGGACGCGCTGGTCGCGGAGACCGTGGCGGCCCGTACCGGTGCCCCCGAGGACCTTCGCCGGGCGGCCGAGGCCAGGCAGCGGGTGGACGAACTCCCGGACCTGGACGCGCTGTTCGACAGCCTGCAGAACGAGCCGGCGGCGGAGCGGCCGGCCGAGCCCGAGCCGCCCCGCCGGGTCCGCCCCGGCAAGGACGCGCAGCGGCTCTACCGCGAGCTGGCCCGCCGGGCGCACCCGGATCTGACCACCGACCCGGCCGAGCAGGAGCGCCGGGTGGCCTTCATCGCCCGGGTCAACGAGGCGTACGCGCACGGCGACGCCAAGGCGCTGGCCGAGCTGACCGAGGAGTGGTCCACCGCGCCGGAGGCCGCCCCGGCCCCGGAGGCGCCGGACCGGCTGGACTGGCTGCGGCAGCGGCTGGAGTGGCTGACTGGGAAGATCGGCCGGCTGGCCACCGAGCAGGTCCGGCTGGAGAACACCCCGATGGGCGAGCTGCTTCGGCTCGCCCCGCAGGAGCCCGACCGCCTGCTGGAGGAGCTGGCCGACCAGCTGCTCGGGCAGGCCGCGGCCAAGCAGGCCGAGTTGGAGCGGCTGTTGGCCGGGTCGGGCGACAATGGCGTTGACCACCAACGGACACAGGAGACCCAGACGATGTTCGCCCAGCAGCTCCCCACCACCGACGCCGCCTCGGTGCCCACCGAAGCCCCGCTGCTCGACGTCCGCGAGCAGGACGAGTGGGACGCCGGCCACGTGGACGGCGCCCTGCACATCCCGATCGGCGAGGTGATCGCCCGGATCGAGGAGCTGCCCGACGAGAAGCTGTACGTGCTCTGCCGGGTCGGCGGCCGGTCCGCCCAGGTGGTGCAGTACCTGGTGGCCCAGGGCCGCGAGGCGGTCAACGTGGACGGCGGGATGTTCGCCTGGGAGGCGGCCGGCCGCCCGATGGTGAGCAGCGACGGCCGGGACGCTTTCGTTCTCTAGTCGCTCCGGCCCCGGTAGGGCAGGATGACCGGGCACACCGCAGCCCGAGGGGAGATCCGGCCGTGCGTACCTGGTCCACCCCGGCGCTGCTGGTGCTCTGTACCGCCGGGGCGGTGCTGCTCGGCGGTACCGCCCTGTTCCTGGCCGCGCTGTTCCTGCACTCGGCGCCGTCCAACGCGCTGTCCAAGCAGTACCGCGCCGAGCTGGACGCGGTGGTCTACCCGGAGTTCGAGCAGAACTGGCGGCTGTTCGCGCCCAACCCGCTGCAGCAGAACGTGACGGTGGACGCCCGGGTGCAGACCATCGCCGCCGACGGCACGGTCAGCACCCGGGAGTGGGCCGGGCTGACGGCGGGTGACATCGCGGCGGTCCGGCACAACCCGGCGCCCAGCCACGTGGACCAGAACCTGCTGCGCCGGGCCCTGGACTTCTACGACTCCACCCACGCCGAGCAGCAGGTCATCGGACCTCGGGCCGGGCTGGCCGAGCAGTACCTGAAGCGGGTCGCGCTCCAGCGGCTCGGCCCGGCCGACCGGGGCCTGCGGCTGTTCCAGGTCCAACTGCGGGTCGGGACGGCCGAGCTGGCCCCGCCGGAGTGGAGCCGGGAGCAGGTGGACACCGAGCCGAAGTACCGCGAGCTGCCCTGGTGGCCGGTGGGCGAGAACGACCTGCGGGGGCTGTGGTGAGCACCCCGCAGCAGGACACCGAGCAGTCGACGGACCGTCAGCTGCTGGGCGGCATCCCGCGCCAGCACGACCCCCGGCGGCACTCCCCGCGCGGGCTCGGCCGCCGGGTCCGCCGGTCGCACCGGCTGCGGGCCGCCTTCGGCACCTTCACCGGCCGCCCGCTCGGCCCGTACCAGGCGGCGGTGGCCCGGATCGGCTTCGGGCTGGCCTGGGCGGGCTACCTGATCCGGGAGTGGCCCAACCGCCGGGTGCTGTACGGCGACCGCTCGCCCTGGTCGGCAGAGCTGGCCGACCGGCTGCTGGCGGAGAACCACGCGTTCACCGTGCTGCCCTGGTTCCAGGGGCGGTTCTGGTTCGAACTGGTCTACCACCTGGCGATCCTGGCCGCCGTGCTGTTCACGCTCGGCTGGCGGACCAGGGCGAGCGGCGCGGTCTTCCTGGTCACCGTGCTCTCGCTGCAGAACCGGAACGTCTTCGTCGGCGACGGCGGCGACAACGTGGTCCACCTGATGGCGGTCTACCTGGTGCTGACCCGGTGCGCCCGGGTCTGGTCGCTGGACGCCCGACGCGGCCGGGACGGCGGTGCGGTCTGGCTCTGGCTGCTGCTCGGCGCCCTGCTGGCGGCCGGTCCGCCGTCCTGGCCGTGGCTGCTCTGGCTGGTGGCCGGGATCTGGTGGGCCGTCAACCGGTGGCGTCCGGACGGCGAGGCGCGCGCGGTGCTGGACGCGCTGGCCACCATGCTGCACAACTGCGCGATGCTGGTGATCGCCGTCCAGGTGGTGCTGATCTACGCCACGGCCGGCTGGTACAAGGTGCAGGGCTCGCGCTGGCAGGACGGCACCGCGCTGCACTACCCGCTGCACCTGGACTACTTCACGCCCTGGCCCTGGCTCTCCGGGCTGGTCGGCTCCAGCCTGCTGCTGGTCTTCCTGTTCAGCTACGGCACGGTGATCCTCCAGGTCGCCTTCCCGTTCACGCTGTTCAACCGGCGGCTGAAGAACGTCCTGTTGGCCATGATGATCACCGAGCACCTGGCGATCGCGGTCCTGCTCGGCCTGCCGTTCTTCTCGCTGGCGATGGTCGCGGCCGACGCGGTCTTCCTGCCGACCGCCGCCCTGCTGTGGATCGAGCGCCGGGTACGGGGTCCGAGGGCCGACAGCGTCTAAGCTGTGCCCTATGTCCTGGTTTGCGGCCCTGCGCGACAGTGTGCGCGCCGGGTTGAAGGTGGACCGGACGCTCTCCAGCCCCAAGCGCGCGCTGCGCGGCGCGGTCGCCGCCGCACTGGTGGTCTTCCCCACCCTGGCGCTGGCCGGACCCGGCCCCGCCACCTCGGCCGCGATGGGCGCCTTCATCGCGGGCACCGCGACCTTCCAGCGCAGCTTCCGCCCGCGCGCCTCGCTGGCCGTCGCAGCGGGGATCGGACTGGGCGTCAGCACCTTCTGCGGCTACCTCGCGGTCGGCATCCCCGGCGCCTTCCCGGTGCTGCTCGCGGTCTGGGCCTTCGCCGCCGGGCTGGCCTGGTCGATCGGCCCGAGCGGCGGCGTGGTCGCCAGCACCACCGTCTCGGTGATGCTGGTGGTGGTCCAACTGCCCGTCAGCGTGCCCACCGCACTGGGGCACGGGCTGCTCTGCGCGCTCGGCGGCGGCACCCAGGCACTGGTCGTCACGCTCTGGCCGATCGAGAGCTGGCGGGCCCAGCGGGACGCGCTCGCCGACACCTACGCCGAACTCGCCCACTACGCCCGCCGGCTGCGCCAGGACCCGGTCGCGCACGTCGACCCGGCCCCGTTCATCCTGGCCAGGCAGGCCGCCGCGCTGACCCCCTGGCAGGCCAGGCACCGCCCGGCCGAGCTCAAGGGACTGCGCGGCATCGCCGAACGCGTCCGCCCCACCCTGGCCGCGCTCGCCGACCCCAAGGTCGGCGCTCCCGCCGAGGGCCCCGAACGGGACCGGGCCCGGGAGGTGCTGGCCGCCGCCGCCGAGGCGATGGACGCGCTGGCCCGGGCGATCCGTACCGGCGACCCGCTCCGGCTGCCCAAGTCCACCCCCGCGCTCACCATGGTCGGCCGGGAGGGCCGGGACACCGAGGACGGCCGCAGCGTGCTCACCGGAGCCGCCCGCCGCTCCGCCCGCCGGCTGACCAGCCTGCTCCGCAAGGCCGTCGACACCCTGGACAAGCACGACCAGGACACCGTCAGCAGCCCGGTGATCGGGCCGGGACTGCGGCGACCCTCGCTCTTCCGGCTGCTGCCGGACGCCGCCCTGGCCGTCCGCCGCCAGCTCCAGCCGCACTCGGCGGTCTTCCAGCACGCCGTCCGGCTCTCCTGCGTGGTCACCGCCGCCTACCTGGCCGCCAAACTGCTCCACCTGCACCACGGCTACTGGGCCCCGCTGACCGCCGCCATGGTGATGCGCCCCGACTTCGCCCAGACCTTCAGCCGGGGCGTGGCCCGGCTGGCCGGCACCGTGGTCGGCGTCGCGGTCAGCACCGCCGTGGTCCAGCTGTTCCACCCCGGCCAGTGGCTCTCCGCCGCGCTGGCGGTGACCTTCATCGGCGGTGCCTATCTGACGCTCCGTACGGGCTACGCGGTGATGACCGCCTGCGTCTCCAGCTACGTGGTCTTCCTGCTCGGCCTGCAGCCGGGCGACCCACTGCAGACCGCCGCCGAACGGATCACCCTGACCCTGCTCGGCGGCTCCATCGCGCTGCTCGCCTACGCCCTCTTCCCCACCTGGCAGACCGCCCGGCTGGCCGAGCGCCTCGCCGAGTGGCTGGCCGCCGCCGGACGGTACGCCGCCGCGGTGCTGACCGTCTTCGGCGACCCGGCGGGCTCGGAGCACCGGACCGTCCGGACTGCCCTGCTGGACTCCAGGGAGGCTCGCTCCGAGCTGCTCCAGGCGATCGAACGAGCCGACGCGGAGCCGGTCAGGCACGACTCGCACCTGCCCGAGCTGACCCGCAAACAGGTCGACCGGGCCCGCGCCGCGATCGGACTGCTCGGCCGCAGCGCCGTCCTGATGGAGGCTCACCTGCCCACCGAGGACGCCGACCCGGTGCCCGGCGCGACCGAGTTCGCCGAGGAGCTCCGGGACGCCACCGCGATCGCCGCCGCCGCCCTGCTGGTCGGCGACCCGGTCGATCTCACCGGGCTGCGGGCCGCGCACCGCCAGTGGGACGACCGGCTGGCCGGCCTGCCCGCCACCGACCGGGTCGAGGTGGCCCGGGCCGGCTCCCGGCTGCTGCTCTCCGCCCTGACCGACCTCGAGAAGACCACCCGCGCCAAGCGCCCCGTACCCTCGGGGGCGTGAGCAGCAGCATCGGTACCCCGCACGCGGGCGAACAGTATGACGACGCCTTCGCCCCCGCCGGCGACGACGAGCGTGAGATCGGCGTAGGCCCGCACCCGCTGCCGTGGCCGGCCGGTCCGCAGTACGACCCCGAGCTGCTCGCCCACGGCGACCGCCGCAACGTCACCGACCAGTACCGCTACTGGACCCGGGAGGCGATCGTCGCCGACCTGGACACCCGGCGGCACGGCTTCCACGTCGCGGTGGAGAACTGGCAGCACGACTTCAACATCGGCTCGGTGGTGCGGACGGCCAACGCCTTCCTGGCCGGTGAGGTGCACATCGTCGGGCGGCGGCGGTGGAACCGGCGCGGCGCCATGGTCACCGACCGGTACCAGCACGTCCGCCACCACGACTCGGTCGCCACCCTGGCCGCCTTCGCCGCCGCCCACGACCTGCCGATCATCGGGATCGACAACCTGCCCGGCGCCGTCCCGATCGAGACCTTCCCGCTGCCCGCGCGCTGCATCCTGCTGTTCGGCCAGGAGGGCCCGGGCCTCACCGAGGAGGCGTGGGCGCACGCCACCGCGGTCTGCTCGATCGCGCAGTACGGCTCGACCCGCTCCATCAACGCGGGCGCGGCCGCCGCGATCGCGATGCACAGCTGGATCCGGACGCACGCTGCGCTGAGCTGAGGCGTCAGCCATCAGGGGCTCGGGGCTCTGCTGATGTGCGGCTCCGCCGCGTGGGCGACGCCGACCTCGTGCAAGGTGATCGCGCGTAGGTGGTCAGGCACTTTCGCAGTGACCCGAACGCCAGATCTCCTCGCAGTTCCCCGAGCCCCTGGATAGTGCAACTAGGGGTCAGCTGAACAGCAAGCGCCAGGTGTGCGGCCCCGGAAGGCCGTCCGCTTCGCTGCCCGTCCAGCCCTGGGCGGTCTGGAAGTCGGCGACGTTCAGCCGGTCGCTCTCGGACCAGGACGGGCCGGGGCCTTCGCTGTAGTGCCGGCCGTAGCCCTTTCTGACGAGTTGTTCGCCGAGCTGCTGGATGTACGGGTTGGACCGCCCGGGCCCGAACGCGTCGGCTCCCGGATACGCCGGGGCACCGGCGGGCGGCGGGGGCGGGGTGGCGGCGGCCGGGATGTCCTGGCCCTTGCCGTTGACCAGGTAGTCCCAGGTGTCCTTGCCCGGCAGGCCGTCGGCCTCGGACCCGCGCCAGCCCTGGGCCAGCTGGAACGCTTCGGTCGCCCGCCGGTCCGGCTCGCCCCAGCTCGGGTCGGGGCCCTCGCCGTAGAACCGTCCGGCCCCGCGCTTCACCAGCATCTCGCCGAGCTGCTGCACGTACGGGTTGGACTGCCCGGGCCCGAACTTGTCCGCGCCGGGGAAGCCGTCCGCCCGGGTACCGTCCAGGCCCCGGTGGCGGTAGGCGACGTAGGAGGCCGAGTTGCTCCAGTACGCGTACGGGGTGGCCCGCTTCCGGGTGCCCGGCCTGGTCTGCTCGTACGCCACGTACTGGGTCTGCGCCGCGCTGGTCCAGCCGCCGAAGATGACGGTGTGTGAGCCCGCCCCGGGGTTGGCGGGGTTGTTGTAGATCAGGGCGTCGCCGGGCTGGAGTTCGCTGCGGTCTGTTCGGGTGGCGAAGTCCGGCAGGGTCCAGGTGGTCTGACTGCTGCCCAGGCCCCAGGCCATCGAGACGAAGCCGGAGCAGTCCTGGCGGTAGCCGTCGGACCAGTAGCTGCTCATGCTGTACGGCACCTGCTGGTCCACCCAGCGCTGGGCGCGGGCCAGGATCTCGGTGCGGGTGGTGGTGCCGACGGAACGCAGCCGGGGTGCCTGGTCGCTCTGGCGGCCGAACAGCGGGCTGACCGCGCCCTGCGGGGTGGAGCCGGTGGCGCTGCCGCTGGGCTGCGGGGCGGGTGTGGGGCCGGTGGTCCCGGCGGCCGCACCGCCGCCGAGGACGGTGCCGACCGCCGCGACCAGGACCGCCGCCCGGCGGGCGCCCCGGGCCGAACGGTGGCCGCCGTCGGCCGGACCGGCCCCGTGCATCCGGGCCAGCCGCCGGGCCGAGCAGCCCGCGCAGGCGCAGCTCCGGTCCGGTTCTATCTCGGTGAACTCGATCAGCACGGTCTGACCCTGCCTCTCCTCGGGTGTGCCGGAGGAGATGTGTTCCACCGTGAACTGTCGGTGTATCAGGAGAAAGGTAACAAATAGGATTTATGCCCGGATGATCGGCGGATTGGCGGGGGAGTACTCGGGCTCGCTCCAGGTGAGCGGGGTGGCGTGGGCCAGTTCGACCACCCGCTCGACCGTGAACCACACCGTGCGGTCGGCGTCCGGCTCGGCCTGCCCCGAGACCAGCAGGGCACCGCCGGTCTCCCAGTCGGGCAGCAGCAGCCCGGCGGCGGGGTTCAGCTCCATGTTCCCCAGGGTCATGAACATGTTGTTGCCCGGGTAGTCCGGCCAGCTCAGCAGCTCGGGGCCGTGCACGGAGAGGAAGCCCGGGTGCCCGCCCCGGTGCGAGGCGTCCACCCGGCCGTCCGGTCCCGCGGTGGCGACGAAGAACGTGTCGGTGGTGGTCGCCGCGAGCTGCTGGCGGGTGCTCAGCCGGGAGCCCGAGCCGAGCAGTTCGGGGGTGGACGGGGTGTCCAGCGGGTGCCGGCGCTGGATGTACTTCGGGCAGTTGGCGTACACCTGCTCGGCGGTGATCAGCAGCCCGCCCCGGCCGTCCGGGACGGAGCGGCCGTTCAGCCGCATCCGCCGCCGGCCGGCCGAGTCCAGCGCGATGGTGCCGACCTCGGCCGGGGTCTCCAGCACCGCCGCCAGCGGATCGCCGGGCACCGGGCGGGCGGCCACCGCGAGGGTGCTCTCGCCGTCCGCCGCCAGGAATCCGGCGGGCCCGCTGAGCATGCTCGCCCAGACCCGCCCCTTCTGGTCGGTGGCGCCGACCACCAGCGTCCGACGGTCACTCAAAAACCGTGCTGCCACGGCCGGGATGACCGCGCCGATGCCCCGGCCGACATGCTCCGCACGGTCCTGCACCCCGGCCCGGGCCTGGACCGCCCGCTCGCCCGGGTGGAAGGTCTCGACAGTCATGGTGGTCCGCCTCCGTCTGGTCGGCAGTCGTCTCTAGAAGAATCCGCAGGTCGGAGCGGCCGCGACCGGGGCGGGCGTGCCTTCGAGGCCGGCCGGGGCGTAGATCTCCAGCCGGATGCCGTCGGGGTCGGTGAAGAAGATCCCGCCGGAGCCCGCCCCCTCGCCGTGCGGGACCACGCCGTCGTACGCGAACTCGGCGTCCAGCCCGCGCAGCCGCTCCTCGGCGGCCCGTACCTCGTCCAGCGACTCGACCTGGAAGGAGAGGTGGTGCAGGCCGGCCGTGCCGGTGTCGAAGCGCTCCTTGCTCTGCTGCCAGAGCGTCAGCAGCAGCTTGCCGTCCAGGGCCAGGAAGGCGAAGCGGCGGTCCGCCTCGGTCCCCTCACCGGCCAGTTCCAGGCCGAAGACCTCCCGGTAGAAGGCGATGGAACGGGTGACATCGGTGACGTTGAGCCCGACGTGGCCAGTCTGCATGACAGCTCCCGAAGCGAAGTGGCTAACCTGTATTCACGACTGTAGAGGTTAGGTTTCGAAAGCGTCAACCACTACTGCCCTGAGAACTGGTTAGAAGTAGACTCGGCGCCATGGCAGACCCCCGTGACCCGCGCCCCCTGCTCGGCGAGCCGCTCTCGCTCGACCTGCTGAACACGCGCTGGAACGGCGGCGGCGTCCAGGACCTGCTGGCCAGGCCGGACGGCTACGCGATCTGGCTCTCCACGGCCGGTCTCGCCGACCGCAGCCCCGCGGACGACGCGGGCTTGGCCGCCGCCCTGACCGCCCGGGACGCCCTGGCCGGGCTGGTCCGCGCCGCCGAGGAGCAGCGCGAGCCCGAGTTGGACGCCCTGAACCAGGTCCTCGCCCACGGCCGGCTCCGCCACACCCTCACCGCGGCCGGCCCCACCGAGACCGTCGAGGTCGACTCCCCCGAGTGGCTGGCCGCCTGGCTCGCCGCCGACGACTACCTCGCACTGCTCCGGCAGGGCGCCCACTGGATCAAGGCCTGCGCCCACGAGAACTGCATCCTGCACTTCTTCGACACCTCGCAGAACGGGCGCCGCCGCTGGTGCTCGATGGCCGTCTGCGGCAACCGCGCCAAGGCGGCCCGCCACTACGAGAAGGCCGCTCGCTAGGCGTACCGACGCGGGAAGGCCGGCCCCCCGCAGCTGAGGGGCCGGCCTTCTTCCGTCGAGGGTCAGGCGGCGAGCTCCGCCTCCGGGGCCGCGGCGTCGGCGGGCTTGCGGTCGCGCATCACCAGGGTGGCCAGCAGGGCGGCGGCCAGGACGCCGATCGCGCTGATGGTGAAGGTGGTCGACATCGAGCTGGTGAAGGCCTCCCGGGCGGCGGTGACCAGGGCGGTGTCGCCCTGGGCGGCGGCCAGCGCACCGGCGATCGACTGCTTGGCCGGCTCGGGGGCGTCGGCGGGCATCGCACCGGCGTAGCCGCTGGTCAGCAGCGAGCCGAGGATCGCGATGCCGAGGGCGGTGCCGGCCTGCTGGATGGTGTCGTTCAGGGCCGAGCCGACGCCCGCCTGCTCCGGCGGGATGGTGCCCATCAGCGCACCGACCGCGGCCGGCATGGCCAGGCCCGCGCCGAGGCCGAGCAGGCCGAGGGCGACGGCCGGGACGGCGAAGCCGGTCTCCGCGGTGACGGTCGCCAGCAGGACGAACGAGGCGGCCATCACCAGCATGCCGACCAGGATCAGCAGGCGGTTGCCGATCTTCGCCGCCAGCCCGGCGCCGGCGCCGTTGCCGATCAGCGCGGCGACGGCCAGCGGGACGAAGGCCAGGCCGGCCTTGACCGGGGAGTAGCCCAGCACGAACTGCAGGTACTGGGTGAGCACCAGCAGCAGGCCGCCGTTGCCGATCTGAACGAGTGTCAGCGAGAGCGAGCCGCCGCTGAAGTTGCGGTGCTTGAACAGGGCCAGCGGGACCATCGGCGAGGAGGTGACGTTCTCCCAGATCACGAACCCGCCGAGGGTGAGCACCGCGACCACCAGGGTGATCAGCGACCGGCCCGCGAAGGCGCCGTGCTGCGGGATCTCGATGATCCACCAGATCAGGGCGGTCATGCCGACGGCGGAGAGCACGGCGCCCAGCGGGTCGGCCTTCCGCCACGGGCCCTTGGACTCCGGCATCAGGAGCAGGCCGGCCAGCACGGCCAGGGCCACCACCGGCACGTTCAGGAAGAAGATCGAGTGCCAGGAGAAGCGGTCGATCAGCAGGCCGCCGAGCACCGGGCTGCCGACCAGGCCGAGCATCGACACCGAACCCCAGGCCGCCATCGCCTTGCCGCGCTCGTCCTCCTCGAAGACGGTGATCAGGATCGACAGCGTCGAGGGCATGATCAGCGCGCCGCCGACACCCATCGTGATCCGGGCCGCGATCACCTCGCCGGGGCTGCTGCAGAAGGCCGCGGCCAGTGAGGCCAGGCCGAACAGCAGCAGGCCGATGATCATCACCTTCCGGCGGCCGAACCGGTCGCCCAGGCTGCCCGAGGTGAGCAGCAGTCCGGCGAAGACCAGGATGTAGGAGTCGAGGATCCACTGGATGTCCTGGGCGCTCGCGCCGAGGTCGGCGGACATCGACGGCACCGCCACGGTCAGCGCCATGCTGTCGATGACCAGGACCAGCGTGCTGAGGCACAGCACGATCAGGATCCACCAGCGGTGGGGGTTGCGGGTTTCCATGGCCAGCCCTTTCGGATGCGCACACTGTTCCTTCGGTGGGAACACTGTACGCAGCTGCGCACAGTGTGCGCAACCCCCGTCATGTGTACGCTGGATGCGAACGCTGTACGCACCGAGGAGTGAGATGGCAGCCAAGACGAACCCCACCCCGTCCGTGTGGACCCGGCAGCGCCCGGCCGAACAGCCCGGGCTCAGCCAGCCGGCGATCGTCCGGGAGGCGATCGCGATGCTGGACGCGGACGGCATCGACGCCCTGAGCATGCGCAAGCTGGGGGCCAGGCTGAACGCGGGCGCGACCTCGCTCTACCGGCACGTCGCCACCAAGGACGAGCTGATGGAGCTGGCGGTGGACGCGGTGGTGGCCGAGATGTCGGTACCGGCCGCCGGCGGTCCCGACTGGCGGGCCGACGTCACCGCGGCCGCCGCCTCGTTCCGGGCGGTCGCCCTACGGCACCCGTGGCTGTCGGCGGTGCTCGGCCAGGCCGGCCTGGCCTACCTGGGCCCCAACCTGATGACCTACGGGGAGCGGCTGGCGGCGCTGTTCGCCGAGGCCGGCTTCCCCGAGCCGAGCCCGGCGATCGACACCGTGCTGGCGTACGTGATCGGGATGAGCACCACGGAGGCGGCCTGGCTCATCACGGTGTCCCGCTCCGGTGAGACCGAGGCCGCCTTCGTCACCCGCCTGCTGCCCGAGGCGCAGCAGGCGGCGACCGGACACCAGCACCTCAACGAGGCCTACCAGGAGGCCGAGGCGGGTGCCGCCGACCCGGCCGCGGTCCGGGACGCCAAGTTCGGCTACGGCCTGGAGGTGGTGCTGGACGGGCTGGCGCTGAGGCTGCCTCAGGCCTCAGGACCGAGCAGCTGAGTGATGGCGTGTCGGATCTCCGCCCGGCTGGGGTCGACGCCGGCCCAGGCGGCGTGGCCGTCGGGGCGGACCAGCAGGACCGTGTCGCGGAGCTTCCCGTGCGGGGAGGCGGGTGCGGCGGTGACCAGCCGGTCGGCCCAGGGTTCGACCACCAGCTGCTGGTCGTCGTTGGAGACCAGGACCGCCCGCCCGCTGCGGAGCGCCTCGTACAGCCGGGACGGTGCGCCGGGTGAGTCCACCGCGAGCCGCAGGTCGGGGATCCGGCGGCCGACCAGGTGGTGGGCGTCCTTCGGGGCGGGGTACTGGATGGCGATCCCGGAGACCTGGCGGGCGCCCAACTCCCCCAGCGGGCCGAGCAGGTTGGCCGCCGAGACCAGGGTGGAGCGCAGCAGCCTGGTCGGCACCGAGTTGGCCAGCGCGAGCCGGACCAGGGCGCCGGAGCTGCGGACGGCGGCCCGGCCGACCGGGTGACGCTCCGTCTGATAGGTGTCCAGCAGGGCGTCGGGGGCCCAGCCGCGGACCGCGCTGACCAGCTTCCAGCTCAGGTTGGCGGCGTCCTGCAGCCCGGTGTTCATGCCCTGCCCGCCCGCCGGGGAGTGGCAGTGCGCGGCGTCCCCGGCCAGGAAGACCCGCCCGGAACGGTAGTTGGGCACCTGCCGCTCGTCGCTGTGGAACCGGGACACCCAGCGGGCGTCGTGCAGCCCGTGGTCGACCCCGAAGGCGTCCCGGGCGATCGCGCTGATCTCGCCGAGCTCCACCGGTGCGCCGTCCGGGAGTTGGCGGTTCCGGTCCCAGGCGATCACCCGGTACCAGCCGTCGCCGAACGGCACCAGGAAGGCGAAGCCGTTCTCCCCGGCGGCGACCGACAGCGTGTCGGTGGGCGGCTGCTCCAGCCGGACGTCGGCCAGCAGCACCGAACTCACCACCGACTCCCCGGGGTACGGGATCCCCAGCAGGTCGCGCACCGCGCTGCGGACGCCGTCCGCGCCGACCACGTAGCCGGCCCGGTAGCTCTCGCCGCCCCTGGTCTCCAGCTCGACGCCCCCCGGGTCCTGCCGCAGCCCGGTCACCTCGGCGCCCCGGACCAGCACCGCACCGGCCTTCACGGCCCGCTCCTGGAGCAGTCGTTCGACGTTGTACTGCGGGGTGATCAGCACGAACGGGAACCGGCTGGGCAGCTTGCCCAGCTCCACCTTGAGGCTCCCGAACAGCCGCAGGTCGGCCAGCGGCGTCCCGGTGGCGATCAGTTCGTCGGCCAGCCCCCGGGCGTCCAGCTGCTCCAGGGTGCGGGCGTGCACCGCGAAGGCCCGGGTCAGGTTGGACTCGGCGCCGCGCTTCTCCAGCACGGTCACCCGCAGCCCCGCGGTGGCCAGGTCACCGGCCAGCAGGAGCCCGGTCGGGCCCGCGCCGACGATCACCACGTCGGAGGCCAGCTGATTGTCGGACATGCCATCTCCCGTTGATCGGACCAGCGTTCGGCTCAGCACCTGAGCCTTCTAAGCTCCCTCTCAGCCTTCCATCATCGCGGGCCCATCAGACGCTGTGAATCTCACTGGCATGACAGAGCTCGCACCCCGGGGCACGACCGTGGTCGGCCCGCCCCCTGCCAACGAACGTCCGACCAGGACGAAACTCGTCGAGGTGGTCGTCCCGGTCTACAACGAGGAGCACACGGTCGAGCGGTGTGTCCGCCGACTGCATGCCTACCTGGGAGAGACCTTCCCCTATCCGTACCGGATCACCATCGCGGACAACGCGAGTATCGACGGCACCTGGGCGGTGGCCACCGCGCTGGCCGCCGAGATCCCCCAGGTCGAGGCGGTCCACCTGGACCTCAAGGGCCGGGGCCGGGCGCTCCGCCAGGTCTGGGGCGACAGCGACGCCGACGTGGTGGCGTACATGGACGTCGACCTCTCCACCGGCCTGGAGGCGTTCCTGCCGCTGGTCGCGCCGCTGCTCTCAGGCCACAGCGACCTGGCCATCGGCAGCCGCCTGCACCGGGGTTCGGCGGTGGTCCGGGGAGCAAAGCGGGAGTTCATCTCGCGCGGGTACAACGTGCTGCTGCGGGCCACCATGGCGGCCAAGTTCTCGGACGCCCAGTGCGGGTTCAAGGCCGCCAGGACCGAGGTGGTGCAGCAGCTGCTCGGCTCGGTCGAGGACAACGCCTGGTTCTTCGACACCGAACTGCTGCTGCTGGCCGAACGCACCGGCCTGCGGATCCACGAAGTCCCGGTGGACTGGGTGGACGACCCCGACAGCCGGGTCGACATCGTCCGCACCGTCCTGGACGACCTCAAGGGCATGAGCCGGGTGGCCCGTCGCACCCTCACCGGCGCGGGCCGGGTCGACCACCTGCCGACCCGGGTCAGGCAGGCCCAGCTGCCGCCCGGCCTCGGCTGGCAGCTCGCCAGCTTCGCCGTGGTCGGCACCCTGAGCACGCTGGCCTTCATGCTGCTGTTCCTGACCACCCGTCAACTGGTGCCCGCCTTCTGGGCGAACGCCTTCGCCCTGGCCGTCACCGCCGTGGCCAACACCGCCGCCAACCGCCGCTTCACCTTCGGCGTGACCGGTGCCCGGGACGCCCTCAAACACCAGATCGAGGGCGGCATCGCCTTCCTGATCGGCCTGGCCCTGAGCAGCGGGGCGATTGCCCTGCTCCCCGCTGACCGCTCCCACGCCGCCGAACTCACCACCCTGGTGGCGGCGAACGCCCTGGCCACGCTGCTGCGCTTCCTGCTCCTGCGGGTCTGGGTCTTCAACCCCAAGCGTGCGCTGAAGCGTTGACCACCAGGGGCCCGGGGCTCTGCTGATGTGCGGCTCCGCCGCGTGGGCGACGCCGACCTCAGCAGAGCCCCACCACATCAGCTGTGGCGTCGCACCTCGACCGTACGGAACCGGCTCGCCACGAACGCGCCGTCGCAGTAGGCCGCGTTGGCCGCCGGGTTGGCGCCCGTCCCGTGCAGGTCGGAGAAGGCCGCCGTCTGGTTGGCGTAGACCCCGCCGGTGAGGTTGAGCGAGAGCGAGACGCCGGCGTCCAGGCAGGTGGCCACCAGCGCGGCCTCCACCGCGTCGTCCACGGTGTACCCGGCCGCAGTCATGGCGCCCTGCTCGCGGACCGTCCGGCCGAGCAACTCCACTGCGGCCTCGGCGGATTCGACCGCGACCACGAAGGAGACCGGGCCGAAGCACTCGCCGAGGAACGCCGCCCGGTCGTCCGGCTTGTCCGCGTCCACCTTGACCAGCGCGGGCGTCCGCACGGTCGCCGCCGGGAACTCCGGCGAGGTCACCACCCGGGGCGCGAGGGCGAGTTCGCCGTACTCGCCACCGGCGGCCCGGACCGTGCGGCCGAGCACCCCGGGGTTGACCACGGCGCCGAGGATGGCGGCGGCGCGGGCGTCGTCCGAGAGCAGGCCCTCGATCGCGGCGGCCAGGTCGGTCACCACCTCGTCGTAGGACTTGCCGCCCTCGTCGGTGCGGACACCGGTGCGGGGGATCAGCAGGTTCTGCGGGGTGGTGCACATCTGGCCGCTGTAGAGCGAGAGCGAGAAGGCCAGGTTGGCGAGCATGCCGCGGTAGTTGTCGGTGGAGTCGATCACCACCGAGTTGACCCCGGCCTTCTCGGTGTAGACCAGCGCCTGCTGGGCGTTGGCCTCCAGCCAGTCGCCGAACTGGGTCGAGCCGGTGTAGTCGATCAGCTTCACCTCGGGCCGAACCGCCAGCGTCTGCGCGATGGTCGAACCCTCGTGCTCGGCGGCCAGGCAGACCAGGTTGGGGTCGAAGCCGGCCTCGGCCAGCACCTCGCGGGCGACCTGCACGGTGAGCGCCAGCGGCAGGGTGGCCCGCGGGTGCGGCTTGACCAGCACCGGGTTGCCGGTGGCCAGCGAGGCGAACAGGCCGGGGTAGCCGTTCCAGGTCGGGAAGGTGTTGCAGCCGATCAGCAGTGCCAGGCCGACCGGCACCGGCACGAACTCCTTGGTCATGGTGAGCGGGTCCCGCTTGCCCTGCGGCTTGGTCCAGCTCGCCCGCTCGGGCAGCCGGGTCTGCTCGATGAAGGCGTACGCGACCGCCTCCAGGCCCCGGTCCTGCGCGTGCGGGCCACCGGCCTGGAAGGCCATCCCGTACGCCTGTCCGGTGGTGTGCATCACCGCGTGCGCGAACTCGTGCGAGCGGGCGTTGATCCGGGCCAGGATCTCCAGGCAGACCGCCGCGCGGACGGTCGGGCCGGCCGCCGCCCAACCGGGGCGGGCCAGTTCGAGCGCGCCGATCAGCGCCTCGACGTCCGCGTGCGGGTAGCTGACGCCGAGCTCGATGCCGTACGGCGAGGACTCGCCGCTGACCAGCTCACCGTCGGCCGGCTGGCCGTCCAGCGTGAACACGCTGCCGAGCAGCGCGTCGAAGGCGGCCTGGCCGTCGGCCTGGCCGGTCTCGCCGTACGCCTTCGGGAACTCCGGGTACGGCGACCAGTAGTCCCGTGCCGTGGTGGCCTCCACCGCGCGGGTGAGAGTGGGCTGGTGACGCTCGATCAGCTCGGCGACGACGGGGTGGGTGGCCGCTGCGGTCATGACGCGCTCCTTTTGGGGCGGACTGGTCACCCCTCAGCGTAACCGAACGATCGGTCGGGTCAATGGGGCAGTTTTGCCGGACCGGTGGCGTGTGCCCCGGGGACGGCGGCCATACTCGTTCACATGGCCGAGAACTCCACCCGTACCGCCTACACCGTCGACTCGCTGCTCGCCGTCACGGTCGGGGTCTTCAACGAGCGCGGATACGACGGCACCTCGATGGAGGACCTCTCGCGGGCGGCCGGGATCTCCAAGTCCTCGATCTACCACCACGTGCGCGGCAAGGAGGAGCTGCTCAAGCTGGCGGTCGGCCGGGCGCTGGACGCGCTGTTCGGCATCCTGGCCGAGCCCGAGGCCCTGACGGGCCGTTCGGTGGACCGGCTGGAGCACGTGGTCCGCCGCACCGCCGAGGTGCTGCTCGCCGAGCTGCCGTACGTCACCCTGCTGCTCCGGGTCCGCGGCAACACCGCGACCGAGCAGTGGGCGCTGGAGCGCCGCCGGGACTTCGACCACCAGGTGGCCGAGCTGCTCGCGGCCGCCGTGGCGGCGGGGGAGCTGCGCGCGGACGTCGAACCCCGGCTGGCCACCCGGTTGCTGTTCGGGATGATCAACTCGATCGTGGAGTGGTACCGGCCCGGCGGCAAGCACGCCGACGGCGTCGCCGAGGCCGTGGTGCACCTGGCCTTCGACGGTCTGCGCGCCTGACAGTGCCCGCTGGCAGACTCCCGGTATGACCGAGATCCCCGCACACTTCGCCCCGCCGCTGGCCGAGGACGCCCGGGAGTCGCTGCCGCTCACCGGCACCGAACGGGAACTGCTCACCGCGTACCTGGACTGGCACCGCGAGACCCTCGCCCTCAAGTGCGCCGGCCTGTCCGACGCCGAGCTCTCCACCCGTCCCGTACCGCCCTCCGGGCTCAGCCTGCACGGCCTGCTCCGGCACCTGGCCGGGGTGGAGCGCTGGTGGCTCCGGATGCAGTTCGCGGGCGAGGACCTGCCGCTGCTGCACTACTCCGACGACGACCCCGACCAGGACTTCGACCGCCTGGACGGCAGCGTCGCGGAGGCGCTCGCGCTCTGGCGCGAGGAGTGTGACCACTCCCGCCGGATCGTGGCCGCCACCGCCGACCTGGACGCCACCGGCACCCACCGCGCCACCGGGAAGCCGGTCTCGCTCCGGCGCATCCTGATCCACATGCTCGCGGAGTACGCCCGGCACAACGGGCACGCGGACATTTTGCGCGAGCGCCTGGACGGTTCGACGGGCTACTGATCGCTCCGGGCACCAGCCACCAGGAGCCCGGGGAACGGCGGCGGTTCGTGGCTGGCGGGTATCACTGCGAAAGTGCCTGACCGCCTACGCACGGATCACCTTTTTCGAGGTCGGCGTCGCAGTTCCCCGAGCCCCTGGTGGTTGCTCTTCAGACCGGAGGGACCTGGTCCGTCTCTTCGAAGACCAGCAGGGTCTGCGTGGCGAGTACCTGGGGGATGCCCTGGATCTGGCCGAGGACCAGTTCGCGCAGGGCGTGGTTGTCCGCCGTGTGCACCAGCAGGAGGACGTCGAACTCGCCGCCGACCAGTGCGATGTGCGCGACGCCCGGCAGGGCGAGCAGCTGCTCGCGGACCGTCCGCCAGGAGTTCTGCACGATCTTGAGGGTGATGTACGCCGAGGCGCCCTGCCCGGCCCGTTCGTGGTCTATCCGGGCGGTGAAGCCGCGGATGATGCCGTCCTCGACCATCCGGGCGATCCGGGCGTAGGCGTTGGCCCGGGAGACGTGCACGCGTTCGGCGACCGAGCGGATCGAGGCCCGGCCGTCCTGCTGGAGCAGTCGGAGGATCGACCGGTCGACCCGATCCAGCCTGGACGTCTGTTCAGTGGACACGGCCCCCGACCCTCCCGAAATGGACATGCTGTCTTCAATAGACCGCCGTTCGGGCCGATTGTCCACCACCTTGGCGCAGCTGTGGCCAGATTGAACAGACAACCGAACAATCGGTAGGGAGGAGCTGCTCCGGCGACCAGCCATGTCACCCCTCGCGCACCACCGGCATCACCTGCCCCTGTCGCACCCTCCCCCACCCTCTGGAGGTGCCCGAGATGACCGTTCTCGATCATCGACACCTGGCCGCCCCCGTGCCCGGCTGGCGTCCCGACGCCACCGGTCCGCGGACCGATCCCGCTCCGCTGCTCCCCGACGAGTCCCCGCACCGGGTGCTCGGCACCCCGGCCGCCGAGAAGGCGGACCCGGAGCTGCTCGCCGAGCTCTACCGCCGGCTGGTGGTCGGCCGTCGCTACAACCAGCAGGCCACCACGCTGACCAAGCAGGGCAGGCTGGCCGTCTACCCGGCGTCCACCGGCCAGGAGGCCTGCCAGGTGGCGGCCGCGCTGGCGCTGCGTCAGGACGACTGGCTGTTCCCGAGCTACCGGGACACCCTCGCCGTGGTCTCCCGGGGCGTCGACCCGCTGGAGGCGCTGACCCTGCTGCGCGGCAACGCGCACACCGGGTACGACCCGAAGGCGACCCGGACCGCCCCGCTCTGCACCCCGCTGGCCACCCAGGCCCCGCACGCGGTCGGCCTGGCGTACGCCGCCCAGCTGCGCGGCGAGGACACCGTCGCGCTCGCGCTGCTCGGCGACGGCGGCACCAGCGAGGGCGACTTCCACGAGGCGCTGAACTTCGCCGCCGTGCTGAACGCCCCGGTGGTCTTCCTGGTGCAGAACAACGGCTACGCGATCTCCGTCCCGCTCACCCGGCAGTCCGCCGCGCCGACGCTCGCCCACAAAGCGGTCGGTTACGGGATGCCCGGCCGGCTGGTGGACGGCAACGACGCGGTGGCCGTGCACGCGGTGCTCACCGAGGCGGTCGAGCGGGCCCGTTCCGGCGGTGGCCCGACCCTGGTCGAGGCGCTGACCTACCGGATCGAGGCGCACACCAACGCCGACGACGCGACCCGCTACCGGCAGGACGAGGAGATCGCCGCCTGGCGCGAGCACGACCCGATCCTGCTGATGGAGCGTCACCTCCGGGGCACCGGGCAGCTGGACGACCGGCTCGCCCAGGCCGCCACCGAGGAGGCCGAGGCGCTGGCCGCCCGGATGCGCGCCGAGTTCCACACCGACCCCGAACTGGACCCGATGTCGCTCTTCGCGCACGTCTACGCCGAGCCCACCCAGCAACTGGCCGAGCAGGCTGCGCAGTTGACCGCCGAGCTGGACGCGGAGGAGCAGGCCCGATGAGCACCGCAGTCGAGACCCGCACCATGGCTCAGGCGCTCAACTCCGCCCTGCGGGACGCGATGCGCGCCGACGAGTCGGTGCACGTGCTGGGCGAGGACGTCGGCGCGCTCGGCGGGGTCTTCCGGATCACCGACGGCCTGACCGCCGAGTTCGGCCCCGAACGCTGCCTGGACACCCCGCTGGCCGAGGCCGGCATCCTCGGCACCGCGGTCGGCATGGCGATGTACGGGCTGCGCCCGGTGGTGGAGATGCAGTTCGACGCCTTCGCCTACCCGGCGATGGAGCAACTCGTCTCGCACGTCGCCAAGATGCGCAACCGGACGGCCGGCCGGATGCCGCTGCCGATCACCATCCGGATCCCGTACGGCGGCGGCATCGGCGGCGTCGAGCACCACAGCGACTCCTCCGAGGCGTACTACACCCACACCCCCGGCCTGCACGTGGTCACCCCGGCCACCGTGGCCGACGCGTACGGGCTGCTGCGGGCCTCGATCGCCTCCGACGACCCGGTGGTCTTCCTGGAGCCGAAGCGGCTGTACTGGGGCAAGGACGCGCTGGACGCGACCGCGCCGGTGGAGCCGATCGGCCGGGCGGTGCTGCGCCGGCCGGGCCGTTCCGCGGTGCTGATCACCTACGGGCCCTCGCTGCCGGTCTGCCTGGAGGCGGCCGAGGCGGCGAAGGCCGAGGGCTGGGACCTGGCGGTGCTGGACCTGCGCTCGCTGGTGCCGTTCGACGAGCAGACCGCCGTCGAGCTGGTCCGTTCGGTCGGCCGCGCGGTCGTGGTGCACGAGTCGACCGGCTTCGGCGGCGCGGGCGCGGAGATCGCCGCCCGGCTGACCGAGAAGTGCTTCCACCACCTGGCCGCCCCGGTGCTCCGGGTGACCGGCTTCGACATCCCGTACCCGGCCCCGATGCTGGAGCACCACCACCTGCCCGGGGTGGACCGGATCCTGGACGCCGTGGCCCGGCTGCAGTGGGAGGACTGACGATGATGCCGGTGGTACGCGAGTTCACACTGCCCGACCTCGGTGAGGGTCTCACCGGGGCCGAGGTGGTCCGCTGGCTGGTCGAGGTGGGCGAGGTGATCGCCGTGGACCAGCCGGTGGTGGAGGTGGAGACCGCCAAGGCGGTGGTCGAGGTGCCCTGCCCGTACGGCGGGGTGGTCACCGCGCGGTACGGCGCCGAGGGCGAGGAAGTCCCGGTCGGCGCACCGCTGGTGACGGTCGCGGTGTCGCCCGGAACCCCCGGTTCCGAGGGGCCGGACGAGCCGGTGGAGCGGCCGTTGGTCGGCTACGGCGTCGCGGAGCGGCAGCCCGGCGCCCGCCGGGCCCGGGTCGGCGCGAAGGCGGCGGCCCCCGTCCCGGTCATGGTGATCGAGGCGCCAAGGGTCGAGGCGCCCGTGGTGCTGCCGGTGATCTCGCCGCTGGTGCGCCGGATGGCGCGGGAGCACGGCCTCGACCTGGCGAAGGTGACCGGCAGCGGCCCGGACGGGCTGATCATGCGCCGGGACGTCGAGCAGGCGCTCGCCACCCCGGTGGCGGCGACACCGGTCCAGGAAAACGTGATCCCGCTGCGCGGCCTGCGCCGCACCGTGGCGGAGAAGCTGACCCGCAGTCACCGGGAGATTCCCGCCGCCACCTGCTGGGTGGACGCGGACGCGACCGCCCTGATGGAGCTGCGCGCCCAGCTGAACCGTTCGGCCGGGCCCAAGGTCAGCGTGCTGGCCCTGCTGGCCCGGATCTCCACCGCCGCGCTGGCCCGCTTCCCGGAGCTGAACTCCAGCGTGTCGGAGGACGGTTCGGCGATCGTCCGGCACTCCGCCGTGCACCTCGGCTTCGCCGCGCAGAGCGAGCGCGGCCTGGTGGTCCCGGTGATCCGGGACGCCCAGCTGCTCGGGACCGAACAACTCGGCGCCGAGCTGTCCAGGTTGACCGAATCGGCGCGGGCCGGGCGGCTCACCCCGGCCGAGCTGACGGGCGGCACGTTCACGCTCAACAACTACGGCGTCTTCGGCGTGGACGGCTCCACGCCGATCCTCAACCACCCCGAGGCGGCCATGCTCGGAGTTGGCCGGATCACGCCCAAGCCCTGGGTGTACGAGGGCGAGTTGGCGGTCCGTCAGGTCACCCAACTGTCGTTCACCTTCGACCACCGGGTGTGCGACGGCGGTACGGCGGGCGGGTTCCTGCGGTTCGTCGCGGACTGCGTGGAACAGCCCGGAGTACTGCTCCGGCAACTGTGAGCGAGGAAGCGTAGCGCCGTGGAAGCCCGGGTGTCCGGGCTTCCACGGATTTGTCCGATGAGCTGTACGGCCGTGCCAGTCTGCTGAGCCCCAGCAACTGGTCCGACCGGAAGCGAAACGATTCTCTTGGGCACTCGTCAAATCGCGGTGAAGACAGCCTCGTTGAGGGTCCGGGCGGGGCGCGGCTCGGTCGCGGTGGCCGCCGTACCGGGCCTTCCGCCGGTGACATCCGAGCCACCCGTACGGGTGGAACCCCCCGAGCCGAAGCCACTGGCCCTCGGTCCGGTGAAGGCGGTGACCGCCCCGGCGGAGCCCCCCGCCGGGCTGGTCGTCCCGGAGCGGCCCGCGCACCCCCCGGCCGTCCCGGCGCCGACTCCCGCGCCCGTTCCCGCGCCGGTGATCGAGCCGCTGTTCGCCCAGGCCCCCGGCCTCAACTGGGCGGGCCCCGGCGACCACTGGAGCCGGGCCTGGGCGCTGGACACCCTGGGTGAGGTCGCGGCCCCGGCCGCGCAGACCCCGGCGGCCGACCTCCGGGCCGCCGCCGAACAGCCCCCCACCGCCCGGGACATCGAGCTGATCCGGGACAGTCTGGCCGTGGTGGAGCCGCTCGCCGACCGGGCCACCGCGCACTTCTACGCGCTGATCTTCGTGCACCACCCCGAGGTCAGGGCGCTCTTCCCGGCCGCCATGGACGTTCAGCGCGACCGGCTGTTCCGCTCACTGCTGATGGCCGCCCGCAGCGCGGACGACCCGGCCGGGCTGACCGAGTACCTGACCCGGCTCGGCCAGGGGCACCGCAAGTACGGGACGCTGACGGGTCATTACGCCCCGGTCGGGGAGTGCCTGGTGGCCGCGCTGGAGAAGTACTGCGGCAGCCGCTGGGACGCTGACACCGAGCTGGCCTGGCGCCGGGTCTACGGGCTGATCGCCAAGGTGATGACGGACGCCGCCGAGGCGGCCGCCAAGTCCTCCCCGCCGTGGTGGCAGGCCGAGGTGGTGGACCACCGGCTCCGTACCTCGGAGATCGCGGTGATCACGCTCCGCCCCGACCAGGCGTACCCGTACCGGGCCGGGCAGTACGCCACGTTGGAGACGCCGTGGTGGCCCCGGGTCTGGCGGCACTTCTCGTTCGCCACCGCGCCCCGGCCCGACGGGCTGCTCACCCTGCACGTCAAGGCGGTGCAGGCGGGCTGGGTCAGCAACGCGCTGGTGAACCGGGCGGCCCCGGGCGATGTGCTCCGGCTCGGCCCGGCGGCCGGCACCATGCGGGTGGACCACGAGCGGGGCGCCGACCTGGTCTGCGTCGGCGGCGGCACCGGGATCGCCCCGATCGCCGCGCTGGTCGAGGAGGTGGCCGAGCGCGGTGCGGCCGGCCGCTCGGTGGACGTCTTCTACGGCGCCCGCCGCCCGGAGGAGCTGTACGAGCTGGACGCGCTGCGCCGGCTGGCCGGACGACACCCCTGGCTGACCGTCCACCCGGTGCTCTCCGAGCAGCAGGCGGTCGGCCTGCTGGCCGGGGAACTCCCGGACGCGGTCTCCCGGTACGGCAGTTGGGCCGGCCGGGACGCCTTCCTGAGCGGCCCGCCCGCGATGGTCCGCCGAGCGAAGCAGGCCCTGACCAGGGCGGGCGTGACCGCCGACCGGATCCACCACGACCTGGACGCGCTCTGACGGGCACTCAGCCCAGGTCGGTGGCGAGCAGTGCCCGGACGCCCTCGATGTTCGCCGCCAGGTAGGCCCGCAGGCTCGGCGGGACCACGTTGACCGAGGTGACGCCCTCGCGGGTGAACGGGAGGCGGACGATCTCGTACTCGCCCTGCGGGTCGTCCACTTCGGGGCCGTGCCGCCGGGCCGGGTCCATCGAGCTGAGCCGGCAGACGAAGAAGTGCTGGACCTTGACGCCGTGCGGGTGGGCGAGGGTGCCGTCCTCGTGGTGCGAGTGCGAGACGGTGTCGACGAAGGCGGGGACCACGTCCTCGACCTTGCCGCCGAGCTCCTCGTCCACCTCCCGGTGCAGGGCCTCGACCACCGTCCGGTCGGTGGGTTCGACCCCGCCGCCGGGGGTGATCCAGTACGGCTTCGCCCCGGTCCTGGTCCGTTTGATCAGCAGGATGTCGGCGGGCGAGTGCGGGTCGTCCGGGTCCAGGTCCAGCAGGATCGCCCGCGCGGTGCGCTTGACGACAGGGCGGACGGGGCCGGCCATGACCACCTCCGGGGCAGGAGCGTTGTGCGGGATTCTCCCGCTCCTCGGGACTGTCGAAACTCGTACAGACGCGCGAACTGGACGCTTCAGTTCCGCCGAACGGCTGATTCGGCGTGCCCGAGCGTGTCAAGCCCTCAGCGGGCAGTCGGGCGCAGTGGATCTTCGATACCAAGGCATATGCCAGACGAAGATCACCCCAGCGGGCCGATGCTCCGGCCCTGGCCTTCGAATCAAAGGTTTTTCGACGGCATTGCTGGCGGGAATGATTGCAGGCATGCCCGCCCTGTGCTGCAATGAGCGCCAATCGGGCAGATCGGAGCTTTCCGGTCCGGATGCCCGCATCTGCACTGACTCGGGCAGGGGGCTGGGTATGGCAGTCGATCAGATCGCGCAGACGACTCGGAACATACGGGACGTCAGGTCCCCGACCCGGGTGGCCCGGGAGCCGACCCTGATCGCCTCGGTCCAGCGGGCGCTGCGCCTGCTGGAGGAGGTCGGCGGTCACCTGCAGGGTGCCACCGCCAAGCAGTTGGCCCGGGCCGCCGGCCTGCCGCTCGGCACCACCTACCACCTGCTCCGCACCCTCACCCACGAGGGCTACCTCCGCCGGGCGGAGGGCCGGTTCTTCTACGGCGCCTCGGTCGACGGGATCGGCCGGGCCGACCACCGGCAGTCCGAGCGGGCCGACCTGCGCAGCCGGATGGTGCGGCTCGGCGAGGAACTGGAGGCCGCGGTCTACTTCGCGGTCTACGAGGACGGCGAGATCCGGGTGGTCGACATCGCCGACGGGCCGAACCGGCCGGCCGTCGCCGAGTGGGCCGACTTCCGCAGCACCGCGCACGCCCACGCGGTCGGTCAGTGCCTGCTCTCCCAGCTCGGCGCGGAGGCCCGCCGGGACCACCTCGACCGCCACCCACCGGTCGAGCTCACCCCCTCCACCGTCACCGACCGCTCGGTGCTGCTCCGCCGACTGGCCGCCGCCGAACCGACCCGGCCGGTGCTGGAGCGTCAGCAGTACGCGCTCGGCACGGTCTGTGCCGCGGTGCCGATCACGGTCGGCTCCGCCGTCGCGACGATGGCGCTGTCGCTCCCGATCGACCAGGCCGAACGGCTGCCGGACAAGGCCGAGCGGCTGCGTTCACTGGTCGGAGCCATGTCTCCGTCATTCGTCCACTGATTCCCCGTTCGTGTCCGTTCACCATTTGAAAAAGCGCATCTTGTCCACTTCGTCCCCAAACCAGGACGATGGTGGTGAACGGGGACATGGGGACAACTCCTGAGCCGTAGCTTGCACCCCCTCGGCCACCAGGGCCGGCGGCCGCCCTCTCCGGGGCGCCGTTCCACTACATCGAATCGCATGTCCGGCCACAGCGACGCACCCTCAGCACGTCGGAGGGCCGGGCAGAACGAGAGGTACTGGCGCATGCACAGCACAGTCCAGGGCCACGTGGTGATGAACCTCGTGGTCTCGCAAGAGCTCTCCTTCCGCCTCGTGGTCGATCTCGACTACGACCCGGTGGACCCGTTCGCGGTCCGGTGCACCTTCCACCTCCCCGGCGACGAGCCGGTGACCTGGGTCTTCGCCCGGGAGCTGCTGCTGGACGGCATCAGCCGGCCGACCGGTGAAGGTGACGTGCACATCCACCCGGTCGGCGAGGAGCTGTCCGAGGTCTGCATCGTGCTGCACTCGCCGGACGGCGACGCGCTGCTGAGCGCCTCGGCCCCGCCGCTGATCGCCTTCCTGGCCCGCACCGACCGGCTGGTCCCGATGGGCCAGGAGCTCACCGGGCGCGAGCTGGACGAGCAGCTCGCCGACATCCTCAGCCGGGGCTGCGAGAACCTCGGCTGACACCCGGTCGGTCGACCGGGTACGGCGATGGGCCCACCGCAGGAGCGATGGGCCCATCCCTGCCGTCCGGCTGAGGCCGGGTCAGTCGTCGTCGCCGAAGGCCAGGTTGAGGCCCCAGGACACCACGCTGATGATCAGCGCACCGAGCAGGGCCGCCCAGAAGCCCTCGACGTGGAAGTCCAGGTCGAGCTTGTCGGAGGCCCAGGAGGTCAGCCAGAGCATCAGGGCGTTGATCACGAAGGTGATCAGGCCCAGGGTGAGGATGAACAGGGGCAGCGAGAACAGCTTCACCAACGGCTTGATCAGGAAGTTCACCACGCCGAAGATCAGCGCGACCGCGATCACCGTGATGGTCTTGCTCTGCCAGTCGTCGCCGGACAGCGTGATGCCGTCCACGATCCAGGCGGCCACCCAGATGGCGGCCGCGTTGATCAGGGTCTTGAGGACAATGCTCTTCATGGGCCAGAGCCTCGCAGGCGGCCGGGCCCCAGGGGAAGCTCTCCGCGCGCATGTTGTTCAATGTGGCCATCGCGACAAGGAGGGTGTGCCCCGATGAAGGTCTTCCGCCTGGACCAGCTGGACGCCGAACGGGCCGCCGAGGAGGGCGCGTACCTGCGCTTCCTGAAGGAGCGGAACATGTCCGCCGGGCTGTACGCGCTCTCGCCCGGTGACACCGACACCCAGTCCAGCCACCCCCAGGACGAGCTCTACCAGGTGATCAGCGGCCGGGCCGAACTGACCGTCGGCGCCGAGACCACCACGGTCGGCCGGGGCAGCGTGGTCTACGTCCCGGCCGGTGTCCCGCACCGCTTCCACCACATCACCGAGGAGCTCCGGGTGCTGGTGGTGTTCTCCCCGCCGGAGACCTGAGGTCACGTCAGGGTTAGGGTCGGTCCGGGCCGACCAACCGAGGAGAATCCCGTGACCTTCACCGACGAGCTCTGGTCGGCCATCGAGCCGATCTACGCCGAGATCCTGGCGCACCCCTTCATCGGCGGGCTGACCGACGGCACTTTGCCGCAGGACGCCTTCCGGCACTTCGTGGTCCAGGACTCGCACTACCTGCGCGACTACGCCCGCGCGCTCGCCGTCTGCGCGGCCAAGGCCCCCGACGAGCAGGACGTCCGGGCCTTCGCCGACGACGCGGTCGGCGCACTGGCCGCCGAGCAGGGCATGCACGCCGAGTTCATGGGCGCGTTCGGTGAGAGCGCCGAACAGGCCGCCGCCGAACCGGTGCTGCCCACCACCCGGGCCTACACCAGCTACCTGCTGGCCACCGTCTACGGCGGCTCGTTCGCCGAGGCGGTCGGTGCGGTGCTGCCGTGCTACTGGATCTACGCCCGGGTCGGCGAGCAGCTGCTCAGCAAGTCCTCACCCGACCCGCTGTACGCCAAGTGGATCGCCACCTACGGGGACGAGACCTTCCAGGCGGTGGTGCGCCGGGTGCTCGCGCTGACCGACCGGCTCGGCGAGCAGCTCGCCCCGGCCGAACGTCGCCGGGTGATCGAGCACTTCACCACCACCTCGCGCTACGAGTGGATGTTCTGGGACGCCGCCTGGCGCCGCGAGGTCTGGCCGGTCTGAGTCTGACGGTACGGCAGTGGGGCCCCGCGACCGAGTGGTTGCGGGGCCCCACTGTCGTACTCAGCGGCCCGAGGTGAAGTACCCGGACAGGTCGGCGATCACGTGGGTGCGGCCGGCCGGGTTGTAGACCCTGGCCCGCCCGTTGCCCAGCGGGGCGAGCACGTGGTTCGGCACGGTCTGCCCGGCCAGGAAGTTGAGCACCGAGGTGTTCGGACGGGCGGTGCCGTCCGGCCAGACCGTCAGGAAGCCCGCCGTGGTGGGCTCGGTGGCGGTCACGTTCAGCACGGCGGCGATCGCGTCGTTCGGTACGGCGTTGGCACCGCCGACCTGGACGGCCAGCTCACCACCGGCGCCGAGTGGGGCGTTGTTCGCGCGGGTGTCGGTGAGCCGGGTCGGCGTGACGGGCATGAACTCGCCCTTGCTGTCCCAGGAGTAGTAGCCGACCACGTCGGCGATCACGTGGGTGTCGCCGGCCCCGTTGAACAGGTCGATCTTCCCGTTCCCGCCGATCGGCACGATCGCCTGGTTGGCCACCGTCTGACCGGCCGTGAAGTTCACGCTGGAGACGTTGGGGCGGGTGTTGCCGTGCGGGTAGGCCGCGAGGTAGCCGCCGGTGCTGGGCTCGGTGACGGTCAGGTTCAGCACCACCGCGCTCGCCGAGTTCGGCACCCCGGCCTGGCCGGTCACCTGCACCTCGCGGACCTGACTCGGGGTCAGCCGGGTGTCCGGCTGTCCGTCGCCCGCCCGGGTGTCCAGCAGCCGGGTGGGGCCGGTCGGGCTGTAACCGTTGCCGGTGTCCGGCTGGTAGTACCCGAGCACGTCCACGATCACGTCGACGCTGCCGGCCGGGTTGTAGATCTCCACGCTGCGGTCGTAGCCGACCGGCACGGTGACCAGGTTGGCGACCGTCTGTCCGGCCTTGATGTTCAGGTTGGAGGCGGTCGGCCGGGCCTGCCCGGACGGGTAGAGCGTCAGATAGGTGTCCTGGGTGGCCTGGGTGGCGGTGACGTTCAGCACCACGGCGGTCATGCCGTCGGACATCTGGTTGTTCTCGGAGTGGCCCCAGCTGGACAGGTTCAGGGTGCGGGGCAGCACGCTGCCGACCGGGTACTGGTTGGTCCGGGTGTCCAGCGCGCGGTACGGCTTGACGGTGGTGTACCTGCCCGCCAGGTAGCGCACCTGGTGCACCGTGCTGGTGGTGGACTTGTGGCCCTGGCTGTCCGTGGTGGTGACGGTCACGGTGTAGTCGCCGGGCTGCCGGTAGGTGTGCTCCAGCTGGTCCAGCGAGAGCGAGGGCTGGTAGCCGTCACCGAAGTCGTACGCGTAGTTGACGATCGGCCAGGAGGAGTCGGTGGCGCTCGCCCGGGCATCGGCCCGCACGGTGAACGGCGCGGTGGCCGACCAGTCGGTCTTGGTGGGCCGCACGTCGGTGACGTCAAGCCGGGCGGTGAGGGTGTCGGGTGCGGTGACCCTGAACGGGTCGCTCAGCTTGTTGTCGGACTGCTTGCCGCTCAGGTCGGTGACGGTCAGCTTCGGCACGCAGGCGCAGGCGGCCGCGTAGGTGTGGCTCGCGGTCGGGGAGCCGGTGGTCTCCGACGTCCCGTCACCGAAGTCGTAGGTGTAGCGGAGCGTGCCGGGCCAGCGATTGTTCGCGTGGGCGGTGAAGTTCAGCTTCGTCCCGGCCGGTGCCCAGCTCTGGTCGACCGCCAGGGTCACGTAGACCTCCAGCTCGTCCGAGACCTCGGCGGCGCCCCGGTCGAGGTGGCCGGTGCCCCGGTTGGCGACGTACGGGTGGTCCACCCGCAGGTTGCCGTCGATGTCGCTGTCGAGCACGCCGGGGGCGTCGGCCTTGGCCGAGTCGATCGCGGGGGAGCAGGTGGCGGGGTCCGGCTTACCGCTGACCAGGTCGCAGTCGTTCAGCACCGGACCGTAGACGTTGCGCAGCCGCGGGTCGCCGATCAGGTCGTTCGCGCCCTGGCCGGTCGCGGCGTGGAACGCCTCCACCGTCGCGTACTTGGCGTCGCCCCAGCCGTACGGCACCCAGCCGGCCCCGGCCCGGAGCAGGTTGTAGTCGGCCACGGTGCCGGCCACCGAGTCGGCCGCGACCTGGAGTTCGCTCGCCTCCTCGGTGGCGACGCAGCTGCGCAGCTCGTCGGTGCCGTGATCGACCACGATGTTGTTGTGGATGGCCGCCCCGGTCGAGCCGCCGAACAGCTTGATGCCGGGGCCGCAGCCGTACCCGACGGTGTTGTTGGTGATGACGACGCCGGGCGTGCGGGACACCACGATCGGCACGCCGACCGAGCGCATCAGGGCGTTGTTGCTGAGCACGACGCCGGTCGAGCCGCCGTCCACGGCCAGCATGTTCAGGTGGTTGCGGGTCACCGAGACGTTCCGGTTGCCGGCGCCGACCTTGATCCGCGCGGCCGCGGCCGAGTTCCGGTCGAGGGTGATCCCGGTCGAGTTCTCGATCAGGACGTCCCGCAGGCCGAAGTCGCGGATCACCACGTGCTGGGCACCACTGAGGGTGAGCGCGGCGGCGGAGTCGCCGGTCCTGCCCTCCAGCGACGCACTGCCGCCGAGGAAGGTGATCGGAGCCTGCGCGCTGCCCGAGCGGGTGATCCGGACGTTCTCGACGTACGTGTCCTTGGAGACCCGGACGGTCTGTCCGGGCTCGGCCACGGCGGCTGCCGCGCCGATCGTGCAGAACGGCCTGGCCTGCGAACCAGGGCCGCTGTCCGAGCAGTTGGCGCTGGCCTTGGTGACGTACAGGGTGTCGCCGGTCGCTGCGGTGGCCGCGGGTGCGGGCAGGCCGAGCACGGCGGTGAGCGCCGCGGCGCTCAGACTGAGGGCGCGGGGTATGCGCACGTTTGGTTCCCCCCGGTATGTGTGCTTGTACGTCCGAGATTAACCGGGCTCCCAGGGGTGACCCTCGTCCGGGTCTCGGGGTGATCTCCGGGTTCTCTCCGGGCCGCAAGCCCTCGGAAGGCGGCCTCGGGGCCTGTACGGTCGAAGTATCGAAAGCAAGCGGGACGCGACGGAACAGCCGTCACCGGCCCGAGGGGAGAGAAGGAACGGACATGGCTGAGCTCTGGAAGTCGCTGCCCTCGTGGGTGCGCAACATCGTCGTCCCGATCGTGGTGCTGATCCTCGCCTGGAACCTGATCTGGTTCGTGATCGGAGCGGTCACCTCGCTGATCGCCTTCCTGATCAAGGCCCTGGTCCTGGTCGCCGTCGCGGCCGGTGTGGTGATCCTGGTGAAGAAGGCGGCCAAGAGCTGACCCAGCGTCCGGCGGACGCCCGGGCCCGGTACCCCTCGCGGGGTGCCGGGCCCGTCCGCATTCCGGTCACCGGTGGGGGTGCCCTGGACCATCCCGGAACGGACCGCTACGGTGTTGGACGTTTGTTGCAGGCAATTCCGCCTGTGGACACGGGAGCTCGGAGCACCGGGCTGAGAGGGCGCTGAACGGTACGTCACCACACGTACCAACCGCTGCGTCGACCGCAGGAACCTGACCGGGTAATGCCGGCGTAGGGAGATAGAGGTCTCATGACCACGTTCGACGCACAGCAGAAGTCTGCCCAGAGCAGCGTCACCAGCGCGACCACCGGTTACCCGACCCCCGCCTGGCGCAAGGCGTACCGCGAGGGCTCCCGGCCCGACCTGCGGGTGCCGTACCGCGAGGTGCTGCTGACCAACGGCAAGTCCGTTCCGCTGTACGACACTTCGGGCCCGTACACCGACCCGTCCTACCAGCCCGACGTCCGGCGCGGACTGCCCGCGCTGCGTGACCCGTGGATCCGCCTGCGCGGGGACGTCGAGGAGTACGACGGCCGGGAGGCCAGGCCCGAGGACGACGGGATCAAGCACACCTCGCCGCGCGGCGGGAACCTGCGCAACCTGGACGCGGTCTTCCCCGGCCGCCCGCGCCGTCCGCTGCGCGGCCGGGACGGGGTGGCGGTGACCCAGCTCGCGTACGCGAAGCGCGGGATCGTCACGCCGGAGATGGAGTTCATCGCGCTCCGTGAGGGCCTGGACGCCGAGTTCGTCCGCAACGAGGTGGCGATCGGCCGGGCCGTGATCCCGCTGAACGTGAACCACCCCGAGGTCGAGCCGGCCATCATCGGCACCAACTTCCTGGTGAAGATCAACGCCAACATCGGCAACTCGGCCGTCACCTCCTCGATCGAGGAGGAGGTGGAGAAGATGACCTGGGCCACCCGCTGGGGCGCCGACACCGTGATGGACCTCTCCACCGGCCGCAACATCCACACCACCCGCGAGTGGATCCTGCGCAACTCCCCCGTGCCGATCGGCACCGTGCCGCTCTACCAGGCGCTGGAGAAGGTGGACGGCAAGGCCGAGGAGCTGAGCTGGGAGGTCTACCGCGACACCATCATCGAGCAGTGCGAGCAGGGCGTCGACTACATGACCGTGCACGCCGGTGTGCTGCTGCGGTACGTGCCGATGACCGCCCGCCGGAAGACCGGCATCGTCTCGCGCGGCGGCTCGATCATGGCGGCCTGGTGCCTGGCGCACCACAAGGAGAACTTCCTCTACACCAACTTCGAGGAGCTCTGCGACATCCTCGCCGCGTACGACGTCACCTTCTCGCTGGGTGACGGCCTGCGTCCCGGCTCCACCGCGGACGCCAACGACGAGGCGCAGTTCGCCGAGCTGCAGACGCTGGGCGAGCTCGGCCGGATCGCCCGGGCGCGCGACGTCCAGGTGATGATCGAGGGCCCCGGCCACGTCGCGATGAACAAGATCAAGGAGAACATGGATCTCCAGAAGGAGATCTGCGACGAGGCGCCGTTCTACACCCTCGGCCCGCTCACCACCGACGTCGCGCCCGGCTACGACCACATCACCTCGGGCATCGGCGCCGCGATGATCGCCTGGTGGGGCACCGCGATGCTCTGCTACGTCACGCCCAAGGAGCACCTGGGCCTCCCCAACCGGGACGACGTCAAGACCGGCGTGATCACCTACAAGATCGCCGCCCACGCCGCCGACCTGGCGAAGGGTCACCCCGGCGCCTCGGACTGGGACGACGCGCTCTCCGACGCCCGCTTCGAGTTCCGCTGGGAGGACCAGTTCAACCTGGCCCTCGACCCGGAGACGGCCCGCGCCTTCCACGACGAGACGCTGCCCGCCGAGCCCGCCAAGACCGCGCACTTCTGCTCCATGTGCGGCCCGAAGTTCTGCTCGATGAAGATCTCGCAGAAGATCCGCGACGAGCACGGCGACGGCTCCAGCGCGGTGGCGACCGAGTTCGACGCGGACGCGCTGGCCGGCATGCAGGCCAAGTCCGAGGAGTTCGCGGCCACCGGCAACCGGGTGTACCTGCCGCTCGCCGACTGACCCGGCGTCACCCACCGGTCCGCGCTTCAGAGGGGGAAGCGCGGGCCGGTGTCGCCGACCCGGTTCTCGTGGCACCGTGGTCCGCACTGCCATTGCTGTGAAGGGGGATCGATGGCGTTGGAGGATCAGTTACCGGCTCTCGTCGGGGTGGTGGTCGGGGCGGTCGGCTCGTACGTCGCGGCGCACTTCACCGAGCGGAGCCGATGGCGCCGGGCGCGGGCCGAACGGTGGGACGAGAAGCGGTTCCACACCTATATGACCTATGCGAACACCCTGAAAGCCCAGCTCCGCGTCGCGCAGCGGATCGGCGCGGCCAGGGGCTTCCAGAACGTCGCGGACCCGCTGGAACCGGACGAGGGTCTGGCGCTGCTCGCCGATGCCGAGTCGCGGCGGGCGTCCGAATGGGAGGCGGTCCTGCTGGTGGGGGACGCCGAAACCATCGGCGCGGCTCGGGCCTGGCACGAAGCCGTGTGGAACCTCGAGTTGTACGCGCGGGGAATGCGCGAGGATCCGGCCGGGTGGTCCCGGGCATACGGGCAGATCAGCCAGGCGCGGGACGCGTTCTACGCCTGTGCGCGACGCGATCTCGGGATCACGGGGCCGCCTCCGCCGTCGGGACGTTGGCCTCGGCCGTGGCAGCAGCCGGACCTGAGCTGACCCGGCGTCACTGAACCGCGCTGCTCCGGGGGGCGGAGGGGATCCCCCGGGGCAGCGCTTCGGCGTTTTCGGCGTAGCCCTGCCGGGACGGGGTCAGGCCTGCCAGTGCGGTTTGCCGCTGACCATCCGGCAGTAGATCATCCGGCCGGTGGCGTCGTGGGTGCTCCGGCCGAGGTCGGCGTCCCGGCAGAACTGGCCCGCCTTGTAGCAGTTGCCCGCGTTGGAGACGATCTCGCAGCTGCCGACCGGGGCGGCGGTGGGTGCGCTGCTGGTGCGGCGCGGCTCGGCGGCCTTGGTGCTGGCCACGGGCGCGGGGGTCCTGGCGGGCGGCGGGGTGGTCTCCGCCGGTGCGGGCGGTGGCGGCGGCGCGGTGGTGGTGGCCGCGGTGGGGGAGGGCGTCGGAGTCGGAGTCACGACGGCCGGTGCGGTGGTGGTCGCGGCGGCCGGGCTGGAGACCACGGCGCCGGCCGGCATGCCGCCGCCCGTGGCCACCGGGCCGCAGCCGGTCAGGGCGAAGCCGACTGCGAAGACGAAGCCGGCCGCGGCAGCGAGTCGCCGGTGGCCGGCAGGTATGGACGAGGACATGGGTGTGGAGCACTCCGATCCGTCTCAGGTGCGCAGACGGGGAGTCAACCAGAGGATCGGCCCGGTGTTCACCGTTCCGGCACGGATCCCTCACCCGTTGGGAAACCGAGACCTTGCGACCGCACCGGCTGAGCCGGCGTCACCGAACCAGGGCTGCCGCCCGGCTGGTCACGCCGGTGTCAGCAGATCGGTGACCCGGGCCGAGGTGATGACGCCGAGCAGGTAGCCGTCGTCGTCGGTGACCGGCCAGACCGTCAGGTGCTTGGTCTGCATCGCCAGGGCGGCCACCGCCAGACTCATGGTGGGCCAGGCGAACGGGCCGCGCTGGTGGGCCGTGGCACCGACCAGGGTTCGCTCGGAGTACGGGGAGCGGGAGAGGAAGGGGCTCATGCCGATCCGGGTGAGCAGCCCCTCGCAGCGGCCGTCGTGGTCACGGACCAGCAGGTAGGGGACGTGCGCGCTGCCGAAGATCTCGTTGGCGTGGCCGATGGTCCGGTCGTCGGTGATCTGGAAGTCGTGGCTCTCCAGAGCGTTGGCGACGGTCAGCCGGTCGGTGGTCGGGTAGCTGGTCACGGTGTCACCGGTGCCTGCCCCGGGTAGCGGCTTCGCCGTACCCGGTGTCGTCCTGCGACCAGGACGGAGCCGGAAGACCGGACCGCGGAAAGCCCTGGAGAAGGCCCAGGCTACTCCGGCGGCGGAGCACGCGGAGTACCGTGGGCAGTACCGAGGAAACGTCGACCACCGGCAGCCCGCCGGTGCCCGCCCTGGGTCGTGAACGGTCCCTACCAGGGCCGGATGGGCGGCTTCCGATGAGGATCGTCAATCTCCCCGACAGTTCCGCTGGTTGGTCCAGCCCCGGGATGCCGCCGCTGCCCCGGCTGCGGCTGGAGCGGACGCGTGGCCGGGACGGTCTCTTCGACGGGGCCTGGTGGCCCCGTTCCTCCGACCTCAGTGCCGAGCTGCCCGACCTGATCAGCGCGCTCTCCGCGCACCCGGGCGGCCGGATCCGCCGGGTCGGGATCGACCCGGCGGGCTGGCGTCGCCTGCCGGTCGCGGTGGCCGCGAACGGCCATCCGGTGCGGGTGAGTTGGTGCTCGTCCAGCGTGGGCACCATCACCCTGACCCGGGGTGACCAGGACCAGCTGCTGCTCCTGGTCGTCCCGCCGGGCACCGGCGAAGCCGTCGCGACGCGCGCGATGGCCGGCGCGGCCGCCACCGGCAACCACACCCCGGCGGCCGAACTGCTGGCGCGGTAGGCCGCCCGACCGGGGTCAGCCCAGGGTGCGGGCGCGCTCCAGGACCTCGGGGGTGGCCTTGGCCACCGAGCCGGAGTCGTACGGGGGTTGGGGGTCGTACTCGGTGTAGAGCTGGATGGCCTGCGCGGTGGTCTCGTCGCTGAGCAGGGCGACCAGCCGGATGGCCATGTCGATGCCGGAGGAGACGCCGGCCGAGGTGATGATCCGGTCGTGCCGGACGACGCGCTCGGGGGTGTAGACCGCGCCGTACGCCTCGAGGTCGGCGACGGCCGCCCAGTGGGTGGTGGCGGTGAGGCCGGTGAGCAGGCCGGCCGCGCCGAGGACGACGGCGCCGGTGCAGACCGAGGTGGTGAAGCGGGTGGTGGCGTGGATCCGGCGGACCCAGTCGAGGAAGTCCCGGTCCTCGGTCAGGGTGTAGGCACCGCCGCCGCCGGGGACCAGCAGGACGTCGCAGGACTCCACCTCGGAGTAGTGGGTCGCCACCTCGACCGGGAGTGCGCCCAACACGTCCTGCACGCGGCCGGTTTCGGGAGCGACGAAGCGTACCGTCGCTCCCGGCAGGTGGCCGAGGATCTCGTACGGACCGATCGCGTCGAGCGGCTCGAAGCGGTCGAAGAGCGGGATCACGATGTTCATGCGGGCCAGGGTAGTGCCAACTGGTTCAGACCTCGTCCGGCCCGGTGAAGTCGGGTGAGCTGTACCCGGGGCCGGTGAACTCGGCCGGTCTCGGGGTGCGCCCGTCCGGCTCGGTGACACCCTCGGTGCCGGGGCTGGTGAAGCCCGGGCTGCTGTAACCGGGCGGGCCGGGGCGGGTGTTGGCGCGCGGGGCGGGCAGCGGGGCGGGATCGGTGTACAGGTTGGCGAGCAGCCAGGGCAGCAGGGCGCGTTCGCGGAGGGCGACCTGCCAGAGCCGGCGGGCCTCGGCCAGGTCGCCGTCCGGTCCGGTGGTGCCCGAGGCGCCGTCCCGGAGGGCGGTGAGCAGCAGACCGACTATCCCGACCAGCAGGGCGGCGCCACCGACCGCGAGCGAGACCAGACCAGCCGTCACCAGCGCGTGGGCGAGCGGGAGTTCGGGGGCGGCGCCGCGTACCGCGTAGCCGATCAGCAGCAGCACCAGGCCGCCCGACCCGGCCAGGATCGGGGTGAGCACGGTGAGCACCGGGAGCAGCCCGGCGCCCTCCTCGGAGCGGAGCCGGTCGGTCAGCCCGAGCGGCGCGGGCGGGCCGGCGTCGCGCAGGGCGGTGTAGCGCTGGTACTCCGGTTCGGCGGGGGCCGCGATGGTGTCGGCCAACGAGGCCGCCTTGGTGCGCAGTTGGGCCGCGTTCAGGTGCGGGCCCGGTGCTCGGAGCGCCTCGGTGAGGCGGGCGTCGCGGAGCGCCTCGTCCAGGGCCCGGTCGAAGTCCGGACGGTCTTCGGCCAGCAGGTGCGGGGTGGTGTCGACCACGGGGTACCCCGTTCCGTAGCAGGTGAGGTGCGGGGAGGGGAAGGTGTGCCGGTGCCTTGATGGTAGGGGCGGGAACTGACCGGGACACAGTCGGTTTCCGGAATTTCAGCCTGTTCGGGACGAGGTCAACACCGCTCAGTGACAGTTCAGTTCAGCGGCAGCCGGGCGACCAGCAGCCGCCCGTCCATGGTGACCCCGCCGTCCATCGCGATCGCTAGCTCGTCCGCGTAGATGTACGGGCCCGGGATGTGCGGCGGCGCGCCGTCCTCGGCGTGCGCGGTGCCGGTCAGGTACGGGATCGGGCTGTGGCCGTGCACCACCCGGTGGCCGCCGTACGCGCCGAGCAGCTCGTGCACCGCCTGCGCCCCCGCCTCGCCGCGGAAGGCGAACCGCTTGGTGAAGCGGCGGAAGCAGTCCCACCACTCGTCCGCGCCCTCGCCGGCCAGCAGCCGGTGCACCGACTCGTTGACGTCGTCGATGGTGGCGCCGTACTCGAGGTAGGCGGTGGTGTCGGAGTGCAGCAGCAGGTGGCCGTCCTCCAGGGCGATCGCGGGCAGCCGGGAGAGCCAGCTGACGTGGTGGGCCTCCAGCCGTTCCAGGTCGGTCTGCTGACCGCCGTTCAGCCGCCAGGCGGCCAGGAAGGAGGCGGTGCCGGCCGTGGACTGCACCGGCTCGTCGCCGTACCGGGCGGCGCCCAGGAAGAGCAGTTCGTGATTGCCCATCAGGGCCCGGCAGTACCCACCGGCGGCGGCGGCCTCGGCGGCCAGCTGCATCACCAGGTCGATCACACCGATGCCGTCGGGGCCGCGGTCGGTGAAGTCACCGAGGAACCAGAGCCGGGACCGGCCGGCCGACCAGCGGCCCTCCGCGTCGATCAGGCCCTGCTGGTGCAGCGCGGCCAGCAGCTCGTCGAGGTAGCCGTGCACGTCGCCGACCACGTACAGCGGGCCGGGCGCCTCGCCGGGCTCGGGCTGCGGGTAGGGGTAGTGCAGCTCCTCGGCGGGCACCGGGGGACCGAGCTCGATGGTCGGCGGGTCGTCCGAGGGGGCCGTCTCCGGAAAAGCGGGTTCCGAGAGGGCGGGTTCCCCGAAGGCGGGGGCGGTCTGACTGGCCGTCGGCCAGTGCTGTTCCAGGAAGCGGGCACCGCCGTAACCGCTGTAGGTGGCGTCGTAGCCGTAGCCGCCCACCGGCTCGGGCGGTTCGAAGTAGGAGCCGTACGGGAGCACGTCGAGGTCCTGCTGCTGGCGGTGGCCTGACTCGGGCAGCTCAGGTCCGGGGAGGCGGTCCTCGGGTGTCATTCGCCCATCATAGGAAGAGCCCTCTCCCGTCGTCCTCACCCGGTGCCCACCAATTGCCCACGGTACTGACCGGTACGGGCCCGCCGGCCGCCCGGGGGCGGCCCCGCCGGGGGGCGAGGCCGACCTCGGAGACGGCGCGAGGGCCGGGTGCGGTGCGGTGGTGGCTGCCGTCAGACCTCCCCGGGCGGGCGGGGCGGGCTGACGGTGGTGCGGGGGCTGCGGCGCTGGGAGGAGGCCCGGACGATCAGTTCGGTGGGCATCAGGGTCCCCGGCGGCGGGCCCGCCGAGGCGGTCCGGAAGCGGGGCGGGAAGAGCCGCCCGACGTCCACCCCGGTACCGGAGTCGACTCCCTCGATCGCGTCGATGAGCAGGTTGACCACGGTGGTGCCGATCCGACGGGGTTTCAGCGACAGGGTGGTGATCGGCGGCTCGGTGCCGGCGTACACGTCGCTCTCGCTGCAGCAGACCAGCAGCAGGTCGTCCGGCACCCGCATCCCGTACCGCCGGGCGGCGGCCAGCAGGTCGGTGCCGTTCGGGTCGAACAGGCCGTAGACCGCGTCGGGGCGGTCGGGCCGGGCGAGCAGTCGGTCGGCGGCCACCGCTCCGGCGGCCGGGTCGTGGGCGGGGTAGGTCTCGTAGACCGGCTCCTGGCCGACCCGGCGGCACCAGTCGAGGTAGGCCTCGGTGGAGAGCCGGGTGTAGGTGTCGGTGGAGGTGCCGGTGAGCAGGCCGATCCGGCGGGCGCCGGCCTCGCTCAGGTGGTCGAGGATGTTGAGCACGGCGGCCTCGTGGTCGTTGTCCACCCAGGCGGTGACCGGGCAGTTGCCCGGCTTGCCGTCGCTGACCACCGGGACGCCGGACCGGTAGAGCTCGCTGACCAGGGGGTCCTGGTCGGGCGGGTCGATGACCACGGTGCCGTCCAGGGCGATGTTGCCCCAGACGTCGTGCCGGGAGGAGGCGGGGAGCACGACCAGCGCGTACCCCCGGCTGAGCGCCGCGCTGGTCGCGGCTCGCGCCATCTCGGCGAAGTAGGCGAACTCGGTGAAGGTGAACGGCTCCTCGCCGTAGGTGGTGACGGTCAGTCCGATCAGGCCGGACCGGCCCGTGCGCAGGGTGCGGGCGGCGGCGGAGGGGCGGTAGCCGAGGCGCTCGGCCACCTCGCGGACTCGGCTTCTGGTCTCGTCGGGCAGGCGGCCCTTCCCGTTCAGGGCGTCCGAGACCGTGGTGATCGACACTCCGGCGGCTGCTGCCACATCCCGGATGCCGGCCCGTTCCAGTCGCCGCGAGGTGGTGGGTCGCCGACCGCTCTGATTGGCTGCTGCTGTCATGGCGGACCGATCGTATGGCTCATGACGCCCTCTTGTGACCGGGGCCGACCGGAGGGGAGGAGAACCGTTTCTCCATGAGCCAAGGCGGTGCTCCCCCTTGGATACCGGCCCTGTTCCAGGCGTCTTACCTCTGACATGTGCCATAGGAACGGGGCAGAATGGCTGATCGGTATCCGTACCCCGAACGAGCAACTCACCCCTACGGGTGAGCGGCCTCGGTATCGTTCGGGGCACCCGACCGGGGTGGTACGGATCCGCACCAAGGGCCGAGCGCGCACGGCGATCCCGGCCGCGCAGGGCACCACTGATTTCGCTAAGGAGAGCACCGTGACCGGTACGGCAGCGCAGGGTCCCCGGCTGAGGCCGACCCTGGACGGCATCCCGACCTACAAGCCCGGCAAGCCGGCCAGCGCCGACGCGTACAAGCTGTCCTCCAACGAGAACCCGTACGAGCCGCTCCCCGGCGTGCTGGACGCGGCCGTCGCGGCGGCCGGCTCGTTCAACCGCTACCCGGACATGGCCTCCAGCGAGCTGGTCGCCGAGCTCGCGGCCCGCTTCGAGGTGCCGCTCGAGCACGTCGTGCTCGGTACCGGCTCGGTCGGCGTCGCGCAGTCCCTGGTGCTCTCCACCGCGGGGCCCGGCGACGAGGTGATCTTCGCCTGGCGCTCCTTCGAGGCGTACCCGATCATCACCCAGGTCGCCGGGGCCACCCCCGTCCCGGTCCCGCTCACCGCCGGTGAGGAGCACGACCTGGACGCGATGCTCGCCGCGATCACCCCGCGGACCCGGCTGATCTTCGTCTGCAACCCGAACAACCCCACCGGCACGGTGATCCACCGCGCCGAGCTGGAGCGCTTCCTGGACGCCGTCCCGAGCGACGTCCTGGTCGTGGTCGACGAGGCGTACATCGAGTTCATCCGGGACGAGCGGGTGCCGAACGGCCTCGACCTCTACCGCGGCCGCCCCAACGTCTGCGTGCTGCGCACCTTCTCCAAGGCGTACGGTCTGGCGGGCCTGCGGGTCGGCTTCGCCGTCGCGCACGAGCCGGTGGCCACCGCGCTGCGCAAGACCGCCGTCCCGTTCGGCGTCAGCCAGCTCGCCCAGGACGCCGCGGTCGCCTCGCTGCGCGCCGAGGACGCCCTGCTGGTCCGGGTCGAGGCGCTGGTCGCCGAGCGCGGCCGGGTCGCCGCCGCACTGGCCGCCCAGGGCTGGGAACTCGCCGACACCCAGGCCAACTTCGTCTGGCTCCGGCTCGGCGAGCGCACCCTCGACTTCGCCGCCGCCTGCGCCGCGGCCGGCGTCGTGGTCCGCCCGTTCCCCGGCGAGGGCGTCCGCGTCACCATCGGCGAGGCGGCCGGCAACGACATCTTCCTGACCACCGCCGAGACCTTCCGCAAGTCGCTCTGAGCACGGCTGGGTGCCGGGCCGGGGACTCCGGCCCGGCACCCGATGGCATTCACGTGGGCTGCACAATTCCGTCACGATTCACGCATCCGGTCGGATGTGTACGGAGCGATGGCCGAGGATGGACCGGGGCGGAGCCGCCGCCCGCTCCCTGCTCATCGAGAGAACCACCATCGTGCGCACTGCCCGGATCGCCGCCGCCGCTCTGCTGCTCCCCCTCGCCGTCGCGCTGACCGCCTGCGGTGCGAGCGGAACGGCGGCTCCCGAGCGGTCGCCCAAGGACACGCTCAAGGCGGCCGTCGCCGTGATGGCGCAGGTCGGCAGTGCCGAGGTCGCGCTCGACGGGGGCTGGTCGGGGCGGGCGTCCTGGCGGCCCGGCGTGCGGCTGACGCTGTCGGGGGCGGCGGACACCCAGTTGCTGGCCCTGGGTGAGGGGTTCTACGTGCGGGCCGCCGATACGGGGGCCCGGACCGGGGGCCGGGTGTGGGAGAAGCTGGCGGGTCCGTTCGAGAGTGCGGGGCGAGGGGAAGCGCTCGGGCTCGGGCCTGCGCTGGCGTTCAGTCAAAGGCTGGACCCGGCAGGGGCGTTGGAGCAGGCCGCCCGGGGGACGGTCACCGAGGTGGGGCGGGAGAGCATCGACGGGGTGGCGGCGACCCACTACCGGGCGGTGCTGGACGGTGCGGAGTACTTCGCCGACGGCCGGGGCCTGAACGACGAGCGCCGTCGCGCCCTGGCTGCGGCCTTCCGCGCCAGTGGCCCGACCACCGCCACCGTCGATCTCTGGCTGAACGGCGCCGACCAGCTGGTGCAGAAGACCGAGTCCGGCAACCCGACGGTCACCGACGGGACCAGCACCGTCCGCTACGCGCACCTCGGCACCCCGGTCGACCTCACGCCGCCGTCCTCCGTCGACGTCCTGGACCCGATGACCGCCGCCGGGTGAAGGTTGGCCGCCCTGGCTGGGAACTGGCTGGGAGCGGCCCCCGATCGCCGGGCCGTCCGCCCCGTGCGGAGCACTGCCGGGGCAATTGTCCGGTACCGACGGTCAGGGAACTCCCAGGTGGGGCACAGGGATTGGCAAGGGCTCGGCGGCAGGCTGTGCGACATGAAGGCGCTCCCTCGACGGCGTGCTGCCGTCCTCGTCAACTCCGCGCTCGTGGTGGCCCTGCTGGGTGGAGCGGTGGTGGTGTACACCACGCTCGACAGCGGGACCAGTACGGCGGCCAGCAAGTCACCGACCCGGTCGGTCACCGTCTCGAAGGGCACGGTCCTGGCCACGGTGTCCGGATCGGGTGCCCTGTCGTCACCGTCCGACGCCGGGCAGGACTTCGTCACCGGCGGGAAGCTGACCGCCGTGAAGGTCTCGGTCGGGGACGCGGTGAAGAAGGGGGACGTGCTGGCGACGGTGGCCACTACCGAGGCGCAGCAGCAGGTGGACGCCGCCAAGAGAGCGCTGACCACGGCCGAGGCGAACCTGACCAAGGCCGAGGCGGGCCAGAAGGTCACCACCAGCACGCCGGGCACGACGGACGCCAAGACCGGGAAGCAGGCCCCGGCGACCAGCACGACCACCACCGAGGTGGACGACGCCCAGGTGGCCCAGGCCGAGCAGCAGGTGGAGACCGCCCAGACCAGCCTGGCCAACGCCCAGACCGCGCTGACCGGCACCACGCTGACCGCCTCGGTGGACGGCACGGTGGCCTCGGTCTCGGGCAAGGTCGGTGACACGGTGACCGGCAGCGGCACCAAGAGCACCGGCAGCACGACCACCACCAGCTCGGCCCCGACCGGCTTCATCGTGCTGACCAACCCCACCGGCATGCGGGTCACCGCGAGCTTCTCCGAGCTGGACTCGCTCAAGCTGAAGAAGGGGGCCTCGGCCACCGTCACCCTGAACGCGCAGTCCGACACCAAGCTCAACGCCACGGTGCTGTCGGTGAGTTCACTCCCCAACAGCAGCAGCGGCAGCGGCGCCGGCAGCAGCAGCGCGGTGCAGTACAGCGCGGTCCTGCAGATCACCGGCGACACCAGCAAGCTCCGTACCGGCCTGAGCGCCACCATCTCGGTGATCACCGGTCAGGCAGACAACGCGCTCTCCGTGCCGACCGCCGCGCTCTCCGGCACCGGCAGCGCCCGGACCGCGACCCTGGTCAAGCCGGACGGCAGCACCGAGCGGGTCAGCGTGACCGTCGGGGTCGAGGGCGACAACGCCGTCCAGGTGCTGGAGGGGCTGAAGGAGGGTGACCAGGTCCAGCTGATCAGCACCACGGTCAGCGGCACCAACGGCTTCCCGAGCGGCAACTTCCCCGGCCTCGGAGTGGCCGGCGGCGGTGCCCAGACCGGCGGCGGTGCGCGCAACGGCGGTACGGGCGGCACGCGTTGATGGCGAGCAAGCCTCCGGTCATCCAGCTCCGCGGGGTCGCCAAGCGCTACGGCCACGGTGACGCCACCGTGCACGCGCTGCGCGGGCCGGACGGGCCCGACGGCAGCCCGCTCGGCGTCAGCCTGGACATCGAGGAGGGCGACTTCGTTGCGGTGATGGGCAGTTCGGGTTCCGGCAAGTCCACCCTGATGAACATCCTGGGCTGCCTGGACGTCCCGACCTCGGGCCGTTACCTGCTGGACGGCACCGATGTCGGGCACCTGGACGAGCACCAGCTCTCGCTGGTCCGCAACCGCAAGATCGGCTTCATCTTCCAGTCGTTCAACCTGGTGCCCCGCACCACCGCGCTGGCGCAGGTGGAGCTCCCGCTCGCGTACGCGGGCGTACGCTCCGCCGAGCGCCGCCGCCGCGCGCTGGCCGCGCTGGACCGGGTCGGGCTGGCCGACCGGGCCGGGCACAAGCCGAACGAGCTCTCCGGCGGCCAGCAGCAACGTGTCGCGGTGGCACGGGCGTTGGTGACTGCCCCGGCCATGCTGCTGGCGGACGAACCGACCGGCAACCTGGACAGCCGCTCCACCGACGAGGTGCTCACCATCATCGAAGGACTCAACCGGACCGGCCGCACGGTCGTCCTGATCACCCACGAGGACGAGGTCGCCGAGCGGGCCAAGCGCGTGATCCGCCTGGTCGACGGCGCCATCGCCTCGGACGTCCGGCAGGGGGTGGCGGTGTGATCGCCTGGCAGATGATCCGCTTCGCCTTCGGCGGCCTGGCCGCCAACAAGGTCCGGTCCGCGCTGACCATGCTCGGTGTGCTGATCGGGGTGGCCGCCGTGATCCTGCTGCTCGCGGTCGGCAACGGCTCCTCGGTCGCGGTGAAGAACTCCATCACCGCGCTCGGCACCAACTCACTCACCGTCAGCTCCAGCAACCTGCGCGGCTCGGCCACCGCCGCCAAGCCGCTCACGGTCAAGGACGCCAAGGCGCTGGCCGAGGCGCAGGCCCCGGCCATCAAGTCCGTCGCCCCGGTGGTCACCACCTCGGGCACGGCGCTGTACGGGAACATCTCGCACGCGCCGGGCTCGATCGTCGGCACCTACCCGGCGTACTTCGAGACCGCCAACCAGAAGATCGCCAAGGGCGACTACTTCTCCAACGACGACGTGCTCAACTCCCGCAAGGTGGCGGTGATCGGCTCCACCACCGCGACCCAGCTGTTCGCCGGTGAGGACCCGGTCGGCAAGCGGATCGTGATCGGCGGCACCCCGTTCACCGTGACCGGTGTGCTGCAGACCAAGGGCAGCAGCGGCTTCAACGACCCGGACGACGTGGTGATCGCACCCCTGCCCACCGTGCAGAACGCGTTCACCGGCTTCGGCTCGGTGAACCAGATCCTGGTGCAGGCGAGCAGCGCCGAATCGACCACCGAGGCGCAGGCCGAGATCAGCCGGGTGCTGCTCGGTGCGCACGCGATCGCCGACCCGACCAAGGCGGACTTCCGGATCAGCAACCAGACCTCGCTGCTGACCGCCCGAGAGTCCACCACCAAGACCTTCACCGTGCTGCTCGGCGCGGTGGCCGCGATCTCGCTGCTGGTCGGCGGGATCGGGATCACCAACATCATGCTGGTCACCGTGACCGAGCGGACCAGGGAGATCGGCATCCGCAAGGCGCTCGGCGCGCCCCGGGCCGCTATCCTCGGCCAGTTCCTCACCGAGTCGACCCTGCTCTCCGTGCTCGGCGCGGGGCTCGGGGTGGCGGCCGGCCTGTTCGGGGCCCGGTTCACCATCGTCGGCATCACCCCGGTGGTGATCCCCGAATCGGTGCTCGGGGCGTTCGCGATCGCGGTCGCCATCGGCCTGTTCTTCGGCAGCTACCCCGCCAACCGGGCCGCCGCGCTGCGCCCCATCGAAGCCCTCCGCCACGAATAAGGAGCCACCATGACCACCGACGATCCGATGCCTCAGGACCCGCTCGCCACCCCGCCCGACGCCCGGGACGTGACCGCCGAGCTGGCCGCGGCCCCCCGGCGCCGGCTGCCCTGGCCGACCCTGGTGCTCTCCGGTGCCGTGCTCGCCACCCTCGCCTTCGCGGGCGGCGTCCAGTACCAGAAGAGCAACGGCACCCCGGACGGCCAACAGCGGGCGGCGAGGACCAACCAGCAGTCGACGGGCCAGAACGGCTACCCCGGCGGCGGCAACCGCCGCGCCCAGAACGGGACCGGCGGCACCGGCAACCAGCCCGGCTTCACCCGGGGCACCGTCAAAGCGGTGGACGGCTCGACCGTCTACCTGACCGACGCCAACGGAAACACCGTCAAGGTCACCACCACCGACGCGACCAAGGTGCAGCTCGCGAAGGAGGGCAAGGCCGCCGACCTGCAGCCCGGCCAGACCGTCACCGTGGTCGGCACCCCGGACGCCTCCGGCGGTTACGCGGCCACCCAGCTGACCGAGGGCGGCGCCCTGGGCGGCTTCGGCGGCGCCCGCCCCGGCGCGGCGGCCTCCCCCACCGGCTGACCGCCAACTCATCAGGTCCTCATCAATCGGACGTACGCTCCCCGGGCTATCGTCCATGGAGGACCCAGCCCGACCGGGAGGCGGATCAGCAGTGCAACGGACAGCGACCACGACGATGAGCCCGACCAGTGCCGCCACGGGTGAGGCGTACCTGCTGGTGGTGGACGACGAGCCGAACATCCGCGAACTGCTCTCCGCCTCCCTCCGGTTCTCCGGCTTCCGGGTGGCCTCGGCCGCCACCGGCGAGGAGGCGCTCAGCTCGATCGCGGCCGAGCGCCCCGACCTGGTGGTGCTCGACGTGATGCTCCCCGACCTGGACGGCTTCGCCGTGGTCGAGCGGCTCCGCGAGCAGGCCCAGTGGCCGCAGCCGGCCGACCACGTGCCGGTGCTCTTCCTCACCGCCAAGGACGGCACCACCGACAAGGTGCACGGGCTGGCGGCCGGCGCGGACGACTACGTCACCAAGCCGTTCAGCCTGGAGGAGCTGATCGCCCGGATCCGGGCGATCCTGCGCCGGGCCGGCGGCCCGGTCGAGGACGGCCGGCTGACGGTCGGTGACCTGACCCTCGATCCGACCGCGCACGAGGTGACCAGGGCGGACCAGCCGATCGGCCTGTCGCCGACCGAGTTCAAGCTGCTGCACTACCTGATGGCCAACGTGAACCGGGTGGTCTCCAAGGCGCAGATCCTCGACCACGTCTGGGCCTACGACTTCGGCGGCGACCTCTCCATCGTCGAGTCGTACGTCTCCTACCTGCGCCGCAAGCTCGACTCGGGCCCGGCCCACGGGCCCAAGCTGATCCACACCGTCCGCGGCATCGGCTACGCGCTCCGCCGCCCGCTCTAGGCCCAGGTCCTCTCCTTGATCTCCCGGCTCTCGCTCCGCACCCGACTCCTGCTGCTCACCCTGCTGCTGGTCACCACCGGCCTGGCGGCCAGCGACGTGTTCGTGCTGGCCACCGTCCGGGGCAATCTGGTGGACCGCGCGGACGAGCAGCTGCAGCGGTTCGCCGATCCGATCTCGCACCGGGACCCGGAACGCACCATCGAGGCCCGCCAGTTGAACCAGGCGGCCGGGCGCCGGATCGCCCCGGCGCTGCCCAGCCAGTACCTGGTGCAGTTCCTCGGCGCGAACGGCGGCGTCGAGCAGGTGCTCCGCGAGCCGATGAGCGACGCCGACCCGGGCCCCAAGCTGACCGGTCTCGGCCCGCTGAACCGTCCCTTCGACGCCCCCGGCGAGCACCCGGGCCACCGCTGGCGGGTGCTGGTCCTGCCGATCGCGAAGAGCACCCCGGCCACCCCGCAGTACGTGCTGACCGCGATCTCGCTCGACGACGTCGACTCCACCGTCTCCCGCCTGCAGACCTCCTTCCTCGCCATCGGCGGGGTGGTGCTGCTGCTGATCGCCGCCCTCGGCACCTTCGCCGTCCGGGCCGGGCTGCGCCCGCTCGCCCGGATCGAGCAGGACGCCGAGCTGATCGCCACCGGCGGGCTCTCGCACCGGATCACCCAGCCCCCGACCACCACCGAGGTCGGCCGCCTGTCCGCCGCGCTGAACAGCATGCTGGGCCAGCTCGAGGCGGCCTTCGCCGCCCGGGCCCGCTCGGAGGCCCGGATGCGCCGCTTCGTCGCCGACGCCTCGCACGAGCTGCGCACCCCGCTCGCGGGCATCCGCGGCTTCGCCGAGCTGCACCGGATGGGCGCCCTGCAGGACGTGGACCGCGCGATGGACCGGATCGAGTCCGAGGCGATCCGCCTCGGCACCCTGGTCGAGGACCTGCTGACGCTCGCCCGGCTGGACGAGGAGCGCCCGCTCGACCTGGCCCCGATGGACCTGCGCACGCTGGCCGCGGACGCCCTGCACGACCTGACCGCGCTCGACCCGGGCCGCCCGGTCTCGCTCACCGGCCCGGCCGGCACCGGCGCCCCCCAGCCCGCCCCGGTGCTCGGCGACGAGGCCAGGCTCCGCCAGGTGGTCACCAACCTGGTCGGCAACGCCGCCAAGCACACCCCGCCCGGCACCCCGGTCCGGATCGGCGTGGGCCGCCAGGGCACGTACTGCCTGCTCGAAGTGGCGGACTCGGGCCCCGGCCTGACGCCCGATCAGTCCGCCCAGATCTTCGACCGCTTCTACCGCGTCGACCTCTCCCGCAGCCGCCAGGACGGCGGCGGCGCCGGGCTCGGCCTGGCCATCGCGCACGCCCTCACCAGCGCGCACCACGGCTCCCTCACGGTGGAGTCCGGCGCGGGCGAGGGCGCGGTCTTCCAGCTCCGGCTGCCCCCGGCCTGACCCCGGTGTTCGAACCGATCTAAGCATCGTGGATACTCTCCTTGTGAACGTGTTCACGTTCACAAGCGGACAAGCTTCGATGGCATATCGGCACAACTCTGCTAAAGATGCTCTTTGTCCGTTATGTGAGTATTCACCGGTCAGAGAGAGGGCGAAGTGGAGCTAGCAGTCGCTCACGAGACCATCGCGCGATGGCAGTTCGGGATCACCACCGTCTACCACTTCCTCTTCGTGCCGCTGACGATCAGTCTGGCGTCCCTGGTGGCGGGGCTGGAGACGGCCTGGGTCCGCACCGGCAAGGAGAAGTACTTCCACGCCACCAAGTTCTGGGGCAAGCTCTTCCTGATCAACATCGCCATGGGTGTGGTCACCGGCATCGTCCAGGAGTTCCAGTTCGGGATGAACTGGTCCGACTACTCCCGCTTCGTCGGCGACGTCTTCGGTGCCCCGCTCGCGATGGAGGCGCTGATCGCCTTCTTCTTCGAGTCCACCTTCATCGGCCTGTGGATCTTCGGCTGGGACAAGCTGCCCAAGAAGATCCACTGTGCCTGCATGTGGATGGTCGCGATCGGCACCCTGCTCTCCGGTTACTTCATCCTGGCGGCCAACTCCTGGATGCAGCACCCGGTCGGCTACACCATCGACCCGGTCACCGGTAAGGCCCAACTCACCGACATCGCCCGGGTGCTGTTCCAGGACACCACGGTGGTCGTGGTCCTGCACACCATCACCGCCGCCTTCCTGACCGGCGCCGCGTTCATGGTCGGCATCAGCTCCTTCCACCTCTGGAAGACCAAGCGCAGCAACACCCCGGACCCCAAGAAGACCGCCGCGATGCGCACCTCGCTCCGGCTCGCCCTGGTGGTCGCCGTGATCGCCGGCCTCGGCACCGCCTTCAGCGGCGACAGCCTGGCCAAGGTGATGTTCCGTCAGCAGCCGATGAAGATGGCCTCCGCCGAAGCCCTCTGGGACACCGAGGCCCCGGCCCCGTTCTCGATCTTCGCCGTCGGTAACGTCAACGAGGGCCACAACTCGGTCGCCCTCGAGATCCCCGCGATACTGTCCTTCCTCGCCAACAGCGACTTCACCTCGGCCGTCCCCGGCATCAACGAGACCGCCGCCTCCGAAGCCGCCCGCTACGGCGGCGACCCCAAGGACTACATCCCGAACATCTTCGTCACCTACTGGGGCTTCCGCCTCATGATCGGTTTCGGGATGACCTCCTTCGTGGCCGCCCTGATCGGCCTCTGGACCACCCGCCGCAAATTCTGGCTGGCCCCCGAACACCGCACCGGCTCCGACGAAGTCCCCAAACTCATGCTCACCAAGAACCGTGAGCTGAACGGCTTCCTCACCAAGTGGAGCTGGCGGATCGGCATCCTCACCATGGGCTTCCCGCTGATCGCCAACAGCTTCGGCTGGATCTTCACCGAGATGGGCCGTCAGCCCTGGGCCGTCTTCGGCCTGATGAAGACCGCCTCCGCGGTCTCCCCGACCGTCACCGTCACCACCCAGGTGATCGCCCTCTCCACCTTCACCCTGCTCTACGCGATCCTCGCCGTGATCGAGGTCCGACTCCTCGTCAAGTACGCCAAGGCGGGCCCGGTCACCACCGAGGAACCCCCCACCAAGGACCCGACCCTGCGCCCCGGGCCCGAAGACGCCGACAAGCCCCTCGCCTTCGCCTACTGAGGACTCCCGATGCAACTCCACGACGTCTGGTTCATCCTGATCGCCGTCCTCTGGATCGGCTACTTCTTCCTCGAAGGCTTCGACTTCGGCATCGGCGTCCTCACCAAGCTGCTCGCCCGCAACACCGCCGAACGCCGCGTCCTGATCAACACCATCGGCCCGGTCTGGGACGGCAACGAGGTCTGGTTGCTCACCGCCGGCGGCGCCACCTTCGCGGCCTTCCCGGACTGGTACGCCACTCTCTTCTCCGGCTTCTACATCCCCCTCCTCCTCATCCTGGTCTGCCTGATCATCCGGGGAGTCGCCTTCGAGTACCGCGCCAAGCGGCCGGAGGAGCGCTGGCAGCGGAACTGGGAGCAGGCCATCTTCTGGACCTCCCTGATCCCCGCCTTCCTCTGGGGCGTGGCCTTCGCCAACATCGTGTACGGCGTGGACATCGACGAGCGCAAGAACTACGTCGGCACCCTCTGGGACCTGCTCAACCCGTACGCGATCCTCGGCGGCCTGGTCACCCTCACGCTCTTCACCTTCCACGGCGCGCTGTTCGCCGCCCTCAAGACCGAGGGCGAAATCCGCGCCCGCGCCCGGGCGACCGCCCTCCAACTCGGCCTGCTCACCGCCGTCCTGGCCCTGGTCTTCCTGATCTGGACCCAGTCCGACAGCGGCAACACCTGGAGCCTGATCGCCCTGGTGATCGCCGTAGTGGCCCTGCTCGGCGCCCTCGGTGCCAACCAACTCGCCCGCGAGGGCTGGGCGTTCATCCTCTCAGGGATCACCATCACGGCCGCGGTGGCGATGCTCTTCCTCGCCCTCTTCCCGGACGTGATGCCCTCCACCCTCAACCCCGAGTGGTCGCTCACCGTCAGCAACGCCGCGTCCTCGGCCTACACCCTCAAGCTGATGACCATCGTGGCGGCGATCTTCACGCCGCTCGTCCTGCTCTACCAGTCCTGGACCTACTGGGTGTTCCGCAAGCGGATCGGCACCCAGCACATCCCGGCCGCGCACTGACCATGCGACCCGTCGACCCCCGCCTGCTGCGCGAAGCCCGCACCACCCGCGCCTTCCTCGCCGGATCAGTACTCCTCGGCGGGGTCGGCGCGGTCCTCACCGTCCTCCAGGCCGGCCTGATCGCCGACATCGTGATCAGCGCCTTCCAGCAAAAGAACTACGCCCTCACCACCCCCCTCACCCTGCTCGCCGCCACCGCCCTGGGCCGCGCCGCGGTTGCCTGGCTCACCGAACTGACGGCCCACCGCTCGGTCGCCAAGGTGAAGTCCACCCTCCGCCGCCGCCTGCTCGACCACGCCACCGCCCTCGGCCCCGGCTACCTCTCCACCCGCCGCACCGGCGAACTCACCACCCTGGCCACCCGGGGCGTCGACGCCCTGGACGACTACTTCGCGCGCTACCTCCCCCAGCTCGCGCTCGCCGTCGTCGTCCCCGCGATCGTCCTGCTCCGCATTCTCGGCGCCGACCTCACCTCCGCCGCGATCATCGCCGGGACGCTCCCGCTGATCCCGCTCTTCATGGTCCTGATCGGCCTGGCCACCCAGAACCTGATGGACCGCCAGTGGAGCAGCCTCGCCCGGCTCAGCCACCACTTCCTCGACGTGGTCGCGGGCCTCCCCACCCTCAAGATCTTCAACCGCGCCAAGCACCAGGCCGCCACCATCGCCCGGATCACCGACGACTACCGAAAGGCGACCCTCCGCACCCTCCGGATCGCCTTCATCAGCTCCTTCGCCCTGGAACTGCTCGCCACCCTCTCGGTCGCCCTGGTGGCCGTCTCCATCGGCTTCCGCCTGGTCAACGGCACCCTGACCCTGGAGACCGGCCTGCTCGTCCTGATCCTGGCCCCCGAGGTCTACTTCCCGATCCGTCAGGTCGGCGCGCTCTACCACTCCAGCGTCGAGGGCCTCTCCGCCGCGAACGAGATCTTCGAAGTCCTCGAAACCCCGCTCCCCACCCCCGGCACCACCCCGGTCCCCGACCTCCATTCAGCCACCATCACCCTCACCGCCCTCGCCGTCACCGACCGCCTGTCCCCCACCACCCTCACCCTCGCGCCCCACACCGTCACCGCCCTCACCGGCCCGTCCGGCTCCGGCAAGACCACCCTCCTCTCCACCCTGCTCGGCTTCACCACCCCCACCGCCGGCACCATCCGCATCAACGGCCACGACCTCACCACCCTCGACCCGGCCGGCTGGCACCGCCAGATCGCCTGGGTCCCCCAGCACCCCCACCTCTTCGCCGGCACCGTCGCCGACAACATCCGCCTGGCCCGCCCCGACGCCACCGACGAAGACCTCCGAGCCGCCCTGACGCAGGCCCACGCCACCGACTTCGCCGACCTCACCATGACCCTCGGCGAGAACGGCGCCGGCCTCTCCGCCGGCCAACGCCAACGCCTCGCCCTCGCCCGCGCCCTCCTGACGGACCGTCCGCTCCTCCTGATGGACGAGCCCACCGCCAACCTGGACAGCGCCAGCGAACAGGCCATCGTCGCGACCCTCCAGGCCATGAAGACCCGCACCGTCCTCTTCATCGCCCACCGCCCGGCCCTCCTCGCAACGGCGACGCACCACCACCTGACCAGCCCCACCACCCCCACCACCCCTGAAGGGCGAGAGGGTCTGCTGCGGGAGCGGACCGTCCCGTCCGGCGCCCCCGGTCCCCACACACCCGAGAGCCCCGCCGTAAACCCCGCCACCCACCCCCGCCTCACCCTCGCGACAGCCCTCGGCACCCTCGCCCTCACCTGCGCCGTAGCCCTGATGGCCACCTCCGGCTGGCTCATCTCGTACGCCTCCGAGATGCCCCCGGTGCTCTACCTGATGATGGCCGTCACCTCCGTCCGCGCCTTCGGCATCGGCCGCAGCGTCTTCCGCTACGCCGAACGCCTGGTCTCCCACGACGCGGTGCTCCGCGCCCTCGGCGCGATCCGCACCACCGTCTACCGCCGCCTCGAACTGCTCGCCCCGACTGCTCTCCCGGCCTTCCGCCGGGGCGACCTGCTCTCCCGCCTGGTCTCCGACGTGGACGCGATCCAGGACCACTACCTCCGCTGGAAGCTCCCGGCCGCCATCGCCGTCACCGTCTCCGTGCTCTCCTCCCTCGCGCTCGGCGCCTTCCTGCCCGCCGCCGGTGCCGTCCTCGCCGTCGGCCTGCTGCTCGCCGGAGCGGTCGTACCGGCCCTCGCCACCCGCCTGTCGGCCCGTACCGAACGCCAACAGGCCCCGGCGCGCGGCGAGTTGGCCACCGCCGTGGTCGACACCCTCACCGGCACCGCCGAACTCACCGTCGCGGGCGCCCTCCCCGCCCGCCTCCGCACCGCGCACGCCGCCGACGGCCGCCTCACCACGCTCGCCGCCCGCTCCGCCGCCACCCTGGCCGCCTCCACCGGGCTGACCACCGCGCTGACCGGACTCACCGTCACCGCCGCCGCGGCCGTCGGCGTACACGCCGTCAGCACCGGTGCGCTGCCGGGGGTCTGCCTCGCGCTGGTGATCCTGCTGCCGCTGGCGGCCTTCGAGGCCGTCACCGGCATGCCCACCGCCGTCCAGGCCAGGGCCCGCAGCAGGTCCGCCTCGGCCCGGCTCGACGAACTCCTCCGCACCGAACCAGCCATCGTCGAACCAACCGACCCCACCACTGCTCCCACCACCGCCCACCTGACGGCCCACCAGCTCTCCGCCCGCTGGCCCGGCCGCAGCACCGACGCGATCCACGGCATCGACCTCGACCTCACCCCGGGCCGGCGGATCGCCGTGGTCGGCCCGTCCGGCTCCGGCAAGACCACCCTCGCGCACACCCTGCTCCGCTTCCTCGACCCCAGCTCCGGAAGCGTCACGCTGAACTGTCCACAGCCTGTGGACACCCGCACCATCCCGTCCGACGAGGTCCGCCGCTCGGTCGGCCTGTGCGCCCAGGACGCCCACATCTTCGACAGCTCGCTCCGCGAGAACCTCCGGCTGGCCGCACCCACCGCCACCGACCAGGACCTGTCCGCCGCCCTCGCCTCGGCCCGCCTGCTCAGCTGGGTGCAGACCCTCCCAGACGGCCTGGACACCATGGTCGGCGAGCACGGCGCCCGGCTCTCCGGCGGCCAGCGCCAGCGCCTCGCGCTGGCCCGGGCGCTGCTCGCCGACTTCCCGGTCCTGATCCTGGACGAGCCCGCCGAGCACCTCGACCTCCCCACCGCCGACGCGCTCACCGCCGACCTGCTGGCCGCCACCACCGGCCGGACCACCCTCCTGATCACCCACCGCCTGGCCGGCCTGGAAGCGGTGGACGAGATCCTGGTCCTCGACCACGGCCGGGTGGTCGAACGCGGCACCTGGTCCGAGCTCACCGCCGACCCCAGCACCGCCTTCGCCACCACCTGGCACCGCGAACAGCTCGCCGACCTCGGCGCCTCCGCTTCCATCCCCTCCGCCCGCCACACCATCGAACAGCCGCAACCACCACTCCAAACCACCACAAACTAGGCTCATCCCATGGAGACCCAGCCCGACCCGATCACCCCGAACACCACCAGTGAGCCCATCCCCCACCGCGTCCCCGAGATCGCGTCCCTGGGCCTGGACACCCTGGTCACCGAGGTCTCCGAACGCCTCCAGTCCGCCGCCGCCGTCACCGACCGGATGCAGCGGCTGCTCGAAGCCGTGGTCTCGGTCGGCGCCGGTCTCGACCTGCACGCCACCCTCCAGCGGATCGCCACCGCCGCCGCCGAGCTGGTCGACGCCAAGTACGCCGCTCTCGGCGTGGTCTCCCCGCACGCGGACGGGCTCTCCGACTTCATCCACGTCGGCATCGACGACGAGACCGCCGCCAGGATCGGTGAACTCCCCACCGGGCGCGGCATCCTGGGCGTCCTGATCGACCACCCCGAGTCGCTCCGGCTGACCGACCTCTCCGCCGACCCCCGCTCCACCGGCTTCCCGCCCGACCACCCGCCGATGAAGTCCTTCATCGGCGAGCCGATCCGGGTCCGCGGCGAGGTGTTCGGCAACCTCTACCTGACCGAGAAGAAGACCAGCAGCGGCGCCTTCACCCCCGAGGACGCCCAGGTGGTGCACGCGTTGGCGGCCGCCGCCGGGGTCGCGATCGAGAACTCCCGCCTGTACGAGGAGGGCCGGCGTCGCGAGCGCTGGATCGCCGGCGCCTCCGCCGTCACCACGGCGCTGCTCTCCACCGACCGGGCCCAGGTCGCGCTGACCGTCGCCGCCGAGCAGGTCCGCGAACTCGCCGACGCCGCCCTCGGCATGATCCTGCTGCCCACCGGCGACGGGCAGATGAGGGTGGCCCACGCCTCCGGCGAGAAGGCCGAGTTCGTCCGGGGCGAGCTGCTGCCGCCCAGCAGCTTCGCGGCCCAGCTGCTCCAGGGCGAGAGCGTCTACCTCGACGACATGGCGAGCGACCCCGACGTGGTGATCCGGCTGGCCAAGCTGTTCGGTGCCTCGATGGCGGTGCCGATGATCGCGGCCGGCCGGGTGCTCGGCGGCCTCTGCGTCTGGCGCAGCCAGGGCGCACCGCCGTTCACGGAATCCGAGAAGCAGCTCGCCGAGGCGTTCGCCTCGCAGTCCGCGCTGGCCCTCCGGCTCGCCGAGGGCCAGCGTGACCAGCAGCGCCTCGCGGTCTTCCAGGACCGCGACCGGATCGCCCGCGACCTGCACGACCTGGTGATCCAGCGGCTGTTCGCCACCGGCATGATGCTCGAAGGGGCCGCCCGCCGCGCCCTGGTCCCCGAGGTCAAGACCGGCATCGGCAAGGCCGTCGACGAACTCGACGCGACCATCCAGGAAGTCCGCACCACTATCTACGCGCTCCAGCACGACGACCACGGCGACGAACCCGACACCCTGCGCACCCGGGTGCTGCGTGAGGGCAGCCAGGCCGCCGCCGCGCTCGGCTTCAAGCCCTCGATGACCTTCACCGGGCCGGTCGAGAGCCTGGTCGGCGAGAAGAGCGGACGTCAACTCCTGGCCGCACTACGGGAGATGCTCTCCAATACGGCCCGGCACGCCCGGGCCTCCCGGGTCGGCGTGGAGATCGACGCCACCGTCCATCTGGACGCCGAGGGGCACCCGGTCTCCGGCGACCCGGACGGGTACGACCGCCCGGGCTGGCCCGGTGTGCTGCTCACCGTCACCGACGACGGCGTCGGCATCCCGGACGGTGGCCGCCGCAGCGGTCTGCGCAACCTCACCCGGCGCGCCGAGACCCTGGGCGGCGCCGCCTGGCACGAGCCGGGGCCGGACGCCAAGGGCACCCGGGTCCGCTGGTCGGCCCGCCTCTGACGAGGGCTCAGCTACTGCGGTGCCGCTGCCGTCCCCAACAGCTGCTCCAGCACCGCCGCCACCCCGTCCTGCTCGTTGCTGACGGTGTGCTGGGCCACCGCGGCCAGCACCTCCGGGTGCGCGTTGGCGACGGCGTACGCGGTGCCCGCCCAGGCCAGCATCTCCAGGTCGTTGGGCATGTCGCCGAAGGCCACCACCTCGCTGCGGTCGATGCCCTGCGCGTGGCACCAGTCGGCCAGCGTGGACGCCTTGGTGACCCCGAGCGCGCTGATCTCCAGCAGGGCGAACGGCGAGGACCGGGTGATCTCGACGTACTCGCCGGCCACCTCGCGGGCCTTGCCCAGGAAGATGTCCGGGTCCAACTCCGGGTGCTTGACCAGCAGTTTGAACAGGCCCTGGACCTGACCGTCGGCGAGCAGCAGCTCGGCAGGACCCACCGCGTGCGGCTCGTCCGAACCCCACATCCGCAGCTGGTACTCGGCCTCCCGGGCGAAGCCGCCGGGGAACTCGAACGCGAACGCCGAGCCGGGCAGCTCGGCCCTGAGCAGACCCACCACCTTCAGCGCGTCCGCCGGCGTCAGCGGGTACGTCCGCAGCAGCTCGCCCCGCCGGACGTCCACCACCGCGCCGCCGTTGGAGCAGATCGCGATCCCGTGCCCGCCGATGTGCGCGCTGACCTGTTCCATCCACCGCGGTGGCCGGCCCGTGACGAAGACCACCTGGACGCCCGCTCGCTCGGCGGCGGTGAGCGCGGCCGCGGTCCGGGGCGAGACGCCGCCGCCGGGGCAGAGCAGGGTGCCGTCCAGGTCGGTGGCGATCAGACGGGGGAGCGCGGGGGAGGCGGTGGAAGTCACCGCTCCATCTTCGCTCACCCCGCCCGATCCGCCGCCGACCGGGACGGCACCTGTGACCGGGCCCGGTCAGGCGTGCCAGATCTCCTTGATCTCGGTGATCTTCCCGGTGCCGTCCAGCGCGATCTCGTAGATGCCGCCGGAGCAGCTGGCCGGGTCCTTGACCGGCTCGCCCAGCAGGCAGTCGCCGATGTGCGTCCACAGCTCGCCGACCGGCACCGTCTTGAACTTGCCCGGGCCGTTGGCGATCTGCGCCGTCACCTTCGCCGCGAACCCGTACGTCTTCTCCGCGCCCGCACCGGCGTAGTGGCCGTCGTTGGGGTCGCAGACGAACTTGGCGTCCTTCACGTACAGGGTGTCCTGCTTCGGCGGCTTCACCGCCTGGACGTACTTCCGCCCGGCCTTCGGCGCGGGGGTGGTGCAGCTCCCGGCGCCGTCCGGGTCGTCGGACGAGCTGCTCGCCGACGGGGTCGGGGAACCGGTGGTCTTCTCCACCGGGGCCGGCGGCGTGGTGCTGGCCGCCGGGGCCTGGACGTGGTTGCTGCTGCTCCCGCGGGTGGAGTGCTTCTGGCACCCGGTCAGACCGATGACGACGGCCGAGACGACCGCAACACCCGTGAGCAGCCTACGAGCTGACATATCGCTGGTTCCCCCATGATCGATGGACGCCGCCGTGACCGGCGCGTCACTGACGACCCGACAGGCTACCCACTCACCCCGACGGCACGCGCCCTGCCCCCGCTCCCGCGGCCGGTACCGCAGGTCACCAGGTGCGTTCGGCCAGCGCGTCGACCAGCGCGACCGCGACGGCCCGCTGCCCGTCCGGGGTGAGGTGCACGCCGTCCTCCGACAGGTGCCCGCGCCCGGCCGCCCGGGTGTCGACGACCGGTTCGGGGCGGCCGAGCAGGAAGCCGGCGGTGCCGTCGATGTCCTCCTCGGACCAGCTGAGGCCGGCCCGCCGGAAGTGCGGATAGGCGGCGACCCGCTCCGGGTCCACGCCGGTCGGGGTGAGCCAGACCCACCGGGCCGCCGTCCGCCGGACGGTCAGCTCGCACAGGGCGGCCAGGCTGCGCCGGGTCTCGGCCGCGCCGACCAGGGGGACACCGTCGATCCGCTGGGCGTCGTTGGCGCCGAGCATGCAGAGCACCCAGTCGGGGCGCTGGAAGCCGAGCAGCGGCAGCTGGGCCAGCGCCTGGACGCCGGTGCTGCCCGAGACGGCGAGGTTGCTGAACCGGACGCCGTCCGGCAACAGGTGGCGCAGGATCTCGAACCAGGAGAGCCGGTCGGCGGTGGTGCTCTCGCCGACGGCGACCACGTGCTGCCCGGGTGCGAACGGCAGTCGGGCCACCCGCGCGGCGAAGCCGGGGTCGGCCAGCAGCTCGGCGGCGGTCCGCCTGTTCTGCTCGTCGAACCGGGCGAGCAGCTCCCGGTACCCGGCCTGCTCCAGCCCGAACAGGGCGGCCAGCCGGGATTCGTCCAACTCGCCGAGGTAGCGCAGGGTCTTCTCCGGCTGCTGGAACCGCACCAGCCGCTCGGCCTGACCGTCCGTCATCGTGCGGCCGTCCGTCATGACGTCAGCTCCCGTTCCCGACTCCGTTCCTGACTCCGGACCCGGCGGCGGGGCAGCAGGAACCCGGCCGCGATCAGCCAGGCCAGCCCGGTGAACCTGGCCAGCGGCAGCAACACTGCGGCGCCGTCCAACAGCAGGGCCAGCGTGGACAGTTCGGCGACGGCCGCCACCGCGAGACCCGCGATCGCCAGCGGCCGCGGCAGCAGCCCGGCCAGCAGCCCGGGTACGGCGAGCCCGGCGACCAGCAGCCCGAGCGGCACCACATGCCCGGGGCCGCCGAAGCCGAACGCCAGGAACTGCAACGCCCGTACCAGCGCGGGCTGTTCCAGCACCTCGGGCCGGGACAGCACCCAGGTCACCAGCCCGGAGCAGGCCAGCGCGGCCGAGGCGAGCCCGCCGCCGGCCAGCGCGATGGTCGCGCCGGGGGCGCGGACGCCCAGCTTGTGCAGCCGGGCCGAGACCGTGGCGGCGTACACCGCCAGCGGTACCGAGGCGGCGAACTGCAGGGCGCCCGCCACCCGCATCGCGTCGGTGTGCTCACGGAAGTACGCCACGATCCCGTCCGTGGCGCCGAACGGGGAGGGGAAGGGGTGGCCGTCGGCCAGCAGGGTGCTGACCACGAGTCCGGCGATGAACAGGCCGGTGAAGACCACGGCGAGGATGCCCGGCGGCGGCCCGCCCTGGGCCTCCCGCCGGGTGGGGGTGTCGGTCGACTGCACGGCAGGTCCGTTCTCTTGGATGAATGGTTCACTGTAGAGAATCGTTCTTGTCCCGTACGATAGCCCCGTGAGCAGCCCCCGGCAACCAGACCAGAGCCCCGGCCCCGGCGCCCCGGGCCCGCGCGGCGCGGCCTTCCTGCTCGCCCAGATCGGCGCGCACGCCGCCGCGCTGTTCGCCGAGCGCGTGGCGGAGCTCGGCCTGACCCCGGCCGACGTCGGACTGCTGCGCATGATCGCCGGGCGGCCCGGCCGCAGTCAGCGCGCGCTGGCCACCGACCTGGGCGTGGTGCCCAGCCGGGTCGTCGCCCTGATCGACAACCTGGAGACCAAGGGCCTGGTCGAACGCCGCCGCAGCACCGAGGACCGCCGCAACCACGAACTGCACCTCTCCCCCGAGGGCCGGCACACCCTCACCAGGGTCTCCCGCTCGGCCGCCACCCACGAGGACACCCTGCTCGCCGCCCTCGACCCGGCCCAGCGCGCCCAGCTCACCCAGCTGCTCGAACTCATCGCCGCCCAACAGGAGTTGACCCCGGGCGTGCACCCCGGCTACCGCCAGTCCCCGAAGCGGTCGTAGCAACGACGAAGGGCCCGGCCATCCGGCCGGACCCCTAGTGGTCCTCGTTGGCGGCGCGCCGGTAGGCCGAGGGGGTCAGGCCCGTCCATCTCCGCACGGCGCGGGTGAAGGCGGCCGGGGTGGCGAAGCCCACCCGTGGCGCGATGGCGGTCACCGGCAGCCCGGTCGGCTCGGGCTCGGCCAGCAGGGCCAGCGCACGGTCCCGTTGCACGGCCTCCACCAGGGTCGAGAACGAGCACCCCTCCTCCTGGAGCCGCAACTGGAGTGTCCGGCGGCCGACCGCCATCGTCCGCGCCACCTCCGCCAGCCGAGGCGGGTGGGCCGACCCCACACCCTCGTGCAGACTCGCCCGGACCGCTGCCGACCACGGTGTCCGGTTCAGCGCGAGCTGCCGCTGCGCGTACGGGGCGAGCATCGCCAGCACCACCGGATCGGCCTGCCGTACCCGAGCGCCCAGCGCGGCCGGTCCGAACACGCAGGCGTCCGACGGCTGCCCGAACGCCACCGGGCCGAGCGCGTGGTGGTACGGCTCCGGCCGCGCGGGTCCGGGCCGCCGCAGCAGTACCCGGTCCGGGCCCGCGCCCTCCCCGGCGAGCCGGCGAACGGTGCGGCACAGCATGGCGAAGCAGGCGTCCACGGTGTCCGGATGTGCCGCAGCGCCGTCCAGGGCCCGCAGGCTCACCGACACCGTGGCGGGCCCGCTGCCGGCGGGGCGCCGCCGTACGACCAGCTCGTTGCGGCCGATCAGGGGGTGGAAGCGCTCCAGGCTGTCCAGCACCGAGGCGATGTCGGGACTGTTGGCGAGGATCGGCGCCAGGACCCCGCCGAGCGCGGTGGTCTCGGCCGACGCGGCGAACGCCAATCCGGGGTGCGCCGAACCGGCCAGGCGCAGCGCGTCCCAGTGCGGTTCCAGCCAGTCGCCCTGCGCTCCGGCCTCCCGGAGGTCCGGCAGCGCCACGTCCCGCGCGAGGGCGTAGGCCCGCAACTCCGCCTCCAGCAGGTCGGTGCTGCTCGGGCTGCCGTGGTCGTCGTCCCGGGATGCGCGAGAAGGCAAAAGCGGTACGCCCACGGGAAAGCACGCCTCTCGGGTCAACTGCGAAGTTGGCGGCATGGAACTCGACACACCGGCACGGCCGGGTCTGACCTACGGTACCTACCCCCTGCTGGCCACGGCCACGGCCGTCGTCGTCTGGGCAGCCGTCACCCACCGCCTGCCGATCTCGCGGGACGCCGCCCTCGCGCTGCTGACGGTCGGCACCATCGTGGTCGCCTTCACCGTCGAGCGGGTCAACCCGCTGCTGGACCGCTGGCGGATGACCCGGGACAGTTTCGTCGGCCGCGACCTGCCGTTCATCGGACTGGCCTTCGTGGTCGAGCAGGTCGCGACCATGGGTGTCTCCCTCATCGCCGCCCGATTCGTCCCGGACGGCGGCTTCGGACCACTCGCCGAAGTCCCGCTCCTCGTCCAGGCCCTGGTGGTCCTGCTGGCCCTCGACCTGCTCTGGTACGCCTACCATCGGGCCGCCCACGCCATCCCCCGGCTGTGGCGGGCGCACGGAGTGCACCACGCGCCGTCCCAGCTGTATGTCCTCATGCACCCGGTCTTCCACCCGATCGACCTGCTGGTCTCCCGGTTCGTGATCTCCCTGCTGGTGTTCCGGTTCAGCGGCGCGACCCCTGACGCCGCCTTCCTGGCCCTGGTGGTGCTGAACCTTCAGCAGACGATCAGTCACATCAACTCCGACCTCCGCACCGGGCCGCTCAACTACCTGCTGATCGGTGCCGAGACCCACCGCTGGCACCACGGCGCAGGCGAACGGGTCAACTACGGCTCGGTGCTCGCGGTCTGGGACATCGCCTTCCGCACCTTCGTGTACGAGCCCACCCGGGTGCCCGACCAGCTCGGGCTCGACGACCCGTCCTCCTACCCCGACCCGCGCCGCTTCCACGCCACCCTCGCCTGGCCGCTCCGGCGAGCCAAGGTGGTGTCGCCGCGCTGACGGTGGAGATGGTGCGGCGGAGGCGGACGCGAGAGAGGTGCCTTGCTTCCGGCGGGCCGGAAGCAAGGCACCTCTCTGCGTCATCCCTGTTCCGCGTCGGTCACCGACCGGAATGCGGGCTGAGTGGGCGTCAGCCGTTCTGGTAGTAGCCGAAGATGTCGACGACCAGGTCGATGTTGCCGGAGCTCTGGTTGAAGAAGTCGATGACGCCCCGGCCCGGCGTGACCTGGACCAGGTTCGGCACGGTGCTGCCGCGCCGCCAGTTCAGCGACGAGGTGCTCGGCACGTACACCGGAGACGGGTACCCGCTCTGGTAGTCGGCGAGGGTGTTCGGGTCGGAGGCCACGGACAGGTAGCCGTCGGCGCCGGTGTTGGTGACGGTGGCGTTGAAGACGAACGCCGGGATGTCGAGGCGCTTGGTCATCGGCAGGTAGGCGTAGTAGCCGCCCTTCAGCGGGCCGCCGCCCCAGGTCGCCGGGTCACGGGTGTCGAGCAGCCGCTCCGGGTCGACCGGGATGAACGCACCCAACTGGTAGGCGCTGTAGTAACCGACCACGTCGATGATCACGTCGACCCCGGCCCCGGTGCCGTTGAACACCCGGATCTTGCCGTCCGCGCCGACCGGGACGACGACCGAGTTGGCGATGGTCTGTCCGGCGGTGAAGTTCAGGTTGGACGCGGTGGGCATGTCCTGCCCGCTCGGGTAGGCGGTCAGGTAGCCGTCCCCGCGCGGGTTGGTGACGGTGACGTTCAGTGCGACTGCGGTGATGCCGGTGGGCAGGCCGGGGGCGGCGTCGGCGATCTGCACCGGGATGGAGCCGCGCCCGGGGATCTGGCCGCGCGGGGCGCCGGTGCCCTCCCGGGTGTCGACCAGCCGGCTCGGGCCGACCGGGGCGAAGCCGGCCGCGGGCGTCGGGGTGAAGTAGCCGGTGATGTCGGCGATCAGGTCGGTGCTGCCCCCGCTGCCGTTGTACAGGTCGAGGTAGCCGTTGGCGCCGATCGGCACCATCACCAGGTTCGGCACGGTCTGCCCGGCCCGGTAGTTGACGTTCGAGGTGGTCGGCCGCTGGCCGCCGTCCGGGTACGCCGTGATGTAGCCGTCGGCGGCCGGACCGGTCACGGTCAGGTTCAGCACCGCGGCGGTCGCGTTCGCCGGGATGCCGTTGGCACCGCCGACCTTGAGCTTGACCGTCCCCGACGCCGGGACCCGGCCGGCGGCCGGGAGACCTGTGCCGTCCCGGCTGTCCAGCAGCCGCTTCGGGCCGTACGCGGTGTACTGCGAACCGAAGGTGGAGACCTTCACCGTGTTGCGGATGGTGTTGCCGGTCTTCTCGTAGTCGGTGACGGTGATCGTGTAGTCGCCGAGCTTCTTGTAGACGTGGCCGGCTGTCGTCTTCACCGGCTTGTTGCCGTAGAAGTTGAGGACGTCGGTGCTGTCGTCGCCCCACTGGATGTAGATGTCCTGGGCCACCGGCAGGGTGGTCACGTCCAGGTCCAGCGAGACGCCGTACGCGCTGGTGTTCTTCGCGGTCAGCGCCATCGCGAAGCCGGGGTTGTTGCTCTGGAACTTGACCGCGCCCCGGTCGGTCATCGGCCCGTGCCCGAAGTAGTCGGTGGTCAGGGCGCCGGGCGCGGACTGGTTGGCGGTGCCGATCGCGGCGGAACCGGTCTGCAGGGCGTAGGCGATGCTCCCGTTGACCCGCTGCGGCGCGACTGTCTCGACGGTGTCGTGCGCGCCCTGGCTCTGCGCGGCCTTGAAGGCGGCCACGGTCGGGTACGCGGTGCCTGCCCAGCGGTAGGGCCCGGCGCCGGTGGCGGACTCGGCGTAGAAGTCGTTGTAGTCGGTGGTGGTCGCCGGGGCGGACTCGGCCGAGACCGTCACGGCGGGCTGACCGGAGTCGCAGTCGGCCACGGCGGCCGTCTCGACCAGCACGTTGTTCTGGATCGACACGGCGGTCGAGGCGCCGTCCACGGCGATGGCCGGGAGGCAGCCACGCTGGATGGTGTTGCCGACGACGTTCAGGCCCTGCACTCCGGTGGCAGCGATGCCGCCGGTCGCCTGGTACTGCGTCTGGCTGTTGTCCGTGGTGGCGCCTTGGACCAGGTTGCCGGCCAGGGTGACGTCCTTCGCCCCGGCGGCTACCGAGATCGTCGAACTGCCGATGACCGGCCAGGACATCCCGACGTTCGACCTGGTCAAGGTGATCGTGCTGGACGTGCCGTCGATGGCCAGGGCGTTGCCGCCGGACCCGGTGAGCTGATCGGAGTCGAGGGTGATCCGGCTGGAGCCCTTGATGAGCAGGCCCGGCGCGTTGCCCCCGCTGAAGGTGAGGTGACTGATCGTCACATCGCTGACCCCGTCGAGGGTCAGGGCGGGCTTTCCGGCCGCGTCGTTGAACGACATCATCCGCGGTGCATTGGTACCGGCGAGGAGGGTCAGGCCGGAGGTGCGGACGACCACGGCCTCCATGGCACTGGGCGGACTGGCCCCCTCGTCCTTCCCGTCGACCTGGACGGTGTCGCCGGGGACGGCCGCGTCCACACCGCGCTGCAGGCTGCAGAACGGCGCCGCCTGGGTGCCCGTCCCGGTGCTGGTGCAGGTGGTGCGGGTGACGACGTAGATGGTCCGGCCGGTGGACGGCACGGCGGCGGACCGGGCGGCGACCGCGGCCTCGCCCTGCACCCGGGACGAGTTGCCCGCCGGGCTGGTGAACGTCTTGGCGCCGGGAAGCTCCCACCCGCTCCGGGCGGGAGCCTGTACGGCGTTCGGGGCCGGGTCGGCGGCATACGCCTGGCCCGGCAGGAAGGCGAACCCGGCGGCTAGAGCCGCAGCGGTCGCAACGATACGGCGGTGGTGCACCGACCCCCCAGATTTTTCAAATGTATGACGATCGCTTCTTTGGCGGGGTCAGGCTACAAGCAGCCGTGCGAGCACCGACAACCGGTTTCCAGTGCGTCCGGCTAGGGTCGACAGCATGCGACTGAGCACGGTGATCCTCCCCATCCACCGGTGGAGCGAGGGGCAGAAGATCTGGCGGCAAGCCGAGGACCTCGGCTTCCATGCCGCGTACACCTATGACCACCTCTCCTGGCGGTCGTTCCGGGACGAGCCGTGGTTCGGGGCGGTTCCGACGCTGACGGCGGCGGCCGCCGCGACCGAGCGGATCCGGCTCGGCACGTTGGTCACCTCGCCGAACTTCCGTCATCCGGTCACGCTGGCCAAGGAGTTGGTGTCGCTGGACGACATCTCGGGCGGGCGGGTGACGGTCGGGATCGGGGCCGGCGGGATCGGGTTCGACGCGACGGCGATGGGGCAGGAGGCGTGGTCGCCGAAGGAGCGGGCGGACCGGTTCGGCGAGTTCCTGCCGTTGCTGGACAAGCTGCTCACCCAGGACGCCACCACCGAGACGGGGACGTACTACTCGGCGGTCGAGGCGCGGAACATCCCTGGCTGTGTGCAGCGGCCCCGGGTGCCGTTCTACGTGGCGGCGGCCGGGCCGCGCGGGATGCGGCTGGCGGCCGAGTTCGGGCAGGGGTGGGTGACGTACGGCGACCCGAAGGGGCCGGCCGAGGTGCCGGTGGAGCAGGCGCCCGCGGTGATCGCGGCGCAGCTGGCGAAGCTGACGGCGGCCTGCGAGGCGCAGGGCCGGGACGTGGACGAGCTGGCGAAGGTGCTGCTGCAGGGCTCGACGGCGGAGAAGCCGCTGGCCTCGCTGGACGCGTTCGTCGACTGGGCCGGTACCTACCGGGAGTTGGGCATCACGGAGCTGGTGATCCACTGGCCGGTGCCGGACTCGATCTTCGCCAACGACCTCGCGGTCTTCGAACGGATCGCCACCGAGGGCCTCGCGCAGCTGGGCTGAACCGTCCCGGCCGGGGCCGACCAGGCCGGCCCCGGCCGGGCTCGTTGCGGTTCGATCACGACGTGTCCGATTGGTTCGGCAATGCGGGGGAGTGTCGGGCACAACTGTGTTGGTGGTGGGGGCAATGGCCTCTCATAATTCTGCTGACACACGTGACAGTCGGCTTTGGCAGGGGCGGAATCCAGCACCCCGGCGGGGGAGCGGCGCGCGTTCCGTTCCTTCTGGGGGAGTCCCTTGTCTGCGCCTGAGAGCGCACCGGAGAGCGCGCCGACAATCGCGCCCGAATCGGTGCCGGAATCCATACCCGAGCCGACGGTCGAGCCGCTGTCAGAGGCTGAGGTCGGGGCCGAGCCGGTCCGGAAGCTGCCGCGCGCGGTGCTCGTCGCGCTGACGGTCACCGGCCTGCTCGCGGTGACCGCCGCCAGCGCCACCGTCACGGTGGCGATCGGCAAGCCGGACCGGAAGCCGCACACCGTCGCCGCCGCACCTGCGGCGAGCGGCAGCCCGAGCGCGAGTCCGAGCCCGAGTGCGACCCCGTCGCCCGCCGCCGAGCCGACCCCGACGCCCACTCAGGTGCCGTCCCCGGTCAGCACCTTGCACGGCACGGTGGACGGCAGTACGCACGGTGGCGACCTGCGGTTCTTCCTGCTCCCGATGCCCGCGGGCGCCGAGTCCTACGGCTCCGCCGACGGGGCCAAGGTCGAGCGGGACGCGGTGAAGAAGGACTTCGAGAGCGACTCCGCCGCCGAGCAGACCCTCGACTACCTCGGCTACAAGGAGGGGGCGACCCGTCGCTACCGCTCCGCCGACGGGCAGCAGGAGGTCGAGGTCCGGATGTTGCGCTTCAAGTCGGCGGCGGACGCCCGCAGGTTCGCGGACAGCAGCAGCTACAAGGACGTCCAGGAGTTCGACATCGACGGCGACGCCAAGGGGAAGGGCGTGCTGATGAAGCCCAAGCAGGAGGCGTGGACCGGAATGCTGGTCGGCGTCTCCACGGTGGGCGACGTCGAGTACGAGGTCACGGTCCTGGTGAAGGGCACGCCCGACAAGGCGCCGCTCCAGGAAGCGATGAAGCGTCAGCGGGAAAGGCTGAACTCCGGTGGCTGAGCCGAACATTTCCCCCGAGCCCGAGCGCGAGCCCGCTGGGATCCCGTCCCAAGAAGGCGAGTTCGGCCAGGCCGAACTGCTCGCGGCGGGCACCGAGGAGCAGCCGCCCGCCACCCCGCGCCGCCCGCTGGGCACCGGGAAGCTGCTGCTGGCCGCGCTGCTGGTCGGTCCGCTGCTGGGCGGGTCGGTCGGTTACGCGATCCAGTCGGCCCGGCCGGCCACCCCGCTGCCCGAGCTGCAGGTCGCCGCGCCGCGGTACCCGGCCGCTCCGGCGGACGAGAAGGCGGTGGCCGACGGGACGCTGAAACCGCTGCAGATCGACGGTGACCTGCGCAAGCTGCTGATCGCCAAGCCGGACGGCGCCGAGGTCTGGGACAACAACGGCCGTGGCGACGACAGTGGTTGGATCAGCGCGGGCGAGAAGGCGATGTCGTACGGCCAGGCCGACGACGTCTTCCGTCGGCTGCTCCGCGAGGGCTTCCGCCGGGACGCGATCGTCACCTGGCGCAAGGGCGAGACCAAGTGGCGGGTGGAGCTGATCCAGTACCAGTCCGACCTGGCGGATTCGGCCCAGCAGAACGCGGTCGACCGGAGCTTCAGCGGATCGACACTTCCGTTGCCCGGTACGGCCAGTGGGGTCTACATGACCCCGCACGAGGCGCGGAACTACGCCCAGAGCACCGAGAAGTACTACTTCGGACAGGCCCTGGCAAGGCGCGGTGACCTGGTGATGCGGATCAGCGTGTACTCGCCCGCACAGGTCAACGCGGACGAGCTCAAGGACGTCGCCAAGCGGCAGTGGGAGCGACTGGTATGAGCATCACCGAGACACCACCGGCCGACGGGCAGCAGCCCCAACTGCCGCTCCCCGCCCAGCTGGAGGACCAGCCGCCGGCACCGCGTCGCGCGCTGCACCCGGCCCTGCGGGCGGGCGCCGCCGTACTGGCGGCCGCCGTGCTCGGGGTCGGCATCGGCGTCGGCATCCTGCGCACGCAGTACTCGGACGAGGACACCGCGCCGGTCGCGGCGGCCACCCCCTCGACGGCGCCGGGCGCGAGCGCGTCGCCGTCGTTCGGCGCCAAGTCCAATGGCACGCACTTCGGTTCGCTGCGCGAGCTGCTGCTCCCGATGCCGGAGCAGTACCGGCTGGGGCCCGACGCGGGCACCTACGGCAACGACACCGACCTGACCGAGGACCAGCGCAAGAGCTGGGTCGAGGACCAGGTGCGCGGCCTGCCGAAGAAGCTCCAGGACGCGCTGCGCAAGGAGTGGGAGAGCACCCCGCTGAAGGGCGGCGGTGTCCGCACCTACATCTCGCCGACCGGCGACTACACGGTGACGGTCTGGCTGCTCCAGTACCACCAGGACGCGGTCAAGGCCGACGCCGCCTGGAACAGCGTGCTGGCCTCGGACTCCGGGCTGTTCCGGCTCGGGCCGAAGGTGCCGGGGCACGAGCAGGCGAGCTGCTTCCTCCCGGACGCCGATCCGGGCGACAAGATCGACCGCCTGGTCTGCTCGGCGGCGGAGGGTGACCTCCGGGTCGAGATGGAGGTGGAGGGGATCGCCCCGCTGCCCAAGGACAAGGCCGTGAACCTCTTCAGCCGGCAGCTCGACCGGCTGGCCCGCCCGGGAGCGTCCGTATGACCGATCAGACCGAGACCACCGGCCCCGTCCCGCCGGAGCCCACCGCGGCGCCGGAGCCCACCGCGGCGCCGGAGCCCACCGCGGCGCCGGACGCACCGCCGGCCCCCGAGCCCGGCACCGGCCCCGTCGAGCTGGACGCCTGGGCGCTGACGCCCGAGGCGGCGGCCGAGGAGCAGGCCCGCCGGCCCCGTCGGCGGATCAAGGTGCGCTGGGCGGCCGCCGCGCTGGTGGTGCTGCTCACCGGCACCGCCGCCGCGTTCGCGATGACCTCGGTGGAGCGCACCGACCTGCCCGGACTGGAGACCCCGAACGACGGCCGGTACGTCTTCCAGCCCCTGACGCTGCCTCCGCTCCCGTCCGGCAAGCCCTCCCCGGGCGCGACCGAGGCGAAGCGCCGTCACCACGCCGACCTGCGCCTGCTGGTGCTCCCCGCTCCGGTCGGCGGGACGGTCTCGCCCGCCCCGGCGCCCGGTCAGCCCGCCGCCCCGGCGGACTGGAAGACCTGCGAGGACTACGCCCAGCTCGACAAGGACCCGGTCAAGATCAAGGAGCTGCTGGACGAGAACGCCTGCCGCGGCGCGGTCCGCCGGATCTGGACCGCGGCGGACGGCACCCGGGCCGAGACCTGGCTGCTCAAGTTCGGCTCCGCGAGTGAGGCGGAGGCGTTCCACCTCAAGATGAGCGGCGGTGACCTCAAGGAGCCGGCCGACCTGTCGCACGGCACGTCGGAGCTCGACCCCACGCTGACGCGACTGTCGGTGGAGTTCACCAAGACCACGGTCGGTGCCGCCAAGGAGCCGGTCGGCCGGGCCGTCTACCTGCAGAACGGCGATGTGGTCGCGCTGATCCTGCTGACCAACCCGAAGGGCGTGCCGGCGCAGGCGTTCCGTCAGGTGGCGGTCCTGCAGAACGACCTGCTGAACTGACGGTGAGTCAGCGGCCCGACCCCTGCTACCCCTAGGGGTCGGGCCGCCGCGCGTCATCCTGCAGGGCTACCCGGACCTCGTCATCCCAGCTCATGTCGCCCGGCCGGGGCGAGCACTAGGTTGGGGACCGTGTCCACTGTCATCAAGACGGACGGCCTCACCAAGAAGTTCCCCCGGGTCACCGCACTGGATCGGCTCACCGTAGAGGTGCAGCCCGGTGTGGTCGGTCTGGTGGGCGCCAACGGGGCGGGCAAGTCCACACTCATCAAGATCCTGCTCGGGCTGGCCCCGGCGACCTCGGGGACGGGCCAGGTGCTCGGCCTGGACATCGCCACCGAGGGCTCGGCCATCCGCGAGCAGGTCGGCTACATGCCCGAGCACGACTGCCTGCCGCCCGACGTCTCGGCGACCGAGTTCGTGGTGCACATGGCCCGGATGTCCGGCCTGCCGGCCGCCGCCGCCCGTGAGCGCACCGCCGACACGCTGCGTCACGTCGGCCTCTACGAGGAGCGGTACCGCCCGATGGGCGGCTACTCGACCGGCATGAAGCAGCGGGTGAAGCTGGCTCAGGCCCTGGTGCACGACCCGAAGCTGGTACTGCTCGACGAGCCGACCAACGGCCTCGATCCGGCCGGCCGGGACGACATGCTGGCGCTGATCCGCCGGGTTTACACCGACTTCGGCATCTCGGTGCTGGTCACCACCCACCTGCTCGGCGAGCTCGAGCGCACCTGCGACCACCTGGTGGTGATCGACGGTGGCCGACTGCTGCGGTCCTCCTCCACCGCCTCGTTCACCGAGGCGACCCAGCTGATCGCGGTCGAGGTGACGGACCGTCCGGACGACCCGGCCTTCGACGCCGACGCGGCCGTGCTGGCCCGGCTCACCGCCGCGGGGCTGTCGGTCCGTACCGACGGCACCAAGATCATGCTGGTCCAGCTCAGGGACGACGACACCTACGACGCCATCCGGGACACCGTGGCCGACCTCGGCCTCGGCCTGGTTCGGCTGGAGCAGCGCCGCCACCGGGTCGCCGAGATCTTCGCCACCGAGACGGGAGGGCCCTCCGATGTCGCTGCCTCCTGACCACACCGCGCCCGACAGCGGGGTCATCCACAACATCGGCTACCGCGGCTACCAGGGCCCCCGCCTCGGCCGCGGCTACGCCACCCGGTCGCTCTTCGTGCAGGGCCTGCGCGCCGCGTACGGCCTGGGCCGCTCCGGCAAGTCCAAGGTGCTGCCGATGCTGGTGGCCGCCGCGCTGGCGGTGCCCGCGCTGGTCATCGTGGCGGTCGCGGTCATCATGAAGCTGGACAAGCTGCCGGTGGGGTACGCGGACTACATCTCGCTCTCGCTGCTGGGCCTGTTCGTGCTGATCTTCCTGGCCGCGCAGGCCCCGGTGCTGATGTCCCGTGACCTCCGGCACAACACCGTGCCGCTGTACTTCTCCCGGCCGATCACCCGGGGCGACTACGTCAAGGCGCGCTTCCTGGCGATGGCCGCCGCGCTGATGCTGCTGATGACGGTGCCGCTGGTGGTGCTGTACCTGGGCGCACTGCTGGCCGGTCTGCCGTTCGGCGAGAACACCGCGCACTTCGGCCAGAGCCTGGTCGCCGCGGCGCTCTACTCGGTGCTGTACTCCGCGATCGGCCTGCTGATCGCCGCCGCCACCCCGCGCCGCGGCTTCGGCGTCGCGGCCATCATGGGCGTGATGTTCGTCAGCAGCCTGCTGGCCGGCATCGTGTACGGCCTCGGCAGCGGCGTCGGCCCCGCCCCGGAGTCCGCCAACTGGGCGGCCGTGCTCTCGCCGAGCACCGTCTCCCAGGCGCTGGTGAACGAGGTCTTCTCGATCACCACGGGCGGCTCGATGCACGCGCCCGGCGGGCTCGGCATCGCCGTCTTCGCGCTGGAGACCGCCGTCCTGATCGGCGGCTCGTACTGGCTGCTGCTGCGCCGCTACCGGAACATCTGAGAGGTCGTCATGGCAGTCATCACCATCGACAAGGTCTCCCGCTGGTTCGGCAACGTGGTCGCCGTCAACGACGTCACGATGGAGATCGGCCCGGGCGTCACCGGGCTGCTCGGCCCCAACGGCGCGGGCAAGTCCACCCTGATCCACATGATGAGCGGCTTCCTGGCCCCGTCCTCCGGGACGGTCACCCTGGACGGCGCGCCGATCTGGCGCAACCAGCAGGTGTACCGGCAGATCGGCCTGGTGCCCGAGCGGGAGTCGATGTACGACTACCTGACGGGCTGGGAGTTCGTGCTGGCCAACGCCGAGCTGCACGGCCTGGCCGACCCGGGCGCCGCCGCCGAACGGGCCATCGGCCTGGTCGAGATGAAGTACGCGCAGGACCGGAGGACCGGGACGTACTCCAAGGGCATGAAGCAGCGGGTCAAGATGGCCTCCGCGCTGGTGCACGACCCGGCCGTGCTGCTGCTGGACGAGCCGTTCAACGGCATGGACCCGCGCCAGCGGCTCCAGCTGATGGAGCTGCTCCGGCAGTTCGGCGCCGACGGCCGCACCGTGCTGTTCTCCTCGCACATCCTCGAGGAGGTCGAGCAACTGGCCCGGCACATCGAGGTGGTGGTGGCCGGACGGCACGCCGCCTCCGGTGACTTCCGCCGGATCCGCCGGCTGATGACCGACCGGCCGCACCGCTACCTGATCCGCTCCAGCGACGACCGCAGGCTGGCCGCCGCGCTGATCGCGGACAGCTCCACCGCCGGTATCGAACTCGACTGGCACGAGAAGGCGCTGCAGGTTCAGGCGATCAACTTCCCGCAGTTCACCGCACTGCTGCCGAAGGTCGCCAAGGAAGCCGGCATCCGGCTCTACACCGTCTCGCCGGCCGACGAGTCGCTGGAGAGCGTCTTCTCCTACCTCGTCTCCTCCTGACGCCCGTCGCTCCGAAAGGCTGACCCCGTGAACCTGACCGTCGCCAGGCTGACCGTACGCGGCCTGCTGGGCCGCCGCCGCGGCATCCTGCTGCTGGTCGCCCCGGTCCTGCTGTTGGTCGTCTCGCTGATCGCCCGGTACCTCGACCAGCAGTCCGCGGCCACCGACATCCTCGGCCGGCTCTCGCTCGGCACCCTGGTGCCGATCCTCGGCCTGGTGATCGGGACGGGCGTGATCGCCACCGAGATCGACGACGGCTCGATCGTCTACCTGCTGGCCAAGCCGCTGCCCCGGTGGAAGATCATCACCACCAAGCTCGCGGTCGCGGTCGGCACCACCTGGCTGTTCGCCGCCGTCCCCACCCTGCTGGCCGGCCTCGTCCTGGTCGGCACCCAGGACAACCTGGCCGTCGCCTACACGGTGGGCACGCTGGTCGCCGGGGCCGCGTACAGCGCGGTCTTCCTGCTGCTCGGCGTGGTCACCCGGAACGCGGTGGTGGTCGGCCTGGCGTACGCCCTGGTCTGGGAGAGCCTGTTCGGCAACTTCGTCGAGGGCGCCCGCACCCTGAGCATCCAGCAGTGGGGCCTCAGCCTCGCCAAGACGGTCGCGGCCGACGGCGCCATCGTCGCCCCGGTCTCGCTCGGCGTCGCCGTACCGCTCCTGATCATCGTCGCGATCGCCGCCACCGCCCTCGCCACGGTCAAACTCGCGGGGCTGACACTCTCTTCCGACGAATAAGTGGCACCACTCAGGGGCCCGGGGAACGGCGGCGCCGACCTCAGGAGCGTTCAACGTGCGTGTGTGGTCAGGCACTTTCGCAGTGATGCCCGCCAGTCACGAACCGTCGCAGTTCCCCGAGCCCCTGGTGGCTGAGCCCGGAGCGCTAGCGCAGGACGCGGTTGCGCCCCGCCCCCCAGCCCGCGGCGGCGGCCATCGCGGCCATCACCAGCAGCAGCGCCAACGGCAGCTCCCACCCCCCGGTGAGCTGGTGCAACGCCCCCGCGCCGACCGGCCCGGCCGCGGCGACCAGGTAGCCGACCGCCTGGGACATCCCGCCGAGCTGGGCGGCGCCGAGCGCGGAGTCGGTTCGCAGCACCAGGAAGGCCAGCGCGAGCCCGAGCGAACCGCCCTGGGCGAGGCCGAGCACGGTGGCGGAGACCCAGGCGCCGGAGACCGGCGCCAGCAGCAGGATCACCACGCCGGTGGCGTTCAGGGCGGCCATCGAGACGGCGAGGCCGCGCTGACGGGTCATCCGGCCGGCGATCAGCGGGACCAGGAAGGCGCCGGCCACCTGCACCAGGTTGCTGAACGCGAAGACCAGACCGGCCTCGCCCCTGGCCATGCCGTGGTCGACCAGGATGGTGGGCAGCCAGGCGATCAGCGTGTAGACCATCAGCGAGGAGATGCCCATGAAGGCACTCACCTGCCACGCGAGACCGTTCCGCCAGATCCCCTCGATCGGTCGTCCGGCCGGAGCCGCCGCGACCGCCGCCCGCTCCTGACGGGACCTCAGCACCTGCGGCAGCCACGCCAGGGCCGCCACCAGCGCGAGCAGCGACCAGGCGCCGAGCGAGCCCTCCCAGCCGCCGCCGAACACCTTCTCCAGTGGCACCGAGACGGCCGCCGCGAGCGTCGCGCCGATCAGCATCGAGGTGGAGTAGACGCCGGTCATGGCGGCCGCCCGGCCGGGGAACTCGCGCTTGACCAGGCCCGGCATCGAGACGTTCAGCACCGCGATGGCGATCCCGATCACCACGCAACCGGCGTACAGCGCGAAGGAGTTGGGCAACACCCGGAGCAGGATGCCCGCGCCGAGCGTGAGTACCGCGCCCAGGACCACCTTCTCCGCGCCGAACCGCCGGGTCAGCCGGGGCGTCAGCGGGGCGCCGAGACCCTGGAACAGCACCGGCACGGTGGTGATCAGGCCGCTCGCGGTGGCGGACAGGCCGAAGGTGCGCTGGATCTCGCCGAGCAGCGGGGAGATGGCGGCCAGCGAGGCCCGCATGTTGAGGGCGACCAGCACGATGCCGAACAGCAGCAGAGCGGGGTGCGCGAGCTTGGTGCGGGTACGGACCGTGGTGGCGACGGCCGGCTGGGCCTGGGTGACCGACATGGTGCTGTTTTCTCTCCGGGCAGGAATGAACGATGAAGGGACCGACGGGAACTGTCCCGTCGTCACTTCCGCGCGGCGATGGCGGCGAGCAGCTGCTCGACGGCGCCGATCGGCTCGGCCAGCAGGGACCGGCAGGCCGCCTCGGCCAGCTCCGGGTCGCCGCTCTCGATCGCGTCGACCAGGGCCTGGTGGGTGGCCACCACCACCTCGGGCATCTCGTGGTCACCGAACGAGGCCTTCATCGACTCGCGCACCGAGGCGCCGAAGTAGCGGTACACCTCGGTCAGCGCGGGGTTGTGCGCGGCCTCCACCACGGCGGTGTGGAACTCCAGGTCGTGCTCGACGGTGGCCTCCCGGCCGGTCCGCTCGGGCTCGGTGGCGATGATCTCGGCCTCCCGGGCCAGTGCGGCCCGCATCCGGGCGATGTCCTCGGGGGTGTGCCGGAGCGCGGCCAGCCGGGCCGCCTCGGTCTCCAGCGCGGCCCGCACCTCCAGGACGTCCCGGACGCCCGAGCGCTGCACACCGCGCAGCACCGAGGCCGGGTCGCTGGTGCTCCGGACGAAGGTGCCCTCGCCCTGCCGGGAGACCAGCATCCCCGCGTGCGCCAGCACCCGGATCGCCTCCCGGACGGTGTTGCGCCCCACCCCGAGCCGCTCGGCCAGCTCGTGCTCGGTCGGGATCTTCCCGCCGACCGGCCAGCTGCCGGCGCTCAGCTGCTCCCGCAGCTGCTCGATCGTCTCGTCCACCAGGGAGCGTCGCCCGGCGGCCTGCAGTCCGTCGCTGCTCATCGGGGGCTCCTCTCGCGGTGGACAGCAGTCATCCTACAACTGCTTGCCCGGTCATCCTACAACTGGGTCGGATGTCCGGGTCTGCGATGTCATGGCCACCGGGAACCGCGGGGCCGAAACCTGCGTTTCTCCGTTCGCCGTTCCCTTTTCCGGAGTTGGAGTACCGCCCCATGGTGTTCAAGAAGCTGCTCGGTGCGTTCGGCGTGGGTGGCCCCACCGTCGACACCGTGCTGGCCACCCCGTCGGTGCAGCCCGGCGGGCTGATCCAGGGGCAGGTCAACCTGGTCGGCGGCACCCAGGAGGCGAAGATCTCCGGCATCACGCTGACCCTGGTGGCCCGGGTGGAGATCGAGCACTCGGAGGGGGAGAGCGACGGTCTGGCCTCGTTCGCCCGGTACTCGGTCAGCCCGCCGCTGATCCTGGCCGCCGGTGAGCGGTGCTCGGTCCCGTTCGCCGTCCCGGCGCCGTACGAGACCCCGGTGACCTCGGTGGCCGGGCAGCACCTGCACGGCATGTCGCTCGGCGTCCGGACCGAGGTGGAGATCAGCGGGGCCCGGGACAAGGGCGACGTCGACCCGCTCGGGGTCGAGCCGCTGCCGCTCCAGCGCCAGGTGCTGGAGGCCTTCGCGGCGCTCGGCTTCCGCTTCCACAGCGCCGACCTGGAGTCCGGCCACATCCGGGGCACCGGGCAGAGTCTGCCGTTCTACCAGGAGATCGAGTACCTGGCCGGGCCGCAGTACGCGCACCTGTTCAAGGCCCTGGAGCTGACCTTCCTGGCCGCCGCGGACCGGGTCGAGGTGGTGCTCGAACTCGACCGCCGCAGCAGCGATGTGATCAACCATCACGTCCTCGACCGCAGCTCGGCCGGGCAGGACCTGACCGCCGTGGTGGACGGCTGGATCCAGCAGGCGCTGGCGCACGGCGGGCACGGACACGGCTCGCACGGGCACGGTTCCGGCGGTGCGCTGCTGGCCGGTGCGGCGGTGGGTGTGGTCGGCGGACTGGTGCTGGAGGAGATCATGGACGAGGTCGTCGAGGAAGCCTTCGAGGAGATCTTCGAGGACTGATCCGGAGGCTGCCCGTCCGAACGGCAGCCCGGCCCGTGACTCCGCAATGTTGCCTTTATATGCTCCGCAGAAGCTCTGAAGGGCTGTATGCGGTTCTTTCCGACAACAGGCCCCACGGGAGCGATCCTGACCGAGCTGTCCCTGCCTGCTGGTGGAAGGTGTGCGTATGTCTGGCCAGAGGCCGGGGTCCTCGGACCACGACGCCGAGTGGTGGCGTGACGACGTCTCCCACGGCGCGCCCTACCGCGACCCGTACCAGGAGCAGCCTGCTGCTCAGCAGCCCCAGGGCTACCGGCCGCAGTCGACGCCCCGTCAGGCCGTACCGGGCCAGCAGGGCGGCCGGGCCGAGGCCAGGCGGGCCCAGCAGCAGTCCCGAGCCGAGGTGCCGCCGCCCGCCGGGCCTGGCGGGCGGGCGGCCGCCCGGGCCGCTGCCAAGGGCAAGGGCGGACCCGTGGGTCCGGGCGGGAAGAAGAAGCGCAACCGGAAGAAGGTCGTGGCCTGGGTCGCGGCCGGGGCGCTCGGCCTGGTGGTGGTCACCGGCGGCGCGCTCTACCTGAAGATCAACGGCAACATCAGCACCTTCGACAAGGACGGCCTGAGCTCCGACCGTCCGGACGCCGCCGCCCCCGACGCGAACGGCAACACCCCGATCAACGTGCTGCTGATCGGCTCCGACTCCCGGGCCGGCGGCAACGCCGACCTGGGCGGCGGCGAGGACGGCGGGGCCCGCTCCGACACCACGATCCTGCTGCACGTCTACGCCGACCGGAAGCACGCGGTCGGCGTCTCCTTCCCGCGGGACGCGATGGTCGCCCGGCCCAAGTGCAAGCTGCCGAACGGGAAGTGGACCAAGGAGGAGACGAGCGTCATGTTCAACTCCGCCTTCTCGGTCGGCGAGACCGACGCCGGCAACCCGGCCTGCACCCAGAACACCGTGGAGAAGCTCACCGGCCTCCGGGTGGACCACACCATCGTGGTCAACTTCCAGGGCTTCGCCGCGATGACCAGCGCGGTCGGCGGCGTCACCGTCTGCCTCCCGAACGCCATCTACGAGGGCAACCTCAACCCCAAGCTCGGCCGCAAGGGCAAGGAGATCTTCCCCAAGGGCGAGCAGAAGGTGTCCGGGCAGAAGGCGCTGGACTACGTCCGGCTCCGGCACGGCATCGGCGACGGCTCCGACATCGGCCGGATGAAGCGTCAGCAGGCCTTCCTGTCCGCCCTGATCAAGGACGTCAAGAGCAAGGGCATGGACGCCACCACCCTGCTCCCGCTGGCCGACGCGGCCACCAAGTCCCTGATCGTGGACGAGGACCTCGGCTCGGCCGCCAAGCTGCTCTCGTTCGCGCTGTCGATGAAGAACATCGACCTGCACAACATCCAGTTCATCACCACCCCCTGGCGCTTCGACGGTTCCCGGGTGGCCCTGGTGAAGCCGGACGTCGACGTGCTCTGGCAGGCCCTCAAGTCGGGCAAGACCCTGGACGGCCAGGACGCCAACGCCGCCGGGCCCGCCCCGAGTTCGGCCCCGCCCGCACCCGCGAGCTCGGCGCCGGCCGCACCGCCGGCCTCCGTCAAGGGCACCGGCATCAAGGTCTCGGTCTACAACGGCACCACCACCGCCGGACTCACCACCGGGGCGGTGAACGCCCTCAAGGAGTCCAAGTTCACCGTCGGCACGGTCGGCAACGCCTCCACCCAGAACCACGCCACCACCGTGGTCCAGTACGGCCCCGGCCAGAAGACCTCCGCCCAGACCGTCGCCGAACTCTTCCCCGGCGCCACCCTGGAGTCCTCCACCAAGGCGGGCATCAACCTCGTCCTCGGCAAGGACTACGCGGCCACCAACGGCGGCACCACCACCCCGGCCACCACCCCGACCGCCATCCCCAGCAGCATCGCCCAGGCCGCCCGCCCCGCCGACACCGCCGCGTGCGACGACGTCTCCTACGGCAGCGCAGGCTAGGCACCACCAGGGGCCCGGGGAACGGCGGCGCCGACCTCAGGAGCGTTCAACGTACGTAACTGGCTGGGCACTTTCGCAGTGATACCCGCCAGCCACGAACCGTCGCCGTTCCCCGAGCCCCTGGTCTCACGTGGCCGAGCGCCTGCCTACGAGAAGAGCCGTTCCAGCACGACGGCCACGCCGTCCTCGTCGTTGCTGACGGTCACCTCGTCCGCCACCGCGAGCAGCTGCTCGTGCCCGTTGGCCATCGCCACCCCGTGCGCGGCCCAGCCGAACATCGGCACATCGTTCGGCATGTCCCCGAACGCGATGGTCTGGGCGCCCTTGACGCCGAGCCGGTGCGCGGCGACCGCGAGGCCGGTGGCCTTGGTCAGGCCGAGCGGGAGCAGCTCCACGATGCCGGCCCCGGCCATGGTGACGCCGACCAGGTCGCCGGCGACCCGCTGGGCCACCTCCGCCAGGGAGTCGTCGTCGTGCCCGGCGTGCTGGACGTAGAGCTTGCTGATCGGAGCCACCAGGAGCTCCTCGACGCCGACCTGACGGATCGGCAGCCCGGTGCCGATCTCCAGCTGGTAGCCGGGCCCGCACAGCACCTCGCCGTCCAGCCCGTCCTGGTTGGCGGCGATCGCCAGCGTGCCGATCTCGGCCTCGATCTTGGCGATCGCCTCGGCCGCCGCCCGCCGGTCCAGGGTGAGCGAGGTGAGCAGCCGGTGCGCCCCGGCGTCGTAGACCTGGGCGCCCTGCCCGCAGACCGCGAGGCCGGTGTAGCCGATCTCGTCGAACACCGGCCGGGCCCAGACCGCGGACCGGCCGGTGACGATGATGTGCAGCGCCCCGGCCGCGACGGCCGTGGCCAGCGCGGCGCGGGTGCGCGGGGTGACGGTCTCCGCCGAGTTCAGCAGTGTCCCGTCCAGGTCGGTCGCGACCAACCGGTAGGGCAGGGTGGTCACTTGACCGGTTCCAGGACGGCTCGCCCGCCCAGGAAGGGCCGCAGCGCCTCCGGTACGGCGACCGAACCGTCGGCCAGCTGGTGGTTCTCCAGGATGGCCACGATCATGCGCGGGACGGCGACCAGGGTGCCGTTCAGGGTGGCCAGCGGGCGCACCTTGTTGTCCGCGTCGCGGAGCCGGATGGCGAGCCGACGGGACTGGAACTCGGTGCAGTTCGAGGTCGAGGTGACCTCGCGGTACTTGCCCTGGGTCGGGATCCAGGCCTCGATGTCGAACTTCCGCACCGCCGAGGAGCCGAGGTCGCCGGAGGCGACGTCGATCACCCGGTAGGGGAGTTCGAGCGCGTTGAGGAAGTCCTTCTCCCACTGGAGCAGGCGGCGGTGCTCGGCCTCGGCGTCCTCGGGCGTGGTGAAGACGAACATCTCCACCTTCTCGAACTGGTGCACCCGGATGATGCCCCGGGTGTCCTTGCCGTAGGTGCCGGCCTCGCGGCGGAAGCAGGACGAGTAACCGGCGTACCGCAGCGGCAGCTTGTCCGCGTCGATGATCTCGTCCATGTGGTACGCGGCGAGCGGGACCTCGCTGGTGCCGACCAGGTAGCGGTCCTCTTCCTCGAGGAAGTAGACGTTCTCCGCCGCCTGGCCGAGGAAGCCGGTGCCGTCCATGGCCGCCGGGCGGACCAGGGCCGGGGTGATCATCGGGGTGAAGCCGGCCTCGACCGCCTGCGCGACCGCCATGTTGACCAGGGCGAGCTCGAGCAGCGCACCGACGCCGGTCAGGTAGTAGGAGCGCGATCCGGCCACCTTGGCGCCGCGCTCGGTGTCGATCGCGCCGAGGACCTTGCCCAGCTCGACGTGGTCCTTGGGCTCGAAGCCCTCGGCCGCGAAGTCGCGCGGGGTGCCGATCTCCTCGAGCGTGACGAAGTCCTCCTCGCCACCGACCGGGGCGGCGGGGTCGATCAGGTTGGCCAGCAGCCGGAGCAGGCGGTCGGCCTCCTCGTTGGCCTCGCGCTGCTCGGCCTCGGCGGCCTTGACCTCGGCGGAGAGCTCGCCGGTGCGCTTGAGCAGCGCGGCCTTCTCGTCGCCCTGGGCCTTGGGGATCTGCTTGCCGAGCGTCTTCTGCTCGTTGCGCAGGTCGTCGAAGCGGGTGCCCGAGGAGCGGCGCCGTTCGTCGGCGGAGAGGAGGGCGTCGACCAGGTCGACGTCCTCACCACGGGCACGCTGCGAGGCGCGCACTCGGTCGGGGTCCTCACGGAGCAGGCGAAGGTCAATCACGGGGCCCAGCCTACCGGGGCAGGACTGCTGGACCGGTACCTGTTTTGGTGTCGCAGCACGGGCCGGTGGGGCGGGAGGGGCCGGAGTGTCGACTCCCTGTCGGATATGTCGCTTTCTGCCCGTTTCTCTGGCATCCTGCCCCCGGCCGTCCGCCTCGGCGCAGGTCAGCGGGGTGTGCGCGCCCCCGGAAGCCTGGGGATAACTGCCGTCAACCTGTGGATAACTGCCGTGCAGAGCCCCGCCTGCGCCGGTCATCCACAGGCCCGGCCCCGAGCCTGTGGATGACCGGCATGTGCAGGCCGGGCCGTTGATCTGCGAAGGAATTGAGGTTTCAAACCTCGATTCCTCCTCTCGGGTGAGGGAATTCGCGCACTCGGACGGGTGATTTGGAAGAAGAAGGATGACTCTGGTCCGATTAGTCGGCTCTGGCGGAGAAGCGGATGATCTGACCGGCCCAGCCAGTGGATATGCCGGTTTGTCGACTCGTCCCCAAGCCTGTGGATAACTGTGGATAACTCGGCTGTCGCCCGCCTGTGGATGGACCGGGGGACTGTGGACGAAGCCGTCCGCCCGCCGACGGATGCGGCGGGCGGAGGTCCGGAACGGTCGGTCGCCCGGCCGGGTGAAGCTATCGGCGTGTCGAAAAGTGGCATTTCCAGGCGCGAAATGATCGATTTAGATCATCTTCGGCCGGAGTGCCCTCAAGCCTCGCCGCGCCCGTCCAGTGCCCGGGAGAGCCAGTCCGCGGCCAGGCTGAAATCCTCGTCCGAGGTGCCGGGCCGCAGCGCGGTCGGCCGGCCCTGGTCCGCCCGCGGATAGGAGCCGAGGAACCGCACCTGCGGGCAGATCCGCCGCAGCCCCATCAGCGCCTCGCTCACCCGGCGCTCGCTCAGGTGCCCCTCGCAGTCGATCAGGAAGCAGTAGTTGCCGAGCCCCTCGCCGGTCGGCCGGGACTCGATCCGCATCAGGTTGATGCCGCGCACCGCGAACTCCTGGAGCAGCTCCAGCAGCGCGCCCGGGTGGTCGTCCGGCAGCCAGACCACCATCGAGGTCTTGTCCGCCCCGGTCGGTGAGGACACCCGGCCCGGCCGCCCCACCAGGACGAACCGGGTGGTCGCGTTGGCCGCGTCGTGGATGTCGGTGACCAGCGGTTCAAGACCGTAGATCGGCGCCGCGAACTCCCCGGCGAACGCCCCGTCGAACCGGCCCTCCTGCACCAGCCGCGCGCCGTCCGCGTTGGAGGCGGCCGACTCCCAGCGGGCGTCCGGCAGGTTGGCGGCCAGCCAGCGGCGCACCTGGGGCTGGGCCACCGGGTGGCTGGTGACGGTCTTGATGTCGTCCAGCGCCGTCCCCGGCCGCACCAGCAGCGCGAACGAGATCGGCAGCAGCACCTCGCGGTAGATCATCAGGGCCGTGCCGGTGGCGAGTTCGTCGCTGGTGGCGGTGACGGCGCCCTCGACGGAGTTCTCGACCGGGACGAACGCACCGCTCGCCTCGCCCGCCCGCACCGCGTCCAGTACGGCCGGCACCGAGGCCAGCGGCACCAGCTCCCGGGTCGCGGCCTCCGGCAGCGTACGCAGCGCCGCCTCCGTGAACGTTCCGGCGGGGCCGAGGTAGGTGTAGCGGGTGGCCGACATGCCGCCTCCGTACGAAATGCATCTGGTGCTGCCCGACCAACCCACCTTAGTCAGTCCGCGACCCGGCCACCGAAGCGTCCGTCCTCTGGGCAACGGCGGCCGACGACCCGTCAGGCCGGGCCGGCCTCGACGGCGGGCCCCGCCGCCGCGGTCCCGGCGCCGAGCACGGCCGGGTCGTCGGCGACCTTGGCGAACAGCACCATGCCCTCCAGCTGGGCCACCGCTGCCCGGGCACCGGCCCGGCCGGCGACTACGTCGAGCACTTGCTCGGCTGAGTTTTCGGCAGACGGTCCGGCAGACAGGGGCTCGGGGAACTGCGACGCCGACCTCGGTAAAGGTGATCCGTACGTAGGCGGTCAGGCACTTTCGCATGTGACCCGCACGCCAGATCTCCTCGCAGTTCCCCGAGCCCCTGGATAGTGCAACCTCAGGAGGTGCCTCAGTCGAGCAGTGCCTGCCCCACGTACCCACCCTCGGGCGCCCCCGGCGGCACCGCGTAGAGCCCGCTCGACTCGTGCCTGATGAACCGCGAGAGCCCGTCCCCCCGGGCCAACTTCCGCTGCACCGGCACGAACCCCTTCATCGGGTCGGCCTGGAACGCGACGAACAGCAGCCCGGCATCCGGCGACCCGTCGGCCAGCACCCCGTCCGCGTAGGAGAACCCGCGCCGCAGCATCGCGGCCCCACCGTTGGAGCCCGGTGCCGCGACCCGGATGTGTGCGTCGGCGGGCACCGCGAGGGCGCCGTCCGCACCCCGCGCGGTCAGGTCCACCGCCGTGGTCTCGGTCCCGCCCGAGAGCGGTGCGCCGTCCGACTTCCGTCGGCCGATCACCCGCTCCTGACGGTCCGTCGGCAGGTTCTCCCAGTTGTCCAGCAGCATCCGGATCCGCCGGACCACCGCGTACGTGCCCCCGGCGAACCAGCCGTCGCCACCGGTGAAGATCTTCTCCTCGAAGCCGTCCTGGCCCGGCTTCGGGTTGTTGGTGCCGTCCACCTGGCCCATCAGGTTGCGTCCGGTCATCGGGTGCGGGGTGGCGCCGGGGGTGCGGCCGAAGCCGGCCATCTGCCAGCGCAGGGTGGCGGTCCCGGCGGCCTGGCGCTGGAGCACCCGGAGGGCGTGGAAGGCGACCAGCGCGTCGTCGGCACCGATCTGCACCCACAGGTCACCGTCGCTGCGGGCCCGGTCGATCGCGTCCTCGGGGAAGTCCGGCAGCGGGGCGAGCGCGGCCGGCCGACGGTCCGTCAGGCCGGTCTTGTCGAAGAGCGAGGCGCCGAAGCCGAAGGTGACGGTCAGTGAGCAGGGCCCGGCGTCCCGCGCGATCTGGTTCTCCGCCGACGGCGCGTCCTCGCCCCGGGCCAGCCGCGCGGCCGTCGCCGACCACTGCCGCAGCAGCTTCCGCAGCCCGTCCCGCGATCCCGTTCCACCGGCCCCGTCGGCCAGGTCGAAGGCGGCCAACTGCACCCGGGCCTGGGCGGGTTGCAGGATGCCCGCCTGCCGGGGCCCGTGGAACGGGATCGTGGCCCGGCCGAGCGCGGCGCCAGTGCTGCCGCCCGTACCGGCGGCCGGGGCGGCCAGGGCCTGCTGCCCCAGCGCGCCGCCGACCGCCCCGACGGCCAGGCCGGCGGCCCCGGCGCTGCCGAGCAGCGCCCGGCGGGAGAGGCGGGGGAGTCCGGAGGACGAGGTCATACGGTGTCAGCCGATCTTGAGCGGTTTTACCTCGGTCACCTGGTCGATGTCGGAGGACCGTACGGTCACCGACAGCACCCAGTTGCCCGCGAGCGGGAGTTGGCCGGTGCCGGACCAGCGGCCCGGGCCCTCGGCCTTGAGGGTCACCGGGAGCGGGCCGAGGTCGCGGTCCGGCAGGGTGAAGGCGAGCTCCACCTCGGGCACCTCGACCGGCTGACCGGCGGTGTCGGTCAGGGCGAGCCGCACGTTGTTCAGCCCGACGTCCGCCGGGTTGAGGGCGACGGTGGCGGTGCCCTTGGCGTTCGGGGTGCGGCCGCCGGTGTCGTACGGGAGCTTGAGCTCCACGGTCTTCCCCGGCACGACGCTCGCGCCCGCGGCCGGCGTACCGGCGGGGCTGCTGCCCGGGGCGGCGGCGACCGCCTCGGCCACCTTGCCGGGCGGGGTGTTGGTCAGCATGGTGGTGACCACCAGCACGACCACCGCGACCGCGGCCTCGACCAGGACGGACCGGCGCAGCCCGGCCCGCGCGGGCGTGCCGTCGCGCTCCTGACGCACCGTCGCCTCGTCCCGGGCGGCCCGCTGTCTGGCCAGCTGCGCGGCCCGGACCGGGTCGGTCCCGTCCGCCACCGCGGCCTTGGCCGGGGCGGCGGCCTGCGCCGGAGCAACAGCCGGACCCGAGCGCAGCCGGGCCACCCAGCCCCGGGAGAACCAGGCGACGCCCACCATCGCGACCACGGCACCGGTCTTGATCAGCAGCAGCCGCCCGTACTCGGTGTCCACCAGCGCGCCCCAGCTGCCCAGCCCGCGCCAGGCCTGGTAGACGCCGGTCAGCACCAGTACCGCGACGGCGCCGAACGCCAGCCGGGAGAACAGCTCGACCGCCCGCGGCCCGACCCCGTTGCGGAGCGCGAGCAGCAGCGTGGTCAGCCCGCCCAGCCAGAGCGCCATCGCCAGCAGGTGCACCATCGCGGCCGGCAGCGCCAGCCAGACCTGCTCGCCGACCGAGGCGTGGTCCGCCCCGGCCCAGGTGGCGGAGAGCGCCACGGCCAGCACCAGACCGGCCACGCCGAGGCCCAACCGGGCGTCCCGGAGCGGCCGTTCGGCGGCCCGCTGCTCCAACTGCCGCAGCTCGTCGGGCTCCTCATCACCCTGCGAAGCGGCCTCCGGAGCAGCCTCCGACGTGGCCTGCGGAGCGGTCTCCGGCCTGGTCTGCCCCAACTGCCCGACCAGCAGCGAGAGGAAGACCCCCGCCGCCGCGAGCAGCAGCAGCCGGACCGACAGCGCCGTCCCGATCCGCTCGTCCAGGGTGCTGCGCACCAGCGAGAGGTCGAACGCCTGCCCGATCCCGGTGCCCCGCTCGTACGGGCCGCGCAGCAGCAGCACCGCCACCGTGGACACCAGCAGCGAGACCCAGCCGGTCATCAGCAGCCGCTGCACCGACCGGACCGCCGCCCCGGCGGGCCAGCAGATCAGCACGAACGCGGCCGCCCCGGCCAGCAGCGCGAACGCGGCGTACGCGACGGTCCTGCCGGTGCCGTAGGCGAACGCGACCGCGCCGTCCGCCTTGACGTCCTGGAGTGCGGCGGCCGAGACGGTGGTCGCCGAGGGGGCGCCGATCGAGAAGGTGAAGGCCCCGCCGATCGGGTGCGAGTCCTCCGAGACGGCCCGCCAGGCCACCGTGTAGGTGCCGTTGGCGAGGCCCGGGCGCAGCGCGACCCGGGCGGTGGCGGCCTTGCCGTCGACGTGGCCGGGTTCGCCGGAGTCCACCGACGTGCCGTCAGGTCCGAGCACCCGGACCGAGTCGGGAGAGAGCGAGACGCCCTCGCTGAAGGTCAGCGTCACGGCGGCCGGCGCGGTGGCCACCACCGCGTTGTTCGCCGGGTCGGTGGAGACCAGCGTCGCGTGCGCGGACGCCGTACCGGCGCCGCCGATCAGCAGCAGCACGGCCGTGACCACGACCGTCAGCAGGGCACCAAGCCTCTTCCACATGAGCTACTTGCTCCCGGGTCGGTAGGTGAGGGACTCGACCGGCACCTGGACGGCGATGGTCTCGCCCTTGGCGAAGGTGAGTTCGAGTTCGAGCCGGTCGCCGACCACGGGTGCCTTCGTCCAGCCCATGATCATGAGGTGGTTGCCGCCCCGGGCGAGCTGCAGTTCGCCGTTGGCGGGCACCGGGAGGGACGGCACCTCTTCCATGGTCCGTTCGGTGGAACGGTGCATGGTGACCGAGCTGGCTCCGGGGCTGCGCACCGCGATCAGCTCGTCGCTGCCCGCCCCGGTGTTACGGACCGTCAGGTAGCCGGCGGCCATCCCGCCCGGGCTCGCCGGAGCCGGGATGTAGGAGTCGACCACGCTCAGCCTGGCCACCGCGGCCGGGCCGTCGGACCCGCAGCCGACCAGCACCGTACCGGCGGTCAGCGCGGCGGCCAGACCGGCGCCGTACAGGGCCCGGCGGCGGAACGGACTCATGCGGGCACCCCCTTGGCCAGCAGCGGCAGGTCGTGTTCGAAGGTCTGCACCGAGGTGCTGCTCAGGTAGAGCAGGTGCGCCTTGTCGTCCTGCGGCAGGAAGGTCAGCACCTGGGCGCCGTGCGAGGAGGTGACGCTGCCGTCCTTGTTCACGATCGGGTCCTCGACCAGGACACCGAGCGACTTGGCGGCGGCCTTCACCTGGTTCAGGTCACCCGTCAGCCCGATGAAGTTCTTGCCCATCGCGTCCAGCCAGGTGCGCAGCACCTGCGGGGTGTCCCGCTGGGGGTCGGTGGAGACGAAGACCACGTCGATCTTCTTCTGCTCCTCGGCCGGGAGCTTCGACATCGCCACGCCGATGTCGCCCATCGTGGTCGGGCAGACGTCCGGGCAGCTGGTGTAGCCGAAGAACAGCAGGGTGGGGCGCCCGGTGGTCTGCTTGCGCAGGTCGAAGGGCTGCCCCGAGGTGTCGGTGAGGGTCAGCTCGGGCTTCTCGAAGTGCTTGCCCAGCAGGGTGGCCTGGTAGGGCGAGTTGCTGCTCGCCTTCGAGACCTTGGCCGGGCCGTCGGCGCTGCTGCCGCCGGAGCCGCAGGCGGTGAGGGCGAGGGCGGCGGTCAGCGCGAGGGCGGCGGCGCCGAGCAGTCGGGGGGAAAGGGTACGTGCCATTGCGGGGGTCCGATCGTGGAGCGTGCTGTGGCGGGCCCCGGCCGCCGCGTGGCTCGCGGCGGCCGGGGCCCGCCCGGAATCAGGAGGCGCCGTTCTTGCGGCGCAGGCCGACCACACCGAGCGCGGCGCCGAGCACGCCGACCACGATGCCGACCACACCGAGGGTGCGGGCGGTGGAGTCGTCCGAGCTCATCGAGGCGTGGTCGGCGGCCTGGTCCTTGGAGGCGTCGGCGGAACCGGCGTGGTGGTCGCCACCGGCGGCGGCGGGGGCCTTGGTGAGGGTCAGCACCGGGGCGGGCTTGGCGGGCTCGGCCTGGCCCTCCTTGGCCTCGTCGATCCAGCGCACCACGTCACCGTTGTCGTACGTCTGCAGCGCCTTGAAGGTGAGCTTCTCGGTGTCGGTCGGCATCGCGCCGAGCGAGACCTTGAAGTCCTGGAACTGGCCGGGGCCGATCTTGACGCCCGGGTCGGCGGTCCAGGTGATCTTGGAGACCGCCTCGGTGATGTCCTTGCCGTGCGACTTCAGCGGCTTGTCGAGCTTGGACTTCTCCAGGGTCGCGGTCCAGCCCGCGATCGGCTGGGTGCGCACCGAGGCCATCGGGTGGTCCAGCGGCAGGTTGACCTCCAGCTTCACCGTCGAGGCGGTGTCGCTCTCGTTCGGCACCCGGAAGTCGACGGCGCTGTAGCCGCCCTGCTGGACCGAGCCCGGCTGGACGGTGACGTGCGCGAAGGCGGGGGCGGCCAGCGCGAGCACGGAGGCGGCGGCGACGGTGGCGGCGGCGGCGAGACGACGGGCAGGAGAGATACGCATGGCTGTGGGCTCCAACGGGAGACGGGCACGCGGGCAGGCCGGAACGGCGGCGCGCGTACGCGGGGAAGTGACGGACAGACAGGTCTGTGCGCGCTCCCCGGACGACGTCTCGGGTCAGCGCGCGTACGCGTACGCGGGCGGACCCCGGCGCGCCAGGCTGTGCCGCAGGGTGGCCGCGCCGGGCAGCCGCCAGTCACCCGCCCGGGGTGCGCCGGGCCGGGCCCGGCCGGTCGCCGCCGGGCCGATCAGCAGGGTGAGGAGCAGCGCGAAGGCTGTCCGCAGCGGGGCGGCGAACTCCTGCGCCACGTCCGCCGTCAGCCGCAGCAGCCGCCACAGGGCGGCCTCGCCACGGCGCAGCCACCAGCCGGCCAGGACGGCGGCGGCCAGGTGGCCGAGCAGCATCGGACCGGTCAGCCCGAGCCAGCCGCCGGCCTCGGGCCCGGCGGCCGCGGGGTACGCGTCCGGGTCGAGCCCGGCCGCGCTGACCAGCCCGCCGGGGTTGTCGATCAGGGTGGCGGTACCGCTCTCGTCGCAGACCAGCCGGCTCGCCACCTGAGGCAGCGTCAGCGGGTCGCCGTGGTGCATGCCCGGCATCGCGGCGCCGCACAGGAAGTGGAAGACCAGGTGCAGCCCGAGCTGACCGGCACTCAGCGCACCGGCGATGGCGAGCAGCGAACGCTCCCGCCCGCCGAGCAGCATGGCCAACGCGCAGACCGCCGCGAACCCGACGGCCAGCGCGGGCGCACCGACCTCGCCGTCGCCCACCAGGGCGTGCCCGGCGGCCGCGATCAGCGTGCACACCAGGGCGAACGGCACCGCCCGGGCAAGCCGCAGATCCCAGGCGGCGGCCGGGGCACGGAGGCCCGCTGCGGCAGCACCCGGGGGCGGGGCGAGGCGGTGGTCGGTCATGGCTGAGCCATCCTCTCACCGCCTACACGGGCCGTTGGGGGAGGGGCTGAAAATACCGGCGATTGGCCCGTTCGGGCCCGGCGTGCGCGCGGGGCCGTGCGCCGTTCGGGCACACCCTGCTGCACCAGTCCATCCGCCGAACGGGCGGTAGTGGGCCCTCTGCACGGTTCACCGCGGAATCGACCGGAGATACCTAGTTGTATGTGGAGCCGCAGCCAGGAGGGACCTCCCGTGGACATCTGGTGGACTCTGCACCTCAAGCGCGACCCGGCCAGCGTTCCGCTCGCCCGGCGCATCCTGCTCGGCGCGATGGACTCCGCCGGTGTCGATCCGCAGGTCGCCTTCGACCTCGGCATCGCCCTCACCGAGGCCTGCGCCAACGCCGTCGAGCACGCCACCTCCACCCGCCCGGACGAGGGCTTCCAGGTCACCGCGTCCATCTCCGGCGACCGCCTGCGGATCGAGGTGACCGACACCGGCCCCGGCCTCCCACCGGCCACCGGCGCGTCCCGGCCGCTCACCCTCCCCCCGCTGCGCCGCCAGGCCGGGCCCGCCATCCGCCCCCCGGGCCGCTGCCGCACCCGCCGCGGCCGGGCCACCCTCCCGGCCCCCGCCCTCACCGCACACCGCCCCCGCACGGGTGACCACCCCGCCCCGTACGACACCCACGTCCTCCCGGCCGGCCGCCCCACCACCGCCCGCCCGATCGACCTGGACACCCTCCCCGACCTCACCGCCGAGAGCGGCCGCGGCCTGTTCCTGATCCACGCCCTCACCGACCACGTCCAGCTCCGCAACCACCCCCTGCGCGGAGCCATCGTCAGCTTCGACAAGGTCCTCAAGTGGCAGGACGACGCGCTGCTGCGGGCGGCTTCCTGAGCTCGCCGGGCTGATCTCCCGTCAGGCCCGCCTCCTCGCGCAGGGCGTGGACGAGCCGCGCGACGTGCGGCCGGTCGCCGCGGCCGAGGGTGGCGACGCCGATGTGCCGGACCGGCCCCGGCGACGTGATCGGTGCGGTGCACAGGCCGGGGATCTCCGGGGTCAGCGCGATGGAGGGGATCAGCGAGATGCCCACCCCTGCGGCGACCAGCGAGCGGGCGAAGAAGTAGTCGGTGGTGGTCCCGCGCACGTCCGGATCGAAGCCGGCCCGCTCGGCGTAGCGGCGCAGGTACGCCTCGGTCTTCAGGCAGCCGAGCACCCAGGGCTCGCCTGCCAGCTCGGCGAGGTCGAGCGCCTCGTGGCCCGCGAGGCGATGCCCCTGCGGCAGGACGACGTGCAGGGGGTCGGCCAGGAGCGGTGTCCACTCCAGGCCGGCGCCGCCGCCCGGTCCGACCGGGAGCGGGCCGTCGAAGTGGTAGGCGAGCGCGAGGTCCACGGCGCCCTGGCGGACGAGCGGCAGGGTGTCCTCGGGTTCGCCCTCCCTGACGTGGAGCACGGTCTCGGGGTGGGTCGCCATCAGCCGGGAGAAGGCGGCGGGCAGCAGCAGCCGGCCGCCGCTGGTGAAGGTGGCGACGGTGAGCTGCACCCGCCCGGTGTCCAGCTGGGAGACCTGCCGCCGTGCGTGCTCCAGCTCGGCCGCGACGGATTCGGCGGCGCCGAACATGATCCGGCCGGCCGGAGTGAGGGTGACCCCACGGGTGCTGCGGTCGACCACCAGGGTGCCGAGGGAGCGCTCCAGCGCGGCCACGTGCTGGGAGACGGCCGACGGGGTGAGGTGCAGGGCGGTGGCCGCCCGGTTGAAGCTGCCGTGCTCCGCCACCGCCCGCAGGACGCGGAGCCGCTGCACATCGATCAACAGTTTTCCTTAATACCAGGTCAGTTGGCCGGGACTTCTGCTGGTGACGATAGGTCGCCACGATGAGGGCATGCAAAGGATCTGCGTGATCGGCGGAAGCCGGTACTTCGGAAAACTCCTGGTGGACCGCCTGCGGGCCGCAGGCCACCAGGTGACCGTGATCAACCGGGGCTCCACCGCGCCGCCCGCCGGTGTCGAGCACCTCGTCGTCGACCGGAACGACGAAGCCGCCCTGACCGCCGCGCTGGACGCCCGCACCTTCGACGTCGTGGTGGACCAGGTCTGCTACACCCCGGTGCAGGCCGCGATCGCCGTCCGCGCCTTCGCCGGCCGGACCCGGCGCTACGTCATGACCTCCACGATCGAGGTCTACGACCCCGGGTCGGCGGCGCTGCCGACCGTGGCGGCAGGTACGCCGGTGCCGGAGGAACTGGTGGACCCGGCGACCTGGCGGGTGGCCGCCGACCTGCCCTGGCACGACGACGCGTACCTGGAGGCGCACTACGCCGAGGGCAAGCGGCAGGCGGAGGCCGTCTTCACCCGGGCCGACGGCTTCGAGTTCGCCACGGTGCGCAGCGCCCATGTGCTCGGCGGCGGCACACAGGAGTTCACCGGCCGGCTGGCGCACTACGCCGCGCGCGTCGTCGCGGGGGAGGAGATCGCCGTGCACGCGCAGGTGCTGCCCACCGTCTTCATCCACCACGAGGAGCTGGCGGAGCTGCTCCGGTGGGCGGCCACGGCCGACTTCACCGGTCCGCTGAACGCCTGCTCCGACGGTCCGCTGGACGTTCACGACCTCGTCGCCGTGATCGCGGCGCAGGCCGGCCGGGCGCCGGTCCACCGGACCGTCCCGGCGGGTGGGAAGGCTTCGCCGTTCTCCTACGACCGGCACTACGCGATGAGCAACGCTCGCGCCAAGGACCTGGGCTTCTCCTTCTCCCACACCGCCGACTGGCTGCCCGGCGCCGTCGCCGAAGCCCTCACCCAGTCGGTTCCCAGCATCTGAGCACTGCAAGATATTTCAGAAACTTTCTGCAAGGTATTCCAGTTCGGCTCGAACGTCACTACGGTCCTGAAGGCCACCCCAAGCCTGAGGAGTTTGCCGTGTCCCAGACCGCAGTTGACGCCCTGTTGGAAGCTCCGTCCCCCGCGCTCCGCTCCGGCTGGTGGCGGGACGCGGTCATCTACCAGGTCTATCCGCGCAGCTTCGCCGACTCGAACGGCGACGGCATGGGTGACCTGCCGGGCGTCCGCAGCCGGTTGCCGTACCTGAAGGCTTTGGGGGTGGACGCGGTCTGGCTGTCGCCGTTCTACGCCTCACCGCAGGCCGACGCCGGGTACGACGTGGCCGACTACCGCGCGGTGGACCCGATGTTCGGCAACCTGTCGGACGCCGATGAGCTGATGCGGGACGCGCACCAGCTGGGCCTGCGGGTCATCGTGGACCTGGTGCCCAACCACTGCTCCGACCAGCACGACTGGTTCCAGCGCGCGCTGCGCGAGGGTCCGTCCTCCCCGCTGCGCGAGCGCTACCACTTCCGCCCCGGCAAGGGCGCGAACGGTGAACTGCCGCCCAACGACTGGGAGTCCATCTTCGGCGGCCCGGCCTGGACCAGGACCACCAACCCGGACGGCACCGACGGCGACTGGTACCTGCACCTGTTCGCTCCCGAGCAGCCCGACTTCAACTGGGAGCACGCCGCCGTCCAGGACGAGTTCCGCTCCATCATCAGGTTCTGGTTCGACCGGGGCATCGACGGCATCCGGATCGACGTCGCGCACGGCATGGTCAAGGCCCCCGGCCTGCCCGACCACGGGCAGCGGGGCCGGCTGCGCCTGCTCGACGGCGAACGGCTGCCGTTCTTCGACCAGGACGGCGTGCACGAGATCTACCGGGACTGGCGCCGGGTGGTGGAGGAGTACGGCGGCGAGCGGATCTTCGTCGCCGAGGCGTGGACCCCGAGCGTCGCGAGCACCGCCAGGTACGTCCGCCCGGACGAGCTGCACCAGGCCTTCAACTTCCACTACCTGTCCACCGAGTGGGAGGCCGAGGCGTTGCGCGAGGTGATCGACACCTCGCTGGACGCGATGCGGGCAGTCGGCGCACCGCCCACCTGGGTGCTGTCCAACCACGACGTCACCCGGCACGCCACCCGGTTCGCCAACCCGCCCGGCCTGGGCACCCAGATCCGTACCCCCGGCGACCGCGAACTCGGCCTGCGCCGGGCCCGCGCCGCCACCCTGCTGATGCTCGCGCTGCCCGGCTCCGCCTACCTCTACCAGGGCGAGGAGCTCGGCCTGCCCGAGGTCACCGACCTGCCCGATGCCGTCCGCCAGGACCCGTCCTTCCTCCGGCAGGCCGGCCAGGACGGCTTCCGCGACGGCTGCCGCGTCCCGCTCCCCTGGTCGGGCACCGAGGCGCCGTACGGCTTCGGCCCGGAGACCGGCGGCCCGAGCTGGCTGCCGCAGCCCGCCGAGTGGGCCGCGCTCAGCGTCGAGGCGCAGACCGGCGACCCGACCTCGACCCTGGAGCTCTACCGCAGCGCCCTGGCGATCCGCAGGCAGCACCCCGCCCTCGGCGCCGGGGCGTCGGTGACCTGGCTGGACGCGCCGCAGGGGCTGATCGCGTTCCGTCGTGACAGTGAGGCGGGCTCCTTCGTCTGCACGGCGAACGTCACCGGCGCCCCGATCGGGCTGACGGCGCCGGGCCGGGTGCTGCTCGCCTCGTCCGGCGCGGGAGGTGCGGTGATCGAGGCCGACACCACCGTCTGGTGGGACGTCAGCTGACGAGGAGTCTCCCGTACGGGCGATCAGGAATTGCCGGTGGTCCGTGCCCTCCGGAGCATGGGGGCATGGAGCACCAGATGCGAGCCGAGTACGGTCCCGACGGGCAGTCGGGCGGAGTGAAGAGCTGGCACATCACGGTGGGGGACACCATCACCGCGATGTGCGGGCACGAGCTGGTGGCGGGGGGCGAGACCCGCGAGCCGACCCGGTGGTCCGAGCAGCCCGACCTCAACTGCCACACCTGTGGCGCCCTCTTCCTGCGCGAGGTGCCCTACCTGCCGAGCGAACACATCTACCGCGAGCAGCCCTAGCCCGCGGGTATGGAGCCGACCGAGCTGGTCGAGGAGCTGTGCGCCCGGATCGACCGGATCGACCCGCTGCTGCACGCCTTCACCCCGGAGCCGGGCCGCTACCTGCGGCTGGCCGCCGAGGCCAGGGAGCTGGAGCGCCGGTACGGCGGCGGGGCGCACCCGCCGCTGTACGGCGTACCGGTCGGGATCAAGGACGTGATCCAGGTCGACGGGCTGCCCACGCACGCCGGGTCGGCCCTCCCGCCGGGCGTGCTGGCCGGTCCGGAGGCCACCGTGGTGCGACGGTTGCGGGCCGCCGGCGTGCTGATCGCGGGCAAGACGGTGACGGCCGAGTTCGCCCTCAACGCCCCCGGCCCGACCCGGAACCCGCACAACCCGGCCCACACCCCGGGCGGTTCGAGCAGCGGCTCGGCCGCCGCCGTCGCGGCCGGGCTGGTGCCGCTGGCCATCGGCACCCAGACGGTCGGCTCGGTGATCCGCCCGGCGGCGTACTGCGGAGTGGTCGGTTTCCGCCCCAGCTACGGCCGGATCCCGACCGACGGGCTGATCGCCGGCGCACCCAGCCTGGACACGGTCGGGATCTTCGCGCCGGACCTGGCGGGCGTCGAACGCGCGGCGGCGGTGCTCTGCGACGGCTGGCGCCCGGCGGCCGCGCCCGGCCGCCCGCCGGTGCTGGGCGTGCCGGTCGACTACCTCGCGGCGGTCTCACCGGCCGGCCGGGACGCCTTCGAGCGCACCGGCCTGACGGCCCGACAGGTGACGCTGCCGTGGAGCCTGGCCGAGCTGGCCGAGGACATGCGGGTGATCAGCCGGTACGAACTCGCCCGGGTGCACCACGAGTTGTTCCCCCGCTTCGCCAACCTCTACCGCCCCGAGACCGCCTCGGCGATCCGGCACGGCCAGGAGATCAACCCCACCGCGTACGCCGCTGCCCTGCGCGCCCGCAGCCGCTACCGCCGCCGGCTCACCGACCTCACCACCGCGGAGGGCATCGACCTCTGGGTCACCCCCGCCGCCACCGGCCCGGCCCCGCTCGGCCTGGAGAGCACCGGCGACGCCGTGATGTCCCTCCCCTGGAGCCACGCCGGCTGGCCCGCGATCAGCCTCCCCGCCGGCACGGTCGACGGCCTCCCGGTCGGCCTCCAACTGATCGCCCCGGCCGAAGCGGACGAGCAGCTGCTCGCCTGGGCAGGCACATGCTGCGGCAGCCAGGGGCTCGGGGAACTGCGAGGCCAGCCTCGTACAAGGTGATCCGTACGTAAATGGGCAGGCACTTTTGCCGTTCCCCAAGCCCCTGGACCGTAAATGGTGGACCGCCGGCAAAGCCTATGCTGGGCAGCCGGAGGTGTGCGGTGACCGGTGCAGTGACGGACGGACGGGTCCAGCGGGGCAACGAGACGCGGCGAGCGGTCCTGAGCCGGGCCGTGGAGGTTGCCTCGGTCGAGGGTCTCGGCAGTCTGTCGATCGGCCGGCTGGCCACCGATCTCGGGCTGAGCAAGAGCGGGGTGTTCGCCGCCTTCGGCTCCAAGGAGGAGCTGCAGCTGGCGACCGTCCGGGCCGCCCGCCGGATCTTCTACGACGCGGTGATCGTCCCCGCCGAGCAGGCTGCCCCGGGGCTGCCCCGGCTCCGGCTGCTGTGCGAGAGCTGGCTCGCGTACACCCAGGCCAAGATCTTTCCGGGTGGCTGTTTCTTCCAGTCCGTCTCGGCCGAGTTCAACACCCGGCCGGGGCCGATCCGGGATGCGCTGGCGGTGGCGGCCCGGGACTGGGAGGGCCTGCTGGTGGACCTGATCCGGACCGCCCGGGCCAACGGCGAGCTGGCCGCGGACGTGGACCCGGAGCAGCTGGCCTTCACCCTGATCGGGCTGATGGAGACGTCCAACGCGCACGCCCTGCTGCTGGACGACCCCACCCGCTACGCCCGCGCCGCCACCGCGATCGCGTACGCCCTCAGCTCAGCACAGTCGGCATGAGCAGCGAGAACGTCCCCTCCCGGTCCGGGTAGCGAATCGCCAACGGCGCGACCGGGCCGCCGAGTTCGAGTGTCAGCTGATCCCGCCGACCGGCCGTGATCGCCTCCAGCAGGAACTCCCGGTTCACCCCGATCCGGAGCGCCTCACCCGCTGCACCCTCCTCGTCAGCCACCCCGAGCGCACCGTCCGTGCCGACGGTGAGCACCGAGACCTGCTGCTCCACGCCGTCCTGGCTCCGCGTCAGGCTGCGGGTCGCCCCGGCGGACAGCTCGGCCCGCAGTTCGGCGGCGTCCACCGCCAGTCGGCGGGTCGGCTCCAGGCGCAGCATCGGCCGGTAGTCCGGATAGTCCTGGCCGACCCGACGCCCGGTCACCTCTCGCTCGTCCCCGGTCACGGTGAGCGTCAGCAGATCGCCGTCGACCGTCAGCAGCGCGTCCTCGGCACCGTCCAGCAGGGCCCGGACCTCGTCCACGAAGGCGGTCGCCGCGATCGCGCTGACCGGCGGGCCGTCCAGGGCGGTCGCCGGGGCGAGCGAGACGGCCAGCCGGTAGCGGTCGGTGGCGACCAGGCGCAGGCCGTCCGACGCGAGTTCCAGCAGGACGCCGCAGAGGGCGGGCTGCTCGGGGTTGCTGCCCACGGCGAACCGGACGGCGTCCAGGGCGGCGGCCAACTCGTGGGCGGGGGTGGTCAGTCGGGTCTGGTTCATCGGGTGCTCCCTCTGGTCGAGCAGTGCGCGGACCGTAGAGAGTTCGCGACGCGCGTCGGAGAGGCCGTCCTCCAGCCGACGCAGGTGCGTGTCCAGGGTCTGCCGGGCCACGGCGGGATCGGCCGACAGCACCCGGGAGATGTCCGGCAGCGGCATCCCGACCCGGCGCAGCCGGGCGATCAGCCGGGCGTCCCGGAGCTGCTCCTCGGCGTACCAGCGGTACCCGCTCTGCGGGTCCACCCAGGCCGGGCCGAACACGCCCGCGCCGTCGTAGAACCGCAGCGCGCTCACGCTGAGCCCGCTGTGCCGGGCCATCTCTCCGATGCTGCGCATCACGTTCTCCACGCCGGGGACTCTGGGGGCTCGACCAGGTCGAGGGTCAACCCGGCTCACGGTAGACCCGTCAAGCGCCAGAGAAACTGTACGAACGGTCGTGCTAATATCTCCCCCTGATCGGCTGCGCACCCAGGCCGCAGCCCTGCCGGGGGAGTGTCCATGGATCTGTCCGCAGCCCTGCTCCGCACCGCACTCAACGCCACCGCGACGGTCTCGCCCCGGGCGGCGGGCCAGGGCGCTTTCGCGCTGTTCCACCGCCCGGTGCTCCGCAGCCGGATCAGGCCGGACGAACGGGAGCAGCACGACCGGGCGGTGACGGAGCAGCTCACCGTCGGCGCCCGGGAGGTCACCTCTTACCGCTGGGGGAGCGGCGAGCGTCCCGTCCTGCTGGTGCACGGCTGGCGGTCCCGGGCCTCCCGGTTCGCGCCGATGATCCCCCGTCTGCAGGCGCTCGGCCTGAGCCCGGTCGCCTTCGACGCCCCCGGGCACGGGGACTCCGGTGGCCGGACCACCACGATCCTCGACTACCGCGAGGTGATCGGCCGGCTGCACGACCGGTACGGCCCCTTCGAGGCGGTGGTGGCGCACTCGCTCGGGGCGGCCGGGGCCTTCCTGGCGCTGCGCGAGGGAGTGAAGGCGGGCCGGGTGGTGACGATCGCGGGGGTGGCCGAGTACGGCTTCCTGGTCGAGGCGTTCCGGGTGCAGCTCGGGCTCGGCCGCTGGGCCGGGCCCGAGCTGGAACGCCGGGTCGCCGAGGTGCTGGCCGCCGGCCGGGACCGGGCCGACTTCGACCCGGTGCACCGGCCGGGGGACTTCGACTTCCCGATGCTGGCGGTGCACGACCGGGACGACCGGGTGGTGCTGCCCGGCCAGGCCGACCTGTTCCGGGCCGCGTACGGCGAGCGGCTCCAGCTGCTCACCACCGAGGGTCTCGGGCACAGCCGGATCCTCGCCGAGCCCACGGTGCTGGACCACGTGGCGGGCTTCCTCGCGGCGGAATGACCGAGGGGCGGAATGACCGAAGGGCGGCTCCCCGGTCGGGAGCCGCCCCTCGTCGAACGACCGTCAGCCGCCGCTCTTGCGGCGGAAGTTGCGCTTGCCACCGGCAGCCGCGTGCGTGCCGTGGACCTTCGACTCACTGCCCGGGCCGCCGCCGGAGCCGTCCGTCCGGACGCCCTGCTTGCGCTCCAGGGCGGCCAGGAACTTCGCCTTCACGTCGTCGGGCGCGGCGGGAGTCTGCTCCGTGCTCTGCGGTTCGACGGATTCGGGTGTGCCGCTGCTCATGGGTTGACCTCCAGAAGACCAGTGTTGCCAGCCTCACCATGTCATGCCGGGACCGGTCGGTCCCACCATTTGGTGCTCAGTGCGGCTGGTCCCGGTAGTGCGGGCCGCCGATCATGAAGAGCAGCAGGGCGGTCGGGAAGGCGAGGGCCGCGATCACCACGACGAAGAACTCCAGCACCATCACAGCGGTCTCCTGGGGGAGAGAGCGGAAGCAGACAAAACTGACGGTATGTCCGGATTCACCCGGCTGCCACTTCCCTCACCCCACCGAGGGATCATCGTCCGAACCCTGTCCGCCCGTCCGCTCCGCCGCCACACTGACGTGATGCAGGTAGAGCTGGCGGGCGAACCGCAGAAGCCGGGGCAGCAGAGCGAGGACTTCGCCGTGACCTCCCCGGAGGCCCTGGTGCTGCTGGACGGTTCGAGTGCGCCGGACGGCCTCGAGTCGGGCTGTCGGCACGGCACCCCGTGGTACGTCCGGCGGCTCGGCGTGCACCTGCTCGCCCGGCTGACCGACCGGCCCGACCGCTCGATCGCCGAGTGCCTGGCCGACTCCATCGTCGAGACCGCCGCCCTGCACGGCGGCCGCTGCGACCTGGCCCACCCCAACACCCCGGCCGCGATGGTGGTCGCCGCCCGGCTGCACGGCAGCTCGCTGGAGTACCTGGTGCTCGGCGACTCGATGCTGGTGCTGCAGCTCAAGGAGGGCCCGCCCCGGGTGATCGGCGACAACCAGCGCTTCCCGGCCGGCGAACTGCTCCGCCGGCAGATCTGGTCCACCGTCCCGGGCACCGCCGAACGCCACGAGCTCCACCTGCGGTACGCCCTGGCGGTCCGGGCGGCCCGCAACTCCGGCCACGGCCCGTGGATTGCCGCCGCCTCGCCGCGCGCCGCGGCCCACGCCGAGACCGGCTTCGTCCGGCTCGCCGCGCTGCAGGCGGTGGCCGCCCTCAGCGACGGCGCCGCCCGCTACACCGAACGCTTCGGCCTCGGCAGCTGGTCCGACGCGCTCCACCTGCTGGCCGAACGCGGCCCCGCCGAACTCATCGCCCAGGTCCGCTCCACCGAACGCACCGACACCCGCTGCGAACGCTGGCCGCGGGGCAAGGCCCACGACGACGCGTCGGCGCTGTACGCGCGGATCTGAACTGTTGGCAGGTGATCGAGCATCTACGGTCAGGGGCTCGGGGAACTGCGACGCCGACCTCGAAAAAGGTGATCCGTGCGTAGATGGGCAGGCACTTTCGCAGTGACCCGCACGCCAGATCTCCTCGCAGTTCCCCGAGCCCCTGGACCGTAGGTGCCTGAGCCCTGTCAGTCGGTGGGCTGGCCGAAGGCGCCGGACTGGAAGTCCCGCATGGCCTGCTCGAGCTCCCGGTGACTGTTCATCACGAACGGCCCGTAGTGCGCCACCGGCTCACGGATCGGCTGCCCGCCCAGGATGATCACGTCCAGGTTGGGGTGCCGGGAGTCCTGCTTGGCGTCGGCCGAGATGGTGAGGGTGTCGCCCTCGCCGAAGACCGCGGCCTGCCCGCTCCGGAACGGCCGCCGTTCGGAGCCGACCGTGCCGTCGCCGTTGAGGACGTACGCCAGCGCGTTGAAGTCCTTGCGCCAGGGGATGGTGATCTCGGCGCCCGGCGTCACGGTGGCGTGCAGCAGGGTGATCGGGGTGTGGGTGACGCCGGGGCCCTCGTTGCCGGCCAGTTCGCCGGCGATCAGCCGGAGGATCGCGCCGCCGTCGGGCGAGGTGAGCAGCTTGACGTGCCCGCCGTGGATGTCCTGGTAGCGCGGGGCGGTCATCTTGTCCGCGGCCGGGAGGTTGACCCAGAGCTGGATGCCGTGGAACAGGCCACCGGTCAGGACCAGCGACTCGGGCGGGGTCTCGATGTGCAGGATGCCGGAGCCGGCCGTCATCCACTGGGTGTCGCCGCCGCCGAGGTGGCCGCCGCCGCCGTGCGAGTCCTTGTGGATGAACTCGCCGTCGATCAGGTAGGTCACCGTCTCGAAGCCGCGGTGCGGGTGCCAGGGGGTGCCCTTGGGCTCGCCCGCGGCGTAGTCCACCTCGCCCATCTGGTCCATCATGATGAACGGGTCGAGGTACTTGGTGTTGATCTTCGCGAAGGCCCGGCGGACCGGGAAACCCTCGCCCTCGAAGCCCTCGGGAGCGGTGACCACCGCCAGGACCGGACGCGGCACGTTGGTCGCGGGGTCCGGGGTGGCAACGCGCGGAAGGGTCAACGGGTTCTCGACGGTCACGGCGGGCATGTCGGCCTCCTTCTGGGGTCTGTGGCCTACATCGGCAAAGGTAGTTCAACTCTCAACAAGAAGCAAGTTGAAACTTGAACCATATGAAGATGTCGGGGCCGGTCCGGGGAACCGCGGATCTCAGCCGTACATCCGGCGCATGGTGAAGTCGACCATCTGCTCCACTGCCTTGGCGTCGAACACCATCCGGTGCTCGCCCTCCATGTCCAGTGCGAAGCCGTACCCGGTCGGCAGCAGGTCGAGCACCTCGGCGCCGGTGACGCTGAAGTGCTTGGAGTCCTTGCCGGCGTACCGGCGCAGCTCCTTGAGCGAGCTGAACATCGGGATCACCGGCGTGGGCGTGTTGTGCAGCGCCAGGAAGCCGGGGCGGTCGCCGCGCGGGCAGTGCACCTTCGAGGTGATGAAGATGGCCTGGAAGTCCTCGACCGGCATCGACCCGGTGGTGAAGGCCCGGACCGCGTCCGCGAGGGATGGCGGCGAGGGTTCGGGGTAGAGAGACTGCTGAGGGGCCGCCTGCGGCGGCTGCTCGCCGTACTGGCCGGGGCCCGGCATGCCGTTCATCCCCTGCTGCTGGGCGTGCTGTTGCTGCGCCTGCTGCTGGTAGGGGTCGCCCTGATACCCGGTCTGCTCGTAGCCGTACACGAGGCAAGGCTATCGGTGGACGTGACCGTGTTCATAGCCCTATCGCGTCCAGGGGCTTGAACAAGTTACTTACGGGTAGCATCATGGTGCCTACTGGTGGGTAAGTGGGGCGCTCGAAGGCGGCGGACCCCGGAAGCGACGAACCGGAGAAACGGTCATGGGTCACTACAAGTCCAACCTGCGTGACGTGGAGTTCAACCTCTTCGAGGTGTTCGGCCGTGACCAGGTGTACGGCACCGGTCCGTTCGCCGACATGGACGTCGAGACCGCGAAGAACATCCTCAGCGAGATCTCGCGGCTCGCCGAGAACGACCTCGCCGCGTCCTTCGTCGACGCCGACCGCAACCCGCCGGTCTTCGACCCGGAGACCAACACGGCGCCGATCCCGGCGACCTTCAAGAAGAGCTACCAGGCGTACATGGACGCCGAGTGGTGGCGCCTCGGCATCCCGGAGGAGATCGGCGGCCAGGTCACCCCGTCCTCGCTGATCTGGGCCTACGCGGAGCAGATCCTCGGCTCCAACCCGGCGATCTGGATGTACTCGTCCGGCCCGGCGTTCGCCGGCGTCGTCTATGACGAGGGCACCGAGGAGCAGAAGAAGGTCGCCCAGCTCATGGTCGACCGCCAGTGGGGCGCCACCATGGTGCTGACCGAGCCGGACGCCGGTTCGGACGTCGGCGCCGGCCGCACCAAGGCGATCAAGCAGGAGGACGGCTCCTGGCACATCGAGGGTGTGAAGCGCTTCATCACCTCGGGCGAGCACGACATGTCCGAGAACATCATCCACCTGGTGCTGGCCCGCCCCGAGGGCGGCAAGCCGGGCACCAAGGGCCTCGGCCTGTACATCGTGCCGAAGTTCGACTTCGACTGGGAGACCGGCGAGCTCGGCGAGCGCAACGGTGCCTACGCGACCAACGTCGAGCACAAGATGGGCCTCAAGGCGTCCAACACCTGTGAGATGACCTTCGGCGCCAAGCACCCGGCCAAGGGCTGGCTGGTCGGCGAGAGCGTCGACGGCATCCGCCAGATGTTCAAGATCATCGAGTTCGCCCGGATGATGGTCGGCACGAAGGCCATCGCCACCCTCTCCACCGGCTACCTGAACGCGCTGGAGTACGCCAAGGAGCGCGTGCAGGGCGCCGACATCTCCAACTTCCTGGACAAGGCCGCCCCGCGCGTCACCATCACCCACCACCCGGACGTCCGCCGCTCGCTGATGACCCAGAAGGCGTACGCCGAGGGCATGCGCGCCCTGGTGCTGTACACCGCCTCGGTCCAGGACGACCTGGTGGCCGCCCGCCTGCGCGGCGAGCACGACGACGCCGCCGAGCGCCTCAACGACCTGCTGCTGCCGATCGTGAAGGGCTACGGCTCGGAGAAGTCCTACGAGCAGCTCGCCCAGTCCCTGCAGACCTTCGGTGGCTCCGGCTTCCTGCAGGAGTACCCGATCGAGCAGTACATCCGCGACGCCAAGATCGACACCCTGTACGAGGGCACCACCGCGATCCAGGGCCTGGACTTCTTCTTCCGGAAGATCGTCAAGGACGGTGGCCAGGCGCTCACCGTGGTCTCCGAGCAGATCAAGAAGTTCCTCGCCACCGGCGAGGGCGGCGACGCCCTGGCCACCGAGCGCGAGCTGCTCGGCAAGGCGGCCGGTGACCTGGAGGCGATCGTCGGCAAGCTGCTGGCCGACCTCTCCTCGGTCGAGCAGGACGTCAAGAACATGTACAAGGTGGGCCTCAACACCACCCGCCTGCTGATGGTCTCCGGCGACGTCGTGGTCGGCTGGCTGCTGCTCCGTCAGGCCGCCGTGGCGCTGGCCAAGCTGGAGGCGGGCGCCAGCGACAAGGACGTCCCGTTCTACCAGGGCAAGGTCGCCGGGGCCCGCTTCTTCGCCCGCAACGTGCTCCCGACCGTCACCCCGCAGCGCCTGATCGCCGAGGGTGTCGACAACGAGATCATGGAGCTCGCGGAGGAGGCTTTCTAAGCCCCCACCCGAAATACCGCCTGACACACCCTCAACACCGCGGGGCCCGGTTCACCACGACCGGGCCCCGCGGTGTGTTCTCAGCCGCTCCGCAGTGCTTTGAGCGGGTCGGTACGGGCCGCTCGCAGCGACGGGTACAGCCCGGCGAGCAGTCCGATCACGCTGCCGATCAGCGGGGCGGTCAGGGTGGCGGCGGGCTGCATCACCGCCGTCCAGTCCCGGGCGGCCGCCACCGCGAGCACGGTCAGTACGCCCAGGCTGGTGCCGACCAGGCCGCCCAGGGTGCCGAGCACGGTCGACTCGGTGAGGAACTGGGCCGCGATGTGCCTGGTCCTGGCGCCGAGGGCGCGGCGCAGGCCGATCTCCTCGGTGCGTTCGAGGACGGCTACCAGGGTGGTGTTGGCGATGCCTACCGCGCCGACCAGCAGGCAGATCGCGGCCAGGGCGAGGAAGAGCCCGGTCAGGTCGGAGGTGACCTCGTCGCGGAGGCTGTGCGGGTCCGGGGGCGGGGTCACGGTGAAAGCGGTTGGGGTGTCCGGCCGGAGGGCGACGGCGGCCTGTTCGGCGACCACGGCCGCCGCGCCGACCCGGGTGGCGATCAGCCCCTGGGCGCTGCGGTCGCCCTCGGTGCCGGGGTTGCCGAACTGGGCCAGTGCCGTACTGGCCGGGATGATCGCGCCCAGCAGGGTTGCGGACTGCCGTCGGACGTCCGAGTAGATCCCGATCACGGTGTACGGCAGGCCGTTGAGGAAGACGGCGGGCTGGGCGTCCAGCCGGCTCACCCCGAGCCGCTCGGCCGCGGCCTGACCGAGCATCACCACCGGCTGCGCGGTGTGCTCGGCGAAGGCGTCCAACGGCACGCCGGTCAGCAGGGTCGGGGCCATCGCCGCGACGGCGCCGGGGGTGGCGGCGAAGACGGTCGGGCCTGGGGTCTCCGTGCCGGTGGGCCGGCTGGAGAGCACCGGGTTGCCCGGCACGGTCCACCAGACCCCGGCCGCCTCGACGCCGTCGATCCGGCGCAGCCGCTCGTCGGCGTCCGCCGGGAAGCTCATCGGCGGGTTGACCCCCGGGGGGCCGGTGTCGGTCCCGGGGCGGTCGGCGACAGTCACGGTGGTGGCCCTGGTCAGGTCGAACTGCTCGCCGATCTGTCCTGAGGCGGTCGCGGTCAGGCCGAGCACCGCGACCAGGGCGCCGACCCCGAGCACGGTGCCCAGCGCGGTGAGCACCGAGCGGCCGGGGCGCTGGAGGATGCCGGACAGCGCCTCCGTACCGAGGTCCCGGGCGCTGAGCCGCGAACCCGGCTCCGGCAGGGTGCTGTCGGCCATCAGCTGATCGCCTCCGTCGGCTCGGACAGCACGCCGTCCCGGAGCGCCACCCGCCGTCCGGCCCGGGCGGCGACCGCCGGGTCGTGCGAGATCACCACCAGCGTGTATCCCTGCGCGTGCAGTTCGTCGAAGTGGTCCAGCACCGCCCCGGCGCCGGCGGAGTCGAGATCGCCGGTCGGTTCGTCACAGAGCAGCAGACTCGGCCGGTTGACCAGCGCCCGGGCGATCGCCACCCGCTGCCGTTCGCCGCCGGACATCGTGGTGGGCAGCGCGTCCTGCCGGTGCGTCAGTCCGACCAGCCGCAGCGCCTCCCGCGCCGCCTCGGCCCGTCGGGCCCGGGGCACCTGGTGGTAGACCTGAGCCAGCACGACGTTCTCCTCGGCGGTCCGGTGCGGCAGCAGGTGGAAGGACTGGAACACGAACCCGATCCGCCGCCCGCGCAGCGTGGACCGGTCCCGGTCGCCGAGCGCGCCGGTGTCGATGCCGTCCAGCTCGTACCGGCCCCCGCTCGGGGTGTCGAGCAGGCCGAGCAGGTGCAGCAGGACGGACTTGCCGGAGCCGGACGGGCCGGTGACGGACAGGTACTCGCCCTGACGGACGCTCAGGTCGGCGGGGTGCAGGGCGGTGAAAGGCGGCTTGCCGCCGAAGCTGCGGCTGATCCCGCTGAGCCGGATGACGGGGGCCGGCCGGACGTCGGTGCTCACCTCCCGACCACCACCTGGTCGCCCGCCCGCAGCTCGCTCCCGTCGGCCGGGACGACGGCGACCATGCCCTCGGCCGTGACGCCGGTGGTCACCGCCACGGTCGTCCGGTCGCCGTCGGCGTTCACCGTGGTGACCGTGGTCTTCCCCGCGGCGTCGGTGGAGATCGCCGCCACCGGGACGGCGGTGACGGGCCGGCCGGAGTCCTGCTTGCGGATGGTGATCCGGACGTTCCGGCCGCTCAGTGCGCCGGGCGGGTCGGCGGCCGGGGTGACGGTGACCGGTACGTAGGGGAGGGCGTCGGCGGTGGGCACCGGGGGAGCTGCGGCCGGGGCCGTCCCGCCGATGGTGACCACCCTCCCGGCCGGCGGGGTGGTGCTCAGGGCGCCGAGCTCGGCGACGGTGCCGGTGAACCTGGTGCCGGTCTCCTCGGCCAGGATCTCCACGGTCATGCCCGGTACGACCGTCGCGGCCTGAGCGGGCGTCAGCTGCCCGGTGACGGTCAGGCCCCCGCTGCTGAGCGAGAGCAGGGCGCCCGACACCGGCATGCCCACCGAGCTGGTCACGGCGGTCACCGAGGCGGGCAGGGCCGGCAGGAAGACCACGTGCGCCGCCGGGACCATCGGTCCGTTCGCCGCGACGGCCTTCGCCAGCGCGGCCTTCTCGGTGGCCAACTGGCGTCTGGCCGCCGAGAGTTGCTGGTCGATGCCGGGGGCGTACCGGTCGTTCTGTCGCTGCGCGGTGAGGGTGTCCACGGCCTGCTGGGCGGCGTCCACGGCCTTCTGGCCCGCGTCCACCGCCTGCTCGGTGGCCGCGCCGGTGACCGGTACGGGATGGTCGATGGCCCGGTAGAAGGCGGTCACCGCCCGTTTGGTGCCGGGGCCGAAGAAGCCCTTCTGGTCGGAACCGGCCTGGTGCCCCAACTCCGCCAGCGCCTCCTGGAGTTCCACCACGTCGGGGCCGCTGGACCCGGGCTTCAGGTCCCGGTAGGCGGGGACCGGGCCCTTGAGGAGGTACAGCGGCTGCCCGGACACCTCGGCGAGCAGCTGGCCGCTGCCCACCGAGTCGCCCGGCTTCACGTACAGCCCGGACAGGTAGAGCTGGGTGACGTCGGGGGAGGCCGGGACCGGGACCACGTCGTACCGGGTCACCGGGTGGACCGCCGCCCGCGCGGTCACCGCCGGATTCAGCACCCGGCTGACCACGGCGGCGGTCAGCAGGCTCCGGGGCGGCGGCGCGGTCTGCGCGGCGCGCTCCGCCGGGGACTTGACCAGGGTGGCGGCGGCCATGCCGCCCAGCGAGACCACGGCCGCTCCGGTGGCCACCGCGACCAGGACGCGCCGACGTCGGCTGCCGGTGGGCCCGGTCACCGGACCACGACCGGGCTGCGCGAACTTCCCATGCCGAAACAACCGTCCCATCCGATGTCTCCAGCCCCACTGCTCGGCGTAGCTGCTCTCGACCTCCAGGACCACCGTGCTCCAGGACCACCGCGTCCGTCCCATCCTGCCGTCGATCCCCGCCGGGGCGGTGGCGAGCGGCCCGGGGCTCGCCGTCGGCAGCCCGGATGGCCGATGCGGGCACCGGCCGAGGCACCCGCGCTTCACCGTTGTGTCACCGTTGTTGAGTTCACAGCGTCATGTCCGTGTACGGGCATATGCTCGGGGTCGAAGACCGGTCCCCCATCCGGCTTCCGCCCTCCCTCAACTCAGGAGCAGCATGTCGACCGCCGTCCGCCCGGCCTCCTTCGACCGAACGCACACCGACGACCTGATCGCCTTCCTCGGCACCTCGCCGTCACCGTTCCACGCGGTGGCCAGTGCCGCCGAGCGGCTCGAGAAGGTCGGCTTCCGTCGAGTGGCCGAGACCGAGGCCTGGGACGCGGCCGCCGGCGGCCGGTACGTCATCCGCGGCGGCGCGCTGATCGCCTGGTACGTCCCCGAGGGGGCCGGTCCCGAGACCCCGTTCCGGGTGGTCGGCACGCACACCGACTCGCCGAACCTGCGGGTCAAGCCGGTGCCGGACACCGGCTCGGCCGGCTGGCGGCAGATCGCGGTCGAGGTCTACGGCGGCGTCCCGCTGAACACCTGGCTGGACCGCGACCTCGGCCTGTCCGGCCGACTGGCGCTGCGCGACGGCAGCGTGACGCTGGTTCAGATCGACGAGCCGCTGCTGCGGGTGCCGCAGCTGGCGATCCACCTGGACCGCCAGGTGAACGAGGGCCTGAAGCTCGACAAGCAGCGTCACCTGACGCCGATCTGGGGGATCGGCACGGTCAACGAGGGCTCCCTGGTCGAGTACGTGGCCGAGCGGGCCGGGGTGCCGGCCGACGCCGTCGTCGGCTGGGACTTGATGACGCACGACGTCCAGCCGCCGTCCTACCTGGGCCGCGACCGCGAGCTGCTGGCCGGGCCCCGGCTGGACAACCTGCTCTCGGTGCACGCCGGCACCGCCGCGCTGGCCGCCGTCGCGGGCACCGCGCTGCCGTACATCCCGGTGCTGGCCGCCTTCGACCACGAGGAGACCGGCAGCGAGTCCGACACCGGCGCCCAGGGCCCGCTGCTCGGCAACGTGCTGGACCGCAGCGTCTACGCCCGGGGCGGTACCCCCGAGGACCGCGCCCGCGCGCTGGCCGGGACGGTCTGCCTGTCCTCCGACATGGGGCACGCGGTGCACCCCAACTACAGCGAGCGGCACGAGCCCGGGCACCACCCGATGCCCAACGGCGGCCCGATCCTCAAGGTCAACGTCAACAACCGCTACGCCACCGACGCGGTCGGCCGGGCGGTGTTCGCCGCCGCCTGCGAGAAGGCCGGCGTGCCGTGGCAGACCTTCGTCTCCAACAACTCGATGCCCTGCGGCACCACGATCGGCCCGATCACCGCGGCCCGGCTCGGCATCACCACGGTCGACTGCGGCATCGCGGCGCTCTCGATGCACTCGGCCCGCGAGCTGTGCGGCGCGGACGACCCGTACCTGCTGGCGGCGGCGCTCAAGGCCTTCCTGGAGGGCTGACGGACGCCGAAGGGGGCGCCCACCGGATGGTGGGCGCCCCCTTCGTGACGTTCGGTCTTATGACGCTCGGTCAGGCGATCGAGGCGGCGATGATCGCGGCCACCGCGAGGTTGCAGCTGGCGGTGACCCAGACCGCCGGGTGCGGCTCCGGGTCGACCAGGATGGCGCCGAGCTTGCCCGGGGTGACCACGTCCAGCAGCCAGAAGGCCACCGCCATCAGGACCAGGCCGAGCAGGCCGAAGGTGGCCGTCGCGGCCAGGCCCTTCCCGAAGTCGTCGTAGGTGTACATGATCGCGGTGAAGACGATCCCGCCGATCCCGAGCAGCGCGGAGCTGAGCACCACGGCCGCGTTGCGGTTGCGCTCCACCCAGATCTGGTGGCCGAGCTTGCCGGGCGTCAGCACGTCGACCAGCCCGACGCCGAGCAGCAGCAGGACCACCCCGACGGCGCCGAATACGGCAGCCGCGCCAAGCCCGTTGACGATGTCGTGCACGGTGAGCCCCCTGGGAGGAACGAGTCGGTGTCCCGGCCCGGGACCGGCCAAAAGATATCCCATCGGGTCGGTTTCCGGACCTCCCCAGTAGCATCGTCGGCCATGACCTCCACTCCGGTACCCGAGCGCAGACGCTCGGGCTTCGTCGCCCTCGGCATGGTCGGCACCCTGGCACTGGCGCTGACCAGCTGCTCGTCGAGCGGCAACGCGCCGCGCCGCTGCGTCGACCCGGGCAGCCTCAAGGTGCTGGACAACCACTCCTGCTCGGACGGCAAGACGGCGGCCGGCCGCTGGTACTACTGCGGCTCCGGCTCGGGCATCGCCACCGGCGGCACCTTCGCCAAGGGCGACACCAAGCGCGGCGGCTTCGGCTGCCCGAGCGGCTCGAGCGGTTCGGGCGGAGGTTGATCCTGATGCGCCGTCACACCATCGACCCCCGCCCCGACTGGCAGCCCACCGTGGAGGGCCAGGGCCTGATCTACGCGGTCTGCGAGGACCCCTGCAACCAGGGCGGCCCGCACGCCTACTGGGACGAGAGCGCGTACTACGAGTTCTCGCTGCCCGAGGTCGAGGCGCTGGAGGAGGTGGTCGAGGAGCTGCACGAGCTCTGCCTGACGGCCGTCGAGCACGTGGTGCGGACGGAGCGGTACGCCGACTACGGCCTGACGGACCCTCGGCTCACCGCGGTGATCGCCGAGTCCTGGCGGCGCCGCGACGAACAGCCGTCGGTGTACGGGCGGTTCGACCTGGCGTACGACGGCGTCGGCCCGGCCAAGCTGTTCGAGTACAACGCGGACACCCCGACCTCGCTGATCGAGGCGGCCGGCCCGCAGTGGTTCTGGATGGAGGAGCGCTTCCCCGGCGCCGACCAGTGGAACTCGCTGCACGAGCGCCTGGTCGCCTCCTGGCAGCGGCAGAAGCACCTGCTGCCGCCCGGTCCGGTGCACTTCGCGCACTCGCGTGGCGACAGCGAGGGCGAGGACTGGATGACCACCCTCTACCTCCAGGAGACCGCCGAGCAGGCCGGGATCGAGACCGTCGGCATCGCCATGGAGGACATCGGCCTGGACGGGCTGACCGGCCGGTTCGTCGACCTCGACCAGCGGTTCATCCGTTCGGTCTTCAAGCTCTACCCGTGGGAGTGGCTGACCGAGGAGGAGTTCGCCCCGGCCCTGCTCGGCGGGATCGACCTCGGCGGCTCCACCGGCAGCACGCTGTGGATCGAACCGGCCTGGAAGATGCTGCTGTCCAACAAGGCCCTGCTCGCCGTCCTCTGGGAGCTCAACCCCGGCCACCCCAACCTGCTGCCCGCCTACCTGGACGGCCCGCGCGAGCTGGTGGAGACCGGGTACGCGATGAAGCCGCTGCTCGGCCGCGAGGGCGCGGGCGTCCGGATCGTCGAACCGGACGGCAGCCAGACCCGGCTGGCCGCGTGGGCGGGCGATCCGGACCGGTACGGCGCCGAGGGCTTCTGCTACCAGCAGCTCTGCCCGCTCCCGGACTTCGACGGCAACCGCCCGGTGCTCGGCACCTGGGTGGTCGACGGCGAGGCCGCCGGCCTCGGCATCCGCGAGACCGACGACAGCCCGATCACCCACCAGGGCGCCCGCTTCCTGCCGCACCTGATCCGCTGACGGGCCTGCTGGGGCCTTTGCGTACCGGAATCAGCCGTGGCCCGATGCGGTTGGATGGGGGCATGGCTACTCGTGCACGTGTCCGCGCCCCCGAACTGGTGGGGAAGGGCGGCTGGCTCAACACCGGCGGCAAGGATCTGTCGCTGGCTGACTTCCGCGGCAAGATCCTGGTCCTCGACTTCTGGACCTTCTGCTGCATCAACTGTCTCCACGTCCTGGACGAGCTCCGGGAGCTCGAGGAGAAGCACCGCGACACCGTGGTGATCGTCGGCGTCCACTCGCCCAAGTTCGTGCACGAGGCCGACCACCAGGCCGTGGTGGACGCGGTGGCCCGGTACGAGGTGCACCACCCGGTGCTGGACGACCCGGAGCTGGTGACCTGGAAGCAGTACGCGGTCCGGGCCTGGCCGACGCTGGTGGTGATCGACCCGGAGGGGTACGTGGTCGCCCAGCACGCCGGTGAGGGGCACGCGCACGCGATCGCGAAGCTGGTCGAGGAGCTGGAGGCGGAGCACGCGGCCAAGGGGACGCTGCGGCGCGGCGACGGCCCGTACGTGGCGCCGGAGCCGGTCGCGGGGGACCTGAAGTTCCCGGGCAAGGCGGTCCGGCTGCCGGACGGGCACTACCTGGTCGCGGACTCCGGGCACCACTCACTGGTGGAGCTGGCCGAGGACGGCGAGACGGTGGTGCGGCGGATCGGCGACGGCGAGCGCGGGTTCGTGGACGGTACGGCGCCCCGGTTCAGCGAGCCGCAGGGGCTGGCACTGGCCCCCGAGGGGCTCGGCTACGACGTGGTGGTGGCCGACACGGTGAACCACGCGCTGCGCGGGGTCCGGCTCTCGGACGGTTCGGTCAGCACGCTGGCCGGTACCGGCAGGCAGTGGTGGCAGGGGTCCCCGACCGAGGGCCCGGCCACCGAGGTCGACCTCTCCTCGCCCTGGGACGTGGCGTTCTTCGACGGCCGGGTCTGGATCGCGATGGCCGGCGTGCACCAGCTCTGGGCGTACGACCCGGCCACCGGCACCGTCGGGGTCGCGGCCGGCACCACCAACGAGGGCCTGGTGGACGGCCCGGTGGCGGAGGCGTGGTTCGCCCAGCCGTCCGGCCTGGCGGTCTCGGCGGACGGCGAGAAGCTCTGGGTCGCCGACTCGGAGACCTCGGCGGTCCGCTGGGTTTCACGTGAAACACAGTCCGTGCACACCGCGGTCGGCACCGGCCTGTTCGACTTCGGCCACCGGGACGGCGCGGCCGACCAGGCGCTGCTCCAGCACCCGCTCGGGGTGACCGTGCTGCCCGACGGCTCGGTGGCGATCGCCGACACCTACAACCACGCGCTGCGCCGCTTCGACCCGGCGACCGGCGAGGTCAGCACGCTGGCCACCGACCTGCGCGAGCCCTCCGGCGCGGTGCTGGTCGGCGAGGACATCGTGGTGGTCGAGTCGGCCCGGCACCGGCTGACCAGGCTCCGGCTCCCCGAGGAGGCCGTCCGGGTGGACGCGGTCGCCCACCGCACCCAGCGCGCCGCCACCGAGGTGGCACCGGGCGCGCTCCGCCTCGACGTGGTCTTCCAGGCCCCCAGCGGCCAGAAGCTGGACGAGCGCTACGGCCCGTCCACCCGCCTGCTGGTCAGCTCCACCCCGCCCGAACTCCTGCTCTCCGGCGCGGGCCCCGACTCCGACCTCACCCGTGAGCTGGTCCTCTCGGACCAGCTCACCGAGGGCGTCCTGCACGTCTCGGCGATGGCCGCCTCCTGCGACGACGACCCGGAGATCGAGTACCCCGCCTGCCACGTCCACCAGCAGGACTGGGGCGTCCCGATCCGGATCACCCCGGCCGGGATCAGCCGGCTGCCACTGGTGCTCGCCGGTCTGGAGTGACCTCGGACGCCGGCTGCTCGGCGGTGGCCGGACGGGAGGTGGGGAACTTCCGGTCCAGCCACTTGATCAGCCGGCGTCCGTTGCCGATCATCGGCTGCTCCACCCAGCGGTACAGCCCGTCGGCGGCGAACAGCGCGACCAGCGTGACGGCGGTCGCGAACAGCGGCGTGCCACCGGGCAGCCACGGCGCCAGCACGGCGACCACGCCGACCGCCAGGGCCTGCAGCAGGTAGACGCCGTACGAGCGCTCGCCGACGAAGACCAGCGGGCGCAGCGAGAGCACCCAGCGGCCGGGGCCGGGGCCGAACAGCGAGGGCAGCAGGACGGCGACGGCGAGGCCGTAGAGGAAGACGGCGGGCTGCTCGCCACCGAAGTACTTGACCAGGTCCCGCAGGTGCAGGTGCAGGACCAGGAAGGCGGCCGCGACCGCCACCCCGGTCAGCGGGTGGGTGAGCGGACGGAACAGGGCGTACCCGCGCCGGTGGTGCAGCACCACGGCGAGCAGCGCGCCGGTCAGCAGGACCGAGTAGTGGATGCCCATGCCGTGCCAGGTGTCCGACCACCGGATCAGCACCAGGACGATGGCCGCCACGGCGAGCGGCGCCCGGAGCTTCCGGGAGATCGCGCCGACCAGGATCAGCGCCAGCGGCCAGACCAGGTAGAACTTCTGCTCGATGCCGATGGTCCAGGTGTGCAGGTACGGGGTGTCGCCCGCGAGGTGGTACTCGCTCATGAAGCCGAGGAAGTGCGGGAGGTGGTTCATCAGCACGTTCCAGCTGTAGCCGGAGTGGTAGACGCCCAGGGCCGTGGCCGCCAGCCCCAGGTAGTAGAGCGGCACGATCCGGAAGATCCGGCGCAGGTAGAAGTTGCGCAGCGATATCCGGCCGGTCCGGTCCTTCTCGCGGAGCATCAGCGTGGTGATCAGGAAGCCGGAGACCACGAAGAAGATGTGCACACCGATCCAGCCGGACAGGAACACCACCTTGCCGCCGCCGTAGTGGAAGAAGATCACGATCACGGCGGCGATCGCCCGGAGTCCGTCCAGCGCGTCGAACCTCCTCAGCGCGAGGAATTCGGCGTGGGTCAGGGTGCGCATGGGGCGTCTCCGGGCTGATGGGCTGACAGGCGGGGGATGGCACATCATCGCCGATGGGCGCCTGGCCCGGCGAACGGGCCCCCGGATGTCAGCCCGAACGGGCGTTGCTGCTCAGCCCGAACGGCCCTTGGCCCTCAGCCCGGACGCCCCCGTGCCGTCAGCCCATCGGTCCCGCTGCCAGGCGGGTGGTCAGGCGGTCCTTCGCCGTGGGCCACTCGTCGGCGAGCATCGAGAAGTACACGCTGTCCCGCCAGCTGCCGTCCCGGCGCTGGCGGGAGCGGCGGAAGGTGCCCTCGTACTGGGCGCCGAGGCGCTTGATCGCGTTCTGCGAGCGCTCGTTGAGGTGGTCGGTCTTCCAGCAGACCCGGCCCATGCCGAGGTCCTCGAACGCGTGGGTGAGCAGCAGCAGCTTGGACTCGGTGTTGACCTCGGTCCGCCAGACCTGGCGGCCGTACCAGGTGCCGCCGATCTCCAGGCTCTCGTCGTCGGCGGAGGCGTCGAAGTAGCAGGTGACGCCGACCGCCTTGCCGGTGCTCAGGTGGATCACCGCGAAGGGGTCGCAGCTCGGGTCGTCGATCCGGGCGGTGAGGTTGTCGGCCATCTCGGCCGGGGTGGTGGGGATGGCCACCGGCACCCAGCGAAACACCTCCTCGTCGTTGCCGGCCGCCTCGAAGAGGTCGGCGGCGTGGGCGGGGGTGAGGGGCTCCAGCCGGACATGACGGCCGGTCAGGACAGTGGGGGAGGGCAGCTTCGCGGTCATGGGGAAACGCTAACGCGTCATTGAACTAGGTGCAACACATATTTGCACTAGTGCAAAGGCTGCCAGGTTGCTGCCACCGCGCCTGCAGCTTGCTGACCCCGGAACCCCTGGGAGGGGCAGGGGCGGCCCGGCATCGTTTTCGGAGTCGTACCGACTCCAAGAAAGCGAGCCCGCTCCGATGGCTGTCCTGGCCGAAACCCCCCTGGTGGCAGACCCGCCGCCGGCCCCGACCCGGTTGTCGGGTCAGCACAAGCTGATCCTCGCCCTACTGCTGGGCACCCAGTTCATGCTCACGGTCGACTTCTCGATCCTGAACGTCGCGCTGCCCGACCTCGGCGCGGACCTGGCCTTCTCGAAGGCGAACCTGCAGTGGGTGGCCACCGCCTTCGCGCTGCCGGCCGCCGGCTTCACCCTGCTGTTCGGCCGCTTCGGTGACCTGTTCGGCCGCCGCCGGCTGTTCCTCGGCGGGATGGGCCTGCTGGCCGCCGCCTCGCTGCTCGGCGGTCTGACGGACAGTCAGCAGCTGATCATCGTGGCCCGGGTGCTGCAGGGCCTGGCCACCGCGATGGCCACCCCGGCGGCGCTCTCGCTGCTGACCACCGCCTTCCCGGAGGGCGCGCTGCGTGACAAGGCGCTCGGCCTCAACGGCGCGCTGCGTGACAAGGCGCTCGGCCTCAACGGCGCGCTGCTGTCCGGTGGTTTCACCGTCGGCGCGCTGCTCGGCGGCGTCCTGACCGATGTGCTGACCTGGCGCTGGGCCTTCCTGCTGAACGTGCCGATCGCGCTGCTGGTGCTGTTCGTGGCGCCCGCCGTGATCAAGGAGAGCCGGACCCCGGACAAGGTGAAGCTGGACATCCCCGGCGCGATCACCGTCACCGCCGGCCTGCTCGCGCTGACCTACGGCTTCACCGCCGCGGGCACCGAGGGCTGGAGCGACCCGGTCGCGCTCGGCTCGCTGGCCGCCGCCGTGCTGCTGCTCACCGCGTTCTACCTGATCGAGCGCAAGGCGGTCGCCCCGCTGGCCTCGGTCCGGATCCTGAACCGCCCCTCGGTCAAGTGGGGCAACGTCGGCGGCTTCCTGGCCTTCGGCATGGAGACCGCGGTGGTCTTCATGATGACGCTGTACCTCCAGGAGGTGCTGCACTACTCGGCGATGGCCACCGGTCTGGCCTTCGCGGTGCCCGGTGTCGCGGCGGTGCTGGCAGGTCTCGGCGCGCCGAAGCTGATCGGCCGCTTCGGCAGCCGCAACGTGCTGGTCGGCGGTCTGCTGGTGCAGGCGGTGGCCAACCTGCCGCTGCTGCTCCTGGACGTCGAGAAGGGCTGGTTCGGCCTGGTCCTGGCGGTGCTCGGGATCGGCTTCTACGGCAACGTGACCGCGATCGTCGCCTTCAACGTGACCGCCACCTCCGGCCTGCCGAACGAGGAGCAGGGCCTGGCCACCGGCCTGACCACGCTCACCCAGCAGATCGGCTTCACCCTCGGCATCCCGCTGCTCAGCTCGATGGTGGCGCTCGGCGCCTCCGGCCACCAGGACAGCGGCTCCGCCGCGGCCCTGCTGGACGGCATCCACCTCGGGGTCGGCGTGGACGTCGCGGTGACCGCGGCGGGCCTGGCCCTGATCGCCACCTTCCTGCGCTCGGCCCGGCAGCCCTCGGCCTGAGTCCGTCCGAATTCCCACACCCGAGGAGAACCATGAGCACCGCAACGGCCGAACAGCTGGCCCCCGCCGTCGACGCGGCGGACCCGGTCCCCGGATTCGGCGCCCAAAAGTCCCGTGAGTTCGTCGAGTGGTTCCTGCCCTGGCTGACCCGGGGCGCCGAGGAGCTGGACCGGGCCTTCGGCGAGCCCGCCGTCCAGGCCGAACTGCTGGACGCCGTACGCTCGCTGGCCGTCCTGCGGGAGTCCGGGGACGAGGACGCGTTCTTCGCGCAGCAGTACCTGCTGTCCCGGATCTACGCCCTGCACCTTCAACTCCCCAGCGGCGCCTCGGCGGAGGGCTCGGTCGTGCTGCACGCCGTGACCCGGCGCCTGGAGCTCGACACGATGGCCGCCGAGGACGCCCGGCTGGACGAGGAGGTGCTGGTCGGCGCGCCCGAGGACGCCGAGGCGTACGTGCCGTGGCTGAAGGAAGTCACCCGCGCGCACCGGGCGTTCAAGCACCCGTACTACCACGAGTTCGTCCGCAACGAGGCGAACCCCTCGGACCTGCGCCGGTACATCGTGCAGGAGTCGGCGGTCGACTCCCGGTTCGACGACCTGCTGGCCCTGATGCAGCTCGGGACCAGCGGTGGCGCCAAGTTGGAGATCGCCACCAACTTCTGGGACGAGATGGGCAACGGTGACCCGCTGCAGGTGCACACCCTGCTGTTCGGCAAGATCATCGACTCGTTCGGGATCAGCGACGCCGAGCTGGAGGGCGGCCTGACCGCCGAGGCGCTGCTGAGCGGCAACCTGGCCGTGCTGTGCTGCCGTTACCGCAGCCTCTTCCCGGAGGCGGTGGGCTTCCTGGCGATGACCGAGTGGCTGGTGCCGGACCGCTTCTCCCAGGTGCTGCACGCCTGGCGCCGGCTGGACCTGCCGCCGGCCGCGATCGTCTACCACGACCTGCACATCGGGGTGGACGCGCACCACGCCAGCGGCTGGTTCGCCAACGTGGTCAAGCCCGCGGCAGCCGACCCGGCCACCCGTCGGGCGATGACCCGGGGCGCCCTGTGGCGGCTCAACTCCTCGGCCAGGTACCTGGATCACAGCCTGGCCTGGTCCCGGTGACCAGTTCGCACCGGCGGTTCCAGGTCATCGCCGCACTGCTCGCGGTGTGGGTGCTGTGGGGCTCGACGTTCCTCGGCATCCGGGTGATGGTCGGTGCCGCGCCCCCGCTGTTCGCGGCCGGGGTCCGGTTCACCGCCGCCGGGGCGATCCTGCTGACGGCGGTGGCCTGGGCCGCCCGTCGGCGCAACCGGCACAGCACCCCTGACGGGCACGGGCCCGGCGTCCGGGAGCGGCTGCGCGGCCGGGCCGGGCGGTTCGCCCTGCTCGGGGTGCTGCACTTCCTGTGCGCCAACGGCCTGGTCAGCGTGGCCGAGCAGCGGCTCCCCTCGGCGGCGGCGGGCGTCTGCTTCGCCACCGTGCCGCTCTGGACGCTGCTGCTGCGCGCGGTCACCGGCGGCCGGCCGACCGCGGCCGATCTCGCCGTGGTGGCCTGCGGGTTGGGCGGGGTGGCGCTGCTGCTCGGCTTCCAGGCCGGGCCGCTGCTGCCCTCGCTCCAGGTGCTGGCCGCCGCCGCGGTCTGGGCGCTGGCCGGCCACCTGGCCGCCCGTCCGGACCGGGCGGCCGGGCCGCCCGCGGGCCCCGCGCTCAGCTCGGCGGTCCAGATGGTCTCTGGCGGACTGGCCCTGCTGACCGCCTCGGCGGTCGGCGGCGAGTGGTCCCGGATCAGGCCGGAGGCGCTCACCTCGGTGTCGTTCTGGCTGGCCGGGGCGCACCTGGTGCTGCTCGGCTCGCTGGTCGGCTTCTGGGCCTACATCTGGCTGGTGACCAAGGTCGACCAGCGGCTGGCCGGCACCTACGCGTACGTCAACCCGGTCGTCGCGGTGCTGCTCGGCTGGCTGCTGCTGGGCGAACGCCTGCCCACCGGCGCCCTGTTGGGCACCGCGTTGGTCACCGCCGCGGTCGCCTGGACGGTGCTCTCGCAGGGCGCCCGCCGCGACCGCCCGGCAAAATCCTCCCCTCCCATTCCCCTCACTCAGACAACGAAGGCGAACACATGAGCACCATCGTGGCCGACACGGTCCGGGACAACCTGATCCAGACCCTCGGCGTGATCAAGAAGCGCGAAGTCGGCGCCGAGCTGGCCGCCGACGACAACTTCATGCGGGCCCTGAACATGGACTCGCTGGACGCGGTCGAGCTGACGGTCCGTCTGAGCAGCGACCACGGCGTCGAGTTCGGCGCCGAGCCGGACGACCTGGACGCCCTGGAGAGCCTCAGCGCGCTGATCGACCTGGTGGTCCGCCGGGGTACCAGGTGACCGGCAGCCTGCTCCGGGCGCTGGCCGGACACGCCGGGACGGCGCCGGGACGGGCCGCCCTGGTCACCTCAGGCCGGCGGCTGAGCTACCGCGAGCTGTACCGGGAGGCGGCCGCGGTCGCCTCCGGTCTGGCCCGGCGCGGTGTCGGCCGGGGTGCCCTGGTCGGGGTGCACGGCGAGAAGTCGGCCGCCGCGGTGACCGCCCTGCTGGGCGTGCTGCTGGCCGGTGCGGCGTACGTACCGCTGGACCCGTCCGCCCCGGCGGCCCGGCGGCGCGGCCTGGTCGGCGACGCCGGCCTGGCGGCCGTACTGGGCTCCAGGACCAGGCTGCCCCGGCTGACCGCCGAGCTCGGGCCGGTCCCGCTGCTGGCCGTGGAGGACCTGGTGGAGGAGCACGGCGCCGAGCCGTTCACCCCCGTCGAGGTCGGCCCGGAGGACCTGGCGTACGTGCTCTACACCTCGGGATCGACCGGGCGTCCGAAGGGCGTCTGCATCCCGCACCGGGCGCTGGACGCGTTCTTCGCGGGGGTCGGGCCGCTGCTGGAGATCGGCCCCGAGTCGGTCTGCCTGAACACCTCGGCGCTGCACTTCGACGTCTCGGTGGTCGACCTGCTGCTGCCGCTGCTGCACGGCGCGACCGTGCACCTGGGCCCGGCGCTGCCGCTGCCCGCGCTGCTGCTGGACCTGATCGAGCGGGAGCGGGTCACCCACCTGGCGGCGGTCGGCTCCACGCTGACCCTGCTGGCCCAGCAGGGCGACGGGCTGACGGGCCGTCGGCTGGGCGCGCTGCGCCGGATCATGACCGGGGCCGAGGTGCTCAACCCGGCCACCGTGCAGTCCTGGCTGGCGGCGGCGGAGCAGGTCCGGGTGGTGAACGGGTACGGCCCGACCGAGGCGACCTGCCTGGTGGTGGCGCAGCCGATCGCCGAGCGCGAGCCGGGCCGGACCGCGCACTACCCGATCGGCCGGCCGCTGCCTGGTGTCACGGTGGCCTTCCGCTCGCCGGACGGCACCGTCACCGAGCACGGACCCGGCGAACTCCTGATCGCCGGAGACCAGTTGATGACCGGTTACCTCAACCGTCCGGAGGAGCAGGCGGCCGCCTTTCTGGAGGTGGCCGGGGTCCGCCACTACCGCACCGGCGACCTGGGCGAGCGCGGCCCGGACGGCGTGATCGCCTTCGCCGGGCGGGCCGACGACGAGGTGAAGATCCGGGGCTACCGGATCAACCTGAACGAGGTGCGCGGCTCGGTGGAGTCCCACCCGGCGGTGGCCCAGGCCTTCGTGGCCGCCGCCCCGGACGAGCGGGACGGCCTGGCGCTGGCCTGTGTGGTCCGGCTGCGGCCCGGGGCCGAGGCGGACCAGGCGGGGCTGGCCGCGCACGTGGCCGGGGCGCTGCCCCGGTACATGGTGCCGCGCGAGTTCGTGCTGGTGCCCGAGTTCCCCGCGCTGTCGACCGGCAAGCCGGACACCGTCCGGCTGCGTGAACTCGTGGGGGCATGATGACCGTCCTGCAGGGTGTCAGAACGGGCTGGTTCACCCCGGCCCAGGAGGAGTTGCGGGCGGGCCTGGCCGCCCACCTGGCGGCCGAGGTCGAACCGCACATCCCGGCCTGGGAGGCGGCCGGCCGGTTCCCGGTCCGCGAGGTGCTGGCCGGGCTCGGCGCGGGCGGCTGGCTCGGGCTGCGCTTCCCGCGCGAGCACGGCGGCGCCGGCGGCAGCGCCTGGGAGCACGTGGTGTTCGCCGAGTGCCTGGGCGGGCTGTCCTCGGACAGCGTCGGCATGACGCTCACCGTGCACAACGACATGGTCGCCCCGATGATCGCCGAGGGCGGCACCCCGGCTGCGGTGGACCGGTTCCTCCGCCCGGCGCTCACCGGGGAGTACGTGCTGGCGCACGCGGTCTCCGAGCCGGGCGCGGGCTCCGACGTGGCCGCGGTGACCTCCACCGCCACGCCGGTGGACGGCGGTTACCTGCTCACCGGCAGCAAGCGCTGGGTGGTCGGCGGCCTGTACGCGGACGCGTTTGCGGTGCTGGCCCGGCTGCCGGAGGCGCGCGGACCGTTCGGCCACGTGCTGCTGATGGTGCCGTTCGGCGAGGGCGTCACGGTGACGGCGGGTGCCCCGACGCTCGGACTGCGGGCGGCCGGGGTGGCGGGCACGGTCGACTTCGACCGGGTCTTCGTCCCGACCGAGTACCGGATCGGCGGCCACGGGCTCGGACTGGTCACCCAGCTACGGCAGTTCGAGCAGGAGCGGATCATCTCCGCCTGCCGTGCGCTGGCGATCGCCGACCGGCTGCTGGAGCGCACCAGGGAGCGGCTGGACCAGCGGATCAGCTTCGGCGCCCCGATCGGCAGCCGACAGGACGTCAGCTTCCGGCTCTCCCGGCTGCGCGCCGAGGTGGAGAGCGCCAGGCAGCTGGCGTACACCGCGATCGACCGCTGGGAGGGCGGCGCCGACTACCGCTCGGCCTCCGCCGCGGTGAAGCTCCGGTCCAGCCGGCTGGCCCGCACGGTGGCCCGTGAGTGTCTCCATCTGCACGGCGCCGCCGGGCAGTTGACCGAGAGCCCGGCCAACCGGGCGTTCCGCGATGCCCGGCTGTTCTCCATCTCCACCGGATCGGACGAAATGATGATGACCACCCTGGCACGGCTGGCGGGCTGGGATGACTGACACCGCCGCACCTGACACCGCGAGCTCCACCGCCGCGCCCCAGCGCGACCTGGCCCCGCTGGTCGTCCGCCGGGAGCCGGCCGCCAACCCCGACCAGGACTACGCGGACCGGGTGGCCGCCTTCGTGGCCGCCCACCCGGAGCTGCTGGCCACCGACCGCTGGGAGGACCCGGCCGTGCCGCCGGTCCGGGAGCTGATCGGCGCACTCGGCGCGGCCGGTCTGCTCCGGGCCGCCTGGCCGGCCGCCACCCCCGAGGTGGACGGCCGCAGCCCGCGCTGTCTGGCGCTCGGCCGGGCGATCCAGCTGCACACCGCCTTCGCCCAGGTCGCGAACGGTGCCCCCGGCGCCGCCGTACTGACCCAACTGGAGGTCGGCACGCGGCTGTTGACCGGCCACCCGGAGCTGCTGGACGGCCTGCTGGACGGCACCGTCACGGTCTCGCTGGCCGCCACCGAACCGGACGGCGGCAGCGATCTCTCCACCCTGACCACCCGGGTCGGCCGGGACGGTGAGCGGCTCACCGTCACCGGGGAGAAGTGGTTCATCAGCAACGCCCCGTTCGCCGACCTGCTGCTGGTGCTGGCCGAGGACCCGGAGCAGCACACCGGGCCGCGCCCCGGCCCGGCCCTGCTGCTGGTGGACACCAGGCAGGCCGGGGCCGGCGAGGTCGAGGTGACCGCGCTGGGCGGCTCCGGCCACACCGGGCTGACCGGCTCGATCAGCCTGCGCTCGGCCCCGGTCCGGGCCGTGCTGGCACCCGCCGGGCAGGGCCTGCTGACCCTGATGCGGCACTGGATCCACGAGCGGGTGATGCTCACCGTCCGGATGACCGCGCTGGCCCAGGCGGTGCTGGACGACGCGGTCAGCGGGGCCCGGCACCGGAGCACCTTCGGCAGCCCGCTGCTGACCAATCAGCACGTCCGCTTCCTGCTCGCCGAGCTCTCCGCCGAGGTGGCCGAGGTTCGCTCGGCCGCGCTGCAGGGCGTCCGGCTGCTGGTGGAGGGCGGCTGCACGGCGGCGTACGCCGCGATGTGCAAGTACCGGGCCTCGGTGCTGCTGCGCCGGGTCGCCGACGAGGCGATCCAGCTGGCCGGCGCCGACGGCTACCGCACCGGCCACCCGGCCGAGCGGGCGCTGCGCGACGGCTTCGGTCTGGCGCTGGCCGGTGGCACCGACGAACTGATGCTCATGCAGATCGAGAGAGGATGACGATGACTCAGGAAATCCTGGAGCAGCCCGTCGAGGTCCCGGCCTGGGACGCGGGCCGCTACGACAGCCAGTTCGGCTACGTCTCCCGGCTGGCCGGCGGGGTGCTCGACCTGCTCGCCCCGCAGCCCGGCGAGACGGTGCTCGATCTCGGCTGCGGCACCGGCGAGTTGGCCGAACAGATCCGCGACCGGGGCGCCCGGGTGCTGCTGGTGGACAGCGACCCGGCCATGGTGGTGGCCGCCAGCCAGCGGTTGCGGCAGCCCGCGGTGCTGGCCGACGGCCACGACTTCAAGGTGGTCGAGCCGGTCGACGCGGTGTTCTCGAACGCCGCGCTGCACTGGATGACCCGCCCAGAGCAGGTGATCCGCTCGGTCCGCACCGCGCTCCGCCCCGGCGGCCGGTTCGTCGCCGAGATGGGCGGCGCCCGCAACGTCGCCGGGATCGTCGAGGCGCTGCGCGCCGCGCTGGCCGAGCGCGGCCAGGACGCGGGCCTGCGCTCGCCCTGGTACTTCCCCGAGCCCGGCGAGTACGCCGAGCTGCTGGAGAACAACGGCTTCCGGGTCAGCCGGATCGAGCACTTCCCGCGCGAGACCGAGCTGCACGACTGCCCGGACGGGGTGGTGGACTGGCTGCGGATGTTCGGCTCCGCCCTGGTCGCCCACCTGCCCGAGGCCGAGCACGAGGAGGTCTTCCGCCGGGCCGGCGAACTGGCCGAGCCCACCCTGCGCCGGGACGGCCGCTGGTACGCCGACTACTGGCGGCTGCGGTTCGTGGCGGTATCGGCGGAGACGGAGACGGCCCGATGACCGTCGCCGCCGAGCGGGCCACCGCGGGGCTGGACTCCCCGGCCTTCCGGCTCGACCCCTACCCCGCGTACGCCCGGCTGCGCGAGCAGGGCCCGCTGGTCTGGTCCGAGCCGGACCGCACCTACTACGTGACCACCCATCAGGCGGTCGGCGCGGTCCTGAAGGACAAGAACGCCTCGGTGGAGAGCCCGTTCCGGGCCTCCCGGGTGCTGTTCGGCCGCACCGTGATGGACGTGGACGGCCGCGAGCACGCCCGGCTCCGCTCGCTGACCAACCGCTCCTTCGCCGCGCCCGCCGTGCCCGGCTACCTGGAGGACCTGGTCCCCAACTCGGTGCACCGGGTGATCGACGGTCTCGGCGGCAGTGGCCGGGCCGACTTCGTGGCCGGCTTCGCCAACGAGGTCCCGATCCGGGTGATGTCCCAGATCATCGGCGTCCGGACCGAGGACGTGGAGGAGTTCCAGTCCTGCACCGACGCGGTGATCGGCTACTTCGACGCCGCCACCCCCGACACCCGGCGGGCGGCCGTGACCGCCTGGGCCGGTATGCGCGAGCTGCTGCACCGCCGGGTGGACGAGCTCCGCCCGGCCCCGGACGGCAGCGTGATCGGCCAGTTGCTGACCGCCGCCGCCGAGGGCGCGGAGGTGGACGACGACGAGATCGTCCGGCAGATCGGCCTGCTCATCCCGGCCGCCATCGACACCAGCAACCGGCTGCTCGCGAACGCCCTGCACGTGCTCTGCACCCGGCCCGAGCTACTCGAACGAGCCTATGCGGAGCCGGAGTTGCTGGAGGGCATCGTCGAGGAGACGCTGCGCTTCGAGCCACCGATCCACAGCACGGTACGGATCTGGACCGGCGGCGAACTGCTCGGCACCGAGGTGCCGCGCGGCTCGCTGCTGACCATCCTGCTCGGCTCGGCCAACCGCGACCCCGAGGTCTTCCCCGACCCGGACGTCTTCGACCCGGAGCGCCCGGCCGCCCGCCACCTGTCGTTCGGCGCGGGCCGGCACCAGTGCATGGGCCGCCGGATGGCGCTCGCCGAGGTGATCACCGCCCTGCGCATCCTGCTGGAGCGCTGCCCCGACCTCCGGTTCGCCGAACCCCACCCCGACCCGATCGAGGGCTTCTCGTTCCGGTCCCCCGCCAAACTCTTCCTCGCCTACGGGAGCACCAGATGAACGCCGGTCAGATCAGCCACCGCTCCGGGGTCACCGGGCTGGAGTGGGACGCCGTGGAGAGCGTCTACTACGACTGCCACGTGGTGAGCCTGGCCCAGCTGCTGCCCAGCCGCCTGTTCGCCGCCTTCCTGCTGGTGGCCGGCGCACCCCGGATCCAGGCCGACTGGGGCGGCCTGACCTGCCGCAACCTGCTGGACAGCGAGGCGGCCAGGGACGTGGTGCTGCTCCAGGAGTTCGGGGTGGAGAAGTACCACCTGCCGGTGGAGGGCGACCTCGCCGCCACCATCGAGGCCACCGTGCGCGAGCACGGCCACTGCATCGCCCGGGTGGACAGCTACTACCACGAGCACTTCCAGGAGTACTACCTGCAGGAGCACCGCACCAACGGCCACAAGGTCACGGTGATCGACTTCGACGCGCAGACCTGGACGGGCATCGACAACGTCGGCACCCGCACCCTGGCGCTCACCTTCGACCGGCAGCTGTTCGTCGAGTCGGTCCGCTCCAACCTGTTCCACGTCTACGAGAAGCATGACACGCTCTACCGGCTGAACGTCGGCGAGCGGGCGCTCGAGCTGCTCAAGTCCGGTGCGGTGCGCGAGCGCGAGGCGCGCGCGGTGGACGAGTTCCTGGCCGACCGGGCCCGGCTGGCCGGGGAGATCGAGGCGTACCGGCAGGCGTTCACCGACGCGCTGGCCGAGGGCGGGATCCGGCGGTACGCCCAGTTCGCCAACTCGTACACCTCCGCGCTGATGACCGAGCGGGCCTACCTGGCGCTGATCGAGGCGTACTCCCGCAGCACCGAGCCCTGGGAGCTGCTGCCGGACGGCGGCGAGGGCCTGATGGCCGCGCTGAACGAGGCGGTCCGGGCCTGGCGGATGCTCAAGATGCTGTGCCGGACGGCCCAGTTGGGCAACGAGGTGAAGGACAGCGCGCTGCTCGGCGCGCTCGGCCGGGTGGTGACCGCCGAGCTGGCCACCGTCGGCGCGGCCGCCGTGCCGGTGCCCGCATGAGGGTGTTCCTGCTCCCCCCGGCCGGTGCCTCGGCCGGGGTGTTCAAGGACTGGATCGAGCCGTTGAGCGCTCTCGGCGTCCAGCCGGTGGCGGTCGAACTGCCGGGCCGGGGCACCAGGTTGGGCGAACCGCTGGTGGATTCGGTGCCCGCCCTGGTGGACCGGCTAGTGGCCGAGCACACCCCGGCCCAGGGGGAGCGCTGGGCGGTGGTCGGCCACAGCATGGGCGCGCTGCTCGGCGCCGCCTGGGCGGCCCGGGCGCACGCCCTCGGCCGGGCGGCCCAACTGTTGCTGGTGAGCGCCTCGGCGCCGCCCTGGCTGCACTCGACCGCCGCCGAACTGGTCGGCACTGACGATGAGTTGTGGCAGCGGGTCGCCGACCTGGGCGGGCTGCCGCCGGCCCTCAGGGCGCACCCGGCGGCCCGGCTGCTGTTCGGCCGGGTGCTCCGGGCGGACGTCACGGCGGCGGCCCGCTACCGCCCGGCCGGCCCCGAACCGGTCGGCTGCCCGGTGCTCGCGGTGCGCGGCGCGGACGATCCGCTGGTGACGGCCGGGCTGCTGTCCGGCTGGGCCGGTCTCACCGACCGTGCTTTCGAGGAACTGACCCTGCCCGGTGGGCACTTCTACCGCGACGGGCTGGCCGACCTGCTCCCGGTGCTGGCCGCCCGGCTGACCGCAATCGGCCCGGCTGTCAGCAACCTGTCAGCGCCGGACAGCTTGCTGACGGACGGTCCGTCAGTTGGACGGTCCCCCCGTGGAGATGATGGTGCACCTACCAAGTTCACCGAAAGGGTCGCCCGTTGATGGAGAGCACTACGCCGTACCGGGTGCTGGTCGGGACCGAGGACGCGCTGGCCGCCGGGGTCGCCCCGATCGGCGCGGTCCGGCTGCTGGCCCAACTGCCGCCCGGCTGGCGGACCGTCCACCGCGCGCCGGCCGCCGGCCTGCTGGAGCTGACCGGGTACGCCCCCAGTCTGGCCGAGCTGCGGGCCGAGGTCACCCGGGCGCTGGCCGACCCGGCGCTGCGGACCTGGCGGCTGGCCGAGGGGTGACCCGGGGGTGGCACCAAGATGTCGCCCGCTGGCAGCTTGCTGGTGGCCCCGACCCGTCCGAACCGCCCGCCGGGGCGGCAGACTTGACGAAGTCGGGCAGCGGGCCCGGCGTGACGGCACGTCACGGACGGACGGGGGAGCGAAATGGACCACGGCAACGGCTGGGAGTAACGGACCGCACGCGGCCGACCGGTTCCGAAGCCCCTAGATCCAGCCCGCCTCCTTGGCGAGCATGGCGGCGTGGAACCGGTTGGCGGCGTTCAGCCGGAGCATCAGATCGGCCACGTAGCGCCGGAAGGTCCGCAGCGAGACCCCCATCTGCCGGGCGCCGATCTCGTCCTTGTCCACCGCGCACAGGATCCGCAGCACCTCCCGGTCGGCCGCGCTGAGCGCCCCGGCCGCGGTCGGCCCCTCCAGGTCGTACGCCGAGGACCAGATCTCCTCGAACAGCCGCACCATGCTGGAGACCAGCCCCGGCTGACGGATCACCAGCGCTCCGCGCGCGCTCCGCCGCGGGTCCACCGGCACCACCGCGACCTCCTCGTCGTACGCGACCAGCCGCTCCACCGCGCGGTCGCTGACCCGGATCCGGGCCCCGAGCCCGGCCAGTTCGCGCAGGTAGGCGTGGGTCACCGGGTGCTCGGCGGCCTCCTGGGTCACCACGGTGCGCAGGCCGACGCCCCGGCGCAGGCAGCGCAGGTCGAGCGGGCGGGCCACCGCGATCATCTCGGGGGAGTACGAGGGCTGCAGCGCCAGCACCTCGCGGCGGGCGAAGAAGGCCAGGTCGTCCAGCCGGGACCGGACCTCGGCCACCCCCTCCAGCCGTTCGATCTCCACCGGCTGCTCGTCCCGGTGGCCGTCCCGGAAGGCGGCGCAGAGCTCCGGCAGGGCGGTCCGGACGGCGGCGACCCGGCGCAGGTCGTCGTTGAGCTGGGTGAACCGGCGCTCGATCAGCCGCTCCACCGCCCCGGCCGGGTCCACCACGGCCCAGGGGCTGTCACCGGGCCCGGGTCGCACCAGGCCGTGGCCGGCCAGCACCGCGAGGGCCCGCTCGGCCTCCCCGGCCGGCAGCCCGCTCTCGCCGGGCAGGTCGGTGCAGCGCGGGTGGTCGAGCAGGTGCAGGTAGATCCGGAGGGCGTCCGGGCCGATGCCGAGGCAGGCCAGGTCGAGCGTGCTGGTCATCTTCGTTCGGCTCCGTCCGGTCGGCCGTGCAGCGTGACCTCGTTCATGCCGTCCCCCGTTCTCTGATGGCTCGTCATTAATATACCCTCGGGAAGGTATTTTTTGATGGCCCAATACGGCGGCGACCCCGGAGTCCGGGGTCGCCGCAGGTCAGTGGCCCAGCACCCGCCAGCCGGCCCGGGCCGCCTGCTCCGCCAGCCCTGGGTCGGTGCCGACCGCGACCGGGTGGCCCACCGTCCGCAGCATCGGCAGGTCGGTGGCGTCGTCGCCGTACGCGTAGCAGTCCGCCGTCCGCAGGCCGAGCGCGGCGACGGTCCGGCGGACCGCGGCCGCCTTGGCCTCGCCGATCATCGGCTCGACCACCTCGCCGGTCAGCCGGCCGGAGTCGTCCAGCTCGGGTTCGGTGCACAGGATCAGCTCCGCGCCCAGCTCCTCGGCCAGCGGCTCCAGCAGCTCCCGGCAGGAGCCGGAGACCAGGGCGATCCGGTGACCGGCCGTCAGGTGTCCGCGCAGGGCGGCCACCGAGCCGGGCAGGAAGGCGTCCGGCCGGTCCCGGAAACCCCGGTACCACTCCGCGCCGGCCGCCCGCAGCCGGTCCGCCGGCACCCCGGCGAACAGCCGGAAGTACGCCCGGTTCCGCTCGGCCCTGGGCAGCGGCCCGGTGAGCAGCGAGCGAAGCTCGTCCGGGCGGTCCGGCGCCCAGTGCTGCCAGAAGGCGACCATGCTCTTGGCGGCGATCAGCGTCTCGTCCACGTCGAAGAAGGCCACCGCTCGGCCCGTCGTCGTGCGGCTGCCCCGCACCCGCCGGTCGCAGCGGCCGTTCGCCCGGTGCTCCGCCGCCGCGAGGCCACCGTCGGTCCGAAGTTCCGTCAGCACGAGGCCACCGTCCGGGCGTTGAACAGCGCGGAGGCGACCTGGCGGCCGTCCTGGGTGGCCAGGGTGAGGATTCGGCCGTCCTCGACCCGGGCCGAGACGGTCACCTCCCGGTGGTGCTCGCCGAAGGAGTGGAAGACCAGCCGCCCGTCGGTCGGCGACCAGCCGGGTACGGCCCTGGCAGCCGCCTGGCGGAGCGCCTCCAGCAGCACGGTGCCGGGCACGTGGTCACAGGGGTGGTCGAACAGCACCGGGTGGGTGGGGTCGGCCAGCAGTCGCCAACTCCCGTGCGGCAGCGCGGGATCGTCGGTCAGCAGGACGTCCCGGCGGTCGGCAGGGCCCGGCCGGCCGACCGGCCCGGCCCCGGCCAGGTAGCCGGCCCGCTCGCGCAGCAGCGCGTACGGCGCGGGCGGCAGCACCTCCCAGCGGACCCCCATCCGGGCGCAGCGCACCCCGTCCACCAGCAGGGTCGCCTCCAGCGCGAACCGGAACCGCCGCCCGGTGATCCGGCGGACGCAGGTGGCGTCCAGCAGCACCGGCAGCCCGGCCCGGCCGCCCCCCGGCAGTCGGTCGCCGAGGAGCTCGAAGTCCAGGTCCTGCATCACGAAGGGGTGCCCGGCCGGGACGTCGAGGAAGCGGTGCGCCAGGTGGATCGCGGCCTGCCGGACGGTCTCCACCAGCAGCAGCGGATCGCTGGTCAGCGCCTCCGGGCGGTGGCCGAGCAGGTGGTTCCTGGACCAGCGGGCGGCGACCGCGTAGCGGTCCCCGGTCAGCTGCCGCGCGTCGGTGATCAGCACCTCGCGGTCGGCGCTCTTGTGCACGCTGGCCCGCGACACGGGCCGGTCGAAGCTGAGCGGCCGACGGGCGGAGTCGGCCCCCGCGGCCGCTCCGATCGCGGCCGGTGCGAGTGGTGCGAGTGGTGCGCAGGTGGTGGTGGCAGGCGACATGGACGAACCCTCCCCTTGGGAATTTCCATGAGCTACGAAGCCTGTCCGGGCGGTCGGCGCGCCGTTGCGCGACCGGGTGCGGTCAGGTGAGTGTTCCGAGCGGAATGTTCCGGCTGCGGGCCGGGCGGTGCGGCACGGGTCGTGGCGGGTCCGCTGTACGGACGGCTCGTCGTGCGGGTACCGGCCGGCTGGACTACGAGTCCTCGGCCGAGCGGGCGGTCACTGCGCCGATGGCGGTGACCTGGCCCGACTCCTCGGTGCGCCTGGGTGACTTGGTGATCACGTTCGGCGCTCGGCAAAAATATACCTGCCGGGATGTATATTGCAATGCCCCACCCGGGGATACCCTCAGCGACACAGCACAACGCACCACCGGAAGGCCCACAGCGTGGAAGACGCACCGAAGCTCGCAGGCTGGGAGAGCACTCCGCCCAGCGCCCGCCGGAGTCCCGACCTCCGGCAGGACCGTGCCCAGCGGACCCGGGAGCTGGTCCTGAACTGCGCCGCCGAGCTGTTCGCAGCTCGCGGCTTCCACGGCACCTCGGTCCAGGACGTGGCCGCCGCGGCCAAGATGACCAAGGGAGCCGTCTACTTCCACTTCCCCGGCAAGGAGGTCCTCGCGGTCGCCGTGGTGGAGGCCCACTACACCCGCTGGCCCGCCCTGCTGGAGCGCGCCAAGGCCCAGCAGGCCGGCCCGCTCGGCACCGTGCTGGCGATGGTGGACGGCGCCGCCGAGGCGTTCGCCGACGACGTGGTGGTGCAGGCCGGGGCCCGGCTGCAACTGGAGTCCATCCTGATCGGACTCCCGCTGCCGACCCCGTACATCGGCTGGATCGAACTGCTCACCGACCTGCTCGGCCAGGCCCTGGAGCAGGGCGAGCTGCGCCCCGACGTGGACCCGGGCGCCGCCGCCAGGACCATCGTCTCGGCCTTCTTCGGCATGCAGCACATCTCCGCGACCCTGTACGACCGGGCCGACCTGCGCGAGCGCTGGAGCGAGGTCCGCGAGCTGGTGCTGCTCCCGCTGCGCGCCTGAACCGACGCCGAAGGGCCCCGCGCAGCAGGATCGCGCGGGGCCCTTCGGGTGTTCAACTACCCGATCAGACGAACGAGTTGATCTGGATCGTCTCGGTCCGGCCGGGGCCGACCCCGATCGCCGAGATCGGCGCGCCGGACATCTCCTCCAGCGCCTTCACGTAGGCCTGCGCGTTCTTCGGCAGGTCGGCGAAGGTCTGCGCCTTCGAGATGTCCTCGGTCCAGCCGGGGAAGTTCTCGTAGATCGGCTTGGCGTGGTGGAAGTCCGACTGGTTGTACGGGAGTTCCTCGACGCGCTTGCCGTCGATCTCGTACGCCACGCAGACCGGGATCTGCTCCCAGCCGGTCAGCACGTCCAGCTTGGTGAGGAAGAAGTCGGTCAGGCCGTTCACCCGGGTCGCGTACCGCGCGATCACCGCGTCGAACCAGCCGCAGCGCCGGTCACGGCCGGTGGTGACACCGCGCTCGCCACCGATCCGCCGCAGCGCCTCGCCGTCGGCGTCCAGCAGCTCGGTCGGGAACGGGCCCGAGCCGACCCGGGTGGTGTACGCCTTCAGGATGCCGATGACCCGGTCGATCTTCGTCGGGCCGATGCCGGCACCGGTGCAGGCACCGCCGGCGGTCGGGTTCGACGAGGTGACGAAGGGGTACGTGCCGTGGTCGACGTCCAGCAGGGTGCCCTGGCCGCCCTCCAGCAGGACGACCTTGTTGGCCTTCAGCGCCTCGTCCAGGACGAGCGTGGTGTCGGCCAGGAACGGGCGGATCTTCTCGGCGTAGCCGAGGTACTCCTGGACCACCAGGTCGGCCGGGATGGCGCGGCGGTTGTAGAGCTTGACCAGCAGCTGGTTCTTGTCGTGCAGGGCCGCTTCGACCTTCTGGACGAGGATCGACTCGTCGAAGAGGTCCTGCACCCGGATGCCGACGCGGTTGATCTTGTCCGCGTAGGTCGGGCCGATGCCGCGGCCCGTGGTGCCGATCCGGCGCTTGCCGAGGAAGCGCTCGGTGACCTTGTCCAGGGTGCGGTGGTACGGCGTGATCAGGTGGGCGTTGCCCGAGATCAGCAGCTTCGAGGTGTCGATGCCGCGATCGTTCAGGCCGCTGAGCTCGGAGAGCAGCACGCCCGGGTCGATCACCACACCGTTGCCGATCACCGGCGTCACGTTCGGGCTGAGAATGCCGGAAGGCAGCAGGTGCAGGGCGTACTTCTGATCGCCGATGACCACCGTGTGACCGGCGTTGTTGCCGCCCTGGTAGCGAACGACGTAGTCGACGGAGCCGCCGAGGAGGTCCGTCGCCTTCCCCTTGCCCTCGTCTCCCCACTGGGCACCAACGAGCACGAGTGCCGGCACAGGCGTACACCCCTTCCGGTTGGGGCATCCTGCGTAGGCCGCAGTCTGCCCCGAGATAGACGAAGCCCCTGGCGCAATAGCGCAAGGGGCTCTTGCACCGAGAGATTACCTGAGGAAGGACCGGTCGTGTCGTCGCTGTCCACGCCCGAAGACCGCGCCGTCGATCCGGACACCCCTGGTCAGCTGCTGGTCCTGCTCGACCCGGCGGCCCGGCAGGCCGACGGCGAGTCGGTCCGGATCGCCCGGGACGTGCTCTGCGGGGGCGCGGACGTGAAGGTCGCACTGCCGGAGAGCCCGTCCGAACTCGACCGGGTGCTGGCTCATCGGGGCCGTCGCCGACCGGTTGTGATCGGTTCCGATCTGGCGCTGCAACGCGTGCTGCAGGCCCTGCACCGGCAGCGTGAGCTGGGCACCGACCCGATCGGCCTGATCCCGGTCGGCCGGCCCGAGGCGCTGGCCACCGGACGTTCGCTGGGCGTTCCCGGGCAGCCGGTGGCGGCCGCCAGGGCGGTCCTGCACGGCGCCGCCCGCAAGCTCGACCTGCTGGTGGACGACGGCGGCGGGGTGGTGTTCGGCGGGGTCAGCATCCACGCCCACGGCGCGAGCCGCCCGACCGGACTGCGTTCGCTATGGGCGAAACTGGCTGCGGCCGAGCAGGGGACCTCACTCGGTTCCGACGACCCCCGGCTCCGGGTCGAGGCGGACGGCCGGCTGCTGGTCGACCTGGACGAGCCGGTGCACCGCCTGCAGGCCGCCCTCTCGGCCGGTTCCGGCGAGATGGAGCTGCTGCTCCAGCTGGCCCGCGGCCCGCGCACCGTCCGGGCCACCCGGCTGGCGGTGACCGGCCGCGACTTCGGCTACCAGGCGGACGGCTGCCGGGTCGGCCCGGTCCGGGCCAGGGTCTGGACCCTCCATCCGGGGGTCTGGCAGCTGCTGCTGCCGGTCGCGTGAGCAGGGTCACGTCCGGGGCCGCGATCCGACGGGTCGTCAGCTCCCGGAACGGGCCGCAGTCCGGGTGCGACAAGGCCCGACACGCATTCAACGAATTGTTGCCGGGAAAAGCGGGGGAGCGGTAAGGGGTTTTGTCTACGCGCGTCGCTATCGGATCGGCCAATTCACCGCCCGTTCGCTGTTCGGGAAGGCGTACGGAACTGCCCTAGACTCGAAGACGTGCCACGTGGAGACGGACGACTCAACCACGATCTTCTTCCCGGCGAGAAAGGCCCCCAGGACGCTTGCGGCGTCTTCGGTGTCTGGGCTCCCGGCGAGGAGGTCGCAAAGCTCACGTACTTCGGCCTCTATGCCCTGCAGCACCGCGGACAGGAATCCGCGGGCATCGCAGTCAGCAACGGAGCCCAGATTCTCGTCTTCAAGGACATGGGACTTGTCTCCCAGGTCTTCGACGAGGCCTCCCTGGGTTCGCTGCACGGTCATATCGCCGTCGGACATGCCCGCTACTCGACCACCGGGTCCTCGGTCTGGGAGAACGCCCAGCCGACCTTCCGGGCGACCGTTCACGGTTCGCTGGCCCTCGGCCACAACGGAAACCTGGTCAACACCGCCGAGCTCGCCGAGATGGTGGCCGCACTGCCGGGCGAGGAGCACGTCTCGCGCTCCGGCCGCTCGGCCGCGACCAACGACACCGACCTGGTGACGGCGCTGCTCGCGGGCCACCCCGATCTCTCGATCGAGGAGACCGCCAAGCTGATCCTGCCCAAGGTCAAGGGCGCGTTCTCGCTGGTCTTCATGGACGAGCACACCCTCTACGCGGCCCGCGACCCGCAGGGCATCCGCCCGCTGGTCCTCGGCCGCCTGGAGCGCGGCTGGGTGGTGGCCTCCGAGACGGCCGCCCTCGACATCTGCGGCGCGTCCTTCATCCGCGAGGTCGAGCCCGGCGAGCTGATCGCCATCGACGAGAACGGCATGCGCACCTCGCGCTTCGCCGAGGCCAAGCCCAAGGGCTGCGTCTTCGAGTACGTCTACCTGGCCCGCCCCGACACCTCCATCGCCGGCCGTAACGTGCACCTCTCCCGCGTGGAGATGGGCCGTCGGCTGGCCAAGGAGGCCCCCGTCGAGGCCGACCTGGTGATAGCCACTCCGGAGTCCGGCACCCCCGCCGCGATCGGCTACGCCGAGGCCAGCGGCATCCCGTACGGCTCCGGCCTGGTGAAGAACGCCTACGTGGGCCGCACCTTCATCCAGCCCAGCCAGACGATCCGTCAGCTCGGCATCCGGCTGAAGCTGAACCCGCTGCGCGAGGTCATCCAGGGCAAGCGCCTGGTGGTCGTGGACGACTCGATCGTCCGCGGCAACACCCAGCGCGCGCTGGTCCGGATGCTCCGCGAGGCGGGCGCCGCCGAGGTGCACATCCGGATCTCCTCGCCGCCGGTCAAGTGGCCGTGCTTCTTCGGCATCGACTTCGCCACCCGCGCGGAGCTGATCGCCAACGGCATGACGGTCGAGGAGATCGGCCGCACCCTCGGCGCGGACTCGCTCGCCTACATCTCGATCGACGCCATGATCGAGGCCACCACGATTCCCAAGGACCGGCTCTGCCGGGCCTGCTTCGACGGCGTCTACCCGATGGAGCTGCCGGACCCGGCGCTGCTCGGCAAGCTGCTGCTCGAGGCCGAGATCGCCGGTGGCAAGCAGCAGCCCGCGGTCCGCACCAAGCCGACCGGCACGGACCTGGACGGTGTCCAGTCCCTGCTCGGCGGTCACGGCGCGGCCGACGCGCTGCGGCGTCCGTAGTTTCTCCGTCCCCCGACCCGAGAGGGCCGTCAGCAGTGACCAGCAACCAGAGCAGCGGCGCCACCTATGCCGCCGCAGGTGTCGACATCGAGGCGGGCGACCGCGCCGTCGAGCTCATGAAGCAGTGGGTGAAGAAGGCCGACCGCCCCGAGGTGGTCGGCGGACTCGGCGGCTTCGCCGGGCTCTTCGACGCCTCCGCCTTCAAGCGGTACGAGCGCCCGCTGCTGGCCTCCGCCACCGACGGGGTCGGGACGAAGGTCGCCATCGCGCAGGCGATGGACAAGCACGACACGATCGGCCACGACCTGGTCGGCATGGTCGTCGACGACCTGGTCGTGTGCGGCGCCGAGCCGCTCTTCATGACCGACTACATCTGCGTCGGCAAGGTCGTGCCGGAGCGGGTCGCGGCGATCGTCAAGGGCATCGCCGAGGGCTGCGTGCTGGCCGGCTGCGCGCTGGTCGGCGGCGAGACCGCCGAGCACCCGGGCCTGCTGGGCCCGGACGAGTACGACGTCGCGGGCGCCGGCACCGGTGTGGTCGAGGCGGACGCGCTGCTCGGCGCGGAGCGGGTCCGGGCGGGCGACGTGGTGATCGCGATGGCCGCCTCGGGTCTGCACTCGAACGGCTACTCGCTGGTCCGGCACGTGCTGCTGAACGAGGCGGGCTGGAAGCTGGACCGCAAGGTCGAGGAGTTCGGCCGGACGCTCGGCGAGGAGCTGCTCGAGCCGACCCGGATCTACTCGCTGGACTGCCTGGCGCTCACCCGGGCCACCGAGATCCACGCCTTCTCGCACGTCACCGGCGGCGGCCTGGCGGCCAACCTGGCCCGGGTCATCCCGACCGGCCTGCACGCCCGCCTGGACCGTGGCACCTGGTCCCCGCTGCCGGTCTTCCAGACCGTGGCCAGGGTCGGCAACATGGCCGCCCTGGAGATCGAGAAGACCCTGAACATGGGCGTCGGCATGGTCGCCGTCGTCCCGCCGGAGTCGGTCGACACGGTGCTCGCGATCCTCGAGGACCGCGACGTGGAGGCCTGGCTGCTGGGCGACATCGTGGACCGCACCGACGAGCACGGTGACGCCGCGACGCTCTACAACGCGTACGACGGCTTCCAGCTCAGCTGATCCCGCCGTCCTGAGGGCCCCTCCGGGGGCCCTCAGTCGTTTCCGGAACCCGCCTGCCACCCACCCGTCGCGCGGGAACGCCGAAAACCGGCTCGGCACCCTCGGGTACCGAGCCGGTCAGGTCAGGCCCGCGCGGCGGAGCCGCACATCAATGCCTACGCGCGACGGGACTGGCTACTGCCGGCGTCCGCTTCCGCGTCGTCATCCTCGTCGGCGTAGAGGTCCGCATACGCCGCGTAGGGATCGTCCTCTTCCTCTTCTTCGATCGGTTCTGGCTTGATCGAAGCGGTGGAGGGCGATACACCCAGCTCGCTGGACAGACGGTTGGCGTCAAAGCCGCCGCCGTTGTACTTCAGCTCGCGGGCGACCTTCGTCTGCTTGGCCTTGGCCCGGCCGCGCCCCATGGGTCGACCCCCTCAACGATGGGGCTCACGGCCCCGAGTCTGACACGTGTTCATGATCAGGAGCGGTCTGCCCGAAGTGGGAGAACCGTCCCTTGGAGCATTAACGGTACCTGTTTCCGCCGCCGAACGGTACGTCGCCGGTGTGACGTGGCGCGCACTGCCACCCCCCGAAACCAGGTCCTTCCAGGTCACGAGGGGATTTTCGGGCTTTCGCAGGCTGTTCAGAGCCTGCCCAGGCCGGTTGTTCCGGGACCGATTATCCCCCGACCGGGGGCTCGGAACCGCCCGTTCGGGCTACCAATCGAGAATCCGGTTCCACATCGTGATGCGGGGGAGGCACGCCTCCCCCGCATCACGGCTCAGCCCTGGCGGGCGCCCGGCAGCAGCACCGAGCGGAGCGCGCTGATCTCGCGCATCCGCTTCTCGGCCAGCCGGTCGGCGGCCACCGCCGGGGGCACGCCGTCGGCGGTGGCCCGGGTGAAGATCTCCAGCGTGGTGTCGAAGATCTTGGTGGCCTTGGTCTTGGCCCGGTCGAAGTTGTAGCCGCCCTTGTGCTGCGACTCGAACTCGTCGGCCACCTGGATCACGCCGCCGGAGTTCACCAGGTAGTCCGGCGCGTACAGGATGCCGCGGCCGGCCAGGTCCTTCTCGACGCCCGGGTGGGCCAGCTGGTTGTTGGCCGCGCCGCAGACCACCGCGGTGCCGGCCGCGCCGAGCGCGCCGACCGTGTGGTCGTCCAGCGCGCCACCGAGCGCGCAGGGGGCGTAGACGTCCAGCCGGGCCTGCAGCAGCGCGGCGGTGTCCGCGACCACCTCGACGTCCGGGTAGGCGGCCCTGACCCGGTTCACGGCGGCCTCGGAGACGTCCGTGATCACCACGGTGGCACCGTCCGCGACCAGGTGGCCGACCAGGTAGTGGCCGACCTTGCCGACGCCCGCGACGCCGACCCGGCGGCCGCGCAGGGTGGGCTGGCCCCAGCTGGCCTGGGCGGAGGCGCGCATGCCCTGGAAGACGCCGAAGGCGGTCAGCACCGAGGAGTCGCCGGCGCCGCCCTGCTCGGGTGAGCGGCCGGTCACGTAGTCGCACTCACGGGCCACCACGTCCATGTCCTGCACGTAGGTGCCGACGTCGCAGGCGGTGACGTAGCGACCGCGCAGCGACTGCACGAAGCGGCCGTAGGCGCGCAGCATCGCCTCGTTCTTCGCGGTGTTCGGGTCACCGATGATGACGGCCTTGCCGCCGCCGAGGTCGAGCCCGGCCAGCGCGTTCTTGTAGCTCATCCCGCGCGAGAGGTTGAGCGCGTCCTCGAGCGCCGCCTCCTCGGAGACGTAGGGGAAGAACCGGGTACCGCCGAGGGCCGGGCCGAGGGCGGTGGAGTGGATGGCGATGATGGCCTTCAGGCCGGAGGCGCGGTCGTGGCAGAGCACGACCTGCTCGTGGCCGTCGTTCGGCGCGCCGTCCTGCTCGGTACGGAAGATCCTGCTCAGCACGCCGGGTGCGGGGTGCGAAGCGGACAGAGTCTGTACGTCGGTCACTGTGGTGACTCCAGTATCTGTGGCCCACTGCTGTGGTGTGGGCGCCTGTAACGAAGCCTAGTCGCGGGGCTGTGGCCCGTTCTGCCCCTTGGCACAACGATTCAGATCCTTCCGGGGTACCCGGTCGGCTCCCCCGTGCGACGATGCCGGGTGTGACCGCTGTGCGTACCTCGGTGCTCCCGCCCTACGCGGCCCATCTGCGTGTGTACGAGCCGCTGGCCGCCTATCCAGGGCCCGAACGGGCCCGCTGGCAGGCCTACGCGGCCCGGTACGGCCCGGACGCCGTGGAGGCGGCCCAGGCGGTGGCTCCGGCGGTGCTGGCCGAGCAGCGGGGCGCGCTGGCCGAGCTGCTGGCCCGGACGCCGCGGGCGCTGCCCGAGCGGGAGAGCGAGCGGGCCTTCGTCCGGGTGCTGGACGGGGTGACCTACGTCTGTCCGTGGGCGACCAGGCTGCGCAGCTGGCAGGCGATGGAGGAGCTGGCCGAGTCGCTGCCGGTGGCGCTGCTGGACACCGTGCTGCCACCGGTGGTCCGGGCGGCCGCGCAGGCCGACCGGGAGCGCTGGCGGGCGGCCCACCCGGACGCCCGGCCGTGGATCCTGACCAACCGCTGGGAGGTGCCGGTGCGCTGGTTCCTGCCGTTCGGCACCGAGGACCGCTGCTTCCTGCCGGCCGGACCGCCGGACCGGCCGGCCGCGCTGTTCTACCTGACGCCGATGTCGCAGGCCCGGCGTCGGGTGGCCCGGGCGTACCGGGCGCTGCGCGAGCGGGTGCCGAGCGGGGCGCTGGCCAGCGGGGTGGAGGGGCTGGGGCGGTGGCTGGAGGAGTTCCACCCGCGCTCGCTGGTGGAGCTGGACTACGGCGGTCTGGTGCACCTGCTGGGCGCCGGGCTGGCAGAGGAGGACTCGGTCGGTGAGATCGAGGCGGGGGTGGCGGCGCTGCGGGCCGGCGACGGCCCGGAGGCGGCCCGGATGTACGAGACCGTGACCGAGCGCTGGCGGCGGGTGCACGCGCTTCGCTACGCGAGCTGACACCTGGTGCGCTGACGAGGCGTCAGTCCCGGTCGGGGCAGGTGTCAGTGCCGCAGGCGATGATGGTTGGGACCTTTGGTTCTGAGGTCCGGGACGAAGGTCCCGGTTCGGGTCAATACCCCTCGAACGTGACACTACTCACCGTTGACGCTTACTTACGCCTATGTGTAAAAATGGGACAACCAGCCCAAGTTCACTCAGATGTGTCCACTTCTGGGTGGATCTGGGAGTAGTGCCTGTTTTGCGGGGAAACGAAGGGTCTGGTCCTCTCATAACCGCTTGTCACCGATTGGTGACTGTCCGCTATGGGACGGTCCATGGCCATCCGTCGCTCTTGAACCCGTGAGGGGTCAATTTTGGCGGTTTGGCCGATGGGGCTGGACGAATGGTGTAGTTGTAGACACCAGGACAAGCCGTTCGTCCTATTACCGACTCGGCCCGTCTATGCCATTTCGGGCATCGCGGGCCAAGGTGCAGAATTTGAAGGATAGAACCGCCCTGGTTCGGTTCTCCCGAGGAGGCCGCTCATGACCGCTCGTACCCCTGACGCCGAGCCTCTGCTGACGCCGGCAGAGGTCGCCACCATGTTCCGCGTTGACCCCAAGACGGTCACCCGCTGGGCCAAGGCGGGCAAGCTCACGTCGATCCGCACTCTCGGCGGCCACCGCCGGTATCGCGAGGCGGAGGTGCGCGCACTGCTGGCCGGTATTCCGGCGCAGCGCACCGAAGCCTGAGAAGGCCCCTCCGGGGCCTTTTCACCAGCTCACTGCAAGGGGCCGCATCCCTGACTCCGCCGGGTCGGGGAAGCGGCCCCTTTCGGCTTGCCCGGAATCCCCTGTTCCTATTGGGGCTGGTGTGAGGTGGGGGGAAAGGCGGGGAATGCATGTGCAATTTTATATATTAAATCAGTGACCCCCGAGCAGGGGTCCGACCTGTCCGGTCTCAAGAAAAGATAAGTGACGACCATCACAGCGGCGTTATCTTGTGGTCTAGACCTAGGGTGACGTAGAAGCTGACACCCGGTCAGCGGCAACACGAAGAGGCCCGGAGCCTGATGGCTCCGGGCCTCTTGCGAACTGCGATCCTGACGGGACTTGAACCCGCGACCTCCACCTTGACAGGGTGGCGAGCTAACCAACTGCTCCACAGGACCAGAGTGTTACTGCGATCTGTCTTGTTCGTCTGCTTCTCGCTCGCGAACAAGACAGATCGTACTGCATCCTGGGCCTCCAGGTCGAACCGGTCCTACAGCCCCGCCGCGGCCGCCTCCATCGCCTTCAGGATGCGCTTCTCCGAGACGGGCGTCGGCGTGCCGAGGCCCTGCGCGAAGAAGCTCACCCGGAGCTCCTCGAGCATCCAGCGGACCGCCCGCAGTTCGGCCGACGGCTCCCGGCCGGCCGGGACCTTCGCCAGCAGCTCGCCGTAGGCGTCCTGGACCTGCTGGACCTTGTGCAGGTGCAGCAGGTCGCGCTGCGGGTGGTTGGGCAGTGCCTCCAGCCGGCGGTCGACCGCGAGCAGGTAGCGCTTCAGGTCGGGCAGCCGCTGCCAGCCGGTGGCGGTCACGAAGCCGGGGTGCACCAGCGAGGCCAGGTGCAGTCGGACGTCGTTCACCGCGGTCAGCAGCACCGGGCTGGAGACGCTCTTCAGCCGGTTGGACGCCTTGTGGAAGGCGATCAGCGCGGTGGCGGTCTTCAGCGTGGTGTCGGCGGACAGCTCGTACAGGTCGGCCCTGACCTTGTCGTACAGCTTGGTGAAGGACGGCTCGTCCCAGGCGGGCCCGCCGTGCAGCGCCATCAGCCGGTCGGTGGCGGCCGCCACGATGTCCTCGAACAGCGCCGGGATCGACCCGTGCGGGCTGTACGAGAGCGCCAGCTTGGCCTGGTTGCCGAGCCGCTGCTGGATGGACTTGGCGGGGGAGTTGATGCTCAGCATCAGCAGCCGCCGGGTGCCCGCCCACATCGCCTGCTGCTGGGCCTCGGGGGTGTCGAAGAGCCGGATCGCCACCGAGTCGCCCTCGTCCACCAGGGCCGGGTACGCGCGCAGCGAGTGGCCGCGCGAGCGCTGCTCGAAGGTGCGCTGGAGCACCGGCAGGTCGGCCGGCCAGCCGGTCAGGCCGGTCTGTTCGATGCCCTGGCCGGAGGCGGCCGAGGAGAGGGTCTCCTTGAGCTTGGGCTTGAGCTTGAGCCGCAGGTCCTCGAGGTCCTTGGACTCGGCCAGCTTCTTCTTGCCGTCCACCACCCGGAAGGTGATCCGCAGGTGGTCCGGGACCCGCTCGTCGTCCCAGGCCTCCGGCGGGATGGTGATCGCCGTCATCCGCTTCAGGACGTGCTCCAGGGTGGGCAGCAGCGGCTCCTGACGGTCCTTCACCTGCCGCAGCGCGGCGGTGGCGAAGTCCGGGGCGGGCACGAAGTTGCGCCGGATCGCCTTGGGCAGCGCGCGGATGTACGCGGTGACCAGCTCGGTGCGCAGCCCGGGGATCTGCCAGTCGAAGCCCTCGGCGGTGACCTGGTTGAGCACCGGGAGCGGGATGTGCACGGTGACGCCGTCCGCGTCGCTGCCGGGCTCGAACTGGTAGGTCAGCTTGAAGCGGAGCTTGCCCTGCTGCCAGTAGTCCGGGTAGTCCGCCTCGGTGACGCCGTCCGCCGAGTCGTTGATCAGCATCGACTTCTCGAAGTTCAGCAGGTCCGGCTGGTCGTGCCGGGCCTTCTTCCACCAGGCGTCGAAGTGCCGGGTGGAGACGATGTCCTCGGGCAGCCGGGTGTCGTAGAAGTCGAACAGGGTCTGGTCGTCCACCAGGATGTCCCGGCGGCGCGCCCGGTTCTCCAATTCCGCGACCTCGCTGAGGAGTTGGCGGTTCTCGCCCCAGAAGCGGTGATGGGTCTCCCAGTCGCCCTCGACCAGTGCGTTGCGGATGAACAGCTCCCGGCAGAGCTCCTGGTCGATCTTCCCGTAGTTGATCTTCCGCTGGGCGACGATCGGCATCCCGTACAGGGTGACCTTCTCGTACGCCAGCACCGCGCCGGCCTTCTTCTCCCAGTGCGGCTCGCTGTAGCTCTTCTTGATCAGGTGCCCGGCCAGCGGCTCGACCCACTCGGGCTCGATCTTGGCGTTGATCCGGGCCCACAGCCGGGAGGTCTCCACCAGCTCGGCCGACATCACCCAGCGCGGCGGCTTCTTGAACAGGCCCGAGCCGGGGAAGACCGCGAAGCGCGCGCCCCGCGCGCCGGCGTACTCGCGCTTCTCCACGTCGAACAGGCCGAGGTGGGAGAGCAGGCCGGACAGCAGCGCCTGGTGGATCCGGTCGGCGTCCGGCTCGACGTCGTCATGCGGCTCTTCGATGGTGACGCCGAGCTGCTTGGCCACGGTGCGCAGCTGGGTGTAGATGTCCTGCCACTCCCGTATCCGCAGGTAGTTCAGGAACTCGGACTTGCACATCCGGCGGAAGGCCGAGGAGGAGAGCTCCCGCTGCTGCTCCTTGACGTACCGCCACATCGCCAGGAAGGCCAGGAAGTCGGAGGTCTCCGAGTTGAACCTGCGGTGCCGCTCGTCGGCCGCCTGGCGCTTCTCGGCGGGCCGCTCGCGCGGGTCCTGGATGGAGAGCGCGGCGGCGATCACCATCACGTCCCGGACGCAGCCGAGCCGGTCGGCCTCGATCACCATCCGGGCCATCCGGGGGTCGACCGGCAGCTGGGCCAGCTTGCGGCCGAGCGGGGTGAGCCGCTTGCGGTGGTCCTTCTCGGCCGGGTCGAGCGCGCCCAGCTCGTGCAGCAGGTTGACGCCGTCCTTGATGTTGCGCGAGTCCGGCGGGTCGAGGAACGGGAAGGCGGCGATGTCGCCGAGCCCGGCGGCGGTCATCTGCAGGATCACCGAGGCGAGGTTGGTGCGCAGGATCTCCGCGTCGGTGAACTCGGGCCGGGAGAGGAAGTCCTCCTCCGAGTACAGCCGGATGCAGATGCCGTCCGAGGTACGGCCGCAGCGGCCCTTGCGCTGGTTGGCGCTGGCCTGGCTGACCGCCTCGATCGGCAGCCGCTGGACCTTGGTGCGGTGGCTGTAGCGGGAGATCCGGGCGGTGCCGGGGTCGATCACGTACTTGATGCCGGGGACGGTCAGCGAGGTCTCGGCCACGTTGGTGGCCAGCACGATCCGGCGGCTGTTGGAGTGTTGGAAGACCCGGTGCTGCTCGGCCGAGGAGAGCCGGGCGTACAGCGGCAGCACCTCGGTGAACTTCAGGTTGAGCTTGTTGAGCGCGTCGGCGGTGTCGCGGATCTCCCGCTCGCCGGAGAGGAAGACCAGGATGTCGCCGGGCCCCTCGGCCTGCAGCTCCTGGGCCGCCTCGCAGATCGCCTGCACCTGGTCGCGGTCGCGGTCGACGTCGGCGTCCTCCTCGCCCTCCTCCAGGATCGGGCGGTAGCGGACCTCGACCGGATAGGTGCGTCCGGAGACCTCGATGATCGGCGCGTCGCCGAAGTGGTTGGCGAACCGCTCCGGGTCGATGGTCGCCGAGGTGATGATGACCTTGAGGTCGGGCCGGCGCGGCAGCAGCTGTTTGACGTACCCGAGGATGAAGTCGATGTTGAGGCTGCGCTCGTGCGCCTCGTCGATGATCAGGGTGTCGTACTGGCGGAGCTCCCGGTCGGTCTGGATCTCGGCCAGCAGGATGCCGTCCGTCATCAGCTTCACCAGGGTGTCCGGCCCGACCTGGTCGGTGAAGCGGACCTTCCAGCCGACCGCCTCGCCGAGCGGCGTACGCAGCTCCTCGGCCACCCGCTCGGCCACCGTCCGGGCCGCGATCCGGCGCGGCTGGGTGTGGGCGATCAGGCCCTTCACCCCACGGCCCAGCTCCAGACAGATCTTCGGGATCTGGGTGGTCTTGCCGGAGCCGGTCTCACCCGCGACGATCACCACCTGGTGGTCCCGGATCGCCGCCAGGATGTCGTCCTTCTTCTGGCTGACCGGGAGCTCGGCCGGGTACGTGATCTCCGGCACCGCGTTCCGGCGCTGTTCGACCCGGAGCTCGGCGCGGTCGATGTCCGCCGCCAGCTCCGCCGCGATCTTGTCGCGGGCCTCCGGCTTGCGGACCCGGCGCGCCCCGTCCAGCCGCCGGCCGATCCGCTGCTGGTCACGCAGTGTCAGCTCGGGCAGCCGAGCGGCCAGCTCCCCGACGGTGGGTACATCGGTGGGCTGGGCTTGGGGAGAACTCACTGCGGACATCCCTCTAGGTTCGCAAGGAGGGGCGGGCTGACGCACCTCGGTTTTCGAGCACCTCCAGTGTCACAGACCGCCGACGGACCCCCGTCGTAGGCTGCGGCAGGACCAGCTGAGGGGTGGACATGCAGGAATTCGACATGCACGAACGCCGGATGTGGGGCGCCGACGGCGTGCCGGCCGCCTACCGTCGCGGCTTCGCCGGGCTCTGCGCGGGTGCGGTGCCCGCCCTGCTCGACCGGGTGGCGGCCGGGCCCGGCCTGCGGCTGCTGGACGTCGGTACCGGTACCGGCACGGTGGCCGCCGTCGCGCTGGCCAGGGGTGCCGCGGTGACCGCCGTGGACGCCGAGCCGCAGATGGTGAAGTCCGCCTCCGAGCGACTTCCCGAGGTGCCGGTCTCGCACGCGCTGCTGCCGGAACTCCCGTTCGCCGACGGTGAGTTCGACGCGGTGGCGGCCAACTTCGTGGTCAACCACGTGGCCGACCCGGTGGCCGCGCTGGCCGAGCTGCGCCGGGTGGTCCGCCCCGGCGGCCGGGGCGCCGTGACGCTCTGGCCGGCCACCGGCAACCACGCGATGGACCTGTTCGGCGAGGTGCTGGACGCGGTCGCGGTGGAGCGTCCGGCCTTCCCGTCCGTCCCGGTCGCCTTCGAACGGACCCCGGCCGGCCTGGCCGGACTGCTCACCGAGGCGGGCTGGCAGCAGGTCGAGGCCACCGAGCTGAGCTGGACGTACCGGGTCGACCCGGAGGACTGGTGGGCGGGCCCGGCCGGCGGCGTGGCGAACATCGGCCTGGTCGTCACCACCCAGCCGCCGTCCGTGCTGGCCGCGCTCAAGCAGGCGTACGACCGCCTGGCGGCGGACCGGCTGGACGCGGACGGGCTGCTCGTCCTGGAGGCCCGCGCCGTCCTGGCCGACGGCACCCGGTGACCGGCCGGGGCGTCCGAGGGACGGGCGGACTCCCCGGGACTTCGGTGTTCGGATAGCCTTTTGACGGATTGTCATCCTGCAGGTACGAGGTTCCGGGGGAGCCACTTTGAACTTCATCAGCGAAGCATGGGACGACGCCAAGGACCTGGTCGGGGCAGGTGCCAAGGTGGTCAAGGACATCGTCATGGCACCCGCCGAGATCGCCCGCTGGGCCCTCGGTGAGATGTTCGGCGGGGGCGAGGACGAGCTGCGCCAGATCGCCAAGGAGCTCGCCGAGCTCGGCAAGGAGTTCGACAAGCTCAGCACGGACGTCAACTCCGCGCTCGGCAAGCTCACCTGGCACGGCCCCGCCGCCGACGCGTTCACCACCCACGCGCAGGGCCGGGTCCGGGAGATGGCCGGGGTCGCGGACGAACTGGACGGGCTGAGCAAGGCGGTCGAGCGCCTGGCCAGCTTCTGAGGCCCGCCGGCGAAGATCATCACGAGGACAAGGGGTACGGGGAACCATGGCCGGTGAAAAGTTCGGCGTAGAGCTGCAGGAACTCGGCAGGATCCAGCAGGACTGGCAGCAAGCCAGTCAGCGGATGGCCGAGATGCAGAAGAGGCTCGGCAAGATCCAGGAAACGCTGGCGAAGGCGGTCGCGGTCGACCTGGCCGCCAGCCCGCTGGCCGGCATCGTCGGCTTCGGCATCGCCTTCGACGTGCTCCGGGACGCCAAGGACGTCGAGTCCCGCGCCCGGCACCTGATGGAGACCAAGGCCAAGCTCACCAAGGCGATCGCCGAGGACACCGAGAAGCTCAAGTCGGTGATCAAGTCGTACACCGAGGCGGACCGCAAGGTCGAGGACGACATGAAGGGCCAGGACAAGGCCCGTCCGAAGGACGACGGCGGATCCACCCGGATCAACGGCAAGGACAACGGCGGCGGGGGCGGCCAGTCCAAGCCCAAGGGCGGCGGCGGCGACGGTGGCGGGGACCACAGCAAGTACGGCGACCACAGCACCGACGACCGTGGTGTGAAGTACATCAACGGCGACAGCTGGGAGGACTGGAACGCCGGTGACCCGACCAGCAGGCGCCCGCACCCCAAGAACGGGCAGGGCCAGGGGGCCAAGGTCCGGCCGAACATGGACGGCCTGACGGACGAACGCCGGGAGATCCTGGAGCGCGCCATGAAGCGCGTGGACATGAAGCTCGGCTACAGCCAGGGCGCGATCACGGCCGGCTACCGGGTGGACTGCTCGGGCTTCGTCACGGCAGCCTGGGGCATCCCGCCGAACTCGGTGGGCGGTCTGAACACCGGGGGGCTGATGAGCCCGAGCGTCTCGGAGAAGATCAGCAAGAGCGATCTGCAGCCGGGCGACGCCCTGATCAACAGCGGGCACACCATCCTGTTCGGCGGATGGGCCAACGCGGAGCACACCAAGTACATCGCCATCGAGAACGCCAGCCAGGCCGGGACGGTCTCCCGGGTGGCCACGATGGACAACCAGTACGGCTTCTACCGCCGCAAGGACCTCTGAGCCGCCGGTCGGTCACCGCCACAGGGCGGTGACCGACCGGGGTCAGAGCAGGAAGAGCTTGGCAAAGGGTGCTGTGATCCGCACCTGCCGTGAGCCGAAGTCGACGAGCACCGCGAGCTCGCCCTCGACGGCGATGGCCCGGCCCAGGCCGTACTCGTCGTGGGAGACCCGATCGCCGACGGCGAACCGCTTGATCTGCGGCGTGGGCGCGGGGCGGAAGGGGCTGGTGGGGAGATGGCGCCGTGGCGCTGAATTCGTCATCCGTGTCAGTATGCGCCCAAATCCGGGCGGAGGGACCAGCCGCCAGGTAACGGATTTTCGGATTTTCTGGATCATGGAGTTTTCGCTGCCGCAGCAGGCCGGGCGCCGGTCCCCCGGGGAGGCCCCGCAGACTGGGCGTGTCGGATCCCCCCGCTGTGGCGCGAACCCTGCTACAGTCGTGGTAGTTGCAGTTGTGGTTCCCATGAACTTGTGTGCGCCTGCTGGTTGTAACGGCAGGCGCGTTTTTTGTTTCCCGGCTCTTTCCCCGGGCGGGCCCATCACGGCGACGCGGAGCTTGCGAAATGTGAGCTCTGGACAGTCCCCTGAAGGAGTTTTAAATGGCTAATGGCACCGTGAAGTGGTTCAACTCGGAAAAGGGCTTCGGCTTCATCGAGCAGGAGGGTGGCGGTCCTGACGTGTTCGCCCACTACTCGAACATCAACGCCAACGGCTTCCGTGAGCTGCTCGAGGGCCAGAAGGTCGAGTTCGACGTCACCCAGGGCCAGAAGGGCCCGCAGGCGGAGAACATTCGCCCGCTCTAAGTAAGACCCATGCCCGTACGGCCGCTCCGGCGGCCGGGGGCAGCATGTCGCAGCCCCCGAGTGCTTCACTCGGGGGCTGCACTGTTTGGGGCTGCACTGCTTTCTGACGCCTTGTTCGGTTGCCCGGCCGGCCGATGACGTGGAGAAGTGGTGGAGAACGAGAAATCCCCCGGTGAGTGAACTCACCGGGGGATTTCTCAGCAGTTGTGGCCAGGGCCGGGGTCGAACCGGCGACCTCCCGCTTTTCAGGCGGGCGCTCGTACCAACTGAGCTACCTGGCCGTACTGCACCGCCCCTTACGGGACGAGCGATCCTGACGGGACTTGAACCCGCGACCTCCACCTTGACAGGGTGGCGAGCTAACCAACTGCTCCACAGGACCTCGTGCGGAGCGCATCCGCCTCGGTGTCTTTCGACGCCGACTTTACTACGGTACTGCCGTGCCCCCAACGGGATTCGAACCCGTGCTACCGCCTTGAAAGGGCGACGTCCTGGGCCACTAGACGATGAGGGCTTGCGGCCCGCCCGGCTGACTTGCAGCGGTCGGGGACGTGAGAAGCATATGGGATGCCGGGCGGGAACGCCAAAACGGTTTCGGCCACCCGGAGCGGGGGCGGGCTCAGGACCAGCCGAGTTCGTGCAACTCGTGGTCGTCGAAGCCGAAGTGGTGGGCCACCTCGTGGATGACCGTGGTGCGGACCTCCTGGACCATCTCGTCGTAGGTCTCGCAGAAGCGGGTGGTCGGGCCCATGTAGATGATGATCCGGTCGGGCAGCACGCCGGCGTACCACTCGCCGCGCTCGGTGAGCGGGGTGCCCTCGTACAGGCCGAGCAGCTCCGGGGAGGACGGGTCGGGCTCGTCCTCCACGAAGATGGCGACGTTGTCCATCATGGCCGCCAGTTGCGGCGGGATCTGGTCCAGGGCATCGGAGACCAGCGTTTCGAACTCGTCCCGGGTCATGTCCACCGACTCATTGTCAGGTGTGAGGTGACGCCGTGCCAGATCATCGGCGCCTCGATTGCCGGTGATTCACTGGACCGGTGCTGATCGATCGGGTGAGTCTGCGGAGCGAGGGGCCGGTGCTGGCCGCGGTCGCGCTGGGCGGGGTGATCGGCGCCTGCGCGCGGTACGGGGTCGGACTGCTCCGGCCGCTCGGGCCGCTGGCCTTCCCGTGGAGCACGCTGCTGGTGAACGTGGCCGGCTGCGCCGCGATGGGTGTGCTGATGGTGCTGGTCACCGAGGTGCTGACGCCCCATCGGCTGGTCCGGCCGTTCCTCGGCACCGGGGTGCTGGGCGGGTTCACCACCTTCTCGACGTACGCGGTCGACGTGCACCGGCTGGTGACGGGTGGTGAGCCGGCCCGGGGGCTGGCCTACCTCGGCGGCACGCTGGTCACCGCGCTGGCGGCGGTCTGGGCCGGGAGCGCGGTCACCCGGCGGCTGGCGGTGCGCCGGTGAACTGGCTGCTGGTGGCCGCCGGGGCCGCGGTCGGCGCCCCGCTGCGCTATCTGACGGACCTGCTGCTGCGGGCCAGGTACGGCGCCGGGTTCCCCTGGGGCACCCTGGCGGTCAACGTGGGCGGGTCGCTGCTGCTCGGGGTGGTGGCCGGGGTCTGCTCGGCGCGCGGGCAGCTGCTGCTCGGCACCGGCCTGTGCGGGGCGCTGACCACGTACTCGACCTTCTCGTACGACCTGCTGCGGCTGACCGAGGGCGGGGGCGGGGGCGGTGCGCGGGGGCGGGCGGCGGGGTATCTGCTGGCCACGCTGGTGGCGGGGATCGGTGCGGCCTGGGTGGGGGCCGGGCTGGCGGGGGTGCTCTGACCGGGCGGTGCCGACCGGGCTGGTGCTGACCGGGTGTCAGGCCGGTTGGCGGGGGTGCGGCTTGCGGAGATCGGGGGCGGGCCGTGTCCTGTCGGGGCCGGTGCGCGTTGGTCACCACAGGTGGCCGGGCGCGGCTGGTGAGCAGGGGAGGTGCCCAGGTGGCGGTGGTACGGATGCGGACGGGGCGGCAGGTCGCGGGAGTGCTGGTGCTGGCCCTGGCGGGGGCCGGGCTGACGGGCTGCATGTCGGTCGGCGGCGGCTCCGCCGACACCTTGCCGAGCAACGCTCCGGCCGGTCGGAGCGGCACGCCGGGCAAGGCCGGGAGCGGGGCGCACGTGCCGGGGCGGGGCAGCAGCGGGCAGCGGGTGGAGCACCTGGGGGGCGTGAACTCGTCCGCGCCCGCCGGAGTGACGGAGGCCACACCGGGCGCCATTGTGCCGGGGATCACCCCGGCGCCCGGAGCGCCCGTCCAGCCGGGTCGGAGCGAGGCGCCCAGCAGCGCCCCCAGCGGTACGGCCACTGGGCCCCGCCCGGGTTCCGGCGGCACGGAGCCCGGGCCGAGCGGCCACCCGCAGCCCTCGCCCAGCGATGCGTCGAGCCCCTCGCCGACCCCGTCCGCCCCGAGCTCTCCGGTACCCTCGGGAAGTGACCCCGGAACTGCGGCCCCGAGCCCCAGCTCCGCCGGGCAATAGCGGTCTGGCCAGCAGGTTTGCCTTAGATCCTGAGGCTGCCGTATGGTGGTAGATCGTTACTTTGATTCATTTGATTGGCGCCCTGAAATCCCCCTGGCGCCCTTGGCGCGTTCCGGCGATTCGGTGGCTGACCGCATAGAGGCGGTTTGTAAACAGAACCCCGGACTTTGGCGCGTGCCACTTCCGGAAGGTTTTGCATGTCCCTCGTTGACAACGACCGCTTCGCCATGCCCGCGAACGGTTCGGACGCCCTCGACACCCTGGTCGAGACCCCCGAGGTCGAGATCCTCGACGACTCCCTCCTCGACGACTCCGCCGAGCTGGTCGACTCTGCCGAGCTGGTCGAGGAGACCGAGGCCGAGCCCACCGAGCCCACCGTCACCTTCGGCGACCTCGGTCTGCACGACGACGTGGTGCGGGCCCTGAACAAGCGCGGCGTCACCACCCCGTTCCCGATCCAGGCCGCGACCATCCCGGACGCGCTGGCCGGCAAGGACGTCCTCGGCCGTGGCCGTACCGGCTCCGGCAAGACCCTGAGCTTCGGTCTGCCGATGCTGACCCGGATCGCCGGCGCCGAGGGCCGCACCAAGCCCAAGCACCCGCGCGGCCTGATCCTGGTCCCGACCCGCGAGCTGGCCATGCAGGTCGCCGACGCGCTGGAGCCGTTCGGCTCGGTGCTCGGCCTCAAGCTCAAGGTCGTCTGCGGTGGCACCTCGATGTCCAACCAGATCTACGCGCTGGAGCGCGGTGTCGACGTCCTGGTCGCCACCCCCGGCCGCCTGCGTGACCTGATCAACCGCAACACCGCCAAGCTCGACGAGGTCATGGTCACCGTCCTGGACGAGGCCGACCAGATGGCGGACATGGGCTTCCTGCCCGAGGTCACCGAGATCCTCGACAAGGTCCCGAGCGGCGGCCAGAGCCTGCTGTTCTCGGCCACCCTCGAGAACGAGATCGACAGCCTGGTCAAGCGCTACCTGAAGAACCCGGTCACCCACGAGGTCGACGCGGCCCAGGGCGCGGTCACCACCATGAGCCACCACATCCTCGTGGTGAAGCCCAAGGACAAGGCCCCGATCACCAACGCGATCGCCGCCCGCAAGGGCCGCACGATCATCTTCGTCCGTACCCAGATGGGTGCCGACCGGGTGGCCGAGCAGCTGATCGAGGCCGGTGTGAAGGCCGACGCGCTGCACGGCGGGATGACCCAGGGCGCCCGTACCCGGGTGCTCGGTGACTTCAAGGACGGCTACCTCAACGTGGTCGTCGCCACCGACGTCGCCGCCCGTGGCATCCACGTGGACGACATCGACCTGGTGCTGAACGTCGACCCGGCCGGTGACCACAAGGACTACCTGCACCGCTCCGGCCGGACCGCTCGCGCGGGCCGCTCCGGTGCCGTCGTCACCCTGGTGCTGCCGCACCAGCGCCGTGGCGTCTTCCGCCTGATGGAGGACGCGGGCGTGGACGCCTCGCGTCACATCCTCGACCACGCCTTCGACCCCGAGGTGGCCCGGATCACCGGCGCCCGCTCGCTGGTCGAGGTGCAGGCCGAGTCGGCCGCCGGGATCGCCGGTGCCGCCGAGCGTGAGGTCGCCGACATGGCGCGCCAGCTGGAGCGCGCGCAGCGTCGCGCCAACGAGCTGCGCGAGGAGGCCGACCGGCTGGCCGCCCGGGCCGCTCGCGAGCGGGCCGAGCTGGGCATCGAGGACGAGCCGGTCGTCGAGACCGCCGCTGTTGAGGCGTCGGAGGGTGGCGAGGCCGCCGAGACCGTGGCCGCGCCGGCCGAGGTCGAGGCCGACCGCGCCCCGGCCTACCGCGAGGCGCGCAACGAGCGTCCCTCGTACGGTGACCGCGAGCAGCGTGGTGGCGGCTTCAACCGCGACCGCGATGACCGTGGTGGCCGTTCGGGTGGCTTCAACCGCGATGACCGTGCCCCGCGTACCGGTGGTTTCAACCGGGACGACCGTCCGGCCCGTTCGTTCGGTGACCGTGACAACCGCTCCGGTGGTTTCAACCGCGATGACCGTGGTGGCCGTTCGGGTGGCTTCAACCGCGATGACCGTGCCCCGCGTACCGGTGGTTTCAACCGGGACGACCGTCCGGCCCGTTCGTTCGGTGACCGTGACAACCGCTCCGGTGGTTTCAACCGCGATGACCGTGGTGGCCGTTCGGGTGGCTTCAACCGTGACGACCGTGCCCCGCGCACCGGTGGTTTCAACCGCGACGACCGCCCCTCCGGTGGCCGTTCGTTCGGTGGTGACCGTGACAACCGCTCCGGTGGCTTCAACCGTGACGACCGTGCCCCGCGTACCGGTGGTTTCAACCGGGACGACCGTCCGGCCCGTTCGTTCGGCGACCGCCCGTCCTTCGGTGACCGCGACAACCGTGGTGGCGGCAGCCGTCCGTTCGCCCGTCGTGACGACCACCGCTCCGGTGGCCGCCCGCAGACCGGTGGCACCGGTGGTGGCTTCAACCGTGACGACCGCGGCGGCCGCCCGTCCTTCGGCGACCGCGACAACCGTGGCGGCGGCTCCTTCGGTGGCGGCGACCGCAACAAGCCGCGCTGGAAGAACTGACGCTCGGTAGCTCCTGAGACGGGCCCGCTCCACTTCGGTGGGGCGGGCCCGTTTCGTTTATTGGCGTGCCGTGGGGGCGCAGGGGTCGCTAGCGTCCTGGGCATGAGCAGCAGAATGCACGAAGTGGCCACCGTGAACGAGGCGATCGCCGAGCGGGGGAGCTACCCGGTCGGCGGTGTCGAGGTCGAGGTGGGCGGGCTGCTGGCCGCGGCCCGGGCCGGGACGGTGTCGTACGGTCCGTCGGATCGGCCTGCGGCCACCGGGGCGTTCGGTGGGGTGCCGGAGGTGACGGCCGAGGGCAGCATGCAGGCCGCCCGGCGGCTGACCGAGGAGGGCGGCTCGCACGTCGCGGTGCTCAACTTCGCCTCGGCCCGCAACCCCGGGGGCGGCTACCTGCGCGGGGCGAAGGCGCAGGAGGAGGACCTCTGCCGCAGTGCCCTGCTCTACCACTGCCTGCTGGCCGCGCCCGACTACTACGAGGCGCACCGCGCCTCCGGCGACCTCCACTACAGCCACCGGGTGATCTGGTCCCCGGCGGTGCCGGTGATCCGGGACGACCGGCGCGAGCTGCTCGCGCAGCCGTACACCGTCTCGTTCCTCACCTCGCCCGCGCCCAACGCCGGGCAGCTGACGCTCCGTTCGGAGGGCCGGCCGGTGGACGTCCGGGCGGTGCTGGCGGAGCGGGCCGGGCGGGTGCTCGGGGTCGCGGCGGCGCACGGGGTGCGGGAGTTGGTGCTCGGGGCCTGGGGCTGCGGGGTGTTCCGCAACGACCCCGCCGAGGTGGCGGAGGCGTTCGCGGAGGCGCTCGGCTCGTACGGGGGGAGCTTCGACCGGGTGGTGTTCGCGGTCTGGGACCGTACGCCGGTCTCGGCCAACCGGGCCGCCTTCGAGGCGCGGTTCGGGGCCTGACCGGCTGAGCCGCTGGCGGTTACGGGCGGAGGGCGTCCCGGAGGGTGTCGAGCTCGGTGTCGGTGACGCCGTGGGCGCGGAGGTAGGCGGGGATGGAGCCGTGCAGGGCGTCGATCCGGGCCAGGGCCGCGAGGAGGTTGTCGGAGCGGACCGGGTGGGCGAACTGTTGGCGGCCGTGTTCGTCGGTGTAGGGGAGCGGGCCCTGGTCGAGGCCGAGGCCGGCGTTGGAGCGCAGGTAGTCGGTCATGATCTCGGCCTCGGAGAGGCCGGCCAGTGAGTGGATCACCGCGATGGTGAGGCCGGTGCGGTCCTTGCCGACGGCGCAGTGGATCACGGCGGGGAAGGCGTCCGGCTCGGCCAGCCGGCGGACGGCGCCGGCCACGGCGGGCCCGCCGACCTCGGCCATGAAGGGGTAGGCCTCCGCCTGGGTGGCCGGCCAGGTCGGCTTCGAGCCGTCGTTGTCCGGGACCAGCGGGAGGTGGTGCTGCCGGTACGTCAGGCCGTGGCGCTCGTTCGGCCAGACGGCGAGCTCGGCCGCGGTGCGCAGGTCGATGACGGTCCGGACGCCGAGGGCCTTCAGCCGCTGGGCGCCGTCCGGGGTCATCCGGTTGAGGGAGCCGGAGCGGAACAGCAGGCCGGTGCGGAGGCCGCCCACCCCCGCGTCGCGGAAGTTCTGCACGTCGGGTACGGCGAGGAGGGTGGACGTGGCATCGAACTCACGGTCGGTCGTCATGGCCGTCACCGTAGCGTGCACGGCACGGGGGGAAGGGCGAATTCCGGCAACCGGGACGGCCGTTGGTCAGCGGCCGCCGGCCAGGTCGAGGAAGGCGCCGGTGACGTACGAGGCGCCGGGCGAGAGCAGGTACAGGATGCCCTCGGCGACCTCCTCCGGGCGGCCGCCCCGGCCCATCGGGAGCAGCGGTCCGACCCGGTCCACCCGGGCGGGTTCGCCGCCGAGGGCGTGGATGTCGGTGTGGATCAGGCCGGGGCGGACGGCGTTGACCCGGATGCCCTCGGCGGCGACCTCCAGGGCCAGTCCGGTGGTCATGCTGTCCAACGCGCCCTTGGAGGCGGCGTAGTCGACGTACTCGTTGGGCGAGCCGAGCCGGGAGGCGGCGGAGGAGACGTTCACGATCGCCCCGCCCCGGCCGCCGTACCGGGTGGACATCCGGCGGACGGCGGCGCCCGCGCAGAGGAACGGGCCGGTGATGTTGGCGGCCCAGATCCGGGCCAGCCGGTCCTCGTCCAGCTCGTCCAGGCGGCCCTGCTTCTCCAGCGTCCCGGCGTTGTTCACCAGAGCGGTGAGCGGGCCGAACTCCTCGTCCACGGTGCGGAACAGGCGCTCGACCTCGGTGCTGCGGCTGACGTCCGCCCGGACCGCGAGCGCGCTGCCGCCGGCCGCCTCGATCCGCTCCACCACGCCGGCCGCCGCGGCCTCGTCGGTGCGGTAGTTGACGCACACCCGGTAGCCGCGTTCGGCGGCCAGCAGTGCGGTGGCGGCGCCGATGCCGCGGCCGCCGCCGGTGATCAGGATCACTTCATCACTCATGGGCCGACCGTAACCGATGGGCCGGAGCGGGTGGTTGCGGGGCTGCCTACCTGGTCACCGGGAGGCGGCTGAGGCGGCCCGGATGGCGGCGATCTTCGGGGCGCGGCTCTTCGGTGAGTCGAGGCTGAAGCCGCGGGCGTCGCCGAGCTGGTCCCGGACGAAGCTCTCGGTCCTGGCCACCGCCTCGCGCAGCGCCTCGTCGGGCGGCACGAAGAGCTGGTGGACGATCTCGCCCTCCTCGGGGTCGTACTCCCAGATCCCGACGATCCGGCCCCGGTCCACCACCAGGTGGCTCTGCGGGTCGGCCTCGGTGCCGAAACTGCGGCCGTCCTTGGCGGCGGGGGAGGAGCGCTCGGCGTCGGCGGGGTCGAGCAGGCGGGGCAGGTCGCGGTGCAGCAGGTGCAGGCCGTCGATGCCGGCCAGCAGCGCGTACGACGGCGTGGTGGGAGTGCTGAACTCGTCGAATTCGAGCTGGAGTTGAGTGGGAATCAGCAGGTCGGTGCCGGGTAGTTCGGCCAGGTCGAGCGGGGCGGTGGCGGCCTTCGCGGTGGCGGCGGTGAAGCCGGTGAACCAGCGGAAGTGCTTGATCGAGGCCGGGGCGGCCCAGGAGAAGTACCGCTCGGCCAGCTCGGTGGCGGAACCGTGGACCGGCTGGTCCCAGCTGACGTAGCCGTAACGCTGTTGGTCCAGGCGGCCGTTGACGGGGACCCGGCGGATCAGCCCCCGGGCCTGCAGCAGGCCGAGGGCGATCGGCAGGGTGGTGGTCCGGCCGCGTTTGCGACCTGCGTCGCCGAGGCCGCGGACCGCGTCGCCGACCGCCGCGCGGATCGCCGGGGGCTCCAACGGGTCGGTGTCGGAGAGGACTTGGGAGATCGCCAGGCAGAGTTTCTCGATCTCGTCCCGGCTCACGCCGAGGTGCTTCCCGGCCATCGCCACGTCGCTCTCGGGCGCGGCGGCCCCGGCCGCCAGGCCGAGGGCGAAGTCGGCCGCCGGGAGCACGTACGTGCAGCCCCGGGCGGACGGCAGCTCGTGCACCTCCAGTGCGGCCACGGCGGCGTCCACCGCCACCCGGTCCAGCCCGGCCCGGGCGAACAGGCCCAGGTACGGGGCCGCGCCGCCGACCGACCGGGCCCAGCCGGTGGCCGTCAGCACCTCGGCCGCCGAGGCGCCCGGGTGGCCGCCGTCCAGCCACTGCCGGTGCGCCCACCAGCCGCGGAGCTTCGCCGTCGGGATCCCGCTGTTCGCCATGGGGCCAGTATCGGTGGGGCGCGGGCCGGGCGGGTGCAGCGCTCCTGATGTGTCGCCGCCCGGGACTGGATAACTGTTCGACTTCCGGGCGCCGGAGCCGGGAGACTGCGGTGACTGCCAGCGGCCGCCGAGGAGGCGCACCCATGCACGTCCTGCTCTCCGGCATCGTCGGTTCCACCGCGTACGGGCTCGCGCACGCGGGCTCCGACCTCGACCGGCTCGGCCTGTTCGCGGCGCCCACCGAGGAGTTCCACGGCCTGCACCGCCCGTCCGAGTCGCACGTCACCACCTCGCCCGACCGCACCCTGCACGAGGCGGCCAAGTGGTGCCGCCTCGCCCTCGGCGGCAACCCGACCGCGTCCGAACTGGTCTGGCTGCCCGAGGAGCTGTACGAGGTGCGTACGCCGCTCGGCGAGGAACTGATCGCGATCCGTACCAGCTTCCTCAGCGAGCGCGCGGTCAAGAACTCCTATCTCGGCTACGCCACCCAGCAGTTCAGGAAACTGACCACCCGGGACACCACCGACCCGGTCACCAGGGCCCGGGCCGCCAAACACGCCCGCCACCTGATCCGTCTGGTCCGCCAGGGCATCGCCCTGCACGAGACCGGCCACCTGGAGATCCGGCTCGCCGACCCGGACGGGGTCCGCGCCTTCGGCGAACGCATCGCCGACCACCCGGACCTCGCCGCGTCGCTGCTCGCCGACGCCGAAGACCGCTTCGGCCGTCCCGGTGTGCTGCCGGCCGCTCCGGACGAGGCGCCGGCCGAAGCCTGGCTGCGCCGGGTGCGGGCGGCGCACCTCGCCGGCAGCGCCTGACGGCGGGCGCGGCGCGCACGGCAATCTGGTGGCCAGACAGCAGGGGGCACCGGGTAGGATCACGGTGGCGGCGCCCAGGTATGACGGGGGCGCAGGCTGATGGGCCGCTAGCTCAATTGGCAGAGCTGCGGACTTTTAATCCGTAGGTTCAGGGTTCGAGCCCCTGGCGGCCCACCGTACTGAGACCCAGGTCAGGCACCAACTGACCTGGGTCTTTTCGTTTCTGGCAGCTCGTCGAGGGCGGACGCCGGCATGTGGTGAGCGAAAAAGCTCTCGGCTCGTGGCAACCCTTTGCGGGGTCGGTGACCACAAGGGGGTGGACCCGGGCAGTGCCGGTGCCCGGGTCCACCTTTCTCTCGAGACCAGTTCGCAAGGAGAACGTCCACCCATGAGCAACCCCTCGAACGGCGGGCGCCGCGGGCGTCACCGCCGTCGCTGGAGCGCCGCCGCTCTGCTGCTCGCCGTGCCGCTCGCCGCGGTGCCGTACTTCCTGTTCACCCAGGAGGACTCCCAGGCCGCGGCGGTGGAGGACGGTGCCTACTACCGGCTGGTCTCCGTACGCAGCGGCAAGGTGCTGGACGTCAACGGCTTCTCCACCGCCGACGGCACCCGGCTCCAGCAGTGGACCGACCAGAACACCGCGAACCAGCAGTGGCGGCTGAAGCCCACCGGGGACGGCTGGTACGAGCTGGTGAACCGCAACAGCGGCAAGGTGCTGGGCATAGCGGGCGGCTCGACCGCCCAGGCGGCGGTCGCCGAGCAGCAGACGGACAGTTCCTCGGCCTCCCAGCAGTGGCGGATCGAGGATGTGAGCGGCTCCGACGCCGTCACCTTCACCTCCCGCAGGAGCGGGCAGGTGCTGGACGTGTCCGGAAGCTCCCCGGACCAAGGCGCGCAGATCATCCAGTGGCCCGGCAAGGGCAGCAGCAACCAGCAGTGGAAGCTGGTGAAGACGGCCGAGGCCCCGCCGTCCGGGCCCGGTGGGGCGCAGGGCGGGAACGGCTCGTACGTGTGGCAGAACGCCCAGGTGGTGGGTGGTGGTTACGTCACCGGGCTGGTCTTCAACCAGAAGGAGAAGGGCCTGCTGTACGGGCGCACCGACATGGGCGGCGCCTACCGCTGGGACACCGGGGCCGAGCAGTGGATCCCGCTGACCGACTGGGTCGGCGAGAAGGACTGGAACCTGCAGGGCATCGATGCGGTGGCCACCGACCCGGTCGACCCCAACCGGCTCTACCTCGCGGCGGGCACCTACACCAACGAGTGGGCCGGCAACGGCGCGATCCTGCGCTCCGGCGACCGCGGCCGGACCTTCCAGCGCACCGATCTGCCGTTCAAGCTGGGCAGCAACGAGGACGGCCGCGGGGCGGGTGAGCGGTTGGTGATCGACCCGGCGGACCACGAGACCCTGCTGCTGGGCAGCCGCAAGAACGGCCTGTGGCGCAGCACCGACCACGGTGTGACGTGGAGTCAGGTCTCCTCGTTCCCGGTCAAGAACGGGGCGAGCAGCGGCGGGGGCATCACCTTCGTGACGTACGGCCCGGCCGGCAGCAGGACGATCTACGTCGGTGTCGCCGACAAGTCCACCAACCTCTACCGCTCCACCGACGGCGGCGGCACCTGGCAGGCCGTATCCGGCCAGCCCACCGGCCAACTGCCGCAGCACGGCGTGCCGGCCGGTGACGGCTCGCTGTACCTGACGTACACCAACGCCCTCGGGCCCAACGGCGTGACGGCGGGTTCGGTGTGGAAGTACACGCCGTCCGGCGGGGCGTGGAAGAACATCTCCCCGTCCCAGGGCAGTTACGGGTTCGCCGGTCTGGCCGTCGACCCGCAGAAGCCGTCCACGGTGATGGTCACCACCCTCGACCGCTGGTGGCCCGAGGACGAGATCTACCGCTCCACCGACGGCGGCACGACCTGGAAGGCGCAGGCCGCGAAGTCGGTGCGGGACGCCTCCGCCGCCCCGTACCTCGGTACCGGCATCGGGCACTGGATGACCGCCCTGTCCATCGATCCCTTCGACTCCGGGCACGTGCTGTACGGCACCGGGAACGGCATCTGGGCCAGCAAGGACGCCAACGCCACCGACGGCGGCGGCACCAGCCACTGGACCGTCGGAGCCCGCGGTCTCGAGGAGACCGCGCTGGCGGACGCGATCGCTCCGCCCGGCGGCGCCACCCTGCTCACCTCCATGGGCGACCAGGGCGGTTTCCGGTACGACTCGCTGAACAAGGTGCCCGCCGGGCGGCTGAACAGCCCGACGATCTACCACAGTTCCGACATCGACTTCGCGCAGTCCAACCCCTCGACGATGGTCCGGGTCGGGCGTGGCGGCGAGCAGGACGGCGCCTACTCCACCGACGGCGGCCTCAACTGGAACGGCTTCAAGGCGGAGCCGGTGGGCAGCGCGGACAGCGGCCACATCGCGATCGCGGCGGACGGTTCCAGCATCGTCTGGGCCGAGGTGGGCCAGGCCCCGTACCGCTCGACCGACAAGGGGGCGAGCTGGTCGAAGGTCAGCGGCCTGGGCACCGACGCCGTGGTCGTCGCCGACCGGTCCGCGGCCAACACCTTCTACTCCCTGGCCGGCGGCACGCTCCACGCCAGCACCGACGGCGGCGCGACCTTCTCCGCCCGGGCCGGCAACCTGCCCTCCGGCCGGCTCACCGCCGTCCCCGGCATCGCCGGTGACCTGTGGATCGCCGACGGCGGCAAGGGGCTGTTGCACTCCACCGACGGCGGCCGCACCTTCACCACGCTCACCACGGTGAAGTCCGCCACCGGCCTCGGCTACGGCAAGGCCGCACCGGGCGCCTCCTACCAGGCCCTGTACCTGATCGGCACCGTCAAGGACGTCGCCGGAGTCTTCCGCTCCACCGACAAGGGCGCCACCTGGGTCCGCATCAACGACGACGCCCACCAGTGGGGTAACTTCGCCGGCCAGGGCATCGTCACCGGCGACCCCGACACCTACGGCCGCGTCTACATCGGCACCAACGGACGCGGTCTCCAGTACGGCGACCCTTCCTGATCCGACGTCACCCGAGCGGGGCCGCAGGCATCACGCCTGCGGCCCCGCGTGTTGTGGGTCAGGCGACAACAGGCCGATAGCTCAGGTGAGTTGAGAGATCTCGACCAGGTCGGGCAGGCGGGCGTACGTCTCGGCGTCGAAGTGGCCGGCCTGGGGGGTGAGGACGGTGGCGGCGGAGAGGGCGACGGCCTGCCTGAGGCGGTCCGGCCAGGGGGTGCCGTGCAGCAGGCCGATCGCGAGGGCGGCCACCGCCGCGTCGCCTGCGCCGGTGGGGTTGCCGGGGACGCGGGTGGGTGGGGTGGCGTGCCAGGTGCCGGTGGGGGTGGTGGCGATCAGGCCGTTCGGGCCGAGGGAGGCGGCGACCGAGGTGGCGCCGAGGGCGCGGAGGCGGCGGGCGCCCTCGTGGGGGTCCTCGGTGCCGGTGGTTGCGGCGAGTTCGTGTTGGTTGGGCTTGACCAGGGTGGGGTGGGCGGCCAGGCCGTGCAGGAGGGCGGGGCCTTCGGCGTCGAGCAGGACCGGGATCTGCCGGTCGCGGGCCAGTTCGCCGAGGGTGCGGTAGGCGTCCGGCGGCAGTCCGGCGGGGAGGCTGCCGGAGAGGACCACCACGCCGGTGTCGGCGAGCAGTGAGCGGTAGAGGGCCAGGAAGGACTGCCACTCCGCCGGGGTGACGGTGGGGCCGGGTTCGAGGTAGCTGGTGGCGTCGCCGGCCCGCTGCTCGACGACGGCCACGGTGCGGCGGCTCTCGCCCGCGATGCCGAGGAGCCGGGCGGTCAGGCCGGAGGCGGTGAGTTCGGCGGTCGCGGCCTGTCCGGTGGGGCCGCCCGCCAGGCCGGTGACCAGCGTGTCGTGGCCGAGGGCGGCCAGCGTGCGGGAGACGTTGACGCCCTTGCCGCCTGCCTGGGCGCTGACCTCGCGGACCCGGTTGCTGCCGAAGCGCTGCACCTCGTCCAGGTGGTAGGTGACGTCCAGGGCCAGGTTGAGGGTGACGGTCAGGATCGTCTGGCTGGGCACGCGGCGGCTCCTGCTGCTCGAATGTGCTTGATTTATAGCGTTCGCGAGCAGGAATGCGCAATCCGAGATTCTTCGGTGGCCGGGTCGAGAACGCCCGCCCACGATCGACGTGGAGGTAGGAACACCGGAACACCGATACGGAGAGGGCGTGGCGACATGCGGTTCATGGTGCTGGTGAAGGGCAACGAGGAGTCCGAGTCGGGTGCGCTGCCCAGCGCGGAGCAGATCGCGGACATGGGCCGGTACAACGAGGAGCTGGCCAAGGCCGGTGTGCTGCTCGCCCTGGACGGGCTCCAGTCGAGCGCCAAGGGCGTGCGGGTCCGGTTCGACGGCGACCGCCGGACGGTCATCGACGGGCCGTTTGCGGAGACCAAGGAGCTGCTGGCCGGCTTCTGGATCCTCCAGGTGAAGTCGAAGGAGGAGGCCGTCGAGTGGGTCTCCAGGGCCCCGTTCGAGGAGGGCGAGCTGGAGGTGCGGCAGATCTTCGAGCTGGAGGACTTCCCGGTGGACGTGCTGTCGCCGGAGGAGGCCGAGCGGGAGGCGGTGCTGCGCCGCGGTCTGGCCGGTACGGACACCCAGGGCTGACCGCGCGTCCAGAGGCCAGCGCGACAGCAGGGCTGACCGCGCGTCCGCCGGGCCGCCGTCGGTGGGATCTGGTCTGATGGACCGTCGTGACGGCCCATCAGACTTCCGAGGATCCTGCCGCGGCGGCCCGCCGTACGGTCGAGGCGGTCTGGCGGATCGAGTCCGCCAAGGTGATCGCGGTGCTGGCCCGGCTGGTCCGCGACGTCGGGCTGGCCGAGGAGCTGGCGCAGGACGCGCTGGTCGCCGCGCTGGAGCAGTGGCCGGTGGAAGGGGTGCCGCGGAACCCGGCCGCCTGGCTGACCACCACCGCGAAGCGCCGGGCGGTCGACCTGATCCGCCGGCAGCGGGTGCTGGACCGCAAGCTGGCCGAGCTCGGGCAGCGGCTGGAGACGGCGGCGCCCGAGCCCGACCCGGCGGAGATCGAGGACGACCTGCTCCGGCTGGTCTTCACCACCTGCCACCCCGCGCTCCCGCTGGAGGCCCGGGTCGCCCTCACCCTGCGGCTGCTCGGCGGCCTGACCACTCGGGAGATCGCCCGGGCCTACCTGGTCGCCGAGACGACGGTGGCGCAGCGGATCGTCCGGGCCAAGCGCACCCTGGCGGAGGCCGCGGTCCCGTTCGAGGTGCCCGGTGGGCGGGAGTTGGCGGAGCGGCTGGCGGCCGTGCTCGAGGTGATCTACCTGATCTTCAACGAGGGCTACTCGGCGACCGCCGGTGACGACTGGATGCGGCCCGCGCTCTGCGAGGAGGCGCTGCGGCTCGGCCGGGTGCTGGCCGGGCTGGCCCCCGCCGAGCCCGAAGTGCACGGGCTGGTGGCCCTGTTGGAGCTCCAGGCGTCCCGGATCAGGGCCAGGACCGGGCCGGACGGCGAGCCGGTGCTGCTGCTGGAGCAGGACCGCGGCCGCTGGGACCACCTGCTGATCGGCCGGGGGCTGGTGGCGCTCGAACGGGCCGAGAAGCTGGCGGCGGGCAAGCCGGGGCCGTACGCCGTGCAGGCCGCGATCGCCGCCTGCCATGCCCGGGCCGGTACGGCGGAGCAGACCGACTGGGTCCGGATCGCCCTGCTGTACGGGCAGTTGGCCGCGCTGACCGCCTCGCCGGTGGTGGAGCTGAACCGGGCGGTCGCCCTCGGCATGGCCTACGGTCCGGCGGTGGGGCTGGAGTTGGCGGATCAGCTGGCCGGCGAACCGGCCCTGCGGGCGTACCACCTGCTGCCGGTGGTCCGGGGCGATCTGCTGGCCCGGCTCGGGCGGTCGGCCGAGGCGGCGGCGGAGTTCGAGCGGGCGGCCGGGCTGACCGGCAACGCGAAGGAGCGCGAGGTGCTGCTCGGGCGGGCGGCGGAGGAGCGGGGGCGCTGAGCTGCGGGTGGGTCAGCGCAGCAGGCGGCGTTCCTTGGCGGCGGCGACCGCGCCCGAGCGGGTGTCCACGCCGAGCTTGTCGTAGATCCGGCCGAGGTGGGTCTTCACGGTGGCCTCGCTGATGAAGAGGGCCCGGGCGATCTCGCGGTTGCCGAGGCCCTGGGCCAGCTGGGCGAGGATCTCCTGTTCGCGGTCGGTGAGTTGGGGCGCCGGGGTGCGGAGCTGGGCCATCACCCGGGAGGCAACGGGCGGGGAGAGGGTGGTGCGGCCCTCGGCGGCCGCGTGGATGGCGGCGAAGAGCTCTTCCGGACGTTCGGCCTTGAGCAGGTAGCCGGTCGCCCCGGCGGCGATCGCCCGGTTGATGTCGGCGTCGGTGTCGTAGGTGGTGAGCACCAGTACGTAGGGTGCGCCGGGCCGTCCGGCGATCCGGCTGGTGGCCTCCACCCCGTCGATGCCGTCGCCGAGTTGAAGGTCCATCAGGACCACCTGGGGGTGCAGCTTGTCGGCCAGGGCGACCGCTTCCTCGCCGCTGCCGGCGGCGCCGACCACCTCGATGTCGTCGGCGCTGCCGAGCAGTGCCAGCAGTCCGGCCCGGACCACGGCGTGGTCGTCACAGACCAGCAGGCGGACGGGAGTTGTGCCGCTCACGATGTCTCCAGTCACGGTGCCTCCAGAGGGATCGCCGCGGTGACCACGGTGCCTTCGCCGGGGGTGCTCTCGACGCTCAGCGTGCCGCCGAGCTGCCGGACCCGGGCCCGCATCGCGGGCAGCCCGTGGCCCCGGCCCTCGGACTCGGGCTCGGACTCGGCCGGGCTGCCGAACCCCTGCCCGTCGTCGCCGATGTCCAGCACCACCTGGTCGCCCAGGTAGGACAGGGTGAGTGCGGCGGTCCTGGCCCCCGCGTGCTCGCGGACGTTGGCCAGCGCGCCCTGGGCGATCCGCAGCAGTGCGCTCTGGACGGCGTCCGGCAGCGGCACCGGCGTGCCGTCCAGGTGGCACCGGACGGTCAGTCCGCTCTCGGCGGTCTCCCGTTCGGCCAGGATGCGGAGCGCCTGGTCGAGACCGGTCCCGTCGGCCAGGTCGGCCGGGGCGAGGTCGCGGACGAAGCGGCGGGCCTCGGCCAGGTTGCGGGCGGCGATCGAGGCCGCGGTGTGTACGTGGGACCGGGCGGTGGCCGGGTCGCTGTCCCAGGTGCGGTCGGCCGCCTGGAGTAGCATCTGCTGGCTGGAGAGGCCCTGGGCCAGCGTGTCGTGGATCTCGATGGCCAGCCGCTGACGCTCCGCCAGGGTGCCCTCGCGCCGTTCGGTGGCGGCCAGTTCGGTCCGGGTGGAGACCAGGTCCTCGATCAGCGCGCGCTGCCGTTCGGCCTGCCGTTCCATCTGCAGGAAGACCACGGTGGCCAGCCCGGCCACGGCGGGCGGGGCGATCAGGCCGACCGGGTCGAGGCCGGTGAGCTTCTCCTCGGAGTACACCACCAGCGCGGTCATCGCGATCACCAGTGGGATCGCGGCCCGGGCCGGCAGGGTGCGCAGCGCGGTGTAGATCAGCGGCACCGCGCACCACGCGAAGCTCGGCGCGAGCAGGACCAGGACCGCCCAGAGCCAGGCCACCACGGCCAGCCGGACCACCCGGACCGGGCGCGAGCCGGTCCGCAGCCAGGGCAGCTCCGGCAGTTGGGCCAGCGCCAGCGCCAGGCTCAGCCCGATCACCCAGCCGGCCCGGTCGCTGTCGCCGTGCCGGAGCAGGTAGCGCAGCAGCGAGGCGCCGAGCAGCAGCAGGAACGCGCCGTACATCACCACGGTGAGCCGGTCGGTGCCCGGATCCCTCGTGCTGCTGCCCGACACTGCGGCTCCTCCGCTCATGGGTGCTGTCCGTTTCGTACCCATCCTCACCCGAGCACGGCTCCCCGGCATCAACCGATCGGCTGACCCGGCGCGCCGCGCCCCGGCGGCTCGGCCGGGCTCGGCCACGATGGGGGCATGCCTCAGATGACCGAGCCCCAGTGGCGCGCCTTCCTCTCGGCCGGGACCCGTACCGGCAAGCTCGCCACCACCCGGGCGGACGGCAGCCCGCACGTGGCGCCGGTCTGGTTCCTGCTGGACGGGGACGACCTGGTGCTGAACACCGGCGCCGACACGGTGAAGGGCCGCAACCTGGCCCGGGACGGCCGGGCGATGCTGTGCGTGGACGACGACCGGCCGCCGTTCGACTTCGTGCTGGTCCGGGGCAAGGCCACGCTCAGCGAGGACCTGGCCGAGGTCAGGCACTGGGCCGCCCGGATCGCGGCCCGCTACATGGGCGAGGACCGGGCCGAGGAGTACGGGGCCCGCAACGGGGTGCCCGGCGAGCTGCTGGTCCGGATCCGGATCCAGAAGGTCACCGCGGTCGGTGCGGTGGCCGACTGACCGTCCCGTCCGGAGCCGTGGGCCCGTCGGTACGATCACCGGATGATCTCCAACGACCCGGCTCCGACGGACCGTCAGTTCCTCTTCGTGCTCGGCTCCGCCCGCTCGGACGGCAACACCGAGCAGCTCGCCCGGCTGGCGGCCGAGGGCCTGCCCGCCTCGGTCGGACAGCGCTGGCTGCGCCTCACCGACTTCCCGCTGGACCCGTTCGACGACATCAGGCACACCGGTGACGGGACCTACCCCGAGCTCACCGGCAACGGCCGGGAGCTGTTCGAGGCCACCGTCGGCGCCACCGATCTGGTGATCGTCTCGCCGCTCTACTGGTACACCGTCTCCACCAGCGTCAAGCTCTACCTCGACCACTGGTCCGGCTGGTTCCGCGCCCCGGGGACCGACTTCCGCGCCCGGATGAAGGGCCGCACCCTCTGGGGTGTCACCTCGCACTCCGGCAACAACTCCGACGCCGACCCGCTGATCGGCACCCTCCGGCTCACCGGCGACTACATGGGCATGCACTGGGGCGGCGTGCTGCTCGGCACCGGCGGCCGTCCCGGTGACGTGCACCGGGACGAGCTCGCGCTGGCCGAGGCGAAGAACTTCTTCGCCGACGTCATCTGACGAAGCGTCAATTGGCGGGCAGGGATCAGCGGTAGAAGAAGCCGTTCAGGTCGGCGATCACGTCCGTCCGTCCGCCCGAGCCGTTCAGGAACGACACCGAACCGTCGGAGCTGAGCGGCGTGGTGGCCGCGGCGGCCACGGTCTGCCCGGCGGTGAAGTTGAGGTTCGAGGTGCCAGGCACGGTCGCCCCGGTCGGGTAGACGGTCAGGTAGCCGGCCGAACTCGGGCCGGTGACCGTGGTGTTGAGCACCGGGGCGAGCAGACGGGTCGGGTCGATGTCGAGGTCCCAGCCCACGCTCCAGCGTGCCGACACCGAGACCGAGCTGCTGGGGGAGACCGGGAGGGCGTTGTTGGTCGCGGGGTTGAGCACCCGGGTGTCGAGGATCCGGCGCGGCGTCATCGGACGGAACGCCAGCCCGCCGTCGGCCTGGTAGTAGCCCTGCAGGTCGGCGATCAGGCTGACCGGCGCGCCCGAGCCGTTGTACAGCGTCACGCTGCCGTCCGAACCGACCGGCACCACCGCGCTGTTGGGCACGGTGGTGCCGGCCCGGAAGTTCAGGTTGGAGACGGTCGGCCGGTCGCTGCCGGTCGGGTAGGCGGTGACGTAGCCCGGCGTGCTGGTGTCGGTCGCGGTCAGGTTGAGGGTGACCGCACTGGCCGTGGCCGGGACCGGCCCGGTGCCCGCGACCTTGACGGTCACCGAGCTGTTGGCCGGCACGTACGCGGCCCGGTCGATCCGGGTGTCCAGCACCCGGGTCGGGGCCAGCGGAAGGTAGCCGTCGCCGGCGTACCGCGCGTAGTAACCCTGGACATCGACCACCAGGTCGGTGGCGGTGCCGGAGCCGTTGTACAGCTCGATCTTGGCGCAGCAGACGGTGGCCTGGTTGGCGACGGTGACGCCCGGGGTGAAGTTGAGCACCGAGGTGTTCGGCCGCCCTGCACCGGCCCCGTACACGCTCACGAACCCGGCGGAGGCCGGGTCGGCCGCCGTGATGTTCAGGACCACGCCCTCGGGCTGCGAGGTCGGCAGCAGCTTCTCCAGGTCGAGCACCCGGGAGCCGTTCGCGGGCACCTTCACGGCCGGGCCGCCGATTCCGTTCCGGGTGTCCAGCGCCCGGAACGGCGTGACCGGGTGGTACTGCGCGCCGACGGTGTTCACCGGGACCCGGTTGGTGGTCGTCGCCCCGTCGGAGGCCTTGGTGGTCAGGGTCACCCAGTACTGGCCGGCCCGCTGGTACTCGTGCTCCTGCTGGAAGGTGGTGGTGCCCTGCAGGGGCGTCGTGGAGCTGGTGCCGTCACCCCAGTCGAGGCTGAGCGTGCCGGGCAGGTTCCAGGTCTGCCAGACGGTGGAGTTCAAGCTGACGCCTCGGGCGCCCTGCATGCGTACGGCGTTGTCCAGCAGGTTCTGGTCGATGCCGGTGCAGTTCGGCCGCTCCACCGCGCCCCGGTCCAGGTGGCCGGTGCCGGTGTCGGCCACCAGCGGGTCGTCCACCCGGGCGCTGCCGTAGAAGTCGGTGGGCAGCACACCGGGTGCGGAGGCGTCCGCCGAGTCGATCACCGGCGAGTGCTCGACCGGGACCGTGCGGGTCTGGCACAGGTACTGCTTCTCGCTCGCGGCCGTGCCGGTCAGGTCGTGGCCGCCCTGGCCGGTGGCGGTGCGGAAGGCGTCCAGGGCCGGGTACGCGGTGCCCGCCCAGCGGTACGGCACGGTGCTGCCGGTGAGTTCGAAGAGGTTGGAGCCGGTCCGGGTGCCGGTGGCCGAGGGGGCGACCGTCACGGCGGCGGCGGACGCGCAGGCCGGATCGGCGGCGCCCGCCTTGACCACGTTGTTGAAGACCGCACTGCCGGTGGCCGGGCCGTCGAGGCGGACGGCCGTGGCGCAGTTGAGGGTCAGGGTGTTCCCGGTGATCGCGGTACCGGACGTGCCGTTGACCGCGAAGACGGTGCCGACCGCTGCTGCGGCGTCCTGGGACACCACGTTGCCGGCCAGCACGACGTCGGCGGAGGTCCCCTCGACCAGGACGGCGGGGTCGGTCCCGGTCGGCCTCCCGGTGAAGGTGCTGCGGGTGACCGCGACCCGGCTGGAGTCGGTCACCCGGATCTGATGGGGCGCCAGCGTGAAGGACCCGTGGTCGACGGTGATGTCCCGGGAGCCGGAGACCGAGAGGCTCTGGGCGACGCTGATCCCGGTGAGCCGGACGTGTTCGACGTCGACCAGGGTGAAGCCGTCGATCCGGGGCGGGGTCATAAGGTTGGGCACGCCGACGAAGACGATCGGCGCCCCGGCCCGGCCGGAGCGGGGCAGCCGCACCGTCTCCGGGTAGATCGCCCTGGCGATCTCGACGGTCTGCCCCGGCTGCGCCGCGTCCGCGGCGGCCTGCACGCTGCAGTACGGCGCAGCGGCCGTGCCGGTGCCCTGATCGGTGCAGGCGGTGTTCCACCTGCTCACGTGCAGCACCGGGTCGGTGTCGGCGGCGTGGGCGAGGCCGGGCAGCAGCCCGGCTCCCAGCGCGAGCACGGCCGCGCCGGACAGAATTCGTGCTATTCGCACGTGAAACCCCCAAAAGGACCGGGTCATCCCGGAGTTGATCACGCATACTTTCGCGCAGCAGGGGGTATCACGCAAGATCGATCCGAGTCGGCCGGTGCTCAGCGCACCAGCAACTCCCGGGCGTCGTCCGGTACCCGGTCGCGGCTGCGGCCGAACAGCACGGCCACCAGCGCCAGTCCGGCCGCCGCGCCCACGCACTGGGCCAGCACGAAGGCCGGTACCGAGCCCGGCGCGATGCCGGTGTAACTGTCGCTCAGCGCGCGGCCGACGGTCAGGGCCGGGTTGGCGAAGCTGCCGGAGGAGGTGCCCCAGCAGGCGGCGCCGATCCAGCCGGCCACCGCGACCGGTGCCCAGCCGCCGTGGCCCGCCCTGAGCAGGCCGAACACCAGCAGGATCAGCACCCCGGTGGCCACCGCCTCGGCCAGCCAGAGGTGTCCCGCCGAGCGCTGCCGGCCGGAGAGTTCGAGGAACGGCCGCTCGAACATGGTGTTGGCCAGCCCGGCCCCGGCCACCGCGCCGAGCAGCTGGGCGGCGACGTACCCACCCAGCTCACGCAGCGTCAGGCCGGTGCCGCTGCGCCGCTCCGTCCACCAGACCGCGGCCGACACCAAGGGGTTGAAGTGCGCGCCCGAGACCGGTGCGAGCAGCGCGATCAGCACCGCCAGCGCCAGCACCGAGGCGAGCACGTTGGCGGCGAACCGCATCCCGCCGTCCGCGCTCAGCGCGGCGGACTGGATGCCGGAGCCGATCAGCACGGCGGCCAGCAGGGCGGTGCCGACGGCTTCGGCGGCCAGCCGCCGGGGCAGGGAGGGGGTCATCATGCCGCCCATCGTCGCCAGCGCCCCCGGGCCCGGACAATTGGCCGGTACACCCAAGGTCGGGCCGCTGCCGGGGCGCCCGCTCGGAGACTCGTACGGCGTGCGCCCCGAGCTCGTACGGCGCGAGCAGGCCGCTCGCCCGGCGCGGGCTTGACCCTCACGCGACGTGAGGCGGCAGAGTCGGGGGCAGCAAGGAGGGAGCAAGCGATGAGCACGGAACTCTCGGTCGGTCAGGTCGCCGCGATCGCCCAGGTGACGGTACGGACCCTGCACCACTACGACGAGATCGGACTGCTGTCGCCCGGTGGCCGGACCCCGGCCGGCTACCGCCGCTACCGGGACACCGACCTGGACCGGCTGCAGCAGATCCTGTTCTACCGCGAACTCGGCTTCTCCCTCGAGGAGATCGCGGCCATCCTGGACGACGGCACGGTCAGCCCGACCGAGCACCTGCGCCGGCAGCGCGACCTGCTGCACGCGCGGATCGGCCGTCTCCAGGAACTGGCCGCGGCGGTCGAACACGCCATGGAGGCGAGCAGGATGGGCATTCAGCTGACCCCGGAGGAGAAGTTCGAGGTCTTCGGCGCGGACTACCAGGAGAGCTGGGAGACCGAGGCCGAGCAGCGGTACGGGGACTCCGACGCCTGGCAGGAGTCCAGGCGGCGGACCGCCCGCTACACCAAGGCTGACTGGGAGCGGATCAAGGCCGAGGGCGATGCCCTCAACGTCCGCTGCGCCGCCGCCCTGACCGCCGGCGTCGCCCCGGCGAGCGCCGAGGGCATGGCGCTGGCGGAGGAACACCGGCAGCAGATCACCGGCACCTACTACGACTGCGGGTACGCGATGCACCGCTGCCTGGGCGAGATGTACGTCGCCGACGAGCGGTTCACCGCCACCTACGACCGGGTCGCGCCGGGCCTGGCGCAGTGGCTGCGCGACGCCATCGTGGCGAACGCGGACGCCCACGAGGGCCGCTGAACGGGCTTGGGCCCGTACTCCGGTGTGGGAGTACGGGCCCAAGTGGGTTGTTGCGGTTACGGCTTGGAGAAGTAGCCGAACATGTCGACCACGGCATCCGTGTCGCCGCTGCGGTTGTAGATGTCGAACCTGCCGTTGGTGCCGAGCGGGGTGGTCACGTGGTTGGCGACGATCCGGCCGGGCGGGAAGTTGACGTTGCTGGTGCCGGGGCGGGTGGTGCCGTCGCCCCAGAGGGTGAGGTAGCTGCCGGTGGTGGAGCGGGCGGCGGTCACGTTGAGGACGGCGCCGGTGGCTCCGGCGGGCAGCTTGGTGGCGACCGCGCGCCACTGGTCGGCGTGCAGCGAGCCGGCCGGGTCCTCCCGGGTGTCGGTCAGACGGACCGGCGGGACCGGGGTGAACAGGCTGCCGCTCTTCGGGCTGTAGTAGCCGAAGATGTCGGCCACCACGTGCAGCTTGCCGGCACCGGTGCAGAACCAGATCGTGCGGTCGGATTCGGCCGAGACGATCACCTGGTTGGCGACGGTCTGGCCAGGGACGAAGTTGAGGCTGGACGTGCCGCCGTAACCGTTGCCGACCGACAGGTAGCCGGGCTGCTCGGGCTCGGTCACCGTCACGTTCAGCACCACGTCGGTGGCGTCGGCCGGCACACCGGGCAGGTCGCTCATCCGCAGCGCGGTCTCCGGCTCACTGCTGGTGTGGCCGCAGACCGAGGTCAGCTTGCCGACCTTCACGCCGCCGGTGCCGTCCCGGGTGTCGAGCACCCGGCTGGGCTCCAGCGGGTTGTAGTAGCTGCCGTAGTCGGGGTTGTACGAGCCGATCATGTCCACCACGACGTCCAGCGGGGAGCCGGTGTTCCAGATCGCGACGGTGCCGTCCGAGCCGACGGGCACGGTGACCATGTTCGGGACGATCGAGCCCTTGGTGTAGTTGACGTTGGAGCTGTTCGGCCGGGGCACCCCGCCGGGGGCCACCGTGAGGAAGCCGTCGCCGGAGGGCAGTACGGCCGTCACGTTGAGCACGATGGCGTTGTCCCGCCAGCCGCCCCTACCGCCCTGGCCCACCTTCACGGTGAGCTTCGAGCCCGAGCCCAGCCTGGTGTAGTCGCCGGTGCGGGTGTCGATCAGCCGGATGTGGCTCCCGCCGGGGTACCGGGCGGCCTGGTAGCCGATGGTGACCGTCTTGGTGAGCGAGCCGGTCTGGCCGTGGTTGTCCTTGGCGGTGACGGTGATCTTGTAGTCACCGGGCACGGCGTAGAGGTGCGGCTCCGTCAGGCTGTCGGTCGGAGCGCTGCCGTCGCCGTAGTCGATGGTGTAGCCCGCGATCGGCCAGGCGGCCGTGGTCGCGCTGGGGTCGATCACGTAGGCGAGCGGGCGGAAGCAGCTGTCCGGGGTGCTGACGGCGCAGTGCTTCGCCTCGAAGGAGACCTTGGGCACGCCCGGTTCGTTCACCGTGATCCGCTGCGGGCCGGTGAAGGTGACCGGGGCCGCGTAGCCGGTGGTGACGGTCGCGGTGACCTCGAACCGGCCGCTCCGGGTGTAGCTGTGCTCGGCCTCGGGCTTGGTGCTCGCGACCGGTGCCGAGCCGTCGCCGAAGTCGTAGAGGTAGTTCACCGTCTCCGGCCAGTTGGACTGGATCTCGACGGTGGCCTTGGTGGTGTACGGGTACGGGGCGGGCCCGGCCGGACCGTCCGTCAGGCCGAGCGGCACCGTGCCGACCAGCTCGAACGCGCCGCGGTCGCGGGAGCTGCCGCCCGCTCCGGTGTTGGCCACCTGCGGGTCGTCGAGGGCGGAGCGGCCGAACCGGTCGGTGGCCAGGATGCCCGGCGCGTTCGGGTCGGCGCTGTCGATCGCGGTGGAGCCCGGCTGAAGGGCCGTCAGCTCGTCGCCCAGCTGGACCGAGTTCCGGTCGGTCAGGGCGTCGTGGCCGCCCTGTCCGGTGGCGGTGGTCAGCGCGGCGGGAGTGGGGTAGTCGGTGTCGGCCCAGCGGTACGGAACCCCGGAGGGGCCCGGCAGCAGGTCGTTGTAACCGACGGTGGTGCCGGCCGTGGCGGTGGCCGCCACCTCCAGCACGGGGTCGTGCACCGGGCAGGAAGTGTCCTGCTGGGGCAGGGTGCCGATCACGTTGTTGTGTACGGCCGCACCGGCCGAGGCCCCCGCGAACCGGATCGTCGTCCCGCACTGCTGGGAGACGCTGTTGCCGGTCAGGGTGGTGTTCGGAGCGTCCTTCACCGAGATCAGCGGCAGGCCCCAGCCGAAGATCTGGTTCCCGGTGAAGGTGCTGCCCCGGACGCCGTCCACCTGAACGGCAGTGCCCTGCCGGGGGCCCGACACCAGGCTCCGGCTGAGCGTCACGCCGCTGCCGGTGCCGGCGATCCGGACGGCGCCGTCCAGCGCCCCGTAGCTGGTCAGATTGAGGGTGTCGAGCCGGATGTCGGTCGAGTTCTCGATCAGCAGGGCGTTGTCGGTTGAGGTGATCGTGAAGTTCTCGATCGCCACGTCGTGCACGCCGGAGAGCTGCAGCCCGATGTCGCGGCCACTGATCGTCGCCGAGCTGCCCCCGTACAGGCCGGTGCGTTCGGTGGTGAAGGTGATCGGCTTGCCCGGCGCACCGGACCTGACGATCCGGGCCGGGTTGTAGGTTCCAGGGGTGACCTGGACGGTTTGCCCGGGCTCGACGATCAGCGCGGCTGCGGAGATCTGACAGAACGGCAGTTCCTTGCTGCCGACGCCCTGGTTGGAGCACGGGGCGCTGTTGCTGACGTAAAGGGTGGTGACCGGTTCGGCGGCGACGGCGGCGCTCGGCAGGCCGAGCCCCAGAAGGAGCGCGACGGAGCCGGCCAGGCCGGTGATTCTCTTGGTGGACACGGAGCTTTACTTCCCCCGGTTGTAGCTCGTCCCCAGCCCGTCGGCCAGGGCGCGAGATGGTTCGAACGTAGGATCGTATCCTTGCCGATCCTGGTCGAACTGTCACGCTGATAGAGCGTCAGTCCTGGCCCCGTGAACGGAGTTGGGCCCGTACTCCGGTGTGGGAGTACGGGCCCAAGTGGGTTGTTGTGGTTACGGCTTGGAGAAGTAGCCGAACATGTCGACGACGGCGTCGGTGTCGCCGCTGCGGTTGTAGATGTCGAACTTGCCGTTGGTGCCGAGCGGGGTGGTCACGTGGTTGGCGACGATCCGGCCGGGCGGGAAGTTGACGTTGCTGGTGCCGGGGCGGGTGGTGCCGTCGCCCCAGAGGGTGAGGTAGCTGCCGGTGGTGGAGCGGGCGGCGGTCACGTTGAGGACCGCGCCGGTGGCTCCGGCGGGCAGCTTGGTGGCGACCGCGCGGGTCTCCTCGGGCTTGAGGGAACCGGCCGGGTCCTCCCGGGTGTCGGTCAGACGGACCGGCGGGACCGGGGTGAAGACGCTGCCGCTGCTGCTCGGGCTGTAGTAGCCGGAGATGTCGGCCACCACGTGCAGCGAACCGGCGCCGGTGCAGAACCAGATCATGCCCTCCGAGTCGGGAGCCGCGATCACCTGGTTGGCCACCGTCTCGCCCTTGGCGAAGTTGAGGTTCGAGGTGCCGGTGTAGCTGTTGATCGAGAGGTAGCCGGGCTGCTCGGGCTCGGTCACCGTCACGTTCAGCACCACGTCGGTGGCGTCGGCCGGTACGCCGGGCAGGGTGCGCGCGTTCAGCTTGGTCGGCGGGGTCGCCGAGGAGTAGCAGACCGACTTCAGCTTCCCGGCGTTCACGCCGGTGCCGTCCCGGGTGTCCACCACCCGACGGGGCGTCACCGGGTTGAAGTAGCTGCCGTAGTCGGGGTTGTACGCGCCGATCCGGTCCACCACGATGTCCACCGGCGCACCGGAGTTCCAGATCGCGACGGTGCCGTCCGGGCCGACCGGGACGGTGACCAGGTTCGGGACGATCGAGCCCTTGGTGTAGTTGATGTTCGAGCTGGCCGGCCGGGGCGTCCCGCCGGGGGCCACCGTGAGGAAGCCGTCGCCGGAGGGCAGTACGGCCGTCACGTTGAGCACGATGGCGTTGTCCCGCCAGCCGCCCCAACCACCCTGGCCGGCCCGGACGGTGACCTTCTCGCCCGAACCGACCTTGACGGGGGACACGCCGGTACGGGTGTCGAGGATCCGCTCCGGGCAGCAGCCGGTGAACCGGGCGGGCTGGTAGCCGATGGCGACCGTCTTGGTGAGCGAACCGGTCTGGCCGCCCTTGTCCTTGGCGGTGACGGTGATCTTGTAGTCACCCGGCGCGGCGTAGAGATGCGGTTCGGACAGGTTGCCGGTCGGGGCGCTGCCGTCGCCGTAGTCGACGGTGAAGCTGTCGAGCGGCCAGGGGGCGGTGGTCCCGGTGGTGTCGATCACGAAGGCCAGCGGGCGGTAGCAGCTGTCGGGGTAGGAGGCGGCGCAGTGCTTGGCCTCGAAGGCCACCTGGGGCAGACCGGGCTCGTTCACCACGACCGGCTGGAACGAGCTGATGGTGCTCGGCTTCCCGTCCGCGCCGCTGACGCCGGCGGTGATGGTGAACTTCCCGCTGCGGGTGTACGTGTGGTCGACCTTGGGCGTGGTGGAGGCCACCGGCGCCGAGCCGTCCCCGAAGTCGATCAGGTAGCTCAGCGGCTCCGTCCAGTTGGACTTGGCCCGGACCGTGACCGTGGTGGTGAGCGGGTACGGAGCCGGCCCCGGGTTGGCGAGCTGCATGGGGAGGGCCACTGCGCCGACCAGCTCGTAGGCCCCCCGGTCACGGAAGCTGCCGCCTGCTCCGGTGTTGGCCACCTGCGGGTGGTCGGCGGCGGAGCGGCCGAACCGGTCGGTGGCCAGGGCGCCGGGGGCGTTCGGGTCGGCGCTGTCGATCGCGGTGGAGCCCGGCTGAAGGGCCGTCAGCTCGTCGCCGACCCGGACCGAGTTCAGGTCCGTCAGGGCGTCGTGGCCGCCCTGGCCGGTGGCCGCGGTCAGCTCGGCGGGAGTCCGGTAGTCGTGGTCGGCCCAGCGGTAGGGCGCCGCGTTGGGAGCCGGCAGCAGGTCGTTGTGACCGACGGTGGTACCGGTCGCGGCGGCCGCCTCGACCAGCACCGCCGGGTCCTGCTCCGGGCAGTTCGACGGCTCGGCGGCCGGCACGCCGATCACGTTGTTGTGCACGGCCGAGTTGGCCGAGGCCCCGGCGAGCCGGATGACGGTGCCGCACCGGAGCGACAGCGTGTTGCCGGTCAGCCTGCTGTTCGGGGCATCGCTGACCGAGATCAGCGGCGAGCCCCAGCCGGTGATCTGGTTCCCGGTGACCGTGCTGCCCCGGACCCCGCTCTCCACCTGGAGGGCGCGGCCCGGCTGCGCGGTGCGCACGATGCTCCGGCTCAGCGTCAGATCGCTGCTGGTGCCGGTGAGCCGGGCGGTCGGGGTGGTCACCTGGTCGGTGTCCAGGGTGAGCGTGTCGAGCCGGATCCGGTCCGAGTTCTCGACCAGGAGAGCGGTCCCGGTCGTGTTGACGGACAGGTTCTCGATCGCCACGTCGTGCGCCCCGGACACCTGGAGCCCGGTGCCGCTGTTGATCCACGCGATGGTGTCGCGCCACCGGTCGAGCCGGTCGCCGGTGAAGGTGATCGGCCGCTCCGGCGTACCGGAGCGGGAGATCTTCACCGGGCCGTAGTAGCCCCTCGCGATCTTGACGGTCTGACCCGGCAGCACCACGGCGGCAGCGGCGGATATCTGACAGAACGGCAGTGCCTGGGCACCGGTGCCCTGGTCGGAGCAGGCCGCGCTGTTGTTGACGTAGAGCGTGTCGGCGGGTTCGGCGGCGGCCGTGGCCGGCAGGCCGAGGCCGAGAACGAGGGCGATGGAGCCGGTCAGGCCGGTGATTCTCTTGGTGCGCACGGAGCTGGGGATCCCCCGGGTGATGCTCGACAGCCGGCCCGTCGGCCAGGTCGAGAGACAGTTCGAAAGTAGATCCGCATCATCGCGGATCCGGCTCGAACTGTCACGCCGTCACCCGGGCTACGCCACCCCGCGCCCGAAGGCCCGTCGGTACGCGGTCGGCGAGGTCCGCATGGTGCGTCCGAAGTGGTGCCGGAAGGTGGCGGCCGACTCGAAGCCGACCGCCGTCGCGATCTCCTCCACGGTGCCGTCGGGGGTCTCCAGCAGCGGGAGGCTGGCGGCGATCCGCTGGGTGATCACCCAGCGCATCGGGCTGGTGCCGTTGCGGGCGGTGAAGTGCCGCAGGTACGAGCGGTCGGACATCCGGGCCGCGCGGGCGAGTTGGGTGATGGTGAGCGGGGTGGACAGGTGGTCCAGGGCCCACTGCATCGAGCGGCCGATGCCGTCGTCCTCCTCCTTGACCGGGCGGACGGCGGCCTCGATGAACTGGGCCTGGCCACCGGCCCGGTGCGGCGGGACGACGAAGCGGCGGGCCACCGTGTTGGCGACCTTGGCGCCGTGGTCGCTGCGGACCAGGTGCAGACAGAGGTCGATGCCCGCGGCGCTGCCCGCGCTGGTCAGCACCGAGCCGTGGTCGACGTACAGCACGTCGGGGTTGACCTTGACCAACGGGTAGCGCTGCTGGAGGAGTTCGGCGTACCGCCAGTGCGTGGTGGCCTCCCGGCCGTCCAGCAGACCGGCCGCGGCGAGGGCGAAGGCGCCGGAGCAGATCGAGACGATCCGGGCGCCGCGCTCGTGCGCCGTGCGCAGGGCGGCTACCAGGCCGGGGGAGACCTCGCCGCTGAAGGTGTTCGGGACGGCGACCACGATCACGGTGTCGGCGGCGGCCAGTTCGTCCAGACCGTGGTGGGCGGTGATCGAGAAGCCGCCGACCGCGGTCAGCGGGGTGCCCGGCCGGTCGGCGCAGACCTTCAGGCCGTACCACGGGGTGGCCAGCAGGCCGGTCAGCTCGGGCCGGGCCAGCGCGAACACCTCGACCACCACGCCGAGTTCGAACGGGGCCATGCCGTCGAAGGCGTACACCGCGATGGTGTGCACCGGCTCGGGGCGGGGGCCGATGCTGACGGCGACAGGGGCGGAGACGGGCGCGGCGACGGGGTGGGCGGGCGGCTGGGCGGCCATCGGACACTCCTGGACGGGCTGGCGGGATCTTGGCGAGTGTAGTCGTGGACGCCACTGTCGGCGGCCGGTGCCCGGATCGCAGGATGGAGTCGCCAGCCAGCGAGCACAACCGACCGACCGGAGCCCGGACATGACCACTCTCACCGCCACCTCGCCCGTGACCGCGATCCCGGCCGTCTCGCCCGAGCGGGCGTTCGCCTTCTTCGCCGAGCGGCTCGGCTGCCAGGCCGACCCGGCGGACGTCTGGTACGCGATGCGGGACAGTCGTGAAAAGGGCACTGCGCAGGACTTCACCGTCATCGACGTCCGGGCCGAGGGCGCCCACCGCAAGACCCACCTGCCCGGCGCGATCAGCCTGCCGCTCGCCGAGATCACCGCCGAGCGGGTGGCCGAACTCCCGGCCGGGCTGCTGGTGGTGTACTGCTGGGGCCCCGCCTGCAACGGCTCCACCAAGGGCGCGATGAAGCTCGCCGCGCTCGGCCGCGAGGTCAAGGAGATGATCGGCGGCCTGGAGTACTGGATCCGGGAGGGCTGGCCGACCGAGGGCCGCCGCCCGGTCGACCCGAAGACCGCCACCCCGGCCGACCTCGGCCTGGTCTGCTGAGCCGCCTACCGCTTGCCGAAGTACCCGAACAGGTCGACCACCGCGTGGGTGCGGCCGGCCACGTTGTACAGCCGGGCCCGGCCCTCGGGGCCGAGCGGGACGGTCGCGTGGTTGGGCACGGTCTGACCGGCCGTGAAGTTCAGGTTCGAGGTGCCGGGGCGGCTGCCGCCGTCCGGGTACAGGGTGAAGTACCCCGCCTGGCCGGGCTCGGTCGCGGTCAGGTTGAGCACCGCGGCGGTGGCGTCCGCCGGCACGCCGTTACCGCCGCCGACCGGGACGACGGTGCTGGAGTCCGGACCCAGCGCGCCGCCGGGGCGGGTGTCCAGCAGCCGGGCCGGGGCGACCGGGGTGAACAGCGAGCCGCCGCTCGGACCGTAGTAGCCGAACAGGTCGGCCACCACGTCGGTGCTGCCACCGGAGTTGAAGACCGTCACCCGGCCGTCCGCCCCGATCGGCACCAGGACCTGGTTGGCCACGGTCCGGCCGGGCGTGAAGTTCAGGCTGCTGGTGCCGGGCCGGGCGGTGCCGCTCGGGTAGGCGGTGAGGTATCCGGCCGAAGTGGGCCCGGTCGCGGTCAGGTTGAGCACGGCGGCGGTGGCGTCCGCCGGGACGCCGTGGGTGCCGCGCAGCTGGATCGAGGTGGTGCCGCCCGGTCCGACCGGCGCGCTCGTGCGGGTGTCCAGCAGCCGGGCGGGGGTGACCGGGTCGAAGCCGTCGCCGGTGCCGGCGCGGTAGTAGCCGACGGCGTCGACCACCACGTGGGTGCCGTTGGCGGACGGGATGATCTCCACCTGGTCGGTGACGCCGACCGGCACGGTCACCAGGTTGGCGACCACCTGCCCGGCGGTGTAGTTGAGGTTCGAGGTGCCCGGCAGCGAGGTCTGACCGTCGGGCCGGACGGTCAGGTACCCGGGCTGCGAGCCGGCCACTGCGGTGACGTTGAGCACCACCGCCTCCGGCCGGACGCCGTCCGGCAGTTGAGGCAGCTTCACCTGCGTCTGCTCGCCGGCGTACAGGGCTGGGCCGGACTCCCGGGTGTCCGCGACCCGGGTCGGCGTGATCGGGACGTAGCCGGAGGCCGAGTAGGCGACCTGGAGCTGCTGGGTGCTGGTGGCCCGGCGGCCCGAGGAGTCGCTGCCGGTGACGGTGACCTGGTAGGTCCCCGGCCGGGCGTAGCTGTGCGCGGCCTCCGGGCCGCCGGTCCAGCGTGGGGTGCCGTCCCCGAAGTCGTACTCGAAACCGGTCAGCGGCCACGGGCTGGTGCTGCCGGTCGCGTCGAACTCGTAGGCCAGCGGCCCGCCGTAGTACTGCCGCGGCTTGACCGAGAGCTTCGCGACCAGATCGCCCGGTGCCACCACGGTGACCCGCTCGGGGCGGGACGAGAGCGACCGGCCGGAGGCGGGGTCGGTGGCGGTGACGGTGACCTGATACGTCCCGGTGGCCGGGTAACTGTGCTGCACGGTGGGCTCGTTGGAGCGCACCGGGGCACTGCCGTCGCCGAAGTCGAAGCTGTACGAGGTCTCGCCCGGCCAGTTGCGCACCAGCTTGGCGGTGGCGGTCACCGGCAGCGGGGTGGGGCCGGTGGTCTGATCGACGCTCAGAGCGAGCGAGTCGATCGCCTGCAGCTCGATCGCCCCTCGGTCGTGGAAGCCGGTCGGGGAGTTGGGCCGCAGGGGGTTGTCGGCCCGGGGGTTGCCCAGCAGGTCGATATCCAACTGGCCCGGGGCCGAGGCGTCGGCCGAGTCCTGGGCAACCGAGTCGGCGGGCGTGGGCGAGCCGTAGCTGCTCCGGGACACCTTCGGGTCGTCGCCGAGGTCGTGCGCCCCCTGTCCGGTGGCGGCGGTCAGCTGCTCGGGGGTGGTGTGGTTCGTCCCGCCCCAGCGGTAACCGGCGCCGCCCATCAGCGGGTGGACCACGTTGTGGTCCACCGTGGTGCCGGGCACCGACCCCTCGGACACCCGCAGTTGCACGTTGGCCGTGCAGTGGTCGGAGTCCGTGATGACGTTGTTCCGGACGGCCGTGCGGGGGGAACCGCCGACCAGGGCGACGCCGCCGGCGCAGTTCCCGATCAGGGTGTTGCTGGTGATCACGGTGTCGGGTGCGTCGGTGGCCACCACACCGCCACCCCGGTTGGCCACGATCACGTTGGTGCTGACCACCGCGCCGGTGACCCCGGCGTCGACCGCGATGCCGTGGCTCTCGTTGTAGAGCACGTGGTTGCGGCGTACGACCGCCCCGGTGGTCGCGCCCGCCAGCCGGATCGCGGGGGTCGGGCCGAGCCGTCCGCTGTTGTCGGCCTGGTTTCGCTCGACCGTGACCCGCTGCGAGTTCTCCACCAGGACGGCTTCGGAGCTGGTCCAGAAGCGGAAGCCACGGACCGTCACGTCGTGCACGCCGGAGAGCACGAACCCCCGGGGCCGCTGCTCGTTCCCGTACGTGGAGATCTCGACGTCCGGCCACGTCGGCTGGTCCCAGCCCGTCGCCTGGATGACGATCGGCCGCCCCGGCTCGCCGGACTGCCGGACGGTCACCTGCTCCTGGTACCCGCCCTCGTGCACCAGCACGGTCTGCCCCGCCCTGGCCGCGTCGGCCCCCGCCTGCACCGTGCAGAACGGTGCGGCGGCCGAGCCGGACCCGGCGTCCGAGCACTGCTTCGACCGCCGGTCGACGTGCAGCACGGTGACGTCCTCCGCCGCGACGGCGGGCAGGGCGGTGGCGGCCAGCACGGTGGCCACGGCGGCGGGCAGCACGAGGCGGCGCAGGTACATCGGAGCATCCCCCGGGGAGTGGTTCTGGTCGAGCTCCGACGGAGCATCCCGAGCGTGTCACATGGTTCGTGGGCAGAGTGATGATCCGGCGGACTTGTGTGGGAAATGTGCGTGGATCGTTACGGCGGGGCCGGTGGGAAATCTCCGAACCGGCCTGCAACCTCCCCGGGGGATGCACGTCTATCAGGTTGAGAGCGGCCCGGCCGACCGCGTGCAGGCACAATCACGCAGGCCACCGCAGGTGGTATCAGGTGATGACGTCGTACAGGCCCTGCCGAGCGACGTCCCGGGGGAGAGTGGAAGCAGATGTCCATAGCGATCGCCCCGCAGCCCGGATTTTCCGGGAGCGGCGCGTTCAGGGGGGTGTGGCGGCTCCTGTTCGGAGCCGAGCCCGCAGCCGAGCCGGCCGACCTCGACCGGCCGGCCGGGGCCGGGCGCCGATCGGGCCTCCGGGTGGTGGGTGCCGGGCCGTCGGGCGAGGAGCGCCCCACGCTGACCGAGCTCTACCACGCGCACCGACTGGGCCTGGTCCGGATGGCGGTGCTGCTGGTGGACCGTCAGGACCTGGCCGAGGACGTCGTGCAGGAGGCGTTCACCGCGCTGTACCAACGGCACGGCGAGACGCTCGACGACCTGGACAACGCCCTCGGCTACCTGCGGACCTCGGTGGTCAACGGCGCCCGTTCGATGCTGCGCCGACGCAAGACCGCCCGGGAGTACGTACCGCCGCACGTGGCCGACGCCGCTTCGGCGGAGGAGCACGCGGTGCTCAACGACGAACACCGCCGGGTGCTGGTCGCCCTGCAGGAGCTGACCTCCCGTCAGCGCGAAGTACTGGTGCTGCGCTACTGGTCCGACCTGTCGGAGGCGCAGATCGCCGAGACCCTGGGCCTGTCCCGGGGCGCCGTGAAGTCCACCGCCAGCCGGGCTCTCGACGCCCTCGAGAAGCAGTTGGAGAAGGTCCGATGACGGAGAAGAACGACCTCGGAACGCCGACCGAGCAGCTGCTCCGGGAAGCCCTGGCAGCCCGCGCCAACGCGATCTCGCCACACGACCTGCGCCCGGCCCAGCCGCCCTCCGGCCGCCTCCGCCGACTCCGGCCCGTCCGACTCGTCCTGGGCATCGCGATGTTCGGCCTGGCCGCCTCGGTAGCCGGCTACCTGACCTTCAACGGGACCCCGACCGCCATCCACCAGGACCCGGCGCCTGCTCCGCCGAGCGTGAGCGCGTCGCCGACCCCGACCGAGTCGCCCACCCCGTCGCCGTCACCGAGCACCTCGGCCGAGCCTTCCGGGAGTCCCAGCGCGAGCAGCAAGGCTGCGCCGACGCCGACCACCTTCCGCAACGTCACCTTCGGTCTCCCGGCGGGCTGGACGATGGAGAGGCCGGACCCGGCGTACGGCCAGGTGTGCCTGTTCGCCCCTGACGCGCCTGCCTCGGCACGTGCGAAGGCGGGCATCTGCGATCCCTACGGCGTCCTGATCAGCGTCTGGAACACCGCGACGGAGGTGGAGAACGCGATCTGGCCCTACGAGAGCAGCCTGGACGTGGACGGCGGCTGGGGCACCCAGCCGTACTGCCCCGTGTGGGACGGCCCGCACGGAATCGGGTCGGGCGACGACCTCAGGCTGGTGGGCAAGCCGGAGCGGTCGGTCGCCGCAGTAGGCGGCCACTACGCGCAGACCACCAAGTGGCTGGTGCAGTGCAACGCCAGGGAGCGCTTCACCACCCAGATTTGGTCCTTCCACAAGGAGCAGGTCCTGGTGTCGACGAGCGGCCTGCGGGACGACTACCGGGACGACCTGCTGTCCATCGTGAACAGCCTTGACCTGAGCAAGCACGCCGATCCCCTGAACCGGGGGGAGAGCAGCGACATCCGGATCGGGTTCGGTGCCGCGACCACCAGCGTGGAGGGAGACCGGGAGGTGGTGACCTTCCCGGTCACCTGGACCAACATCAGTGCCACCGCCTACAACGCCGTCGAACCGGTGCTGACCGGTGACCCGTTGGACGGCCCGGTCGACGTGACCAAGCGGCCGGACGGCGTGCTGGAGCGCAAAGACGGTGCCGGCTGGACCTCGGTGCCGGCCTTCTGGCAGCACTCCGACTGGGCGTACACCGCCACGTCCGCCGCGTTCCCGCTCGCACCCGGGAAGAGTCGTACCGTCACCTTCCGGGTCAGGATCACCCGTCAGGACCAGATGAATTCCCACCACTTCTCCGCCATGGCCTTTGTCAGCAAGGGGATTCGGTCGCTCGGTAAGGCGGAGTACGAGCTGCCGATCCACGTGAAGACGCAGTGACGCCGGAGGGCCGGCACCCCGGGCGGGGTGCCGGCCCTCCGTCAGCCGGCGGGTTGTCAGCCGCTCAGCCGGGCCATCCAGGCCTCGACCTCGTCGGCCTGCCGGGGCAGGCCGGCCGAGAGGTTCTCGTTGCCGTCGGCGGTGACCAGGATGTCGTCCTCGATCCGGACGCCGATGCCGCGGTACTCCTCGGGGACGGTGAGGTCGTCCTGCTGGAAGTACAGGCCGGGCTCGACGGTGAGGCACATGCCGGGCTCGAGCAGGGCGTCCACGTACTGCTCGCGGCGGGCCTGCGCGCAGTCGTGCACGTCCAGGCCGAGCATGTGGCCGGTGCCGTGCAGGGTCCAGCGGCGCTGCAGGCCGAGCTCCAGGACCTTCTCGACGTCGTACACCGAGGCGTCCAACAGGCCCCAGGCGAGCAGGCGTTCGGCCAGCACGCGCTGCGAGGCGTCGTGGAAGTCGCGGAACCGGCCGCCGGGCTTGACGGCGGCGATGCCCGCCTCCTGGGCGTCGTAGACGGCTTCGTAGATCTTGCGCTGGAGCGCGTTGAAGCGGCCGTTGATCGGCAGGGTGCGGGTGACGTCGGCGGTGTAGAGGGTGTGCGTCTCGACGCCGGCGTCGAGCAGCAGCAGCTCGCCCGGGCGGACGTCGCCGTCGTTGCGGACCCAGTGCAGGGTGGTGGCGTGCGGGCCGGCGGCGCAGATCGAGCCGTAGCCGATGTCGTTGCCCTCGACCCGGGCGCGGCGCCAGAAGGTGCCCTCGATCCAACGCTCGGAGGTGGCCACGGCCTGGCCCAACTCCCGTACCACGTCGGTGAATCCGTTGACGGTGGCGTCGCAGGCGGCGCGCAGCTGGGTGATCTCCCAGTCGTCCTTGACCAGCCGCAGGCCGCTCAGGAAGGTCTTGAGCTCCTCGTCCCGGTCCTCGTCCAGCACCTCGGCCAGCGCGGACTCCAGGCCGGCGTCGTACCTGCGCACGATCCGGGTCGGCGCTTCGGGCGCGGCCTGCAGCTCCTCGACGGCCTTGCGGACGTCCCGGCAGGGCAGGCCGAGCAGCTGCTCGGCCTCGGTCAGGCTGTGGCGGCGGCCGACCCAGAGCTCGCCGTTGCCGTCCAGCCAGAACTCGCCGTTCTCACGGTTGGAGCGCGGCAGCAGGTAGAGGCTGAACTCGTGACCGCCGTCGACCGGTTCGGCCACCAGCACGGCGTCCTCGGTCTGGTCGCCGGTCAGGTGGACGTACTCGCTCGCGGCGCGGAACGAGTACTCGGTGTCGTTGGCCCGGGTGCGCAGGTTGCCCGCGGGGACCACCAGCCGTTCGCCGGGGAAGGCGGCCGACAGCCTGGCCCGCCGCTCGGCCGCGTACGAGGCCTGGGCGACCGGCTCCAGGCCGCGCAGCTCGGTGTCGGCCCAGCCGGACTTCATCGAGGTGGCCAGCTCGTCGGAGACCTCTCCGTACAGCCCGTTCTTGCGGCCCTTGACGGGCTGCTCCTCGGCCTGGTCACCGCCTGCGGCACCCTCGGGGTTCTCGGCTGCCGCCGGGCTACGGTCCTCGGTCACGTACGTCGCCTCCTTGCGAGTGGTTCCGCCCCGGACGCATCGGATCGCGACGCGCGTGGGCGGCCGTAGGCCCCATGGTACGGACCCCGGACCGAACGACTGAGCGGGAGACACCCCCTACTCGAACCGGGCCGCCAGCAGCACCAGGTCGTCCGAGCCGTCGGCGGCGGCCGGGGCGGCGGCCAGCAGGTGGCCGAGCAGCCGGTCCGGGTCCTGCCGCAGCTCGCGCGGGGCGTCGGCGGCGGCCCGGCGCAGGGCGTTCTGGCCGGCGTGCAGGGTGGTGCCGCAGCGGCGGGCCAGGCCCTCGGTGTAGAGCACCAGCAGGTCGCCGGGCTCGGCGTCCAGCTCCACGCCCGGGGCCTCCCAGCAGCTGAGCATGCCGAGCGGGGCGGAGAGCGAGGTCTCGACGAAGTTGGCGCCGTACCGGGTGACCAGGATCGGCGGGCAGTGCCCGGCCCCGGCGAGCGTGATCCGGCGCTCCTCGGGCTGCACCCAGGCGTAGAGCGCGGTGGCCGAGCGGTTCGGTTCGGTGGTCTTGAGCAGCAGCTCCAGGTCGCCGAGCACGGAGACCGGGTCCTCGCCCTCCAGCACCGCGTACGCCCGCAGCGCGGCCCGGACCCGGCCCATCGCGGCGGCCGCGCCGGGGGCGGAGGCCGGGCCCGCGCCGGGGCCGTCGCCGGAGACGCTGCCGACGGTCAGTCCGAAGGTGCCGTCGGGCAGCGCGATGGCGTCGTACCAGTCGCTGCCGGCCGAGCGCTCCAGCGCGGCGGGTACGCAGCGGGCGGCCAGCCGCAGGCCGGGAGAGACCGGCAGCCGGTCGGGCAGCAGGCCCCGGCGGAGCGCCTCGGCCTGCTGC